>CAJKGW010000001.1:0-360836 GCA_905199545.1 uncultured Collinsella sp.
AACCCTGGACCTTGGGATTAAGAGTCCCCTGCTCTACCAACTGAGCTAACGACCCAAAACTAAAGTCTGTCGTAGCGGACTTTAGAGGAGATATCGTGTGGTGGGCCGTCAGGGGGTCGAACCCTGGACCTTGGGATTAAGAGTCCCCTGCTCTACCAACTGAGCTAACGACCCGATATCAACACGAAGCAAGAACTGGGGTGGGTAAAGGGACTCGAACCCTCGACCTACGGGACCACAACCCGTCGCTCTAGCCAACTGAGCTACACCCACCGTGTCCTGTGCGCTTCGCGCTCGACTATTATTGCAAGGAACGCCACGCGATGCAAGCCCCAATTTTCAAGAATTTTGAAAAGAGTTTTTCGAGACCATTTCGAGCATTTCCCACCGGTTTCATAGGAGTAAACTTGCCCCACTGCAAATGCTCGAAAGGACCGGCATGAAAGAACTCTCCAACCGCACGGCAACGTTTACCGATTCCGTCATCCGTCGCATGACGCGCATCTCCAACAAGTATGGCGCCGTCAACCTGTCACAGGGCTTCCCCGACTTTGATCCCCCGGCGCAGCTGCTCGATAGCCTCAGCACCATCGCCACCGATCCCAAGCCGCTCTACCACCAGTACTCCATCACCTGGGGCTCTCAGGCCATGCGCGAGGCGCTTGCCGCCAAGCAGGAGCACTTTATGGGCATGCCGATCAACCCCAACGAGAATATTGTAGTCACCTGCGGCTCCACCGAGGCCATGATGGCCGCCATGATGACGGTCACGAACCCCGGCGACAAGGTCGTCATTTTCTCGCCGTTCTACGAGAACTACGGCGCTGACACCATTCTCTCGGGCGCCGAGCCCATCTATGTGCCGCTCAACCCGCCCACCTTTGACTTCGACCGTGAGGTCCTCGAGGCGGCCTTCCGCGACAACGATCCCAAGGCGATCGTCCTATGCAACCCGTCCAACCCCTGTGGCAAGGTCTTTACGCGCGAGGAGCTCACTTTTATTGCCGACCTGTGCAAGAAGTACGACGCCTACTGCATCACCGACGAGGTGTACGAGCACATCGTCTACGCTCCCCACGAGCACGTCTATATGGCCACGCTGCCCGGCATGTTCGAGCGAACCATCAGCTGCAGCTCGCTGTCTAAGACGTACTCCATCACCGGCTGGCGCCTGGGCTACACCATTGCCCCAGCCCAGATCACCGAGCGTATCAAAAAGGTCCACGACTTCCTCACCGTCGGCGCCGCCGCGCCCCTGCAGGAAGCCGTCGTCACTGCCCTCAATTTCGACGACAGTTATTACCAGGAGGTCCTCGACCTCTACACCGCCAAGCGCGACGTGTTCTGTCAGGGACTCGACAGCATCGGCCTCACGCACAACGTGCCGCAGGGCGCGTACTACGTGATGATGGACATCTCTGAGTTTGGCTATGACAGCGACCTCGACTTCTGCGAGGATCTGGCCTCCAAGGTGGGCGTGGGCTCCGTTCCGGGCTCCAGCTTCTTCCGCGAGCCCGTCAACCACCTCATCCGCTTCCACTTTGCCAAGCGAGACGAGACGCTTAACGCGGCGCTGGAGAACCTCAAGTCTCTGCGTGATAAAATCAAACCGCGCGGGTAAGGACGGCCCGGCACTAAATGCACCCCGAGGCCGGTCACATCCTGGTCACGCGCGACCCGCGCGACACCATTGGCGAGCACAGCGGCTGCCCCTTCCACGACAACTGCCTCGAGGGCCTCATCGCTGGCCCCGGCGTTAAAAAGCGCTGGGGTGGCAAGAGCGCCGGAGAGATGGCCGATGACCCGGAGGCCATGGACCTGCTCGCCGGCTATCTGGCGCAGGCGCTCATGACCTACATCCTGTGCTACGCACCGCAGAAGATCGTCATCGGTGGCGGCGTGGCCGACCACACCCCCATCGTGCCGCTCGCACGCAAGAAGTGCGCCGAGATGCTCAACGGCTACATCGTCACGCCCGAGATGGCCGACATCGATAGCTACATCGTCAACAACAGCCTCGAGGGCAAGCAGGGCATTATGGGCTGCCTGGCCCTGGGCGCACAGGCGCTTCAGTAGCAGACGCACCCACAGGACGTGGCGCGCCCGGCAAATCCGACCTACGGAACGACGCCACCACGCCTCATATAAGCTCTCAAATAAAAAAGGCCGCCTAGGACCAAACAATACGTCCTAGGCGGCTTTTTTGGCGCGCATCAGCGGCCGTAAGAGATATCGGAGCACAACGCCCGTTGCCGCTCCACAGCAGTCGATCATCACATCGGTGATCATGCCGGCGCGTCCCGGTACAAAGAGCTGAATCGTCTCGTCGATCGAGGGAATCAGCAGCAGGAACACCGCCGTGGGCAGCAGCACGTCAAAGGTGCGCCGTCCCTCATAATCAAAGGCATGCGTTGCCAGGATGCCGAGCACCATATACTCGGTAAAATGCGCGCACTTGCGAACAACAAAGTTGGTCACCCATGCATATGGAAGTCCCACGCCGTGCAGGAAATCGCGGATAGCTTCCATGACCGTTAGGCTCAGCGAGCCCGACCCCGAGCCGGGAACCAGCGAATTGCCCCAGATCAAGAGCGCCATCAGGCAGGTCACGACCGCCCATTTTCGATTGATCTTAACCATGCAGAAGTTATGCCTCCGCGCGGAGCGGCGCGAAGCTGGCGGTACCGCCCTCGATAACGCTCAGATAGGCACGGCCCGTACGCTTGGCGGTTGAGGACTGCAGGCGCTCGATCTCTTCCTCGAGGATCTGATTGACGCGCTCGTGACGACGATTTTCCATAATGCCGGCGGCAATAGCCTCGGCTCGCTCGATGCTCTCGCGCGAGATGCGGGCAGTATCCTCAGGGAACACAGCGCTGTGACGGCCGACATAGGCGGGGGCAGCAGGCTGAGGGGCAGCGACGGGAGCGGGAGCTGCAACAGGAGCAGGCTCGTCAATCTCATCCAGAATCGCGGTGGCGGCGGCCCACATGTCCTCGTGGCCCGAGTAATCGGCCATGGGGACATCAACCTCAAGCGAGGCATCCGGAAGGTCGCCGGTGTCGATGCGATCTTGGGCATCAATCGTTGCGGTGATGGCTGCAGGCTCATCGAGGTCATCGAGATCGATGTCCGCGACACCGGAGATGATAGGCATGCTGGCGAGGTTTGCGTTGTACGGCGCAGCCTCGGCCGCCTGCTGCCGGGCAGGAGCGCCCCAAAGCGAGCTTTCGGCGGCGCGGCGGGCGGCAACGGCCTCCTCGTCCGCGGCCATGGCTTCATCAACGTACGAATTGTCGGCAGAAGCGTTCGCGTCCGCCGAGGTAGCGCTGCAGGCGTTATTGGCTGCCGCGTTGGCAACGAGTGCCACGAAAGCCGCCGTGCTGCCCGCAGGGGCGGCCTGGGAGCCCGACACGGCGCGTGCCGCAGCGGCGATGTCATCGCGATTGAAGGAGCCGGTCTGCCCGCCGTTGGTGAGCTCGTCGATGGCGACTTGATAGACGTCGCGCGAGCGCGCAGGGTCGCAGCTAACCGGCGAATCGTCGTCGAGCATGCTGTCGATCATGGACCAAGCCTCGGCCTCGTCCATAGCATCTGCGGCTCGAGCGATGGTAGGGACACCATCGTCGGCATGACGGCGTTGGAACGCACCAGTCAGGCCGGAAAGGAATGCCGAGGTAGACTGCTCCGACTGAGCCTGAAAAGCAGAAGCCGCAGCGTATGGAGTCGCATCCTGCTGCTGAGCTGGAATCGAGGCGGTCTTGAACTCGCTTTGATGCTGATTGAGATTGGCGGCACCGCCCATGGCATCGGGCTGGAACAGACGCTCTTCACGCTGCGCACGATACTCGGAGATACCCAGCGAGGCGGCATAGATACCCACGCCCGCCACCGCGCCCACGGCGAAGGGAACCGCACCCGCCACGACCGTCTCGTTCACCGACGAAAACGGCAGCGTCGCGGCATACATAACCACGGGAGCGGCAAGGCCGATCCCGCACGAAAGTCCGGCAAGGACTGCTCGTTGTGTTGCATCAGAAGAAGCCATGAGCTCTCCCCATCTTCCAGCACCCAAATCGCATCATTCAGTTGGCTGCGCGAGAGAAGATGAAGCGGGGCTATGCCCCAAAGCAACGGTATATGGTTCGTTTCATCTGCGTTTTCCGTCGCGAAGCTTAAAAGCTATTATGCGAAACCGCCCTGCCGATTGCAAGCGACGATGTCGGATTGAAACGGGAAACCTGCTGCTCGTCGGTCTTACGGTCAAAAATAAGCGCGGAGCGGCGCTATAGAAAAGGGCCGAGGCTCAAAGCCCCGACCCTTTATCGCATTGATGACTATCGCTGCGTGTGGATGACAACCTAGAACGTCTGCTCGTAGTCGCTGTGTTTTTTGGCCGAACGCACCAGGAACTCCTGGTTGGTGTTGGTGCCCTTAAGACCCTTGATAAACGATGCGGCCGCGCGCTCGGTGTTGTTCATGCCGGCAAGAATGCGACGCAGACCAAAGACAAACGGACGCATCTGCTCGTCGACCAACAGATCCTCGTTACGCGTACCGGAGGCAACGGGGTCGATAGCCGGGAAGATGCGGCGGTCGGCCAGGTCGCGGTCGAGCTTAAGCTCCATGTTGCCGGTGCCCTTGAACTCCTCAAAGATGACCTCGTCCATCTTGGAACCGGTGTCGATGAGGGCAGAGGCCAGGATGGTGAGCGAGCCACCGTTCTCGATATTGCGGGCTGCGCCTAGGAAGCGCTTGGGCGGATACAGGGCCGCCGAATCGACGCCGCCCGAAAGGATGCGGCCTGAGGCGGGCGCCGCCAAGTTGTAGGCACGGGCAAGACGCGTGATGGAGTCGAGCACCACCACAACATCGCCACCCAGCTCCACGATGCGCTTGGCGCGCTCGATGACGAGCTCTGCCACGCGGGTGTGGTTGTCGGCAGGCATATCGAAGGTCGACGCCACAACCTCACCCTTGATGGAACGCTGCATATCGGTGACCTCTTCGGGGCGCTCGTCGACGAGCAGGCAGATGAGGTGCACCTCGGGGTTGTTAATCGAGATAGACTGGCAGATCTTCTTGAGGATCGTGGTCTTGCCGGCCTTGGGCGGGGACACGATCAGGCCGCGCTGGCCCTTGCCAATCGGCGACACGATGTCGATGGCGCGACCGGTGATGGAATCCTTGCCGTGCTCCATGCGCAGCGGCTCGTTGGGATAGACCGGGGTGAGGTCGCCGAACTTGGGACGGTTGCGAATCTGCTCGGGGTCCAGACCGTTGACGGTCGTGATTTTGGCGAGGCCGGCGCGCTTGTCGCCGCCGCGCGAAGGACGCAGCGAGCCCTCGATGACGTCGCCCGTGCGCAGGCGCGCGGAGCGGATGAGGTAGGCGGGCACGAAGGCGTCGTCGTTGGACTTCATGTAGCCATGGGCGTGGATGATGCCGGAGCTGTCCGGGCGAATCTGCAGAATGCCCTTGATGTCGCGGAAGCCCTCGGCCTTCGCAGCGGTGACGTAGATTTCCTCGACGAGCTCGGCCTTCTTCTTGCCGGTCGTCTCGATCTCGAACTCCTTAGCCTTCTCGCGCAGCTCAGCGACCTTCATGGCAGCGAGCTCCTCGCGCGAAAGCGTGGGCTCGGTGGGAGCGGCATTACGCTCCTTGTTGCGTTGCTTGCGATCGCGCTGGCGGTTGCGACGGTCGTTGTTGCGCTCGTCCTTGCGCTCGTTGCGCTCCTCGTTGCGCTTGTGCTGGCGACGGTTGGGGCGAGCGCCGTCTTCGCCCTCGGCGGGGGCGGCACCATCGGTTGCGGTGGTGTCAACATTGGCCGCAGCGGCGTCATTGGCCTCGGCGCCGGAATCGACCTGCGCTTCGACATCAGCATGCTGCTCGGCGGCCTTGGCCTTAACGGACTTCTTGCGACCGCGCTTGGGCTTCTCGAATGCAGGCTGTTCGACGTCCTGGGGCTCGACGGCATCAGTCGATGCATCGGCGGTCGTCTCGGCGGAATCCTCGGACGCACCCTTCTTGGCAGCCTTAGCCTTGGACGTGCGCTTAGCAGCAGTGCGACGGCTGCGACCGGGACGGACGTCGGCGGGCTCGGCATCGGCAGAAACGGCCTCGGAAGTCGTAGCATCCTGGACGGGTTCATCGGCAGCAGTTGAGGACTTGGCGGTCGCCGCAGCATCCCGAGCGGCGGCGGCTGCGGCTGCGGCCTTCTCGGCCTCGACAAAGGCCTTGGGCTTGCGACCGCGACGGTGCGGGCGCAAAGCCGGATCGACAACGGGAACTTCGCTGGCCTCGACAGGCGCAGCGGGCTCAACAGGCGATGTGCCCTCCCCTGCCGCGGAACGGACCGAAGCCTCAGTGAGCTCGGGGGTTACCTGTTCAGCAACCTGCTCGGCCTTAGCAGCCGTGCGACGGCGTGTGCGCAGTACCGGCTTCTCGGTCGGCTGGTCGGCGACAGGAGTCTCGGTGGCGGCAGGCGTCTCGGGCACAGACGGAGCTGCAAGCTCGGTCAGAGCCGCGGCCTCGCGCTCGGCAGCACGACGGCGGGCGCGCACCACCTGAGCCTCGCTAATCTGCGCCAACGCACGTGCCTGCGCGACCTCATCGGAAATCGGCGCCGAGGAGTCAGCTGCAACGGTGAGCTTGGCGCGCGTCGTGCGCGTGGTACGGCGCTTTGGCTTGGTGACCTCCTCGCCGTCAGCGGCAGGCTTGGCCGTGCGGCGCATGCGCTTGGGCTTTGCCGGAGCAGCCTCCTCACCAGTTGCAGGCACGGCCTTCTCAGCCGCTACAGGCATAGGCGTCGAAGCAGCCTTAGGCGTCTCAGGAGCCGAGGCTTGCGCGGGCGCCGCGACCTGGTCCGACGCAACCGGTGCAGCGGGAGCGGCCTGCGTCGTCGTTATTTCGTTTTCTTGCTGTTGATCAGACACAGTGTTTGCTCAACTTTCTTTTCAAGCCCTGTGATCACATGCTCCCTGCATAAACCTTCAGGGCGGCTAAACAGTCTAGTTCCGTTTAAAACGACGGACATCATTGATCTGTATCGAGATGATTGCGTCAACTACGCAGCGTTAGTGTAACACAACCGCCGCCACCTGCAACTTAGTCATTGGGGACGTTCTTAAACGACTAGTCAAAAGGGACACTCTTTGTTTGCCACCCACAAATCTGACTGCCTCCGCCAAAACTATGGCGGTTTACTACGATGAATCGCTCAACCACGACCACTCCGAAACTTGTTGAACTAAAACCGCAGGTAGATGCCTTGCACTTTTTAGCAAAAAGCCGGCGTGGTTAGAATTCCTCAATTCATCGTAGTAAACCGGCATGGTTTCGTATTTCCAGCAGTTCCAAATTCATCAATACGTCGGCGTTTGCGAAAAAAGCCCGACCTCCGTAGGAGATCGGGCTTATAGGGCTCTGTTAAACCAAACCTACACGGTCAAATGACCCGCAGGTTACATCTGCTCGGGCGCGGAAACGCCAACGAGGGTGAGCACCAGGGCGAGCGTCACGCGGACGGCATCGCAAGCGGCCAGACGGGCACGCGAAAGCTCGGGGCCGACGGGACGGCCCTCGCTCGGCAGCACCTGGCAGGCAGCGTAGAAGCTGTGGAAGTCACCGGCGAGCTCCTCGGCAAAGTGCGTCAGACGGAACGGAGCGCGGTCGCGAGCGCAGCTGGCGATCAGGTCGGTAAGCTCGTTAAGCTTGCGCGAAAGGGCGAGCTCGGTCGGGTCGGTCAGCAGCGAGTAATCGACGTTCTCACCGATGGCCTTGGCGGCAACGGCCTTCATGCCCATCTCGTCGGCCTGCTCAGGCGTTACGTCAGCGGCACGGCGCAGGATGGAGCAGACGCGAGCGTGAGCGTACTGCACGTAATAGACCGGGTTGGAGTTGTCGCGCTTCTTAACGGCCTCAATGTCGAAGTCGACCATCTGGTTGGAGCTCTTGGAGATGAGCGTGTAGCGAGCGGCATCGGAGCCGACCTCGTCGACGAGCTCCTGCAGGGTCACCATGGTGCCCTTGCGCTTGGACATACGGACGGGCTTGCCGTTACGCAGCAGGTTGACGAGCTGGCCCAGTAGAACCTCGAACTTGCCGGGGTAACCCAGAGCGTCGCAGACGCAGCGGACGCGCTCGATGTAACCGTGGTGGTCGGCGCCCCAGATGTCGATGACGTGATCGACGCGCTGGAACTTATCCCAGTGATAGGCGACGTCGGAGGCGAAGTAGGTGTACTCGCCGTCGGACTTGATCAGGACGCGGTCCTTGTCGTCGCCCAGATCGGTGGAGCGGAACCACAGGGCGCCGTCCTTGGTGTAGAGGTAGCCCATCTTGTCGAGCTTCTCAAAAGCGCGGTCGACGGCGGAGGTGCCGGCGGTCTCGCCCTCGGTGTCCTTCACATACAGCGAGCGCTCGGAGTACCAACGGTCAAAGTCGCAGTTGACGGCGTGGCAGAGGTCGCGCATGTTGTCGACCATCTTCACGTAGCCGCGCTCACGGAAGCTCTCCATGCGCTCCTGCGGATCGGCGTCGACCCACTTGTCGCCGTCGGTGCGCCAGAACTCGGCGGCCTCGTCGATGATGTAGTCGCCGCCGTAAGAGTCCTTGCCCAAGGTCTCGGCAAAGTTGTCCTGATACGGATGGGTCTCGGGGTGCTCGTCGTTCTCGTCGGCAACAAAGGCGTCACGGTCGGCGATCAGCAGCTTGTGAGCCTCGTCGATATCAACGCCCTGCTTGGCGATGATGTCGGCAAGCTGCATATAGCGCGTGCTGATGGAGTTGCCGAAGGTGTTCATCTGAGAGCCGTGGTCATTGATGTAGAACTCACGCTGGATGTCGTAACCGGCGTGGTCCATGACGCGGCAAAGGGAGTCGCCCAGAGCGGCCCAGCGGCCGTGACCAATGTGCATGGGGCCGACGGGGTTGGCGGAAACGAACTCGACCTGGGTCTTCAGGCCACCACCGACGTTGGACTTAGCGAAGTCCATGCCCTTCTCGCGAGCCTCGCCAAAGATGGCATTCTTGACGGCAACGGAGAGGTAGAAGTTGATGAAACCGGGGCCTGCGATCTCAACCTTCTCGATCGCGGGATCCTCGGGCATATGGGCAACGATGGCCTCGGCGATCTTGCGCGGGGCGCAGTGGGCCAGCTTGGCGGACTTCAGGGCCATGGTAGAGGTCCACTCGCCATGAGAAGTGTCAGCCGGTCGCTCGATAGCGCAATCGTCAAGTTCAAATGCGGAAAGGTCGCCGGCCTCCTGGGCCGCAGCAAGCGCAGCGCGTACCAGCTCTTCAATCTTCTCGGGCATAGATCCTCCTTGTGTTAAAGCCCCCGAGCTCTTGGTCACTCGTAGGGCAAAAGCCAGAGTTTGTAGCACTCTATCACAAGCGAGGGGCACTGTCGCAGGGTAAAGCCAATCGAAATTGCATATGCACAAAATTGACTACAGCTTGTATGGAGTCACTCAAAGATGCCGGTCTGCCTGCAGATTATGCACGCGTTGAAAATGCATAAAGGTGTGAATGAGCTGTGTCTTTTATCGAATACTCTTACCTATCAGAGTTGTGTGCTTTTCCTGCATAAAGTGAGGATTTGCGCACGTCAGCGTGTTATTCTAGACATACGTAAATTCGTATAAGTTGGAGGTAGCATGTTCTCAATCGGTCAACACGTCATTCATCCGGGTCAGGGAGTCTGCACCGTCGTCGGTTTTAGGGACGACACGCCGCAGCCCATGTTGTTGCTCGAGGCCAAGCAGGGGCATGCGCAGACGATCCTTATGTACCCCGTGGCGCAGGCCGACCGTCTGCATGCCGCCATCTCTCAGCAAGATGCCGAGCATCTGCTGAGCCACTATGACGAGCTAGAGTGCGACACCTTTACCGAGCGCAACAGCTCGCTTGAAGAGACACACTTTAAGCAGCAGCTCAAGCTGGGCGCGCCCGAGACGGTCCGCGTGGCAAAGACCATGATGCACCGCATTCGCCAGGCCGAGGAAGCCGATAAAAAGCCCAGCTCTTACTATATGCGTGTACTCAAGGAAGCCAAGCGCCGCTCCATCGAGGAGTTCGCCGTGGCATTGGGCGTCACCGAGGAGGCCGCCGAAGCCCGCCTAGCCCAAGCCGCCCTCAACTAACCTGCCAAAAAGGGACAGGTTTATTTTGGCAGGTTCTATCTGGCCAAACATCAACAAACAATCAGTAAATGGTCAGGTGCTCCGTTTTGTTTAAGAGCGCCCGACCATTTTTCTATCGCCGCAAAAATGCGTGAAGCCCATTTGCGATGACATCACGCGAGGGCCGTCCAGATCGACGTAACCAACGCCCGCATCCACAACAAGCGCGCCCGTCTTACTCAATTACCATTAAAAAGCATCAATTTGAAAACGCAATTATATTTCGGCAGGTAGCAGCTATAGTCGGTGAACTGAATCTCGACAACCGAAGCCCCCGAATGAGGTATCTTCAGCCCATCCAAGCTAAAGGAGGGGCCATGCCGAGAAAACCTCGTTCAAAGTCACCAACCGGTTATTTCCACATCACGTTGCGTGGAAACGGAGGGCAATTGCTGTTTGACGATGCCGAGGACCGAATCGCCATGCTTCAGATCCTCGATGCGATCCTCCCCAAACACAATATCGAGCTTATCGCTTGGTGCCTTATGGGAAACCACATTCATCTGCTCATCGACGATCCGGACGACCGCAAGAGCGACGCGATGCATGCGATAGCCGTATCGTATGCGGGCAGGTACAATGCGCGGACGGGGCATATCGGCCACGTGTTTCAGGAGCGGTTTTGGGATTCGCCCATTAAGTCAGAAGTATATTTACTCGAGGCAATTCGATACATTCATTTGAATCCACAAAAAGCGGGACTGGCAGCATACGACGAATATCCCTGGAGCAGCCATCGCGAGTATCTCATGAGTGCCAGGTCACGGCCGCATGTTACCGGCAGCGTTGTCGGTGTTATATTCCCAACACCTCGCTCATACCTTCGGCTCATGGAAAGTACGCCGTCGCTTCCCTATCGCCCCAGCGCAACAGCCAAGGTTCGCGAGGAAGATCTATGCGAATTTGGCACGGCAATCGTGCAGAGTGTCGCAGGATGTGCTCCGACGGAACTCAAATCCGCCTCCAAGCCACTTCGCAATGAGGCGATTCTCGCGCTTCGAAAACAAGGGCTAACGATTAAGCAGGTTCAGCTGCTGACCGGACTGGGAACATGGATTATCAAGAACGCGTCGTAGCGTCGCGTTTGCCGAGTTACGGATACGGCGAAGCGCAGCTGTCTGCCGCGAGGCGCCGCCATTCGCCAGCTTCACCATGTCAAACAGAAAACGCTTCCGCTGAATAACATCCAACGGAAGCGTTTTCCCAGATAAAACCTACCAAAATAAACCTGTCCCTTTTTGGCAGGTTAGGCCTGGAAGGTGTCGCGGTCGGGCGCGAAGGACTGCATGGCCGCGATGGTGCGGTCAAAGAGCTCGGGGAGCTCCCAGCCGAGCATCTCGGCGCCCTGCGAAATCACGTCGCGCGAGCAGCCGGCGGCAAAGCGCTTGTCCTTGAACTTCTTCTTGAGTGACTTGGTCGTAAAGTCCATGACGCTCTTGCTCGGGCGCATGATGACGGCGGCTCCGATCAGCCCGGTGAGCTCATCGCAGGCAAACAGGATCTTTTCCATCTGCAGCTCGGGTTTGGGCAGCGAGGTGTTGAAGTCCGACGTGTGCGTCTGGATGGCGCGAATGAGCTCGGGAGACGCACCTTCGCCCTTAAGAATCTCGGCAGCGTAGATGGTGTGGTTCATGGGGTCGTCCTCATGCTCCTCCCAATCCAGGTCGTGGAGCAGACCGACGATGCCCCAGAACTCCTCGTTCTCGGGGTCGAACTCGCGCGCAAAGTAGCGCATGGTGCCCTCAACCGTCTCGCCATGGGTAATGTGAAACGGGTCCTTGTTGTGCTCGTTGAGCAGTTCGAATGCGCGGTCGCGGGTGATTCCGGCGGTGAGCGTCTGGGACATGGCAATACCTCCAGGTGAGTCGATGTTAGGACACGGTGTCACTATCGTATATCGCCGCGGCTCAAGCCGAAAGGCAAAAAAGTTATGCGGAGAAAAAAGCCGGGCGAACGTGTCGCCCGGCAAAACCGCAGATAAAACCTGCCAAAATAAACCTGTCCCTTTTTGGTAGGTTTAGGGGCGGACCTGGCCGGTGCCTCGGAGCTTGTATTTGTAGGTGGTGAGGGCCTCGGCGGCAAAGGGGCCGCGGGCGTGGAGCTTTTGGGTCGAGATGCCAATCTCGGCGCCCAGGCCAAACTCGCCGCCGTCGGTAAAGCGCGTGCTGGCGTTGGCATACACGGCCGAGGCATCGACCTCGTCCAGGAAGCGCTCGCAAGCATCCGTGTCCTCTGCAACGATGGCCTCGGAGTGCATCGTGCCGTAGCGGTTGATGTGCGCGATGGCCTCGTCCTCGTTCGCCACGACCTTCACGCTCATCTCGAGCGCCAGATACTCGCGACCCCAGTCCTCCTCAGTCGCGGCAACGTAGTCATCGCCCTCGGCAAGCCCGGCGTCGGCGCATGCGGCGCACGTGGCCTCGTCGCCGTGAAGGAGCACGCCGTGGTCATGCAGCACGGCCACGACCGCGGGCAAAAACGCATCGGCCACGGCACGGTCGACCAGCAGCGACTCGGCGGCATTGCACACGCCCACGCGCTGCGTCTTAGCGTTGACGATAATATTGAGCGCTTTATCGAAGTCGGCGGATTCATGCACGTAGATGTGGCAGTTACCCGTGCCCGTCTCGATCACCGGAACGAGCGACTCGCGCACGCAGCGCTGGATCAGGCCCGCACCGCCACGCGGAATGAGTACATCGACGACGCCGCGGAGCTTCATGAGCTCGCCGGTGGCCTCGCGGTCGGTAGACTCGATCATCGACACGGCCTCGCGCGGGAAGCCCTTGGCCTCGAGCGCATCGGCCAGCAGTTCGGCAATCATGGCACACGAGTGATAGGCCAGCGAGCCGCCGCGCAGAATGCAGGCGTTGCCGGTGCGGATGCAGATGCCCGCGGCGTCGGCCGTCACGTTGGGGCGCGCCTCGTACACCATGGCGACCAGGCCCAACGGCACGCTCACGCGGGTGAGGTCCACGCCGCTTGCGAGCACGCGGTGGTCGAGCACGCGGCCTACGGGATCGGGCAGCTCGGCGAGCTTTTCCAGGCCGGCGGCCATGCCCTCGACGCGCTCAGGCGTCAGCAGCAGACGGTCGAGGAGTCCCGCCGAGGTCCCCGCATCGCGCGCGGCGGACATATCGAGCTCGTTGGCGGCGACGATGGAGTCGATACCGTTGCGCAGTGCTGCGGCCATGGCGCGCACGGCCTCCTGGCGCTGCTCGTCGCTCGCCGTGGCAAGCGAGGCCGACGCTGCCTTAGCGGCAACGGCAAGATCGTGGACATACGTGGCTATATCGACCGACATGGACGGCCCTTTCTCCTAGAAGTTTGCAACCATGGTAGCCGATTTGCGCATGGCCTCGCCCGCGGCGGTAGAATTGGTCAACCCGAAACACCGCAACGAACGGAAGACTCACATGGCCCTCATTACTTCGTACCACGTCCCCGGCCTGTATGTCGAGGACCACAGCATCGATGTCCCCCTTGACTGGCGCGGCCTGGAGCCGATGCTCCTGGCCGTCGGCAGCACCATGCGCCGCGGCGCTATACCGACACCCATCGCCGGCGCGCCCGAGAGCATCAGGCTCTTCTACCGCGTGGTTTGCGCACCCGACCGCATCAACGACGACCTGCCGCTCCTTCTCTTTTTGCAGGGTGGCCCCGGTGGCGAGAGCCCGCGTCCGCTGTCGCCCACAAGCGATGGCTGGATCGAAGAGGCCGTCAAGCATTTCCGCGTCGTGCTGCCCGACCAGCGCGGTACCGGGCGCAGCAGCTGTGTAGACGGGCGCACGATTGCCGCACTGGGCGAGCGTGCCGAGGCAGCCGGCGCCGATGCGGACCGCTCGCAGGCGGACTTCCTCAAGCGCCACCTCGCCAGCTCCATCGTGCGCGATTTTGAGTACCTGCGCCTGGTGGGCTTTGGCGGCAGGCCCTGGGTCACGCTCGGGCAGAGCTACGGCGGCTTTTTGACGCTGAGCTACCTGTCGCTCTTCCCCGAGGGCGTGGCGGCAAGCTTTACCTGCGGCGGCATCCCCCACGTACCGGCGAGCGCAAGCGAGGTCTACGCGCACACCTTCCCGCGCATGGCTGCCCAGACGCAGCAGTATTACAACCGCTACCCCGCCGACGTCGAGCGCGTGGCGGCCCTGGCAGATGCCCTCGAGGAGCAAAAGCCCGTGCTACCAGACGGCTCGCCGATGACGGTCGAACGCCTGCAGCTCATGGGCAGCGACTTTGGCATGAAGCCGAGCTTTGAGCGCATGCATTGGATTATCGATCATGCTTTTGTTGACGGCGACGGCACGCTGGCCTGCGGCGCCTCGGTATCCGACAGCTTTTTGATGCGCGCCTTCGAGCGCACCAACACGCGCACGAATCCGCTGTACTGGACGCTTCAGGAGTTCATCTACGCCGACGGCGACACCATGCCCATTCGCTGGGCCGCGGCAGAAGAGAAGGCCCATCGTGCCGAGTTCGACACGCTCACGCGACCGCTCATGTTTACCGGCGAGGCCATGTTCCCGTGGATGTTTGAGCAGATGCCCGAACTTAAGCCCTTCAAGCCGGCGATGGATCTGCTTATGGAAGACACAAGCTGGGACAAGATCTACGACCCGCAGCGCCTGGCGTGCAACGAGGTGCCCCTGCAGGCCGCGGTGTACTTCGATGACATGTACGTGGACCCGGGCATGCAGCTCGATACGCTCAGCCGCGTGGGCAACTCGCATGCCTGGGTGACCAACGAGTTCGAGCACGACGGCTTGCACGGCAGCGTGGTGTTCAAGCACCTCTTCGACGAAGCCCTCAACCGCGGAGACCTGCGCCAGATCTTCTAGCAAAGGAGTGTCCCAAAGTGCCGGCACATAAGGAACGTCCCCAAGTGCCGGAAAAGGAGAGGCAGCACTGCTGGCAAAACGAGCCGCAGCGCTGCCTCTCTTTATGCAAACACTATCAAGTTGTCTCGATGGATCGCCGGCTTCTCGGCTAGGTCTGCCAGCAGGCGGTTGCTGGCGATCTGGTCCTGGCGGCGGCCGGCGGCAAGTTCCAGCACGTCCGAATCGGCCTCGGCGATACCGCGGGCGACAACCATGCCGCTCGGGTCGCACACGTCGAGCACATCGCCCTCGGCAAACTGGCCATCGACCTCGCGAATACCCACCGCGAGCAGCGACGATCCGCGGCTGACCAGCGCCTTCGCGGCGCCGTCATCGACCGTCACCGAGCCGTGCGCCTTGTCGCCCAGTGCGATCCACAGCTTGCGCGGCGCAATGTCCAGGCGCTCCGCCGGCGGATCGAACAGCGTACCCACGCTCTCGCAGCGGGCCAGACGCACGAGCGCATCGGGCTCCTCGCCCGAGCAAATCACGCTCTGAATGCCCGCCGTCATGAGAATGCGGCTCGCGCGGATCTTGGTGATCATGCCGCCCGTGCCCACCGATGTGGAAGAATCGCCCGCCGAGGCGATGATCTTGGCGTCGATCTTATGCACGACCGGGACGAACTCGACCGTGGGATCCTCGTGCGGATTGGCGGTGTAGAGGCCATCGATGTCCGAGAGCGTCACGCACAGATCGGCAGAAACCAGGCAGCTCACAAGCGCCGCCAGCGTGTCGTTGTCGCCAAACTTGATCTCATCGACGGTGACGGTATCGTTCTCGTTGACGACCGGCACCACACCCAGCTCCACAAGGCGCAGCAGGGCGTCGCGCGCGTGCAGGTAGGACGTGCGGCGCGCCGTGTCGTGACGCGTGAGCAGCACGAGCGAGGTGAGCAGGTCGCGCGCATGGAACTCCTCGTCGTAGGCCGACGAGATGATGCACTGACCGGCCGAGGCGCAGGCCTGCAGGCTCGGCAGGTCACCGACCGGCTTACGGTCGAAGCCCAGCACGGGATAGCCGCAGGCAATGGCGCCCGAGCTCACCACGACCAGGCGCCAGCCAAGCTCGCGCAGCGCTGCGGCCTGATCGGCAAGCCCGCCGATAAAGGCACGGTTGACCTTGCCGTCGGCGCCCACCACCGTGGACGAACCGATCTTTACCACCATCGTTTTATAAGAAGTCGTCATACGTCAAACCAATCAACTGTTCAGCGAACGGCCGAGCCGGCGGCAAGGGAAGCGTGACTCGCCCCTACCGCCCAAGGAATTAGTGAGCCCAGGGAAAGGCAGAGGCCGCGGCCATGTTCTTGCGCACGAGCTCGTCGCGCACCTGAGCCAGGCCCTGCTCCATACCCACCACATAGGTCTGCGGGTACAAGAAGCGCTTGAAAGCTGCGTCCAGATGGTCGAGCGCCCAAGCACAGCGCTCGCGCGCGTCCTGGATGCTCTCACGTGGAGCCACCGCACTGCCATCGCGCACGATCGGCACCAGCAGCTCGCGATACTCAAGTTCGGACACGTCGGTCACCAGGGCGGCATCGTTCACGGCCACAAGGGTATTGCCGCGCGCGGCGCCCTCCCCTGCCAGATGGTCCTCGTCATAAATCATGTCGCAGACCGGGCCGCCAAAGCCGTCGTAATAGCGTCGTACGCGCTGCACGCCGGGGATCGTGCGCTTGTAGGGCTGCTCGGAAAGCTTCACCACCGGCGTCCACGGCTCCGCGTCGCTCGCACGACGGGCCGAAAGCTTGTACACGCCGCCCAGCGCAGGCTGATCGTAGCAGGTCGCGAGTTTGGTGCCCACGCCAAAGCTGTCGATGGGCGCGCCCTGGTCGAGCAGCGACTGAATCGTGTACTCATCCAAATCGTTAGAAACCGAGATCCCCACATAGGGCAGGCCCTCGGCATCAAAACGGCCGCGCACATACTTTGAGAGTTTGGCGAGGTCGCCGGAGTCGATGCGAATGGCCGACAGGCGCTCGCCCACCGCTTCCATCTCCTTGGCAACCGTAATGGCATGTTCACAGCCCTCGCGCACGTCATAGGTGTCGATGAGCAGCGTGCAGTTCTTGGGGCTCGACTTGGCAAAGGCGCGGAAGGCCTCGAGCTCGGAATCGAAGCTCATCACCCAGCTGTGCGCATGCGTGCCAAAGACGGGAATACCGTAGCGGCGGCCGGCGAGCACATTGGACGTAGAGGAGCAGCCGGCAACGTAGCTCGCGCGCGCGACGGCCAAGCCGCCATCGGGACCCTGAGCGCGGCGCAGGCCAAACTCGGCAACGGGACGGCCGTCCGCCGCCAGCACCACGCGCGCCGTCTTGGTGGCGACAAGCGTCTGGAACCCAACGATGTTGAGCAGCGCCGTCTCGAGCAGCTGGCACTCCAGCGCGGGGCCGGTGACGCGAACCATGGGCTCGCGCGGAAAGACGAGCTCGCCCTCGGGCACGGCGTCGATGTTTACATGCGCGCGGAAGTTGCGCAGGTAGTCGAGGAATGCAGGCTTGAACATCGCGCCGCCGGCCGGGGCCTGAAGTGAGGCGAGGTAGTCGATATCCTCGGGCGTAAAGCGCAGATTCTCGACAAGCTCGGGCAGCTCGGCGGTGCCGCACATGACGGCATACGCGCTGCCGAAGGGATGGTCGCGGTAAAACGCCGTAAAGCAACCCTGCTCATTGGCCTTGCCGCTCTCCCACAGGCCCTGGGCCATAGTGAGTTCGTACAGATCAGTGAGCATTGCGATGTCGGTGGGATGCGAGATGTCGGTCAAAGCCATGGGGCGACCTTTCGGATGCGTTGTGCAGAGGTTGAGGGTTGGAGAAGGGCAGAGTGTTCGGGCATGACACCCGGCGCGAATCGGCTAGAGCAGGCCCATGCTGGTCAGGATCGTGTAGCCCATAAAGATGACAAACGCGATGAGGGCAAGGACAATGATGATTTTTTGAGCCGGCGCCATGCCAGGGATCTCGTTCTCGCCCGTAGGCTCCTTGGAGGTAACCATGCGCTGGGCAAAGCTCATCTCGTCACGGCTCGGCTTAGGATCGACGAACTTGGGACGAGCGGTCTTTTTAGGCTGAGGTTTAGGTGCGGCGGGCGCGGGCTTCGCGGCGGCGGGCTTGGGCTCGGATGCGCCCTTCGCAGCAGCCTCCTCGGCCTTCGCACGCTCGGCACGCAGGGCGGCCAGCTCCTCACGCTCGCGGCGTGCCTCTTCCTGGGCCTCGCGACGAGCTTTCTCGGCGCGGAGCTCTTCCAACTCGGCGCGTTCCTCGGCAGACAGTGGTTGGGACTCAAGCTCGGCCATGGTACAGCCCTTTCTTTTAAAAAAAGCCGCCGACACAATGTCAGCGGCTTATCAAATCCAAGGGTGGAGACGAAGGGAGTCGAACCCTCGGCCTCTGCCATGCGACGGCAGCGCTCTCCCAACTGAGCTACGTCCCCAGGACAAGTTGATATTTTACCTACGGCTCGCCAACTGTCAACGCCCAATAATCAGTCTTTTTGGGGCACGGCTATTTTGACAACTTTTCGAGCAGGCGATCCTCTCGATGATTTTTCTGGGACAGGGATTAAAAAAACATTGTGTACCGAATGATTTTTTAATCCCCGTCCCAGAAAAATCATCGGCGAACGCGCTACTTTGCGCTGGTGAGGACGCCGGTGGTGTCGAACGCCGGGGTAAAGCTCTCGTCTACCGCGCCGCCTTCTTGCCAAAACATCGTCGTAAAGCCCAGGTCGTCGGCATGGTCGAGCACCTGCTCGTACTCCTCGCGCGTCACGGCACGTGCCAGGTCGCCGCCCTGCTCGCGCATGAGCGCATTGGGCGTGTACTGGTTCATGACCGAGATCGGCACGTCGCCCACCGTCTGCCACACCAGGTCCAACACGCGGCACGAATCGTCCGCATGCCCCGGCAGCACCAGATGACGCACGATTATGCCGCGCCTCATGAGCCCGTCCTCGTCTACCAGCTCTCCCCCGCGGCGCTCAATCTCGCGCGCCATCTGGGCCAGACCCGACACGGCCACGCGCGGGTAGTCCTTAATATGAGAAAGCGACTGAGCAAGCCCGGCATCGGCATATTTAAAGTCCGTAAGCCACACGTCGACCAGGTCGCCCAGCGCCGCCACGGCACTCGCGCGCTCGTAACCACTCGTGTTGTAGACAATTGGGATGACCAACCCGCGCGTCCGTGCCGCGGCAATCGCGGCAGGCAACAGGTGCGCATAGTGCGTCGCCGTCACCAGATTGATGTTATTGGCACCTTGGTCCTGCAGCTCCAGCATAATCTCGACCAGGCGCTCGGGCGAAATCTCAAGCCCAAAATTGCCCGTCGAGATCTCGTGGTTCTGGCAATAGATACATTTGAGCGAGCAGCCGCTAAAGAAGATCGTGCCCGAACCGGCCTCGCCCGAGATAGGCGGCTCCTCCCACATATGAAGCGCCGCGCGGGCCACCTTGAGCGTGTCATCGGCACCGCATACGCCGTGCGCACCCTCGTCGCGCACCGCACCGCAACGGCGCGGACACAAATGGCAGGCGGGCGAAAAAAGTTCGGTCAACGGCGTCGGCATAAAAACATGCTCCAAAACAACGATTCAGCAGCTCAAACGTAAAGGGACCAACCGCACAGACGGCTCGAGCCCAAGGCGCCGTAATCGTCCGACACGATTTTTGTAATGTCAAGACTGGAATCGATAAAGTGCCGCTTTATGATGTAGGTATTCCGCCCCCCGCGGAGCAACTGGGTGAACCGTCGCGTTTATTTAGGGAGCCCACACAGTCGTACCTAGTACAGGTATCCTTCGTTGTTAAGGACGCTGGAACAGTCGATGAGGGCACCCACCTGTTTTAGGTGGGTTCATTTTCGTAACGTGGGGGGTGGTTTTTATTTGCCGAAAACCACCATTACAGCCCATATGGATCCCCGCCGGTATCCCGACAAGCCATCGACAACATCCCAATATCTGGTAAGCGCGTGATTATCGCTGCGCGCAATTCCATGCACCCCCCTTGGTCGAGTATCATGGTTCGGCTATGCCCTTTGCGCTTAGCAACCTTTGACCTTTTCCTTCGACGCTTGGCGGTTTTTAGATTCATGGCTTCATCCCCGAGCTACATACCGTATCTATGCGTGGCAGCGGCGGCCTTTATCACGACCTTCCTCACGGTGCCCCTGGTCAAGCGCTTGGCAATTAAGCTCGACGCCGTCGACTATCCTTCTAAGCGCCGCATCAACACCAAGCCCATCCCGCGTTTGGGCGGAATGGCGGTGTTTTTGGGCCTGGTCGTTGCCTGTATTGTGCAAATCCTAGGCACCTGGTACCTGGGTTGGCCGCCCGTTTTGGTGCCCCACCCCCGTCTGCACATCAGCTACCCCATACTTGCGCTTTCTTTTACCGTCATCTTTGCGACCGGCGCTATCGACGACGTCTTCCAGCTCGAGCCCAAGCAAAAGCTAGCCGGACAGGTCCTCGCCGCGCTTATCGCCTGTATCGGCGGCCTGCGGATCGGCGTCATCGTCAACCCGTTTGCCCCCGGCGAGATCATGCTCGGATGGCTCGCCTACCCCATCACCGTGATCTATCTGGTGGCATTCACCAACATCATTAACCTCATCGACGGCCTCGACGGCTTGGCCACGGGCATCTGCGGCATCGCGTCGTTCACCATGTTTTCGATGGCCGTTCTCTCGGGCCGCATCGACGCCGCCGCGCTCTCCATTGCGCTCTTTGGCGCTTGCCTGGCCTTTTTGCGCTACAACTTCAACCCCGCAAGCATCTTCTTGGGCGACTCGGGGTCGTTGCTTCTGGGCTTTGCACTGGGCTCCATCTCGCTGCTCAACGTGAGCCGCACCGCCGCGCTCACCTCGCTTATCATCCCGCTCATCGTTGCCGGCGTGCCCATCATCGACACGTTTAGCGCCATCGTGCGCCGCAAGCGCGCCCACATTAGCATCGGGCAGGCCGACAAGGGCCACATCCACCACCGCCTGATCCAAGAGGGCTACAACCAAAAGCAGGCAGTGCTCCTCATCTACGCCTGGTGCATCATGCTTTCGGCCGGCGCCGCCGCGATTAACCAGGTCGAGGTGCCCATGCGCGTGCTCATCTTTACCGTACTCGCCATTGGCTCGGCGGCCTTTGCCAAGCACCTGCACCTGTTTGAGCCCGTGCTGCGCCACCATTACAACAAGCGCACGCACGAGGACGAGCTCGTCACCCCCGACGATCCCGCCTTTAAGCAGGAGGAGCAGGCGGCAGAAGAACGCAGGGAGGAGCGCCACCACAGGCGCTAGGGCAAGCTGCCGAGGATGCGCCCAGGCGCCGCCGGCCAAACGCGCAGCCACGCCGCGCCCATCGCACATGCCGCCGCTCTCCCGCCCCTCGCGTACTTACGCCCCGACCCTCCAATAAACGCGTTATCATCTTGACCCATGAACATACGTTAGGAGCAATCATGCCAAACGAGAACAGCTACGAAGTCGCGCTGCAAAAGAGCAACGCCATTCGCGAGGGCCTGGCAAAAACGCCCGAGAAGTTCACCATGCTTACCGGCGACCGCCCCACCGGCCGCCTGCACCTGGGTCACTACTTCGGCACCCTCAAGGGCCGTGTGGAGCTGCAGAACATGGGTGCCAAGACCAACGTACTCATCGCCGACTACCAGGTCATCACCGACCGCGACACGACCGAGCACATCCAGGACAACGTGTACAACATGGTCATGGACTACCTTGCCTGCGGCATCGACCCCGACAAGACCATGATCTACGCGCACTCCGCCGTGCCCGCCGCCAACCAGCTCATGCTGCCGTTCCTGTCGCTGGTCTCCGAGGCCGAGCTGGCGCGCAACCCCACGGTCAAGGCCGAGATGGAGGCCTCGGGCCACGAGCTCACCGGCCTTCTGCTCACCTACCCGGTGCACCAGGCCTGCGACATCCTGTTCTGCAAGGGCAATGTGGTGCCCGTCGGTCGCGACCAGCTGCCGCACATCGAGCTCACCCGCACCATCGCCCGCCGCTTTAACAACCGTTACGGCAAGGTGTTCCCCGAGGTCGACGCGCTGCTGTCCGAGACCCCGCTGCTGCCCGGCCTGGACGGGCGCAAGATGAGCAAGAGCTACGGCAACGCCATCAACATCTCGATGACCGCCGAGGAGACGGCCAAGCGCATCAAGAAGAGCCAGACCGACTCCGAGCGCATGATCACATTCGATCCCGAGAACCGCCCCGGCGTGTCCGGTCTGCTTTCGACGGCCGCCATCTGCACTGGCCGTTCCGAGGTCGAGATTGCCGAAGAGATTGGCATGGGCGGCTCCGGCCAGCTCAAGAAGTACGTGACCGAGGCCGTCAACGAGTACTTCGCGCCGATCCGCGAGCGTCGTCAGCGCTACGAAAACGACCTGGACTATGTGAAGGACGTGCTGCACGAGGGCAACCGTCGCGCCAACGAGATTGCCGAGCAGACCCTGGCCGAGGTTCAGGACGCCATGGGCATGGTGTACTAGATCGATCTGCTGGCTAGAACTTTCGATTGCTATAGGGCGGGCGCTAGTGCGTCCGCCTTTTTTGGTGCCCGACCGGTTCGGCTCTGCCCATTGCACTCCCGCGAAAAACAGGAACAGGCCCGCTGGCAGTTAGTTGCCAGCGGGCCTGTTCCCGAAGTACACCGTTGAATCGCACAGAGGGGAGGAATGCGAATCAAACTCAACAGGGCAGGCTTTTTCATCGCCTATTGCCTGCTCCGTTGCTGAATACAATATAGTTCACCGTGGTTTACTTTGTAGCGTCAATATGTTCCCCCATAGCTTCTCCATAAGTTAGCTCAGGTAAACTAGAACCACCACAAAGGGGACAGGCACCTTTGTGGTGGTTTTGGCGCGAGCAAGCCGTTAAAGCCCGGCCGGCCAACGACAGGCGCCCAGGTCGACGTGCATGGGATCGGTAAACGTCACGCCCTCCCCCATTAAGAGCTCACGCTGAGCATTGGGGCCGCCAAAAGCAAAACCATCGCATATGCGGCCATCGGCAAACACCACGCGGTGACAGGGAATCTCGCCGGGGCGCGGATTGCCGTGCAGGGCATACCCCACGTACCGCGCACTTCGTGGACGTCCAGCAAGCAGCGCCACCTGACCATACGTGGCGACCATCCCCTCGGGAATCTGCTCGACCACCTCGTACACCCGCTCAAAAAAGCCCTCAGACGCCATTGCTCGCTCCCTTCCACCCGGAATAGCATAAACCACCACAAAGGTTCCTGTCCCCTTTGTGGTGGTTTTGGCAGGTGGGCTAGTTAACGGGCTGGAAGAAGGCTACGGCTACGGCGCCGGGGCCTACATGGGTGCCGATGGTGGCGCCGATGGTGTGAACGGGCAGTTCGCCCTCGGTGTGTCCAGCCCACAGTGCCGCGCTGTCCTCGATATACTTCTTGAGCACCGCATCCGAAAGGCCCGTATAGCCGAGCGCCAGCGGCATGGAAAAGTCGATGCCTCCTGCCTTTTCGACCTTCTGGTTGAGCAGGTTACGTCCGTTCTTGGAACCGCGCGCCTTGCCCAGCTGCACGATCAGACCGTCCTCGGCAGCCACCACGGGCTTTACGTTGAGCAGCGTGCCCACGGCGCCGGCAGCAGCAGACAGGCGACCGCCGCGCACCAGGTACTCCAACGTCTCGAGCAGGCCGATGACGACCACGCGGTCGCGCACGGCCTCGACAGCCGCCGCAACCTGAGCCGCGCCCTGGCCCTCGTCCACCAGGCGCAGCGCATACTCGACCAGCACGCGCTCGCCCAAGGTCACGTTATTGCTGTCCACGACGAACATGTCGCCGCCCGGCGCCTCGGCAAGTGCGGTGCGGGCACTCTGGTTGGTGCCCGAGAGCTTGGCGCCCACGGTAATAATCACGGCCTCATCGCCGGCCTCACGCGCTTCGGCAATCGCCTGCGAAAAGGCGTACGGGTTGACCTGACCGGTCTTGGGCAGCTCATCGCGCTCCACAAGCATCTCGTAAAAGCGCTGGTGATCGATGTCGACGCCATCCATATACACATCGGTGCCAAAGGTGACGGACAGCGGCAGAACACGCAGAGCGGGGTGCTCCGCCGGCGACATATCGCTTGCGGAATCGGTAATAATGCGGACGGACATAACGAATCCTTTCTTGCGCAGGTCTCGCGCAGGGAATTTTGACAGCAATGTCCCGGCACGGCGTACGCGCTCAAACGGGACGATGCAGTTCTTGGCTGAAAGCTAGCGCCAGCGCGGCTCTAGATCTCGCGCAGGGTGTTGAGGATCGTGCGCAGCGATGCATACATCTGCTCGCGCTGCTCCACGCCCATGGCCTTGCCGGTGGTATCGAGCACCTCGCGAATGATGCGATCGGCCTCGCTCATGCTCTCGCCGCCCAGGGCAGTCAGGCGCACCGGAGCACGATACTTGACGGCCGCATCACCCGAGTCGTCAACCTCGACGTAGCCGCCCTCCTCCAGATGTGCCAGTGTGCGCGAAACGGCGGCACGGGTAACGCCGGCCATGCGGGCGAGGTCGGCGCCAGTCAGGCCGTCCTTGCTGCGCTCAAGATAGTACAGGCACATAACGTCGGAGCCCTTGAGGCCCAGCCTTGCGCCTTCGGACGTCTTGATACGCTGAATCTCCTTGTAGAGGCCGCTGATCAGTCCGACAAAGTCCTCAAAACGTGTCTCGTCGTTCTGCTGCATGGTGACGACCGCCTTTCGCTTACATGATGCTAACGGGTAAACATCTTAGCCGCACAAGGCAACACCCGTACCCAAATATCCCATTTGTTAACCCATCAACATAAAAACCACCACAAAGGGGACAGGCACCTTTGTAGTGGTTTTGACCGGCGAACATGATCCGCAGGCGTCGCTACAGTTCCACGCAGGGATTGTCGCGGGTCACAAGCGTCTTAACGACAACCGTCGCTCCCAGATAGCGCTCAAGCAGCTCGGCTAAGCGATCGATCGCGGCCTGGCAATCCCCCATCCGCTCGGGCTCCACGCACTCAATCGCCAGGAATGCATCGGCCGAATCGTCGGACAGCGCCGTGCGAACGCCATCGCGCCAGTTCCAGCAGCGGCATACGGCGCCCGCATCATCGATATAGGCGAGCTCGCCGGGCAGCGTCGGGTCATCCGTTTCCTCGCCAAGTGGCAGGAACGCATCGCCGCCGTCAGTCACCTTCAAGCGAAGATCCCCCTCAATCGCATGCAGGTCCTCGCCGCCAACGGGCAGCGCGTAGGTCAGCGACACCGTGTTGTAGATGTCCACCGCGGGCGTAATGTGGCCCACCGGTTTGCCCTTGAGCACGCGCTTGAGCAGGTTCTCAATTGAGCAACGCGCGCCCTTTTTGGTCTTGAACAGCCGATAAGCCTCGCGCCATGCCTTGACCGGTGCGTTCTCGCTGATAGTATCGCTGGTCAGATGACGCTCCGCGTCGATATTGGCGCGGTCGAGCAACGCCGCAATCGCGTCCACGTCCTCTTGAGGAATCTGAGCCGCGGGCTTCATGCCCTTTACGACCGCAACACCGACAGCCGCCTGCGGAAATAGCTCCCAAAACGAATCCTCGGCAATAAAGCTCTTCATGCGCTCTCCCTTCATCGTGCGCGCCCGAGCGAGGGCGCCTAAACAAAAAGCGCCCTTACGACGGCCACCTTCAAAGTCCTACGGTGCCGCCACAAGAGCGCTTACGCTGCCCCCATCCGGAGAAGGGAGCGATATGTTAGGCGTATTGTAACCCGAGTCATCCGCGCGAGTAAAACCACCACAAAGGTGCCTGTCCCCTTTATGGTGGTTTTGGGTCTGAGGCGACGCTAGTGGCGAAGTCCCAGCAGGCCGTGGCCGCGATGACGGGCGTCGGCGTGCACCTGAGCGTGCGGACCGGCGGCCTTGACGGATTCGGGCAGGTGCGAGTACTTCTTCTCGAAGTTCTCCTCGAACATCACGGCCAAGTTGTGCGCGGCCTCGTCGTAGCGAGCGGTGCTCTGCCAATACTGGCGCGGCACCAGGATGCCGTCGGGTACGCCGTGGCACGTGGTGGGAATGTCGACGTTAAAGATGTCGTCGTGCACGAACTCGCTGTCCTCGATGGTACCGTCGAGGGCGCGGGCCACCAGGGCGCGCGTGTAGGCAAGCTCGATGCGATGACCCACGCCGTAGCCGCCGCCGATCCAGCCGGTGTTGACCAGGTACACACGCGTGCGGCCGTCGGCGATGCGCTCACCGAGCATCTTGGCATAGACCATGGGGTCGAGCGGCATAAACGGCTCGCCAAACAGCGAAGAGAACGTGGGCGTGGGCTCGGTGACGCCGACCTCGGTGCCGGGGATCTTGGCCGTAAAGCCCGTCACAAAGTGATACATGGCGGCGTCGGCCGTCAGGCGCGAGATGGGCGGCAGCACGCCAAAGGCATCGCAGGTCAGGAAGAGCACGACGCTTGGAGTGGTGCCCATGCCCTTGGTCCACGCGTTGGGAATGTGCTCCACAGGGTATGCCACGCGCGTGTTGTGCGTGATCGAGATGTCGTCGTAGTTGGGCTTGCGGTTCTCGTCGAGCACCACGTTTTCGCAGATCGCGCCAAAGCGGACAGCGTTGAAGATCTCGGGCTCGTGGAACGCGTCCAGGCCCTCGCATTTGGCGTAGCAGCCACCTTCGATGTTGAAGATGCCCATGTCGGACCAACCGTGCTCGTCGTCGCCGATCAGTAGGCGCGTGGGGTTGGCCGAAAGCGTGGTCTTGCCCGTGCCCGAAAGGCCAAAGAACACGGCGGTCTCGTGCGTGACGGGATCCATGCTGGCCGAGCAGTGCATGGGTAGCACGTCGTCCTCGACGGGCAGCAGGTAATTCATGACGCTGAAGATGGACTTTTTGATTTCGCCGGAGTAACCGGTGCCGGCAACCAAAATCACGCGCTCCTGGAAGTTGATGACCACGGCGGCGCTGGAGTTGAGGCCCTTAATGGCGGGATCGCACTGGTAGCCGGGAGCGGCGAGCACACAGAAGTCCGGCTCGCCGGTGCGTGCGATTTCACGGGCAAGCGGGCGGGCGAGCATCTGCTTAATAAAGAGCGCTTGGCTGGCACGCTCGCAGGCGACAAGCAGGCGACGCGTATGGTTGCGATCGGCACCGGCCATACCGCGAGTGACGAACACATCGCGCTCGTTGAGGTAGTTGACGATACCGGCCTTGATGGCCTCGTAGCTCTCGACAGACAGCGGGCGGTTGACGGCACCCCAGGCAATCTTGTCGTGAACATCGGGGGTGTCAACGATAAAGCGGTCATTAGGCGAGCGGCCAGTGCGCTCCCCCGTCTCGATCACCAGCGCGCCGTTGGAGGCCATACGACCTTCGTTGCGACGGATGGCGTGCTCGACGAGCTCCGCGGCGGGTAGATCGACCAGCAGACGGGGCTGATTCTCGGCGGGATCTTCGACCAGCGTAATACCAAAGTTGGACAAAACATCTGCAGGGGTAACACCAGGCATGGGGCCTCCTTTAAAAACGCGACACGAGGACACGACGCGCACTTTACTCACGTAAAGCCCGTTGTACCCGATATGCAAAAACGTTTTTGCGGCAAGGGCGGCAAGCCCGCCCAACGGTCAAAAATCGCAGGCAAGCGGCCTAGTCATTGGGGACGTTTTTAAACGACTAATCGTTGGGGACACTCTTGAACAGGCAACAACCAAGGAGCGTCCCCGGATGCCGGCACTTAGGGACGTTCCCAAAGTGCCGGCACAAAAAGAGCGTCCCTAAGTGCCGTCTACTGAATGGCGCCGCCGAAATTATCGAACAACCTGTTCAAAAACACGAACGAACACCGTCGCGTCTATACTAGAGCGCAGCAATAGAAAGGACTCCGCTTTGAGCATCACGCCCATCGATAGCATTCGCCGCGCCATCGCCCGTCGCAATGGCGTCGCCGACCCCACCGTATCGGACGGGGCGCACGGGCAGGGCGGACGCATCGAGAACGGCCTGTTCCCCGCATCGCACACCGCCGAGGAGCTCGCACGAATCCAAGAGCTAAGCCAGCGTAACGCCGGCGGTCCCGACAGCAGCCAGGCCACACGCCGTCGCCGCGAGCGCGATCGCCAGCCCGGCCCCATCCACCGCATGGTCAATGCCTGGTGGAACCGCCTGCTCGGAGCCGTCTACGGCGGCGGCTTCTCCACGCAAGAAGCCGAGTACGAAGATCACGCCACCCGTCGCGACTACCTTTGGAATACCCTGGGCACCGCCGTGTGGGGCATGGCGTTTCCGTTGCTCACCATCGTGTCCACACAGCTCGTGGGCGCCGAGGAGGCTGGCAAATTCTCCATCGCCTTTGTCACCGGCACGCTCATCATGATCGCGTGCAACTACGGCGTGCGCAATTTCCAGGTCTCGGATATCGACGAAAAGACGTCCTTTGCCTCTTACCAGCTCAACCGCTTGATCTGCGGAGCGCTCGCGCTGGCATGCGGCCTGGTATACAGCAGCGCCCGCGGCTACGATGCGCAGATGGCCACAATCGGCCTGGGCGTCTACCTGTATAAGGTGATCGACGGCATTGCCGACGTGTACGAGGGCCGCCTGCAGCAGGCCGACAAACTCTACCTGGCCGGCATGAGCCAAACGCTACGATCCGTCGGCGTCATCGCGGTCTTTAGCGTGGTACTGTTCCTCACGCGCAGCATGCCCATCGCCGCCATGGCCATGGGTGTTACCGCGATCGCCTCGCTCGTTCTGGTCACCGCGCCGCTCGCCCTGCTCGAAACCGAAAAATCGCGCCGCGTGAGCCTGCGCGAGGTCGGTCACCTGTTTATCCAGTGCGCCCCGCTTTTTGGCGCGCTGTTCCTGTTCAACCTTATCGAGAGCATGCCCAAGTTCGTGATGGAAGGCACACTGGCCTACAAATACCAGCTGTACTTTAATGCACTGTTCTTTCCAGCGCAGGCTATTTTGTTGAGCATTGGATTTATCTATAAACCGCAGCTCCTACGTCTGTCGAGCATTTGGGCGAATCCGCGCAAGCGTCGCCGCTTTGACTTGATTATTGTTGCCGTTATGGCACTGATCGTGGTCATTACCGGAGCGTGCGCCGCATTTATGGCAGGTCCCGGTATTCCCCTCATGAGCTTCATGTACGGCCTCAATTTTGAGCGCTACCGCACGCTGGCACTGCTGATGGTTGTCGCCGGCGGCGTCACCGCGGCCATCGACTTTCTCTACGCCATCATCACGGTGCTGCGCCATGCCGGCGACGTCACCAAAATCTACCTGATCTGCTTCGCCGTAAGCGTAGTGCTGCCGGTGATCCTGATCAACCTGCTGGGTCTGATGGGCGCCGTGGTGAGCTACCTAGCCATCATGGCCCTACTCCTGGTGCTGCTGATTATCGAATACGCCCACATCCGCCAACGCATCGAGCGCGACCGCAACCCCTACGGCGCCTAATTAGCTGCCCCGGTCACCGGAATTTGCGATGGAATCGCCCCGGCTGGAGCCTCGTTGAAGACAATATGCATCACGTAAAACTAAGTGAGTAGATTTTTACCGAATCCCTGACCACACCGACAGAGCACAAGTCTGTGACCTGCGGTTTTATTGAGGCAAATATGTTGGGTGCTCGGCATTTCCAAAAAAGTCTACTCACTTAGCCAGCGGGCAGCCAAATGATTATTTAATCCCCGTCCCAGAGAAATCAATTAGCGGGCAGAAGGGCAAAAGTAGTCAAAAACCCTTCCCAAATTAGCTACCCCTTGCACCCGTTATTCGCCCGGGTTGATGTTCGCGTAGAACTCCGCCCCATCATCGAGCCGCAGGATACCGACGCGGCCGAACTCGGAGCCGGTGGCGGCGGCGCAGTCGATATCGATGCGATCGGGCACGCCGGCGGTATCCTCGCCACCCAGGCGCACAATCTGCCCGCGGCCCGACTCCTCATCGAGCCCCGCCAGGCCGCCAACCTCGCAATAGCGCCCAAGCGACACCGTGGGCGTGTGGCCGCTCACCACGACCGGGCCCTCGCCCTCGGCAGAAAGCAGTCCCGTCGGCGCATCCCAATAGCCGTGACGAATCCACAGTAGGTCATCGGACGACTGCACCGCGAGCATCTGCTGCAGCAGCTCGCGATCGGCACCCACCGCTCCGACGCCATCGGCACAATCGACGCCATGCTCAAGTAAAAACGCGCGCGCCGCCTTCATCTCGATTCCAGCATGTACCAGCAGATACGGGCGCTCCTTGGTCTCGGCCACCGCGTAGAGCGGCAGCGCGGCCATCCATCGCACGAGCTCCTCGTATGCCTCAAATTCCATGTCGTTGAGCTGCTCGCGCGTCGTCCAGCCACCGTTGATATCCCAGGTCTCGGCATCGAGCGGATCCTGGCCAATGATGGCATCGAGCATGATCTGCTCGTGATTGCCCTTGAGAACGCGGGCGTTAGGCAGCGAGCGCACGAGCTTAATAACGCCGACCGGATCGGGCCCGCGATCGATCATGTCGCCCAGCACGTACAGCGTGTCGTCGGACGTCAACGAGATCTTAGACAGGGCCTCGTCAAGCGCATGCACGTGTCCGTGAGCATCAGATGTCACATAGATCGCCATGGAACGCCTTTCCCTACCTTGCGACCGAAGCCCGGAACCGCAACTAAAACTTCAAGTTGAACTTAAATGTTACCCATTGTACTCCGTTGCAATAAAGCTGGAAAGGGTTTCCGAGCAGAGGCAAAGACGGCAGCCGTCTATGACGATATCGCGCACGCCCGCAATCCAACCCCATAAACCCACCATCTTTGGGTACAAATAACCGCAGACAACTGACCGTGCCACGCCAACCACCCAGGAGCGGACACCATCCATGAACCAGATCCTTCTCTTTATCGGCCTCGTTATTATTCTGTGCCTGACCATCAAGCCCGTCGGCAAAAAACTCCCCTTCCCCACCCTGCTCATCTTTATCGCGCTCGGCATGCTGTTGGGCGTCAACGGGCCGGCTCACATCGACTTTAGCGACTACGCGCTCACCGAAACCGTCTGCAGCACGGCGCTGCTGTTCATCATGTTCTACGGCGGTTTTAACACCAACATCGACCGTGCCAAGCCCGTCGCCGCGCCTGCGGTGCTGCTGAGCACGCTCGGCGTCGTCATCACTGCCGGCATTACCGGCGTGTTCGCGCACTTTGTACTGGGCTTCGACTGGATCGGCGGCCTGCTGCTGGGATCGGTCGTGGCGTCCACCGACGCGGCCAGCGTCTTTAGCGTTCTGCGCGAGCACAGCCTTTCGCTGAGGGGCGGCACCGACTCGCTGCTCGAGGTCGAATCGGGCTCCAACGACCCCGTCGCCTACATGCTCACCGCCGTGCTCGCCACACTCGCGGCCGGCGGCGACATCAACATTCCCGCACTGCTGGCCAAGCAGATTATCCTGGGCGCGGGCCTGGGCCTTGCCATCGGCTGGGCGGCGGGCCGCCTGATTGATCGAGCGCACGCAACGGCCGAGGGCGCGCAGACCATCTTCTTGTTCGCCGTGGCCATCGTCGCCTACGCGCTGCCGAGCTACCTGGGCGGCAACGGCTTTTTGGCCGTATACCTTGCAGGCATTGTGCTGGGCGCAAGCGACATCACCGGTAAGGTCGAGATGGCGCACTTCTTCGACACCCTCACCGAGATGGCAGAGATGACCATCTTCTTCTTGCTCGGCCTGCTCGTAACGCCCGCACGCCTGCCGCAGATGCTGCTGCCGGGCCTGGCGCTCATGGCGTTCATGCTCTTCGTGAGCCGCCCCATCGCCGTCGGCGTGCTCCTAGCGCCCTTTAAGACGAACCCTCGCCAGGTTGCACTCGTAAGCTGGGCGGGCTTGCGCGGCGCGGCTTCGGTCGTCTTTAGCCTCTTTGCCGTGGTAGCCGGCGTTCCCGGCGGACACGACCTATTTGACCTGGTGTTTGTGATTGCCGCGTCGAGCATCGTGGTGCAGGGCTCGCTGCTGCCGGCGGTGGCGAAGAAGCTCGATATGATCGATGCGACCGGCGACGTGCGCCGCACCTTTAACGACTACCGCGACGAGGACGGCATGTCGTTTGTAAAGCTCAAGGTGGGCGCTGGCCATCCGTTTGCCGGACGCTCGCTCGCGGACATTGGCAGCGCGACGGACATGCTCGTGGTCCTGGTGCTGCGCGACGGGGCGCATCCGGTACTGCCCAATGGCGACACCGTGATCCAGGAAGGCGATCTGCTGGTGATGGCCGCCCCAACGTTCGAAGAGCGTGCCGAGGTTACGCTGCGCGAGGTCACCGTGACGCCCCACGGTCGCCTGGCCGGTCAGCGCCTGCGCGACGTGCCGCAGGGCAAGCACCCGTTTATTGTGGTAATGCTCAAGCGCGAAGGCCAGACGATCATCCCAGACGGCGACACCCAAGTCCAACCCGGCGACGAAGCCGTCATCGCCACGCTGGCGTCGTAGTGACCAGGGGTTAGCTAATTTGCGACGAAGAAATCAAGCGCCTAGAGAACCTCATGCCTTCGCTCGCAGATTTGGATTTGCCCGAGGAGTAAAGCACCCCTCCCCCATGTAACCATCCTGTAAATCATAGCGGCGCAGTCGAGTTTTACCGAGATGCGGTCGCGCCTGGCGCTCCACTGTGCTAAAGTATCCCGAACGTTCAAACGACTATGAGGGGGACCTAGAAGATGGCACGTGTGCACAACTTCTCAGCTGGCCCGGCCGCGCTGCCTACAAGCGTGCTCGCCGAGATCGCCGACGAGATGATGGACTACCGCGGTTGTGGCATGTCCGTGCTCGAGATGAGCCATCGATCCAGCATGTACCAGCAGATTATCGACGACGCCGAGGCAACCCTGCGCCGCCTGCTGAGCATCCCCGACAATTACCGTGTCCTGTTTTTGCAGGGCGGCGCCACGCTGCAGTTTGCAGGCATCCCGATGAACCTCATGCGCCGTGGCCGCGCCGGCTACGTCGTGACCGGCAACTTCGCCAACAAGGCGTACAAGGAAGCCGCCAAGTACGGCGAGGCCGTGCTGCTCGCGAGCTCCGAGGACGCCAATTTCGACCGCATTCCCGCCATGGCCGACATCAACGCGCGCATTGCCGCCGAGGCCGCGGGCGGCGGGCTCGACTACGTCTACATCTGCCAGAACAACACCATCTTTGGCACCATGTACCACGAGCTGCCTAACTTCGGCGACGTACCGCTGGTCGCCGATGTCTCGAGCTGCTTTTTGTCGCAGCCGCTCGACGTCGAGCGCTACGGACTCATCTACGCCGGCGCTCAGAAAAACGCCGGCGCCGCGGGCGTCACCGTGGTTATCGTGCGCGACGACCTGATCGCCGACGGTCCAGCCTTTGCGCAGACGCCGCAGTACATGGACCTTAAGACCCAGGCCGCCAAGGGCTCCATGCTCAACACGCCCAACACCTTTGGTATCTACGTGTGCGGCAAGGTGTTCCGTTGGGTTGAGCAGACCGGTGGACTTGCCGCCATGGCCGAACGCAACTGGGCCAAGGCCAACCTGCTCTATAACCTGCTCGAGCACAGCGTGCTGTTCCATGGCACCACACAGGCCGACAGCCGCTCCATCGCCAACGTCACCTTCCGTACCGGCGATGCCGACCTCGACGCCGCCTTTGTCGCAGGCGCGGCCGAGCACCAGATTCAAAACGTCAAGGGCCATCGCCTGGTGGGCGGCATGCGCGCCAGCGTCTACAACGCCGTAACCATGGAAGACGTGCGGGCACTGGCCTCGTACATGAAAGACTTCGAAGCGCAGCATAGTTTGAGCCCGCGATCTAACTAGCCCGCAACGCGCGGGCCGACCAGCCACTTCAAACCACCCTGCTTAGATCAAAACCTGCTAAGGAGTTTTTCCATGCGTAAGATTAAGACCATCGACGACATCACTAAAGACGGCAAAGTCGAGTTTGGCGAGGGCTACGAGTTTGTAAGCACCGCCGAGGAGGCCGACGCCATCCTGATGCGCTCGACCGACCTGCACGGCTACGAGCTGCCCGAGGGCATTCGCGCCATCGCCCGCTGCGGCGCCGGCGTCAACAACATTCCCGTCGAGGAGTACGCCAAGAAGGGCGTCGTTGTCTTTAACTCCCCCGGCGCCAACAGCAACGCCGTCAAGGAGCTCGTCCTGGGCATGCTGGTGCTTTCGAGCCGCGGCGTGGTGCAGTCGATGAACTGGGTGCGCGACAACGCCGACGACCCCGATATCCAAGTCGACGCCGAGAAGGCCAAGAAGGCCTTTGTGGGTCGCGAGCTCAAGGGCAAGCGCATTGGCGTCATCGGCCTGGGCAACGTGGGCTCCAAGGTCGCCAACGCCTGTGTCGATCTGGGCATGGACGTCTACGGCTACGACCCGTTCATTTCCGTCGAGCACGCGTGGGTGCTGAGCCGCGAGGTGCAGCGCGTGGGCACGCTCGAGGATCTGTGCCGCGGCTGCGACTACCTCACCGTGCACGTGCCCAGCAAGGCCGACACCATCGGTATGATCAGCACCGAGCAGATTAACCTGCTAGCGCCCGACGCCGTGCTCATCAACTACGCGCGCGAGACCATCATTGACGAAGACGCCGTCGACGCCGCCCTGCGCGAGGGCAAGCTCAGCTGGTTTAGCTGCGACTTTGCCACGCCCAAGACCGTCAAGATGCCCAATACGTTTATCACCACGCATTCGGGCGCCGGCACCGGCGAGGCCGAGGCCAACTGCGCCGACATGGCCATCAGCGAGCTCAAGGATTACCTGGAAAACGGCAACATCGCGCACAGCGTCAACTACCCCGCCTGCAGCATGGGCAAGGCGCGCGCCGCAAGCCGTATTGCCTGCCTGCATGCCAACGTGCCCAACATGATCGGCCAGATCACGGCCATTCTCGCCAAGGACAACGCCAATGTGCAGCGCATGACCAACGAGTCCGCTGGCGAGAACGCCTACACCATGTTCGACACCGATGAGCACCTGGACGGCAGCACGATCGAGGCGCTCAAGCAGATTCCGTCGATGTATCGCGTGCGCGTGATTAAATAGCGCCGGTGCCAAGCCTGCCAGACAGACCACGAAGCCCATTCGCCCCCCCGTATTCACGAAACGGGGGGGCGATTTTGTTGCTCCGGACGACTTTAAAATGATACCCAGAACAAGTTTTTTCAGATAATCGATAGTGAGGCTCCAGTCGCTAAGCACACCCGCTTTGATAAACAGCTTTATCAGGGACTTTAGTAGGTAAAAATCGGTCTCTATGTGCCGAATGTAAGTTGACTGTCTATTTTCCGAAACAACTTATTCTAGATAGCATTTTTAGGGTCCCTCCAAGGCAAAATTGAAGCCTTTTTGCGACCAGAACTCTAGCTCGCGCTACCGTTTACCCACCGCGCGACTACATTCCCGCCCAATCGATAAAAATCTCCTCACGAAGCCGCCGTTCGAGCTCCTGCTGTCGCGGCGTCTTGTCTTTCAGCGGCACATCGAGATAGGACATGATGAGCTCCATCACCACGCGGAAGGCATCGAAGTCGGCCAGCTGACCATAGGTCATCAGAACGACGGGATATCCCATGGCTTGCAAGGCCGTCGTTCGATCGGAGTCCGAAATCTTGGATTCAATGGATCCGTGAATGGCTTTACCCTGGCATTCAACCAGACACTCTCGGCTGCCGTCCTTATTTGCCAGCAGGATATCGGCATAGCGCCTATCAAGCCCCGAAATCAGACGGGCGCTGCGCGTCATACGAATCTCAACGTTATTGGTAAGGCGCAGCCCTTCGCCGCCGCGCAACCTCGTAAGACCAAACAGCATCGAAGCCTGGACCTCGAGCGGCGATGCTGCCACCCCCGTAATGCATTTCGCGGCTCGTATGAACGATTTAGCGCCGCGGAGCCCCCGGACCTTATCGACGAACTCTGTAAGCTCAGAGAGCTCGATCAAGGGAGGTCGTTTCCACAAGTCCGTTGGATTCCCCGAGACATCCTTTACGTTTTCCCAGCCCGACCGTGCGTCACTCCATCGGCTCCCATATGCCTGCTCAAGTGCCGACTTTACCTGAGGCGCAATCTTGCACACGGCAAAGGTGCCGCACATCTCATACATGCACATGATTAGACGCTCGTTTGAGACCGAGGAAGCCAGGGTCAGCAGGGTAAAGAGTGGGGACGCAACATCGAAGCCAAACTCCGTCTGCCGCACGGAATCAAACGGCCTCTCCCCGTTCCAAACATGCCTGACAATGCGATCGCCCTTACGTCCGCAGCTGCCCTGCGCCAACACGTGTAACGGGGTGCCCAGGAAATGCGTGACGAGCGGATGCTCACATAGGTGCTCCCTGCGCGGATCGTCCGCAGAATCGGGCAGGTCCGGCATTATTGCCAAAACCTGTGGAGGTATCCGGTAATACCTAAAGGCTGATATGTCGCACAGCATGTCGTCCATGAAGAGTACGTACCCAGTACGTCGTTTGTGAGCCCGCCCAGACGACAAACGCGATGGCTCGGCCTGCGAACGGTAAATACTGCTACTTGCACGTCGTGAATCTCTCGGGAGGCTTACAATCGGTTTGGAAAGCAAACTGATTGTGAGGTTGCATATGGTTGATGAGGACTTTGCCTGGCGGCTTGCGCAGGACCTTGTAAAGATTGACAGCTCAGACCCCGGCGCATATGAGGGCGAGATTGAGCACTTCATTAAGAGGCTCATTGAGCAGCAGCTAGCGCAGCTTGATAGTCCTGCGCTCGATGCTGTGCGGATTGAGGAGCTCGAAGTGCTCCCCGGGCGCCGCAACCTTATGATTACCGTGCCGGACGCGAGCGACGAGGCGCGGCTCGTCTACATCTGCCACATGGATACCGTCACCCTGGGAGATGGCTGGGACGCAGACATACCGCCGCTCGGGGCGACCGTGCGGGACGACAAGCTCTATGGCCGCGGCGCCTGCGACATGAAGGGCGGTCTGGCCTGCGCCATTGCCGCACTTATTCACACGTTTGAGCGTATTGCGGCGAAGGGCGCACTTCCCCACCGCGGCTTTTCGCTCATTTGCTCGGTTGACGAGGAGGACTTTATGCGCGGCTCCGAGGCGGCCATCGACGCCGACTGGGTCGGCTCGCGCGAATGGGTGCTGGATACCGAGCCCACCGACGGACAGATTCAGGTGGCGCACAAGGGGCGCACGTGGTTCGAGATCGACATGGCCGGCGTCACAGCGCATGCGAGCCAGCCGTGGAAGGGCGCCGACGCCGTCGCCGCCATGGCCGAGGTCGTCTGTGCGCTGCGCCGTGCGTTCGCGGCGCTGCCCGTACATGATGACCTGGGGCCTTCGACCGTCACATTTGGACAGATCGAGGGCGGCTATCGCCCCTATGTCGTGCCCGACCACGCCAAGGTCTGGGTCGACATGCGCCTGACCCCGCCGACCGATACGGCCGCCGCAATCAATATGGTCGAGCATGCCATCGCCGTCGCCGAAGCCGCCGTTCCCGGTTGCCATGGCAGCTACACCGTGACGGGCGACCGCCCCGCCATCGAGCGCGACCCGAACTCTCCCCTTCTAGCAGCGCTCAAGCGTGCCGCCGATGACGTGACGGACGCGGACACGACCGTCGGCTTCTTTACCGGCTACACCGACACCGCCGTCATTGCCGGCAAGACAGGTAACCGCAATTGCATGAGCTACGGTCCCGGGTCGCTCGCGCTCGCGCACAAGCCCAACGAATATGTGCCCCACGCCGACATCGTTCGTTGTCAGCAGGTGCTAATCGCGCTCGCCGATAACGTGCTCTGGGACGCGAGCGGCCAAGTTGGGGCATAATAAGCCGCGAACAAACCGACTCGTGCGTTAGGACCGCCCCATGAAAGCACTTCCGTTTCCCTGCATCCGCCCGGCTCAGGACCGCGTGCTCGAGGCACTGCCTGCAATGGGCAGCATCCTGAGCGGCAACGATGCTCTGCGCGGAGCCATTGCCGATGGTCTGATGCTCAAGGATCCAGGCGCGGCGTATTACGTGTACGAATGCTCGGGTGAGCCGGGACGCGTGACGGGTGTCGTGGCGATTTGCCCGGTTAACGTGCTGACGGGCGGCGACGAGGCTGCCGCCGAGAGCATCGACGCACTCGCCACCGCGCGCGCGATCGCCGAGCTCAAGGTGCAGCCGCGCCCCGTGTCGCTCGCCTACGAGGCGTCGCCCGTCATGGATATCATTTTGAGCGCTGCCAAAGAGGGCGCATCGCTCTACGCCGTCACCGATCCCGCGGGCGTCACACATCGCGTGTGGGAGGTCAAGCGCGAGGACGCCGTTGCCGCCATCCGTGCCATGCTCGATCAGGCGCCCGACCCGGTGTTCGCCGGTGACTCCGCCTATGTCGCCGCACTGGCTGGGGCATCGCAGATTCTGGCCGACGAGGCCCGCGCTGCCGGCGCCTACTCTGGCAAAGAGCCGTTCAACTTTGCTGTAGCCGTGCTGTTCCCCGCCGCGCAGGTCAGCGGCAGCGCGCCGCAGGTTCCGACGGGTCTGCTCACTCACCAGGTCTCACGGTTCTAGCGAACTCAAACGCTAAGCTGGAAAACCCAGCATCCAAACAAACAAGGGGCGGAGATGCAGCAAACGCATGCACCTCCGCCCTTTTCGCATCAAACAATTACGCCGGTAAACCGGGCCGCAACGTCAGCGTCATCCACGCTGCGGACCTGCCGCCGCCACGAGCGGCTCTAGCCCCAGCTCGCGCGCGTAGTCTTCCTGCGTAAAGACTTCGACCAGTTCAAACGTATCGGCCGCATCGTCAAACGCAAAATGCAGCACTGAGCAGTTGCCCGGCACGCGTTCGCGCTCGTCGGCCGCCGCGCCCCGCACGTGGTCCAAAAACTCCTTGATAGCTGAGCCATGACTTACCGCGAGCACGCACGTATGGTCCGGACGCTGCATAAGATCGGTCAGCGTCGCCACCATGCGCGTGCGCACCTGGATCTGGCCCTCGCCGCCAAATTGACGATAGAAATCGCGCCACGGGCGCTCGGGCATGAGCATCACGCGCTCGGCCTCAAAGTCGCCAAAGAACCACTCACGCAGGCCGTCCAGGCGCTCGTACGCCAAGCCCGGCCACAAGTTGGCGATAGTCTGCTCGGTGCGATGAAGCGTGGAGGTGTAGGCATGATCGGGCTCAATGCCGCGCGCACGTAAAAACATGCCGGCGCGCGCCGCCTGGTCGCAACCCAACTGCGTAAGCGGCGAATCACTCCACCCCTGAATGATACGCTTAAGGTTGAATATCGTCTGTCCATGACGGACCAGATACAGATCTTTATTCATAGGGGTCCTTTCGTTCGTTACCAACCCAAAAGCGAAAACGCCCCGTCGCAATAGCCAAAATGAAGCACGGCACCGTTGTCGGGCAGCTCTCCCCCGCCAGTCACATACTCAAGAAACTCCTGGCAGGCTGAGCCATGGGAAACCGCCAGCACGCAGTCGTGCTGCGGCCTGGCCATAATACGGGACAGCGCCGCGACCATGCGCGACTGAAGCTGCACTTCCGACTCGCCGCCAAAGGCAACAGGATAATCGCCCCAGGGCTGCGGCGGCATCTCGCGATTTGATGTGCCCTCCAGCGAGCCAAAATGCCACTCACGCAGGTCATCGACCAGCTCAATGGAACGGCCCTCGCCAACGATAAGCTCGGCCGTATGCCGCGCCCGGCCTAACGGCGAGGAATACACATGATCAAAGGCCACGCCACGCGCCGCAAACGCCGTACGCGCCGTCAGCGCCTGCTCGCGCCCGCGCGCCGTAAGCGGCGAATCGTGCCAGCCCTGCAAAATGCTCTGCACATTGAGCTCAGTCTGCCCATGCCGCACCAAATACAGATCTGCCACACACCCTCCCCTCGTACCACCACAAAGGGGACGGGTACCTTTGTGGTGGTTTACCGCCGGATCACACCGCGGTGACACTCAACTACACCAGCACGTCGGCGAGCGAACGCTTGGGTACGTGGTGCACCCGCGCCTCGTCGCGCCAATAATTGATGGAGCCGTCGGGATTGGAATCGATCGCATCGATCACCTGTGTCTCGGCCGGAACGCCAAACGCCATGATCAGCTTGAGCTCATACTTGTCGTTATCGAGCCCCATGGCATCGATCGCGCGGGGCGTAAAGGCCTTGAACATGCAGGCTGACACCTCGGGCGTGGCGCTGCGGGCGGCGAGCATCATCGTCTGCGCGGCAATGCCCGTGTCGACCTCGGTAATGGGAGCGGCAGGCTTGCCCGGAACGGCGCGCTCGGCCAAAATCGCGATATAGCCGGTCGGGCGCTCGCCCTCGGCAGGACCCGGCCAGTCCTTAAGCGCGCCGGCCCATGCAAGCTCATCAAATACGCGCGCGCAGTCCTCGGCACCGCTCACCACATGAAAACGCAGACGCTGAGCATTGGCGCCGCAGGGAGCCAGGTGCGCCAGTTCCGCCAGCTCAAGCAAAAACTCGCGCGGCACGCGCATGGACTCGTCAAAGCGACGGCACGTACGGGCACGACGGACCAGCGCATCAAACGCTTCCAGACCGAGCTTTTCGCAACCTTGCTTTGCCATCGATTCGACACTCGACGGTGCCTCGGGAACTGCTTCGTTCATAGGGACCCCCAATACAAGCCAATTGTCCTTAGGAAAATCTAACCTAAAACGTGGGCAATAACGAACAGGGCTGCAATGTTCTACACCTGTTGAATAGAAAATCGCGACGTGGGGAACAACGGAAACAATTCGGGACCTTTGGGTTACGTTTCGCCCTCCCCGACCCATACGCTAGCGCCTTTAAGCGTTACTGGTTGTAACGATCAAGGCTTACGCCGCACGGAAAGGAGACATTATGGGCATCTTTAAGAACGATGACCAAAAATCGAGCCAGTTTGGATTTGACGAGAAAAGCATGGCAGGCAAGGCCGTCAAGGCCGTGCGCTGGATTTACGCCATCACGGGCGTCTTGGCGCTCGTCGCCGGCATCGCACTGCTGTTTGCGCCCGCCAAATCCCTCGTCTTCCTGACGACCGTCTTGGGCATCTACTTTGTGATCACGGCCGCGATCAGGCTGTTTACCGCTGTTTTCGAGCCGCTGCTGCCCACCGGCTGGCGCGTTACGAGCATCATCTCCAACCTGCTCATCATTCTGGGCGGCGTCATAATCCTGCGCAACCAGGCCTTCTCGACCGCGACGCTCACCACGATGGTGGTTATCGTGGCCGGCTTTGGCTGGATTGTCGAAGGTGTCATGTCCATTCTGGAGTCCGAGCTTTCGTCCAACCGCGCCCTCGCCATCCTGAGCGGCGCACTTTCCATCATCGCCGGCATGTTCGTGTTTATCTATCCGCTGTGGTCGGCCAAGATGCTCGTCATCTTTAGCGGCGCCGCGCTGCTGGTGTTTGGCGTAACGCTGATTGTTCGCGCTATTCAATTTGGCAAACTGGTGCACTAGATGCCGCGAACGCTCTTTATTGATGCCGACGCCTGCCCGGTCACGCGCGAGTCGATTGACTGCGCGCGGCGGGCGGGCGTCGCCGTTGTTATCGCCGGCAACAGCACGCAAAACCTGGAACGGCACATTCGCCGCGACGACCCGCGCGATGCCGAGCACGCGCGACGCGGCTTTTGGGTCACGACGCTCGACGTGAGCGTGGGCGCCGACAGCGCCGACTTTGCCATTGTCGAACGCCTGCAGGCGGGCGACGTGGTCGTGACGCAGGACATTGGCTTGGCGAGCATGGTGCTCGGGCGCGATGCCGCCGCTATCGGTGTGCGCGGGCGCGTCTACGACAAAGCAACCATCGACATGCAGCTGTTTATTCGCCACGAGGAAAAGAAGGTGCGCCGCGCCGGCGGACGCACTCGCGGGCCGGCGGCATTTACCAGCGAAGACCGCGCCCGCTTTAAACGCAACCTCACCGAGCTGCTGCGCTAACCAAGGTAGATTTTTGGGACATGTCCGGAAATCTACCTTTTTGTTTTGAGCGGTGTGAGCGCTCGGAATCCATGGCTCAACAAAAAACGGGCTTCAAAATGCCATGCGTCGCCGCATTGCGCAGGCGCTGAGCATGGCTATTTGAAGCCCATTTTTTAGGCCCACTTAGAGGCCAACGGCGGAGAGGATGAGGCCCCAGCCAGCGCCGATGACGTACATCATGATCAGGAACACGGCATTTTCGCGGGCGCTGCGGTTGGTGCGGAACAGCACCAGATAACCCACGCCGGCGGAAATGAGCGTGCCGGCGAGCATCGGCGCCAGTTGCAGCGCGCCTTCCAGATACAGCTGTGTAATGACCACGCTCGCCGAGCAATTGGGAATCAGCCCGACAAGCGCCGAACCCAGGACAGCGAGTGTCTCGTTGCCGCGCAGGAACTGCTCGATCGCGGACTCGCCGAACGTCTCGAGCACGGCGACCAGAATCAGCGTCACCAGAAAAATGAATACCGAGACCTGCACGGTGTGCGAGATCGCACTGCGGATGATCGACAGGACAGGCGTCCCTTCGTGGGAGTGAGAGTGACCGTGACCATCATGGTGTTCATGTTCGCCCTCATGATCGTGATCGTGGCCATGTCCGTGTTCGTGCTCGTCCTCGTCTTCATCACAACCGCAATGGTCGCGCTCGCACAGCTCGTGGATGTGGTCGGCGCTCACGCCTGCCTCGGCCACCTCGTCGATGATGTCACCGCCGCTGTGGTCGTCGTGCGCGCAGTTCACGTGGGCCGGGTTGGCCGCGGTTCCCAGCACGGTACGGCGAATCGCCGCGTGCGCGCGGGCGTTACGGCGCAGGCCGCGAATGGCAGCGTCCACGATAAAACCCGTGACCAGTGCGATCAGCGCTTTCGAAGCCAAAAGCATCGCCATAGTCTGCACGGGAACCTGCTCGGCAAGCAACAGCGGCAGCATCTCATCGGAGGTCGAAAGGAACACCGCCACCAACGTGCCCAAGGTCACGACACGGCCGGCGTACAGCGTTGCTGCCATGGCCGAAAATCCGCACTGCGGCACCATGCCCAGCAGCGAGCCAACCACGGGACCCGCAGCGCCGGCGCGCTTGATAGCGCCGTTGACGCGGTCGCCCGCAACGTGCTCAAGTGTCTCGAGAGCAAGATACGTCACCAACAAAAACGGCACCAGCGACAGCGTGTCCTTGCCGGCGTCGAGCAGAATATCAATCAGTAAATCCATGACGGATGGAACCTTTCGTGTCTTTCGGCAGCATTGTAAAAGTCCTAGCGGTCAACTAGGGTATTGTAGTTGTCCCGGGCGCGGTGCCAATAGTTGCCTATGGTAAACTATCATCTCGCCATAACTCAGTAACCTCGAGCCGCACAACGCGGCCCGTCCAAGGAGTAGCATATGAACGTATCGCAAGCACTCGAATACGAGCGCCAGCCGTTTATCCCCATGTTTATCTACGGCGACCACGGCGCCATGGAGTCCGAGCGCCAGAAGGGCGAGGAGGCCCTCAAGGTGCTCGAGACCGAGTACTTTACCGCCGAGGGCGACCCCGGCTTCGACTTTGCCACCGTGCGCGACCTGGCCGACCGCAACCGCGACCTGTGCGACCAGATTGGCGAGGCGCGTCTGCGCAACGTGACGCCCGCGACGCTCTCGCGCGGCCTGTCCGATGCCGACACCTGCGCCGCCATCGGCAAGATGCAAAAGCGCACCGCCGCGTCCGTTATGCGCGAAATCCGCGGCGACCGCGACGCGCTCGGCGTGGCCTACGCCCGCAAGCCCATCCAGGGCACCGTGCTCGGTATCGACATCGAGACCACCGGCCGTGCACCCGAGCGCGGCTATATCATCAACGTGGGCTGGGAGATCATGGAGCTCACCAGCGACGCCGTCCCGCATGACGCCGAGGCACACTACTGCGGCCTGCCCGACATCTACCGCGGCGAAGATGTGCCGCTGTCGAATATCCACCACATTACCTGGGACGACATCGACGGCAAAACGCCCTTCCGCGAGAACAAGGAGCTGCAAAAGCAGCTGCTCAAGCTTATGAAGAAGTACCCGTACATGGCGCATAACGCCGCCTTTGAGGACAGCTGGTTCAAGATTCACCTGGACGGTTACGCCGAGGCACGCCGCGCGGGTAAGATCATCGTCATCGACTCGCGCCAGATCTGCCGCAGCCTGGACGCCGACGTGCGCTCGCTCCCCCGCGAGTCCGCCCCCGCCGCGCTCGAGAACTGGGCACGCCGTCGCGGCACCCTCGCGCCCGACGCCAACGAGCAGCATCTGGGTCTGGACGACACCGACCTCATGCTCCGCACGGTACAGGCCGAGTTCAACCTCAAGAACCTGTTTGCGAAATAACCGATCCATCTGCGGGAGCGCCTGCCAGGCACAGTGCAATCCGTCTGGACGCACCGGCACGCAGTAAACTAGGGCGCAGTCTTATGGCTGCACCCTAGTTTTAATCAAAACGAGCAAATACGCATGCTTCACATAGTCGGCAGATTGGCCCACCTACTTTTTTCGAGTTGTTCGGCCAGCTGAACCACTAGTCGAGGCCCCTTGAACCGCAATCGAGCGCTATAGTCGCCCCAATTTCGCAACCAAGCCCTATAAATCTACCTGAATCAATTCGAATAAGACGTTGCGATCACACCATTCGTATAGGATAAGGCCGAATAACTCAAATTATGTTGGTGAGGCATCTGAGCGGTCGGCAAAAACGCTTAGAAGCTACGAATCCGCAACTAAAGTTCACCAAAATGGGGCAGCCGACAGAAACCTCCCCAGCCGAAGCTGCCCCCCCTCAATACGACAGCTCAAAAACCCACCGTTCGCAGAAGATAAGCCGCGCCCCAATACCGTTGCCCGAAGTTTCGAGCGTATATGGCGTCCGCTATGCCATCATGCGCGTATGGGAATCGTTCTGTCACATACCACGGCACGCGCTGTATACCAAACAGTCAACTCGCTCGCAAGCCACGCGACCGATCCCATATCTATGGAAAAGATCAAGGTGTCTGCGCCGACCACGTCCAACCTGGAAGCGGCGCGAGCATGGCTCAACAGAAAGAATGTCGATTCTGAAAGCATCCATGTGCTGACGTTTTCCAATAATGCCAAAAGGCACCGCAAGGGCTGCATCTGCCACTGCACGCGCTATACGTTTGATGCAGAAAGCTACCTAGAACTCGAGCCGAACGTCTACATCGTCGACATCAAGCTGTGCGCGTTAGAAGCAACAGCCGACCTCAACCTTTCGGAGCTCGTTGAGTATTACTTTGAAATCTGCGGCTCCTACGCGCTTGGAACGTCCGACGAAACTCAATATCGCGAGCGCCCAGCCCTAACCAGCGTTGAAGAGCTCAGAGCCTTCTTTTCAGAGGCATCGGGGTATCGTGGATCTAATAAAGCACTTAAGGCACTTTCTTATGTACGCGAAGGCTGTCGCTCCCCACTCGAAACGGCGTTTGTCATGATGCTGACAATGCCCAAGTCAATGGGTGGCTTAGCCATACGCGCTATCAAAACGGACTATCCGATCCCAGTCCCCAAAAGATACGCCGCCCTAACGCGACGGACGGTTTTCTACCTCGACGCGCTGCTCGAAAATTCGATGACCGATATCGAATACAACGGCTTTTACCACGACGAGCCCGAACAGCAATCAATTGACGAGGAACGCCGAAACACGCTGCGAAACATGGGATATGCCGTTATCACAGTTAGTCGTCATTCGTTTTTCAAGCAGTCCGCTTTTAGGCGGGTCATGGAAGCGATTCGCATTCGCGAGAAGATATGGCCCGGTCGACTCCCGGATAACTTCGCCATCCTGCAAGAAACTCTTCGTCAATTTGTCTTGCGGCGCTACTTCGAATACGGTCGCCGCGTCCTGGAGACACTCAAAGAAGAAGAGGCCGCCAAGCGCGAAATTGCAAGCCAATATCCGCAAGCTGATGACCCGAGCATCAACGATGTGCCAGAACCCGACGACATGCAACACGTCGGGGCCCTTGCTGAGGAAATCAATGGGCCTTGGGAATGCGACATGTTCGCAAAAATCGATGAAAACCGCACGGAAGACGACACGATTATTGATCTAATTGAGAATTCGCTCTTCTAAAGGCGATCTCTGCGGATGTCCACCTACATTTTTCGACTTATTCGGCCACCGATGTGCCAGATTGGCTGCAGCAATGCTCAATATAACTTTAGATAAAACTGATTCTGCAGGAACTCCCGTAGAGGAAGAACTGATTCTCGCGGTATTTAACACGATAAAGTACAAATATGAACAGTTCTAATGCTTCTCAAGGTGGCTTTCTTAGCATGCTGGCCGAACATCTCGAAATATGTTGGCGAGCATTGCGTCGATGTCTCCCAACCCGCAGAAAATCGCAGAGGCGGCAAGCAGTCATCGAAATTAACGTAAATAGTATTGACATATGAACATGCGCTCATATAATCGGAAGTAAGTTATATGAGCGCATGTTCATATGAAAGGATGTTGCAATGAGCAGCCACGCTGATGAAACAAAGACTGGCATCGAGGCCACCGAGCCGATCGTCCCCACCACCTGCTCGCCCGAGGACCTTCCCGACGAGGAGCTGTTGTACGACCTGGCCGACCTGTTCAAGGTCTTCAGCGACACCACACGCATCAAGATCCTCTATGCCCTCATGGGCCGCGAGCTCTGCGTGGCTGACATCGCCGAAGCGACCGCAACCTCGCAGTCGGCAGTATCGCACCAGCTGCGCACGCTTAAGCAGTCGCACCTGGTCAAGTTCCGCCGCGACGGCCGCAACATTCTCTACTCGCTCGCCGACGATCACGTCTACACCATGCTTAACCAGGGCATGAGCCATATCTGCGAATAGCAATCAACCACGGTATCAGCGCGGCCGGCACCCAGACCGCTAACACAGGGAAAGGAACCCACCATGAAAAAGCAGTTCAAGCTCGACGAGATCGATTGCGCCAACTGCGCGCGCGAGCTTCAGGACGAACTTGCCAAGCTCGAGGGCGTCAAGTCCGTTTCGGTCAACTTTATGACCCAGAAGCTGACGCTCGAGGCCGACGACGCCAAGTTCGACGAGGTCCTGGACCGCGTCGTTGAGTTCACCGCCGACGCCGAGCCGGACTGCGAGATCATTCTCTAACCCGCGCATACGTTGACCTGCGAGGCCGCGCTTGCCGCGGCCTTTGCTCGCGAAATTATATGAGCGAGTGTTCATAAACTCAAATGAGAGGTTTGAATCATGACAGCCGCCGATCCCAAAAAGAAAAAGAAGAAGCGCAAGAAGAGAGAGTCCCTTGAGCATAAGCGCAACCGCATCCTGGTAGCACTGGGCATTTTTGCCGTTGTTTATGCCCTCGACGAGCTCGGCGCCCTCACTATCGCATTTGGGGAGCCCGGCAACATCTACGCCAGCTTTGTGCTGTTCCTCGTGCCGTTTTTGATTGCCGGCTACGACGTACTGCAAAAGGCATTCAATAACATCCGCCGCGGCAAGGCCTTCGACGAGAGCTTCCTCATGGCCGTCGCGACCATCGGCGCGTTTGCCATGGTGCTCTTCCCCGACACCGACCCGCACATGGCCGAAGGTGCCGCTGTCATGCTGTTCTACCAGGTCGGCGAGTTGTTCCAGGCATACGCCGTGGGCAAGAGCCGCAAGTCGATCAGTGCCATGATGAACATCGCGCCCGACTACGCTAACGTCGAGCAAGCCGACGGCACACTCGAACAGGTCTTTCCCGATGACATCGCCGTCGGCACCGTGATCGTGGTCAAGCCCGGCGAGCGCGTGCCTATCGACGGCGTCATCGTCGAGGGCGAAACCCAGCTCGACACCGCCGCACTCACGGGCGAGTCGGTCCCCCGCCCGGCCAAGACCGGCGACGATATCATCAGCGGTTGCATCAACATGACGGGCCTCATCCACGTGCGCACCACCAAGCCCTTTGGCGAGTCAACCGTCGCGCGTGTTCTGGAGCTCGTGGAGAATGCCAGCGAAAAGAAGGCGCGCACCGAGAACTTCATCACGCGCTTTGCCCGCGTCTACACCCCCGCCGTCACTGGCGCTGCCGCGGTGCTCGCGCTTGGCGGCGGCCTGGTGACTGGCGCTTGGTCCGATTGGATCCTGCGCGGCCTGACCTTCCTGGTCGTCAGCTGCCCGTGCGCCCTCGTGATCAGCGTACCGTTGAGTTTCTTTGGCGGCATCGGCGGCGCGTCCAAGCTTGGCGTTCTCATCAAGGGCTCCAACTACCTCGAGACGCTCGCCGACGTGGACACCATCGTCTTCGACAAAACGGGCACCCTCACCAACGGCACGTTCTCAGTCGTCGCGGTGCACCCCGAGGCTGGCTATACCGAGCAGTCGCTGCTCGAAGTCGTAGCCCTTGCTGAGTCGTTCTCCGATCACCCCATCGCGCAGTCCGTGCGCGACGCCTACCAGGGCGAGGTCGACCCCAAGCGCGTGAGCGACTCCGCCAACGACGCGGGCCACGGCGTGACGGCAACCATCGACGGCAAGCACGTCGTCGTTGGCAACGCCAAGATGCTCGGCGCGGCCGGCGTTGAAGCACCGGACTGCGAGGTTGTCGGCACGATCCTCCACGTGCTCGTTGACGGCGTGTACGCCGGCCACATCGTGATTGCAGACACCGTTAAGGCCGATGCGGAGCAAACGATTCGCGACCTGCATGCCGCCGGTATCAACCGCACCGTCATGCTCACGGGCGACCGCGAGGAGGTTGCAGCGTCTGTGGCCAAGCAACTCGGTCTCGACGAGTTCCACGCGCAGCTCCTGCCGGGCGACAAGGTCGAGCGCGTTGAGGCGCTACTCGCGGCCGAAAGTGGCAAGGGCAAGCTCGCCTTTGTCGGCGACGGTATCAACGACGCTCCTGTGCTTACGCGCGCCGATGTGGGCATTGCCATGGGCGCCATGGGCTCCGACGCCGCGATCGAGGCCGCCGACGTGGTGCTGATGGACGACAAGCCGTCCAACATTTCCCGCGCGATCCGCGTGGCGCGCAAGACCATGTCGATTGTTTGGCAGAACATAATCTTTGCGCTGGGCATTAAGCTGCTGATCCTTGTGCTGGCAGCGCTGGGTATCGCCAATATGTGGCTTGCCGTCTTTGGCGACGTAGGCGTGGCGATCATCGCTATCCTGAACGCCATGCGCGCGATGGGTGTCAAGAACCTGTAGCGCCTGTGGTCCCTCCGGCCGGGACCGGGCTTGGTTTTGAAAACGTCCTCGACCAATGAAGCGCCCCCGTTCTGCTCCTTCGGAGCTACGAACGGGGGCGCTTCTGGTCTGCGGAGTGTTTTCAAAAACCAAGCCCGGTCCCGGCCTGCGGTAACGTTGCTGGCGGTTCTTGGGCATCGCTTGGTGGCGGGGTTCCTTGTCTGAGTTTGACTTGGTTGGCGGGGCTACTGGTCCCGGTCGCTGTCCCGTCCCAGCATCGCCCTCAGCTTCTCGAAGCTTTCCTCGCTCAGGCAGTGCTCCATGTGGCAGCCCTCTTGCGACGCGACCTCTGCCGAAACGCCTGCGTCCTCGAGCAGCCCCACAAAAAAGCAGTGGCGCTCCCACATTTGGCGAGCGACCTCCAGACCACGCTCCGTCAGATGAACGTCGCGCTTGCCCATTTCGACATAGCCGTTGCTTTCCAGCGTCGCCATGGCCTTGGAAACGCTCGCCTTGGTCACGCCCAGGTATTCGGCGACGTCGATTGAGCGCACCGTGCCTTGGCGCTGCGACAGAACGTAGATCGATTCGAGATAGTCTTCTCCGGATTCACGTAGGGCCATGGGCCGCCTTTCGCGATGATTGCTAGTTAGCCTTCTGATACTTTCCTTGGCTTACTTTACCGCAAAAGTTGACCATGTCTTACTGCATTGACCAAAAAGTTAGCCGCGTTTCACAAAACGTGCGGGACGAAAACAAAATGGGAACGCCCCGCAAGGAGTGTCCCCAGCTGCCGGCAGATAAGGAGCGTCCCCAAGTGCCGGGTCGCAGCTACACGAGGCCAAAGTGCTTCGCGGCGTTGTAGATGCCGTCGTCATCCACGGCGGTCGTTACGTAGGTCGCTGCGGCCTTCACGGTCGCCTGCGCGTTGCCCATTGCCACACTTGTGCCCACGGCCGAGAACATCGACAGGTCGTTCTCGCCGTCGCCAAAGGCAATCGCCTCGCTCGCGTCGATGCCCAGGCGCTCCAGCGTCGCCGCCACACCCAGGTCCTTGCCGCCGTTTGCCGGAATAATGTCGCAGAACAGATCGCACCAGCGCGTAGCGAGCGAATGCGACACCGCATCGGTCACGATATGCTCGTCGGCCGGGTCCACAAAGGCGCAGAACTGGTAGACCGGTGCGTCAAAGGCGCGCTCAAACGGTTCCTCGTGGTAGACGATCCCCGCGTTGTTGCCGGCCGTCACCACGCGCTCGGACAGGCGGTTCACAAACGAGTTCTCGCCCTGCATACACAGCGAGTCGTAGCGTCCCTGCGCCACCTGGTCCACGATCACCGCAACGTCGTCCGGATCGATCGGGCAGCTGCGGTAAACCCCCTCGGCATCAAAGCAGTGCTGGCCCGAGAGCGTAATGTACGCATCCCAACCCAATTCGAACAGCCAATCGGGCATCTGATAGGTCGGGCGACCCGTGGCGATCACGCACGCAATCCCCTGCTCATGAAAGCTGTCGAGCACCTGCTGCGCCGACGCCGGAATCCGATGGGTCTTAAAGCTCAGCAACGTGCCGTCGATATCGAAAAACGCGGCCTTGATCATCCTCGCCTACTCCTCGCCCTCGAGCCTCTCGCTCGCCTCGAGCCACGCCATCTCCAACTCGTCCATGGCGGCGTGGGCCTCGTCGATCTTTGTCTGCTGCTCGCCCAGCGCCGTGTAGTTGGTGGGGTCGACCTGAGCCATCGCGGCCTCGGCCTCCTCCACGCGGGCGCGCTGCGTCTCCATTTTGCGCTCGAGCGAGCTCACCTCGCGGCGGAGCTTCTGGCGCTCGGCATTGGAAAGGCCATTGGGCTGGCCGCTCGACTTGGGCTTTTCGGCTGCAACCGCCGCGGCGCCGGTGTCGAACGTGCCGGTCTTGGCACTCGGCGCGCCCACGGGCTCGCCCTCGGCCGTGGCGTTGCACAGGCGCAGGTACTGGTCGACGCCGCCGGGCATATGCGTCAGATGACCGTCAAGCAGTGCCCACTGCTGGTCGGTCACGCGCTCCATCAAGAAGCGGTCGTGCGTCACCAGGATCAGCGTGCCCGGCCAGCCGTCGAGCAGGTCCTCGACAATCGCCAGCATGTCGGTATCCAAGTCGTTGCCCGGCTCGTCCAGGATAAGCACGTTGGGCTCGTCCAGGATCGTCAGCAGCAGCGACAGGCGACGGCGCTGGCCGCCCGAAAGATCGCCGATGCGGCTCCAGAGCTGCTGCGTCGTAAAGCCCAGGCGCTCGCAAAGCTTCTCGGGCGAGGTCTCCTTGCCGTCGATGACGTAGTACTTCTTATAGTTGCTGAGCACCTCGCGTATCGTATCGCCCATAGAGGGCTCGAGCTCCTCGAGCTGCTGCGACAGCACGCCAAAGCGCACCGTCTGGCCAATCTTCACACGGCCGCGCAGGGGCGCGATCTTGCCCTGAATCACGTCAAGCAGCGTGGACTTGCCGGCGCCGTTCTCGCCCAAAAGACCATAGCGGTCGCCCGCACCGATGAGCCAGGTCACGTCGGAGAGCACCTGCTTGGGCGCGCCGTCGGTATCCACATAGCCGGCGTCCACGTCGACCACGTCGATAACCTGCTTGCCTAGGCGGCTCACCGCCAGGCGCTTGAGCTCCAGCTCGTCGCGCACAGGCGGCACGTCGGCAATCAGCTCGCGAGCGGCATCCACGCGAAACTTGGGCTTGGTGGAACGCGCCTGGGCGCCGCGGCTTAGCCACGCGAGCTCCTTGCGCGCCATGTTGCGACGGCGCTCCTCGGTAACCGCGGCCATGCGATCGCGCTCCACGCGCTGCAGGATGTAGGCCGAGTAGCCGCCCTCGAAGGGGTCGACTTGGCCGTCGTGGACCTCCCACATGCTGGTGCAGACCTCGTCCAAGAACCAGCGGTCATGCGTGACCACGAGCATGGCGCCCTGACCGCGCTGCCAGCGGGCCTTTAAGTGACGCGCGAGCCAGTTGATGGTGCGCATGTCCAGGTGGTTGGTGGGCTCGTCGAGCATGAGCACGTCGTAGTCGCCGATCAGCAGGCGCGCAAGGTCCACGCGACGGCGCTGACCGCCCGAAAGCTCGCCCACCGTGCCCTCCCAGGGCACATCGCTAATGAGGCCAGCCAGGATCTGGCGCGTGCGGGGGCTCGAGGCCCACTCGTACTCGGGCGTGTCGCCCACAACGGCATGATGTACGGTATCGGTGTCGACAAGCTGGTCCTTTTGGCCGAGCAGTCCGATCGTGGTGCCGCGGCGGTGCGTCACGCGTCCGTCGTCGGGTTCCAGCGTGCCGGCGAGCACGCTCAGCAGCGTCGACTTGCCATCGCCGTTTTTACCGACAATACCAATGCGGTCGCCCTCGCCCACGCCGAGCGTCACGCTATCGAAAATATGCTTGGTGGGAAACTCTAGGCTGATGGAATCGCATCCCAAAAGAATCGCCATATGCCCTGCTCCTTCGTAGAAATTCAACGTTGTCCATGATAGCAGCGAGCCCCACCCCAAACCACCACGAAGGTGCCTGTCCCCTTTGTGGTGGTCGTTTCGGTCGCAGAGCAAAAGGCGGGCCATCTCGCAAAAGAGATGACCCGCCTCTCCAATCAGTCCCGCGGCGACCGTGGCCGTCGCGGGCCTCAAGCATGTCCCGGACTAGGAGAACATGCCGGTGAGGTAATCATTCAGCCGCTTATCCTTGGGCCGTTGGAAAATCTCGTCGGTCTCTTCGTACTCGACCATATCGCCCATGTAGAAGAACGCCGTGCGATTGGACACGCGCGACGCCTGCTCCATGTTGTGCGTCACGATGACGATGGCGCGGTCGACAACGATCGATGACATCAGGTCCTCGATCGCCAGCGTCGAAATGGGGTCGAGCGCCGAACAGGGCTCATCAAACAGGATCACGTCGGGGTTGAGCGCCAGCGTGCGCGCGATGCACAGGCGCTGCTGCTGACCGCCCGAAAGCGCGTAGGCGCTCTTGTCGAGTTTGTCTTTGACCTCGTCCCACAGCGCCGCGCCGCGCAAGCTCTCCTCGACCATGCGATCGAGCTCGTCGCGGTCGGTGATGCCGTGACGCTTGGGCGCAAACGTGATGTTGTCGCGAATGGACTTGCGGAACGGGTTGGGCTGCTGGAACACCATGCCGATGGAACGGCGCAGCTCGTACGTGTTCTCGGTCTTGGTGTTCACGTTGCGGCCGCGGTAGTTGATCTCGCCCTCCACGCGACAGCCGCGAATCTCGCGATTCATTAGGTTGAGGCTGCGCAAGAAGGTCGACTTGCCGCAGCCCGAAGGCCCGATGAGCGCCGTGATCTCGCCCTTGTGAAAGTCGAGCGACGTATTGTGCAGCGCATGGTGATCGCCATAGTACACGTTGACGTCCTTGGTGGAGAGCACGACCTCGTCGTTCACGGCCTTGCCGCTCACACGCACGTGCTTTTCGCTTTGCCCCACGCTCGACAGAAAGTCCTGGGTCTCGGACGTGGCCGCTTCGGTTGCGGGCGTTGTATTCATCTCGCTCATTCGGCCGTCATCCTCCTTGCCAGTTGCTTGCCCACGATACGGGCGATTACGTTAAACAGCAGCACGCAGATCATCAGCAGCGCCGCGGTACCCCAAACGATCTGCTGGGCCTCGGGGCTGCCCTCGCCATAAATCTTGTAGATGTGCACGGCGAGCGACTCACCGGGACGGAACACGTTCCAGGCGCAGGTGGGGCTCGACAGGTTAAAGCTCAAGAAGTTCAGACGCACCGGCGAGCTCATGCCCGAGGTAAAGAGCAGCGCCGCGGCCTCGCCAAACACGCGGCCGGCCGAAAGCACGATACCGGTCACGATGGCGGGCATGGCCTCGGGGATCAGGATGTGCAGCGTGGCCTCCCAGCGGGTGAGGCCCATAGCCAGGCACGCATCGCGCTGGGCCTGCGGCACGTCCTCGAGCGCCTGCTGAATCACGCGCACCAGGATGGGGATGTTGAACATGGTGAGCGCAACGGCGCCGGAGATGATGGAGTACTTCCAGCCCAGCTGCACCGAGAACACCAGAAAGCCGAACATGCCCACGACGATGGAGGGCAGCGAGGACAGCGTCTCGATGGCGGTCGAGGCGATGTCGCGGATGGGTCCGTCGGGCGCGTACTCGACCAGGAAGACCGCGCCGCCCAAGCTGATGGGCACCGAGATGACCAGGGTGATCAGCAGCAGATAGAACGAGTCGAACAGCTGGTAGAGCACGCCGCCCTGGGTTCCGTTGGCACGCGCGGGCTGCGTGAGGAAGCCCGGCTTAAGCAGCGTCGAGATGCCCTCGAACAGGATGTAGGCCACCATGGAAACGACGATGAGCATGACGATGGCGGCGATCGCCGTCAGCACGCCCGTGGCGATGCGGTCCTGTTTTTGGACACGCCCGAGTCTCGCCTCGTCGATATGGATGCGCGTGCTAGCCACGAGCCTTCGCCCCCTTGCGGCCGATAAGGTGGATGATCAGGATAAAGATAAGGCTCATGCCCATCAGCAGCAGACCGAGTGCCCACAGAACGTCGTCCTGGGCCGAACCCTCGGCATAGACCGCCATGGACGTGGTGAGCGTGGTGGTGATGGTCGACGCTGGCGACAGCAGCGACATCGGCATGGCCTCGATACCGCCGATAACCATGCGCACGGCAAGCGTCTCGCCAAAGGCGCGGGTCATACCCAGGATGACTGCGGTCATGAGCGACGGCATGGCGGACTTGAGCACCACGTGCCAGATGGTCTGCCAGCGGGTGTAGCCCAGCGCGAGCGAGCCCTGACGGTAACTGTCGGGCACGGCGCGCAGGCCATCGACCGAAAGCGTGGTCATCGTCGGCAGAATCATGACGGCCAGCACGATGGCGCCGGGCAGGATGCCCAGGCCCGTGCTCACGTGGAAAACGCTCTTCATAAGGCCGACGACCACGTGAAAACCGATCAGGCCAAAGACGACCGAGGGAATGCCGGTCAAAAGCTCAATGAGCGGCTGAAAGACCTTGGAGCCAAACTTGGGTTGGATCTCGACCGCAAAGATGGCAGAACCGATGGCGATGGGCAGCGCGATGAGCGTGGAGAGCACCATGACCGCAAACGAGGTGACGATCAGGGGCAGGGCGCCGGTATAAGGCAGGCCGTTTTCGGCTGTGTTGGCCAGGTCCCACTTGGTACCGGTGAAGAACTCGACGATCGAGACGCCGTCCTTAACAAATGCCGAGAGGCCCTTTTGGGCGACCATAAAGATGAGCGCGGCAACGACAAGCGTCACGAGCGCTACGCACGCGCCCGTGACGACTAGGCCCACGTTCTCAAGGTCGCGCTTTGGCAGCTGTTTTGCCATTGCAAACCTTTCCGGGGGCGATTACTTATTTAGCGGAGACCTTGCCACTGGCGTCCTTGACGACCTTCATGGCAGAAACGGGAATAAAGCCCTGCTCCTCGACGAGCTTGCCCTGGACGTCGTCGGAAAGCATGAACTCCAGGAAGGCCTTGGTAGCCTCGTCGGCGTCCTTAGCGCAGTACATGTGCTCGGTCGCCCAGATCTTGAAGGAGTCGTCGGTGACGTTTGTGCTCTTGGGCTCCACGCCCTCGACCTTGATGGCGTTGAACTTGGAGTCATCGAAGTGCGAGAAGTCCAGGTAGGAGATGGCGTTGTCGGTGCTGCCCATCTGAGTCTGGACGTCGCCGGACTTGTCGAGCTCGGCGTCGCCCTTAAAGTCGACGGCCTCGTCGCCAAAGACGGCGGCCTCGAAGGTGGCGCGGGTGCCGGAGCCGGCCTTGCGGTTGAGAACGACGATGGTAGCGTCGTCGCCGCCGACCTCCTTCCAGTTGGCGATCTGGCCGGAGAAGATGCCCTTGAGCTGCTCGAGGGACAGGTCGTCGACCTTCACGTTCTTGGAGACGACGGGGCCCATGCCCACGACGGCAACCTCGTGGTCGACGAGGTTCTTGACCTGATCGGCCTCGAGCTTGGTCTCGGCGAAGACGTCGGAGTTACCGATGGTAACGGTGCCGGCGGCGACAGCGGTCAGGCCCTTGCCCGAACCGTTGCCCGAACCGGAGACGGAGACGTCGGGGTTGGCATCCATGAACTTCTCGGCAGCGGCCTCGACGAGAGCCTGGAACGAGGAGGCGCCGTCGTAGGTCACCTCGCCCGAGACGGACTCGGCAGCAGCGGCGCTACCCTTGCCGGCGGCGTCGGATTCGCCGGAGCCGCCGCAACCAACGAGACCGAGACCGACGATGCTGGCAAGACCACCAGCGAGGCCGAGGAACTGACGACGAGAATAAGCCTGATCGAGCATGATCTTCCTTTCATACATGCGACTCGCGGACACCCTGCCCGCTTTGCTGTTTGGAAAGATACGGCCTCGATCGAGCAGCGCCCGCGTCAGCTGCGCTTTATTACGGGCATCTGATAGACCCTTACCGCAAGCGCGGCAGGGCTTTACAAACGAATAACAATCCCGCCGACAAGCATGACCCGCCTTTTACACCAAATGATCCGTTTTCCTCCGTCCCCAAGGGATCATTTTCAGAAAGAGGACGGCATAGACCTTCTGGTCATGCCGTCCTCTTCGAAAGACAGGTTGTCACCCTGGCGTTCGCGTAACCTTAAAGCTCCAGCTCGTTCAAGCGCAGGATTGCGACGATATAAATCTTGAGCGCCTGCTTGAGCTGCTCTTCGTTGGCGCACTCGTTGGGGCCGTGCATCTGGCCGCCCCATGGGGGCAGCTCCAGGCCGGTCTCCTCGGGGCCAAACGAGACGGCGCGGGCAAAGTTGCGTGCGTACGTGCCACCGCCCATGGCGAAGGGCTCGACATGCTTGCCCGTAAACTCGTTATAGGTATCGATAAGCGCCTTCACAGCCGGATCGTCGGCAGAGACCGAGAACGGCACCTTTGCGCGATCCACGCGATACGTCACGCCAAAGCGGCCCACAAGTGGCTCGAGCTGCTCGCGGATGGTATCGGCGCTCGTGCTGTCGGGGAAACGCACGTCAATGACCTGCTCAATGTGGCCATCCACCACGCGGATGACGCCGGGGTTGCACGTGAGCGGGCCAAACGCCGCGTTCGTCGCATCGATACCCAGGCCGCGGCCATAGGCATCCGCATGCACAAAGGCCAGGAACTTGACGAACTCGTGCTCGGCAGGCGTCAGCAGGCGCTCGTCACGGGCACCAAACGCATCCTCGGCCTCGCGCAGATACGCCACGATGAGGCCGACGGCATTGATCGTTCCCTCGGGCATCGAGGCATGACCGCCAATGCCGTGGGCAAAAATCTGCGCATGCCCGTTATCGAGCGCCGTGATCTCCAGGCGGCCGGCATTCTCAACGGGCGCCGGCAGTTCATCGGCGGCAATCGCAAGCTCGCAGATAGACTGCGACGGAATGGCGTTGCTCGCCTCGGCACCGCTCCAGGACACAATGCGCCCGCCGTCGATCTTGGAACTCACAAACGTCGCCCCAAACTGGCCCTTCTCGGCATTACAGACCGGGAACTCGGCATCGGGTGTAAACAAAAAGTCGGGGTCTGCGTGGTTCTCCAGATAATGGTGAACGTCGGACATGCCCACCTCCTCATCGCAGCCCAGCAGCGCGCGGAAGGTGTAGCGCGGGGTAATACCGTGCTTGAGCAGATAGGCGCCGGCGTAGAGCGACAGCACGGCAGGACCCTTGTCGTCGATAACGCCGCGGCCGAGCAGCCAGCCCTCGCGACGCTCCATCGCAAACGGGTCGGTGTTCCAGCCGGGGCCTGCGGGCACCACGTCCACATGGCAAATGGTCGCGAGCTGCTTGTCGCCGCGGCCAGGAATATCGGCAATGCCCACATAACCCTCGTCGTCGCTCGTCTGGTAGCCGAGCTTTTGCGCAATGCCGAGCGCGCAATCGAGCGCGTCACGGACTGGACGGCCAAACGGCGCGCCGGGCTCCGCATTGGCAGAAACCGCCACGGACGGATAGCTCACCAGACGCTCGATATCGGCGACGACATCTTCCCAAACCTCGTCGACATACTCGGCAACGCTCTGCTCCACCTGATTCATGGACGACCTCCTTACCAATGAGCGGCGAGCGTGCCCGCCCCTCACATCACATACTTATATAGCGAAAAGTTTAGCAAGCTCGGCCACCGAGTGCACCACCGCATCGGCGCCCGCGGCCTCATGCTCACCCGGCGCCGCCGCGCCCGAATAGATGCCGATGCACGGCACGCCCATTGCGTGCGCGCCCTCCACATCGTTAAAGCGATCGCCGATCATCACGGCATCGTCCGCCGTCGCACCGAGCGCCGCCAGGGCATCGCGGACCGAATCGGCCTTGGTCTCGCGTCCCTGCGGCGGATTCATGCCAACCACTGCCTTAAACTGAGAAAGCCCCAGCTCGCCCACCATGTCGATGCACTTTGCCTCCATGCGCGACGTCGCCACGGCCAAGCGATGCCCCTGGGCGGCCAACCCATCCAGCAGCTCGGAAATTCCATCGAACACAGGGTACTCTTCCGGTCCCAGCTCATCAAAAAAGGCACGGTACTCGTCGGCCACCACAAGCGACTCCTCGCGCGAGAAGCCATAAAAGTCGTGAAAGCTCTTCCACAGGGGCGGCCCAATCATGCGGCGCAGATCACCCATCTGCGCCTCCGAAAACCCGCGCACAGCCAGCGTCTTGCGCGTCGAGGTCATCACCGCCCGGCCTGTATCGGCCACCGTGCCATCGAAATCAAACAGCACAACCGACCGCTTGCATATCTCCAGCTGCTCCACTGGCACCCTCTCTTCCCCAGTTGACGATTTCCACACCGACACTTCAAACTGTTGACTATTCAACAATTGAACCTAGTAATGTGGAACGACTCTACTATACTTGTCGCACTTTGCTCTCAGAAGGCGGCGCGCAAGCGCCCCAACGAAAGGTGCAATTATGTCTTTTGCCATCATAACCGACTCCACGTCGGACATCTCCCCCGCTCGTGCTCAAGAGCTCGGCATTTACGTGATTCCGCTGCATGTGATTATCGAGGGCGAGGACCTGCTCGACCAGGTGCAGATTACCGCCGAGGAATACATCGCCCGCATGGCTGGTTCCGAGCAGTTGCCGCACACATCGCAGCCGAGCGCCGGCGAGTTCAAGGCGCTCTTTGACCGCGTGCGCGCCGACGGCCATGATAGCGCCATCTTTATCTCGCTATGCAGCGAGTGGTCTGCCTGCTATGCCAACGCCAGCCTGACGGCCGAGACCCACGAGCTCGACGTGCGCTGCATCGATTCGCGCACCGGTTCGGGCGCCGAGGGTCTGCTGGTGGAGTACGCGCTCGCCATGCGCGAGGACGGCCGCAGCCTGGACGAGACCGAGGCGCAGATCCGCGCGACGCTGCCCGATGCACACCTGCTACTGATTCCCCGCACACTCGAGAACCTCGTTAAGAACGGCCGCGCGCCCAAACTCGCCGGCCAGCTCACGCAGATGTTCAACATTCGCCTGGCCGTTTCGCCGGAGTGGAAGTCAGGCGAAATCAAGGCCATCAAGAAGGGCCGCGGTGCCAAGCGCATCGTTGCGAACACCATGGCTGACTGCCTCGAATTTTTGACCGAGCACCCGGGCTCCAGCGTGCGCGTGCTCACGACCGGTGCTGCCGAGGAGCAGGAGCTCGTTAACCAAGCGCTCGCAGGCCAGAACTACGTAGACGCCGGCACCGGCCCCATCGGCTGCACCATCGCCACCCACGTAGGCGTCGACGCCATCGCCATCAGCTACTGTCCCCGCTACCAACCTGCCAATTAGGGACAGGTTTATTTTGGCAGGTTTTATCTGGGCAAACGTTAAACGGTAACAAAGGCTTGCCTGGCAAGATCGGACATGCCAAAGCCGTCGAACAACCGAAGTACACCCAGCCACAACAAAGCCATCACGCCGACGCGCCGCAACTCAAGGCGCGCCGGCGTCTTTTTAGGAGTCGCGGCGGAAAAGGGGCCGTTTTAGCCAAAAGGCCGCGAAACGCTTCCCATTACGCCGCAACTTCATTGCCGCCCAACCAGCTAATCGAGAAATTGGCGGCGATCGATGCTTTGTCCAACCCCCTTGCGATACCCTCTGGGCAAAAAATGGCAAATATGAGTACTGTTACCAGTTTAGTAACAGCGAAATCTGGCTGAATTTGCCATCTTCCGCCAATTCCGAGCGTCATAAAGTCCCGAATCGCCATGTTTAGAGGGTTGATTCTATCCAATCCGAATCGATTGGTCTTAAATACTTTCCAGATGATATGTTACTGCTCAAACCACAGTACTCATATTTGCCATTTTTTGCCCACAGGGTCTATTCGAGGATAGTTTCCTGCGCCTCCAGCCCACCTCATGGCCGCCAAAACCCATTCAGCAACAGCTACCGCACATTTTGACATCAGCCAAACACCACTCACGGAGCTGTACTCCGCTATCACCGAACCAAAATCAGAGTCGAGTCCCTTAAAAATCAAAATAACGTACCCTCATTTCAATGAACTCCGACAAGAACGGCATTTACATGAGCACCGTCACGCATCAATACGCCCTCATCGGGGGTACGCTATTCCAATTCAAGAAAACCGTCGCCCATGTATCGGAGCCGCACAGCCAAATCGTCATCTGCGGCAACGGTCCAGACATCCGTTACGCAACACTGGAAGAATGGGAGAAAGCTGGCGAATCTTTCGATAGACGGGCACAGGTCGAAGGAATCGTCACCAGTGCGAGCCCAGCGCGCGACAAACTGGAACTCTTTCGCAATCTCTTTACTGGCCGCAAAGATGTTTACGCTCATGGGTACCGCAGAAAAGACGGGGGCATCGGCTATACACCCGCCTGCGCAAATGAATGGAAGGCAAGCATTTGCCCCAAAGTAAATCGTCAGAAAACCAAATGCGCGGAATGCGGCAACCGCATCTTCCCCAAGCTGAGCGATGCCGCGATCATCGCCCATTTCAAAGGCAACGACGACAGGCTCCGAGACGTCATAGGTCAATACGTTCTCGATAGTGACAGTAACACAAAAGTCCTGGTCATCGACTTTGACGGAGCCGATTGGAAAGAAGCGACAAACGCCATTCGGCTTGTCGCAAAAAACCATGGGATCGATGCTGCAGTCGAGCGATCGAGATCAGGTAACGGCGCACATGTCTGGTTTTTCTTCCTAGAGCTCACCAGCGCAAAGATCGCACGAGAATTTGGAAGCAGCCTTATCACCGAAGCGGCGGCGCTCAACAAGACAATCACCTTTGAAGCTTTTGACCGGATGCTGCCCGCGCAGTCCACCATTCCTGAGGGCGGCTTCGGAAATCTCATAGCACTGCCTTTTCAAGGAAAAGCGCAGCGAAAAGGGAACAGTGTATTTGTTGACGAGCAATTTGAGCCCTTTCCCGATCAATGGCTTTACCTTTCACAAATTCAGCTGGTTCCACATGCAACGGTGCAAAATCTAATCGAAAGCATCGACAATAAACCGCATGGAATATCAGCTGCAGTGGCGGGAAACACCGCCGCGCCACATTCTCAGAGGCCGCGAAAGCGGCTTCCGCTCACGCTGCAGGACTTCCCGTCATCGCTACCCGTCACGCAAGCCGATATGCTCTACATAACCGAAAGATCTCTGAGCCCGGCCGCCCAGATGGAGGTTCGCAGGCTTGCAACATTTGCCAACCCGGAATTCTTCCGTGCCCAATCAATGCACCAATCAGTATTTGGCAAACCGCGGTACATAGACCTCAGTGAACTTAGAGATGGCTGCGTTGCGATTCCCGGAGGCTGTAAAGCTCAACTCGAGCGGCTGCTTCAAGAAGCCGGCGCTTCTGCTCACTATTCAGACAAGCGCATGTCGGGCAATCCAATTGTGATGACATTTAAAGGGGCTCTTCGCCCTGAACAGCAAATTGCCGCCGAACAGATGCTCAACTATGAAGACGGGATCATGTCCGCGCCGACGGGTTTCGGGAAAACCGTCATTGGGGCCTATCTTATTGCTGCCATCGGTCTTCCAACGCTTGTCATCGTTCCCAAGACTGCGCTCATTGCCCAATGGAAATCCCAGCTCGAACGGTTTATCGACATTACGGATAACAGAAAGCCAGTTCGAACCCCAAAAGGACGAATCAGTAAAAGGCAGCCTCCGCTCATTGGCCAAATCGGAGGAGGCAAAACCACCATAAGCCATCTCATCGACATTGCTTCATTCCAGTCTCTGTCCAGCAAGGACCCCCAGACCGGAGAACCAATAGCCAAGGAGTTCGTTCGTGATTACGGCCTCATCATCTGTGATGAATGTCACCATGCAGCCGCACCACAGCTTGAGCTCGTCCTCAAATCCGCTCCAGCCAAATATGTATACGGCCTTTCCGCGACGCCCGAACGCTCGGACGGACTCACGCGAGCACTCTCAATGCTCTGCGGCCCGCTTCGCCATGTCATTGATCCAAAAACGCAAGCAATCCAACAGGGAATTCAGCGCGTTGTTAGGCCGCGTTTTACCGGAGTTCGACTACCCGCCTACGAACCAGGGGCGTCCTTTAATCAAGTTCTCGATCTCCTGTGTGCGCACACAGCGAGAAACGAAGCAATTGTCGACGATGCCCTCGAGACCGCGTCAAACGGTCGACATCCGCTTGTGCTATCCAAAAGGAAAAAACATGCCGAAGAGCTATGTAGGCTGCTTCAAAGCCGCGGACACGAACCTATACTCTTAACCGGAGAAATCGACGCCAAAGAAAGAAAGGCAATACTGAACAGCCTTCCCGGCTTCGAGCATGAGCATCGAATTATCATCGCAACCGAAGGCCTTCTGGGCGAGGGTTTCGACCTGTCTTACCTTGACACTCTGCTCATTGCCACACCGATATCTTGGGACGGCAGCATAACGCAGCAGGCAGGCAGGCTACATAGAAGTCACGAGGGCAAGCAGCGGGTTGAGATATTCGACTATGTTGATTTGTCGATACCCATGCTCGCGCACATGTACCAGAAGAGACTCAAGACCTACGCCAAGCTGGGGTATGAAGTCTTTGCAGCAAATGACAACAAACGGGCCGATCAAAACATCCTCGTTAGGCCGGCAAGGGCCGTGGAGGCCTTAGCGGATGACATCGAGCGCGCAACGAAAAGCATTTTTATTGCCGCGCCCTACGCATCCGCTGCATGCCTCGCAAAGCTCGCTGCCGTACTCACAGGCGCCGCCGCCCGTGGGATTGCCCTTGAGATTTCAATTGCCTCGACTCCGCACAATGACGTGAAAGCGAGTTTTACCGAGATGAACGTCGACTATTCCATCAAAGCCGAAGGGCGCCTGCGCGCGTCAGTAATTGACGAGGAAACCGTCTGGTACGGAACTATCCCGTTACTGGCCTTTCCTAAGAAAGAGGACTGCAGCATCCGTTTCAAAAGCAGCGAAGTTGCAGCCGAGCTTTTAAGCGAAATCCAGCGAAGAGGAGAACTGGAGGTCGCAGCCACGAACGGGACGTCTCCAACAGTTACGGTGGAATAGGGGCTGTTTTAGCCAATCGGCCGCGAATCAATCCCTATTTCCCCGCGAAACATAAGCGAGCAATCAGCCCTGCGGGCCCTGAAATAACTCCTCATGCGAGCCCATTCTCACCAGTCGGATCACAGGATTAGTCTTATGCGGCAAGTACAGAACGACCACATCGACCAAGCCATCGGATAGATGGAAATCGATGTGGCCGTTGTAATTGCCGCCCGGGTTTGAAAGCTCATGGGCGCCATATTCCGCGGGAAGCGAGCCGCGAGCTGCAAGCTCTGCGACTGCTGCCTTAAACTCGGTTTTTAGCTGCGGATGGATGCGCATCGTCCGTTTGTAATCCGCCTTAAACTGAGCCTCGACTTTAATCTCAAACATCGCTAGTCCTCATCGAGGAATGATATAAGCTCATCAGCGTTATTGAATGACGGGCTGTCGTCTGGCAGAATCCCCAACTCATGAGCCTCGGCAATCACCATGGCGCGCCTCGTCGCCTCGTTGGGAACTTCGGGCCGACCCACAATCTCAAACGGAATCTTTCGCTGATTTACCAGCTGCCGAACAGCAAGGTTCAGATACGAATTGAGACTCAGACCAACCGTATCCAAGAACTCAGTCGCCTGTTCCTTGAGCCCCTCTTCGATGCGAACCGTCGTAGGCTTAACCGTTGCAGTAGACATACGCGACCTCCTCGCTCTCGTCTTTTGCATCAGTATACCCAATTTAGAAGGCAGGCTGATGCTAAATAGCATCAGCCTGCCTTCTCATCACTACAACGACAGGCACGCTCGCCCTACATCAGCCCGCTCAGGGCGATATCGACGGCCTCGTTGAGGTCGTCGGTAATGTGCACCAGCTCCGGATCGAGCGGGCTGATCATACCGGTGTCCATCACCGGGCCATTAAGCCAGTCGAACAGGCCCCGCCAGTACTCGGTGCCCACCAAAACGAGCGGCATGCGCTTAACCTTGTGCGTCTGCACCAGCGTGAGCACCTCGAACATCTCGTCGAGCGTACCAAAACCACCGGGAAACACGATGGCGCCCGAGCTGTATTTGACGAACATGGTCTTGCGCACAAAGAAGTAACGGAAGTCCATACCGAGGTTCACGTATTTGTTGAGCCCGTGCTCGTGCGGAAGCTCGATACCCAAGCCGACCGACTTGCCGTTCGCGCTCGCCGCTCCCCTGTTGGCCGCCTCCATGACGCCGGGACCACCGCCGGTGATAACCGCCACGCCGCGCTGGGCGATTTTACGACCGACCGTACGCGCCGCCTTGTAGAGCGGATCGGTCTTGGGCGTGCGGGCACTGCCGAAGATGGTCACCGCAGGACCAAGCTCGGCAAGCGCGCCAAAGCCATCGACAAACTCGGCCTGAATGCGCAGCACGCGCCAGGGGTCGGCATGCAACCAGTCGGTCGAGTCCTCGGGCGCCAGCAGGTTGGCGTAGGTGTTGTCCTTAGGAATCATGGGGCCGCGCATGACCACGGGGCCGCGTCGGTACGTCTCGTCGTAGGCCGGCTCGCCCTCGACGTTCTCATTCTTAATCAAGGGTACTCCTATCGAGAAAAAGAAAAGCGAGCGGGGTCGACGCCATGCGTCAAACACCCGCCCGAACATCAACTATTCGGTATGGTATCCACGATGCATCATGCGCTTGCAAGGCATCGGTCAGCGGTCGCGGCTCTTAGTAGTCCACCGCCGCAGGGCTGTTCATCCAGTCGCTCACAAACGCGCCGTAGCGGCCCTCGATAATGGCCTGGCGGGCGCGCTGCATAAGGTTGAGCAGGTAGTAGATGTTGTGCATCGACAGCAGAATACCGCCGAGCATCTCCTTCTGCGTGACCATGTGACGGATGAGCGCGCGGCTGTAGCCGCCCGTGCACACCGGGCAGGTGCAGGTGGGGTCGATGGGGCCGTCGTCGTGCGCAAAGCGCGCGTTGCGGAAGTTAAGGCGACCTTCACTGGAGAACGCCGTACCCATGCGGCCGGTGCGCGTCGGCAGGACGCAGTCGAACATGTCGATGCCCACGCCAACGCCGCGCACGAGCGTGGTAGGGTTGCCGACGCCCATGAGGTAGCGCGGCTTGTGCTTAGGCATGTACTCGGAAACCAGCGGCGCCAGCGTCTCGAACATGGTCTCGTGGTCCTCGCCCACCGAATAGCCACCGATACCATAGCCCGGGAAGTCGCCGCACTCCTCCAGATGGCGCAGCGAACGCAGGCGCAGATCCAGGTGCATGCCGCCCTGAACGATGCCAAAGAGCGCCTGGTCATCGCGGGTATGCGCCTTATAGCAGCGCTCGGCCCACATGCTCGACAGCTCAACGGCGCGCTCAACGTAGGCGCGCGTGGCGGGATAGCCCGGGCACTGGTCGAGCTGCATGCAGATATCGGAGCCGAGTTTCATGGCGATTTCCATGTTGTCCTCGGGCGTCCAAAACACGTGGCGGCCGTCGTAATCGTTGACAATAAAGCGCACGCCCTCATCGGTGAGCTTGACGGCATCGTTGTGGCTGAAGACCTGGAAACCGCCCGAGTCGGTGAGGATGGGGCCGTGCCAGTTCATGAACTTGTGCAGGCCGCCCAGCTCGGCGATGGTATCCTCGCCGGGACGCATGGACAGATGATAGGTATTGGCGAGCACGATCTGGGCGCCGAGCTTCTTGACAGTCTCGGTAGGAATGCCCTTGACGTTTGCCTTGGTGCCCACGGGCATAAAAATCGGCGTCTCGATGTCGCCGTGCGGGGTGTGCAGTACGCCGGCACGCGCGTGCGTCGTCGGATCCTCGGCAATCAGGTCGAATTTAAAAAGGTTCTGGTCCATAAACTGGAACTCCTTGGTTGCGGTTCATACGCAAACCATTATACGGGCAACCCGCAAGAAGCACCGACTCGACAGAAACTGGCGCGAGGAGGATACGGCAGGGACACGGCAAATGAGCGTGGATTTTTGGACGCTTACCGGATGAGCGTGGATAATCTCCCACTTTTGCCCAAAGCACAGCCCAAAAACGGGAGATTATCCACTTTCATTCTGCGGGCACTCATTTAAGTACGTCCCCGATGAGTGGAGCTATTTACCAGCCACGGCAACGCCGATATTTTGGCAACGCCGATGTTTTGACAACGTCAGCGAGCGGTCACCAGGGCGAACAAATTGGCATGAAAAGAGGGCGGCATTGACCTTCTGGTCATGCCGCCCTCTTTGAATGACAAGTTGTCGCCCTGGTGACCGCGCAGCGTCGACCCGTTACGCGGTTTGGTAAAACCGCGTAACCCTACGGACGTTGGCCCATGCCACCCTCGAGGGTGACGGTCTCGCCGTTCATATACTTAAAGTCGGGACCGCAGAGCTGAACGACAACGCGGCCGATTTCCTTCTCGACGTCGCCGTAGTGGCCAGCCGGCGGCATGTGGACGTTGGCCTTGAACGCCTCAGGATAGGCATCCTGGAAGTTCTCGAGCGCAGCGGTCCAAGCAAGCGGGCAAACGATATTGACGTTGATGCCGTCCTTGCCCCACTCGTTGGCAGCGACGCGGGTCAGACCGCGGATGCCCTCCTTGGCAGCGGCGTAGCTGCACTGGCCATAGTTGCCAAACAGGCCGGCGCCCGAAGCAAAGTTGACCACGGAGCCCTTGGTCTCCTTCAGGTGCGGGTAGGCCTTCTGCATGTACAGGTAGGTGGCATACAGACCGGAGTAAATGGCCAGGTTAAACTGATCCATGGTGTGATCGGCGATCGTCACGCCCGAGGCGCTGGCCTGAGCGTTGTTGACTACGGCGTCGATGCGGCCGAACTCCTCAATGGCCTTGTCGATGACGTTCTGGACGACAGCCTCGTTGTCCTGACTAGCCGAAACATCGGCCTGAACAGGCAGAACCTTGACACCGTACTCGGCCTCGAGGGATTCCTTGGCGGCCTCGAGCTTGGCAACGTTGCGACCGGTAATGACGAGGTTTGCGCCCTCCTTGGCAAAAGCGATATCGATACCGTAGCCGATGGAGCCAGCGGAGCCGTCCTTGAGCGTGGCCTTGCCACCGCCGGTGACGATCACGGTCTTACCAGTGAAAAGTCCCATATAAAGTCCTTTCAAATCGCGACGGGCCTGCCCGTCGACTGCGCGCATCCAACTTCACGCGCCAAAAGCTGAAATGCAACTTTAGCGGGTTCAAGTGAAAAATAAAGCCCATGGCAGGCGAACGGCGCAACGTCTTTCGGCGAAGGGATTGTCAAGTTAAAACTGGATAAAGTGGGCGAGTTTTTGCTATCGACGCGAGCCATCGAACACGTTTTGAAACTTTGCTGCGGCGCGCGGGAAGTCGGCGCGAGACTTTATCATAGGGTGACAAACAACGATGAGGAGCACATACCTATGACAGACGAGCTGGACCCCCAGACTCAACAGCATATTGATGATTCCGCAGACGTCACTGCAGATGCCGACGCTGTGACCTGCGATGATATTGACCTCGACGACCCCATCTTGGACGAAAGCGCTACGGCGGAAACCCCTGGCGCCGAAGATGCAGACGAGCAAAACGACGATGCGCCCGCTCAGGACGACGACCCCGTACAGGATGCCGCTCCGCAAGCTGCGGGCCCCATCGAGGTTTCTTCGGAAGAAGAGCTCGACGCCGTCATGGACTCCATGATGGATGCCGTCAAAGCGATGAAAGACGCCGTGGCCGACGCTGACGTTGACGCCGAGGAAGAGGAGGCCGCCGAGGCAGCCTCGACCTTCGTACCCGGCGAGACTCCGGTTGCCGACCAGGGCAGCACCATGCCCTCGTTTCTGCAGCTCGAGCATCCCACGATTGGCGCCGATGCGGTCGACCCGCACGCAGCAGGCTTTTCTGTGATCGAGGGCGGTACCGGCAATATCGCCGTGCCGCAGGCTGCCGATGCGGACGCTGCCGACACCGCTCGCCCGACCGCCCCGCACTCCTCCGCCGCGAGCCGCGATCTGGGGACCGCTGTCTCGAACACTGCGAACGCCGTGGGCACCTTTATCGCCCAGGGCGCCTCGGCCATGCGCGAGATGAACGCCGCGAAAAAGGCACTTGCCGATGCCCGCGCCCACCTGGCCGAACTTGAGCAGCGCATTGCCGATCAGGCCGAGGAACTCGAGACGCGCCAGGATATCGCAGGCCGCTACGACCAGATCGTCGCCGACCAGCGCCAGGCGATTGCCACGGCCCAAAAGACTGCAGCGGCCGCCGAGATTGACCGTGATGCCCACGCCTCCAAAGCGACAAAGCTCAAGGGTCAGCTCGAACAAATGAAGACAGAGGATGACGCGACTGAGCTCCGTCTGAAGGCCACGCTCGATGCCGTGGAGGCCCGCGAGGCGAGCTCGCGCGAGACCGGCAACCGCCTCGTTCGACGTCTTGAGGATTCCAAGCGCATCCGCGACAAGGTGAAGGCAGAGCGAGACACCGGCATTGCCGCCGCACAACAAACCGTCGACGCCACGCGCGCCCAGCTCGAGACACTGCGTCATGAGTATGCCGAGCTGCAACGCAATCCCTCGGCAAATCCCGCCAACTATACGGTGCGCACCAGCGAGCTCTCGATGCAGATTTCCGACACGGCAGATGCCCTGCGTAAAGCCGAAGAAGATGTCCCGCGCATCACCGCCGACCTTGAGCATTCACTTGCCGCAGCCGAGCAGGCCGTCGAGCAGGCTCAAGCCCCTATCGCCGACGCAAAACGCGCGCACCAAGCCGTGACGACCGAAGCCGATGCCGCGCGCGACGAGTTGCAGACGGCGAAGACTGCCGCCGCGACTCGTCAGCGCGAACTGCGCGAGAAGATCGCCGCGGAGGACAAGGCACGCCGCGACCAGGAGCAGACCATCGCCAACGCCCAAGCAGATGCCGCACATGCACAGTCGATCATCGAACAGGCGACCGAGGTGCACGACCACCCAGAGATCACTGAGTCGCTTGCAGGATCCTTGGCCCGAGACAAAGCCGAACACGCCGAAACCGAGCAAGAAGTCGACCAGCTCGAGGCCGCCGAAGACGACGTACGAGAGCGCACCCGCGACTCACGCATCAAATTCACCGGCGCCATCGTCTGCATCGTCGCCGCAATCCTGGCGATCATCCTAGTCTGGCTGTTCGCAAGCAAGTAGTCATTGGGGACGTTCTTAAACGACTAGTCAAACAAGAACGTCCCCAACGACTAGCCCAATGACGAGAGTGGATAATCTCCCACTTTGAGCCCCCAAGCAGGCCACAAACGGGAGATTATCCACTCTCATTCTGCAGGCACTCATTTAAGTACGTCCCCAATGAGTACCTGCCGATGCTTTGGCAAAGTCAGCGAAAACGCCCCTAAGCGAGCAAGGTGACGTGAAAGAGGAGGGCATTGACCTTCTGGTCATGCCCGACGATTGAACGTCAGATTGCCGCTCTGGCGGATTTGCAGCGTCGGCCGGTTACGTCGTTTGTAAAACGCCGTAACCTACAAAATGAGCATCGCGTCGCCAAAGCTGAAGAAGCGGTAGCGCTCTTCGATAGCAGCGGCGTAGGCATCCATGATCTGGTCGCGGGTGGCAAGCGCGCTCACGAGCATCATGAGCGTGGAGCGCGGCACGTGGAAGTTTGTGATCAGCGCGTCGACCACGTGATAGGTCGATCCGGGCATGAGGTAGAGCTGCGTCGTGGCGTTCTCGCGCACCACGATGTCACCGCGGCCAAGTGTATCGGCCCCGTCCTCGCGGCCCTCAAAATAGCGCGCCGTCACGGCCGGATCGGACACCGGTGCCTCAGCGTCAAAGGCGCTCTCGAGCGAGCGCACTGCGGTGGTACCGACAGCAATCACGCGGTGTCCCTCGGCCTTAGCCTTATGCACGGCGTCGACAACCTCCTGCGACACGTGGTAGCGCTCGGTGTGCATCACGTGCTGCGTGGGGTCGTCCTCCTCCACCAGACGGAAGGTATCGATGCCCACCTCGAGTTCGACGGCGGCAAACTTGGCACCCTTGGCCTCGATGGCAGCCATAAGCTCGGGCGTAAAGTGCAGACCCGCCGTGGGAGCGGCAGCCGAGTGCTCCTCCTTCATGGCGTAGACGGTCTGGTACTTCTCGGGATCGCCCTCGTAATCGGTAATGTAGGGCGGCAGCGGCACGTGACCGGCAGCATGAATGGCCTCGTCGAGCGTGCGCGGCTCGCCGGCGGCATTGCAGCCGGCCGGCTCAAAGCGCACCAGACGGCCTCCGCGGCTATCGGTGACAAAGTCGATGACCTCGGCCGTCAGCACCACGGGAGCCCCCTCGGGCGCATGGGCGCCACCGGCGCGATACTCAATCTGAGCACCGGGCTTCAGGCGCTTACCCGGCTTGACCAGGCACTCCCAAACGTGGCCCAGCGGGTCAACATCCTCACGGCGCTTGAGCAGCAGCGTCTCGACCACGCCACCCGAGCCGGCTTTGCGACCGATCAGGCGGGCCGGCATCACACGCGTCTTGTTGATGACGAGCACATCGCCCGGCTCGATATAGTCGATGATGTCGCGGAAGATGCGGTGCTCAACGGTACCGCCGTGCTCCAGCGGCTTCCCCGCCTGGGAGCCTTTGCGATCCACCACCAGCAGGCGGCAGGAGTCGCGCGGCTCGGCAGGAGCCTGGGCAATCAGTTCCTCAGGAAGGTTGTAGTCAAAATCATCGGTACGCATAGACACGTCGGATACTCCTTATATAGCTAAAGTCCGCTCTACATCCTAGCAGGCTGACGTCCCAAACGAACTACTTTTTGGCGGCTTTGCGCTCGTCGCGGATGCGGGCGCGGTCCATGGCCGCCTCGACAGCAGAAAAGCGGCAGCCGCAGTAGTTCTGTCGATACATGCCCAGTTCGCGCGAACGGCGCGTAGCCTCGGGATAATACGGGCGAAAATCGCGAATCACCGGGGTGAGCCCATGGGCGGCCGCCAAACGCTCAAGCACGTCATTGCAGGTGTCGAACAGCTGATACGGCGAGACGGCGAGCGTCGTACCCACATATTCAAACCTGCGCTCCTGGGCAACGCGGCATGCCTCGGCCAAGCGCAAGGCATAGCACGAGCGACAGCGACGGGGCCGATCGGCACCCAGCGGGGCCACGCCGGCCTCCCAGCGCTCGCGGTCCTCCCCCGCCTCGATGAGCTCGATGTCGCCATCGGCACACCACCGGCGCAGCTCGTCCAGACGCCGCCGCCATTCATCGCGCGGTTGAATATTGGGATTGGTCCAGCAAATCGTGGGCTCAAACCCCTCCTCGCGCAGCAGGCGAACCGGCTCAAGCGAGCATGGTGCACAGCACGCATGCAGCAACAACGACTTCATCGACATCCCCGTCCCAGAAAACTCACCCCGACATCATGGCAGCTAAAATAGCCCCGTCCCAAAAAGACTACTTTGCGAAAAAGCGCACGCCAAAGGACGTATCCTCGCAGGCGACGATACGGCGGTCGCGCAGAATGGTCCGCACGTAATACCAATCACCCACACAGCCCGACAAGTGCAGACCAGCCGCCAGATAGCACAGCAGCGGATAGTCCGAGAACGCAAACCCCAGGGCAAACGCCACCGTCAAAACAACCGTGGGCGCCAGGCAAATGGCCATGTACCGCCGACGCGAATACACAACGCCCTCGGCGCAGGCATAGATCATCGCCGTCTCACGATTCGCGCCAAAGGTCACATGCGCGCCCGCAGGCGCCAGCAGCTTAAAAAACACCGCATGCACCAGCTCGTGCACGGCAAACGACGCTGCAGAAACCGCAGCCACACCGACCATCCAGCCCACGACGGTGGTCCAGCCGCCCGCCTCAGCCGCGTCCAAGTCCGCAGGCCCGCCCAGCAGCATAAACACCGGCACCAGGCACACGGCAAACACCGCGATCACGGCCATCCCCCACACGAAGCAAGCGTGTAGAAAATCCTCGTCCTCAAACGCATGTATGTTGGAAATCTCATTCATAGCATCTTAGGATAGCGCCCCTGCCACGCACCCGCCCGCATGTGCGATAATGTCGAACGATATGCACGAATTGACCACCGCGCCGCCGAACCCCGTGCCCGGCCGCGCTCTTACCTATATGCGAAGGAGTCCCATGGCATCCAAATACTCCATGAACGACCGTCCCAGCTGGCCGCGCCGCGCCATCGTTACCGCCGGCGAGCCCTACGGCAACAAGGGTCTGCACTTTGGCCACGTCGGCGGCGTCTTTGTCCCGGCCGACTTCTTCGCCCGCTTCCTGCGCGACCGCCTGGGCCGCGAAAACGTCATCTTCACCTCGGGCACCGACTGCTACGGTTCGCCCATCATGGAGAGCTACCGCAAGCTCAAGGAGAACGAGGGCTACGACAAGTCCATCGGCGAGTATGTCGAGTCCAATCACTCCCGCCAGGCCGCGACCCTCAACAACTACAACATCAGCTGCGATATCTACGGCGGCTCGGGCCTTGAGCCGGCTGCGCAGATTCACAACGAGGTTACCGCCGAGATTATCGAGCGCCTGCACGAGCAGGGCACCATCTCCAAGCGCTCCACGCTGCAGTTCTACGACGCCAAGGCCGGCACATTCCTCAACGGCCGCCAGGTGATTGGCCGCTGCCCCATCCAGGGCTGCAAGTCCGAGAAGGCGTACGCCGACGAGTGCGACTTGGGTCACCAGTTTGAGCCCGAGGAGCTTATCGCACCCAAGAGCCAGCTCACCGGCGAGGTGCCCGAGCTGCGCCCGGTCGACAACCTCTACTTCGACCTGCCGGCCTACCTCGACTTTATGAAGACCTACACCGCCAAGCTCGCCCAGAACCCGCAGGTTCGCTCCGTGGTCTCCAAGACCATGGAGGAGTGGCTGCTGCCGGCTCAGCTCTACATCCAGAATAAGTTCCGCGAGGCCTTCGATGCCGTCGAGGACCAGCTCCCCGAACACACCGTGCTGGAGCCCGAGGGCAACAAGAGCAGCTTTACCGTCACCTTCCCCAGCTGGAAGGAGCGCGACGACGCCCACGCGGTGCTCGCCAACGGCGGCGTGCGCTTCCGCAGCGGCAAGGCGCTCGTGCCCTTCCGCATCACCGGCAACATCGACTGGGGCGTTCCGGTGCCCGAGGTCGACGGCGTGACCGACGTCACCTGCTGGTGCTGGCCCGAGAGCCTGTGGGCGCCCATCAGCTATACGCGTACCGTGCTCGCACGCGATGCCAAGGCCGCCGGCGTGACCGAGGGCGTCGCCGCCCAGGATGCCGCCCTCATGGGCGAGCCCGCCGCCGACTCCACGCAGGTGCCCGCACCCACCTACCAGCACAGCTCGCTCGACTGGCGCGACTGGTGGTGCTCTGACGACGCTCAGATTTACCAGTTCATCGGTCAGGACAACATCTATTTCTACTGCATCGCGCAGACCGCCATGTGGGAGGCCCTGGGCTGGGACCTCACGCAGAGCACCGTCAGCGCCTGCTACCACCTGCTCTACATGGGCAAAAAGGCCAGCTCGTCCTCGCAGACGCCTCCCCCGCCGGCAGACGACCTGCTCAACCACTACACCTGCGAGCAGATGCGTGCGCACTGGCTGTCGCTCGGCCTGTCCGAGAAGCCGGTAAGCTTTAGCCCCAAGGCATACGACACGCGTGTGACCGGCAAGGACAAGGACGGCAACGAGGTACGCGCCTGCGACGACAAGCGCGTTATCGACCCGGCCCTTAAGGAGAGCGCGCTGCTGACCGGCGTGTTCAACCGTCTGGCCCGCAGCTGCTTCTACGGCGTCGCCGTCAAGGAAGGCGACGAGAGCCCCTACCGCAACGGCTGCATCCCCGCCGGTGCCGCTTCTGACACCGTGGTCGAAGCCGCCCAGCAGGCAGCCCTCGCCTTTGAGCAGGCCATGTACAAGTTCGAGACGCACCGCGCGCTTGCCGTGTGCGACGACTACCTGCGCGCCGCCAACAAGCGCTGGAGCGACGCCTCCAAGGCCGCCAACAAGCTCGAGGGCGAGCCGGCCAATGCCGCGATGACGCAGGCCCTTGTCGACGCCTTTACCGAGCTGCGCGTGGCGACCGTCCTGATGCACGGTATTGTGCCGGCCGGCTGCGAGCTCATCTGCGAGTACTTCGACGTCGACCCGGTCGCTTTCTTTAGCTGGGATAACATCTTTGCCTCCACGGACGAGTTCGTGGAGATCCTGGGCGAGAAGCCCGGCGAGCACCGCGTGAAGCCGCTGCCCCCGCGCTTCGACTTCTTTAGCAAGCACGAGAGCCAGTACTAAACACTCGACATGTAATGGAATGGGAAGGAAAGACGGATGTCCAAGCCGCGTCGTCGTAAGCAGAAAAAACAGGTCAAGGCCGAGCTCAAGCTCAGGCAGTTTGCCGCCACCGAGCTTTCCGACCAGCTTGCCGCCCTTCCTTGCGCCGCCGACCTGCCGCGCTTTATGGTCGACACGGTCGCCGGCGCCTATGCGCCCGCCGATGCCGAGCTCATGATCGAGGGCTTCGGCGCCGCGGTCACACGCCCGGTCACGCTGCGCGCCAACACGCTCAAGGCAACCGCCGAGGACATCGCTGCGGCGCTCGATGCCGCCGGCATCGCCCACAACCCCGTCGCCTGGTATCCAGACGCCTTCATCCTGCCCGACGCCCAGGTTTCCGACCTGTGGGACCTCGACATCTACCGCGACGGCAAGATCTACTTGCAAAGTCTGTCGTCCATGATGCCGCCGTTGGTCCTGGGCGCCCAGGCATGCGAGGACATCCTGGACATGTGCGCGGCCCCCGGTGGCAAGACGACGCAGATCGCCGCCCTCACGCAGGGCCAGGCGCACCTTACCGCCTGCGAGATGAGCATTCCCCGCGCCGAGAAGCTCGAAGCCAACCTCCACCGCCAAGGCGCAAAAAACGTGCCCGTCATGCGCATCGACGCACGCGAGCTCGACGAGTTCTTCCGCTTTGACCGCATCCTGCTCGATGCCCCCTGCACCGGCACGGGCACCGTCATCAGCGGCAACGAGAAAAGCCTGCGCGGCCTGACCGAGCAGCTGCTGAGTAAGTGTGCCCGCTCGCAGCGAGCACTTCTGGACCGCGCCATGGGAGCCCTTAAACCGGGCGGCACGCTCGTCTATTCCACCTGTTCGATCATGCCGCAGGAAAACGAGGATGCCCTGCAAGAGGCCCTCGACAAGCACATGGATTGCGAGCTTATCCCCCTCGACGGCACGCCGAGCGAAAGTGAAACGCGCCGTGCTCAGGAAGTTGGCGAAGAGCCACGCATCGAGTGCAACGCCCTCACCGAGGCCATCGCCGCCAGCCACGTCTCGTCCGTCGCCAACGGTATGCCCGGCACGCTGACCATTCCGCCTAGCCGCGACTTTGAGGGCTTCTACATTGCCCTGATCCGAAAACGCAGCTAGCGCACGGATCCAAAACTCAACAAGCTATCTCTGTGCGCGTTTGCCCTGCTGGTCGCGATGCTGTTTAAGCATCGCGCGCTCCTTGCGTTCGGCCCTTTTGCCTTTAATGGCCGTAACCACAAAATAGATGACCGCGGCGGCAACGATTGCGCCCACACACAGGCCAATCGAGCCCAACATTGCTGTCAATTCCATACCGCGTCACCTCTCTTTTAAACGGGACTTTCAAGATAGCACCTCGATCCCCGCCACCACAGCTCCTTCACGTTCGCCGCCCTTCGGTCTAACGGGGGACGCGGCGGGGAAAAATCAACTCGTCAAACGATTTAGCAAGCACAACGCTGCCGGCACCCTGCCGGCCGTCATCACATAGAATCGAGCCTCCATGGATACCCTCAACGATCTAAACGAGCGCGTCGACGCCTTTGTCGGCACCAGCTCCTTCGACACGCCTGCCGCGGCAAACGACCAAGCTCCCATCGATGTGCCCGCCGAAGTTCACGAAGACATCGTCGCCTCGGTCGATTTCTCCGAGGTCGAGCTCGCAGACGAGTTCACCGAGCCCCAGGTAGCCGTCACGCCCAACGGCCTGCTCCCTATGGAGCCCCTGCCCATCGACGGACGTCTGCGCAAGGCTGCCCTTCGCATGCCCGACGAGATCGAGGAGGCCAGCGGCTTCACGCTCTTCGGCCGCCGCATCAAGTCGCTCATTTACACCACCGATGTCGCGGTCATCCGCAACTCCAACGCCGATGCCGTCTTTGCCGTTTACCCCTTCACGCCGCAGCCGGCCATTACGCAGGCACTGTTGACCGTCGCCGAGTGCCCGGTCTTTGTAGGCGTGGGCGGCGGAACTACGACCGGTAAGCGCTCCGTGCAGATGGCAGCCGTCTCCGAGATGCAGGGCGCGGCGGGCTGCGTGGTCAACTCCCCCGCTACTGCCGAGATGGTCGAGCACATCACCAACATCGCCGACATCCCCGTCATCGCTACGGTCGTTCGCTGCGACGACGATGCCCACGCCAAGGTGCGCGCTGGAGCCAAGATTCTCAACATCGCCGCCGGCAAGAACACGCCCCAGGTCCTACGCGAGCTGCGCAAGCACTATCCCAACCTGCCGCTCATCGCGCCGGGCGGCAAGACGCCAGAGAGCATCCGTGAAACCATCGCCGCCGGCGCCAACGCCATCATCTGGACGCCGCCTTCGGCCCAGCAGCTACAGACCGACATGATGCAGCGTTATCGCGAGATGAAGGAAGACGCCACGCCCGTCATCTCGCGCGACGATGTGCCCATTATCGACCAGGTTGCCGCCGCCGAGGTCAGTCAGGTCGAGAACATGAATCCCGACGTGCCGATTCCCGACGAGGTTATCGAGCGCGTCGCATCAATCCACGATCATATCGAGGAGCGTCGCGCCAACCGCGGACTCAAGCCTTCGCTGCATGGTTTCTTCTTCCGCGGAAAGAAACGCTAGCCGCAACAGAAAAGGCCCGTCCCGCAAACAACGGGACGGGCCTTTTTCTGTTATCGAATGTCAGGAGGGACAGGCGCAGCCGTTAAAACCGTCAACCAGCCCACAAACGCTAATCCACGCGCTTGTCGCCCATAAAGAAGACGGCCACCGTGCCGGGGCCGGTATGCGAGCCAATCAGAGCACCGATGCTATTGATCTCAATCTTGCCTTTGAGCTGCGGAATCTGTTCCTCGATCAGCGCCGCAACTGCCTCGGCATCCTCGCGGCACGCCGAGTGCGACATGACGCACTTACCCGAATAATCCGCACCGTCCTGCACGTGTGCCATCATGGTCTTGGCCATCTCGGAAATCGCGCGCTTCTTAGTGCGAATCTTCTCACGTGGCGACAGCCCACCTTCGCAATCGACCGTCATAAGCGGGCAAATCTTAAGCGCCGTGCCGATGATCGCGCTCGCGGCCGAAATGCGACCACCGCGCAGGTAGCTCGACAGATCGGTCGAGAAGAACCAGTGGTGCAGGTTGAGCTTGTGCTCCTCGATCCAGGCAGCCGTCTCGTCGAGTGAAGCCCCGCTATCGCGCACGTCGGCGGCACATTCCGCCAGCAGGCCAAAGCCCGAAGACGCCGCCAGCGAATCGATGACGCGCACCTTGCCGCCCTGGGGATAGCGATCCGCGAGCATCTGCGCCGCAACGCAAGCCGAGCCATACGTACCCGAAATACCCGACGACAACGTCAGGTGCAGCACGTCTTTACCCTCGGCAACAAGCGGCTCCCAAAACTCCTCGTACTCACCCACGCTCACCTGAGACGTCTTGGGCATGGCGCCCGCGGATATCTGGGCAAAAAACTCGTCCGGCGTAATCGACTGATACAGATCGTCCGTATAGACAACATCGTCGATCTCGTAATGAAAACACACGACAGGGATATTGCGCGATTCAAAGAACTCCCGAGTTCGATCGGCGGCGGATTCACAGGTCAGGACAAAATCACTCATATGAGGCTCCTTAAGTATTGCTGTGCAAATTATCGCACAGCAAGCCTAAATACGATACAAATGTCCACTATTTACCAATGCGAACCATTTGTATTGATTATCTTTATCATGAACATCCCCATCCCCGCCATGGGCCAACATGGGCAAAATCACCCGCTTTGCCTCCACTCAACCGCCATATCTACCTCAACTAAATCGATTTACCAAACCGTTCAGCCGACAATTCAGCCGCCGGCGCAAAATCGAAACAAAGCCGGCGCATACTGGTAAACGCTTGACACTGTTTTATCAGTTTTACCAACCATATCGGAAGGTGTTTCATGGTCGCATTCGATCGCAATCCGCAAGACTTCAAGTATCTGCGCCTGCTGTCGAGACAGTTTCCCACCGAGCAATCCGCGTTTACCGAGATCATCAATCTCTCGGCCATCCTCAACCTGCCCAAGGGCACCGAGCACTTTATGAGCGACCTGCATGGCGAATACGAAGCCTTCATGCACATCCTCAACAACTGCTCGGGCGTCGTACGCGAGCATGTCGACGAGATCTTTGGCGACACGCTCACCTTTTATGAAAAGGGCGAGCTGTGCACGCTCATCTACTACCCGCGCGAGAAGATCGAGCTGGTCCGCAGCCAGCACGAGGACTCACCTACCTGGTATAAAACCATGCTCGACCAGCTTATTGTGGTTGCCCGCTCGCTTTCGAGCCGCTATACCCGCTCCAAGGTGCGTAAGGCCATCCCGCGCGATTACGCCTACATCATCGACGAGCTGCTGCACACGCATCCGGACGAGAACAACTATCGCGTGCGCTATCACGAGCGCATCGTGGAGTCCATTCTGGAGACCGCCAGCGCCGACGACTTTATCGAGTCGCTTGCCTCGCTCATCAAGCGCCTGGCCGTCGACCACCTGCACCTGGTGGGCGACATCTTCGACCGCGGCGGCGGCGCGGCCAAGATTATGGACCGCCTGCTCACCTACCATTCGCTCGACATCCAGTGGGGCAATCACGACCTGCTGTGGATGGGCGCCGCTGCCGGCGAGCCCGCCTGCATCGCCACGGTGCTGCGCAACAACCTGCGCTACGACAACTACGAGATTCTCGAAAACGACTATGGCATCTCGCTGCGCGAGCTTGTCGCCTTCGCCGACGCCGCCTATATCGCCGGCGAGCCCATCAGCCCGCTGATCAAAGCCATCAACGTCCTGCTCTTTAAGCTCGAGGGCCAGATTATCCAGCGTCACCCGGAGTTCGACATGGCCGACCGCCTGCTGCTCGACAAGGTCGATCACGACGCCGGCACGGTCACCCTCGCCGACGGCAGCGTATGGCCGCTCACGACCAACGACTTCCCCACCGTCGATCCGACGGACCCCTACACGCTCACACCCGAGGAGCAGCACATCATCGACAAGCTCGTGTCCGAGTTTGTCACCGCCGATCACCTACATCGCCACATCGATTTCCTCTATACCCACGGCTCCATGTATAAGGTCGCCAACGGCAACCTGCTGTTCCATGGCTGCGTGCCGCTCAACGAGGATGGTACCTTTAGCAGCATGAACTGCCTGGGCACCTGGCACGCAGGCCGCGATTATCTCGATTTTTGCGACCGCATCGCCCGCCGCGCCTGGCGCGTGGGCGACCGCGACGCCCTCGACTGGATGTGGTACCTGTGGATCGGCTTTAACTCACCCGCCAGCGGACGCCTGGTGCGTACCTTTGAGCGCGCCTATATCGCCGATAAGAGCACCTGGGTCGAGCCGATGGACCCGTACTTTACGCTAACCAAGTCGCCCTCGGTCTGCGACGACATCATGCGCGAGTTCGGCGTTGCCCCCATGGCCTGTTCGCCGACCGGTCACATCATCAATGGCCATACGCCCGTCAAGACTACCAAGGGCGAGCAGCCCATCCGCGCCAACGGCAAGCTGCTGGTCATCGATGGCGGTTTCTGCCGCGCCTACCACCCCAAGACGGGCATCGCCGGCTACACGCTCATCTCGAGCTCGCGCGGATGCCGCCTCAAGTCGCACCAGGCCTTTACCACCGTTGCCGAGGCGCTCACCCGCAATATCGATATCGAGAGCGAGACCAACCGCTTTGACGAGGCCGACCGCCGCCGCATGGTAAGCGACACCGATACGGGTGCCAAGATCCGCAGCCAGATCCAGGACCTACGCCAACTGCTCGATGCATATAGAAACGGTGCTATCGAGGAGCGCGCCTAGCTCCACCCGTGGGGATTGGCTAAACTTGCTGAGTTCATCATCCCCGCGGCGCCCCGGCGCAATCCTAAGGCAGGTACCATGCAAAAGCTCCTTGCGCAGATCATGAAGTTTGGCGTCGTCGGCGTCGTCGCCACGGTCATCGACTTTGGCATCATGAATCTGCTCCACTACGGTCTGGGCCTTAACATCCTGATCGCCAACACCAGCGGCTTTATCGTCTCGCTCATCTTTAACTACGTCGCGAGCATGAAGTACGTGTTTGCACACAAGGAGGGCATGAGTCGCCGCCGCGAGTTCATTATCTTTGTCGTGCTGTCCGTGATCGGCTTGGCGCTCAACGACGGTATCGTGCTGGCGCTCAACGCCGGTCTGGGGCTCGAGGCCAATATCGCCAAGATTTGCGCCACCGCACTGGTCATGGTCTACAACTTTGTGACCCGAAAGATCTTCCTGGAGGGCGAGGAGACCAAATAGCTCGGCCTCCTCGTTGCACTACGGGGCCCACGAACGACGTGCGTCGAGCGCTGCGTTGTTCGTGGGCCTTGTTCGTTTACGGGCAAATTTGGCACGTTTGCGGATTGTCTCTTGCAAATTTGGCGAGTTCGTATAGTTCTTGGCAAAGACCTTACGTTTCCCATGCAAAAGCTCTAAAGTATCCTCTGCTCGATTCGTCAACGCATTGGATGTGATTACGTGCGCAAGGCACTGGCACAACCTCATACTAAGCAATTCCTCAAGTTCGCTGTCGTGGGCCTTATCTCCTTTGGCATCGACTGGGGCATGCTGATTGCGCTCGTCGAGCTGTTCCATCTCGACTTTTTGATGAGCACCACAGTCTCGTTTACCACCTCCGTCGTGGTTAACTACTGGCTCAGCATGAAGTACGTGTTCGACCATCGCGAGGGCATGAGCCGCAAGCGCGAGTTTACGATCTTCACCATCCTGTCGGTAATTGGTCTGGGTCTCAACGACCTGTACATGTTTGTGGGCGTCACGTTTTTGAGCATCGGCTACCAGGCCATGAAGGCAATCGCAACGTTCTTGGTCACCTGGTACAACTACTTTAGCCGTCGCTTATTCCTCGAGGGCGCGCAGTCGTAGACGGCCCAACATAATCTCGCTTCGCAGCCGGTTGGAATTCACGTTCCAACCGGCTTTTTGTTTACAGAGTCTGCCGCGGAAGGCGTACGAGGCGGGCTACAGTGCATGAATGGGACGCAGTTTCCCTATGAGCGCCGTTCCGGAAAGTGCATCCCAGATTGCAGCCTCAGAATGGGACACAGCTTCCGCAACGCCGTCCTAGCGGAAACTGTGTCCCGGAATTCGCCTTCAGAGTGGGATGCAATTTCCGGTTGAGCCTCGATTGGGAAACGACGTCCCATTCGCATGAAAACGGGCGGCTCGGATGTTGGTCCGAACTGCCCGTCTGGCGCGCTATGTCGAGGCCTCTAGCCCGTTACGTAATACCACACGACGTTGGCGCCATTAGGGAGAACGTAGTTACTGCAGGCCGTCATGGGCGCTGTGCCGTTAACGGAGTACATCCAGCCGCTCTTGCCGCCATGCTCCATCTCGGCCAAACCGCCAATGGCGGCAACATACGTTCCGTACGACGTGCCGCGCGCATTCACGGAAAGCCCTAGGGCGCACAGAGCATCGTAGGCCGTAGCGCCCTCGTTAAAGGTGAAGGTGCCACTAGAAGACACAGGATTGCCCACGGCGCTCGATGTGACCGAAACCGTCACCGTGACGTAGCCAGGCTGCTGCGAGCCGCCCTGATTGCCAGCAGAGGCGCTGCCGCTGTTGGATGCAGACCCACCGCCAGACACCGAGCCGCCGCCCGAAGAAGAGCCGTCAGAAGAACTCGATCCACCGGCGGATTCGGAGCCATGTCCGGCAGACACGTTGCTGGACTTCTTCCCGCCCTTGCCTTCGGACTTCTTCTCCTTCGAATCCTTTTTTGAGTCCTTGTCCGAGGATTCGGAAGCGTCCTTGGAATCAGATTCATCCGAGTCCTTCGACCCGTCCTTCGCATTGTCCGAAGATTTGGAGTCCTTGGACGCAACCTTACCCGAAGCGGTAGTCGAGCCGGAAACCGACGCATCCTTGGCAACGATGCTCTCCCCCGTCACGGTCTCGACAATCCAATCGATGGACCAGGCACCGCTGACGGAAGGGTAAACAAAGCCCAGCGAGACGACAATCAGCGCAATGCAGACGGCTGTCAGAACACCAACAAGCGCCTTGCGCCGCGAGGCGGGCGCCACCGAAGCGGCGCCCTTTTGCTTTGTATCGTCAAGCTGGATGAACGACGAGTCGGGCTGCTTGGACTCGGCGTCCTGAGGCTTATTGGACACAGCCCTCACCTACCGACGCTTGGTGAATACGAACACGCCGATGACGGCAAGACCGATCACGCCTGCCGCAACGCCGACGATGGCAAGCGGATTGAAGCCAGACTGCTGCGCGGGAGCCGCAGTGGACTTCTTAGCAGCGGTCGTAGCAGACGAGCCCGTATCGGACTTGGAGCCGGACTTGCTGGACTTCTTATCAGACTTCTTGCTGTCCTTCTTGTCGGACTTGTCGGAATCCTTCTTGGAATCCTTGCCGTCCTTGGTCTCGGTCGTGGTCGTGGTCGACGACACCGGCTTCTGCCCAGGCGAAACAGCGCCGCCGCTCTGCTGGCCGTTAGTACCATTGCCGGAACCGGCGCCGGCACCGGCATTACCCGAGCCGCCGTTGGAGCCAGAGCCGCCGTTACCACCAGGGTTAACAGCATTCTTGACCCACTTGGCATACAGCGTCATATCCGCCGTCACCGCAACGCTAAAGTCATACGCCTCCGTACAAGCCTCGTCGGTATACCAACCAGCGAAGGTGTAGCCCTCGCGCGTCGGATCGGCAGGCTTGGCCACAGAGCCGTTGGCGGCCGTAGTCTGAAAATCGACCTTGGACCCCTTGCCAGCACTAAACGAAACCTTAACGCCAGCATTCAGCTTGAACAGCGTGCCAGAGTCGTTGATGTAGTACAAGTTGCCCTGGGCATCACAAGCGATTGGCGAGTCACAGTAGTTGTTGTGGCCCGTTGCGCTAAACACACCAGAAGCCTCGGTGTCACCCAACTTGTAACGATATACGCCACCGCCCGTGGTGTAGTTAACGAAATCAGGGCTCTCGCCGTAGTTAACCGTGAAGTAGACATACGCGTCTTTGCCCTGGGCACTCACGAGCGGAGCGCCCTTGATGCCACCAAGTCCGGCCGGCAGCTGAGAGCCGTCCGCCGTCGTGACCAGCGTCCTGGCAAAGTCCTTGGCCGGGTCAATAATCGCCAGCGCAGAGCCGCCAGCAACCTCGCCGCCAACAATTAGCTTGCCATCATACATCGTAGGCGCACACGCACAGCCGGTAAGGCCAAGGTCAACTACGCGCTCCTCGGTAATACGCGAAGCGGCATCCGCATCGCGTGAGTCGCCATCAGAAATCGCCAATACGTGCAGCTTGCCGTCGCGCGAGATGAGATAGGCATGGCTACCGTCGTCAGAAAACACGCAGGTGGAGTTGACAATCGCCCCAACCGAGACGCTGCCGAGCACATCGCCCGTCGACTTGCTCAGCATCTCGACGGTACCGGAACTGGTGGGAACCAAGACAAAGTCATCGCCCACCGTAGCGCCTGTCCAGTAATAGCCCTCGTTCGGATTGACATGCTGCCAAGAAACCGCTCCGGTCAGGATATTGATGCGCGTCAGATGGCCGTTGTCATACGTGCCCTTTCCATAGTCGACATCAACGGTGCCGACATAGAGGTAATTGCCATCAACCGTCAGCTGAGAATTCGACTGAGCAGTCCCGCTCACGAAGTCAGTGACCCAAACCGTTGTGAGCGTGTCAGCCGTCAGAGCCTGGACCGCACCGCGGTCGAGCGGAACGATAACCAAACCGTTCGCGTAAATCGGGCGCGAGGTGTAACCGACCGCAGTCTTAAGCTTCGACTCGGCAAGGACCTTGCCCGACTCGGCGTTAATCTTTAGTAAACGCTTGTTGACGGCGAGGTATACGTAGCCGTTAACAACGATAGGCTCACTTGCGTTGGGATTCGTGGCACCCGAGTACGCCTTCCAATCGAACGTCCAGGAGCTCGCTAGCGCACCCGTAGGCGTCGAAACGTTCTCGACCGCTGCATTGGACTTGCCGTCCCAATCGGACTTCCAATCGGTCGGACGTGGGGCGCTCGGATTGACTACGACCTCGTCGGGATTAGGCACCGTATCGCCGGCAGCATAGGCCCAGACGATCTCGTCACGCGACTTGAGCACGTAGTCACTGTCGAGTTGAGATCCGGGAACACCGTTAACAAAGTACGACCAAGCGCCGGCCAACTTAGTGCCGTCAAGCGGAGAGACGAGGCTGTGAACGCCCCAGAAGCCCAGCTGATCGTACATCTCGGACTTGATGCCCAAAGCATCGAAGTAGGCGGCAGTGGCGTCCTTGATCGTCGTGCCCCCAACAAACACCTGCTTCGAAGGATCGGTCCAGCGCTGTGCCTTATCGTCCTTCTTGCCGATGATCTCCATCGAGACAGAGACCTGACCGGGCATGGTGCCATCGGAACCATAGACCCAGGTAATCTCATCGCCGGCCTTGAGCGTGTAGTTGCCGGCGCCGACATTGGCCATCTTGCCGTTAACGAAGAACTGCCAGGACTTCCAGGTGCTTTCGTTTACCCGTACGGTCGAAAGCTTCACGCTCTTATTGAACGGAGAAGTCAGCGAATTGAGGAACCAACCATACGAACCGGTTTGGACGTCGGCGCCAATACCGGCCCGCTTAAAGACCTGCTCGGAAAGATCGGCGGCAGTTGCGCCCTCTTCCACCAGTGCAGTCGTAGGCTGCGCCCACGTCTGCTGAGCACCCGAAGCGTCCTGACCGATAACGGTGCAGCTTACCGAAAGCTGGTCGGTGGGTGCAGCGTCGCCGTACTTCGAATAGCACCAGACAACAGAGTCGCCCGCATCGAGGGGGTAACTGCCAGCGCCAACCGACGCCGCAACACCATTGATAAACAGCTGCCAATAGGCACCCGTAGCGGAATCATACGCAAGAGTACGATCAGCGTCGAAAGGCGACGTAATGGAGTTGAGCACCCAGCCCCAAGAACCATTGGGGTCGTAGTCGACCTTGAGACCGGCCTGCTTAAAGAGCTCTTCGGAAAGATCGGCGGCCGTCGAGCCATTCTTGAGCGTGTACTGCGTCGCGGCAGCCCACGTTTGCTGTTTACCCTTGGCATCGATGCCAATGACGGAGCACGTCGCCGTAACCTCGGGATCGTTTTGACCGCTCGTGCCCAGAACCGTGATCTTTGCCGACACGTCCTGGTTGGCAAGCTTGGCGTACGTAGCGTTGTCGGGGTAACGCTCAGCGTAGCGAGCGTACTTCTCGCTCGTCAGACGCGAGGAAACGACAACCTTCGTGTTGTACTGCGGCTGCGTGACCTTGAGATTCTCTGCGGAAACAATAGAGCTGTTGCTCGACTTAAACAGACGCCAATCCTGCCCGGACATCGCGTCATAGCCAGGCAGATCGACCGGAACAATACCGGGGGACGTCGAATCGGTCGTTGCCTTGTTGTAGCTCCAGGCAAGGTTGCCGTCGGCATCGAGATATGCCTTCTGGAACGCGTGCATGTCGGTCGAAACGGCACTAGCGTCCTGGCCATTCAAGATGGCAGCGGCGTAGCCGGCCTTAGCCTGCTCCATAAGAGAAAGCTCGGCATCGAGCTCGCCCTGGTCCTGCGGAGCAATCGCAAAATCGAGGGTCTTACTAGCCGTGACCTCGGAGTTCGACTTGTCGGTCACCGTGAGGGTGATCTTGGTGTTTGCGGCCTTGGCTCCGGGCAGCGGCTGATAGACCGTGCCCTTGTAACCGTTGAACGTGATGTCATCGGTGCTGGCAGAGTACTTGACCTCGTAATACTTGCCGTCGAGATTGAGCGTGCTCGTGCGTGGCATCTGCAGGTCGGCGGTCAAGCCGTCCTTGTTGGCGACCACGTCGGTGCCGGAGTACTTGATATTATCGTAGGTAAAGGCCGCATTGACCTTCTCCTGCAGTGCCTTCTTGTCGGCGTTGACTTTCTCGGGATCGCCCTTGACCGTCACGACGAAGTCATGCGAGCCGGCAAGCTTGATGTCGCCGCTCGTAACCGTAACCTTGGCGGTCAGCGTCACGTCTCGATCGCTCGATGCGCGCGAAACCTTACCCGTCTTATCTTCCCAGCTATAACCAGAAACAAACAGGCGCTCGGTGTCGGAGCTTGTCCATTCAACAGAGAATTTCTTTGCGGAACCCGCCTTGTACGGAAGCGTGACATTTTGAGTCACGCCATCGGCGGACTCGCCCGACGCGTAGCCAATCTGCAGGGATTCGGCGGCTCCGTCAAGAAGGTCTTGCAGTTTAGCCTCGTCCCAAGCAACCTGCACGGACTTGTTGGGCAGGTAATACTCGGTCTTGCCATCGCGCGACAGTTCAAACGCCACATCGGCGTTACGCAGACCGTCGATGTTGTAACCGGTGTAGTTGTTGGGGTCAATGAAGAAGAACGTCACATTGCCATTGGTCTTATCCTGGGCGTCGGAGATACCGACCGTAGCCTTGGCGTCCTCGGCCTTAAAGGCAACGCCGCCCTCAGAGACCTTGACGTCAATATCGGTAAAGCCCAAATCGGCAAGCTGCGCCTTCAGGACATCGTTGACGTTGCCGCCCTTGGCGCTGTAATCAACGGCGATCTGCTTATTGGCATCGTTAAGCTTTTGGACTGCGGCCTCAAGCGAGCCCGCGGCGATAACCTTGTTAGCGGAGACGAGCTCGACCGTCGAGCTGCCGCTCGTGGCGACAGCCTTCAGATACTTGCCAGCAGCAGATGCCGAAACCGTTGCCGCGGCGCCCGACATATCGGGCAGCAGCGTCCAGTCGGCCGCCGGAGCCTTCGCGTCGTCGGCCGCATACCAGGCTACAGTCGCCTGGTCGGTGACATCGATACCGTTGGTGGTCGAACCGTCGGCGCGCTTGGCCTGCGCTGTCGCCTTTACGCTATCGCCCGAGACGAGATGGGTCGAATCGCTATTAATCTGCGGGCTGGCGATCACGCGCAGCAGGCTATACTCCCCCGCCGCGGTGACGCTATCGGACGAAACCCATTCAACCGTGTTGTCGAGAGCGCTCGCCGTAACTTTGATGCGCTTGCCGACAAGCGCATCCGTAAGAGTCAGGCTGCCATCGGTCTTATCGATGCCGTCGGTGAGCTCGGTCCAATCGGCATCGCCCTCGCCCTTGGCATACCACGCCATGGTGAGCTCGGCATCTTCGGGCACGTCCTTCGTCGAGCCCGACCAGCTGCCCGGAACCTGCACGCTCGGCGTGATCTTTGAACCCACGCTGAGCGTAACGTTCTTATCGGCAAGCTCAATGCCTGCCAGCTTGTACTGGCCCTTAAGCGTCACGGGGCCGAGCGGGGCAACGGACTGCGTGCCGCCGTAGGAGCTCTTCTTCTGCGTGCTGGAAACGGTATTTTCGCTCGTCACCTTCACGCGCAGATACTTGCCAGCATAGGCAGCGTCAACGGTATAGGCGGCCTCGGTAGCACCGGGAATATCGGTATAGGCGGGGTCGTAGCTCGAGCTGCTGTTTGCATACTGCCACTGGTAGGTCACGTTATCGGTGCGGTCGATATAGTTGTAGCGCGAACCGTCCTTTTTGCGCACCTTAGTCTTGAGCGTATCGCCTACGTGCACGCCATTGGTAGCAGGAGAACCCTCGAACTGCACGTCATAGAGCTCCACTTGGCCCGCGACGGAAACGGGACCCACCGCATAGTACGGCTTCTGCTCGCCATAGCCGCCGTTGGCCTTGGCCACGACGTAGTAGCCCTTAAGGGCGGCGGTCACCGTCAGGGTGTTACCGGTCTCACCCTTGATAGGCGTGTCGCACTTGCTTGCGGTGTTCGAGGTGCCCTTATACCACTGCCACGTGACATGCGAATCGGCGGTAACGTCGGTGGAACCCGCCTTGGCGGTCGCCGTAATCGTAGAACCAACCTCGACTTTGCCCGAAGTCGGGCTCATAGTCACGCTCGTAACGTTAATTGAACCGGTAGCCGCAACGAGAGCGCCCGTGTTGTTGGCCATGCTCGAAGAGCCGATCTTCGAGGACACCTTGCACTTGAGGTACTTGCCACCTAAAGCGTCGGTAAGCTCGAGGGTCTCACCCGTGGCACCCGCAATGTCGGTATACGTGCCACTCTTGGTGTCAGAGCTCTGCCACTGATAGTTGAGCTTGCTCGCGTCGACGAACGCGCCGTACGCGCCGCCCTTCTCCTTAGCGCGGGCCTTAGCGGTATCCCCCACCGCAAAGACGCTCGTATCGTCCTTGGTATTGATGATGGACACGGCCGAAATCTCGACCGCACCGGCCTGTTTGACCTTGCTGGAAGTGGTCTTGTTCACCGTGTTGACGCCAGCGTTGGCCTCGACCCTGATGTACTTGCCCTCAAGGTCGTCGCCCACCACGAGCGAAGCACCCGTCTTGCCCTCGATCTTGGTAAAGCCCGAGTACTGCGAGGTGGATGCGGACCACGTGTAGGTAACCTTGGCGTCGGCGGGGGCTTGCTGATAATAGCTTATGTACGGAGTCGCCGTCAGGGTGTCGCCTATGCTCGGCGTGTCGCTACTCAGCTTGACGTTGTTAAGCTCCATCTGCCCGGCACCCAGCACGGGACCGGGGATGTTGTTGGCATTGATACCCGAGCCGGAAGAAACGGACGGACCATAGTAGTCCTTGCCATCAACCGTTACCCTGCAGATGAAGTATTTGCCTTCCATCGCGGCGGTGACGGTGAGCGACTGCTCGTGGCCTACGACCTCGGTGTAGTCGGCGACATTGCTGCTGGCCCTAGTCGTACCGGCGAGCCAGGTGTAAGTCCAAGTGCCGGGATTGGCAACGGGCTCAGTCGAAGTGCCGTACCAGTCGTCCTCGACCTCATCGTACATATTTGCCCAAAGCGTCTCACCGGCCTTGAGCGCGCCCGACTTCGTGGAATAGGAGCTGTCCTTATCCTTGGTATCCTGGATGAAGACCTTGGCCTCGCTCGAAAGCGTTGTGGCAGACGCGGCGGCAACGGCGTTCTTCTGCTCCGAAGCAGCAGGCGTCGCAGCAGAGTTCTCGGACTCAGTCGCGTTGCCTGCGGCGGTGTCGGCACCATTCGCGGCACTCGCAGTTGCGCCCTGATCTGCGCCGGCGTCATCGGCAGCAGCGCTCGCCGCCGCACTGTTCGCGCCGGTGTCGGCAGCGGTGCCATCGTCGGCCGCCGCGCCCTCGCCGCCCGTCGCAGCCTGCGCCACGGCCTCGGCAATGCCCTCGGCGCCCTCGGCCCAAAGTTGCGCCGGCGTGGTGCCAAAAGCCATGGCAAAAGCCAGGAACGCCACCAGACCGCGCTTGGCTACGCCGCGGGCAATCGCTCCATGACGACGCCACGAGGCGCGTTGGCACTCATCCTCAAACATATCCATTTGTCTCCTATTGTCTGAACTTGGGACATTGCCCAGCGGCTGCCCCACGTCATCGCGCATATCGCGCTTGAGTACCCCCATCGGGGTCCCCCTTCCCTCCAGAGCCCAACGCGTACCGGCGGCATGCGCCGCGGCCGCGTACAAGATGGGAGGCGATCCGACTTAACCTTACCGACCCGGGCGCGCCGTCCGATCTGCGACGCGACCATCCCGGGCCAAGAGGAATTACGGTTACTGGTACAGCCGGGGACTTACACCCCGATTCTCCCAAACGCGCAGGAAAACCGCGCATTCGTGCGTCTCCGCACCACTATCTAGGCCATCGATTATTACTGTCGATATGGTAGCACGCAAAAGGGCCCCGCACACAGGCGAAGCCCAAGGTACAAGCTATGGTTTGCGATAGAAAAGGGCGGGGATGAAGTGCCGAGCAAAATAACCCGTTTCCCCGACCCCGGGAAATCGCTAACGCTTACCGCCGTGGCTATTGCGCCAGATCTCGCGGCCCAGCATCAGTGCCAGCGCCAGCGCGCTCACGTAGCCCATAAAGCCAATGACCGGGATACCAAACACAACCGGCTCGATACGCGCATAGTACACCACCGACGAACCGATAAACAGACCGGCGATCACAATTGCCATCGACATGCGGTCGATAATTCCACCCAGCTGCCGCAGTGCCTTATCGCTGCTCATGATCTGCGTGTTCACCTTAAGCTGGCCGCGCGTAAGCATACGCGACGCCAAGCCCAGATACTCGGCCGCCTCGAGCGAACCTTTTGCCGCTCGATAGCTGCTCGCGGCAAGATCGCGCCCCATATCGCGCACGCGCGCATAGGTGCTCTTCTCGTTTTTGATGTGCGTCTGGATAATCTGGATCATGTTGACGTTGGGCATGTACTCGGTCAGCAGGCCCTCGAGCGTCACCATGCCGCGCGCGAACATCGTCACCACACTCGGCAGCTCAACGTCGTTTTTGCGCGCCAGATTGAGCAGCGAGGTCAAAAACTCGCCGATATCCAGGTCCTTAAGATCGAGCCCCGCAAAGTCGGCGACAATAAAGTCCAAGTCGGACAAAAAGGCCGAATGGTCGAGCTCGGCAGAATCGCCGCGCGTCACGGCAAAGCGCATAAGCGAATCCTTGAGCTTGGGGACGTCACCCTCGGCCACGGCGAAAATCATGTCCTTGACGATACCGCGGTCGTGACTCGACATGCGCCCGACCATGCCCAGGTCGATAAAGTAGACGATGCCGTCCTTGAGGATAATGTTTCCCGCATGCGGGTCCGCATGGAAAAAGCCGTCGTCGAGCACCTGCGTCGAATAGTCCTCGACGATTGCGGCGCCGATCTTTTCCAAGTCATAACCCTCGGCTGCCAAACGCTTGGGATCGGCGATGGAGATGCCGTCGATGTAGTCCATGACCACCACGTGCTCGGTGCAAAGGTCCAGGTAGGATTTGGGACACGATACGCCATGCACGCTTTTGTGGAAGTCATAGAAATCGTTGAGGTTTTTGGCCTCGGCCAAAAAGTTGGTCTCCTCGCGAAACGAGGTCCACAGCTCTTCGACCACGCCGTGCAGGTCAACAAACTGGTCGGTGTTGACGAACTTGGAAACGATACGCACCACCGAGCGAATGATGTCGATGTCCTGCGCCATCACCTGCTGCGCACCGGGGCGCTGCACCTTAACGGCCACGTCCTCGCCGGTCACCAGGCGGGCGCGGTGCACCTGCGCGAGCGACGCGCTACCGAGCGGGTTGGGGTCGATCGCGTCGAACATCTGCCCCAGGCGCTGGCCGTATTCCTCTTCCAGACAGCGGAGCACTACCTCATACGGCACCGGCTCTACGTCGGAGCGCAGACGGCGCAGCTCGTCGCAAAACCGCTGCGGCAAGATCTCGGAGCGGTTGGCCAGAATCTGCCCCATCTTGACGAACATAGGGCCGAGCTCTTCGAGCAGACGACGCAGGCGCACCGGCGTGAGGTTGTCCCACACGCGATACTTTTTGATCAGGCGAACGATCTGCCCAATGCGCTCACGACGACCTGCCGGCGTGAGCTGGTATTCCTCATCCGGCGCCATCGCGTCGGGCTCCTCGGGGACCATATCGACAGCGCGCGGCTTCTTGCGAGCGCCCGAGACGGCGGCATCGACCTCGTCGACAACCGCCGCCTCGTCACCCAAGGGATCTTGATTGTTGTAATCGGTGGTGGAATCTGCCATCTGCGCTGCTACTCGGCCTCTTCGGCGTCCTCTGCGTCGTCGGGTTCAACGGACTCGACGGGCACCGAGGTCACGTTGTCCTCGACCGAATCGACGATGTCGCGCACATGGGCCAGGAAGGCCGTGCGCTCGGGGGCGGTCATAACGCGGACGCGAGCCAGGATGAGCTCATCGAGCACGCGCTGTGCCGCAGTCTCGCCCTGCATGCCCAGGCGCTCGGTCAGGTCGGAGATGGTGCCACCCGCCTGCTCGAACATATCGGACACGCTGCGGGCGATATCGGGGGTGCCGGCATCCTTGCGGACCTGCTCGCCCTTGGTACCGAGGTCGTCGAGAACCTTCTTGCCGCCCTCGACGGCAACGGCGGCGGCGCCGAAGCCCACGTTGATGGCACCGTTAACAAGCTGATCGAGTTTCATAACCATGGTTGGCTCCAATCATGAACAACTGCATTGGACTTCTTGTACCCAAGATTGAGTGAACGACACAAAATCGTTTTACCGCCAAGATAAAAATCGAGCGGGCCAAAGCCTTTGACGGCGTTTGCCCCGCTCGTTCGCTGCAAGGTTGCCTTTACCTTACGTTGTCGTTCATCGCGAAGGAGTTCTTCATGGCACAGCTCGTGGTGTAGAGCACCTTGCCCAACAGGGCATCGGTCTCCACGCGCACGAGCTCGGCAAAGGCCTCGTTAGCACGGGCGAGCTCGGCAGGCACCTCGGCCTCGGGCAGCGCGGCTACGACAGCGTCAACGTCGTGAATCTGCTTGTGGCCCATGCCGCCGACCTTTTCCTGATAATCCTCGACCGCGCGACCGCACTCATGGAAGCGGACATCTGCCAAGGCACCGATCAGGCGATTCACCCAATAGAAATTCTCGGACGTCACGCGAGCCTGCGTGCCGGCATAGTACTCGGGCATGGTCTCGACGTTAGCGTACAGCGGCACGAGCGCGTTAAACGAGTTGGAGCCAAACGCCATCCACTGCACGGCGCGATACGCCGGCTGCGCAAAGGGGCGCAGCTGCAGCACGGCAAGCTGGCTGTTGCGGTTGATGCCGATGGGACGATAGGCGCCGCGCGTGGCGGGCGTGCCCTTGCTGCCGTAGCAGTCGTACTCCGTGCCCTGGTAGTGGCTCGAAAGCACGTACTTGATGTCCTCGATGGTCACCTTGCGCTCGGGCACGCGGCTCCAGGGAATGTCGTCGCTCTCGGGCGTGTAGTCGGCGTCGGGACCGTCCCACACATCGCTGGGGTTGAGGCAGCGCTGCATATACCAGGCGCGCGGCGTGTTGTAGACGTGATCGCTGTCGCTGTGCGAGCCAAAGGCCTCGCGCGGGTTAAAGACCGCGGCGGGACCGTCACCCTCGACGCCCAGCGTTAGGTCCAGATGCCACTCTGCCATCCAGGAGCGCAGGTCGGCAGAGCACATGTGGTCGACCTGAGCGCCCTCGGCGTCGTCCAGGTCAAAGCTGTCAATACCCAGCTGGTTGGGCATGGTCACATAGGCGTCATCGGGCACGCGCTTGGCGATCCAGTGGTGGCCGCCGATGGTCTCGAGCCACCAGATCTCGTCAACGTCACTAAAGGCGATGCCATTGTTCTCGTAGGTGCCGTAGCGCTCGAGCAGGTCACCCAAAATACGCACGCCGTCGCGGGCGGACTTGGCGTACGGCAGCACCAGGGTCACCATATCCTCCTCGCCCAGTCCGCCGGGCTGGGCCGGAACATAGCCGTCCTCGCCCTCGTTGCCCTTGGCGGGTACATAGTCCACGAGCGGATCGGCGCCGCGGACGCGCTCGTTGGTGGTGAGTGTTTCGGTTGCGGACATGCCAACATTGAGCTCGTTGAAGCCGGCCTCGGCCCAAATGCCATGGCCCGGGACAACGTCGGGGACGCTCGTGTAGCGCATGGGGTTGTCGGGCAGCTCAACGGTCAGGTGGCTCAGGACACTCGTGTAGACACGCGGCTGCTCGTCGGGATGCACCACGCGCATGCGCTTGGGCTCAAACACCCCGTTGGACGAGTCCTCGTTGCGGGCGACAAGCGTCGACCCGTCGTAGCTCGCGTTCTTACCAACCAAAATCGTTGTGCACGGCATGCGCATCCTCCTTGAGCGAAGAAATCAAACGGCAACAGTGTATCGCTTCGGCGCAAAAAGGGCGAAACCACGGCCACAGCAACCCCTGTGTGCAAAAAATGTCAAATATGAGTACTGACACCAATTTAGTAGCAGCTATTTTGCCGGGCGTGGGCGTCGAAAGTCTACATTTGTACAAAAGTTAGACTATGTAATTCCTCAAAGGTCCAATAAAATAGGGGTCCCTATCGATACTAAATATCGTTAGAGAGCCAAAATGACCTAAATTATATGCGACTAGCTTGGCAACAGTACTCATATTTGGCATTTTTTGCACACGGCGTGTCACGGGAGTATATATCTAACCCCCTAATCAGCCAAAAATGCCTAGTTCAATGCGCGCTCCGCCGCCTCGATCACGTGTTTGGCGAGAATCGCCGTCGTCACTGCGCCCACGCCGCCCGGCACGGGCGTGATGGCGCCAACAATCGGCTCCGCAGCATCAAAATCGACGTCGCCGACCAGCTTGCCGGCGGCCTCGTCCCAGTTAATACCCACGTCGATGATCGTCTGGCCCTCGCGAACCGCATCCGCGCCAATCGTACGCGCACGCCCAACCGCGGCAACAACAATGTCGGCAGAACGGCACTCAGCAGCCAAGTCGCGCGTATGCGTATGGCACGTCGTCACTGTGGCATTGCGAGCCGTAAGCATGGCGGCAACGGGACGGCCAATCACCAGCGACCGACCAACGACCGCGACCTTGGCTCCATCCAGCTCAACGCCGTAATGGTCCAGCAACGCCAGCACAGCCTCCGCTGTGCAGGGGGCAAAGCCCTCGCCACGCCCCGAAAGCGTGGTAAGCAGCGAGGCCGGCGTCATGGAGTCAACATCCTTGGCAGGATCGAGTGCCGCGGCAACTGCATCCTCGTCAAGCCCAACGGGCAACGGACGAAACATCAGGCAGCCATGAACAGCGGGGTCGGCATTGATGTCCTCGATGGCCGCCAACAGCTCGTCCTGCGAAACATCGGCAGGAAGCAAAACGCGGCGAACCTCGATGCCGACCTTCTCGCAGCGCTTGAGGGCGCCACGCTCGTAGGATAGATCGTCCTCGCGCTCGCCCACACGAACGATGGCCAGCGTCGGCACGATGCCCCGTTCGCGCAGGGCGGCGCAGCGAGCAGCGAGTTCCTCAGTCAAAGCACGGGCAACGGGAGCACCCTTCAGCAGCTCTGCCATGGCTATCCCCTCTTCCTGGCGGCGTCGGCGGCGCGGCGCGCCAGCGCATCGGCGCGCGGCAGCCACGTATCGAGCAGTTCATCGCACGCCGCCTCGAGCTCCTCGGCGCGGGCACGATCCTTCATAGACGTGGTGTTCGCAAAGAGCGTCAAACTCGCGCCCTGCATGGCAGCGCGGCAGAATACGGCGCCGCACGCCACATCGGACAGCAGTTGGCGCGAACCCTTATCGGCCATGTCCTCGAGCAGCGCCAGCGCACGACCGCACGCATCCATAATGCGGTACGGCGGCATGGCTGCCACGTGCAGTGCATCCTGAATCGCAGCCGGTCGAGCCGGATCATCGCGCGGAATACCGTATGCCGCAGACACCTGGCCGTACGCACGAACGTCCTTGGCAACCAGACCCACAAGCTCCTGAGCCAGCTCGTCTGCCTGGGCAAACGCGTGCGTTAGATCGTCTGCGCGATCGGCAAGCGCGGGGTTCGTCGCGCCATAGCGAGCAACCATCCCGCACAGCGAGGCACCCAGTGCTCCCACAAACGCGCTGGCGCTGCCGCCGCCGGGAACCGGCTCGCGCGCGGCAAGCGCCTCGGCAAAACCGCGACAGGTTTTATCCATCATCTCTTGGCTCATCGAAACACCTCTGCCTAGAGCGCCGGTCGCCACGGACCGCGCCGGAATAAAAAATGGGACAACGACGCCAGGAAGCGGTTGTTCCATTCATCGATCTTGTCCAAGCCAGTCTAGCCCATAAGACAAAGGCTGTCAGGAGCTCTGGCTATCGGTGTTTCCGATTGCCGGCTATAGGCACGGGCGCCTAGTCCACCTGAAACGTCGGCAGCAGCGTGTCGATAATCTTCGATCCCATGTCGCGGTTTGCAGTCGAGCACTCCAAATGCGCCGTGGCAATCGTCGAATCCGTGACGATCGTCTTTTCGTAAATGACCGTATCGTCCTCACACCACGAGACCACGTACCAGTTGTCGCCCTCTGCGGTATAGAGGTCGGCCTTGCCCGAGGTGTCCTCATCGACAAACATCTCGTGTGCAGTTTCGTCGTTAATGTTGACGTAGCCAGACAGGCTGATCACAAAACCCGTCTCCGGATCCTCGTACCTTGTGCTGCTGCCGCTGGGAGTATCTTCCATCTCAAAACGGTTGGGAATCGACATGCTATAAGGATGCATGTCGTTCGTGTACGTATGCACGTCGGTCAGGTAATCGTCCGAATCGCCCGAACCGTAGTATGCCGACTCGTCCCCGGGGACGGCCTCGTCATCGGACGCCGAGGATTCCTTGGACTTGGACTTGTCGCTCTTCTTCTTGGCAGAAGAATCTTTCTCGTCCGAAGACCCGGTATCGACCACCGAAATCTGCGTGCCGGAGCTCTTTGACCCATTGAGCACCGTAAGCGCAAACACCGTGCCGCCGCCGATGAGGACCACAGCAGCACATGCCACAGCGATAATGACCGGCGCCTTGCTCTTGGGCTTTTGAGGCGCAGGCGCGACCGGCGGCATCGATTGGGTTAGGCCCGGGGCAGAGGAAGGACCAGCGCCCGTAGGCGTCGGCGCGGAGCCACCCGCAAGCGACGCCCCGCAATGCGTGCAAAACGTCGATCCATCGGGAACTTGCTGTCCGCATTTTTGACAGAACATCGTTCGACCTTTCGTGGTTTAGCTTTTGTCACAGCCAAGTCTATACGCCCCCACCCAGGGCGCTGTTGCGCAACATGAAAAAGCCGATGCCGAGCCGTACCGTCCCATGCGCCTGCCCCAAACATGGGACACATGGCCCACCTTTCGAGACTCCCGGGCAGCACAAGCTGGGGCATATCTATAAGTAAGGAACCCGTTGGGGCACGGCCACTCAACGGCCGAAAACTAAGAACGGAGGTATCGCCGCACCACACACAACGACATCCGCCACGCTTGCGAATAGCAACATACACCAACGGCTCCAACAACCCGCGGCGCCGTGATGTCACCGACAGACAAGGAGGACGCCACCATGAAGAAAAAGACCCTATCGATCCTTTCCCTTTGCATCGCCCTCTTTGCCGCACTCGCCCTTGTGGGCTGCGGCGGAAGTGCGTTAAGCGGAGGCGGGGGCAGCAGCGCATCCAAGAGCGAGGGCAAGGAAAAAGCTCCCGTCGCCAAGAAGACCGACTTTATCTGGTTTAAGGTCGAGATACCCGAGAGCGTTGGCGTGAGCGACTCCGCTGGCAAGAATGCCGACAGGGTCCAGCTCACCTTCCCCGAAGACGAGAACGGTTCGGCCGATCGCTTTATCCCCGTTTGGAAAAAAGCGCTGACGGCCGAGGAATCCCACGCCGACCAGGCGGAAAAGAAGGGGGATACGTTCCAGTGGAAGGATGGCGGATCCGTCGAGTATAACGGCAGGACGTGGCTCGTCGGAACGTACGAGGACAACAGCGGCGTCTCAACCCTCCTCTTTACCGACGTTGAGCCGGGAAGCGTCTACGTTCTCATCTCGAACTTCGATCTGCATAAGAAAGAAGCCGAGGCGCTCCTCAACTCCATCGAGTTTCCCGATGACATGGCGAAGGCAGTTGCCGAGGCACGCGAAGTCGAGATTTCGAGCATCGAGATCAAGCATTAGGGGCTCGCACGCAGCATCGCATGCGCAGTCATTAAATGATTGGACGCCCAGCCAGGGGAGGATCGGATCGGCCGGCCCTCCCCTCTTTTACGCCCGCGCATATTGCCACTTAACGGCGCAAATCCTGCCCCCAGAATGGGACACATGGCCCACCCGAACGAGCCGTCCACGCGTACAGTAAAGGCAGGTAATCCATGGGCGGTTACAGATCGAGGAGGACACGACCATGAAAAAGAAGGCCTTTGCGATTCTCACCCTCTGCATCAGTCTCTTTGCCGCGGTTGCCCTGGTGGGCTGTGGCGGAAGCGGCGGCGCTACCGGCAGTGGCGGTGGCGGCGGAGCAGAAAAGCCAGCCGTGGATATGAGGACCGACTTCATCTGGTTTAAGGTCGAGGTCCCCGAGGGCGTCGAGATCACCGACGTCGCAGGCGACACCGCCGACAGGGCCCAGTTTAAGTTCACTGAAAGCGAGCACGCCAGCGATCGCTTCATCCCCGTCTTCGACTCTGACAAGAACGCCGACGAGCTGTTCGACTACGAGGCAAAGTGGAATGCCAGCTTTGAGTGGACCGAGAATGACCCCGTCAAGTACAACGGCAAGACTTGGCGCAACGCTTCCTATACACACTCGGGCGGCGTAACGACCGAGTACTTCACCGACGTTGAAGGCGGCAGCGTGTACGTGCGCATCGACAACGTCGAGGAGCACAAGGATACCGTCGAGACCATGATGAAGTCCCTGGAATTTGCCGACGACATCGTCAAGGCCAAGGCCGAAGCCATGGACGTCAAGCTCGACGATATCGAGATCAAGCGCTAAGCGACTGGCGAGCGCAGCGGGAAACACAGGCACAGTGCAAACAAGCGACGATACCCCAGCGCTTCGCACCAAGGGAGGATCGGCTCGCCGGCCCTCCCTTTCTTATGCCGATAGCCGGCGAACGCGAGGGTGCCGGGCGGCAAAACCACCCCCAGCGCGGTAGCAGCACAAATAGACAAGCGCCCCAACGCGTCCGCCCGCCGATTTATAGCGCCGCGCAGACAATTAAGCCAACACGTTTAGACATCTGGGCAGTATAGTGACCCAAACGAGTGCATAACCGCACCCTGCGAATGGAGGAGTTATGACCGAACACCACGCCATCAGTCGCCGAGCGTTTACGTTGGGCCTAGGACTTGCGGCGTTGTCGCCGCTTGCAAGCCTGCCCGAAACCGCGACGCTGGGTATTCCCCTGCGAGCGGCATTTGCAGACGACGCTGCCACAGCGTCGGTCAGCCTCGACAAGTTCGTCATTCGCCTTCGCCCCGCGGGCTATTTTCGTACCGCAAGCGTCAACCAAGACGGCAACATCAAGGGCAACGTCTGCCACCTTTTTAATGACGGCACGTCCAGCAAGCTCATCCTTGAGCACGTAGTGACCGATACAAAAAATACAAATTGGTATGCCATCCGCACCCTGCTCAATTTCGAAGAGCACAAGAAGACGGGCTACAGCATTTGGTCGGTCGATGGCGACTCGGACAAAGATGGAAAGGTCATCCACGTATGGAGTGGCGAGCATGACGGCAAGGCCAGCCGCTCTTTTGCGTTCGACCGCCAGCTAAACGGAACCTACATCATCCGAGACCGCACAAACGAGGAAAAAGACATTAATTACCTGGCCATAGAAAAGGACGGCAAAGACCAAGACAACAACAAGATCTGCCACAAGAGGAAGAGCATTCCGTGGGAGCTCGAGCTTGTCGGCTACAGCATGGACAAGACCAACGCCACAGTTAGCAGCATCGACTGGATCACGTATAGCAGCTACGTCGACGGACCATGTTGGATGAGCTACGTCGATGGCAACAAGTTCCTCGACGAACTGAGTATCCCGGGCACGCACGATTCGGGCACCTGCAGCGTCGACAACGACACCGAGCCCCAATCCTCCCAAGCAAAATGCCAGCAGGATTACATCCCCACGCAGCTGCTCGAAGGCGTTCGCTATTTTGATATTCGACTCGGAAAGGGTGAGAACCCCGGCATCGACCACGGAGCTTGTTACCTGCTCAAAAAAGACGGGAACTTTATGCATCTCTCCGATGTCATCGGGTACTTCAATACGTTTTTGAGCGAAAACCCGACAGAAGCGCTCATCATGCTCGTGTCGCGGGGCAATGACGAGGCTACCGACGAAAGCCTCACGACGGCCTTGGGCAAGGTTTTTGATGAGAACCCCAACCTGTTCTACACATCGAGCCGTATCCCCACGCTGGGCGAGGTGCGCGGAAAGATCGTCCTGCTGCGTCGGTTTGGGCTCGCCGGCAACAGCGTAAGCAGCCACACATGGGGCCTCGACCTCACCCAATGGGACGACAAAATCGCAGCACACACCGACAGCACCTCTATGTGTCTCGTTCGAGACGAGCGGGGCTTTGAAGCCGTGGGGAAAACGGGTGACGAAGAGCCCTATTGCACCAAGGTATACGCCCAGGACCATTACGAATGCACAGGAACCGACAAAATCGGCTGGGTCGATATGGCGCTGAAGGAGACAACCAAGCTCGCCCGCATCATGGTGGACGTCGAGGACACTGACGGGGCCAAGGTAAAGGTCCTGGAGCATAGCTGGTGTATCAACTACACCAGCTGCACGAACTACAAACAAGGAAGCAATCCTTTTACCGCAGCACGAGTGGTCAACGAGCATCTATACAAGAGCCAGTATATAAACAGCACCGGAAATGAGAGCACAAAGGAGGACTGCCTCAAGCACATTGGCATCATTGCGTCCGACTTTGTTGATGCGGCACTGGCCCGAAGCATCTACCAGCGCAATTACGATGCGAAGCACAAGCAGACCGTTTCGTACTACCTCCCGACCCGCATGCGCATGACGTACGGCGACTCGCTGAGCGATGCCTCATTCCAGGATGGCAAGACCGTTGGCGAGGGTCATTTCCGCCTTGTCGACAGCAGCAACGTACTCAACGTGGCGGCTTCGGGCTATGCGTTTACCATCGAATATGTGGATGTCGACGCCCTGGGTAACGAGACCGCTACGGGGCTGCAGGGCTCTGTGCCCATCGATATCGATCCACGCGCGCTGACGCCCCATTTTGAGGGACTCGAAGGCCTTAAGGCCGGCGAAGACGTGCGCGCCAAGATTGCGGCATCACTCGAGGGCAAGCTCGAAACCGATGCCTGCACGGCCCAGCTCGAGTTTGTGCACGACGCGGACGGCGCTCCGGGCACGGCAATGGCCGAGGGCGAAACATTTGCCGCAGGGACGTACTGGGTGCGCGCGAAAGGCCTTTTGGGCGACGCGGCACAAAACTACACACTCGCCAGCGACGGAGCCGCAAGCTTTACCGTTGCAGCCTCGGGCAACGCGGGCGGCACCGGCACTGGCGCCAACGCGGGCAGCGCCGACAAGAACGGCAAGGGCAACAAGAGCAAGGGCTCGGGCGGAAAACTCGCCGACACGGGCGACGGCTCCGGCATCGCCGCCGGGCTCGCCGCTGCCGCCGTGGCGACAACAGCCGTCGGCGCGGCAATGCTTGCCAACGACCATGAAAGTGACGAAGGCGCTAGCGAATAGGCCAGCCGGCTTTCAGACGCATCGGCTCAATCAGGGGCGCAGAATACCGTTCTGCGCCCCTATTTTTGACATGAAGGAGTAGCAAAGTGTTGTTATCCATGCATGTCACTCCCGTGGGGTTCGCTAAAACTGCCTTTATGGTCACATTTTAACCACCGCAAGGCCCCCATGCGAAGGTGCCAGACAACGCAGCAATTCGTGTCCGCGCGAGGCTTTAAACTAAATGTAATAAAGATGCATTCCTCAAGAGGAAAGTCGGGCGATATTGATGGGTGAACTGGTAAACCGCGGGGAATCGACAATCGTGCCAGAAGTTTTTTACAAGCAGGTTTCCTCGATTCTCAACGCCGCTCGCAACAAGGCATATACCGCCGTTAACTTTGCGATGGTTGAGGCATATTGGGAGATCGGCAAGAGCATTGTTGATGAACAGGGCGGAGAGGAGCGCGCAGCATATGGAGAGGCATTGATTGCGGGCCTCTCCAGAAGGCTTACCGCGGATTTCGGAAGAGGCTTTGGCATCGCAAACCTTCGCAATATGCGTCAGTTCTTTCTTGCGTTTCCAATTCGCGACGCACTGCGTAGCGAATTGAGCTGGACTCATTACCGCAGGTTGATGCGCATTCCCGACCCTGATGCTCGCGCCTGGTACATGAACGAATGCGCCAATTCTCGCTGGAGCACGCGCCAGATCGAGCGACAGATCAACACCATGTTCCGAGAGCGCCTACTTGCCAGCAAGGACAAGGAGGCCGTCACCCAGGAAATCCAAAAGCGCGCCCCGGCTCGTCGCCCCGAGGATATCATCCGCGACCCATATGTGCTGGAGTTTTTAGGTTTCTCGGACGATGCTGCGTTTCGCGAGAGCGATCTAGAGCAGGCGCTCATCACGCATCTTCAGAAGTTCCTGCTGGAGCTTGGCCGTGGCTTCGCTTTCGAGGCGCGCCAAAAGCGCATCACCTTTGATGGGCGCCATTTCTATATTGACCTTGTGTTTTACAACTATCTGATGCGCTGTTTCGTGCTCATCGACCTTAAGACCGATGACCTTACGCATCAGGACCTGGGCCAGATGCAAATGTATGTGAACTACTACACGCGTGAGCTCATGAACGAAGGCGACAATCCGCCCATAGGCATCGTGCTCTGCGCGGACAAAAGCGATTCGATCGTCGAGTACACGCTGCCCGAAGACAACGACCAAGTGTTTGCCGCCAAATACCTGCCGTATCTTCCAAGCAAGGAAGAGCTGGCACGCGAGCTGAGTGCCGAGTACCGCGCCATCAACGAAGCGACTAATGGCGAAGTGCAAGGATAGCAGCACGTTGCGACCGATACCCCCGACGGCGCTCCACATCACCCGGGAAAAGAGGAGCTTTCCATGACACACAGACCGAAAACAACACTGCGCGACTGCATCTATGGGCTTGCCGTCGGTGACGCGCTGGGCGTTCCCTACGAGTTCAGACCTCGTGGCACGTTCGAATGCACCGACATGATCGGCTACGGCACGCACGAGCAGACCGCCGGCACCTGGAGCGACGACACATCTATGACGCTCGCCACCTGCGACTCCATCAGAGAGCTCGGCCGCATTGACACCGAGGACATGCGCGACAAATTCGTGAGCTGGATCGCCAACGACGAGTACACGATTGATGGCGTCTTCGACTACGGAGAAACGACCGCCCGCGCCCTTCGCTCCGGCAAGGGTGGCTCCGGCGAGCGCGACAACGGCAACGGCTCGCTCATGCGCATCGCACCCCTGGCGTTTGCCGATGCAACAGACAAAGAGATCCGTGAGGTCTCTGCAATCACCCACGCTCATAGAACATCGACCGAGTCATGTGTCAAGTTCATCGAACTGTTGAGGTCCGAGATGGACGGCGCGCTCCCCGAATGGACACTCTGTCTGAAAGATGCACCCGAGCACGAAATCAGATCCGGCGGCTTCGTGCGCGACACGCTTAAGGCAGCCACTTGGTGCTTCGTCAACACTAACAGCTACGATGATTGTGTGCTTGCCGCCGTCAACCTGGGCGACGACACCGACACCACCGCAGCCGTCGCAGGCGCCCTCGCCGGCGCAGCATACGGCATGGACGCAATTCCGCAGAAATGGATCGACACCCTGCGCGGTAAAGAGTTGATTGAGAGCTGCTTGTTTTAGGGCGCCATTCAAGAAATAAGGTAGGAGGCATCATGGAGAGGAAGATCGCGAATATCGATGAGTTCCAAATGGGCGAAAACGAGACCCCGATACTCCCAACGGGACTGATGGAGGAAGAAAACCTTTACGTCCTTCCCGACGGGCGCTACCTCCCCTGCGGGGCCTACCGGACCGAAGATGGCGGCTCACTCATTTATGAGCCATCCGGGCTCAGCTTCTTCGGGCAGATGCTTGCTCAATTCAAAGAGAGCTAAAGGCTTGATTGCCCGTCAGATCGACACTGCTCCAAACCAGGGGGTGGATAGGATGTCTCCCACCGCGGCCTGTGAGGTAAAATCTTGACCGCCGCGGAATCCGCCTGCGGGCAACGCTCCGATCTCCGATTGGGGTGAAGCCTATGAACTTGTTTCTTGAAATCCTGCGCCTCTCGATGTATGTGACCGGCATTGCCCGGAACCTCTACTCGATCTGGCGGGAATATAAGCAGTAACGGATAGCGAAGGGAGTCATAGAAAAGGGTCGGTTGCAGCCGACCCTTTAAGACGATAGCACCTGCGTTGCCCGCGCTTCCAAAGTTGACCGACTGAGGAGCGGGTTCCGCGGCACATCCTGATTTTACCCAGTGGCAAGGCTCTTTTACAGCCGTTCCACCGTTTATTTACATCTGCCAATCAAGACGAGACTACTACGCACCTTTATTACACACGATATTTTCAGCCTGGTATAACCAAGTTCAATAATAGAATGCAAATCCAACCACCGTGTCTGATTACAAAAAGATTTTTGCCTTTTCTGCAGCAAACTCTTCCTCGGTAAGCACTCCACTATCACGCAGCGTTGCAAGCCTCTCAAGCCTTGCAACTACATCAATCACTATCCGCCAGCGTCTCAATAGTCTGTGAAACCTGCGGATACCGCTCAAGCTCCTTCGATAGGGCATCGACTATCTCGGCAATATTCTTTGCATTTTTGCCCCCGTTTAATACGTTTGCCCTGACCTTAGATGACGACTTGACAGTAACGCCAGATCCGCCTTCAACTGGAACAACCGAAATACTGATATTTTCGCCCCAAGACCAAAGGCTCATACCAATCTCGGCTGCAACTGTTCTTGTTGTGGGCGATGCACTATCAACTTTTACTTTAGGCAGCTTTTCCATAGCTGCCTTCAAGGCATTAAACGTGTCGTCAGGAGAATACGGTACCTGAAGCTGAAGCTGCTGATCCGCAAAACCCATAATCTGGCCTCCGCTTCTTACAAGATTAAGGCTATCGGCAATGGTAGCACGTTCCCAGCAGTCTTAAATTCGTCTCATGACCTTGCGATGCAGCCCGACGCCCCGGCTCCGCTTCCCTACTTCCCAAAGATCGCAGCGAACAATCCCTTGCGCTTGGGTTTTTCTTCTCGGTAGGAACCCTCGGCAGCCGCTGCCACCTGACGTGGCTGCTCGTCGCCTCCACGGCGCACAATTTGGTACAGGAATGGCGATTTGATGTATTTGACCTCGACGGGCGTGGCGTGCACGGTGCTCTCGCCGGACAGATGCAGGCTCGGGTTGAGCGGTGCCACCACATGCGTCTCGCGCTTGTCGCTAAACACCACCGCGGCCGCGCGGCCCGTCTGGCCGTTCACAGCGATGCGCACTTGCTCGCCGTCGCGGCTGTCCGTCGCCGGACGATCGACAAAGTAGACCGGCACCATCACCAGACCGTCCTTATGCTTGCGGGCCTTGCGCGCCCAGGTTCGGATGCTCTTTTTATTGAGCCCAAGCACTGCCTCGGCATCGTTGCCGACAATGTCGAGCGCCAACTTATCAATGACCACTTGGTCCTTGGTAGACGCATCGACGGAGACAACGCGAAAGTCACCTTCCTGCATGGCCGGGTCAAACGGCCCAACCTTGGCAAAGTCCCACGGCTCCAAAATGCCCATAAGGCGAACATCCAGATAGTTTGCCCGCGGATACGCCCAGTCGAGCACCTCGTAGTACACCAGGGTTTCCTTGCTCAGGCCCTTGCCCGGGAAGCTCGCCATCATACGCAGGTCCGCCAGCGCCATGGGGAAATAGAAGAGCATCATGTCGTTTTGGATTGCGTCTTCCACCTCGTGCCCGGCAAAGGCATCCGGGTACTGGCGCACCAGCTGCAGTGCGTTGGCACGTGCCTGCTGCGGTGAGATTTCGCAGGGAATACCCTGCTCCGGCACATACTCCGCACCCACGCCCATGGTCAGACGTTTGCTAAACGTACCGGGCTTGAGCAGGTCGGCAATGCCGATCTTGTTGCCGCAGGACGGGCACTCAAACACACGCTGCGTTGACTCGCCCTCAAAGGACGCTCCGCAGAAGGGGCAAGGAATGCTCACATGCGTGGCCTCTTGGAACTCCTGCGCCGTGCCGCGATCCTCCCACAGCAGATGTTCCAGGACCGACTGATTGCGCCAGTGCGAATTGAAGAAATACCAGTCCGGGTCCTCCGGGCGCTCGAGTTGCGACACATGCGTGAGCTTGAGCAGTCCATCCACCACCGTCAACGGCGTATGGCGAATGCCCAAAGCGCTCTTGGGCTCTCCGGCGTCCGCCTGCCACGGAATGACCGCGCCGCAATAGGCGCACTCAAAGCTGCGCTTAGCCTGGTGCGAGTACATAGGGCCGCCGCAGTTTTGACATTTAATGGCAAACATCTCGTCCATGGAAACGTCCTCCTTTGCACAGGGGCTATCGACGTTAAGTATGTCGAGCAAACAGGCACATGCCCATACCCATGTGGCCCAAAATGGACCACCCAGGCAGACGAGAAGGCTCGCTCGTTAGCACCGGCAGACCATTACTGCATTTTCTGAGCATCGGTGCACAGCGCCTCCGCGCGAGCTACACTATCCCCTTAAACATGATTGTGAGGACGACCGCTATGCTATTTGTAAATCGGCTGGTACATACGCTTGTTCCCGGCAGCGAGGGCGAGCCGGTCGATACCTCCTGCCGCACCAACGCGGGCTTTGCCGCAAGCCTCATCTGCATTGGCCTCAACATCACCCTGTGCCTGGCCAAGGGCATCGCGGGCCTGCTCGCCGGCTCCGTCTCACTCATCGCCGACGCTTTCAACAACCTCTCCGACGCCTCGAGCAATATCGTGAGCCTGCTCGGGTTCCGCCTTGCCAGCCGCCCAGCAGACGAAGGCCACCCCTATGGCCATGGCCGCTACGAGTACCTCGCCGGCTTGTTTGTCGCCGTCCTGGTTTGCGCCGTCGGCATCAACCTGATCCTCGAGTCGGTCACCAAGATCATCAAGCCCTCCCCCACCGCCTACACGCTGGTCTCCCTAGCCGCTCTCGTCTTGTCCATGCTCGTCAAATTCTGGATGGCCGCATTCAACCGCGCGCTGGGCAACCGTATCGATTCCGAAACACTTATTGCCACAGCACAGGACTCCAAAAACGACGTCATCACCTCGGGTTCGGTCTTGATGGCGGCGCTTATTTCGCAGACGACCGGCTTTGACCTCGATGGCTGGGCAGGCCTGGGTGTGGGCATCTTCATCTGCATCAGCGGCATGGGCCTGGTGCGCGACGCCATCAGCCCGTTGCTGGGGCAAGCGCCCGACCCCAAGCTCGTCCAGGCAATTCGCGACAAGATCATGTCCTATCCGCAGGTCTTGGGCACACACGACCTGATGGTGCACGACTACGGCCCCGGTCGTCAGTTTGCCAGCGCCCACGTGGAGATGCCCGGCGAGGGCGACGCATTTGAGCACCACGAGATCCTGGACACCATCGAGCACGACATCAAGCGCCAGATGGGCATTGGCATCACACTGCACTGCGACCCCATCGCGACAACCGGCGATGATCTGCGCGGCTGGGTCAAGCGCGGCGTCATGCAGATCGATCCCGCGCTCTCCATCCACGACCTGCACGAGCACGACGGGTTCGTTTCGTTTGACCTGGTGCGCCCCGACGGCTTTGACATATCCGACGAGGAGCTGCTGGAGCTCGTCACGTGCATCGTGCACGAGCGCCGGCCCAACGTCTCATGCGTCGTTACGTTTGACTCGGGCTTTAGTTCGCCCGACCGTCCAGCAGAGCAGCTGTAGCCCGCTTAACAGCTAGTTTCCCTGCGCGCCCGAGATGCCGTTTTGCAGTGCGTTCCAGGCATCCGTCGCCATGTCGCCCAAGTTCTGCGCGGTGTCGCCCAGGTTTTGTGCCGTATCGCCCAGCTCTTGCGCCTTGTCTCCCAACTCCTGTGCCTTGTTGCTCAAGTCCTCCAGCGTATTGGAGCTCGAGCTGTCGGTACCGCTTTGGCCGCCGGACGAGTTGCCCGAGCTGTTCTTGTGCGTGAGTTGAATTTCGAGGTTGCCGTTGTCGTTATAGTAGGCAGAAGTAACGACCCAGTTGGCATCGATGACGGGCGTTGAGCCATCATCAGTCAGGACCACGGCATTCGAAAGATCGGCGCCGCGCGACTTGAGAAGCTTTTTGGCGTTGGACCAGTACTGCCCCGGGATATCGCTCAGATCGACGGTGCTAGACGAGGCGGACTCGGTTTGCTCGGCAGTGGTATCGGCCGTTGAACTCCCTCGCTTGTTAAGCATGCCCGACACGATGGCAAACACAACCGACAGCGCAAAGAAGATCGCCAGTACGATGAGGATCTTCTTGATCACGCTCGACGAACGCGACGGCTTCTTCTCCTCGTCCTCGCCATATTGCGGAATCGACTTGGGGTACTCGCGATACGGCTCGCGCGACTCGTAGCGAGGCTGCGCCGTGCGAGGCATATACGTCGTCTGCTGAGGCTGCGGAATGGGATTCTGCGGCAGGTCATCATAGGGATTCGGTGTCGAGGCGGCATAAGAATCCTGCGGCACGTAATCAAACGGGTCCGGAGCTGCGTTGCCATAGGGGCCTTGCGAAGATGCAGCGTAAGAATCCTGCGCCGAGTCGCCATAGCCCATAACCCGGGTGGGCTCGGCAGAAGGCTGTGTCGCGGCGGGGTCGGTATAACCGGGGTTGGGAACAACGCGGGTCGCATCGGCGCTATCGCCAGCCTGCGTGGAACCGTAGCCGCCCATCACGGTTGTCTTGTCCTGATCCATGCAACGATTCCTTTCCGTCGCCCGTAAGCATCAAGTTATGCATGCATTCTACCCGCGCAAAAGCCTATGATGGGCAAAGGCCGTCGGTATCTACAAGACAAGCGCGACTAGAAAACAAAAGCCCCGCCGTGCCTTGTGAGCACGGCGGGGCGGGCAAGCAGCTATGAGCAGCGAGCTTAGAACAGGCCGGTGATGTTGCCGTCGTTGTCGACGTCGATGTTTTCGGCCGCGGGCACCTTGGGCAGACCCGGCATGGTCAGAACACTGCCGGTCAACGCGACCACAAAGTGGGCGCCGGCAGAAACCTTGAGCTCACGCACGGTGATGCGGAAGTTCTCGGGAGCGCCCAGGGCCTTGGCGTTGTCGCTAAAGCTGTACTGCGTCTTGGCGACGCACACCGGCAGGTTGCCAAAGCCGTTCTCGCGCAGCTCGGCGAGCTGGCGCTTGGCGGCCGGCGTAAAGTCAACGCCGTCGGCGCGGTAGACCTTGGTGGCAACGGCCTCGAGGGCATCAGCGACATCAGCGCCGTCCTCGTAGGCAAACTTGAGCTCACTCGGCTGTTCAACCAAGCGCATGACCTCATCGGCCAGCTCGAGTGCGCCCTCGCCGCCCTTGGCCCAGACCTCGGACAGCTTCACATTGACGCCCAGCTTCTGGCACTCGGACTCGATGAGCTCGAGCTCGGCCTCGGTGTCCGTCGGGAAACGGTTGATGGCGACCACGCAGGGCAGACCATAAACGTTCTGGATGTTGTCGACATGACGCAGCAGGTTGGGCATGCCAGCCTTGAGTGCCTCGAGGTTCTCCTCGTTGAGGTCGGCCTTGGCAACACCGCCGTTGTACTTAAGGGCGCGAGCGGTCGCGACGACCACGACGGCGTTGGGACGAACGCCCGTCATGCGGCACTTGATGTCCAGGAATTTCTCGGCACCCAGATCGGCACCAAAACCGGCCTCGGTAATGGCGACATCGCCAAAACGCATAGCCATACGCGTGGCCATGATGGAGTTGCAGCCGTGGGCAATATTGGCGAAGGGACCGCCGTGGACAAACGCGGGCGTACCCTCAAGCGTCTGCACCAGATTGGGCTTGAGCGCATCCTTGAGCAGTGCGGCCATAGCTCCCTGGGCCTTAAGGTCGCGTGCGCGGACGGGCTCGCCGGCATAGCTGTAGCCGACAACGATCTCGCCCAAGCGCTCCTTAAGATCGTTGATGCTCGTGGACAGGCACAGGATCGCCATGACCTCGGAGGCGACGGTGATATCGAAGCCGTCCTCGCGCGGCACGCCCTGGGCCTTACCGCCAATACCGTCGATGACGTGGCGCAGCTGACGGTCGTTCATATCGACGACGCGCTTCCAAGTGATGCGTTTAACGTCGATGCCAAGCTGGTTGCCCTGCTGAATATGGTTGTCGAGCATGGCGGCCAGCAGGTTGTTGGCAGCACCGATGGCATGGAAGTCGCCGGTAAAGTGCAGGTTGATATCCTCCATGGGGATGACCTGAGCCCAGCCGCCGCCGGCGGCACCGCCCTTGACGCCGAAGACGGGACCGAGCGAAGGCTCACGAAGGGCCACGGCGCTCTTGACACCGCGATGGCGCAGGCCATCGGCCAGACCGATGGTCGTAGTGGTCTTACCCTCGCCGGCGGGCGTGGGGTTGATAGCGGTCACGAGGACGAGCTTGGCCTGGTGATCAGTCGGCTCGTTGAGCAGTGAATAGTCGACCTTAGCCTTGTCGAAGCCGTACGGAATAAGGTGCTTAACGTCGACGCCGGCGTTCTTAGCCACCTCGGTAATGGGCAGCGGCGTGACGGAACGTGCGATTTCGATGTCAGTAGGCATGGGCGGTCCTTTCGTTACCGAATGAGAAAAAGACCAATTCAGCATAGCACGGGCGCGCAATAGTAAAACACCCGTAACCGATGAATGGCGATATGTTTATCCAATGCTCAGCGATAGCCTACAGACTAGCCAAAACAAAGCGCCCTAAACGGTAGGTTCAATCCCCAGGTGCTCAAAGGTGCGAAGGGTTGCCTGACGGCCCTGCGGCGTACGAATCATCAACCCGCACTGCAGCAAATAGGGCTCATAGACATCCTCGAGCGTGCCCGGGTCCTCGCCCACCGCGCTGGCAAGGGTCGTAAGTCCCACGGCACGACCGGAGAACGTCTTGGCGAGCGTCTCCAAAATGCGAATATCCATCCAGTCCAGACCGAGCTCGTCGATCTCGAAGAACTCGAGTGCCTGACGGCAGATATCGAGCTCAATGGGACCGTTGCCGCGCACCTGCGCATAGTCGCGCACGCGCTTGAGCAGGCGGTTGGCAAGACGTGGCGTGCCGCGCGAACGCGAGCCGATCTCGAGTGCACTGGGGTGGTCGATCGTCACGCCCAGGATAGTCGCCGAGCGCGTCACAATCTGCGCGAGCTCCTCGACCGTGTAGTAATCCAGGCGATATGAAATGCCAAAGCGGTCGCGCAACGGGCCTGTCAACATGCCAGAGCGGGTCGTTGCCGCTACCAACGTAAACTTGGGAATATCCAGGCGAATCGAGCGCGCCGCCGGACCCTTGCCAATCACGATATCGAGGGCAAAGTCCTCCATCGCGGGGTACAGGACCTCCTCGACCGAACGGTTGAGACGGTGGATCTCGTCGATAAACAGCACATCACCCGGCTGCAAGTTAGTAAGGATGGCCGCCAGGTCGCCCGTGCGCGCGATGGCAGGGCCACTCGTGGTCTTGATCTGAGCGCCCAGCTCGTTGGCGATAACGGTGGCCAGCGTGGTCTTGCCCAGGCCCGGAGGACCCGAGAAAATCACGTGGTCGAGCGTCTCGCCACGGCTCTGCGCCGCTTCGATCAACACGCGCAGGCTCTGCTTGATATGCTCCTGGCCGCAGTAATCGTCCAGGCGCTGGGGGCGCAAAGTGCGATCGACATCGAGGTCCTCGGCCGTCAGCTCCGAGCCCACCATGCGCTCGCCGTGCGCCATGGATGCCGCCGGCGAGTTGCCGGGCGTCGCCCACAGGTCCTGAGAGTCATCGGCTTCCCACATCACGCATCCATTCCGAGTCGCTTAAGCGCCGCGCCGAGCAGATCCTCGACACGCATATCCTGCCCATCATACCCGCTCAGAGCGACATCGGTCTCCTGCGGGCTAAAGCCCATGGAAAGGAGCGCCGCACGGGCGTCATCGATGGCCGAGGGAGCGGCAGCGGGCACGGGCATCGCAACCTGGCCGGGAATCACGTCGACCGGCACAAAGCCCTTGTCCTTGGCAAAGGTGCTCTTGAGCTCCAGGATCAGACGCTGAGCTGTCTTTTTGCCCACACCGGGCACCTTGGCCATGCCCTTGTCGTCCTCGGCCATCACCAGCGAATACAATTGCCCCACGGTATAGGTGGAAAGCACGGCGAGCGCCAAGCGCGGGCCAACGCCCGAGACAGACACGAGCCGATCGAACATCGTGCGCTCATCCTTAGAGGAAAAACCGAAAAGTGTCATGGCGTCCTCGCGCACCTGCATACGCGTGTAGAGGCGGACCTCGCCGCCGGGCGTCGGCAACGTGGCCGCAGTGCTGCCCGAGATGCCGAGTTCAAAGCCAACGCCCGACACGTCGACGACGGCCGAGCTCATCGTGGCCTCGACAAGCGTTCCATGGAGCTGGGAAATCATCAGTATCCGGTTCCTCTCTGTTGATAGAACTCGCCGCCGGTGAGGGCGCGGGTGCGGCTGAGGTTAACGTGGCAGATGGCGCAGGCCAGGGCATCGGCGGCATGGTCGGGATGCGGGTCGTGATCGAGCTGCGTGAGCGTACGAACCATATACGCGACCTGCCGTTTGTCCGCAGCGCCGGTGCCCACAACAGCCTGCTTAATCTGCATAGGCGTATACTCGCCAATCTCGAGCGCGCATTCCGAAAGCGCCACGAGCGCGGCGCCGCGGGCATGCGCCGTAGGGATGGCCGAGCGAACGTTGGCGCCAAAGTAAATGCTCTCGATAGCAGCGGTATCGGGTCGATAGCGCTCCACGACACCCTTGAGGTCGCGGGCGATATGCGACAGGCGCACCGCGAGCGGACTACCCGCGCTGGTCTCGATGCAGCCATAGGCACGGCAGCGAACCTCGCCACGCCGCTCCTCGATAATCCCCCAACCCGTATGAGCCAAACCGGGGTCAATGCCTAAAATAACCAAGCCAACCTCCCCTCGTCTTTTACCAAGCGCAAGGCAAGGCCCCGCGCACTACTCACGAACGTCTGTTCTAGAATAACACAACGGGGTCAAGATGCTTAGTTGAAGTATCGGGGTTGAGAGCGAATCCCATCCCCAGTTTAGTTCTGCGAGAAGAATGGGAACTGTCGGGGATCAACCGGCGGATGCGGCATCGGGCCACCCTGGTGCCCACCCTGCGGGCCACCCTGGCCGCCCATCATCTTATCGATGGCGTCCTGAACCTCGCCCTCGAACTTTTTCATTCCCTCGTGTAAACGACGCTGACCGTCTTCAGAGCGCAACTCCTCCATTTGTTCGGGCGAAATACCCAGTAGCTCGCCCAGCACGCCCATCATCTCGTTTCGCACGCGCTCACTAGTATCCTCGTCAGCAAAACGGCGCACCTCGGCGCGCGCCAGCGAATCGACCGTCATACGCTCCTTGCCGTTAAGCCCCAGGTCGGACCACGCGAGCATGTACGGCCAGGAGCGCTCGGCAAACGAACGGGACGAAACGATCGGCGCCGTCGGCAACATGCGGCGGGCAGCCTCACCCTGTCGAACGAGCATCAGCAGCAGCGAGCAGGCCTCAGGCTTGCCAGCGGCCATCGGGATGTCGTCGAAAGATCGATTGCGGTCCACGTGCGCCTCAAGCGCGCCATCGATCTCACCCGGCTCGACCCCGCCGAGCAGCTGTGCCGCGCGGTCGAGCATATCGACCGGACCGTCGAGCGTCGAGAGCGCCTGCGCCAGCACTCGCTCCATACAATCTTCCACCGCGTTGAGCGTCACGAGCTCTTGGGGCACCACGGCAGACGTGCGGTTGCGCACGCGCGCCACAAACTCAAGCGTCGACAGGTACACATCGCCAAAGGGCGCATAATCGCCCTGGTAGCCGCCGCAAAGCGCCGGCGCCGCCAGTGCGTACTCGGTTTTGGACAGCGGGCTCAGCGCCATCGCACCCAACTCGAGCGCCGTGTCCTCCAGCATGAGGCCCAGCGTGCGAGAGCGCAGGCGCTCGGCGTCGCCCGCCGACACATCGCGGTCGAGCACGCGCGCGGCATCCGGCGCATCGCGCTCAACCGTGCGAATATGCAGGCGCTCGGCAATGGCGCGAACGGCGGCACAGCGAGCAGCCTCGGCCTCCTCCTGCGCCGGCGTAAAGATGCGGTTGCGCCCCAGCACCAGGCCAATCACATTACGTGGGCCCAGAGCGTCGACGGCCAGCGCCGCCAGCAGGGACGACGGCAAGTCGCCCTCGAGTGCCACCACGGCGCGCGACGCACCGTGGGCCCGGGCGTTGTCGCGCACGGCGAGCACCAGCGCCTGCCACAGCCACTCCTCGGAACGGAACTCGGGCAGTTCGTGATCTTCCAGGGCATCGAGCATCACGCCGCGCTGAATCTCCTGAACCAGCAGGCTCTCCTCAAAACACGGCGCCTGGGCCACCACGCGACCGCAGTCGTCGAGCACAAACGAACCGCCGGTATACACCGACTCGTCATAGGCACCGACCGGCGCCATGCAGGCAAACCACACGCTGCGCTTGGATGCGATCTTGCGGTAGGCACCGCTGCGAACGGCGGCAATGGCGGCCGTCTCGCGGTCGGTCATATCAAACGCGTTGAACTGAAAATAGGCGATGAGGTCGACGCCGGTCGGCAGCATCTCGAGTTCGCGGTCCAAGTCGAAGATCACGGCGATACGCACGCCGTCCACGTCGAACACCGGCGGTGCCCAACGGGCATCACCGTTCCCACCACGCTGCAGAGCAATGCTCGAACGGGCCGGCACCACATGACCGTCCTTGAGCATCATGTAGTCGAGTAGCGGCTGGCCCTCAAACGAAACCGCCGCGGGCACGATGCAGATCATGTCAAGCTCCTGGATGCGCTCGGCGACACCAGTCAAGCCGGCAAGCATGTCGTGCTCAAAGTCGGCAGCGCCCACCAGGCCACCGGGCATGGCGCCCATAAAGAGCGGAGCCGGAACGCACAGCACGCGCGCCCCGCGCTCGTGGGCCAGACGAGCCTGGTCCTCGATGCGGCCGCAAATGCCCTCAATATCACCCAGGCGCATATCGATCTGTGCAAGCGCGAGCTTCATGGCTCAGCCCTTTCCGTCGTAAACCATCGAAATCGTAGTAAAAGCGCCGGCCGCATAATGCAGCCGGCGCTCGCATGTGCATATGCTAGCTATGATACCCCGAGCGGGGGCGCGCTCCTAGAACGTCGCGGACCACAGCCCGTGCAGGTTGCAATAGGCATAGACGGTACCGGTCTTGGAGCCGCCCGCGAAAAACGTCGCGGGCTTCATGCCGGGCTCAAGGTAATGGACCTCTAAGCGGCCCTCGGCCTCAAGGGCGATCCACTCAATATAGTGCTCGGGCAGGCTGGGGTGCTCGACCGAGCCAACGCGTGCGCGAATCACGTGACCGTCGCGCTCGGTCTCGACAACAGGCACGTGCTTCTCGTGCGCCGCGTCCTCAGTGTTTGCGGTCAGTTCCGTGCAACCGGCAGGGGTTGCAACGTCGTTGCCAAGGGCGGCAATGAGCTTACCGTCGGGGTCCTTAAAGAATTTCGCCATGATGTTCTCCTTTGCTGACGTGCCAATGTTCTTGATGGTTCTTATGCCCAAAGGCAGACAAACCATCCACGGCATTGCAAATGAACACATAACGGGCGGGGACGATGGGGCAGCGTGCGCTATCCGCCCTGGCGGCCCCACCCGAGCGGGTTAGCGCCCGTCGCCGCCCAGCAGCGCCAGAACATCTTCGCGGGTAAACAGCGCCGACGAGATGCCGTCGCCGCCGAGCACGCTGTTGACCAGGTCGCGCTTGGACTCCTGCATCTGCATGATGCGCTCCTCGATCGTGTCCTTGGCGATGAGCTTGTACACGGTCACGGTATGTTGCTGGCCAATACGATGCGCGCGGTCGGTCGCTTGGTCCTGCGCCGCCACGTTCCACCACGGGTCGTAGTGGATGACCACGTCGGCCGCCGTCAGGTTAAGGCCCACGCCGCCCGCCTTGAGCGAAATCAAAAAGACCGGGACCTCGCCCGCTTGGAACTGCGCGACCATCTTGGCGCGGCTCTCCTTAGACGAAGCGCCCGTGAGCTTAAGGAAGGCGATGTCCTCCTTGGCCAAGCGCTTACCGATGATATCGAGCATACCCGTAAACTGGCTGAACAACAGGATGCGATGCCCGCCGTCGAGTGCGCCGTGCACGAGCTCCATACACGTATCGAGCTTTGCGCTCCCCGCCTTGTAATCCTCGTAGTGTAGATGCGGGTCGCAGCAGATCTGGCGCAGCTTGGTGAGCTCGGCGAGCACCTTGAGCTTGTCCTTCTTAAACTCCCCAGCCTCGCGGTGCTGCACCTGCTGGGCGATGCGGTCCTGGTTGGCCAGGTAGAGCTTGCGTTGCTCGCCGGTAAGCTGTGCCATGACGGTGTCCTCGATCTTTTCGGGTAGATCGGCCACCACGTCTTCCTTTACGCGGCGTAGCACAAACGGCGACACGAGCGCCTGCAGGCGAGCGGCACTGTCACCCTCGGCGTGCTCGACCGGGCTCTCAAAGCGCTTGGCAAACGACTCGCGCGTCCCCAAAAGGCCCGGCATCAAAAAGTCGAAGATGCTCCAGAGCTCGGACAGGCGGTTTTCGATGGGCGTGCCCGTCAGGGCAAAGCGCACGCCGGCAGGCAGGCGCTTGGCAGCGCGCGCCACCTGCGTGAGCGGATTTTTAATGTACTGTGCCTCATCGAGCACCACGCGGGCAAAATCCTGCTCGACGTACTCGTCGATATCGCGCCGCATAAGGTCATACGACGTTACGACCACGTTATGCTCGGCCACGCCGGCAATCTGTACACGACGTTGAGCCTTGGCGCCCACAATGGCGCACACATCGAGCGACGGGGCAAAGCGCTCCAGCTCGGCAGTCCAGTTGTACACGAGTGAGGCCGGGCATACCACGAGCGTGGGCTTGGTGTCCCCCGCCTCCACGCGCGCCAGGATATGCGCGATCATCTGGAGCGTTTTGCCCAGGCCCATGTCGTCGGCCAAGATGCCGCCAAGGCCCAGGTGTTCGAGCGAGCCGAGCCACTGGTATCCGTCGACCTGGTAGCCGCGCATCGTTGCCTTGAGCGATGCCGGCACCGTAAAGTCCATCTTGCCGAGCGTGTCCAGGCGCTCGACGGTGCGGCGGAACGCAGCGTCGCGATCGGCCTCGAGCGCCGGCGTGCGTGCGAGCATGCTATCGACAAAAAGGGTACTCGACGCGGGAAGCGACACGCCGTCGAGCAGGTCGACGGCATCGACGCCTAGGTCCTCGGCAAGACCAAACGCGGCACGCGCTCCCTCATCCAGGCGCACGATGTCGCCGGACGTCAGGCGCGCGAACGTCTGGTGGCGCTTGTACGAGTCCAGATAGATGGCAAGATCTGCCGCCGAAAGGCCGCTCGCGCCCAGTTCGACATCGAGCAGGTTACTCTTGACGGTCGCGCGCACCGAGAGCTTGGGCGCAGGGCGGACCGAAATCTGGCGCAGACGGTCGCTGAGCATGACCTCGCCCAGCTCGGACAGGGCAGACAGGCCCTCGGTCAGCAAGTGGAACAGGCTCTCGTCATCGCGCTCCTCAAACGCCAGGCCGCCCTCGTAGAAATCGAAGTACATGGCAGCCGTGTCCATAACGCGAAACTCCGCCAGCGTATCGCGGGGCGGAACGCCGGGGCGTTGCTCTTCGAAAGGACTGCCCGGAGCACCAAGACTAAAGAGATCAGCCGACCAATCGCCGTAGGTAACCGTAATTTTGCAGGTCACAAGACCATCGTCGACGCCGATTGCCATGGCAAAGCTCGCCTCGGGTGCCACAGTATCGAGCGCGGCGGGCGCGGTGAGGTCGGTATAGTCGCGCAAAATGGGCAGCGCCATACGGCAGAACTCACCCACCTGCTCGGCGGCAATATGGGCGGGCGTGCGGCACGGCAGCAAGCGCGACAAAAAAGGTGCGGCATGCTGAGCAAATGCAGCGTCGGTACGGCGCGCGCGGCGCGTGTCAACCAAGTAGGCGGCATCGCCCGACGCAAAGCAGTACATATCGGCGGGCAGGCGCAGGTCATAGCTACCACCAGCCGCCGGCGCGATTTTGGCGGCAAGAAGTGGTGGGCGCTTAGCGGACGCCTCGTCCTCCCCTTGCGGAGACAGCTCAACCGCCACGTCGTAGGTGCGACGCGTCGTCGTCCCCCGCGACCAGGCGGGCTCAAAAGAGATGGTCTGGCCGCGCAGCAGGTCCAGCACATATACGATGCTATGCTCGGACAGCGGCAACTGACGCTCGGCAACAAAACCGCTGCGGGCAAAGTCGTACGACGCCGAACGCGAGCTTGTGATGTCATCGAGATAGGCAACTGTCGTCACAACAAGGTTGAGCAGCTTTGTCGATGTTTCGTCAAAGGCCTCAGGTGAATGGACAAACGTGAGCTTCTTGCCATAGGAGAACGTGCCGCCGCGCACGTAGGCATCGGCCATGCCGTCGATGTCCTTGACCACGTAGGAGACCGATCCACAGCGAATGCGGAACTCGAGCGCCCAGCTAAAGCGGTCAGCGAACAGCGGATTGTAGTACGGCACCAACGAGGGCTCCAACGCCGCTTTGGGGGCGTCGGGATCAACGGCACCGGCAAGTTTGCGGCGCATGCTCGCCAGCTCATCCATGCGCGCGTCCGAAAGATCGGAAAGCGCCGCCACAAGGCTCGGGCTCGTGGGGACGGGCGCCGGGAAGGGAAAGTTGGGGTTGACGGCCGGCGCGGCGGACGCGGCGCGCGCGGGCTGTTTCGGCTGCGCCGTAAACGTGCGAACCGGCGTGCGCAGCCCCTCAACAGGCTCAATGCCGCTGGTGTCCAGGTACGCCAGCGCTGTGGCGATGGCGTGCTTGCACATACCGGGATAGCGGTATGCGGCGGGGCAGTCGCAGTCGTAGTCGATAACCTCGTGCTCGTCCATATCGAGCGCCACGTGCGTCTTGTACAGGTCGCCGCGCGAGCCGCGCACCGAGCCCTCAACCGTCACGTTTTTGGAGAAGCGCGAGCCGCTGTCCTCAATCGACAGCACGGCGCCGTTGAGCATGAGCGAGCGGCCCTTCATAAAGGTGCCGCTCAACGCCGCCTCTTTGCGAAGCGCCTGCACAAACGTCCCCTGCGCCATCACTTCCTCCAATCTCACCCGGGGTAGCTTAGATCACCGTCACGCGGCCCTGGTTACCCACAATGGCCTTGGCCTCGGCCAGCAGCGGAATCGAACGCGCGTTGACCTTGGCAGGTACCTCGGCACGCAGCACGCGCCCGTCCACCTGCTCGATAAAGATCTCCACGCGGTCGCCGCCCGGGTTAGCGGTGAGCACCGTGGCCAGGCGCGCCATATTGCCCTGGCTAAAGCGGCTGTTGGGCACCATGACCTCAAACACCTTGGGCTTGTTGTTCTCCTCGTTGAGCTCGAGCGGCACGATCTCCTGCGCGATGATCTGGTCGCCGCGGTCCGAGCGCTCGAGCTTGCCCTTAATGCGCACAAAGGCATCGGACAGCTGCGCGCCGGTCTCGGGATCGACCTCGCCGTACAGGTACCCCTCGGCCTCCTTGTAGGTCTTGGGGAACACGACGACGGTGGCCTCGCCTTCCATGTCCTCGAGCTGCACGATGCCCATGGGGTCACCGTTTTTGGTCACGCGCTTGGACACGCTCGAGACCATGCCGGCCCACCACAGCGCCTTGCCCTCGGGAATTTCCTGGTTGATGGTGCCGCCCGTAGGATTCTGAACTTCGTAGCCGGTGTCGATCTGCGAGAACGAGAAGTCACGCGCCTTGGCTAGTGCATACTCAAACGGGCGCAGCGGGTGGTCCGAGACATAGATGCCCAGAACCTCCTTCTCCTGACTCAACTTAAGGTGGCGGTCCCATTCCTGGCCATCCGGATCGGGCACGCTCACCTCAAAGCCCGAGCCCTCAACGTCGCCAAACATATCGAAGAACGACGTCTGGCCGCTCGCGCGATCCTTCTGGCGCTTTACCGCGGCATCGATGATGTTCTCGGGGTTGTTCTTGTCCACAAAGTGCATCATCTGGCGACGCGGATACCCCGTGGAGTCGAAGGCGCCTGCCTTGATGAGCGATTCGATCACGCGGCGGTTGGCCTGGCTCGAGTCCACGCGCTCGACAAAATCGTGCAGCGTCTTAAACGGACCGCCCGCCTCGCGCTCGGCGATAATCGCCTGCGCCACGCCGGTGCCCACGCCGCGGATGCCGGCCAGACCAAAGCGCACGCCCTCCTTGGTAGCCGTGAACTCGGTACCGGACTCATTGACATCTGGCGAAAGCACGGGGATGCCGTCGTGACGGCACGCCGAGACGTAATGAACGATCTTGTCGGTCTTGCCCGTGTAGGACGTCAGAACGGCCGCCATGTACTCGTGCGGATAGTGCGCCTTGAGCCACGCCGTCTGCATAACCAGGATGGCGTAGCCGGCGGAGTGCGACTTGTTAAAGGCGTAAGATGCGAACTCGAGAACATCGTCCCAAATCTTCTGGGCGACCTCGCGCGTGTAGTTGTTCTTGATAGCGCCGTTCATCCAGTGGTCGTAGGTGGTCTCGTCCGAGCCATCCTCCCAGTGCAGCACCGTCGACGTGAGCAGCTTGATCTTTTTCTTAGCCACGGGTTTACGGATACGCGAGTCCGATTCGCCCTTGGAGAAGCCGCACATCTCGACGGAGATGAGCATAACCTGCTCCTGGTAGACCATGGTGCCGTAGGTTTCGCCCAGGATGTCGTCCAGGCGGTCGTCGTAGGAAACCGCCGGTTCCTTGCCGTTCATACGGTTGATGTAGGACGAGACCATGCCGGCGCCCAGCGGGCCCGGGCGGTACAGAGCGATCAATGCCACGACGTGCTTGTACTCGGTGGGCTTCATGTTCTTGATCGTGGCCGTCATGCCGGCGGACTCGACCTGAAAGACGCCGGCGGTGTGGCCGGAACCCATGAGCTTAAAGATCTCGGGGTCGTCAAAGGGAATCTCTTCCTCTTTGATGTCGATGCCGAAGTTCTTCTTGATGTTTGCCTTTGCCTTGGAGATAACAGTCAGCGTGCGCAGGCCCAAGAAGTCCATCTTGAGCAGGCCCATGTCGGCAACGGTATGGCCCTCGTACTGGGTAATCTCGACGCCGCCCTTGGTGTCGAGCTTGGTGGGCACGTGCTCGTTGACGGGGTCGCGGCAGATCAGAACGGCGCACGCGTGCACGCCCTCGCCACGGGTGAGGCCCTCGATTGAGAGCGCCGTGTCGATGATGCGGCGGGCGTCGTCGTCCTTTTTATATGCCTCGGCAAAATCGGGGTTAAACAGGTCCTCTTTGCCGGGTTGCTTTTCGAGCACCTGCTTGAGCTTGACCTTGGGGTCGCTCGAGACCATCTTGGACAGACGCTGGCCCATGTAGACCGGGTAGTCCAGGACGCGAGCGGCGTCGTTGATGGCCTGCTTGGCCTTAATGGTCGAGTAGGTGATGACGTGGGTGACTTTCTCGGGGCCGTAGAGCTGGCGAACGTGCTCCACGACCTCGAGGCGCCGCTCATCGTCGAAGTCCATATCGATATCGGGCATCTCGGTACGCTGCGGGGACAGGAACCTCTCGAACATCAGGCCGTTCTCGAGCGGGTCGAACGCGGTGATGTTCATAGCGTAGGCGACGATAGCGCCAGCGGCCGAACCACGGCCGGGGCCGACGCCGATGCCGTTGTCCTTGGCCCATTGCACGTACTCGGCGACGATGAGGAAGTAGGCGGCAAAGCCCTTGTCGCAAATGACCTTGTATTCGTACTCAAAGCGCTCTTTGATGTTGACGCCACCGATCTCGCGCGTGGCCCAGTCGTCGCCATAGTGCTGGCGCAGACCCTTCTCGCACTCGCGGCGGAACTGGCTCTCGTGCGTCTCGCCGGGGTCGAGCAACGGGAAGCGCGGCAGGATGATGGAGTCCCAGTCCAGCTCGACGTAGCACTTGTCGGCGATCTCGAGCGTGTTGTCGCAGGCCTCGGGGCAATACGGGAACATCGCCCGCATCTCCTCCTCGGTCTTCATGTAAAACTCCGAGCCAGTCATGCGCATGCGGTTGGGGTCGTCGACTTTGGCGTTCATGCCAATGCACATGATGACGTCCTGCACGGGCGCGTCCTCGCGGCGCAGGTAGTGGAAGTCGTTGGTGGCGATAACCTTGACGCCCACCTGTTTGGCGATGTCAATGAGCGTGCGGTCCATCTGCTCATCGGTCAGGCCGTTGTCGGTGGTGATGCCGTGTTCCTGGATCTCGATATAAAAATCGCCGGGCTCGAAGGTGTCACGGAAGGTCTCGGCCCACTTGATGGCGCCCTCCATGTCACCACGGTCGATGTATTTGGGGATGATGCCGGCGATGCAGGCGCTCGTGCAGATCATGCCCTTGGCGTGGCGGCGCAGGTTGTCGAGCGTCACGCGCGGCTTGTAGTAAAAGCCCTGCACGGCGGCCTCGGAGACCGTCTGCATCAGGTTGACGTAGCCCTCCTGGTCCTTGGCCAGAAGGATCATGTGGTAGAGCTCGGGCTTATGGTCGCGGGCGAGCGTCTCGTCCGGCGTAAAGTAGACCTCGCACCCAAAGATGGGTTTGATGACCAGGGGCGGCTTGAGCTCGTCGATGTTGCCCTTCTCGTCCCACATGGCCATGTCCTTCACATACTGGGCATGCTCGCGCGGGCTTGCCTCGGGGTCGGGCTCCACCAGCTCGTCGCGGCGATCCTTTTCCAAGAAGGCCTTGTCGTGGCTCCAGGTTTTGTACTCGGGCGTGTTGTGGTTGACGGCGTCGCAGGCCAGCGCCAGGTCGGGCACGCCATACATGTAGCCGTGGTCGGTAATGGCCACGGCGGGCATGCCAAGCTCAACGGCACGGTTGACCATATCCTGGATACGGGTTGCGCCGTCGAGCATGGAGAAAACAGTGTGATTGTGCAGATGGACGAATGCCATGTGATGAGCTCCGATGCGGGTTCGTGTTCTGACTGAACGATTTTACCCCACGGCACGGACAGCACCCGAACCTAGCCAAACCAACACGGGCAGTCTTTTTGGGACGTGTCTTTTTTAGCTGCTTTGACCTGATTGCTTCATTCGTCGCAAAGGGGCCGGACCGCGACCCCATGTCGCGGTCCGGCCCCTGAGGAAAGCTCAGCTCAGGTCCTCGCCGTTTGAGGCAATTACCTTGCGATACCACTCGAACGATCTTTTCTTGCTGCGCCGACGTGTGCCGTGTCCTTCGTCATCGAGGTCGACATAAATGAAACCGTAGCGCTTGCGCATCTGGCCCGTTGCGACCGAAACCAGATCGATCGGTCCCCAGCACGTGTAGCCCAGGAGGTCCACCCCGTCGATTTCGACGGCGTCCTTCATAGCCTGGATGTGCTCGCGCAGGTAATCGATACGGTATCCATCATCCACAAAGCCGTTCTGATCCGGCTCATCCGGGGCTCCGAGACCGTTCTCCACGATAAAGAGCGGCTTTTCGTACCGGTCGTATATGTCGTTCATGGTGATGCGCAGCCCTGCGGGATCGATGAATCTGCCCCATGGCTCCATCTTGAGGTAAGGGTTGGGGGCACTCTTGAGTAGATTGGAGTCGAACTGCCCCTCGGTGTTTGCCTGCGCCACGCGCGTCGAGTAGTAAGAGAAGCCCACGAAGTCCACCGGATTCTGCGCAAGGACCTCCTCATCGCCCTCCGCCCAAGGAATCGCGAACCCTTGACGTTCATACTCCGTGAGCATGTAGCACGGATAGTGGCCGCGCACCTGCACGTCGGTGAACATATAGTGCTTGCGATTCTCGTCCTGAGCCGTTTTAACGTCGGCAGGGTTGCAGGTAGCAGGATAGAAAATACCCGCATTGAGCATGCAGCCGATTTGCGCACCAGGGATGATCTCATGGCAGGCGCGCACCGCGCAAGCACTCGCCACGAGCACGTGATGCACCGCGCTATGAACGGAGACGTAGCGGTCCTCCCCCTCATCAAACACGATGCCTGCCGCCATGAAGCACGCAGAGGTCATGATGTTGATCTCGTTGAACGTGAGCCAAGAGCGCACTTGATTGCGGTAACGTGCGAACACAGTGCGAGCGAAGCGCTCAAACATGCCCACGAGAGCGCGGTTGCGCCAACCGCCGTATGCCGTAACAAGATGCATGGGCACGTCATAGTGGTTGAGCGTCACCACCGGCTCGATGCCCTGTTCGAGGCAGGTGCGAAACACATCCTCATAGAACGCGAGGCCCTGCTCGTTGGGTTCGGAGTCATCCCCGTTGGGGAATATACGGCTCCATGCGATGGAGAGGCGCAGAGCCTTGAAGCCCATCTCGCCGAAGAGCGCGATGTCCTCGCGGTAATGATGATAGAAATCGATGGCCTGTTGGGCCGGGTAGTAATGGTCGGACAGCGGCTCGAGCGGAACGTCGTCACCCCTGATGACGGCGAGACGGTCCCGCCCGTACGGCAGAAGATCCGCGTTGGCGAGCCCCCGCCCGCCCTCGTCCCAGGCACCCTCACACTGGTTGGCGGAAAGCGCGCCGCCCCAGAGGAAATCAGAACGCAATGGCATGGGAGTCCTCCTTATCTTGCTTTTAGTGCGAACGGGCACCACCATGCAGCGGTGCCCGTCCGGGTTCATGGGGCCCCAGTTCCGAGAAGAGACTCGTTGCGCTAAGGCACCCTTCTAGATGCAGCGCTTAAGCCTCAAGGGCCTCCTCGGCTTCCTTCTCGCCCGATTCGCGATTGTCGAAGCCAAAGACCATGCAGAGGGCGAATGTCACCGCAAAGCCAATCGCGCAGCTGATGGCGCCCGGAATGATGTCCTGGCTGAACTTGATGACGTTCATCCACGGAAAGCCGACTCCCGAGAAGACGAAGATGCGCGCGTTGAGCAGACCGCATGCAAGGCCGCCGGCCGCGCCGCCGATCATCGACCAAGCGAGCGCCTTCTTATCGCGCAAGAGGATGCCGTAAATGATGGGCTCGGATACGCGGCCGAGCGCATAGGTAGCGAAGGTAGTCCAACCGAGCTGACGGTTAGCCTTGCCCTTTGCACGGATGCCGTAGGCGAGCGCGACCGCAAGCGTCACGTAAACAACCACCGTCGTACCCGGAGTGCACACGGCGTCATAGCCCACCTCAAGCCAGCCGGGCATCATAGCGGTGAGAATCGGCACATGCATGCCGGTAGCGATCACGAGGTTCCACGTCGCACCGACCACCAGACCGCACAGCGGACCGGCGTTCGCGCCGAGCCAGATGATGATATCGGCGATGATGCCCATAATGAAGGAGACGGCGGGGCCGAAGACGCAGAGTGCAAGCGGCAGCATGATGAGCATGGTCCCCACTGGAATCACGAGGATGCGCAGCATGTCAGGGCAATGCTTCTTGATAAGCCCCTCTACGTAGGACTGAATCCACACGATGAGGATGATGGGAAGCACCGACTGTGTGTAATTCACCAGCGTCATGGGGATGCCGTAGACGTCGAACGGAGCGCCCTCCTCGACGATAGCGAGCATGCTCGGATGAATCATAATAGCAGCCGTCATGAGCGCGAGCACAGGACTCGTCTGGAACTTCTTGGCCGCCGCATAGGCACCGAAGATCGGCAGGAAGTAATATGCCGCGTCTCCCACCAAGGTGAAGAGCCGGTACATGCTGCCCTCCGCGGCTAGAAGGCCCGCGCCTTCCGGACCAAGCAAAATGGTGAACATGCGGAAGATACCCGCGATGCAGAACACGGGCAGAATGGGAGCGATAGAGCCGCTCACCGCATCGAGAATCAGATTGCCGATGCGCTTCGGAGCGAACCGCTCCTTCCAGGGAAGCCTCTCTGCTGCGTCCAGATCTTCATCAATCGCCGTCTGGACTTCAAAGCCGCCTTCCCTGCATACCGCGCCGTAGACCTTGTCGACGGTCGGCCCGATTACGAGCTGCACCTGGCCGCCAGCGTGCACCACGCTAATCACTTCGGGAATCGTATTGAGCTTGGCGTCATCTGCAAGCCCCTCGTCCTTAAGAACGAGGCGCAGACGCGTCATGCAATGCGTCGCGCTTGAAACATTCGCCTTGCCGCCCACCTCTTCGATGATTCTTTGGGCGAGTTTTTGATAGTTAGTCATCATTCCTCCTTTTACGCCACGAATCGTCGTGGCACGAGATGGTTCTCGTACTTTCGGAGGTCATGCCCTGCCCTAACACAGGTTACAATCCTTCTGGCCTGGGTTGTCAGCGTCCGGCTGTGCCGGATTCCGCCTTCGTACAGATACGGTTGACATGGAGCATGAAGTAAAGCTTCTCCTCGTCGGTGAGCTCCGTATGCCATTCCCGCTTCATATAGGTACAGATGTGGTCGATGCATTGCGCAAGCTCGGGAAACTCCTCGCGCGAATTCGCATAAAGCGGCAAATTGGCGCTGCTGAGGCTATCGTTACCCTTGATACGCTTGAACAGATACTGCACGTGTGTCGCAAACCGTGAGAACTCAAAAGACTCCCGATCGATGATGGTACGGAAATCGTACTCGACGATATCAGTGACATCGTTGAGCAGGCGCTCAAACGATTGGGCGCGATCGCTTGCCACAGTAACCTCTGCCCCAGTCTTTGCATTGACCAGATTCATGGCGATGCTTGCCACCTCTTCGCGCGGCAGCTCGACGCCCAACTCCTGCCGCACGCGCGCGGTAATGTAGCGGCCGATTTTGTATTCCAGCGGATAAAGCTGCTGCACATCATAGGTAAGGGGCATATCAAAACGAATGCCCTTCCTCTGCCGCGCAATCGCAAAGGCGATATGGTCGGCCATGATGAGCACGGCGTTGGGACTGAGTTCGTAAGGCAGCTCGTTCTCTACAATATCCATGATCTTTGCCGTAAACAGCACCACATCGGCAGGAAGATCCTGCATGATACGCTGCCCCTCGGCATCGATGCTATAGAACGTGCGCTCGATATGGTCCATCGCGAGCTCCCGGGGGAAGTCACCACCGAAGCCGACACCCTTGCCGAGCGCCACGACCTCGCGACCGCGACTATCTCGACAAATCACGGCGTTATTGTTGAGCTTTCTGATCGCCAGCATATCGATGCACCTCCTCTCTTGATGATAGGGCACTCATTCGGAGCTGAACAAAAAGGGCATGACCTCGGCAGAAAGCAGCACCCTACTTGCCTACGGTCATGCCCTAAAGTGACACCCGAATATATGTGCAATTGAATAACGAACGGAATCCGGATGGCCATGCTCCCCAAAGGGATAACAACCCATCACATGTATTTATAGGCCCACCCGAGATGAACGTCAAGTGTAAATTTGCGTAATCCGCACCCTTGATTGGCAACTTCATCCGCGTAATCCGCACCCCCGACTGATTCTGAGTTGCGGTGAAATAGTTCCTGCTGGAGCCAGCTGGGCCGTAAAACAGGAACTATTTCACCGCAAGTTATGGGGAGACTGGGCGTGCGGACGGCCCTGGTGAGCTAGAGGTTGTAGGTGACCACCTGGGACTCGGCGGGGTTGGAGGGATCGGACTGCTCCACGCGGACGAACTTGACCGTCACCGTCTTAAAGCCCGCCTTGTGCAGAACATCCGAATAGACGCGCGCCTGCATTTAAAGAAACAACGGCGGTAATTGCTATCGCGATTGCGCCAATAACACCGAGCGCTATCTGAATGGGATATAACCCCAACACATATCCAAATATGGAGAAAAACATTGCAGAAAAGAGAGCCCTTACCAGAGACGCGACGGAAAGGATCGTCGCGCGGAGATCGTCCGCTATCGCGTCTTGGATTAAGTTTTCCGAAGTGATGTACACCACTTCTGGGAGAAAACAAAGCACCATGCTAAGGCCAAACAAACACAGCGGATTTGAAGCGAACCACGGAAGAATCATGAAAAGACCGGCCTCGATTAGCATCGAGCCGAGCATGGTATTTCTTTTCCCGAAACGCGATGAGAAGAAATCTGCTGCAATGTAGGCCGTCGCATTTACTGCATAGGATGCACCGAAAAAGATTCCTATTATGGAGACGGGAGCATCAAATGCGTCGAATACCAACTGATTCAAGTTGTAATAACTCCCATAGAATCCATCGAGCATGCTTGTGCCGATTAGAAGAAGCAACACCGCAAAAGCGGATTCTCCAATGCTCCAGGTTTCGCGTCTGAAGATCTTGGCTACGTCAAACCTTTCCTCCCCAGAGTTTTTGGAATGGGTCGTTTCCATCCTCTCAATGGGATACAGAAGGAAAAGCTGCAGGAGATAGAAAACGGAAACGCATACGTAGAGGGCACTCCAAGATACTTGGGCAATGAATGATCCAAGTACGATTGCCACTCCCGTCGCGATTGATTGCGCGGCAAGCAGCCGAGCGTTGATGGTGAGGAAGCGCTCTCCTTGACCGGCATTTCGGGCAATTTCATATAAAAGTGCTTGTTCGGATCCCGATTGAAGGGAGTAGGCGAGTGCCTCGACAAGGGAAAGCGCGACGAGAAAGGGGCCTGAGAGCAACAGCATGCCAGCCGTATGGAAGAAAAGAAGCAGAACGCCCACTTGAATCGAGAACTTCTTTCCAAAGAAATCGCCTACCAGCCCTGTTGGCAGCTCGAGGACGACCGTTGCAATGTTGTACAGGGCTTGATAAAGCGCGATTTCCGTGACAGACATTCCTTTATCCGCAAGGAAAAGTAGAAACACTCCCCGATTTAAAACAAATCCCGCGAGTACGAAAAAGGCGGAATAGATGTGCAGTTGCGTAGCGGCATTCTTATTCATTTGGCACTTCCAACAACATTTTTTGTCGGGCTGTTCGCTACTGACTCGAAACCCGAAGCGTTCACGGTTTCCGATGAAGAGTCACCTTACCTTTTGCGGTATGGGCGCTTCTCGTACTTATAGCCGTTGAGCTTGTTGCGGCTGGGACACTTGCCCGTGGCGTTCTCGATATCCTGCATGATGGACCCCGCCAGAGCGTCAAAAAGCTCCTCCGGCGTCACCTCAAGCGTTTTGGTGAGCTGCATGATAGCTCCTTATTCGTTTGAACCGTTCGAGCTATTGTACCGTCCCAGACTCTCCCATGCGTTGCGGTGCTATTTGGACGATTGAGGGCTTTATTCCGGGGCGGCCGTGTGGGTTTGCCCAAAGTAGCTAAAAGAGCCCCGTCCAAAAAGACTGCGGTGGAATCGATAGGGATTCCACCGCAGGTTGTTGAGGGTTAGAGGTTGTAGGTGACCACCTGGGGCTCGCAGGGGTTGGCGGGATCGGTCTGCTCCACGCGGACGAACTTGACGGTCACGGCCTCAAAGCCCGCCTTGTGCAGAACATCAGCGTAAACGCGCGCCTGCAGGGCGTGCTTCTCCTGCAGCTGTTCCGGCGTCTCGTCCGGTGTGCCGCCCGTCTTGTAGTCGATGACCAGCGCGCGTGACGAATCCGCCGGGTTCGTCGTCAAAGCGTCGATGGCGCCCTCGGCATATGCACCGTAGCGAGCGATGTCCTCGTCCTCGCAGCCCAGCGAAAAGAACGGCACCTCGGCGCGAACGCACGGCCAGGCAAGCAGCTCGGCACGGACCGCCGACTTGAGCCAGCGGTCCAGGGCAACGTCGAAGCGCTCGCGCTGCTCCGGCGTCAGGCGCCACAGACGCGCCAGCGCATCGGCACGCGCGGCGGGCAGCTCATCGGCACCCATCTCGATCAGCCACTGGCAGGCGGCATGGAACGCCGAGCCCAGCGCCATGGGGTTGCCGGCGGGCTCAACGGCGGCCGCGCCTGCATCGGCCATCTCCGAGCCATCCGACTCCGCATCATCGCCGGCCTCGTCCATGGGCACGTGTGCCTCGGCGGCACGGTCCTCGGACTCGGCATGCAGCGCCGCGGCAATTGACGAGTAGCTGTACGAATCGCGCGCCGGATACGGACAGGTGCCCATGCGCACGCCCACCGCCTGGGGATACACGAGCTCAAACGCATCGGGCTCGGGGTCGGCAGGACCGGGAACAGCGGCGCGGGCATCCGCACCGGCACCCTCCGGCTCCGCATCGCCGCGGACAAGCCTGCCCTCGACATCCAGCGAAGCGTTGGCCTCAAACGCCTGCTCGCCAAAGGTAAAGTCCGCGAGCGAAATGAGCTCGTAGTCGCCCGGCTGGGAGTTGTCGAACACTAGGCGGTCGGCATCGAGCTGTGGCATGTCCAGAGCGTCGGTAGGCAGAATACGACGCAGCACGTCGTAGGTCAGATCGGTCTCGACGTCGAAGGTCGGCGCCGTCACCTTACCGCGGCTCACGCCGACATCCATCGCCAGAATGACCAGCTCGCGCGCTCGCGTCATGGCGACATAGAGCAAGCGAGCCCGCTCCTCGAGCGAAAGCTGCAGGTCGTCGTTGCGCAGGCGGGCAAATGCCTCGGCGGGAGAACCCGTCGCGCAGACATCCTCCATGAGCTCTGGCGGCAACCATAGCGACGTGCCCTTACCCTTAAACGCATGCTCAAACTGCTTTTTGACGTCATCGCCCTTTACGAACGTGCCGTCCGCGAGTTTAACGCCGTCGAAGCGTGCCGGCAGCGCCACGACCTGCGCTCCGCCCTCGACACGCCCCATCTGAGCCGCACCCGAGGACTTACGCACGCCAAAGCACTCCGCAACCGCTACGACCGGATACTCCAGACCCTTGGACGCATGCACGGTCATGATGCGCACCGCGCCGTCGCCCTCCTCGTTGAGCGCGCCCGGGGCCTCCTTGCCCGCCAAGAAGCGGTCGAAGGCGAGCGCGATGGAGCGCGGAGAATTGCCGAGCTCGACCTCTGCCTCGGCCACGGCGTCGAGCGCCTTGAGCACGTTGGCGGCGATGGCCTTGCCCTCGGGACCACGCTGCGCCAGACGCACAAACCAGCCGGAGGCGTTGACAGTATCGCGCGCGATGGCGGCGAACGAATCGCGGCCCACGCGACGGAGCGCATACCGCAGCACCTCGCGGGCGCGCGTCACGAGCGGCAAGTCTTGCAAACCCGGCACATCGGAATCGCTCATGATGCCCACGTCGATGTTGCGGCGCGAGGTCTCCCCCGTCTGGTCGTCCAGCTTGGTCGCCAGCGCCAGGAACTCCTGAGCGCCGAGCGCAAACATCGGCGAGGCCAGCAGCGGCATAAGACCCTGCGCCGTATCGGCCGGGTTAGCAAGCGCGCACACCAGGGCACGCACCGTTTGGACCTCGGCAGCCTGGGCAAAGACCGAGCCGCCCGCGATGACGCAGTCGAGCCCCTGGTCGCGGAAGGCCTGCGCATAGACATCGGCGTTGGTCATGCGGCCCAGCAGCAGGACCATGCTGCCCTGGGGCTGGCCCGCTTTAACGAGTGCTTGGAATCGCTCCGCAATCGCACGAGCTTTCGCCTGCGTTCGCTCCTGCGTACTGCCACCGGCAACGAAGATCGCCTGGCGGCGCGATGCCTTCGCCTTGAGCTTGTCCTCGCGTTCGTCGCTCGGTTCAAGATCCAAGAACCCCTGCATCAAACCACCGGTGTCGCCGTCAAAGACGCGCGCCACATAGCGCAGCACCTCGTCGTGGCTGCGGAAGTTGCGTACAAGCTTGACGAGCTCGCCGGCGGGGGCATCGGATGCGACAGCCGTCTCGGGCGCAGCAGAGGAGCCCACTTTGCGCTCCTGGCGGCGGAAGACCTCGACCTCGGCGCCACGGAAGCGGTAAATCGACTGCTGCGCATCGCCTACGGTGCACAGCGCGCGCTCCCCCGCGCCCGTCAGGTAACGGATCAAATCGACCTGCATCTGGTCGGTATCCTGGAACTCATCGATCATGACCATCTTAAAGCGACCTTCATAGGCCGCTCGGATGGCAGGATAATCGCGCAGCGCCTCGTACGCCATGCGCAGCAGGTCGTTGTTATCAAGCGCGGACTGGTCAGCCTTGAGCGCGCGGTATTCCGCCTCCACAGCACGAGCAAGCCCCACCAGCGCATCGAGCGCGGGACCACCGCAGGCCAGCACGATATTGATAAACGCATCGGCAGCCTCGGCCTTGAGTAGCTCCACCTGCTCCTTAGAAAACGCCTTGCTCGCCCGAGGCATGCTGCACGACATCATGAGTCGCGCCGCATCCTCCATGGTTTTGCCGCTCGCCTCAAACGCGTCGATGGCATCGAGTGCCACCTGCGCTTTCTCGGTCGCGGCCTTGCTTGCGCCCAGCGCCGCACGATAGGCATCGGCGAGTGCCGAGGTATCGGCCTGGCCGCGCGCCACGCACACGTCGTCCATACCGCCCGGCAGCTGGCTCGAGAGCTCCAGCAGCTCACGCACCAGCCCTTTAATGGTGGTACCGGCGCCAAACGGCCCACCCTCGCCCGCCATGGGATACCAAGCGTAGAGGGCCTTAAGCGAAGCGGCGAGCTCGGGGGCGGCATCGGGCGCCGTCGCGCGGGCCAGCACATGCTCAACAGCCTGGTCCATAAGCTCGTCGGTATCGGTGAGCACCGTGAACTCGGGATCGATGCCCAGCTCCAACGCATGTGCGCGCAGGATACGCGAGCACATGCCGTGAATGGTCGAGATCCACGCATCGTCGACGGTCAGGGCTTCCTCGTCCATGCCCTCGTCGATGAGCGCGCGACGCACGCGGTCGCGAATCTCGGCCGCGGCATCTTTGGTAAAGGTAATGGCGAGCACCTGATCCAGATGCTCGACAAACGGACCGGATTCGGGCGAGAGCGCATAGACGATGCGGCGCGTGAGGGTAAAGGTCTTGCCCGAGCCGGCACCTGCCGAGACAAACAGCGGGCGGTCGAGCGTTTTGACGACTTGCAGTTGTTGCGGCATCAAAGTCGAAAGATCCATGGTCTACACGTCCCTCCTTACAAACGTTCCTTCGTGGTTATACGAGCAGCGCGCATGCGCGGCCTGCGTCGACGCCGGGTCGACGGCGGCAACGTTGCCCGCCTCGAGCTCGCGCAGGCGCTCGGCGATGCCGTCCTCCACGCGATCGAGCAGGGCGTCGAAGTCCATGCTGCCGCCCTCGCCGGGAAAGCCCTTCTTAAGCCCCGGGATGCGGCCGTCACCACGCTCCTCCTCGAGCAGCTCGGCACTCGCGGCGCCGCGCAGCGCCGGTTTGCCGCCCTTGGTCGAAAAATAGAGCGCCGCGCGGGTGTCCAGATCCAGCGCCCGGCGCATAGCCTGCGCATAGATAAGCGTCTGGGTATGGGGCGGCAGCCACCGCGGGTCGTCGATGGCGGCCTCGCCCGATTCCTCATCGCGCACCGTGGGGTCGGCGAGTTTAAACTCCTCAACGCCCGTGCGATGCTTGTAGTCGATTACCACGGCGCGATTCTCGGCATCCACATCCACGCGGTCGATGCGCCCGCCGAGCGGCCAGCCGGCATACTCGACCTGGAGCTCGTTGAACGCAAACTCCAGGTAGCGCGGCGCGAAGGGCGCGAGCGCCTCGGACTCGTAGGCAAGAACGCCCTCCAGCTGCGGCAAAATCTCGGCCACCTGGCGCTCCTCCACCGGGGAGAGCGGCACGAGCGGGCCCTCGGTACCGCGCTTGCCCGCATGCTCGGCCAAGGTCTCGTCAAAGACCTCGCGCAGCAGCTCCTTCGCGCGTGGCAGATTCATGGGTGTCACGCGCTCCATGCCCTCCTGGGGCAGACGGGCATGCAAGTGTTCCAGCACGTCGTGGACAAAGTTGCCCTTCTCCATATTGCCAAAGCCAGCGTCGATCGACTGGGGCTTCACGCGGTACGAGACGAACCAGCATAGCGGGCAGGTCGAATAGGCCTCGATCTGCGAGGCAGACGTCAGGCGCGGCACCAGCGGCGCATCCTCGCCCTCGCCATCGCGACGACGCAGGACCAAATACGGAATGGCTTCATCGCTCAGATACTGAGGAGCTTCGCAGGTCACGCGCTCGCGCCTAAGACCTTCGCCTGCCGCGGGATCGAAGTCCCTTACGATATCGCCCTCACCCACACACTTCGCCTTGTCGGCGCCAACGGCCTTAGCGTCGTCAGCGGCCTTGTCGGCGTCAGCGGCCTTAGCATCGTTAGCGGCCTCGGCATGCGCCCGCAACTCGGTCCACACGGCCGCCGGATAGCACTCGCGCGCCTGACGATCGTGGGTCACACGGGCGAGCGTAACCGGACCACGCGACGCTTGTATCGCGCGGCCAAAGCGTGCGCGCAGCAAGGCCGCAGGCTCAAGCGTCACACCGCTGCGATCTAACTCTGCCGTCAGCGTTGCCAGCGGGCCCTCCTCATGTGAGAGCGGATAACTGTCCAGGTCGACGTCGGCAAACAGCACGGCATCGTAGCTGCCGGGGCGCAGGGCCGCCGCATCGGCAAGCGAAGCAAAGCGAACCTGGGCGCGTGGCGCACGGTCAACCTCGTAGGTCTCGTAATCGTAGGCGGCGCTACGCTTGTCCACCTTGGTGCGAATGTCATCGAGCACGGGCACGGTCGCGGCCTGCGACACGTCGAGCGCACGGGCGCCATTCATAAGGATGTCGATGACGTGGCGCAGCAGGGCCACCTCCGCCTGGCGACGGGCCTGACCGTCGAGACCGCCAAGTGCGCGATCGGGCAGTGCCTCGGCAACGGCAAGCATGGCCTTGAGCGCCGTCACGGGTTTGTCGCGCCACAGCGCCTGGAACACGTCCGAGATCACGCACGGCACGTTCTTAAACCAGTTCTCGTCGCTCGCCGCTTTACGCGCGCCCCTCACCTGGCCCTGCACGCTCTGCAGCAGGCTCTTGACGCCCGCAGTGGTCTTGCTGCGCGACAGTCGCATATTCTTGTCGAACGTGCGCGCGCTGGCGGCGTCGGCACCCGAAAGCGGGCTGTAAATCCAGTCGGTAAGCTCCGGAGCGGGCCACCACTCAGTCTTAGAAGCTGCCCCTTCGTCGGCGGCCTTCATACGCTCGATCAGGTTGGCGAGCGCCGTGAACTGCCTGCCCGCAATGGATTGGGAAAACGCCGTGAACTCGGCCGTCTCGGCAGCAACGTGGCGCGCCGCCAAACGAGCGGCAAGCTCGCCGAACAGCTGGGGTGCCCGGGCAGAAACAACGAGCACGCGTACGGGGTCGGCGGGTGTTGCAGCAACTTTATCGTCCTTGGACTCCTTGTGCGCTTTCACCAACTTATCGATGACGTCCGCATAAGCATGGGCACGGGCATGGGGGCCGGCGACCTCAATAAAGGCAGGCTGAGCAGCGGACTTGGAGGCAGTCTGGGGCGCGGCGGCGCCCTCCCCCAGCGGCGCGATCTCAAACAGCACACCGCGGACATCAAATGCCGCGGCAAGCTCCTCGCGCATCGCCGCTTGCTCGCGGGCAAGCAGCACGACAACCTCTCCCCCGTTGTTTGCCACGGCGGACAGCAGCTCGAGCAGGCTATACGTAAATGACGTGACGCCGCGCACGCAAACGGCGCGGGCGCACCCCGGCAGGTTGTCGGCCAAAGCGCCGGCCATAATGTCAGCCGCCTCGCAGGGCTCGACCATATCTCGACGGTCCAAACCGCGCGCATAGGCGCACAAAAGTTCAAACACGCGAGCCTCGGCGTCGCTTTTGGGCTTGGGCTTGCAAACGTTGTCGCAGCAACGCTCGGTGCCTGTCCCTGCCACACCCGGCAGCACATCGCGAGCCATACGCACGAGCATACGCACCGTGCCCTGGCTGCGCGAAAGCGGCTGCAGGTCGGCGTCGTCGAGGCGCGCTACCATGTCCGAAAACAGCATCTGGCGCTGCAGGTTGTCGACGAAACCGCGCCCGTCGCCCAAAAGCTCCCAAAGCGAGCGAAGCCACGATGTAGGCGTCTTGTAGTCAATACCCAGCGAAACGCCGGCTTCCGCCGCATCATGACGGCACAGGTCGAGCTCGGCAAACGTTGGCGCCAGCAGCACGGCACGCCCGTGGCGGGCAATAAGGTCGGCAAGCAGCGCCGCCTCGGCATCGCTCAAATCCGCGCCGGCGTTGGTGGTATAGATTCGAACAGGCATGGTCCTCCACTCAAACCGTTCGCAATATTCAATGCTTCCATCCTACCCGCCCGCGCGGACAGATTTGCCCCACGCCAACAGATTTGACCCCTTGGAGACAGAGGAAAATGGATCACCGAGGAGGTCAGTCTAACCCAGTGATCCGTTTTCCTCCGTCCCCAAAGGATCAAAAAAACCGCCCCCGAAGGGACGGTTCTGCGCAATTCGTTTTTACCGCTGGCCTACTCGCCATCCTCCAGCTTGATGAGGATCTTGCGATAGCCGCCGTACTCGCCGTTGAGTGCCTTTGAAACGCGGCTCACCGTAGTGGACGAAGCGCCGGTGCGGGCCTGAACCTCAACATAAGGCTCGCCCTCATCCAGATAACGCGCAACCTGCAGACGTTGCGAAAGATCGCAGATCTCGCGCGGCGTGCAGATATCGGTCAAAAACGCCTGGATATCCTTCTCGTCATCCAAAAGACTAAATGCGTGGACCAGCTGCTTGACATCAGGCTTGTCAAACATGTTCTCGATATTCATCGATCACCGCCAAACCCGCCAAAAGGCATCGAAGTTGATACTGACATCGGGCATCGTTCGCCCGTTCTATGCAATAGGGCAACGCCTGTGGCTTTTGCCCGTAGCAGTTTAGCACACCACCAAACTAAAGCGACAAAACTCTCTGCCAGCGGCGCGTTTTCTAGGACGAACGCCGTTTTGAAACCGAATGCGCACGTAAGCTCCACGAATATCTGAGACAATGGGCGGCCGAACAAGGCGGCACACCCGAGCGGCCGTCCAAGCTGCCGCAGCAAACCGCTTCACGCGACACCGACGCACCCTGCGCAAGAAAGGATTCACACCATGCGCTTTATGCTTAACTGGCTCTTTACCTCTATCGCCATCGCGATTGCCACGTTCCTCGTCCCCGGCATCCAGCCCTTCGGTTTTGCCGAGGCCTGGGTCTGTTTCGCCTTCGTGGGACTGTTCTTGAACATCGTCGATTCGCTCGTCAAGCCGTTCCTGACGGTTATCTCGCTGCCGCTCACGATCATTACGCTGGGTATTTTTCAGCTCGTAGTCAACAGCTTTATGCTCGAGCTGGCCAGCTATCTGTCGGTCAATCTGCTGGGCGCGGGTATCTCCATCGCCAGCTTTGGATCGGCCTTTATGGGCAGCATCCTGGTGTCCATCATGCGCAGCATCCTCGACAGCATCGCCGAGGGCTAAAACGGCCATTCCGGCCGCGCCCGTCTCAACAGCCCAAAACGAAGGCCGCCCATCGCAAAAATGGGCGGCCTTCTTATTTGCCAAGTCTCAAAGGGCGAGAGAATCTGCCATTTCCACCCTGTCCCCACATGGCAGGTATGGGTTAGATGACGTAATCGTAGCCTTCATTGGGAGCGACAAGTTGATCGAGCGTCACACCGTCGAGGTAGTCGTTGATGAGCTTGTCAAGGTTCTTCCACACGTCGAGCGTGGGGCACTCATCAGATCGCGAGCAACCCTTGCAGTCGCCATCCAGGCAGGCGACCGGCGCCAGGCTGCCCTCGGTCAGGTGCAAGATCTCGCCCACCGTGTACTGCTCGGGCGGGCGCGTAAGCACGTAGCCGCCGCCCTTGCCGCGCATGCCCGAGAGCATATTGGCGCGCACGAGCGTCGCCAGAATATTCTCGAGGTACTTCTCCGAAATCCCCTGGCGCGCCGCGATCTCTTTGAGCGGGATGCGACCGGCCGCCTGATGCTCGGCCAGGTCGACCATAACGCGTAGGGCATATCTGCCCTTTGTGGAAACCAACATATATATAGCTGCCTTTCGGTCTTTTAATTCGTAGAAATTCTAGCCGAAAAATTGGTTTTGAAAATACCTATTCCCGTCAAGATGGTTAATCGACTCGTAATAATCTTCTATTTCCTATTGCGTTACTAGGCTTTACTGTCTACTATGCTTGCCAACAGCAAAACGAACAACCTATAAGGTTTGTGGGTTTCGCTGCTACACACACCGTAAAACCACACGGTATCCAGTCATTTGAACACTTTGGAGGTTCACCATGAGCAATGTTTACACGTCCATCGATCAGCTTATCGGCCACACCCCGCTTCTGGAGCTCACCCACTTCGAGGCCGACGAGGACCTCAAGGCCCGTGTGCTCGTCAAACTGGAATACTTCAACCCCGCCGGGTCCGTCAAAGACCGCGTCGCCAAGAACATGATTGACGAGGCCGAGAAGGCCGGCAAGCTCGTGCGCGGTGGCGACTACACCATCATCGAGCCCACGAGCGGCAACACCGGCGTCGGCATCGCTTCGGTGGCGGCGGCCCGCGGCTACAAGGTGATCATCACCATGCCCGAGACCATGTCCGTCGAGCGCCGCAAGCTCATGCAGGCATACGGTGCGCAGCTCGTGCTCACCGACGGCTCCAAAGGCATGAAGGGCGCTATCGCCAAGGCCGAAGAGTTGCAGAAGGAGACCCCCAACAGCATCATCGCCGGCCAGTTTGTGAACCCCGCCAACCCCGCCATCCACAAGGCCACGACCGGCCCCGAGATCTGGGACGACACCGACGGCAAGGTCGACATCTTCGTCGCCGGCGTTGGCACCGGCGGCACCGTGACCGGCGTGGGCGAGTTCCTCAAGGAGCAAAACCCCGAGATTAAGGTCGTCGCCGTCGAGCCCGCCACCTCCCCGGTGCTCTCTAAGGGCCAGGCCGGCCCGCACAAGATCCAGGGTATCGGCGCCGGCTTTGTGCCCGACGTCCTCGATACCCAGGTCTATGACGAGATCATCCCCGTCGAGAACGACGACGCCTTTGCCACCGGCCGCGCCGTGGGCCACAAGGAGGGCGTGCTCGTGGGCATTTCGTCCGGCGCCGCCGTGTGGGCCGCGCTGCAGCTGGCCAAGCGCCCCGAGAACGAGGGCAAGACCATCGTGGCGCTGCTCGCCGACACCGGTGAGCGTTACCTGTCCACGGCGCTCTTCCAGGACTAGAGCTCTCGTTCTTAGAACGAGTCCAAGGCACGCCGGTCTCCCCCCTCTCTTCTGGCAGCCTGAGCTCATCCCAACAGGGTGTCCCACAGGACGCCCGAACTTGCTACAATGTCTGCGGCGCGGAACCAGCCTCCCGCGCCGCTTTTCTTTTTTGGCCACATGCCACCAAGGAGAACCTCCCCATGCACAACAAGCGCGTGCTCGTCGCCATGAGCGGCGGCGTCGATTCCAGCGTGACCGCGTATCTGCTCAAAAGTCAGGGTTACGAATGTGTCGGTGCCACCATGCGCCTCACCTGCCCCGCGCCCGACCCCGCAACAGGTATGAGCAAAGTCGATCGCGACATCTCCGATGCAAAGGCCGTCGCCGGGCGCCTGGGAATACCCCATCACGTGCTCGACTTGCAGCAGACCTTCGACCGTAACGTGATCGAGCGCTTTGTGAACGCCTACCAGGAGGGGCTGACGCCCAATCCGTGCATTATCTGCAACCGCCACATTAAGTTTGGCGCGCTGCTCGATGCAGCGCTGGACATGGGCTGCGACTACATCGCCACGGGCCATTACGCCAAAACAAGCCAGGCGGCAGACGGCACCTGGCAGCTGCATCGCGGCGAGGACCCCAAAAAGGACCAGAGTTACTTTTTGTATTCGCTTACGCAGGAGCGTCTGGCGCGCACGATTTTTCCGCTGGCGGGTCTGGACAAGGAGCGCGACGTGCGCCGGATTGCCGCCGGGCAGGGCTTTACCAACGCCCAGAAGGCCGAAAGCGAGGACATCTGCTTTATTCCAGACGGTGACTACGCGGGCTATATCGAGCGCCGCTGCGGACATCCCGCTGCACCGGGCGACATTGTGTGGCGCGACGGCGGCGTGGTCGGGCGCCACAACGGCGCGCTGCGCTACACCATCGGCCAGCGCAAAGGCCTGGGCGTCGCGATGGCGCATCCCGTGTATGTGACGGGCGTCGACGCCGCTAACAACACCGTGCATCTGGGCGAGGCCGAGGACCTGACGGCCACGGCGCTCACGGCCAACGACTGGATTTGGAGCGCCCCTGCCGACCACATGGAAGCCGAGCTGGATGCCGGCGGCATCCGCGTGGGCGCCAAGTACCGCTACCGACAGAAAGACCAGGCAGCGATCCTTACGCGCGGCGAAGACGGGCAAATGTTGCTGACCTTTGACGAGCCGCAGCGCGCCATCGCCCCCGGCCAGGCTGTCGTTATATACCGCGGCGACATCGTCCTGGGCGGCGGCACCGTGACCGGCGCACTTAAGTAGCCGCGGGTTTATCGCTGCACGTGTCGAAGTACCTCAACAGCGGCACCAACCTCGATTATGCGACGCTCGAGGCCGCGGCGGATGGCCTCGAGTCGACCCTCCGCCGTGGCCCATTCGCTCTGCGAAAGAATCTCGATCGCCTCATCAACAAATCCGTTGAGCCGCGATGAATCGAACCAATCGAGCAAATCCGCAAGCGCCAGCTGGACGGAAGGGTCGGGCCCAAACGGCTTAGCGGAAAACCCAAACTCCCCAGCTGCGAGCACGGCAGTTGGCACGTTGTACCACAGGCAGTTGCCGCTATCGAACAGCGGAGCAGGTTTTATCTCCAGGGTGTCGACATTGCGGATGATGCCGAAGTTTCGCCAATGGCGGTCGCTGTTGGCCAAAAGGGCATCGCAGACAATCATCTGCGACATAGACCTTCTCACAGCGGCCTCATCGGCACCATGCTTGCCCAGGCAGCGACAGTATCGATCGTATGTCGAGTTTCCCCGCTGGCCACCAAGTGCGCCCTTAACGTAAACAGCCGGAACGTATTCCTCGCGGCCGTCAAGAAAATCCTCGCACAGGCACGCGGGGCCATCGAACATCCGCTCAACCGTATAAGGAACAAACTCGCCCTCCGACAGCAAGCGACGATGCAGAGCCGTTGCAACCGCCTCGTTAAAGGGCCGTTGGTCGTCCATGCCGCATCCCTTGACCAGAACGCGAACACCGTTGCGAATCATCCACGATTTAGGGAGCTCGCCCTCGGACGTGTTATCAGGATTTTTAAGACCGATGCCTTCCAGCCAACCCGAACGCTCTTCGGGTGCCGATCGCTCAAATTCGTTCTCAAAGTAATTGATGTTTTGCCATTTGAGTTCGGCGCAATCGGCCGGCCGCAGCCAATAGCAATCCGAAAGCGATAGGCCCAGGCACTGAACCGGTACCTCAATGCCACTGGCAATTCCCAGTTCACGATAGCGCGAGACGAGTCCGGGGCGGACGTCAGGCACCGACCGATGGCTCCACCACACGTTGAGCTCCCGTTTATTCACCGTAGGAGAAGAACTCGAGCACGTGCCAAACGGCATCCTCTGCGCATCGAGCACCTCGGCGATTTCGAAGGGAAACTCACGTGTCGGATCAAATGAGACATGCGCGACCTCATGGTCGGCCGACATCAGCGTAAACTTGCGCCCCACATCGGCCGCAGGACGGCGTCCACGTTTGCGGACCTTTTGATAAGCGAGCGCAGAATCATACTCAACCATCTTCCGTCCGCCCACAATATCGCACGCGAGCGTTCCCGATGCGGCAAGTTGCGATATGCGGGCTTTCGTAACGCCCAACAGGCGGGCGGCATCACCCATAGATAAGTACTCAGATGTATTCATATGCCGCATCACCTCGTTAAGTAATTTACGCGTTTAGTTAACATATTACATACATCATAATACTAAACGACCTAAGGCGAAAAAAGGCCCGAGAAATCGGGCCTTAGCGATTGGTCAGCCGAGTCGCAAACTACTTCCCTAGCGCTGGACGTAGGCGCGAACGAGCTCGTAGGTGTTGCGCACGCCGTCGATGTGGCTGCGCTCGTAGTTGTGGCTCGCGTACACGCCGGGGCCGATCAGACCGTGACGGATGTCGTAGCCGGCAGAGAGCGTGGCCTCGACGTCCGAGCCGTAATGCGGGTACACGTCGATGGCGTAATCGAGCTCAAGCTCGCGCGCGATGTTGGACAGCGTGGTCACCAGGTCGTAGTTGTACGGACCGCCCGAATCCTTGGCGCAAATCGACACCATGCGCTCGGTGCAGCCCAGGTCGTCGCCCACGCAGCCCATGTCAACGCTGATCATCTCGCGCGTGTCGGCCGGCACGAAAGCACCGCCATGGCCGACCTCCTCGTACACGGTAAAGAGCAGCGACACCTTGCGCGAAAGCGACACATCGCCGTCAGCAACGGCGCGGGCCAGACCCAGCAGAATCGACGCCGACAGCTTATCATCCAAGAAGCGGCTCTTGATGTAGCCGCTCTCCGTCACCGTGGTACGCGGATCCATAGCGATGATGTCGCCGGTCTGAATGCCCAGCTCAAGCACATCGTCCTTGCTGTCGACATTCTCGTCGAGCAGGATTTCCATGTTCTTCTCGATGGTCTTGACCGGCTCGTCGGCCACGTGCGCCGAAGGCTCGGTGTTGAGAACCACACCCGCGTACACATTGCCGTCACGTGTGTAGACGGTGCAGTTCTCGCCATCGGCCGTAGACCACTGGTGCCCACCAAGCGTCGTGGGACGCAGGCGGCCATTGTCCTTAATGGAGCGCACCATGGCGCCCAGGGTGTCGACATGGCTTGCCAACACCAGCGGCTCGCCCTCGCCGCCAAGCTCAACCAACACGTTGCCCTTATTGGAACGCTCGGGCCCAAAGCCCATATCGCGCAGGGTCTCCATCAGATAATCAGTAGCCGCACGGGTATAGCCCGTAGGCGAGGCGATAGAAGTCAGCGCCTTAAGCTGCTCAGTAATATAGGAGAGCGTCCCCTCTAGCAAAGCATCATCAGAAGCCATATGTATCCTTCCATATAAAACTAAGACTGAGTCCCGATTTTAACCGTTCTGCACGCGCAAAGCCCTGGGAGCCGATCAGCCCTCGGACGTCGGTGCGCCGACATGAGCGCACGCGTGTCATTCAATCCTATTCTTGTATAAAGGATTTAGATTCATGCATAAAAATGAAGCATATTTTCTCTTGTGTTAGGGTACCCCACCTTGGACCGTACAAAAAACGGAATATTCAGCATCGCGGTGCCTGATAGCGCCATCGGGAGGCGGCAAAACCGACCGCCTCGTCCTGTATTTGGGGCACAACGCAGCTCAAAACGGACAGATCGTCCCTTCAACTTGGATTCCGCCGCTGAAACCGCTCGCCCACTACTACTTGGAACCGCAAAAATCGCATTTCAACTGTATGCAACCTACTCGGCATGCTGAATACTCGCAAAAATGCACGCTTCCCTTACCCCCACCCGTTCACGGCACGTCCTCGCCGCCGCTCCAGGAGGTTTCCATGGGACAAAAGAGGCCCCGCCACGCAACGAGCGCAGCGGGGCCTCCGACATGTCCGAGGACGATTGTGGAGCTAACGGGCGGGGGCCCGCCGAACCAAGTTAGGCAGCCGGGCAGATCTTCTTGAAGAGCTCGATGACGTCGTCGAGCGTCGCCTCGCGCGGGTTACCCGGGAAGCAGGCGTCGGCCATGGCGTCCTTGGCCAGGACCTCGATCTCGTCAGCCTTCATGGCCTCGCAGACGTGCGGGATGTTGACGTCGGCGGAAAGCTGCTTGACGGCGGCGATGGCGGCGTCGGCGGCCTCGTCGGTGCTCATGCCCGTGGTGTCAACGCCCATGGCGACGGCGACCTTGGCCAGGCGCTCGGTGCAAACCGGCTTGTTGAACTCCATGGCGATCGGCAGCAGCATGGCGCAAGCGACGCCGTGCGGGGTGTCGTAGTGGGCGGACAGGGTGTGAGCCATGGCGTGGTCGATGCCCAGGCCGACGTTGGAGAAGCCCATGCCGGCGACATACTGACCAAGAGCCATGCCCTCGCGGCCGGAGCCGGGCTGGCCGGACTTGGCCTCGGCAACGGAGTCGCGCAGGTTCTCGCTGATCAGCTTAATAGCCTCAAAGTGGAACATGTCGGAAAGCTCCCAAGCGCCCTTGGTGGTGTAGCCCTCGATGGCGTGGGTCAGAGCGTCCATGCCGGTGGAAGCGGTCAGGCCGGCGGGCATGGAAGCCATCATGTCGGGGTCGACGACGGCGACCTCGGGGGCGTCGTTGGTGTCGACGCACACGAACTTGCGGACCTTCTCGGGGTCGGTGATGACGTAGTTGATGGTCACCTCAGCAGCGGTACCGGCGGTCGTCGGCACGGCGATGGTGAACACGGCATGGTTCTTGGTGGGAGCAACGCCCTCGAGGCTGCGGACATCGGCGAACTCGGGGTTGTTGATGATGATGCCGATAGCCTTGGCGGTGTCCATGGAGGAGCCGCCACCGATGGTCACGATAGCGTCAGCCTCGGCGGCCTTGAAGGCCTCGACGCCGTCCTTGACGTTCTGGATCGTGGGGTTGGGCTTAATCTCGGAGTACAGGCTCCAAGCGATGCCGGCGGCGTCGAGCTCGTCGGTCACCTTAGCGGTAACGCCGAACTTGACCAGGTCGGGGTCGGAGCAGACGAAAATCTTCTTGTAGCCGCGACGCTGGAGCTCGCCGGGGATCTCCTTGATGGCGCCGGAACCATGATAAGAGATGGTATTGAGAACGAAACGATTAGCCATTGATAGCCTCCCATCGTGTGCGGGGCACCCATTACGCCCCGCGCTATGAGTCCCATCCTAACGCTTTTGAAACAAAAAACACGCGAGAACATCAAAAGTGTTAAAGCGTTTCAACGTACTAACGGGGCCTTAGCCCTTCCCTCCCGACAGCAGCGAAGGCTAGATTACAGGAGCAATCGCCCAAAGAATACGATCCACTCAGTCTAAATTATTTCTGCTTTAGCAATATATGTTTAACAGCACGTTTATAAAAGGATACTTTGTGGTAAATAACATGCATGCAGCAAATAGCATCATTCATTTTGTTAGAGATTGCCCATGCAGTTATTGTGGCTGCATACACTGCAACGTACAGCGTAATTCTCCGCACGAAGCAGACGGCGGTTCCAATTCGATCGAGGCGATGACGCATGGTGGCTACTGGTCCTAAATCGAGCAAGACAGCTACAAACGAATATCAAATCTCAATTGAAGGTAACCCTTATCCGCATACTCTGGCTCTCATCAACCCAGCGGGAGACAACCTCAACATCAAAAAACATGGGTTCGCGGGTCCATTAGGACAGCTATTGAGTCTTAAATATACCGTTTATGACGATGCAAATGAAAAACTCTTCACTGTCGTCGACGGCGGTTTTAGCAACATGCCCAGGGTTGCGCTCATCATCGAACACGAGGAAGTTGCGGTGTTCGATTATGGCTTAAACAGACTTGAGATGAAGTGCGTAACGAACATACCGAATTACACAATAAAAGGTAACTTCCTATTTGGAGATTACGGTATATTCAGCCAACGGGAAGTGAAGCTATCTTCAGTTATCGTCCTTCAATGTGATAAACAATCGTGCTTTAGCATACAGGTTTTGGATAAAGCCGAATTAGCCGCCGCAATTGGAATACCTACAGCCATTGCCCTTCTTAAGGCTCGGATTGAAGAGCATCTCGAATAAATCGCAAAAAGCAGTTCGTAACAGCATTCAGGAGCTAGATAGTTTTTCTGGCTCCTGAATGTCGTTACGAACATGCACCTTAGCGCTTAAGACTCGTGGTCTGCCAGTCAGCTACGATGCGGGCCCATTTCCTGTGCAAATCGCGTTCACGGTCGATAAACATGATGGCAAACGCGATAAACAGCAGCACGCTCGCCACCGCAATGGCGTGCAGGCCCATGCGCTCAATACACCAGTTGCCCAGCACGGCGCCAAACACAAAGGTGAAGATCACGCCAAAGTACAGTGCGCCGTTTTCCAAAAAGCCGCGCTTGTGGGTGATGATATAGTCGTCCACGTTTTGCAGGGCGTTGCGCAAGTTGCCGATGCACATGGTCGTAGCGATGCCGTGTCCATGAATCTTGCGGAAGCTCTCGACCTGCATACCGCAAGCAAACGAGGTAAGGCAGTTGGCGAGCAGGTTGAAATCGCCACCGGGGATAAAGCTCACGCCCAGCAAGATGACGGCTTCAAAGAACACCGTCACCTGGCGCCAGTGAATCACGCTGCCAAACCGCTCGTGTACCAGGTCGGCAAGCATAATGCCCACGGCAAACGACACCACGGGGAAGAAATAGCGTCCCGCGAGCGCCCAATTGCCCTCCGAGATGCTCACGCCCACCAGCAGGATATTGCCTGTCTGCGCGTTGGCGAAAACATGGTCGCGCCCAATGTACGAATACACGTCCATAAAGCCACCAGCGAGCGCCAGAATGATGCCCAGCTCGATGGACTCCGATATCTGCTTGGCACGCTGCATCGTCGTGCGGCCTCCTTGTTGACGACCCTCTCGTGCGTTGGCGGAGACATAGCCGCCGTTCATACTGTAACCCATTGACAACATGGCGTGCGCGCGAGACGGGCTCCCCAACGCGCAGATACACAGTCTGGAAACAAACGGCGGGCGCGGCGCCACACCCGACGCCCGACGCCTCGTGTACTCCACCAGTCTTTTTAGCCCCGTCCCAAAAAGACTGGTTACAATTACGTGCAGCATACAAACACCGGGAGGGATCGTGGCAAAAAAGCCTCAGCACGCTCAGAACAACCAGCGCAGTCAGCAGGGCAAACAGGGCCAGCAACAAAAGCGCGGCGGCAAGGCGCAGGCCACGGTCGCCCGCACCAAGCATTCCCAAGCGACGCCCGCCCGCCCCTGGCGGCCGGGCCGCGATAAGTTCCTCCCCGTCAGCCGCGCCGACATGGATGCGCGCGGCTGGGACCAGTGCGACTTTGTCTACATCTGCGGCGACGCCTACGTGGACCATCCCAGCTTTGGTATGGCCATCGTCAGCCGCGTCCTCGACGCGCACGGCTACAAGGTGGGCATCATCTGCCAGCCCGACTGGACCGACCCCGCCAGCATCACCGTGCTTGGCGAGCCGCGCCTGGGCTTTCTCGTCAGCGCCGGCAACATGGACTCCATGGTCAACCACTATTCGGTGACCAAGCACCGCCGCCACACCGACGCCTATACCCCTGGTGGCGAGGAGGGGCGCCGTCCCAATCGTGCCGTCACGGTCTACGGCAACCTCATCCGCCAGACGTTCAAGGACGCTCCCATCATCATCGGCGGCATCGAGGCAAGCCTGCGCCGCCTGGCCCACTACGACTACTGGCAGGACAAGCTCAAGCGCTCGGTACTGCTCGACTCGGGCGCCGACATCCTCATCTACGGCATGGGCGAGCACGCGATTGTCGAGATCGCCGACGCGCTCGATGCGGGGCTGCCCGTCGATCAGATCACCTATATCAACGGCACCGTCTACCGCACGGGCTCGCTCGACGAGGTCTACGACTACGACCTGCTGCCCAGCTGGGACGACCTTACCGCCGACAAGCTCAACTACGCGCGCAGCTTTAACGTGCAGCAGCAGAATATGGACCCCATCACCGGTCATCGCCTGGTAGAGCCCTACCCCAACAGCGTCTATGTGGTGCAGAACCCGCCGTCGGCGACACTCACCACCGACGAGATGGACGAGGTGGCCGAACTCCCCTACGCACGCGATTGGCATCCCGACTACGACACGGCGGGCGGCGTGCCGGCCTTTGCCGAGATCAAGTTTTCAATTAGCTCCAACCGCGGCTGTTTTGGCGAGTGCTCGTTTTGCGCCCTCACCTTCCACCAAGGCCGCGTGCTGCAGATGCGCAGCCACGACTCGATCATGCGCGAGGCCGAGCTGCTCACGCGCGATCCCGAGTTTAAGGGCTACATCAACGACGTGGGAGGACCAACGGCCAACTTTAGCCGTCCCGCCTGCGACAAGCAGCTCAAGCACGGCGTATGCAAGAACAAGCGCTGCCTGTGGCCGAGCGTGTGCAAGAACATGGTGGTCGACGAGAGCGGCTACACGCAGCTGCTGCGCGACCTGCGTCAGCTGCCGGGCGTCAAAAAGGTCTTCGTGCGCAGCGGCATCCGCTTTGACTACACCATGGCCGACGCCTCGGACGAGTTTTTGCGAGAGCTGCTGGAGCATCATGTCTCGGGCCAGCTACGCGTGGCGCCCGAGCATGTGAGCGATGCGGTGCTGTCCGTGATGGGCAAACCGAGCCGTGCCGTCTACGACGCGTTCTGCCGTAAATTTGAACGCTTGAACCGCGAATACGGACTCAAGCAGTACGTGGTGCCGTATCTGATCTCGAGCCATCCCGGCTCGACGATGAAGGAAGCCGTGGACCTTGCCGAGGCCGTGCGCGACATGGGCTATATGCCCGAGCAGGTGCAGGACTTCTACCCCACGCCGTCCACCATGTCGACCTGCATGTACTACACCGGCGTGGATCCGCGCACCATGGAGCCGATCTACGTAGCCCGCGACCCGCACGAGAAGGCCATGCAGCGCGCGCTCATCCAGTACCGCAAGCCCGAGAACTACAAGCTCGTGCGCGAAGCACTGGAAAAGGCCGGGCGTCGTGACCTGATCGGCTACACCAAGCATTGCCTGATTCGCCCCGTGCCGCCGCGCCCGGGCGAGACGTCTGCTGGCGGTGGGCATGGCACCGGCAAGAAGGGCGGCAAGGCCCACGGTGGCGCCGCCGGCAAGGGGCCCAAGGGCAGCAAGGGGCGCAGTGGCATGTCGCGCGCGCAGAACACCGCAGGCCGCAACCGCGCGGCGCAGGGGCGTCAGGGCGCCAACGGCGGCGGCAGGCGCAACTAGGGCAGCGAGGGCCAGCCGGCGTCTCATGGCCAGCCGGCGTCCTTTCATCGGCCAAGCGTGTTTTCCCTAGGGGGAACACGCTTGGGCTGTCTCCAGTCGTGTTTTCCCTAGGGGGAACACGCTCAGACACACCTAGCCGTGTTTTCCTTAGGGGAATCACAGCAGATTTGTTTTTATCCACGTTGGCCCTTAAGGGAATCACGCTTGCTGGTAGGGACGATCCGTCTGGCACGTCAGCTTGAGCGACCGCATCGCCTCTACCAGTACAAAGCCGGCGATGGCAACCGTGACCGCCACGTCGAGCGGCGTGTTCACAAACCACAGCAGGCCCATCAGGTACGACCCGGCATTAAAGGCAAAGTGCAGCAGGATCGTGTAGCGGAGCTTTCCGGTCGTCACGAGCACCCAACCAAAGATGAGGCCGGCGGCGCCCGCGTAGCAACCCTGCACCCAATTCATGTGCATAAAACCGAAGATTGCCGCCTGCAACACAGTCGCCGCGGCGATACCCCACGTGCTTGGAGCCGCCCAGGGCACCATGGCGCCGTCCTGTGCGCTCGCACGACGCCGGCGTTTCCAGAGCGGACGGCACTGCGGGTTAAACGCTCGGAGCGAAAACTCAAAAATGATACCGCGCACCAGCAGCTCCTCGCAAAACGGAGCGCCGAGCACCGTGGTCAGGACGGACAGATAGCTCGTGTCGCCCATGCCCGTCTCCTCGACAAGTTCGCTATAATCGGCCGCGGCATCAGGCAACAGCGACAGCACAGCGTCGGTCACGTAGCCAACGACCACCTGCAGGGCAAGACCGATCACGATAACGCAGGCGATGCGTTTCCACGCCCCACGCGCTCCCCCGCCAAGCGGACGCTCGTCCTGCCAGCGCGCCATAAACGAGCGCGGCCACAGATAACGCCACCACAGCAGCGCCATCAAAAACGATGCCGTCTGAGCGGCAGCCTGGAACCATTGGATATCGAGATTGTCGATCGGATAGCCCATCAGCACCGACACGGCATCGAGAACTGAAAACAGAACCGCGCTCAGGGCTATATCGGCAGCGACGACGCCAAAACAGGCAAGCGCCCAAATCATCGCATTGAGCATGCCAACCTCCTCAAAACCGTTCCCTAGTTCTACCACAACTCGGCAGAGAGCTGATCCCATGGGGACGGAGGAAAACGGATCACTTATTGATGAGAATCGGGCGCAGTGCCAAAGGCCCCGTTGGGCGAAATGTCGAACGGAAAGGTGCCGCAGCGATTAAACGCGGCGATAAACATGCGGATGGCGTTGGACGGCGTGGTGCCCACGAGTTGGGTTGCCGCCGCGAAGGCCGCCTTTTCCTCGGGCAAGACCTTCGCGACAACCGGGGTCATGTGTTCTGCCATGGCGCTTCCTTTTTGAAACGACGGTGGTGCGGATAGATGCGGGCCACGCGGCTGGGCGACGGGCTGTGAAGGCAACCCGATTGGCCCGCATCTGGAGTTTGTTTCTGCGGCGTTGGTATTACTTGGTATCCCTAAGTATTACCCCCCAGATAGAATACCACAGCCGACCCCATTGGGACGGAGGAAAAACGGATCATTTTGTTGCTGAATGAGTATTTAGAGCGTGATGATGCCCGAGACATTGAGGGCCCGAGCGTCAGCGGCATCGTGCGTGGCAAGCAACAGTATGCGGCCGCCGCGCGTCAGCAGAAAACCTCATGCCCTGCATCGATGTCGGATAGCCCATCCCCCATATCAGCCCTTTGCACCAAACGACAATGCCCCGTCCGCGCAAGCACGCGAACGGGGCATTGGTCAAGTTTTGCGGTCAGCGACCCTTTTGTGCCAGCGTCCTTCTGTCTTTAGCTAAGCTCGGGCCAGTAACCCTTGTTGGCCTCGATCATGTCGTCGAGAACCTCCTTGGCGACCTTCATCGAAGGCACGGTCTTGTTGAGCGTGAAGGCCTTGAGTGCCTTCTCGTACGAGCCCTCGATCGTGGCCTCGACCACGAGCTTCTCGGAGTTCAGCTGCTGCATCATGAGGCCCTGCTGGAACAGAGGAATATTGTCGCGGCTGATGACCTCGGGGCCGTTCTTGCCAATGTAGGCAGGCAGCTCGACCATGGCGTCGTAGGGCATGTTGGGAATAGCGCCCTTGTTCTCGCAGATGACCAGGAAGCGCTGCTTGGTATCGTTCTTCAGAGCGATTGCCAGGTCGGCGATCCAGTCGCCGTGGCTGCCCGCATAGAACGTGCTCTCGTCGATCTCGCCCGTCTTCTCGTAGTGGTCGATGCCGTCGAAGAGGTTCTTCTCGCGCGTCTCCTCAACCTCGTTTGCACGGGTGCGCTCGGGGTTGGAATGCTCGACGAACTCCTTCTGCTGCAGGTAGTAGTTCAGGTACGTGTTGGGCAGGTACTCCGGGAAGCACTCCATGATCTCGTACTCGCCCTTCCAGACGTAGTACCAGCTGCCCTTGGTGTGGCGGTTCTGCTCGGGGTGCTCGTCAGTGGCCTCCTCGGGCTTCTTTGCCATGAGCGAGCCCATGCCCTTGAGGTAGGAGTCGGGCAGCAGAATCTCATGCTCCTTGATGTACTCGCGCAGCTGCGGGAGCACCTCCTCGCCCTTGTGGCGGATCGAGGTGAACCAACCAAAGTGGTTGAGGCCAAAGTAATCGTACTCGACATCCTTCTTGTCGATATCGAGTGCGGCGCAAACCACGTCGATGATCGCGATCGGCATGTCGCAGATGTTGATGATGCGAGCGTTGGGGCGCAGCACACGGCAGCCCTCGGACACGATGGCGGCAGGGTTGGAGTAGTTGAGAATCCAGTAGTCCTTCTTGGCGTACTTCTCGACGTCATCGATCAGCTCGACCATGGGGAAGATGGTGCGCATGCCGTAGGCAAGGCCGCCGCAACCGCAGGTCTCCTGGCCCACGCAGCCGTGACGCAGCGGAATCTTCTCGTCCTGCTCGCGCATGGCGTAGCCGCCCACGCGCATCTGGGCAAACACGAAGCTCGCGTCGGTAAAAGCCGTCTTTTTGTCGGTGGTCACCGTAAGCTTGATGTCCAGGCCGAGGTCCTCGTGCAAAATCCAGTCCACGAGCACGCCGATCTTGCGCTGGCGCTCCTCGTTGATGTCGTACAGACGAATCTCGTCAACATCGAGCTCGTCCTTGCGCAGGGCGATGGACTTGACGATGCCGGGGGTAAAGGTGGATCCGCCACCACACAGAGTAATGATCATTGTTTACTGCTCCTTCTCAATTGCGTTTTCGACCTTGTCGCGCATCTCGGCGACCTTCATGCCAAAGATGATCTGGATATTATTGCCGTTGCGGTTGATGCCGCTGTTGGGCACGTGGTTGATGAGGTTCTCATCGATGAGGTCCGGGTTCTTAACGTTCACGCGGAGACGCGTAAAGCAGTTCTCGAGCTCCTCGATGTTGTCCTTGCCGCCAAGACCTGCGACCAGGTCGGCAATACCTGCATCGACACCCTCTGCAGGAGCCGCGGCAACAGCGCCCTGCTTTACCGCGACAGACGCGGCGGCCTCGCCCTCGGCAACGGACTCGGCGAGCTCGGACTCCTCCTCGCGACCAGGCGTGTGGAGCTTGAGCTTCTTAATGAGGAAGCTAAAGAGGAAGAAGTACAGAGCGGCGTTGACGACTCCAAGCACCAGCATAACCGGCCAGTTGGTCTTATCGACACCAAGAACCAGGTTGGAAACCACGATGTTGATGATGCCGCCTGCAGTCGAAGCGGGCACGGAGAGGACCTTGAGCAGAACCAGGAAGATGCCGGAAAGAACCGAGTGAACGACAAAGAGCACGGGAGCGGCAAAGACAAAGAGGAAGTCCATGGGCTCGGTCACGCAGGAGAGCACGGCGGTGATGATCAGCGGGATGATAACGGCCTTGGTCTTATCCTTGTTCTCCTTGTAAGCGGTGAAGATAAAGGCGAGACCGATACCGATATAGGGCCACAGGTTGTTGAAGGTGTAGCTGTTGAAATACGTGCTGTCGGAGAAGGGCTGGCCCGTCATTGCCATCTCGGCGACACGGATGGGATAGGCGCCGGCGATAACCTGACCACCCAGCGTCAGGGTGCCGCCCACATCGGAGAACTGGAACGGGGTGTAGATGAGGTGGTGCAGACCGGTGGGAACGAGCAGCTTATTGAGCATGCCGTAGATAAACAGACCGATGTTGCCCGACTCCTTAATAATGCCGGCAACGGAGGAGATGGCACCCTGAACCGGAGGCCAAACGATGCAGAAGCCAGCACCCATGATCCAGGAAATGATGATCATGATCAGGAAAGGAAAACGAACGCCCGAGAACATCGAAAGGGCAATGGGGAACTGCTTGTTCGAGTACTTGTTGAACACGGCACCGGTGATGCAGCCCAGGATGATGCCACCAAACACGCCGGTATCGAGCACCTGGATGCCCATAACGGTGGCCTGGCCGGTTCCGGTAAGACCGAGCATGCCACTCGCATCGGCAAGAGAGCCGGTGGCGTTGAGCACGATGTTGTTAGCCTGCAGGAACAGGAAGAACGACATCAGGGCAATCAGCGAAGCATGGCCCTTGTTCTTCTTTGCCATGGCGCCGGCAATGCCCACGCAGAACAGAATCGAGAGGTTGTTGATGATAAACATCAGCGACTGATAGACAACGGCGCCCACAAGCTGGAACGGACCGGAGCCCAGTACGGGGATCAAGGCGCAAATGGTCTTGTTGGTCAGAATAATGCCCACGATGAGCAGAATGCCGGCAACCGAGAGATACATCATCGGCTGAACGATTGACTTCGCGAACACCTCCAACGGCGCTTTGAAATTGAACTTCTTTTTTGCGGTCATAGCGGTACTCCCCTTCCTTTTCCGCAAATTAAGACAAATGTGCCCTGGGCAAGACCGTGAGCCTTGCCTTATATCAATCGATGTGTGGGCACGTTATGCCTAGAGATCAGGTTCTCCAAGCAGGTTAACAATGTGGTACGCGAGATAACTCTTCTCGGCATCGGTAACGACAACGTTATAGGTAGACAACAAGTGGGCGGCTATGGCGTCCGCGCACGAGAATGCACACGGATACGCCGTTTCATCGATTCGGAACAGCGCGTCTCCGTTGATTTGCCCGGCCGTAGGATCGAGCGCTCGCTGTGCGAAAAACTGCAGGTGACGAACGAAACGTTCGTAAGGCAGCGAGGTGTCGTCGAGGGTCGTGGCATAGCGCTCGGAAACAATCGCGAGCACGTCGCGAACAAGCTGGACCGAAACAATCAGACGGTCAGAGCGCTGCGGCATGGTGGCGTTGACGATATGCAAGGTAATGAAACCCTGCTCCTCCTCGCTCATCTGGATGCCCAAATAGTCCTTGATGATCTGAAGGGCACGGCCCGCAAGCGCGTACTCCTTGCGATAGAACTGCTGGATCTCGAGCAGCAGCGGGTTCTCGCAGGGAACGCCTTTGCGCTCGCGCTCCAAAGCAAGGCTGATATGGTCTGCGAGAGCGATGAGGATCTTGTCGTTAATATCAACATTGAGCTCTCGACGAAGCATCTGAACGATATCCTCGGAAATCACGAGGTTGACGGTGGGGATGGACTCCAAAAGATGTGCCAAGCGGTCAATCGTGCGCGAATCCTGAGAAGTTCCCTCCTGCAACGCGTAGGTCTTTTCGACTGACGCCTCGTCGATGGCATCGCCGGCATGACGGCCAAAGCAGAGGCCTCGACCGATGACGATGAGCTCGGAGCCATCGTCCGAAGTGACCATTGCGACGTTGTTGTTAAAAACTCGCTTGATAACCACGGTACCCACCACAAGAATTTACTCGGAAAGCCAGACGACAGGCTCTTTAACAGCAACAGGGCCGGAAGCATGCTCACGAAGAGTCGAGTTCTCCGAGCGCTCGCACACGATAACGAAGACCGTGGGATCGAAGCCGGCGGCGCGGACCGCGTCGAAATCGACCTCGACGAGGGGCTGGCCCGCATCGACATGGTCACCCTGGGCAACAAGCGCATGGAAGCCCTTGCCCTCAAGCTTAACAGTATCGATTCCGATATGCAGCATCACCTGAGCAGAGCTGTCGTCGGACATGATGCCCAGCGCGTGCTCAGTCGGGAACAGCGCCGCGATGGTACCGGAGACAGGAGCACACACCGTTCCCTCTTGGGGAACCACGGCAACGCCATCGCCCACTGCGCGGCTGCTAAAAGCGGGGTCCTTGGTATTTTCTAGATGAACAAGCTCGCCGGAAACAGGGGCGAGGATTTCGAACTCGGAAGCCGCAGTCGTCTGCTTATCCGAGCCACCCATAAGGCGAGAAAAGAAACCCATGGTGGCATGTCCCTTCATAAATATAGCCCAACCAAAATCAATCGAATGCGCCCATTGAGACGCGCACGATCAAAGACTTTGGTTAGGCCCACGTCCGAGGGGACTCGGTAACCTTCCGCATTTCTTTTTACGGGGGTTATTGTAGACAAGCCCAAAGCCGGAACAATCATTATGACCGGCGAACGGTATTTTTTCTCCGATAAACGGTATTTAGGCGATATTTGGATGTCTCTATGACACTTAGGGACGTTCCTTTTCTGCCAGTACCCAGGGACACTCCTTGCTCTGACCTCTTTGCACTAAAAAGGGCCCCGAGCATAGTCTGCTCGGGGCCCTTAGTTCGCCTCGCTCTAGCGTGCGACGCGTGTGTTACTTGCGCTTGCCGCCGCCGTCACCGGGACGACGGGAGCTGCCGCCGCGCTTGCCGCCACGGCTGTTGCCATAGCTGCCACGGTTATCGCGACCGCCGGCGTGGCCGCCACGGGAACCGGCCTGGTTGCCGCCGCGACCACCACGGTAGCCGCCGCGACGCTCCTTGCGGGTATCGTCGTAGTTGCGCCAGTCATCGCGACGATCGCGGCTGGCACGCGGATCGCGACGATCGCGCGACTCACCAGAACGGCCGGCGCCGCTGCGACCGCCGTTACCATGAGCGCCCTCGCGACGCTCACCACCGCGGCCGCCGCGCTCTTCAAAGCGCTTGCCGCCACGGGACTCACCGCTGCGGGCGCCACGCTCGCCGCGGCCTTCGCCGCCGCGACGCTCGTCACGGCCGCCGCGCTCGCCATCGCGACCGGAACGACGACGATCGCCCGAGCCACGCTTGCCGCCACGCGAGCCACGACCCTCGTCCTCGCGCTCAACACGGCGACGACCGCCGCGGTCCTCGTCCTCGCGGCGACGACGATGCGCTTCGCCCTGGAACTGCTTGGCACGGCGCTCGGCACGGTTGCCGCGCTGGGCCTGCTCGACGGCACCAGCACCGCCGCGCTCCTCGGCAGCCACCTCGCGGGCCACGCTCTCCACGGCCTCGTCCACGCGAGCCTGAACGCCCTCGCGCACGCGGGTCTTGCCGCCGCGCTTGGGACGGCTCGGACGCTCGCCGTCGCTGCGGCGCTCGTCACGACCGCGGTTGGAACGACCGGCCACATCGCCGTAATCGTCGCCGTTGCGCTTGCCGTCGCGACGCGCCCGCTCAAGCTTCTTCTTGCTCTTGGACTTGCCGCGCTTGGTCTTCTTCTTCACCTTAAAGGCCGCAGGGTCGCGCTCGGGGTCAACCGCAGGCGGGTTGGGACCCACATGCAGGTCGCCGGCTTCGTAGATGTCGGCGGTCTTGTCCATGAGCTTCTCGATCTCGTAGAACTCATCGACGTCCTGCTCGGTCACAAACGTGATGGCCCAGCCCAGCTCACCGGCACGGCCCGTACGGCCAATACGGTGGATGTAGTCGGTCGGCTCGGCCGGCACGTCAAAGTTCACGACGTAGCGCACGTCGCTAATGTCGATGCCGCGGGCGAGCACGTCGGTTGCGACCAACACGTCGACGGTACCGTCGCGGAAGGCCGAAAGGGCGCGCTCGCGCTGGGCCTGGCTGCGGTTGCCGTGAATCGCGGCGGCCTTGATGCCCTTGCGCTCCAGACGACGGCAGCAGCTGTCGGCACGGTGCTTGGTGCGCATAAAGACGATCGTGCGCTCCGGGCCCTCCTTTTTGAGGAACTCGGGCAGCAGGTTGTTCTTGGCCTCGATGGACACCGGGAACACAAACTGGTCGACGGTGTCGGCGGTCGACGTGGCGGGCGCGATCTCCACGCGAGCCGGATCGCTCACCAGGTCGGTGATCTCGCCCACGGCTTCCTCGTCAAGCGTCGCCGAGAACAGAAGCGTCTGGCGCTCGGACGGCGTCTCGCGCACAATGCGGCGGACGGCGGGCAAAAAGCCCATGTCGAGCATGCGGTCGGCCTCGTCGAGCACCAGCACCTTGACCTCGTCCAGGTGGCAGGCGCCCTGCTCGATCAGATCGACCAGACGGCCCGGCGTGGCGACCAGGATATCGCAGCCGTACTTGAGTGCCGCGGTCTGCGGCTTGTAGCTCACGCCGCCCACGACGGTCACGGCAACGTGGCCCGTGACGTCGGCGATTTTGCTCGCGACCTCGTCGATCTGCTGGGCAAGCTCGCGCGTGGGGGTGATGACGAGCATCACGGGACCGCGACCGTTGCCCTCGGGCTTCTTGGCACCGCGACGGCGGTTGCGGCCGCTGCGCTCGCGCACAGGCTTGGGCGGAGCGATGTGCTCCAGGTTGTTCATGGTCGGCAGCAAAAAGGCAGCCGTCTTGCCGGTGCCGGTCTGAGCGGCGGCAAGCAGGTCGCGGCCTTCGAGCACCACAGGAATCGAACCGGCCTGCACGGGCGTCGGCGCCGTGTAGCCCAGGTTCTCGATAGCACGAAGCATCTCGTCGGAAAGGCCCAGCTCGTCAAAGGCGGGCAGGCTCTCGGTAGCGGACTCGGCGGCCTGGGCAGCATTGGCCTCATCGGCGGTATCGAAGGCAGCCTGGGTCATGGCCTCGCGGGTCTCGTCCAGAATCTCGGCGTCCGTGACGTCGGATACAGAATTACGCATATGTTGTTGTTCCTTATCTGCACGCGCAAGGGGCACGGCATGCGGCCGCGCGGGGCGTGCTTGGTAGTGCGCTAATACATACAAAAACAGGTGCGCACAGAGAGGACGTTGCTCAGCACGCTGGCGATCGCTTTGGCAGCCCTATCACGCGCCGTCCAGACGCAGCAGCTCTAAGCGATGGAGCAGATTCGCCGCCGGTTAGTATACCCGCACTCCGTATGCACCCACGTAAACCACAGATGACGAGGCGGACGGGGCGGACCTGGGCCAATTGTCTCAATCTGTAACAGATACTCAGCAAAAACCGGTCCAGCTGTTATAGATCGAGACAAACTCAAACCTCGCAAAACAAAATCTCGATCTATAACAACTAGAGGTCATTTTCCCTGCTAGATGTTACAGATTGAGATGTTTGGCAGGGACTGCCAACGATTGAGCAGCCGCCCTCATCTGTAATGAAAAGTCATACATTCCAACTATTACTAGACACCCCCAGGGGGTATGGGTGTATAGTATCGGTTGGTTAACAATTCCAACACTAAACTACAGAAAGGAGAAGCCATGGCTCAAGATAAATTCGATGTGGGTGGCATGACGTGCGCCGCCTGCCAGGCGCACGTAGACCGCGCCGTGAGCAAGCTCGACGGCGTCGAGAGCGTCGCGGTCAATCTGCTCGCCGGCTCTATGCTGGTGGACTACGACCCTGCGCAGGTCTCCCCCGACGATATCTGCACCGCCGTCGACCGCGCTGGCTACTCGGCCTCACCCGTCAGCACGGGCACCGACGCCGCCCAAAGCGGCAGTACGCAAGCCAGGTCCGGCGCCGCCCATATGGAGTCGCCGACCAAAAAGTTGGAGGCCGCCGCCTCTGCCATGCGCACCCGCCTCATCGTCTCAATCGTCTTCCTCATCCCGCTGTTCTACATAGGCATGGGGCACATGCTCGGTTGGCCACTGCCCGGCGTCTTCACCGACCACACCCACAGCATGACGCTCGCCCTCACCGAGCTCGTCTTGCTCATCCCCATCGTCTACGTCAACGACGCGTACTTTATCAACGGCTTCAAGTCGCTCGTGCACGGCGCGCCCACCATGGACGCCCTCATCGCCGTCGGCGCCACCGCTTCCATTGCCTGGTCGCTCTACGCCATGTTCATCATGGCCGACCAGCTAGCCGCAGGTCAGGTGCACGAGGCCATGATGACGGGCATGGACAACCTCTATTTTGAGAGCGCGGGCACGATTCTGTCGCTCGTCACCGTGGGCAAATACCTCGAGACGCGCAGCAAGTCCAAGACCGGCGGCGCCATCGAGGCGCTCATCGACTTGGCGCCCAAGACCGCGACCGTCGTTGCCGATGACAGCACCGAGACCACGGTGGACGTCGACAGTATCCTTCCCGGCCAGGTCCTGCGCGTGCGCCCCGGCGAGTCTATCCCCGTCGACGGCGTGGTACTCGAGGGCGCGTCGGCCGTGGACGAGAGTGCGCTCACCGGCGAGTCCATCCCCGTGGAAAAGACCGCCGGCGACACCGTCAACGCCGCCACCGTCAACCGCACCGGTTCGTTTACCTTCCGTGCCACACGCGTGGGCGCCGACACGTCGCTTGCCAAAATCATCCAGCTCGTCGAGGACGCCAACGCCACCAAGGCGCCCATCGCCCGCCTGGCCGACAAGGTCGCCGGCGTGTTTGTGCCCGTGGTGTTCGTGATCTCGGCCGTGACCTTTGCGGTATGGATGGCGCTGACCGGCAGCATAAACGAGGCGCTCACCTCCGCCGTGGCCGTGTTGGTGATCAGCTGCCCGTGCGCACTCGGCCTGGCCACGCCCGTCGCCATTATGGTGGGCACCGGCAAGGGCGCCGAAATGGGCATCCTGTTCAAGAGCGCCGAGGCGCTGGAGAATCTGCGCAGCGTGGGCACCGTGGTGCTCGACAAGACGGGCACCGTCACCCGCGGCAAGCCGGCCGTGACCGACATTGTGGTTGCCGCGCGCGCCGACGGCTCGCCCGCCATGAGCGAAAAGGCGCTGCTCAAGCTGGCCGCCGCGCTGGAGCGCTCGAGCGAGCACCCGCTGGCAGAGGCGATTATGGCCGAGTGCGAGGCGCGCGGAATCGTCGCACGCATGGTCGAGGACTTTGCCGCCGTGCCTGGACGAGGCGTTACGGCGCGCGAGGGACAAAACGTCATCGCTGCCGGCAACGCGCGCTTCATGGGCGAGTTGGGCGCTGCCGTGCCTACGGACCTTGCCGAGCAATTTGCCACCGAGGGCAAAACGCCGCTGTTCTTTGCCAAGAACGGTGAGCTTGTCGGCACCATTGCCGTGGCCGACGAGGTCAAAGAGACGAGCGCTGCCGCCATTGCCGCATTGCGCAAGCTCGGCGTCGATGTGCGCATGCTCACCGGCGACAACCGCGTGACGGCCGAGGCCATCGCCCGCCGCGTGGGACTGAGCAGCGAACAGGTTGTCGCCGACGTCCTGCCCGCCGACAAGGAGCACCAGGTGCGCGAACTGCAGGATGCGGGCGGCAAGGTCGCCATGGTGGGCGACGGCATCAACGACTCCCCCGCCCTGGCGCGCGCCGACGTGGGCCTTGCGATCGGCACCGGCGCCGACATCGCCAAAGAAGGGGCAGATGTGGTGCTCATGCGCAGCGACCTCATGGATGTTGCGCGCGCCATCGAGCTTTCGCGCGCCACGATCCGCAACATCAAGCAGGACCTGTTCTGGGCGCTGTTCTACAACGGCATCGGCATTCCGCTGGCGGCAGGCGTGTTCTTCCCCCTCACCGGTTGGCAGCTCTCGCCGATGTTCGGCGCCGCGGCCATGAGCCTGTCGAGCGTGTGCGTCGTAAGCAATGCGCTGCGCCTACGAACCTTTAAGCCTAAAGTGGCAAAATAGGTTCACCCTTAAGTCCATTTAGAACGGGTTTTCCAGGTGCCCGAGATTGACCTGAAAGAGGAGCGACGCGTACTTTGGTACGCGAGCGACGGCTTGAAGGTCAAGGTCGGGTGCCTGGGAAAGCCGACACAACAGAGAGGAATACCCATGCGTTACACAATCAAGACTTCCGGCCTCATGTGCGGCCACTGCGACGCTACTGTCGAGACGGCACTGCTCAACGTGGCCGGCGTGACCGACGCCGACGCCGATCACGAGACCCAGACCGTCCAGGTGGAGTGCGCCGACACCGTGACCGCCGAGCAGCTCGCCGCCGCCGTCGAGGCCGCGGGTGAGAAGTTCCACGCCCTTTCGGTGACCGCCGCGTAACGACCCGCACGTACCCCCCCCCGACCAGAAACGAGGACCCGCCATGATGGCAGACCACAAATCGGTAACCCGCATGCTCAAGACGGCACGCGGCCAGATCGACGGCATCTTGCGGATGGTCGATGAGGACCGTTACTGCGTCGATATTTCCACGCAGCTCATGGCAACGCAGGCGCTCATTGCGCGCATCAACGCCGACGTGCTCAAGGCGCATATCGAGGGCTGCGTGACTTCGGCAATCGAATCGGGCGACGAAGACCTCAAGGCCGCCAAGCTCGCCGAGATCGAACGCGTCGTCGACAAGCTCTCCAAGTAATTGGGGCATTGGGGACGGACTGCTTTGCACCTTCTTGGTGCATCGGGGACAGGTATGTTTGCACCACCTTGGTGCAGATTGACCTGTCCCCCTTGCTCTAAATCGGGTATAAAGGCGTGCAGCATATCGAACGAAAGGCAATTTGCATGAATGACTTTATGAAGGGCCGCAATGGCGCCGATGAGCTCACCATCGTTATGGGCTTTGTCGGCATCGTCATCGCGATGATCGGATCGATAGCCCATATCCAGTGGCTCAGCTGGATTGCCATCGCCGTAATCGTGATTGGCGTGCTGCGCGGCCTGTCCAAAAATATCGATGCACGTCGCAAGGAAAACGCGGCCTTTGTCGCCGCGACCGCTAACGTCCCCGGCCTGGGCAAGTTCGTAGCGAGCTTGGGTAGCGGCACCGCGGCTGCCAACGCCTCGCGCACGGCCGGTACCAGCAAGGAAGACTTTGAGCGTGCCAAGCGCACGGCCAAGAAGATGTGGAAGGGTCGCAAGACCACAGCATACCTCAAGTGCCCCAACTGCGGCCAGATGCTCTCCGTCCCCAAGGGCAAAGGCAAGATCCGCGTCACCTGCCCCAAGTGCCACGCCAAGATGGAAACCCGCTCCTAGCGCCCGCACGCGGGACAAATTAATCAGGTTTGTTTGTCCCAAATCTTAAGTATTTGTTCGATAAAAAAGCCGAGGCCTCGTGTTGAGACCTCGGCTTTTTGCATGCGGCAACGGAGCTGCCCCTTTGTCACATCTACGCCACACCGTCGCGGGCGAGCTCCTCAGCCAGCGCTTCGGCAGGCATGGCCATAATCGCGTCGAGCTCGGCGTCCACCTCGGGAATACGCTTCACCTTGAGTTTGCGCACCAGATCACCACGGCACATCACGTACGTCGGCTCACGCAGTGCGCACAGATCATCGAGCGGGTTCTTGCGCGTTACCAAGATATCGGCAGCCTTGCCGCACTCGATCGTACCGGTCTCGCCGCCCAGCCCCAGCAGCTCGGCATTGATCTGCGTAGCCGTATGCAGCGCAAAGGCGTTGCTCACGCCCACGTACTTGGCAAAAAAGGCAACCTCACGCCACATGTCGTACTGCGTCACAAACGGGCAGCTCGAGTCCGTGCCCAGGCCCACCTTAACGCCAGCTTCCAGTGCGGCACGGGCGCTCTCGATGATGCCCGAACACACAATGTCGCCGTTCTTCTTTTGCGTGTCGGTCGAATGGGTCTTCTCCGGATCGAGCAGCACAAACGGCAGCGCGGGGCTGATAGTGCAGGTAACGCTGGGCGCACGCCCCTCAAGCTGCGTGCCCGCGGCGCCGCGGTACAGTTCCAAGATCTCGGGAGTCATCGGGGCACCGTGCTCGATCGTATCGACGCCGGCCTCAAGCGCGGCCTTCACGCCCTCGGTGCTCTCGACATGAGCCATAACCGGCAGGCCCACCTCGTGCGCAGCCTTGCACGCCGCCGCGGCAACCTCGACCGGCATGCGCAGCACGCCCGGCTCACCTACTTCGGTCGCGTCGAACACGCCGCCCGTCACGAACAGCTTGATGACGTCGGCACCGCGCGCATACAAGTCACGCACTTGTTCGGCCGCCTCATCGGGGGTATCGGCGACCTGCGCGAACAGCCCCGCACCGTGACCGCCCGGCACCGTGACACCCGTTCCCGGCGCCACCAGACGCGGACCCTGATACTTGCCGGCGTCGATAGCGTTGCGCACGGCAATATCGGCAAACAGCGGGTCACCCGCACCGCGCACCGTGGTCACGCCGCTTGCCAACTGCTGCTGGGCGCTGCCCTTAAGAATATGGCGCACGATGGCGCGCCCCACGGGATTATCGAGCTTCTTCATCAGCGCGCCCGCATCGCCGGCCGAGACAGGCTTGCCCGAGCCGCACAGGTGCACATGCATATTGATGAGGCCGGGCATGAGGTACGCGCCGGCCAGGTCGATGACCTCGGCACCTGCAGGCGCCTGCGCCACAGCACTCGGCCCCACCCACGTGATGACACCGCGCTCAACGGCCACGGCCATATCGGGTTGCGGCTCCATATGCTCCGAGCCATCCAGGACGGTCGCATTGATAAACAACGTGGAACGATCGGCAGACGCCATATCGAGCTCCTCCCTCACGAGCAACTTGAACATTTGTCCATTATCACCCAGTGCGGCAGGGTTGCTGCGGACATATCGGTTAACGGAGAAAGGATGAGACACGGAGAACGGAATGCATTGCAGTCCCATCCCAGCGACATCCGGGAAATGTCTAGATCTGTAACAGGTAGACCGGGTTTTAGCAGCCAGATGTTACAGATCGAGATCTTTCGGCACCGCGTCCAACCTTTGTCTCAATCTGTAACAAGTAGACAGGTTTTCGGCCTCTAGATGTTACAGATCGAGATATTTTAGCGGCAGCCAACCTTCTGTCTCGATCTGTAACAGTTGCGAGGCCAAACGGCCCCTTGTTGTTACAGATCGAGACAAACTCGGCAGGAACAACCACATCCGCGTCAGTTACACCCCTCAGCGCCCATACCACTGCCGCCTCCACTGCTCAGCCAAATCGGCCCACTGCGGAATGCCCGCCAGTCTCATCTTTTCAGCCAGCTTCCCCGGATTCTTGAGCTCATCAAACGTAAACCTCAGCACCTTATGTCCGAGCATCGTCAGATGAGACTCTCGCTGACGTTCTGCCACGAACGGGTCGACCGACTCCCGACCCTCGTCGTTCTGTAAGGCATACTTTCCCTTTCCATCGAGCTCGCCAATCACGCACGTCCCGTCCTCGAGCCTCCAGAAATAATCAACGCGAAACACTTGGCTCGAATCAAGCGGGTCACGAAACTCCACCTGCAACTCTGGCACCGGAAAACCGTATGCAATAAAGAATGCCCGGAACCGAGACTCGCCACCGTTTTCGGACAGCCCGTCCGCATGCGACGCAATCACCTGAGCTCTGCGATATCCGCGTCTGCCCTCGCAATCGGCCTGGAGCCGTTCGCAGAGGTCGTCGCGCGATATGCCCTTCGCCCGCAGCGCAGAATCGGCGATCGCCAGACCATACGAAAACGGCGCACGCAGCAGACAGTCCTTCACCGTGCGCCAAAACGGCGTCACTCGCACGCCGTCGACGCGCTCAAGCGCACCCGCCGCCTGCGGACGCAACAGCCGGCATCCTGCACTCAGCGGCACCGAGCAACCTGTCTTAACAAGAAATCGCGGCCCAAGCAGATCATTTGGCACCTCCAGACCCCACAAAAGTGCCGCGTCGTAACCCCAAAACGCCCAATCGGGATGAAACTCCGCAAGCCCTTTGATGGTCCGCAGCGCTCGCTCCGTCGGCGTCAACGCATCCCAATCATGCTGAAAACAGAACAGGTGCGACTCAGGCTCCGCGATATCGTCGGTTCCCACATGGCGCCGCAGCCACATGAGCTCGGCATTGTCGTGCGTCACAAGCAGCACGCCTAGTTCAGCCGCCTCCGTGAGCCTGGCAAGCATCCTATTCCGCGCCAACGTGTTGCGAGCCGTATGCTTGTGTTTGAGAACGGTATTAGACACTTCCATCACCACCACATCGGACAAATGGACCATTGTCACCGTTGCCTCCGCTGATAAACGTCTTGATCTGTAACAGTTAGACGTTCTCCAGGCCCCTAAACGTTACAGATTTAGACAAACCAGCGGCGCCCAGGTATTCGTCTCGATCTGTAACAGGTAGACCGGTTTTTTGTCCCTAAACGTTACAGATCGAGACATAAAGGCAGAAGGCAAGGCAGGCGACAACCGTCCATCCCCTACTCCCATTCCTGTTCGTAGATGTTGAGCGACTTCACATACCGCCCCTGGGCACCCATGATGTCGCGGACCAGGCGCAAAAAGAAGCTGATGCACGAGGTGTCGAAACCGTCCTCCAGGTCCTCGGGATGCACCGAGCCCGGCCCGTCGACCGTCGTGTCGCTCAGGCGCGCGATGTCATACAGGTAGAGCTGCCCCGCCGTCAGCCAGACATCGTCGACGCACGCGAGTCGCACCGCAATCGCACCATCGTTCCAGCGCTCCTTTTGCACGATATGTGGGTCGTAGACGTCAAAGCGACGGTCGGTGCGCGTGTCCTTCAGCACGACCATGCCAGTCGCGGGATCCTTGTCCAAAATGCCAAAGCGCGAGAAATACTGCGTGTCACGCACCTGCTTAAGTCGCCCGAGCGAAGCAGGAGAAATTGACGCTGGCGGCTCGTCCACATACAGCTCCAACAGCGTCTTGCCGTGGTAATAGGGGCGCTCAAACAGCAGCCAATCGGTAAACGCCATGTTGTAGGCCATGATTTCGTTTTGAGATGGTTCCTCGCAATAGCTGAGCCACGGATCGACGATAATCTCGAACTGCTCGCGCGCCGGCTCCAGAAATTGAAACTTCCGCAGCATCCAAAAGTGAGCCATGTCGGCAATATCGTTGCCGACGGCCTCGGCCAGCTGCGCTCGATCAAAAACTTGGTCAGTCATGGCATCCTCCTCAAACTGATGGACCTCAATTTGAGCTTACGAGGAGGGTGGGCAACCGAGGCAAGCGCGGGCAAAATAGGCCTTCGACTGCAAACCAGATGCTAACCAAACACTTGACGGGACACTTGACCGAATGAGTCCACCGCAACAAAACCGCAGGTAGACATAGACAGCCAACCCGCCCTTTTGAGCCAGATGCCCGCAGCCACCACAGAAACAACAGGTGACCACAGCCCAAGAAGTCGACAAATGAACACCCGTACGTCGACAAACGAGCAAATCGCTCGCAAATCCGCAAGGAGTGTCCCCAACGACTAGACAAAAAATGACTAGTCATTGAGGACGTTCTTAAATGACTACTTTACAGCTCCAGCGCCTCGGCGACCTCGGCTGCGCAGGCCAGGGCATCGGCCATGGCACTCACCACGAGCGAGCTGCCGTTGCGGGCATCACCCGCCACATACACCGGCGCGGCATCCGCGGCGACGCCCTCCGTGCGAGCCGCGAGATGCGAGCCCTCGGCAGCCATCACCGGCAGCGGACGACCAGCGGTGGCAACAGGCACGCTCACCGCATCGAACACACCGTACTCCGGACCCGTAAAACCGCAGGCGATGAGCACCAGCTGCGCTGGCACCTCGTGCTCGGAGCCCGCGATGCGCTCGGGCTTTCCCGCCGACCAGTCCAGATCGACCACGCGCAGACCCGCAGCCGCACCCTTCTTGTCCAGCAGCACCTCGAGTGTATCCACGGCCCAGGCACGCATCTCGCCACCCATCGCAGCGATAGCCTCCTGCTGGCCGTAATCGGTCTTCTTAACGTTGGGCCACTGCGGCCAGGGGTTGCCTGCCGCGCGCTTATCGGGCGCAGCCGGCAAGAACTCAAACTGGCGCACGCTGCGCGCGCCCTGACGCACCGCGGTACCCACGCAGTCGTTGCCGGTATCGCCACCGCCAATGACCACGACGTCCAGGCCGCGTGCGTTCACCGCGGGCTTGCCGCCATCGAGCACCGAGACGGTCGAAGCCGTCAGGTAGTCCACGGCATACACCACGCCCGGGGCATCAATGTTCGCAGCCGAAAGTCCACGCGGAGCACGGGCGCCGGCAGCCACCACGGCGGCGTCAAAGTCGTCGAGCCTGGCGGTAACCTTGGGATCGCTCACGTCGGCGCCCAGCTCGAACACAATACCCAGCTCGCGCATGAGCGCCACACGACGCTCAACCACAGACTTCTCGAGCTTCATGTTGGGAATGCCGTACATGAGTAGGCCGCCGGGGCGGTCGTCGCGCTCAAACACCGTCACGCGGGCACCGCGACGTGCAAGCTCCCATGCTGCCACCAGGCCAGCCGGGCCGGAACCAACCACGGCGACCGAGGGCGCGTCCTCCCCTGCCGGCTCAAAGCGACGTGGGCCGCCGTTGGCCCACTCATGGTCGCTGATCGCACGCTCGTTATCGTGAATCGTCGTGGGTTGGCCGTCGACCGAGCCCAGGTTGCACGCGGCCTCGCACAGTGCCGGGCACACGCGGCTCGTGAACTCAGGCATGGGCGAGGTGAGCGACAGGCGCTCGGCAGCCTCAACCCAGCGGCCGCGGTACACCAGCTCGTTCCACTCGGGAATCAAGTTGTGCAGCGGGCAGCCGCTCGGACGTGCCTTGCCAAAGCTCGCGCCCATCTGGCAAAACGCCACGCCGCACATCATGCAGCGGCTCGCCTGGGCGCGACGTGCGTCGTCATCGAGCTCCACATACAGGGGATCAAAATCATGACTGCGCTCCTCCACGGGACGCAGCTCGTGGGTCACGCGATCGATATCAAGAAAAGCACCGGGCTTATCCATGGCACTTACGCCTCCTTCTTGGTCGAAGCAACAGGGCTGGCAGCCACGGACGCAGCACCCGCAGCACCGCCCGCAATATCGAAGCGAGCGACATCCGCGGCGCTCGCGCGACCGGTCACAATGTCAAACGCCAGCTCCTCTGCCTGCGCATGCGTCTTACCGGCAGCCTCGCTCGCAGCGACAATCGCCAGCACACGCTCGTACTCGGTCGGAATGACCTTCACAAAGTGCTTGCTCATCGTCTCAAAGCTGTAGAGCAGCTTGATGCCGCGCGGGCTCTGCGTCGCGTCCACGTGCTCCTGGATGAGCTCGCGAATCTGCGCCAGCTCGCCGGCAGTCGGGGCCTTGAGCTCAACGCTCTCGTGGTTCACGCGGGCATCGAGCGTGCCGTACTGGTCAAAAACATAAGCCACGCCACCCGTCATGCCGGCAGCGAAGTTCTGCCCGACCTCGCCCAGGATGAGCGCCAGGCCACCCGTCATGTACTCGCAACCGTGGTTGCCGCAACCCTCGACCACCACGGTGGCACCGGAGTTGCGTACGCCAAAGCGCTGGCCGGCCAGGCCGTTGATGAAGCCACGGCCGCTCGTGGCGCCAAAGAACGCAACGTTGCCCACGATGATGTTTTCGTCGAACTTATAGGTCGCATGCGGGTTGGGGCGCACCGACACCTCGCCGCCCGAAAGGCCCTTGCCAAAGTAGTCGTTGGCGTCGCCGCACACGTTGAGCGTAATGCCGCGCGGCAGGAAGGCGCCAAAGCTCTGACCGGCCGAGCCATCGCAATCGATGGTGATGGAGCCGGCGGGCAGGCCCTCGGGATGCGCCTTGGTCACCGCGTTGCCCAAGATGGTGCCCACGCAGCGGTTGACGTTGGCGATATCGGCGCGGAAGCGAATCGGGCGCAGTTGCGCGCGAGCGTCGGCCGTGTAGGGCACAAACAGCGTGGAGTCGAGCGTCTTGTCGAGCTCGCTGTCCGCAGCCATCTGGGGCAGGAAGTGACGGCCGTCGGCACCCGGGATGTGGGCACCAAACTCACAGGTCGCACCTGCCAGCACGGGCGACAGATCCAGCAGGTTAGCCTTGCGGTTGCCCGGGACCTCGATCTGGCGCAAGCACTCGGGATGGCCGACCATCTCGTCGACGGTGCGGAAGCCCAGGCTCGCCATGACCTCGCGCAGCTGCTCGGCAACAAAGAGCATAAAGTGCTCGACATGCTCGGGCTTGCCGCGGAAGCCGCGACGCAGGCGACAGTTTTGCGTCGCGATGCCGGCGGGGCAGGTATCCTGCTGGCAGTCGCGCTGCATGAAGCAGCCCATCGAGATGAGCGGCATGGTCGCAAAGCCAAACTCCTCGGCGCCCAGCAGGCAGGCGACGGCAACATCGGTGCCGTCCATGAGCTTGCCGTCGGCCTCGAGCACTACGCGCGAGCGCAGGCCGTTTTGCAGCAGCGTCTGCTGGGCCTCGGCAAGACCGAGCTCCAGCGGCAGACCCGCGTGCCAGATCGAATCGCGAGCAGCGGCACCCGAGCCGCCGTTGTGGCCGCTGATCAAGATCTTGTCGGCAGCGCCCTTGGCAACACCAGTGGCGATGGTGCCGACGCCGGCCTCGCTGACCAGCTTGACCGACACGCGCGCGCCGGGGTTGGCGTTCTTAAGGTCAAAGATCAGCTCTGCCAGGTCCTCGATGGAGTAGATGTCGTGGTGCGGCGGAGGCGAGATCAGGCCGATACCGGGCGTGGACTGACGGACCTCGGCAATCCAGGGGTAGACCTTCTTGCCGGGCAGGTGGCCACCCTCGCCGGGCTTGGCGCCCTGGGCCATCTTGATCTGAATCTCGAAGGCGCTGCACAGGTAGCGGCTCGTCACGCCAAAGCGCGCACTTGCCACCTGCTTGATCGCGGAGTTCTTGGAGTCGCCGTTGGCCAGCGGGGTCTCGCGACGCGGATCCTCACCGCCCTCGCCCGAGTTGGAACGGCCGTGTAGGCGGTTCATGGCGATGGCCATGCACTCGTGTGCCTCTTTGCTGATGGAGCCATACGACATGGCGCCGGTGTTAAAGCGGCGGACGATGTTGAGCGCGGGCTCGACCTCGTCGAGTGCCACCGGCGTGCGACCGTTGGCATTAAAGTCGAGCAAGTCGCGCAGGCGCACGGCACGGCCGGTGCGGTGCAGGCGGGCGCTGTACTCCTTAAAGGTGTCGTAGCTGTCCTCGCGGCAGGCGGTCTGCAGCAGGTAGACAGTCTGAGGGTCGATCAGGTGATCCTCGCCGCCGAGCGGGCGCCACTTGGTCAGGCCCAGTGTGGGCAGCTGATCGGGAGCCGGGCTCTTAAGGATGGCGAGTGCGGCGTCGTAGCGCTCATTCTGCTCGCGCTCGACGTCCTCGACACCCATACCGCCCACACGGCTCACCGTGCCGGCAAAGTACGCGTTAACAAACTCCGGGGTAAAGCCCACGGCCTCGAAGATTTGCGCCGAATGGTAGCTCTGCACCGTGGAGATGCCCATCTTGGACATAATGGAGACGATGCCAGCGGTCGCAGCCCTGTTGTAATTGGCGATGCCCTGCTCGGCCGTCACGTCCAGATCGCCGCGCGCCGCCAGATCGCGGATGCACGCATGCGCGTTATACGGATAGATGCCGCTCGCGGAGTAACCCACCAGTGCCGCAAAGTCGTGCGGGGACACGGCATCGCCGCACTCCACCACGATGTCGGCAAAGGTACGCACGCCGGCGCGGATCAGGTGGTTGTGCACGCAGCCCACGGCAAGCAGCGACGGCACGGGTACCTCGCCCGCTCCGGCACGATCGCTCAACACCACGATGTTCACGCCGTCGCGGACCGCAGCCTCAACGTCCTCTGCAAGCTGCTTGAGCGCAGCCTGCAGCGCGCCCTCGCCGGCATCGCGGCGGTACACGGCACGGAAACGGCGGGTCTTAAAGCCCACGCGGTCGATGGCACAGATACGCTCGAACTCCTCCTCGTTCAGCAGTGGGCGCTCCAAGCGCACCAGCTGGCAGGCCGTACGAGAGTCCTCGAGCAGGTTGCCGTGGTTGCCCAGGTAGAGCGTGGTCGAGGTGACCATATGCTCGCGAAGGGCGTCGATGGGCGGGTTCGTGACCTGAGCGAACAGCTGATAGAAATAGTCGTAGAAGGAGCGCGTCTTCTTGGACAGGCAGGCCAGCGGCGCATCGATGCCCATCGAGGCGAGCGGCGCCTTGCCCTGCTGGGCCATGGGACGCACAACCTCGTCAACATCATCCCAGTGATACCCGAGCTTAGCCATGCGCACGGCGGCGGGCACCTCGGCGTCCTCGGCGGGCGTTGCCGTGGCAGGCCTATCGAGCGCGTCGACGGTCAGCGTCTCCTCGGCAATCCAATCACGGTAGGGCTTCTCCTTGGCGTAACGGGCGCGCAGCTCGTCGTTGTAGATCACGCGGCCGCGGGCAAAATCGACCTCGAGCATCTGGCCCGGCCCCAGACAGCCGCTCGTCAGGATGTTCTCGGGGCTCACCTCGATGGTGCCCACCTCGCTTGCCAGCATAAAGCGACCGTCGCGCGTCACATAGTAGCGGGCGGGGCGCAGGCCGTTACGGTCGAGGGCGGCGCCCAGCGTGCGACCGTCGGTAAAGGCGATGGCTGCCGGGCCATCCCACGGCTCCATGAGCATGGACTGGTAAGCGTCGTAGGCGCGGCGCTCCTCACTCAGGCTGTCGTTGTGGTCCCACGGCTCGGGCAGCAACATGGACGCGGCACGCGTGAGCGGACGACCGTTCATGACCAGGAACTCAAGCACGTTATCCAGAATCGCGGAATCGGATCCCTCGCGGTTGATGATAGGCATCACGCGCTCAAGATCGTGCTGCAGCACGGGGCTGTACAGGTTGGGCTCGCGGGCGCGAATCCAGTTGACGTTGCCCTTGAGGGTGTTGATCTCGCCGTTATGGATGATAAAGCGGTTGGGGTGCGCGCGCTCCCAGCTGGGCGTGGTGTTGGTGGAGTAGCGCGAGTGGACGAGCGCCACGGCCGTCTTGACGGCGGCGTCGTTGAGGTCGATGAAGAAGCGGCGCATCTGCGTGGCGACGAGCATGCCCTTGTACACGATAGTGCGCGAGCTCATGGAGCAGACGTAGAAGATCTTGTCGCGCAGGGCAAACTCGGCATCGGCCTTCTTCTCGATAGTGCGACGGCACACGTACAGGCGACGCTCGAAGGCATCGCCGGCGGGCGTGTCGTCGGGGCGGCCCAGAAAGGCTTGCAGAATGGTGGGCATGCAGGCGCGTGCCGTCTCGCCCAAGTCGTGCGGGTCGACGGGCACCTCGCGCCAAAAGAGCAGCGGCACGCCGGCCTCGGCGCAGCCCTCCTCAAACACGCGACGGGCATCCTCTACGCCCTTGTCGTCCTGCGGGAAGAACAGCATGGCCACGCCATAGTCGCCCTCTGCCGGCAGAATCTGGCCGCACTTTTGAGCCTCTTTGCGGAAAAAGTGATGCGGAACCTGGAACAGGATACCGGCACCGTCGCCGGTGTTCTTCTCGAGTCCCGTACCGCCGCGGTGCTCCAAGTTGACCAGAATGGACAGTGCGTCGTCCAGAATCTGGTGATGGCGCTCACCGTTGATATCGGCAAGCGCGCCGATGCCACATGCATCGTGGTCGAATTCGGGGCGATAAAGGCCCTGCTGCCGAGCGGAATCTGCCTGCATCGCGATCCTCCCCTAGATATTTAGACAGTCAGTTGAATAGGCATAGTAGGAGCATCGTCGGCCCGTTGTGTTTCCCACCCGTTTCGAAACAATCGCGTAACGCACACCGACCATCAACGTCTTGCTATCAAACATGTACGTCAGCCCCCAAACATGTCGAAATTTGACATCTTTGGAGGCTGACGTACACGTTTTAGTGCAGGGACAGCCGGCACATATGCATCTGGCCCCTTTGAATCATTCTGGAAACAAGGGCCATGCGGACTTTTGCATGATGGGGCTCGACACAGCAGGCCTCAAGGGCGGCAACAAGACGCCCAAGTTCGGCCTGTAAGCTCACCGCTTCAAACATCTCAATCTGTAACAGGAAGACCCAATTTTGGCGCCTAGATGTTACAGATTGAGATTTTCTGCGGAGCGGTTTTGGTTTGTCTCGATCTGTAACACGAAGGGCCGGTTTTGGCGGCCAGCTGTTACAAATCGAGATTTTCCATAGGACCATTTCTTCCTGTCTCGATCTGTAACACCTAGGCCCAATTTCCATCCCTAGTTGTTACAGATCGAGACATTTCGGCAGCCCCCTTCACCATCCCATTCAAATAGAACAATTTTGTTAGTCTTGGTTAACTTTTAAGCTTAAACGGGTATCCTTTGCGGCGTCAAGCAAACGGCACGCACACCGTGCCAGATCAAGGAGGCCCCTATGGCGCACCAAGCAGACCAGCAGACGATGCAACTCGTCCTTATCCGTCACGGAGAGTCCGAGTGGAACAAGCTCAACCTGTTCACCGGCTGGACCGATGTCGAGCTCACCGACACGGGCCGCGAAGAGGCGGCAGCAGGCGGCCGCGCCCTCAAAGAAGCCGGTTTCGACTTTGACGTCTGCTACACTTCGCGTCTCAAGCGCGCGATCCACACCCTCAACATCGTGCTCGGCCAAATGGATCGCGAGTGGCTGCCCGTCATCAAATCCTGGAAGCTCAACGAGCGCCACTACGGTGCGTTGCAGGGTCTCAACAAGGCCGATGCCGCCGCGGAGCACGGCGACGAACAGGTGCTCATCTGGCGCCGCTCCTTCGATATCTGCCCGCCGGCACTCGAGCCGAACGACGCGCGCGATCCCCACACCCAGGAGCAATACCGTGATGTCGCGCCTGATCAGCTGCCCTATACCGAATGCCTCAAGGACACGATCGCCCGCGCCTGGCCCTATTTCGAAGACGAGATTCGCCCCCAGATGCTCGCCGGCAAGCGCGTACTCATCGCCGCACACGGCAACTCCCTGCGCTCACTCGTCATGAAGCTCGAACACCTCACGCCCGAGGAGATCCTCAAGGTCAACATCCCCACCGGCGTGCCGCTCGTCTACACCTTCGATACCGATTTCAATGTCCTCGACAAGCGCTACATCGGCGACCCGGCGACCATCGCCGCCAAGATCGACGCCGTGGCCAATCAGGGCAAAGCACACAAGTAGCCCCAACCCAAAACCGACGCGTGGCGCCGCACGGCCCAGATGTGACGTCACGCCGCCCATACACAGGAGCGCACCATGCTCAGCCATCTCAAACAACACTTTGGCTCCCGACGCACCGGTGGTCACGGAGGCCTAGACATTGCGCGGCATATCGGCCCCGGGCTGCTCGTGACCGTCGGCTTTATCGACCCGGGCAACTGGGCCTCCAATATGGCCGCGGGCTCGCAGTTTGGCTACGCGCTGCTGTGGATCGTCACGCTGTCCACGATTATGCTCATCGTGCTGCAGCACAACGCGGCGCACCTGGGTATCGCCACGGGCGCCTGCCTTGCCGAGGCCACGACACGTTACCTCCCCCGCTTCGTCGGGCGTACGGTGCTCGCCAGCGCCTATCTCGCGACCATCGCCACCGCCATGGCCGAAGTCCTGGGCGGCGCGATTGCCCTTCAAATGCTCTTTGGGCTGCCCGTGCGCGCGGGCTGCGTCATCGTGGCGGCAGTATCGATGGCGATGCTCATGACGAACTCCTACAAGCATGCCGAACGCTGGATCATCGCCTTCGTAGGCGTGGTAGGACTCTCGTTTTTGGCCGAGCTTGCACTAGTCAAGGTCGACTGGCCGCAAGCCGCCGCAAGCTGGATCACGCCCAGTATGCCCACTGGCTCTGCCGCGATTATCGTGAGTGTCCTGGGTGCGGTCGTTATGCCCCACAACCTTTTTCTGCACTCCGAGGTCATCCAATCCATGCACTTCGAAGGCCAAGGCGAGCAGGTTATCGAGGAACGTCTGCGCTATGAGCTCTTCGACACGCTCTTTTCGATGGGCGTGGGCTGGGCAATCAACTCGGCCATGGTCATCCTGGCCGCAACGACCTTCTTTGCGCACGGCATTGTCGTAGACGACCTCGCCGTCGCAGCGGACACACTCTCCCCCATTCTGGGCCCGGCGAGCTCGACCATCTTTGCGGTAGCACTGCTGTTTGCGGGCATATCGAGTAGTGTGACGGCGGGCATGGCGGCGGGCACCATCACCGCGGGCATGTTCGACGAGGAATACGACATCCACGACCGACATTCCTCGATCGGGGTGGCGGCCAGTTTCGTCGGCGCAGTGGCGGCGTGCCTGGTCGTCCCAAATCCTTTTGAAGGTCTCATCTGGAGTCAGGCGCTGCTGTCGCTTCAGCTGCCGATTACGGTCTTTGTGCTCATACGGCTCACCAGCTCACGCCGCGTCATGGGCAAATACGCCAACTCGCGCCCGCTCAACGCGCTGCTCATAGGGATCGGCGCCATCGTGACGATTCTCGATGTCGTGTTATTGACGGGGATGTAATGGGGCGGGGCACCTACCCAGGCAAACGTCTCAATCTGTAACATCTAGACACGCTTTTAATATCTAGATGTTACAGATCGAGATTATTCCGAGGGACAGCTCCGTTTGTCTCAATCTGTAACAAGTGGACCCAATTTTCACCGTTAGATGTTACAGATTGAGACCTTCTGCCGGACGGTTTTGGTTTGTCTCGATCTGTAACAGGAAGACCCGTTTTGAGCCGTTAGACGTTACAGATTAAGACAAAAGGTCGGCCGGACTCACAACAGACAGGATCGGCCAACAGCAACCGTGATCCCTTGGGGGCGGAGAAAAAGGGTCCCGGCCGGGATATCCGACCGGGACCCTTGGACAGAGCTATATGTTGCCGTGAGCCGCGTGCCGACGAGCTACTCCTCGACGAGCTCAAACTGATCGGGACCGACGCCGCAGACCGGGCACACGTAGTCCTCGGGCAGCTCGGGCGTGTCGACCTCAACCTCGTAGCCACAAACGATGCACACGAACTTATACGTCTTCTTCTCCTCAGCCATGATGTTCTCCTCTCGAACGCGACTGGTGATGTACTTCATTTATCAGTATAGATTCTCAATAATATAATGCAAGTATTTTTAAAACATTTCTAGCCTTGATACGAGGACGCCTTCGGAGGCGTCTTGCCCTTCAGGACCTTATGGTAGTAATCGTAGGTGAGCGGCGTCTCGTCACTCAAGCGCTCGGCATCCTCGACCTCGCCGATAAACAGTAGATGCGTGCCAACATCCACAGTGTCGATCAAATGGCAGCTAAACAGGGCCGCCGCGTGCTCGGGCACATAGGGCATGCCCAGAGCCGTCTCGCGGGTCTCGTATTTGGCAAACTTGTCATAATCGCTGCTGGTGCGGAACCCAAAGTTACCGATGTAGAGCATATCGGCGGTCTGATCGATCACGGTCAGCGCGAACGCTTTGGCCGAAGCGATGACGCCCGAGGTGACGTTGTCCTTGTTCACGGCAACCGAAATGCGCGGCGGCATGGACGTCACCTGCACCGCAGTGTTGATGACGCAGCCGGCGCGCAGCCCGTCTGCCGCGGCGCTCACCACGTACAGGCCGCTCGGCATGGTAAAGAACGCAGTTTTGTCCATAACGATCACTCCCCTAGCTCGGGTTGGAACCTCATGGATGTATGTACCCACAAAAAAGGCAGCGCCCATAACGGACGCCGCCTTTGAAACATATGTGTCAGAACAGTAAGAAAGATGAGACACCCGCAGCTGCGGTGAAATAGGGACTGAATAGCCCCTCAAACAGGCAAAACAGTCCGTATTCCACCGCAACTTATGAAGGACGGTCAGCGGTTGCGTTCCTTGAGGGCGCGGTCAATCTCGCGTTGAACATCGCGTTTGGCCATGTCCTCGCGCTTGTCGTAGAGCTTTTTGCCTCGGCCCAGGCCCAGCAGCAGCTTTACGCGGCCGTCGGTATTAAAGTAGAGCTCCAACGGAACCAGCGCATAACCACGGTTGCGAAGTTTGCCGTCAAGAAAGTCGATCTCCTTGCGGTGCAGCAGCAGACGGCGCCGACGGTCGGGATCGCGATTCCACACGCCACCATGGCTATAAGGGTGGATATGTAGGCCGACGAGCCAGCACTCCCCGCCACGAATCAGTGCAAAGGTATCGGTAATCTGGCACGCGCGCTCGCGAATCGACTTGACTTCGGTACCGCTCAGCTCAATACCGCACTCAAACGTCTCATCGATAAAGTACTCGTGATGTGCCGAGCGATTCTTGGAAATGAGCTTGCGCTCGCGCTTACTGGGCATCGCCGGCCTCCTTGGCGCCATCGGCGTTTGAGCCCGCAGCCTCGCGCTTTGCCTTGCGCTCGGCGTTAAGCTCGGCATCACTCTCGCGCACCAGCTTGATAATCGCCGCGCACGCCTCTTCGCCCACCAGGTCGCGGGCACGGACCGTCAGGCGCGTAGCCTCCTGCTTGTCGCCGTCGCTTGCAGCATCGGTCGCGCACATGATCAGGCAGATGGCGATCTCGGCCGAAGGCGAGGTCGGCACGCCCTGCAGGGCGAGCTCACCCATCACATGGTCGTCACTCTCGTCCGCGGCATCCGGATAGGTGGTATGGATCTTGTTGAGCAGGCGCGTCGTATGCGCATCGTTGGGCGCCAGGCGCAGCGCCAGACGCGCGCAGCCCACGGCAGCCGAAATGTTCTCGGTCTCGGGCTCCAAGAAGTACTGACCCAAATTGGTGTAGGCGCGTGCGGCGCACTTACCGTCGCTCGCGCGCTCCAGCACCGAGAACGAGAGCGATGCCCACTCCTGCTTGTCCTCGAGCGCGCGGAACAGCTCGGCCAAGTCCAAGCGATAGTTGCAGTTCATGGGATCCCAACGCACGGCCTGCATCAGGGCATTCCGAGCACTCACATAATCCTGCTGGCGAATGTAGGCAAACGCCATGTCGGAGTACAGGCGGTCAAAGGGAACCTCGACCTGCACCAGCTCGCGCGGATCCTTCTCCACGCGGCGATAGGCCAGGCGCTCAAACTTGCTGTCGAAGCTAAAGTACTGGCGCTTCTCCTCCGTCTTGCACTCGGCGTCGATATACTCCTCGGCGAGCTCCACCAGACGCTCCAACAGCGGCGTCGCCGTAGCCAGGTCGCCCTGCGCCAGATAGTTCTCGGCATACGTGATGTCTTCCAAGCTGATAGGCAGGTCCATGACAACTCCTCGGTCCGGGCGGCAGACTCAACGCGCGCCTTAAATATCGGTCAATACACAAAACCCGGGTCTCTTACGAGGCCCGGGCGTTCAATTTTGGTAGCCCGTACCAGATTCGAACTGGTGATCTCCGCCTTGAGAGGGCGGCGTCCTAAACCGCTAGACGAACGGGCCATATGTAGCAAATGCAATGGCTGGGATGGAGGGAGTCGAACCCCCATTGACGGAACCAGAATCCGCTGTCCTGCCATTAGACGACATCCCAATGACTGCATCGCTGCGCTCGGCTGTGCCTTTGCGCAAGAAAGAAATATACGGGAAGTACCGCCGTGACGCAAGCCCCAATTTTGACTTTTTTAAAATTCAGCCAAATTGGCCTAATTTAGTCCAACCCGTGAAGGACCTGTGAAGCCGACCGCTGCACACGAAGGGCAAAACGCCGCGAGCGGTAGCCGTCAACCGTTGGCAGATTCTACCGTGAAAACGATAGCACCAGGCAACACAATCGGAGTATCAATGATCGCGTAGATATCGAGGCGCCATGGACGAAGAGCTTGATTACCTATGGGAGACCCTGGGCCTCGAGATCACTGCTGACCTTTGGCCCGAACGGGACAAAATCCATCCCACACTGCGCCCCGCCATCACGGTGATGCAGGCAAACTACCGCCGTGCATCCTTTTTGATCATGCGGATGTCATGGCACGCGGGACTCCCCGACCTTAAGCGAATCCAGGCAAGCCTCGTCGAGCTGTCCGGCATGCCGACCGTCATATCCGAGGCGCGCCTGGAGCAGCGCCAGCGCGAGCGACTGCAACAGCAGCGGATTCCCTTTATCTGCCCCGGCATTCAGGCATACCTGCCCTTTATGGACGAGGAGTACTGGAGCGGCAAGCCCAACAAGCACGTAAAGGTCTACGATCCGCACGAATGGGCACAGCTGAAGGACTGACTGGGGCAGGCCCGCACTCGAAATGGGACGTACTTTCCGCAGCCGCTACAGCAACGCCTCGGCCCAAGCCGATTCCCTAAAGCCGGGAATCACAAAGTCGTCGCCCACCAGCAGCGGACGCTTGACCAGCATGCCGTCGGTCGCCAGCAGCTCGTAGCACTCCCGATCCGTCATGCCCGCATCCAGGCGCGCCTTCAGGCCCAGCTCTCGATATTTCATGCCCGACGAATTAAAGAAGCGCCGCACCGGCAGCCCCGAACGAGCAATCCAGGTCGCTAGCTCATCAGCCGTGGGATTGTCCAAAACGATATCGCGGTCGATATACTCTACCCCGTGTTCGTCCAGCCACGCCTTGGCCTTTTTGCAGGTCGAGCACTTGGGATATTCAACAAACAGTACGGTCATGGGATTTCCTTTCTTAGAGAAAACAGGTGTCTGGAAAACTGCACATCGACGGCCACTCGCGATTGCAGCCGTTATTGTAGTCAATGTCGAAGCGCAGGCAGTCGCGATGTCTCGTCTTAAGGCTAGCGCCTCGCATGGGCGCCGATCGGCCGATTCGCATGGCGCACCAACGCCGCCGCCAGCAATACCAACAGCATGGCGGTGACATAGCCCGCAGCATCGAATCCTAGATCGATAACGTCGAAATGCCTGCCGGGAACAAAGATCTTATGTACCTGATCGCCAACGGAGCAGGCGGCGCAAAAGAGCAATACGGGCACGCAACGGGAGCATACGCTCCACGGACGCCTGGAAAAGCAAACCACGACCACCGAGGCGAACAATCCGACGAAGAAAAACTCTACGGTATGGGCAACGCGACGGACGTTCGTGCCCACCCACATGCGAATGGAAGCAAGTCGGCCAGACCGGACATTCGAGGCAGCCGAATCGGCGCCCCCGGTCATTCCGTTCTCCGTCTGGGCTTCACCCGTGGCATCGACAGCCTGAACGCCCGTAGCCTGACCCTCTACCACACGCGCGGTGGACTCGCTCAGCAACGACGTCTCCACCGCATTTTGCTCCGTCAGCACCCAGATGCCCGCCAGCGTTACAACGAACAGAACGATCGCGGTCCATCCGATTATTTGTTTTACGCGCGACAAGGGCCAACCTCCTTTTTTTGAATATCAGCGAGTGTAGCCCCAAATGACATCGTCACCGTATCAAAATTTGAATCGCAACAGGAAGCGACAAAGCGACGCAAACCCCTACCCCGCCTCGCGCATCCAGCGATCGAACGTCCCCACGCACACGCCCAGGCACTTTGCTGCCTGGCTGCGGGTAATATCGCCCGCCTCATAGCTATCGCGTACCAGATCAAACTGAGGAGGGCACGGCTTGCGAGGTCGACCGAAACGAACCCCTCGCGCCCGCGCCGCTGCAATTCCCTCCGCCTGGCGCCGATGGATATTCTCGCGCTCCACCTGCGCCACGTAGCTCAGCAGTTGCAGCACAATATCGGCAATCAGGGTATTGGTCACATCCGGCGTGCCGCTTGCCCTGGCGCGCGTGTCAAGCAATGGCATGTCCAACACCACAATGGCAACCCCGAGCTCCTTGGTAATGCGTCGCCATTCCTCAAGAATCTCGGAGTAATTACGACCAAGTCGGTCGATAGAAAGCACCACCAGCACGTCCCCGTCTCCCAGGACGTGCAGCAGCTCGCGATAGCGCGGTCGATCGAAGTCCTTGCCGCTCGCATGGTCGGCATAAATATTCGCCGAGCCCACGCCATAGGCGCCCAGCGCATCCAGCTGCCGATTAAGATTCTGATCGCGCGAACTCACCCGCGCATAACCATACACCGTCGCCATCTCATCCCCGCTTTCTTGTAAACCTGCCAAAAAGGGACAGGTTTATTTTGGTAGGTTTTACCTCTCAAATAGCAGGTAAGCGGGCGGCCGAGCAGACGGCAAGGTAGCCATGATCCAAATGCGGAGGGCGGCCCCGAAAGACCGCCCTCCGCTCTCCCGCCATGAGTCGAGATTTGGCTAATGGATAAGCTTAAAGTCCAAGTGCCCACGCGTGGTATTGACGCGCGAGACCTCGATAATCACGCGCTGGCCCAGTTCATAGCGAGTCCCCGTGTCGGCGCCCGTCAGCGTAAGCGCATCCTCGTCGAACTCGAACCACTCGTTGCCCAGGCTCTTGATCGAAACCAAGCCTTCGACCTGCGTCAGGTCCAAGCGCACAAAGAGGCCCATGCTGCTAACCCACGAGACGGTTCCGGCATAGCGCTCGCCCAGACGGTCCTCATAGTACTGGGCAATCTTGATCTTTTGCGTCGCATGGCTGGCGGCATCGGCCGCACGCTCCGCATCGCTGCATGCGCGGCAGATCTGCGGCAGAATGCGCGGCAGCGACTCGCGCCCCTTGCCGATCAGCCGCGGCGTACGGACCAGGGCGTCCTTGCCGCCGAGCTGTTCATAGGCCAACTGCAGTTTGAGCACGCGGTGCACCACCAGATCGGGGTAGCGACGGATGGGACTCGTAAAGTGACAGTAGCACGGCGCGGCGAGCGCAAAGTGACCCTCGTTGCGCGGCTTGTACAGTGCGCGCTGCATGCTGCGCAGAAGCAGCGTGTTGACGAGCGGTGCGTTGGCCGTACCGGCGGCAGCATCAACTGCAGCCTGTAGCTCATCGGGACTCCCCAGGGCGATACCGGCAGCACGGCGATCGTCGATGATGCCTAGCTGCGCCAGCGCAACGGCGGCACCGTGCAGGCTATCGGGGCTCGGATCCTCATGCACGCGATAGCAGGCCTCGATATCACGGTCTGCCAGCCACTCTGCAACGCACTCGTTGGCGAGTAGCATGGCTTCCTCGATAAGCGACGTGGCACACGAACGCTCGCGCGCCACAATCTGCACGGGCACTCCGTCCTCATCCAATAGAGCGCGAATCTCGGCCGTGTCAAAATCGACTGAGCCGCGGGCACGACGAATACGACGGCGAAGTTCGGCGAGTTCGTTGGCGGCGACAAGGAAATCGCCGAGGTCGACGTTATAGCCGCGAGCAGTTTCCTCGCACGCAAGACCGCGCTCAAGCGCCTCCTCGCGCGAGGCCTCAGCAGCCGCAACATCCTCAGCGGCGCCTTCCAGCACCGAATACTCAACAGCGTCGGCACGCACCAGCAGCGCCTCGGCGCCGTCATAGTCCATACGCACACGCGAGCGAATCACGCTGGGGTACGGATCGTAATGCCGCACGCGACCCTGCGCATCGAGCTCAATGTCAACGGTAAACGCAAGACGGTCCTCGTCAGGGCGAAGAGAGCATAGGTCACAGGACAGGCGTTCGGGCAGCATGGGAAGCACGCGATCGGCCAGATACACCGATGTCGTACGATGGCGAGCCTCAAGATCGATATGCCCGTCCCAAGCCACATAGTGAGAAACGTCAGCGATATGCACACCCAGCTTGTAGCCACCCTCGGGCGTGCGCTCAAGCGAAATGGCATCGTCAAAGTCGCGCGCGTCGACCGGGTCGATCGTGATGACAAAGCGGTCGCGCAGATCGCGGCGGAGCGGGTCCTTAAGCGCCGCGGACACATCGAGCGAAAGCCCCTCGGCCTCGTCCAGCGCGGCCTCGGGATAGCTATCGGTATAGCCGTAACGCGCCATCACGTATTGAACGCCCAAATCGGGCGCGTCATCTCCGCCAATGCGGCGTTCGATCGTCACGGTGCCCGATTCCAGGCGCGTCGGGTAGGTCAAAATGCGCGCGACAACGGCATCACCCGGGTGGACGCCCAGACGATCCGCCGAGGTATCCTCGGGCAGAATGAAGAAGTCGGCCTTCAGGCGCGAATCGAGCGGCTCGATCACACCGAGCGGACCAGCGGTCTGGTACGTACCCACCACGCTTATGGCTGCGCGCTCAACCACGCCTTCGATCACGGCGCGCCGCTCACCGTGCGGGCTGTTCTTAATGCTCACGGCAACGGTGTCGCCGTCCATGATCTCGCGCTTACCGCGGCCCATAACCTTGTAGTCGCCGCTCTCGGTTATGACATAGGCGCCATGCTCATGGAGCTGCACGCGCCCGGTCAGGCTCGGACGGCGTTCGCTGCGCACCGGCCCACGCTTATTGCGAGCACCGCGCTTATGCTTGTTATTGCGCCCCATGGCGCCTCCTTGCTATCGATGACGAACTCCAAAGAGTCTACCCAAATGATTCGCTTTCCTGCCGTCCCCTAGAGATCAAAAAACGGGCCGCCCCATAAGAGACGACCCGTTGGAAGGGATGAATTCCAGGCATGCCTACACGCGCAGGTAGCGGCGCATGGCTATGGCAGAACCAAAGAGACCGATAATCACACCGACCAGAATCAGCGCAGCATAGGTCACCAGGTAGTACTGCATCGGCAGGGCAAACGACATCCAGCCGATGCTCTCCTGCAAACGCGGAATCATCAGATTGCGCAGCAGCTCCAGAACGCCGATGGAAAGCAGCGAGCCCAAAATGGCCTGCAGTACGCCCTCGGTGATAAACGGGCCGCGAATGAAGCCGTTGCTGGCGCCGACCAGACGCATAATCGCAATCTCACGACGACGCGCCGTGATGGACAGGCGAATCGTGTTGTTGATGAAGATGAATGCGATAAAGGTCAAAAGGCCAACGAGCACCACGGCGGCGATGCGGATGTAGTTGGTCACCTGGAACAGGCGGCTCACTTCCTCTTGGCCGTACAGCACGCTCGCGTTGACGTCGCCGTCATCCGCGATCTTCTGGAAGTCGGCGTTCTTCTTGAGCTTCTGGGCCGTGCTCTCGACCTTGGACGGATCGTCCATCTCAATTGCAAACGAAGCCGGCAGCGGGTTCTGGCCATCGAGCGCGCTCATGGTGGCGTCGGCGTTGCCCGACATCTTGCTCGTATACTCGGCCAGCGCGTCGTCCTTGTCCTTGTACGTCACGGACTTGACGTTGCTCCACGTCTTGAGCTCAGCCTCAAAAGCCTGAACATCGGCCTGATCGGCGTCATCGCTAATAAAGGCGTTGATGACGACCTGATCCTCGACGGTGCCGATCACGGAGTTCAGCATCGCGGAGCCCATGATGAACAGGCCGATGATAAACAGCGAAAGGAAGATCGTGATGACGGCGCCGAGCGAGGTAGTCCAGTTACGGAAGAAGTGACTGATTGCCTCTTTGAAGGAGTAGCCCACGTTAGTTGGTGCCATAGTTGCCGTAACCTCCCCTCTCCTGGTCGCGGATAACGTGGCCGCCCTCGAGGGCGATCACGCGACGGTGCATGCTATCGACCATCTCGCGGTCGTGCGTGGCGACGATCACGGTGGTGCCGGTGCGGTTAATACGCTCGAGCAGCTTCATGATGCCCAGCGAGATCGCCGGGTCGAGGTTGCCCGTGGGCTCGTCGCAGATAAGCAGCGGCGGGCGGTTGACCATGGCGCGGGCAACGGCAACGCGCTGCTGCTCGCCACCGGAAAGCTGATCGGGCAGCGAGTCCATCTGATCGGCCAGGCCGACCAGACGCAGCACCTCGGGAACCTGGCTGCGAATGACACCCTTGGGCTTGCCGATGCACTGCAGGGCAAACGCCACGTTTTCGTAGGCGGATTTTTGAGGCAGAAGCTTAAAGTCCTGGAACACGGCGCCAATCTGACGGCGCAGGAACGGAACCTTGCGGTTCTTGATCTTCATGAGGTCCTGACCGGCAACCAAGATGCGGCCGCTCGTCGGCTTGACGTCGCGGTTGAGCGTCGACAGCAGCGTGGTCTTACCCGAGCCGGAATGACCGACCAGGAAGACGAACTCGCCCGGATAGATCTCGATGTTGATGTCGTCGAGTGCAGGCTTGTTGGGCTGTGCCGGATAGATCTTGGTGACATGCTCCATAAGGATGACGGGCTCGACACCGGCCTGCTTGGCCATCTTCTTGCGGCTGGCTTGCGGATCGATGGGCGCAAACACCGACGTAAAATCGGGGTTGTTGAGCGCGTTATCGAGGCTTGCGACCTCGGCGGCCTGATCGCTCTCGACCACCGGGGCAGCAGGCTGCGTGGGATCGGGAATAGCGGCAAAGAGACCGGACTGCGCAGGCTGAGGAACCGGCGTCGCAGGGGCCATGGGGTCGGGAATGCCGGCCATGGTAGGCTGCGGCGTGGCGGCGCCAGCCTGAGGCTGCTCCACGCGAGCGGTCACGGCCTGAACGGGCTCAAAACCCGCCGTGCCGGAAAGCGCGACATCGCTGGTGGGATTGTAGGCAAAGGGATCGGATGCCGGCTGTGCCTGATCTGCCGGCTGAGCGGGGGCCTGAGCAACAGGCTGGCCCTCTGAATCCGGAGTGGCGAAACGACTGCCCTGGACGCCTGTCTGCGTCTTGGGGGCATCATCGCCCGCACCGGAGGTACGGAAGTGGTTACCCACTGGTGCTCCTTATCGTCGTGCGTTTAAACTACATGAGCGCTTTGTATTTTAGCAGCATTAGCTTTGCTGCACATAAGAAGCATGGCGGGGTTTGGTCCCACCGGCCGCGCACAGGGTTACCTCCCAAATCGTCCTCGGACATGTCGGCGCCCCCGCTGCGCGCTTCGCGCTGCGGGGGCGCCTCCGTCCTGCGGAAAGATTTGGGAGGTAACCCTGTGCGCGGCCTGCGGCTACTATGGGGTCGCCGCGTGATCTTGGGGTGCTGCACATACAAAGTTGGGAGGGCTGAATTGCACGTTGCCGTACTGGGCCCTTTTCCCGAAGAAGGCCTTGCTTGATGCGGCACTGATTTTGCTGAAATATAAAAACAGGGGCGTCCTCTTTTTGAGGGCGTCCCTGTCTACGTCTATTTGCTATTGGCTTGTGGCCGATTTGAGCGGTGGTTGCTCTATGCCAAGAACTCCTTGGTGGTCGCCACGATGTTGGCGGCGTCCAGGCCGTACTTGTGCAGGAGCTCGGCACCCGGGCCGGACTCGCCGAAGGTGTCGTTGACACCGATCTTCTTGAGCGGCGTCGGGCACTGCTCGCACAGGACGTCGGCAACGGCGCTGCCCAGGCCACCGATCACAGAGTGCTCCTCAACGGTCACGACGTGGCCGGTCTTGGTGGCGCTCTTGACGATCAGGTCGGCATCGATGGGCTTGATGGTGTGCATGTTGATGACCTCGGCATCGATGCCCTCGGCAGCAAGCTGCTCGGCGGCCTCGAGAGCCTCGCCGACCATCAGGCCGCAGGCGATGATGGTCACATCGGCGCCCTCGCGCATGACAATGCCCTTACCCAACTCGAACTTGTAGGTCTCGGGGTCGTTGATAACCGGCGAGGCCAGACGGGCAAAGCGCATGTACACGGGGCCGTCGCACTCGTAGGCGGCGCGCGTCACGGCGCGGGCCTCGACATCGTCGGCCGGAACGATAACGGTCATGCCGGGGATGACGCGCATCAGGGCGATATCCTCGCAGCACTGATGCGTAGCACCGTCCTCGCCCACCGAGATACCGGCGTGCGTGGCACCGATCTTAACGTTGAGGTGCGGGTAGCCGATGGAGTTACGGACCTGCTCAAAGGCGCGGCCGGCGGCGAACATGGCAAAAGTGCTCGCGAAGGCAACGCGACCGGTGGTTGCGATACCGGCGGCAACACCCATCAGGTTGCTCTCGGCGATACCCACATCGAAGAAACGGTCGGGGCAGGCGGCCTTAAACTTACCGGTCTGCGTGGCGGCGGCCAGGTCGGCGTCGAGGACCACAAAGTCATCGTGCTCGTTGGCGAGCTCGACGAGGGCCTCGCCGTAGCTTACGCGCGTGGCGATTTTCTTGACGTCTGCCATCCTAGAGCTCCTCTCCGGCGGCCGTGAGCTCTGCCATGGCCTGCTCAAACTGTTCATCATTGGGGGCCTTGCCGTGCCAACCAACCTGGTTCTCCATAAAGGACACGCCCTTGCCCTTCAGGGTCTCGGCGATAATGGCGGTCGGCTGGCCCTTGGTGGCGCGAGCCTCGGCAAAGGCGGCGCGGATCTGATCGAAATCGTTGCCGTCGGCAAGCTCCACCACGTGGAACTTAAAGGCGCGGAACTTGTCGGCGAGCGGCATGGGGTCGTTGACCTCCTCGACGGGACCGTCGATCTGCAGGCCGTTGTGGTCGACGATCACACAGAGGTTATCGAGCTGCTGGTTGCCGGCAAACATGGCGGCCTCCCAGACCTGGCCCTCCTCGCTCTCGCCATCGCCCAGCAGGGCGTACGTGCGATAAGTATCGCCCCAGTGCTTGGCGGCAACGGCCATGCCCACGGCGGCGGAGATGCCCTGGCCGAGCGAACCGGTGGACATGTCAACGCCCGGAGTGTCGTTCATGTTGGGATGACCCTGCAGGTGGCTGCCGATGTGGCGCAGCGTCTCAAGATCCTCCTTGGGGAAGAACCCACGCTCGGCGAGCACAGCGTACAGACCAGGTGCACAGTGGCCCTTGGAAAGCACAAAGCGATCGCGGTCGGCCTTGCGGGGATGGGCCGGGTCGACGTTCATTTCCTCAAAGTACAGATAGGTCATGATGTCGGCAGCGCCGAGCGAACCGCCCGGATGGCCGGACTTGGCAGCGTGCACGCCGGTGACGATGCCCTTCCTTACCTCGTTGGCAACCTTTTTGAGCTCTTCGTCGCTCATTGTGCCTTCCTTTCATCCTCATTAGACAAAATGCGCACGGCACCGAAGGTAATCCCAACACAGCCGCAATGCACGTACGTCATTCATTATGCTGGAAACTGATGGCTTTACCAGAGTTTTTATCATTATTTGAACAATTTAGCAGGCAGAACCGCTGATGAAACGGTTTATCAATGTGAACGTCTTTTGGATGGGACGCGGTCGGCCCTACGCGCTAATGTCCTTGAATCCCTCGCCGAAAGCTTCCGTAACGTCGGCGACCGTCACAATGGCGTGAGGATCGCGCTCGCGCACGATCGTCTTGAGGGTATTGAGCTCTCGACGGTTCACGATGACCATGATCACCGGCTTCTCGGCACCCGAATACATGCCAGTCGCCTTAAACTTGGTACAACCACGACCCAGGCCATACATGATATCGGCAGCGATATCAGGGAACTTGTCCGAGATGATGAGTACCATACGGCGTTTGTTGCCACCATCGACCACGGCATCGATCACGTAGCCGCTAATGACCATCGAAAGGCCTGCATATAGTGCATTTTCGATTGAAAAGACCGGAGCCGACAGCGCGCATACGGCAACATCGATCGCCATGACGGTCGAGCCCACGGGCAGCGAGGTATTACGCGAGATGATTTGGCCAATCGTGTCCGAGCCGCCGGTGTTGGCGCCGGCGCGCAGCACCATGCCGTAACCGATGCCTGTAATAATGCCGCCCCACATGGCAGGGAGCATCAGGTCCGCATCCGCCAGAGGTGCTACAAACGGGGCGAACAGATCGGTAAAGAAGCCCAGCAGCACAAAGCCCGTCGCGGTCTGCACCACGTAGAACATGCCGCCCTCGCGCATAACGACCAGCAACAGCAAGGCGTTCATCACGATCGTCTGAATACCAACGGGAAGCGATATGCCGCGCGATGCGCCGACCGCCTGGATAATGGTGGCAAGGCCCGTAACACCACCGGCAGCAAGGCCGTTGGGAATCAAAAACAGGTCGGTCGCAATAGCGGCCAGAGCGCACCCCAACATAATCTGGGGCAGGTCGTGAAAGAAGTTCATCGATAGAATGCGCTTGATGTCCAGACGATATGCCATGCTACCTCCCTCAAAAAAGCGCACCCAAACGGATGCGCTTCGAACTTCTTGCTGTATTCGATTCTACCGATTCGCCGAACAAAAACCACCCCTGCGCAGGGTTTGCTTTGGATACAAAACCACCCTGCTCGGAGGGTTTTATCCATTTCCACATAAACCGGGCGGTTTATGCAGATGGGATCTCCGCGTCAGCGTTGCCAGTGGCCCAGCGATGGTAGCCAATAACAAACGGGTCCAGGTCGCCATCGTCAAGAACGGCCTCGACATTGCTGGTCTCAACGCCCGTGCGTAGGTCCTTAACCATCTGATACGGGTAGAGCACGTAGCTGCGGATCTGGTTGCCAAAACCAATCGTGGTTTTGGGTCCGCGAATCTCATCCAGGGCCTCGGCGCGCTTCTCGAGCTCAATCTCGTACAGGCGAGCCTTGAGGATCTGCATGCACGCGGCCTTGTTCTGGATCTGGCTGCGCTCGTTTTGGCAGGTGACCACAATGCCGCTGGGGAAATGCGTCACGCGCACGGCGGAGTCGGTGGTGTTAACGCCCTGACCGCCCGGGCCGCTCGCGTGGTACACGTCCACGCGGATGTCATCGGGACTGATCTCGATGTCGATATCATCGGGTAGCACGGGGATGACCTCGACGCCGGCAAACGTGGTCTGGCGGCGCTTCTTGTCGTCGGTGGGGCTAATGCGAACCAAGCGGTGGACGCCGGCCTCGGCGCGCAGCATGCCAAATGCGTCCTTGCCCTCGACGGTAAAGGTCGCGCGGTCGATGCCGATGACCTCAGCAGCGGGGCAGTCGTTAATCGTGACCTTCCAGCCGCGACGCTGGCAGTACTTCATGTACATCTTAAAGAGCATGAAGGTCCAGTCCTGGGCCTCCAGACCACCCTGTCCGGGCTTGATGGTCACAATGGCATCGCCGTGATCGAACTCACCGGTAAACCAGCTCGAAAGCTCAAACTCATCGATGGCACGGGCCAGGCGCTCAGCCGTGGCTGTAGCCTCCTCGCGAAGGGCGGCGGCATCGGGGTCATCCCCCATCTCCTCGGCAAGCTCCAGCGCGGCGCGGGCATCGGAAAGCTCGCCGCGCGCGTTGTCCACGGCAGCGATATCTTCCTTGGTGCGCGCGATTTCCTCCATGGTGGCACGGGCGGCGTCGGCGTCATCCCAAAAGCCGAGGGCCACGCTTTTGGCCTCGAGCTCGGTCACGCGCGTGCGCTTTTCGTCCAAGTGGAGATACGACTCGACCTCGCCGAGCCGGTCCGCAAACGCGTCCAGCTCGGCGGGCGTTACCTCTAAAGCCTCAGCCATTAACGATTCCTGCCGTGGCAGTACTTAAACTTCTTGCCGCTACCGCAGGGGCACGGGTCGTTGCGGCCCACGTTGACGTACGGATCGTCGCTCTCGGACTTGCGATAGGTGGTCACCTTGCCACCGTTGTTGACGGCAGCCGGACCACCCTGGACAGCCGTGCGGGCCTGCACCTGCGCCTGCTTGCGCAGCACCGAGTCGCCGTTGTCACCATCGACCTCGGCAGGACCGGAGAAGTGCGCACGCTCGAGCGCGGGCTCCTCCTTGTGCTCCACGGCACGCGGGGCAGCCTTGATCTCGATGCGCAGAACCGTGCGCAGGTAATCCTCGTACATGGTGTCGACGAGGATCTGGAACGCGCCGTAGGCCTCGGTCTTGTACTCGACCAGCGGGTCGCGCTGGCCAAAGCCGCGCAGGCCGATGCCGGTCTTGAGATAGTCCATCTCCTGCAGGTAGTTCATCCAGCGGGTATCGATGACGCGCAGCATGACCTGGGTGTTGAGCTCGCGCATCAGGTCCTCGCCCAAGCGCTCGGCCTTCATGTTGTAGCACTTCTCTACGTAAGCCAGGACATCGGCAGCCAGAGCCTCATAATCCTCGTCGGGGAACTTCGGCGTATCGATGTGGCCGGTGAGCTCCACAACCCACTTGCGCAGGCCCTCCAGGTCGCGCTCGCCATCGTGACTGTCCTTGGTGCAGAACTCCTGAACGCAGCGGTACACGGTGTCGTGCATGACCTCGGTGATGTGGTCGGTCAGGTCCTTGCCGTCCAGAATCTTATTGCGCTCAGCGTAAATGACCTGGCGCTGCTTGTTCATGACGTCGTCGTACTCAAGGACGCTCTTGCGCATGGAGAAGTTGATGCTCTCGACCTTGTGCTGGGCGCTCTCGACGGCCTTGGAGATGATCTTGTGCTGGATGGGCATGTCGTCGCCCATGTCGGCCGTGACCATCATCTTGGAGACGCGGTCCATCTTGTCGCCGCCGAACAGGCGCATGAGGTCGTCCTCGAGCGACAGGTAGAACTGGGTCTCGCCCGGATCGCCCTGACGGCCGGAGCGGCCGCGCAGCTGGTTGTCGATACGACGGGACTCGTGGCGCTCGGTGCCGATAACGGTCAGGCCGCCGGCGGCAAGCACGCGCTCGCGCTCGGCCTTGCAGGTCTCCTTGGCCTCGGCGTTAAACTGCTCAAGCTGCTCGGGCGTCACGTCCTCCATGGTCAGGCCCTCGTACTCAAGGCGCTCGCGCACCAGCTCGTCGGGGTTGCCGCCCAACAGGATGTCGGTACCACGACCGGCCATGTTGGTAGCGATGGTCACGGCGCCGTAGCGTCCGGCCTGGGCAACGATATGAGCCTCGCGCTCATGGTGCTTGGCGTTGAGGACCTCGTGCGCGATGCCGCGCTTGGTAAGGGCGGCCGACAGCTTCTCGGAGCTCTCGATGGAGACGGTGCCCACCAGGACCGGCTGGCCCTTGGCGTGACGCTGCTCGACATCGTCGGCGACGGCGTTGTACTTGGCCTGAATGGTACGGTACACCAGGTCCTCGTGATCAACACGCTGAACGGGTTTGTTGGAGGGGATGACCTCGACGGGCAGCTTGTAGATCTCGCGGAACTCGGCATCCTCGGTGAGTGCCGTGCCGGTCATGCCGGAGAGCTTGTCATACAGACGGAAGTAGTTCTGCAAGGTGATGGTGGCCAGCGTCTGGTTCTCCTCGCGTACGAGCACGCCCTCTTTGGCCTCGATGGCCTGGTGCAGGCCCTCGGAGTAACGGCGGCCTTCCATAATGCGGCCGGTGAACTCGTCGACGATCTTGACCTCGCCGTTGGTGACCACGTACTGCTTGTCGCGGTGGAACATGTACTGGGCCTTCAGCGCCTGCTGCAGGTGGTTGACCAGCTGGCCGGAGAGATCGGCATAGATGTCATCGATACCCAGGCGGCGCTCGATCTTCTTAAGACCGCGCTCGGTGGCGGCGATGGTGTGCTTGGCCTCGTCCATGACGTAGTCGCCCGTGGGTTCAACGTCCTCGGTGGCGGTAAGCATGTCGTGCGACACGTCCTCGCCGCGCTCAAGGCCACGCACGGCACGCGCGAAGTCCTTGTAGGTACTGGCGGACTTGGTGCCAGCGCCCGAGATGATCAGCGGGGTGCGAGCCTCATCGATCAGGATGGAGTCAACCTCGTCGACGATGGCGTAGTTGTGGCCGCGCTGCACGCGCTGCTCGGGACGAGTGACCATGTTGTCGCGCAGGTAATCAAAACCGAACTCGGAGTTGGTGCCGTAGGTGACGTCGGCCTGGTAGGCCGGGCGCTTGAGCTCGAGCGGCATGTTGTTCTGGAGCAGACCGACGGTCATGCCCAGGTACTTATAGATGCGGCCCATCCACTCGGAGTCGCGCTTGGCAAGGTAATCATTGACAGTGACGACGTGCACGCCCTTGCCGGCAATAGCGTTGAGATAGCCGGCCAACGTGGAGACGAGGGTCTTACCTTCGCCGGTCTTCATCTCGGCGATGTGGCCCTCGTGCAGCGCCATGGCGCCAATGAGCTGCACGTCAAAGTGGCGCATACCCATGGTGCGCTTGGAAGCCTCGCGCACGGTGGCAAAGGCCTCGGGGAGCATGTCGTCGAGCGACTCGCCGTTGGCGTAACGCTCGCGGAACTTATCGGTCTGGCCGCGGAGTTCCTCCTCGGTCATCTTCTCAAACTGGGGCTCAAGACCGTTGATCTGGTCGACGATCTTGTAGTAGCGCTTAAGGTCCTTATCGGATCCAAAGGACAGCAGCTTTGACATGAATCCCATGTGGTTTTCCTTTTTGGCCATCGCCCACGCCGTGCAGCTGCGGGCGAGTTAAACACAGATGATTGTACTTTAGCCAAACAAGGCGCGGCCTATACGGTCGAGCTCGACCGCCACGTAATAACTATGACCAACCTGCCGCAATGGAACGGGTTTATTTTGGCAGGTTTTATCTGAGCAAACGCCGTCTCTCTGCCATTTGGTGCCACGGGGACAGGTTAGCTTGCACCAATAAAAAGAAAAGGGCCGCGCACCCAAATGGATGCACGGCCCTCATGCCATGAATGCGAGTGATTCCGCGGCGAGCTATTTACTCAGCAGCCTCGGTGGTCTCGGCCTCGGCAGCGGCCTCCTCGACGGGAGCCTCTGCGGGAGCCTCGGCGGCCTGCTTGGCAGCCTCCTCGGCAAACTTAGCAGCACGCTTGGCCTTCTCGGCAGCCTTAGCCTCAGCGGCGGCCTTGCGAGCGGCCTCGGCCTCAGCAGCCTTGGCGGCCTTGGCAGCCTTGGCCTCCTCAGCCTTCTTGAGCTGGGCGGCAGCGGCGCCACCGAACTTGTCGGCGAAGCGCTGGACGCGTCCACCGGTGTCGACGAACTTCTGCTGGCCGGTGTAGAACGGGTGGCACTCGTTGCAAAGCTCGACCTTCATCTCGGACACGGTAGCGTGCGTCTTGAAGGTGTTGCCGCAGGAGCACGTCACCGTGCACTCGACATACTGGGGATGGATACCCTGCTTCATGGTAGGACTCCTTATTGGTCAGGCGCTGGTTACCGATCAGCGCATAAGGCGTCTTGGTTTCCGACCAAGACAACAAACTCGGCTATGGTACCACGGCGCCGCATGTCCCACAAAAGGTTCACGGTCTTTTCGGCACGACACGAGCTGGCCCTTGAATATCAACTATCATCCGAACACTCCCCCACATTCATCCTTCGTATGTATCGAGGTATTCCTGCTTGAGCGTCTGCGAGGACGACTTGATCTTTTCCACGAGCGTGCCGGCCTCGATGAAGTAGAACGAGTCGGTGAGGTCTGCCAGGTCGTCGAGCAGATGGCTTGAAATGAGCACGCTGCGTCCCCGCGCCACCTCGCTGCGCATCGCGTCGCAGGAGGTTTTCCGTTTTCCCGGATCGAGGCCGTTCAGCGGTTCATCGAGGATGAGGTACGGGCAATCGGTCGCTATCGCCATGGCAAGCTTTACCTGCTGCTTCATTCCTGTCGAGAGTTTACGGGTCGGCTTGTCGAGATATGGGGAGATTCCGAGGGAGTCGCAGAGCGAGTCGATGTCGGCGGCCGATTTCCACGCCTCCCTAACGAAAGCAAGGTGCTCGATGGCCGATAGCGTGGGATAGAGATCCGCGCTGCCCGAAGAGCTCAGGTAGACGAGTTCTGCAAATTCGGCTGATCGACGTTGGCAGATTCCGTCTGCCGCCAGGCTTCCCGAGCGGATGCGGGTGGGAAATTGGCCCGACAGCGCTTCAAGAAGGGTGGTTTTCCCCGAGCCGTTGGGAGCAACGAGGCCCGCCGCCGTTCCCGGGCTCAGGAAAAGCGACCCGATTGAAAGTATCGTCGTGCTTCCGTATCCCACGCTCACGTCCAGAAGCTCGAGCCCATGGCGCTTTTTCGCGGGTCCAGGCTGTTTGGGCGAACGTGTCGCAACGGCGCCGACCGCAAAAAGGACCGCGACGTATGCCAGGGCCACGGCAAGCATCGATGCGCTGCCTGAACCGGAGCCAATGAATTCTGTCGGGAAGCATCCTACGTAACCCGTTGCCTCGATAGGCGAGAACACGGCCAGCGGCAGGAGCCCGAGCACGGCATTATGCCCTAGTGCCGAATCGGACAGCAACGGGAATGCCGGGGCCGCGACAAGCAGCGCTGAGGTAAGGGGGCCCGCGAGGACGCGCCTCGTTGCGGTCGATAGGACGGCGGAGCAAACGGATATCAAGGTTCCGCCCGCAAGCAGCGCGAGAAGCAGGGCTGTGAAGACGTTTCCCGCGGTCGTGGTGGTAAGCGCGCCGTCATGGAAGAAGGCGATCGGGTACCCAATTTGCCCGAAGCCGTTTAGGACCAAGGCGTAAATGCCCCCGGGTGCGAGGCCGGCGAGGAGCATCGCGGTCCCCGCGACGATTATCGAAAACACGATCTGGATAAGGCGCCGGAATTTGGGCGCGGGCGCCTTTGCCGCCAGGGTCGCAGGCCTTGTGGCGCCGAGCACGAGTATCGACGAGAGAAGGAAGGGGATGAAGGGAAGGAAAGACGGCGCCGTGGCAATGGCGTAAGGCAGGAAGGAAAGGAATGGCAGGTCGTTTGCGGAGGCCGGGATATCCGTGATGCCGGAGCTGCTCAGGGCACGGCAATATGCGAGCGCTGCGTCATTGGTCTCTCGGTCTCCCACGATGGACCCGGATTGGAAGCCTTCGCCCATGAGCGCGTAGTAGCTCTCGGCAGAATCGAGAAAGGCGGCGTCGGTTTGAGCGGCAAGGGCGGCGTTCGCGTATCTTGCAAGCTCCGCGTCAGCTTGCTGCTCTGGCGATAGGTCTGTGCCGCTGGCCTGGGGCGCGCGCGTATTGAATGCGTCGACAAAGCCCTGCATGCCCTGCTTCATAAAGAAGGGCCCGTAGATGGGTGAATTGAACGCAATGGGGACGGAAAAGGCTGCAGCGAGAACGAGCGTACAAATCCATGCGGCCTTGTCTCTTAGGATCAGTTTGAGAAGAAGTCGACAGTACATTCAGAAGCACCTACGTTCCTCAAAGAATCGTTAGATTAAAAGTAACAGACCGGATGAAGATACGTGCGACGGGGGCGAGGCGAATGGCTGAGCGGTATCGATACGCGGGTTCAACGGTATCACATTGGCCACATAGATTTTTAACTTGCATTTCTACCCGCCCTTTTCGTAGAGTCGCCGATACGTGCTTAGCGCACCCTCGGCGCGTCCGGCAGGCTTTGCGAAATGGGATCCAGGAGACTTCGGCGCAGCATCATCTTGCGGAATGCTTCTAATGAGCCTCCCATCCTTCAAAAACAGAATCTCATCGCACAGCCTATCGACCGAATCCAAGATGTGGGATGACATGATGATGCACGTACCAGAATCGGCCAGCTTCCTGAGAATCTCGGAATGCAAGTCCACCCTGCTGGGGTCGAGCGCGTTCATGGGCTCATCTAATAGAAGGTACCGCGCGCCCGTCGCATACGCAATCGCCAGGGTAAGCTGCTGCTTCATGCCCTGGCTCAGAGTGCGGATCCTCATCTTCGCGAACTCGCCTATCTGCGTTTGTTCCACTATCTCTTCGATATCGCGAGCATGCGGCCACATATCGCAAACCATCTTGAGGTGATCTTCCGCACGCAATCCGGGATACAGCAGCGTCCCCTCACCAGGTGCATAGAAGATCATAGAACGGACCTCTCTCGCACCCGTACCCTGCACCTCATCCAGAACGATGCTCCCGTCCACGCGAGGACCCGGCAAACCTGCCATCGCACGCAGCAACGTCGTCTTTCCATGCCCGTTCGGAGCGACGAGACCGTAGACCGTACCCGGGGCAAACTCAGCGTTCACCGAATCTACGAGCACCTTCTTTCCATAAGAGATCGTCAGCGTTTGAAGGTCAATCATCGAGATCATCCCCTTTCGATCTTTGGAACACTCAGGCGCACCATCAACGGAGATACGGCGCCCAAGACCACCAGCAGAGCGCCCGATGCGCCGACGACCTCTCCAAAAGGCATCGCGTTCGTCCCTCGCCCAAGGAACCCAATCGTCCCCACCTGGGAAGCGGGATCAAACGAGGCGAATGGAGCCAGCAGCGCGACGCCCATGCCCACGCTTTCAACATGAGCGCTCAACGAACCCAACACCAAGAGAACCGCGCAAACCATTCCGGTGACAACGGAGTTGCGGCTAATCGCTGCTGTCAACGCAGCGACGACGGAAATCACGCCGTATGCCATGACCAGCAACGGAATACTGCACAACACCGCCTCCCCCACCGTGGACGTTGTCGAAGCTCCCGCCCGAATGAGAGCGACGGGATACTCCGATCCACCCGCACCGTTCTTAATCACGGACACAACGACAGCGGGAACCATCGACACCAAAAGCAGCACCAAGCCAAGCAGGAGAGCCAGCGCAACAGCCGTCAGAAAACGCACATGCGCTGTTGCGGGGATCTGGAGAACCAGAAGGGAACGACACTGCAGGTGGGTGCACGCGAGCGATGTGACAACCACGGGCAACAGCAAAAATAAGGAGGGAAGCGCTGCCTGGAGATACGAAAGGAGGATTAATGGGGGCATCTTCGTACTTAACTCGTAAACCTTGGGGTCCGGCAAGCTCGCGATCGACTCAAGCAGAAGGGCGCGCGCCTCCGCACGAGAAGGAGTCTCCGGCTCGATTCCGATCGATTGCAGGAGAGTCGCATCTGCCGCGCCCAGCTCACCTCGAGCGCGCTCGTACGTCGCAAGGCTTCGAAACCCCTCCGCAGGCATAGGCGCGTACACGAAACCCGAAAGAGCATCCCGCATGTCTTCCAGGGCCGCTTTGCCCTCGACGTCCATATTCGCAGCGTTCTGCTCTAGATACCGATCTATTGAACGGAGCTCTCCATCCCTATACCGAACAGCGGAAACGTTATCAGCGTCAGGAAACATCTCGACCAGAGCCGGGGCCAGCATCGTCGTCGACATTGCAATCGCGCATACGGCGAGGGTAGGAGAACGCAGGAGCAGTTTCCCCATCGTTCTTACGTATGCAACGGCGAAGGCACAAGCGCTCGAACGAGTTGCCGTTCTCGATGCAGTGAAGGAACCTCTCTCAAGACAAATCGGGGATATCGGGCACGCGCAGCCGCTCTTTCCAGCAACGCAAAGCAGGCTAATTGCCAGCACCTCGATCCCGATTGCGCATACGAGGGCAATCGCGCCACGCTCGAAGCAAAGTCCAGGCAGATTCACTATCTGCGTTGTCGGGTACGGGCTATAGGCGCCGACGGTCAACTCAGTGTTCGCATACGTAAGGGGATTCAACAGGGCGAACTCACGTAAAGCGATGGATCTTCCGTAATACCCGGGAACCATCGTCACCCCCATCAGGGCACATACGAACACGATTCCAAGCGTAGGGTTATTGGCAATCTTCACGGCAAGGTGAACGACAAGCGAGATGAACGCTGCCACCAAGAATTGCAAGATGGCCGTCTGCGCGAACACCAGCCAAGCCGGTTTGATAACCGGAGTCGCATATTGAATGTAGCCTATCGGATAGAACGGCGAGCCCGGGCCATTCTTCACAAGCGCGGCGATTATCCCTGGAAGATTGATGGCGAGGACGGCAAGCATTGCAAAAACACTCGCCCATACGCTCGATGCAACAAGTCTACCCAGCTCGCCCATCGGTGCCTGGATGATGAGCTTTTCACGTTTGTTAAGACGCGCGGCAAGGAACGAGACGGCAACGGCCGTTGCGACCCATAGCAAGTACTCCTTCGATCCGTCATAATAGGTGTACTCTCCATCCGATATCTGCAGAAACGGAAGTAGGGGAGAGAGCGGTGCCAAGATAAGACGTCCCGCGGCAAGAGGGTACAGAAGCGCGGGCATGCTTGATGAAGAGGTACAGACACCGTCCTCCCCCGCATTCACAAGCGCATCCGCATAGGATGCTGACAATTCCTGCTCAACACGGGTTATTCCCGACTCGAGGTATTCGACCCGTCCGTCGATGCCAGCCGCGCTCCTGAAGACGGCCAGAGCACAAAGAACCATCAACGCAACAACGACAACACAGAGCGACCTGGAGGAGAGAAGCGACCTAAAGATCGCCTTCGAGATTTTGAGCATATTCATCGCCAACCTTAACCTCATCCAGTCGGAACAGAAGGGCCGAACAAAATGCTCGGCCCTTCCTCGCATCTAGTAGGTGCTATAGACAAATTGCCATTTATCAGTTGTGCCAAGAACACCACAGGAGCACATTGCAGCGAGGCGGGATTCCCTATGATGCGCGGATCGGCGATAGCCATTTCGGTAGGAAATCGTCTTGTAAGAGATGTTGAACATCGAGATGCTGTGCCCGCTTACGCCGCGAGGACAGCTGTAGCTCCAGTAGGTATCGACGACGTCGTCCGTATACCCGAGGGGCTCAACGAGGGCACACTGGCTGCTCTCATGGGAAGGAGGCATCGGGGTATCCGCAAAAGCGGGGGCTCCCGGCAGCAACAAACAAAGAGCGAGGCCGAGGAAAACCAAGAGCTTACACGACTTAACAGTACTGAACATAATCCTCTCCAATCTAGAGGGGTTTCGGTTGCAGTATGCTGTGATTACTTGCCGGCAAAGTCAATTTAACATAAACTGTTAAAAAGTAACCTGAGTTTTTTAAATTCTTCGGAGGTTATTATGAGTTCCGACAATCGCACTCCCCGGCTTCATTCCTTCCGCATCGCATGTGCGATAGCCTCTGCGACCCTTTGCGCCACCGCCATCGCACAAGTGGCGTTCTCCTTAAAGCCAGCAATCGAAGTGCTCGACAACCCTGTAATTGCAGACTCCCCCGCGTATCCAGCCCTTGCGATCTCGACATTGGTCCCTGCCGTCATCGGTATCGCTACGACCATCCTCAGCGCCGTTCTCGTGTGGACGATCAAGAGCGGAGACCCCTTCAAGAAAGGGTCTGCGACATGCTTGAAGGTGCTCGGCATTCTCTTCGTTGTTCAAGCTGCCACCAGCCTCTACGCCGGCTCACTCAAAACCTCCGTTTCGATGTTTGGCGGCGAGGGGGCCGTCGGCGCCCAAGAGATCGCTTCATCATTCGATTGGACCTCTCTGGTTCTCGGCATCGTCCTGTTCATGCTTTCCCAGCTCTTCTTGTACGCCCGAGAGCTGTACCTCGACTCCGACGAGATTGCGTAAGGAAACGCCATGCCCGTAATTGTTCGCCTCGACAAGATCATGGCCGAGCGAAAGATTTCCTCGAACGAACTTGCCGAAAGGATTGGAACCACGCCCGTGAACCTGTCCCGTATTAAAAAAGGGCATATTCGCGGCATTCGCTTCAACACACTCGAGCAGCTATGCCTCGCCCTTCGTTGCCAACCCGGAGACCTTCTCGAAGTCATGAGCGAAGAGGATGCCCGAAAGGAGTTCGGACTCGATTGGTCCGCCGAGGATTAGAGGGCGGTCGTACTCGCCCTGCACACGGGGATGCGAATCGGCGAGGTCTGCGGCCTTCGGTGGTGCGATGTGGATTTCGAGACGGGCCTGATCTCGATCAGACACTCGGTGGCGTACGCGAAGGGAATGGGTTCGTTCATCAAGGACACCAAGACCCATGACGCCAGGGGTATCCCCATCGACCCGGTCGGCCTACTCCCCTTCCTGAAGGAGACCCACGAGATCGACTGCGGAAAGCTGCGCTTGCGCGGCCTTACCGGGGCGGTCGAGATCGGGGACTGCTACATCCTGTCGGAGCCGGGCGCGACCTTCGCGACGACAAGCTATATCCGCAGGGCGTTCAAGACGTTCTCGGAGACCAACGGCCTCATGGGCACCAACGACGAGCTGATCACGTTCCACGGCCTTCGCCACACGTTCGCAACGCAGTGGATCCGCCAAGGCGGCGATATCAAGGCGCTCCAATCGATCCTCGGCCACAAGGACGCCATGGCGACGCTCAACGTCTACGCCGACATCGAGCCCATCTCCAAAATCCATAACATGCTGCGCGCCACGCCGTGCCTTTGGCGCGGGCACCTCGGGCCGAGGGTCGATCCGGGTCCCATGTTCCAACAGAGGATCCAGGAGTCCATCGAGACGCTCCAGGCGTTCGGCTACGGCATCACCGAGCCGGACGACCGAAATATCGCCATACGCGACGTAAAGACGAACAGTTGGCTCTAGCTCACCGAGTACGCGGCAGTGCTGGGCCCATCCCAACTGAGGTCACGGTGGTCCGATAGGGGCGCCGCCCGCGGCATGCGCCGCGGAGCGGTATCCCCTACCGAAGGGCGGGGATGCCCTCCGCTTCCAGTTCGGAATCAGCCGTCGGAGGCGTTCGGCTGACTGCGGGAACGGTCTGTCCGCTCAACGTGTTCGGCTGAGATCGGAAATCAACCCAACACGAGCCGGACACGCGCCAGACGGCTCTTCCCCGTGCGGCCCTCCCCCTTACGCTCATGTTGCAGGCATGTAACGCCGCAGCGAGCGCGCCTTTTTTGCGCCAGACAGGTACAATGATGAACACTGTACCGTAGCGGAGCGCCCCGCGCGCGCCGCAATCACGCGAAAGGGTTTCCCATGGCCGAGATCTCGTCCTCCCGTATCGTCATCACCGTCCTTGGCAAGAACCGCCCCGGCATCGTCGCCGGCGTCACCCGCGTTTTGGGCGAGGCCAATGTCGACATCCGCGACATCACGCAGTCCATTATCGAGGACATCTTCACCATGACCATGCTGGCCGACACCGCCGAGTCCAAGCTCGACTTCGCCGAGCTGCAGAAGGCGCTGGCCGAGGCCGGCGAGCTTTCGGGCGTCAACGTGTCCATCCAGCGCGAGGACGTCTTTAACTTTATGTACCGCCTGTAGCGAACAGGCCGTACGGGAACAGGCCGGCGCATCTGCACCCAAGCACGCCGCCCCCCATACGGCCCCGAGAGGAGCGCGCATGGCTTACGACGCCAAGAAAATCTACTACCGCTTCGATGACCATCTGAGCCGCCTGGTCTTGGATTATGAGGCGAGCCGCCAGATTTCGCCCGAAAGCGAAAACCTCTACCACGGCCTGCCGACTGATCCGTACGACGAGGGTCTGTTCGTCGAGCACAACGTCAAGCGCGGCCTGCGCAATGCCGACGGCTCGGGCGTGGTCGCGGGCCTTACCCGTATCTCGGATGTGCACGGCTACAACAAGGTCGACGGCAAAGTCGTGCCCGACCAGGGCAAGCTCACGCTGCGCGGCTATAGCATCGAGGATCTGGTCAACAATGCCCAGTCCGAGAATCGCTATGGCTACGAAGAAGTCGCCTATCTGCTTATCACGGGCTCGCTGCCCAACAAAGAGGAGCTCGACGGTTTTTGCGAGCGCTTGGGCGCCTTTAGGCATCTGAGCGACGAATACGTCAAAGAGTTCCCCATGACCACGGTGTCGTCGAGCATCATGAATGTGCTCCAGCGCGCCGTGTTGCTGCTTTACGCCTTCGACGCCGAGCCCGACGCGATTACGCCCGAGCATGAGATCGACGTGGCCATTTCCATGCTCGCACGTCTCCCGCGCATCGCCGCCTTCGCACACATGGCCTCGATCGCCAAGCTTCGCGGCTCCGAGGTTCACGTGCCGCACCCCACGCCCGGTCTCTCCACCGCCGAGACCATCCTACAGGTGCTCCGCGGCGGTATGGCGTTCACCCGCGATGAAGCCATGCTGCTCGACGTGATGCTCATGCTGCATGCAGAGCACGGCGGCGGCAACAACTCCACCTTCGCCTGCCGCGTGCTGTCCTCTTCGGCCACCGACCCGTATTCTGCCTACGCCGCGGCTATCGGCTCGCTCAAGGGTCCGCGCCACGGCGGTGCCAACGCCAAGGTCGTGTCCATGCACGAGGACATCCGTGCGCATGTCTCCAATTGGGAGGACGAGGACGAGGTCGCGGCCTACCTAGGCAAGATCCTCGATAAGCAGGCCTTCGACGGCACGGGTCTCATCTACGGTATGGGCCACGCCGTCTACACGCTGAGCGACCCACGTGCCGAGGTGTGCCGCCGTTACGCGCGCACGCTTGCCGCCAAGAAGGACCTGGGCGATGAGTTCGCACTCATCGAGCGCATCGAGCGCCTGGCGCCGCAGGTGATGCGCGATCACGGCATGACCAAGCCCATCTGCGCCAACATCGACCTATACACGGGCTTTATCTACAAGATGCTCGGCGTGCCCGAGACGCTCTTTACGCCGCTATTCGCCGTTGCCCGCATGGCCGGCTGGTCGGCGCACCGCATGGAAGAGCTCTTCTGCGCACATCGCATCATCCGCCCGGCATACCGTCCGGTGATCGAGCCGCTGAAGTACAAGCCGCTCGCCGACCGCTAGGACGCGGACCGTTATAGAACCCGAGCGTGGCCAGGGCATCACCGCCCTCGGCCACGCTTTTTATGCCAGTAGAAAGGGCTGCATCGAATGATTGTGTTTTCCGACATGGATGGAACGCTGCTGACGAGCGATAAGCAGATGAGCGACGCCACCTGGGCGATGCTCGACGAGCTCGCGCGCCGCGGTATTGAGTTTGTGCCCTGCACGGGGCGCCCGCTGTCGGGCGTCTTTGAGCCCATCCTCGCCCACCCCGCCGTACACTACGCAGTCTGCGCCAACGGTGCCAGCGTCTGGCAGCTCGACGACGGTACGCCTACCGATGTCTCACGTGCTACACGCATTTTGAGCCGACCACTCGACCGCGCCATCGCCCACCGCGTCCATAGCATTGCCGCCGGCCACGATGTGACCTTCGATATCTTCGCGGACGGGCAGTGCTTCCTCCCCCGCCCGCTCTACACGCGCCTGGACGAATTCTGTGGCGGCGATCCTCACATCGCGGCTTCGCTCAAGCGCACGCGAACGCCGATCGACATGGATATCGACAGCAAAATCGACGAAGTCGAGGTGCTCGAACGCATCGCCATGTACTGGCACGACCCGGCCGATCGCGACGCCATCGCGGTTGAGCTCGACACGCTCGGAGGCATTGAGGTCACGCGTTCGTACTCCATGAATATCGAGGTCATGGGCGAGGGCGCCACCAAGGGAACAGCCCTCACGTGGCTATGCGAGCACCTGGGCGAGCGTCTCGCCGACGCCTGGGCGTTCGGCGACAACATCAACGACATCCCCATGCTGCAGGCAGCGGGCCACGGCATGGCCATGATCAACGGCGAACCCGAAGACCACGAGGCCGCCGACGCCATCACCGAATACGACAACGACCACGACGGCGTCGCCCGCACCATCATGGCCGCCCTCGCCTAGTCATCGGCCAGTCATTGGGGACGTTCTTAAACGACTAGTCATTGGGGACGTTCTTCGCGAAAGCCACAAGGACTGTCCCAACCTGCCGGCACTTGGGGACGTTCCCAAACTGCCGGCAGGAAAGGAACGTCCCCAAATGCCAGTCTAGGCGAGGCTCTCCAGCATGCGGCGGAGCTCCTGTTGGACGGCGTGGTCGCGGTTGCACCCCACCACACGATCGGCAACGGCCTTGAGCGCAGGGCGCGCGTTTTCCATCGCGCAGCCCGTGCCGACAAAGCGAATGATCTCGTAGTCGTTCATCGAGTCGCCAAACGCCATGACCTCGTCGCGTCCAATGCCGTAATGCTCCGCGAGCTGCGCGATACCCGAGGCCTTCGACACACCAGGCTGCATGGCATCGATCCACGCGTTGCCCGAAGGCGCAAAAGTAAAGAGCTGACCAAGTTCGCGCTGTAGCACGTACGCACTGTCCATAACCGCACTGTCGTCGCAAAAGATACTCGCTTTGATGATATTTACGCTGGGATCGGGCAGCTCCCAAATGCGCTCGGCATTGGGAAGGTCCTTATCGACCTCACGCACGAACTTGCACTCGTCATCGAGCAGGAAGGACTTGGTTCGGTCAAAGAGCGCAAGATGCAGATTGGGAAACGTCCTGACGGCTTGGGCGAGCCTTCGAATCGCCAGGTGGGAATACACCTCACGGTCTACCATCTTACCGTCGGCGTAGACCTGGGCGCCGTTAGCGGCGACAAAGTCCATCTTGTCGCGAACGGGCGCAAAGAACTCGCACAGGCGATCGTAGCGACGACCTGACGATGCGGCGAAATGCACGCCATGCTCGCGTAGCGCCAGAATCAGTTCGTAGGTCTCGGGAGGCACCTGGCCGTTTTCGTCAAGCAGTGTGCCGTCCATATCGGATGCAATCAGTTTAAACATAGAAAAGCTCCCTTCGGGCTTGTTGGAATCGAACGTGTATCCGATTCCAACGTACCCAAAGGGAGCTCAAATAAGACGCCGCAGTCGTAAACGTTACATAGACCTGGCAAATAGCTCACACATGCCAGGGGTCCTACGGTCGCGGCGTCAGGCAGCCCGCCAAAGAGTGTCCCCGATGACTAGTCGTTTAAGAACGTCCCCGATGACTAGTCGTTTAAGAACGTCCCCGATGACTAGTCGGCGTAGGTGAAAGTGGTGACGTCGAACATGCCCTCGGGGCGGATGCGGAGCGTCGGGATAACCGGCAAGGGCAGGAAGATGATGCCCATGATGGGATCGAGCGGCGGCTCAATGCCCATGGCGCGCGCCTTGACCATAAAGTCGTCATGCTGTGCGGCCACGTCCTCGGCAGCGCCTTCGCTCATCAGGCCGCCGAGCGCCAGCGGAATGCGCGCCACGACCTCGCCGTTGCGCACCAGCACGTGGCCGCCCTGGCCCACGGCCTCAACGGCAGCCATCATATCCGCCGCATTGTCGCCCACCACGCACACGTTGTGCGAGTCGTGGCCAATCGTGGAGGCAATGGCGCCACCCGTGATGGTAAAGCCGCGCACCCAGCCGCGACCGATATGCTTGCCAACCAAGCCCAGACCCGCGGGGCCGTCACCGTCGGCGCCCTCGGCCTGCAGCGACACGCCGCGGCCGTGGCGCTCGATCAGCATAATGCGGCGCAGGCCCTCGGCACTCTCGGGGCGAACCATACCCGTGATAGCCATACCCGGGATGACATCGATAACGGCCTCGCCCGGCTTAAAGGCATAGTCGAACACGTCGAGCGATAGCTTCGGCAGCTTAACGGAAGCACGCAGCTCATCGGCAAGCGCTGCGACCTCGGCCATCTCGGGTGCGATCTCGCCCACAAAGGTGCCGTCCTGCGCCACCAGAGCACCGGCGGCATATACGCGATGCGGAGCCTTGGCAAACGTCAGGTCATCGAGCAACAGCAGGTCGGCGCGTTTGCCCGGGGCGATCGCGCCACGGAGCTCATGCGGGTCGCGACAGCCGTGGTCCAGGCCAAATGCCTCAGCCGTGGAAAGGGACGCCATGGAGATGGCGACCACCGGGTCGATGCCGGCCTCGATGGCCACGCGGCAGGCATTGTCGATCATACCGGTCGAAAGAGCATCGGAGGGAGCGCGGTCGTCGGTCGCAAAGCAGCAGCGGCGGGCGCGGGCAGGGTTCTCCAGCAGCATCGGAGACAAATTGGCCAGGTCGTGGCTGCACGTGCCCTCACGCAGCATCACATACATGCCGCGGGACAGCTTGTCGAGCGCCTCCTCGGGAATCGTCGACTCGTGGTCGGCGATAATGCCCGCTGCGGCATAGGCGTTGAGGTCCATACCGGCAACGAGCGGCGCGTGGCCGTCAACCTGCTTGGACGGCGTCTGGTTGGCAGCATCGATGCGGGCACAGGTCTCGGGGTCGGCCATAAAGACGCCCGGCAGGTTCATCATTTCGCCCAGACCAAAGACATCGCCCGGATGCTCGGCAAAAAACGCCTGCATGTCAGCGGCGGTAATCACAGCGCCCGCTTGCTCGTCGGGCAGTGCGGGCACGCACGAAGGCATCATGTACTTGATGGAGATGGGCGCACGACGACCATCCTCGATCATAAAGCGCAGGCCGTCGAGACCGGCAACATTGGCAATCTCGTGGCTGTCGGCAATGGCGGTGGTAGTACCGCGCGTCGCGGCCATGCGAGCATACTCGGCGGGACGGATGTTCGAGGACTCAATGTGCAGATGCCCGTCAATAAAACCGGGAGCGAGATAGCGACCCTGGCAGTCGACGACCTCAGTTGCCTCGTAGGTGCCAGCGGCATCGTCGCGACCATCGTAGAGCACGCCGACGATCACACCGTCCTTGACGGCAACGCTACCGGGCGCCACACGCTGGCCATACACGTCGACGATCTGCGCATTGGTAAACAGCGTGTCGACGGGCACGCGGCCCTCGGCGGCCTCGATCACAGACCTCATGACCTCAACGGACATACATTCTCCTTTAACCGTAGAAAACAGCTGCGGAGCGGACAGGCCTTCACCGCAGCAAGACAATAGCCATTGTATGCCCAAACGATGGGTCGGGAATACACCCCCTCCGCTTAACGGCACACGCCGCTTGGCGCAATGGGGACAGGTTGCTTTGTACCAATGACAAGGAGTGTCCCAAAGTGCCGGCACAAAAGGAACGTCCCCAAGTGCCGCAAAATGATGAGAGTGGATAATCTCCCACTTTGAACCCCAAAGCAGGCCAAAAACGGAAGATTATCCACTCTCATTCTGTGGGCACTCATTTAAGTCTGTCCCCAATGAGTGCACCTAACTGCCACCTACAACAACGGAAGCGCCGATGTCTTGGCAACGACAGACACTATGACCCAATCCGAGGGCACTAAAAAGATAGGAGCCCCCGCTCGTGACCGCGGGTCGGGGCTGCGACAATGATGTTGAAGTGCCATAGGCGCAGCCGCGCCGCAACGAGGTTGGGAGGCTCCCATGCCAAAGTATTCTACCGCGTTCGGGATGGACGTCCACCTGAGGTCGACCACCGTCTGCGCCCTCGACGCGGACACCGGCGAGGCCGTGACGAGGAGGTTCCCCGGCAACCCCTGGGGCGAGATCGCCGGGTGGATGGATGGGTTCCCCGGGCCGTCGCTCGCGGCCTACGAGAGCGGCTACCCCGGCTTCGCCCCGCAGAGGGAGCTCGCCGGGCTCGGCGTCGAGTGTGTCGTCGCCGCGGTCTCGAAGATCCCCAGGTCGGCCGCCGACTCGGCCTCCAAGAACGACAGGAACGACGCCGCCAGGATGGCCAAGGCGATACTCGCCCACGACATCTCCCCCGTATGGGTCCCCTCCCCCGAGGTCGAGGGCATCAGGGACCTCGCCGGCGCCTACGACGGGGCGACCGCGCGCCTGGCGACCGCCAAGCAGCGGCTGCTCGCCTTCCTCGCAAAGCGAGGGTTCGTCTACGGCGGCACCACGCCCGCCGGCAACCCGAGGAAGTACTGGACCTACGACTTCCTGAGGTGGCTCGACAAGGTCAGGCCGGAGGACGACGGCGGGGTTCGGACGCTCGCCGCCCTGAGGAACGAGGTCGAGGCCGCGGCGGAGGCCCGGGCGGACCTGCTCTCCGAGTACAGGGCGGCCGTGGATGCCAGCCCGATCGCCGCGGAGGCGGCCGCCCTCCAGTCGATCAAGGGCTGCGCCTTCGCGCTGGCCGCAGCCTTCGCGTCCGAGGTCGGCGACTTCACGAGGTTCCGCTCCGGAAGGCAGGTCACGGCCTACTTCGGCCTCGCGCCGAGCCAGAGGTCGAGTGGCGACTCCGTGCGGCTCGGAGGCATCAGCGGCGCGGGCAACGCGCTCGTGAGGAAGCTGGCCGTTGAGGGTTCATGGTGCTACGCCGCGGCGCGGCACCAGCCGAAGCTCATGCCGAGGGACACGGGCGTGCCCCTCGAGATAAGGATGCACGGGAGGAAGGGGTCCGAGCGGCTCCTGCGCCGCCGCGAGGAGATGATCGCCCGCGGCATGCCCGCGGCGAAGGCCAACGCGGCCACCGCGGCCGAGCTCGTGAGGTGGCTGTGGGCCCTCGGCACGATGTGCCGGGAGGGCGCGGAATAGACATAGCCCCCGTCCCGGCGAGCCGGGCGGCCTTCGGGGATACCCCCTATTTCGCTGTGCGCGCGGAGCCCTCCGCATGCGCCTCGACAGACTTGGGGAACCCCGCCGAAGGAATGGAGTGCGGGCCGACAGAACGGTATCCGCGGATATGAGACTGAGCCGAAGGCGTCGATGACATGCCGGGGGCGGACCGGGACGGGTTAACGGCAGGCCCCGCCGACCGATTGCAAGCGGTCGGCGGGGCCATTGTGGCCCTTGACAGCGGATTGGGTCATATGAGCGAAAACCCGCCAGAGAGAGCAAGGTGCCTTGAAGCGAAGCGGCATTGACCTTCTGGTCATGCCGCTGAAGCTGAAAGGCAGATTGCCGCTCTGGCGGGTTTGCAGCGTCGGCCGGTCCGCCGTTCGGCAGAACGGCGGAACCTGAGGTGCAGCGTCGGCTGGTTACGGCGTTTGGTAAAACGCCGTAACCCTACAACTCTACGACCTCAACGTTGCTGTAGATCTCGTCCCAGCGGTCCATGACCAGGTGGCCGGTCTTGGGATCCATGGCGTTGAGCTTGCCGCAGGTATTGGCGGTCTTGAGCACCGTGACGTCGTCGGCACCAGCAGCAATGGCATGCGCAAAGCCGGCGATGGTCGAGTCGCCGGAACCCGTCGCGTTCACAGCCGCAATCGCGGGCGTCTTGGCGCGGAATGCGCGACCCTCATGGAAGCCCACCGAACCGGCAGCGCCCATCGAAACGACAACCCAGGGGATACCGGCAAAACGGTCATCGGCGGCAAGCGCCTCGCGCAGGGCATCGACATCATCGGTCGTAAAGGACGTACCCAGCAGGCCGTTGATCTCGGTCAGATTGGGCTTTACGAGCTCAGGCTTAGCGTCGGACTCCAGCGCGGCCTCCAGCGATGCACCCGAGGTGTCGAGCAGTACCTTGGCGCCCGCCTCCTCGGCGATCTTGACGAGCTCGGCATAGTAGCCAGCATCGACGCCGCGCGGCAGCGAGCCCGAAAGCGTCACAACGTCCGCCTTCGCTGCAAGCTCGGCAAACTTGGCCGTAAAGGCCTCGAGCTCGGCCGGGGCGATCTGCGGGCCGCTCTCCAAAAGCTCGGTCTGATTGCCCTCGTGCAGGATATTCAGGCAAATGCGGGTCTCGCCGGCGATGGGCACAAAGTCGTTCTTGACGCCGTCGGCATCCATAAGCTCGGCCATATAGGCACCCATGTGGCCGCCAAGCAGACCAGTCGCGAGCACGTCGTCGCCCAGCTGCAGCAGCACGCGACTCACGTTGAGGCCCTTGCCGCCAGCGGTCTTTTCGGGCGTCACACGGTTAACATCGTCGATGACCAGTTTGTCAAGCTGATAGCGCGTATCAATCGACGGGTTCATGGTAACGGTCAGAATCATATTGAACTCCTGTTCCGGGGCGGCATGACCCACCCCAAACATACGATAGCTCTTTAAAGGATCTCGATCTCAAAGCCGCGGGTGACGGTCTCTCCCGGCTTGGCCACCAGGCAGCCACGCTTGTGCTCAAGAATATCGTCCTCGTCGGAGCAGGTGGACAGGCCGCCCCACGGCTCAACAGCCACAAAGTCGCCCTCGGGCTTGCTCCACACAATCAGGTACGGCATATCGGGGAACGTCAGGCGCACGCCCTTGTCCTCGGTTTTCTTGGTCAGCGTAACCACGCGGCTCTCGAGCACGTCGAAGATGGTCTCCGCGAAGTCAAAGAGTTCGTGGGTAAGCGGCAGGTTCTGGCCGATCATGGGGTTCTTGCTGCGATGCTCAACATCAATCAAGCCCGTCGAGGGAACGGCAGTGCAGAGGTCGGCGGCCTCACGCTGCTCAAAACGAAGCTCGTAGTCGTCATAGGACTCGCCCTCGTCGAGCGGGCACTTAAAACCGGGGTGACCGCCCACAAAGAACGGCATGTCCTCGGTGCCCTCATTGGTCACCTCGTACGACACGGCCACCTTTTCCGAATCGATCGTGTAACGAGCAACGATCTTAAACGGATACGGGTACTGCTCGAGCAACTCGGCATGGTCGGCAGAGCTTAGGCTCAGCGCAACCATGTTGTCGCTCTGCTCCTCGAGCTTCCACTCCTGTTTGCGCGCAAAGCCGTGGCGGGCGAGCTTTACCTCGCGGCCGCCCATGGTCATTGCGCGACCGTCACGAAGGCCACCGCAGATCGGGAAACAAATGGGTGCCTGGCCCGACCAGACCGCCGGGTCACCCTGCCACAGGTACTCACGGCCGTTGGCCGCAATAGAAGTGAACGACCCGCCCGCCGTGGTCAACGCCACACGAATCAAACCGTTATCAAGAACAAACTCCATAGGAGCCTTCCCTTTCTTACGACAGCCCGCCAAGTCAATAGGGCTGATAGAAAACCGGCCCGCGCCCCCTCACAGAAACGCGAGCCGTCAACGGACTAGTAAATTACGCCGGATACCCGCTAGTCATGGTATTCGCCGCGGTCCCACTTCTCGAGGAACTCGTCAAAGAAGTGCGGGTCAGCCTGAGCCTCGGCGTCGGCCTTATTGCAGGCATCGATCTTGGCGATCAGGGCATCGTGCTCGGGAGTCTTCTCGTAGGGCTCCTCCAGGAAGGCAAGCATAATGTCGGCCATCAGGAACTCGCCGGTGATCTTGCCGCCAAAGCCCACGATGTTGGCGTTGAGCTCGCGACGGGCATACAGGGCAGAGGTCATGTCGCGAACCAGGGCGCAGCGAGCGCCGGGAACCTTGTTGACGGCGTTGGTGATGCCGATGCCGGTGCCGCACAGGGCCACGCCAAAGTCGGCCTTGCCGCTGGCAACAGCCTCGCCCACGGCCTTACCGTAGATGGGATAGTGCGTACGGGTGTGGCTGTAGGTGCCGCAGTCGAGCACCTTGTAGCCAGCCTGCTCCAGGCGGTCGGCCAGATAGATCTTCTCGTCCGTAACGATATGGTCGCAACCGATTGCGATGGTCTTCTTCATCAGAACGTCCTTTCGTCTGAATTCACAAGTTGAGATAGAAGTTCGAGTTCTCGGTGGCTCTCGTTAGGCCATCTTGTTGAGCATGTCGACACGGATCTGGTGACGGCCGCCGGCGTACTGGGCGCGCAGGAACTCGCGGGCGATCTTCTTGGCGACCTCGGTGCCCACAACGCCCGGGCCCATGGTGACCATGCGCGAGCCGTTGTGCTCGCGGGTCATGTAGGCGGAACGCTCGTCGGAAATGTTGGCGACGACCATGCCCTTGATCTTGACGGCGGCCATATAGGAGCCGACGCCGTACTTATCGAATGCGAAGCCCTGGGAATCCTTGTGCTCCAGCAGGTCCTTGGCAACGGCGGTCGCGGAATCGACAAAGTCCGCAGCAGGGGTCTCGGAATAGTCGACGACCTCGTGACCGTCAGCGATGAGCATCTCCTTGATGGACTCCTTCATCGACATACCGTCGGCATCGGAAGCGATTACAACCCTCATGACATCCTCCTTGAGAGATACGCAGGTGCGTAGTTTCTGTTTGGAAGTGTTGAATCGCGCTCAGGTCCGGGCATCTGAATGTGCGGTTCTTCACTGTTCATGTTTATTTGAACACATTCGAACATAGGTTGCAACCATTATTTGTTTAACTTTGTTCTTTTTTGAACAAATACCGTTTACGGTTGATTGCCGACCGTTTGAGCCCGGCGCAGACGTAGCGACCATGTGTTCAACAAACAAAAGGGCGGCCGAGAACGTGTCTCGGCCGCCCTTCTTACGGTTGATCTTCCAAAGATCGCTTTGCCGCCTACTCAGACTGCCCGCTCTTCTTGGCATGTTTGGACGGAGCGCTCAGAAAACGTCCCGTTAAATAGTTCGCCGGGCCGGAAATATCGATCCCCAGCAGCGTGTGCCCCAGCCACAGAAACGCCGCGAGCACCAGCAATGGAATAACGCACGAAGTCACAATCATCACGATGACGCCTTCGATCAGATCGGTCACCTGTTGCACAATTTCATCGGTCATCTGCTTGGCACCGCTGGTCACCGATGTGACGAGACCCGAGGCGCCGTCGGCAAGCTGCTCAAGCACATTCTTGGACTCTGTGGACTCGGTCTTTTTCTTACTTGCTTTGGAGCTGTCGCTATCTGCCGCACCCGCAGCGTCGGCCGCCTTTTGCTCGGCTTGCTCGATGCTCACTCGATACGTTTCGTCGACCTTTTGCGACACCCATACGCTTGCAGGCACCAAGGCCATTCCGATCATGGCGACCACCAGCACGCGAGTCGCCACGCGGCGCAGGACGGCGCTCGTGCTCCAGCGCCCGTGAATGCCAAGCGACACCGCAAAGAGCGCCAACGCAAACGGGATTAAGATGCCCAAGCCAACCGACCACAAAATAGTCAGCAGATATTTCTCGAGGTAGAGCACGGCAAGCACGATGCCCAAGTTGCCCGAAAGCTGTGCGAGCTGCTCAGCGACCGGCGTACCCGTATCACCCGGCAGCGCGGTAATGCCCGCAGACAGCGCCACGCACGAGGCCGTGAGCGCCAGTACGTTACCTTTCTTTTGGTCGATAACCTCGATGGTGGAGTCCCAAGTTTTGGTATCGGCAAAATGCGGACGAGCTACAAAGCCCGACAGGAGTGCCAGTACCACGAGCGCAACGATAAAGCCAATCTGTAGCTTTTTGTTTGCGCACACGACATCGGACAGGCTGGGCTGCAGCTCGGTTACCGTCGTGTGCTCGGTTATCTGGACAGGACGCCCATGAGCCATCTCGTGCGCATCTCTTTTTTGTATTGACCCGTTATCCGGCATTTGGATACCTCCTCATTCCGGCGTTTAATGTGAAAGGAAGTATACCCACCCAGCGAAAAACCGAACGGCAAGACGAACGGGCACCAAGACTGTCCCCAATGACTATTTCGGGATGAGTTGCGGTGGAATAGGGATTGTTTTGCGCCCGCCGGTCCCTATTCAGTCCCTATTTCACCGCAACTTGGAGGAGTGCAGAAAAAGCCCTGCCGCGGGTAGCGGCAGAGCTTTTGGAAGGGGACTTGGTTGTGAGAGCTCGTTAGGCGAGCTTAGCCTCGAGTGCGGCGATGCGCTTATAGGCATCGATGGTAAAGCGGGTCTGCTTCTCCAGGATCATGGTGGTCATGAGAGTGTCCTGAGCGTGAGCCATGATGAAGGTCATCTCCATCTCGCCGCCGCCGGCCTCCTGCGAAAGCAGCTTGGTCTGCGTGTCGTGGGCGCCGATAAGTGCATCGCTGGCATCCTTGTGCAGCTGCTCGGCCTTCTCAAAATCACCCTCGCGAGCAGCATCGAGCGCTGCAAGCAGATCGGTCTGGGCGTCGCCCGCGTATGCGACAATCTCAAATCCAACCATCGAGATTTCTTCTTTGGTTGCCATATTGCGTTCCTTTCACATATGAACCAACGGAGAGCATCGCGTCCGGGCATACGCGCTGCGCTGTGTATGGCAGGAACATTAACATTCAAACAAAAAAGAACAGCGCAAAACGTAATTTCGAGCTATGAACGGTTGCTTTTCACCCGTGAACGGTTTTTAAACCAATCTGAACATTCTCAAACACAATTAGCGGCAACCCAAACAGGTCCGCACCCTAGCGTATATCGCGCACCGTATCGCCCTCGACGAGCACACCCGGAAACAGCATGTGCTCCACACCGGGTGCAGCGCCCTCGGCGCCGGCAATCTTGTCGACCGCCCACATGCCGACGCGCTTGTTGTCAAAGCGCACCGTAGTCAGGCGACGATCGGGCACGATATCGCCCAAACTATCGTCAACACCCACCACGCTTACGTCCTGGGGCACGTGCTTCCCGCGCGACTCGAGCCCGCGAATGCAGCCGTAGGCCATGGCATCGTTGGAAGCATAAATGGCTGTGCAGTTCGAATCGTCCGCAAGCACCTGGCCGGCGGCATATCCGCTCTGTGCCGTCCAATCGCCACGGACGAGTCGCGGCGGCTCAATACCATGCGCGCGCAATGTCTCGCGCCAGCCCTCCTCGCGACGCATGCCCGAAAGCGAGCGCTCGGGGCACGAGATAAAGTGCACGGTCTTGTGCCCCTGCTCCAGCAGGTACTCGACCACCTGGCGCGAGCAATCGAACTGGTCGTTATCGACTGTTGAACAGAGCGGGTGCTCCAGCATGGTAACGAGCACCGTCTGCATACCGGGCAGCGGCTCGAAGGTGCCAAAGTCCGCCGGCATGCGATTCATGATCACAACCATGCCATCCACCGGCAGCGCGCTCATGCGCGACGATGCGCTCTCGAGGGTATACGGATGCCCGTCTACTTTAGTGAGGGTGATGGCATAGCCATGTTTGTCGGCCGCGGCGGCAAAGCCCTCCATACGGTCGAGGTTGCCGGTGCCGGTAATGTTGAACATGGCGACGCCGACGGTCTTAAACTTGCCGCGGCGCAGCGATCGACCGGCAAAATTGGGGCGATACCCCAGCTCGCGCATGGCGGCGCGCACGCGCTCCTTGGTCTCGGGGCGCACGCTGGGCGAATCGTGCACCGTACGCGAGACTGTCTGCTCCGAGACGCCCGCGAGACGCGCCACGTCCTTAACGGAAACCGATTTTTTAACAGCGGCCATAGGTCGATCTTTCTATGTCAACGATGCCATTGAAGACATCCTGCGCAGTCATTTTGAACACCTTTAAGTATATCCAACGCCTCCCCAACGATACGCTTACCACCCAAAACCTACCGTTCACCGACAATTCTGCTTCCCCGAGCGGCTTTTGTCGCCCAAATGTTAACGTTGCCATTGTGCAAACACAGAGCCACCGGGCGGCTCAAACGTTTACGCGCAAGGAATCGACGGTCCACAGGCACAAGGGCCACCGGTTCGCGTCTTTTTTTGTGCCGCAAAATGGCAACGTCAACATTTTGGCAACCGAACGTCAAAAGCTACCATCGTTGCTAACCCACCGACTCTTAGGAGCATTGCATGGAGCAACTCATCGCCATCATCGAAAAGGGCCAGCCCTTTTTCAACGCGATCGCCCGCAACAAGTACCTCAAGGCGATCCGCGACGGCTTTATCTCCGTCATCCCCATCATCATCTTCTCGTCCATCTTCTGCCTGGTAGCCTCGGTCCCCAACATCTGGGGTTTCTACTGGCCCGATGACATCAACAACGCCCTGTGGAAGTGCTACAACTACTCCATGGGCATTCTGGCCATCGCCTGCGCCGCCACCACGGCCAAGCACTTCGCCGACGCCCAGAACCGCGATCTACCCAAGAACAACCAGATCAACTTCATCTCGTGCATGTGCGCAGCCATCATCGGCTTCTTGCTCCTTTCGAGCGACACGATCGCCACGGATGCTGCCAGCGGCTTCAACACCACCTACCTTGGTTCCAAAGGCCTGTTGACCGCCTTTATCGCTGCGTTTGTGACCGGCATCATCTACAAGTTCTTCATTAAGCGCAACATCACCGTCAAGATGCCCGAGCAGGTTCCGCCCAACATCTCGCAGACCTTTAAGGACATCATCCCCTTCTCCGTCTGCATCACCGTCTTTTGGGTCTTTGACATCGTCTTCCGCGCTGCCTTTGGCTTCTGCTTTGCCCAGGGCGTCATCCAGGTGTTCCAGCCCCTGTTCACCGCCGCCGACGGCTATATCGGCCTCGCTGTGATCTACGGCGCTATGAGCCTCTTCTGGTTCGTCGGCGTCCACGGCCCCTCGATCGTCGAGCCCGCCATCGCCGCCGCTCTCGTTGCCAACATGACCGACAACCTGGCTGCATTCCAGGCCGGCGAGCACGCCACCGCCGTCCTGACGCAGGGAGCCCAGTACTTCGTCGTCTGCATGGGCGGCACCGGCGCCACGCTCGTCCTGGTCTTTATGTTCTGCTTCCTGGCCAAGTCCCAGGAGATGCGCGCCGTCGGTAAGGCCGCCATCGTCCCCGTGTGCTTTGCCGTCAACGAGCCGCTGCTGTTCGCCGCACCTATCGTGCTCAATCCCGTCTTCTTTGTCCCGTTTGTCTTTGCCCCGATCGCCAACATCTGGATCCTCAAGGTCTTTATCGACTTCTTGGGCATGAACGGCTTTATGTACACCCTGCCTTGGACCGTCCCCGGCCCCATCGGCACCATCATGGGCCTGGGCTTCCAGCCGCTCGCCTTTGTGATGCTCGCCATCATCCTAGTCGTCGACTTTGCCCTGTACTACCCGTTCTTCCGTGCCTATGACGCCCAGAAGTGCGCCGAGGAGGCCGAGATCTCCCAGGAGGAGCTCACCGCCAAGAACGCCGAGAAGGCCGCCAAGCTCAACGACGCCTTCCAGGGTAAGGCCGACGCCAAGAGCGTTGCCGCCGGCGCCGCTGCCGAGGTCGTAAAGACCGACGCCGCCCCCGCTGCTGCCGCCACCGAGGCTACGGCCGCCAGCGACCTCAACGGCAAGCGCGTACTCGTGCTCTGCCAGGGCGGCGGCACCTCGGGCCTGCTCGCCAACGCGCTGGCCAAGGCCGCCAAGGAGCGCGGCATCGATCTTGAGACCGCTGCCGATGCCTATGGCAACCACGTGGACATGCTCCCCGACTTTGACCTGGTCGTCCTGGCCCCGCAGGCTGCCAGCTACCTGGCCGACCTGCAGAAGGACTGCGAGCGCGTGGGCAACAAGTGCGTCGCCTGCCGTGGTAAACAGTACATCGAGCTCTCCCAGAACGGCGACAAGTCTCTCGCCTTCGTAAGCGAGCAGCTGTCAAAGTAAGTAACGCTTAGGGCCAGCCGACTATCCAAGACCGGCTGGCCCTTCGATTTAAACGATTGGATCATCATGTCCGTTAACCCCGCCAGCGTCACCAACCCGCCCGCGCAGTTCCCCGAGGACTTTGTCTTTGGCGGCGCCACTGCTGCCTACCAGGTAGAGGGCGAGACCCGCACCCACGGTAAGGGCAAGGTCGCCTGGGACGATTTTCTGGAAGCCCAGGGCCGCTTCTCTCCCGATCCCGCCTCCGACTTCTACAACCAGTATCCGGTGGACCTGGAGCTGTGCGAGGAGTTCGGCATCAACGGCATCCGCCTCTCCATCGCCTGGAGCCGCATCTTCCCCGAGGGTACTGGCAAGGTAAACCCCGAGGGCGTGCAGTTCTACCACGATCTCTTTGCCGAGTGCCACAAGCACCACGTTGAGCCGTTTGTCACGCTGCATCACTTCGACACGCCGCTGCCCCTCTTTGAGAAGGGCGACTTCCTCAACCGCGAGACCATCGACGCCTTTGTGGACTTTGCCACCTTCTGCTTTAAGGAGTACGCCGACCAGGTGACCTATTGGTTCACCTTTAACGAGATCTGGGCCGACGCCTCCAACACCTACATCGAGGGCACCTTCCCCGGCGGCGTCAAGGCGCACCTGGCCGAGGCCTTCCAGTGCGAGCACAACATGATGCTCGCCCACGCCAAGGCTGTGCTGGCCTTCCACAACGGCGGCTTTAAGGGCAAGATCGGCGTCATTCAGTCGTTGGAGTTCAAGTACCCGCTCAACGAGAACGACCCCGCCGACATCAAGGCCGCCAACAACGAGCACGTGCTGCAAAACCAGTTCCTGCTCGACGCCACCTTCCGCGGCGACTATGCCCCCGACACCCTCGAGTGCGCCAACCGCCTAGCCGCAGTCTCCGGCGGCACCATCGAGATCCGCGAGAAGGATCTCGAGATCATGCGCGAGGCAGCGCTCTACAACGACTACCTGGGCGTCAACAACTACCAGTGCCGTTTCCTCAAGGCCTACGACGGCGAGAACGACCTGCACCACAACGGCACGGGCGAGAAGGGTACCGGCCGCTGGCGCGTCAAGGGCATTGGCGAGCACGTGAACAAGCCCGGCATCCCCACCACCGACTGGGACTGGATCATCTATCCCGAGGGTCTGTTCGATCTGCTCGTCTACATTAAGCAGCGCTACCCCAACTACAAGCAGATCTTCATCACCGAGAACGGCATGGGCTACAAGGACCCCTACAAGGACGGCTTTGTGGACGACCAGCCGCGCATCGACTATATCGAGCAGCACCTGCGCTGGCTGCTTAAGGCCATGGAGGTGGGCGTCAACGTGGGCGGCTACTTCCTGTGGAGCCTGCAGGACCAGTTCTCCTGGACCAACGGCTACAACAAGCGCTACGGCTTCTTCTACGTAGACTTTGAAACCCAAAAGCGCACGCCCAAGGCGAGCGCCTACTGGTACAAGCACGTGGCGCAGACTCGTCGTCTGGACTAGCGGCTTGCGACGAGCGGAATTGCCCCGCTCACATAACTTGTCCCCATTTCTCAGCCGGGGGCGGCACGTCACACGGCGCGCCGCCCCCGGTCTTTTTGTTTTTGAGCGAGTCAGAATCCGTTTGTCTCGATCTGTAACATCTAGCCGAGTTTTTCGGTCCTAACTGTTACAGATCAAGACAAACGAGCGGCCCGAACTTGAAGATCTCGATCTGTAACACGTAACCGAGTATTCCGGCCCTACCTGTTACAGATCGAGACAAACGTTCGAACCAATCCAAACAATCTCAATCTGTAACGTTTGGCCGAGTTTTTCGGTCCCAACCGTTACTGATTGAGACAATTAGATAGTCAAATCCGCGCTTTCCAGGCAGCTATGAAGCACGGCTCTTTCCTTGCTTTCAGTATCACGAACATATTTTCGGTATCATTTAATGTTATAATGATACCGAAAATATGTTCGTGATACTGAACGGAGCAGCATGCGCCAGTTTGATTACGCCACAGTCCCAGCGGAACTCGAGGCAACTCCAATCACCAACCTTCTCCTCTCGATACGCGAGCATAAAGGCCGTCAGCTTGTTCTGGGTCAAGTCAGACCCGAGCTTCTATCGTCCCTTATGGAGGAAGCTAAGATCCAAAGCACCCAATCCTCCAACGGACTTGAAGGAATTGTTACCACCCAAAAAAGACTCAAAGCAATCATGGCGTATTCCGCCAAGCCAAGCTCCCGCGCAGAGGAAGAAATCGCTGGATACCGAGATGCGCTGTCGCTTATTCACGAGCAGCACGATTTCATTCCCGTAACGCCATCGGTCATTTTGCAGTTGCATCGTGACCTCATGGCACACACAGCAATCTCGTATGGGGGCCATTGGAAAGATAGCGATAACGAAATCATCTCCATCGACGATCAAGGCAATCGATTTGTGCGCTTTAGGCCGCCTTCGGCCCTGGCAACCCCCGGACTTATCGAAGAAGCCTGTCGGTCCCTCAATGATGCCTTATCTCGTCAAGTTTGCGACCCCCTCCTTATATCATTGCGCTTCATCTTCGATTTTGTCAGCATTCATCCCTTCAACGATGGCAATGGCAGGATGAGCCGGCTCCTTACAACGCTGCTACTCGAAAAGACTGGATACGACGTTGCGCGTTACATCAGCATCGAACGTCTCATTGAAGACAATAAAGCGCTTTATTACAACGCCCTCGCCGCAAGCTCCACTGGATGGAATGAAAATCAAAACACCGAAGTGCCCTTTATCCGTTTTATGCTCGGAACCATCCTGGCGGCCTACCGACAGCTCGAGCAGCACACCCAGATTGAATCTGGCACTCACCCCATGTCGAAGCAAGCACGTATAGCTGCTCTATTTCAGCAGAGACCCGGCGTCATCAAGAAATCCGACATCCAGTCCAACTGCCCCGATATCAGCGAGATAACCGTTAAACGAACCCTCAGTCAGCTTGTTGGTTGCAGCGCAATCGAGAAAACAGGAGCGGGTCGTTCGACGGGCTACATACTCAAAGACGTCCACGCCCTGGAATTATTCTTGCAATCCGCAATACCCGACGGCAGGTCAGAAATTACAAAAAAGTCCCCAAAGGACAAACTCCTTGAACGCATAAACCGCGCGGAAGATGAAAGCAGAGACGAACTCTACGAAGACTACGGTTCATTCTCAAGGAATATCAAAGCGAAATACGAAGTCTAGCCATACCTCAGAATGGCCTCACCCTTGTTGCCCAAAACTATTTGCGAGTCATTTTCCGCGTCATTGTAAAACGATAATCCCCGCGCCGGCAGAGGGCAGACGTATCGCCTGCAGCGTTAACTAGCAGATGACCTGCGTGTGCTCCTCGATGGCGGCGCGATCTCCATCAGCAATACCCGGTTCGCACACCACGGCGTCCAAATTGTCCAGGCGGCAGAAGGTGTAGAAGTCGCGCTTGCCGATCTTGCTGGAGTCGGCGATCAGATAGCGCGAGTCCGCCTTGCTAAAGGCGAGCTGCTGGATGCGGCCCTCTTCCATGTTAGACGTGGACACGTCGCCGTCCAAAATGCCGTTGGCGCCGATATAGGCTGCGTCGATTCCCAGCGCGCGCAGGGTATCCTCGGCCATTGGCCCCACAAAGGCGGCGGTGCGGCGGCGATACATGCCGCCCACGAGGCACAGGTCGCAGTCTTCGCGCGCCTCGAGCAAGTTAAACACCGAAAGCGAATTGGTCACAATGCGCAGACGAAACGCCGGCAGCATCGAGGCCATCTGCTCAACCGTGGTGCCCGTACCCAAAAAGATGGTCGAGCCTTCCTCGATAAGCTCCACAGCGCGGCGTGCGATCTGCAGCTTTTCCTCGGCATGCTTGGTGCGCTTTTCGCTGTGCGAATACTCATGGCGCAGCATAGCGTGGGGACGGCCCTGTGCACTGCGGGCTCCGCCGTGCACGCGCTCGATCTCGCCTAGGCTCGCAAGCTCCTCAAGATCGCGGCGGATCGTCATATCCGAGACACCTAACGCATCAGAAATCTCTTTGACCGAGACCGTGCCCTGCTCCTCGAGCAACTGACGAACCTTGTCCTGACGCTCCGCCTTGATCATTTCTACTCCTTTGAGTGGTTTTGTTCGCATTTATAGTAATCGAACAGTTATGCTCACTCACCCTAAACGGTCGGTTTTTCCCGGTGAACGGTAGAAAACTCGGTGTCAAACGGAGAATGACGAATTATTTCGACGCCAAGAGACCGACAAAAAATGTGCAAATAGCTGCTCTTTTAAAATCATTTCAATCCAATGTTGCCTCAATAAAGCAAATTGAACTTTGCCGAACAATAGAAAACAGATTGACACACTAATTCTCTTAGACTTAAATAACAGGCAACTTAAACAAACAGATTCGAACACGTTCGATCTGCATGGAACAGATTGCTCTCTGCAGACATGTCCGCAGAGAGCAATCTGTTCTTCGAAGACACCGTGTTTGTTTGCGACCGCACCACGCAAGAAGAGGTCTTTACCGAGATCGCCAATAAGCTGTCACTCAAAAACTATGTTGCGCCCGCGTTTCTCGAGAACATCATCGAGCGCGAAAAGGGCTACCCCACCGGCATGGATATGTCTGTCGTCGACCCCGAGTTGCCCAGCTTTGCCGTTCCTCACACCGAGGTCGAGTTCGTTCACACCCGTCGCATCGTCCCCGTCAAGCTGACGACCCCCGTCGAGTGGCACTCCATGATCGATCCTTCGCAGACCTTCCCCGTCTCGTTCTTGTTCATGATCCTCAACGATGACAAGGAGGCCCAGGTGGGCATCCTCGCCAAGATCATGGACTTCGTTAACGCTCTTGGCACCGATCGCGTCAAGGAGCTGTTCTCCATGACCGACGCCAAGGCCATCTACCAGTTCTTGGTCGACAACTTTCCTGCCGACTAGCCAACCACCCTTAGGAATCCGCGGAATAACCCGCATAGAGAAAGGAATTCATCATGATTAAGGTTCTCGCAGCTTGTGGCGCCGGTGTTAACTCCAGCCACCAGATCAAGGACGCCATCGAGTCCGAGTTTAATAATCGTGGCTACAACCTGCATTGCGACGCCGTGATGATCAAGGACGTTAACGAGGAGATGCTCTCTCAGTACGACATCTTTGCCCAGATTGCCAAGACCGACTTTGGCTTTGAGGTTAAGACCCCGATCGTCGACGCCGGCCCGATTCTCTATCGCATGCCTGCTATGGCTAAGCCGGTTTACGACAAGATCGAGGCCATTATCAAGGAAAAGGGTCTCAACTAATCATTTGCAGCTTCGCTCTGCACAATCTTTGGCTTTAAGGAAGATGACGACCGGGAACGGCATCTTCCTTTTTTAAGGCAGCATACGGAAAAGGAAATTCTCTTTTAGGAAAGAGGGAGACATGGACGCAGTAATCGGGTTTGCTAATGCCGTCTTTCAGCCGCTGATCGACCTTGGCGCAGCCCCTATGATGACCATCGTTTTGACGGTTATCGCCCTTCTCTTCAAAGATAAGTTTACCAAGGCCCTCGAGGGCGGTCTTAAGCTCGGCATCGCCATTACCGGCATCGGCGCCATCATCAACATTCTGACGACGGCTTTCTCGAGCGCCATGACGACGTTCGTTGAGTCCACCGGCCTTCAGCTCACCGTTACCGACGTGGGTTGGGCACCGCTGGCCACCATCACCTGGGGTTCTCCCTACACGCTGTACTTCTTGATGGTCCTCGTCATCGTCAACATCGTGATGATCGTGCTCGCCAAGACCAACACCATCGACGTCGACATCTTTGACGTTTGGCACCTCGCCTTTGTCGGCCTTGCCTGCATCTACTTTGGCGCCAACATCGTCGTCGCCACGCTGCTCGTTGTCTTCGTCGGCGTTATGAAGATCATGAACTCCGACCTCATGAAGCCCACGTTCAACGATCTTTTGGGTGCTCCCGAGGAGAACCCCATGACCACGACTCACATGAACTACATGATGAACCCGCTGGCCATGCTGCTCAACAAGATCATCGACAAGGTGCTCCCCTTCCTCGATAAGTACGACTTCGACGCTGCCAAGCTCAACAACATGATTGGCTTCTGGGGCTCCAAGTTTGCTATTGGTATCTACCTGGGCGTCTTCGTCGGCCTTCTTTCGCACCAGACCCCGCAGCAGATCTGCACGCTCGCCTTTACCGCCGCAACCTGCCTTGAGCTGTTCTCGATGATCGGTTCTTGGTTCATCGCAGCCGTCGAGCCGCTGTCTCAGGGCATCTCCGACTTTGCCAACAACAGCAAGTGGCTCCAGGGCCGTACCCTCAACGTCGGCCTCGACTGGCCCTTCATCGCCGGCCGCGCCGAGATCTGGGCTGCTGCCAACATCCTTGCCCCCGTCATGCTGGGTGAGGCACTGCTGCTCGCCAACGTTCCCTTCCCCTTCTCCCCGACTGGCACTTGGAACGGTCTGCTGCCGCTCGGTGGCATCATCGCCATGGGCCTGACGCCGGCACTGCTCGTCGTCACCCGCGGCCGCGTGATCCGCATGGTCGTTATCGGTGCCGTCCTGCTGCCCGTCTTCCTGGGCGCTGGCACCCTCGTCGCCGATTTCGTTACCTTTACCGCTAAGACTGTCGGCGCTTTCCCCGATGGCGTTACTGGTCTGATCTCTCAGACCACCATGGAAGGACCTGTCGAGAAGTTCCTGGCCTTCTTCGTGGGCAAGGCGACCACGGGCGATGTGACCATGATCATCGCCACTGTCGTTGCCATCGCCGTGTACGTCGCGCTCTTTGCTTGGTATCGCAAGCAGATGATCGCCCGTAACATCGAGTACGCGAAGCAGGATAAGTGCACCCTCTCGCCGCTCACCACCGGCAAGTTTACCGAGGAGGACCTCAAGGCTGCTAAGGAAGCCGAGTCCGCAAAGGCAAACGCCTAACCAATTGCCACATATCCCCTGTGGAAGAAACCCGTCGCATCCCGGCGGGTTTCTTTTTGTTTGTCCGCAGTAAGACAATCATCACTTTTTTGAGAAAAATACCCCCTGCTTTAGTGGGGTGTAGTGATAATCTCTCCTGTTCGCGCTACAGTTTGTCGGAATACCTCGATGTTAGGAACCAAATGATCACTTCCGAGCTTTTCGGCACCGCGCCGTGCGGTACCCCCGTTCATCGCTACACCCTCAACGGGCCTGAGATCTGCGTTCGCATTATGGACTATGGCGCCACCGTGCTGGGCATCGATGTGCCCGACATTCCCGGCAACGTACGCGATGTGGTGCTGGGCTTTGATAAGCTCGAGGATTACTTTGACAACCCCGCCTGCTTTGGTGCGACCATCGGCCCCGTGGCAAACCGCACCGCGGGCGCCACGATCACCATCGGCGGCACAGACTGGCATATGCCCGCCAACGAGGGCGCCAACAACCTGCACAGCGATCTTGAGCACGGTCTACATAAGCGCGTGTGGGATGTTGAGCTCGACGAGGTCCACAACGCTGTTCGCATGACCACCTCGCTTGAGGATGGCGAGCTGGGCTTGCCCGGCAACCGCACCTTTACGGCCGTGTTTACCGTGACGCGCACCGGCGTCTTCCGCATCGAATATGGCTGCGAGAGCGACCGCGCCACGTACGTGTCCATGACCAACCACACGTACTTTAACCTTGCCGGCCATAACGCCGGCATGGACTGTGAGCACTTCTTTGTTGCCAACGCTGCCCACTACCTGCCCATCAACGACCAGAACATCCCCACCGGCGAGATTGCTCCAGTCGAGGGAACACCGTTTGACTTTCGCGAGTTGCGCCCCGTCGCGCCTGGCATGGAGGCCGACGATCCGCAGATTAAGCAAGCCCGTGGCTATGATCACTGCCTGTGCATCGGTGGCTATCAGTACGGGCGCAACCTGCATCGCGCCCTTCATGTCGAGGAGATGTGGACTGGCCGCGAGCTGGACTACTACACCACCGCCCCGGGCGTGCAGCTCTACACCGGCAACTGGCTGGGCGACGAGCACGCCAAGGACGACGCCAACTATGGTTGGGGCGCCGGCTTTGCCCTCGAGGCCGAGATGTACCCCGACACGCCGCACCAGCCGCTGTTCCCCCAGGGCATCGTGGGCCCGGGTCACCCCTACAGCAATGTGATTGAGTACCACTTTATGAGGCACTAAGCCCACAACGCGACATATCGCACAGCAGCGCCCGCCGGCACCACCGACGGGCGCTTTTTTCAACTAGTCATTGGGGACGTTCTTAAATGACTAGTTGGATGGGGTCGGGGTCGGAGCTGGGGAGGTAGCGGATTTCTAGTTCTATGCCGAGTTCTTTCAGCTCTTTAAAGGCGGCGGTATCTGCATCGCCTACGGCAACGGCAGGCGTTACAGAGCGCTTGCCCTCCCTCGCCCGCATATGGCCGATGCTGATCTTGGTTATTGGCACACCGCCCTTAACCAGCGCGAGTGCATCCGTGGGCGACGCCACCATGATGAGAATCCATTGGCGCGGCGTTGCGGTATAAATGATGTCGATGGTCCTTTGCACCGAGAAAAACCGCGTCCAAACGCCTTCTGGCACCGCCACCCTCATTGGTGCCCATTGGCGCGAATCCGCCGCGATCTCATCGTTGACGATTAGGACAAGGTTGGAACCCACGGCTTCGTTCCACAGCTCAACGTCTTGCCCGTAAATGAAACGGTCATCGATACGCGTAAGAAGAATCTTGGGTTGAGCCATGGCTGCCCCATTCTGTTTGAGACCCATACGAGCGGGACGTCAGTCACCAACTCAACAGCAAGTCAAGCGCCAAATGAACGCCGTAGACACCACGTCTCCAATATTAGTGCATTTAAAGTGAGAAAAGCCGTAAGAGCACTTGCGCGGATGTGCGATGTCCCGTATCATAGACAGCCGTTGACGCTTCAGTTGCGTCACCACATGGCCGCCAGCGTAGCTCAGTTGGTAGAGCACCGCTCTCGTAAAGCGGGGGTCACCGGTTCGAGCCCGGTCGCTGGCTCCATTACACAAGATAGCCGCCTTCGGGCGGCTTTTTTGTTGCCGATTTTGAGTGCGTGCGCGCCAATCCAAACATCGCCACGTCAACGGCGGCCCACTCGGTGGACTTCGGGTTAATGCTTAGGGGCGGGGATTTACCAAAGTGAAATCTTAATGAAAAGAAACCCAGCTGCAACAATTGCCATGGTGAGGGCTCAAATTGGCCATATAGATCTAAAATAGTCACGATATACAAATGTCGAGAGATATTGGCGATATAGATGAAAAGAACTAAGGGTTTTCTTTTGTTGGTAATGATGCTGCTCGGACTGTTCTGCCTGAGTGGCCCTTCTTGGGCCGAGGCTGCCTGTCCTGAAGGTGAGCCTCAGCAGTCTTATACGGGCAGCCTGCTGATAACTGCTAAGGAGGGCGATGCCGACTCTCAGTCTGGGGTAAATCCCCTTGCCACTTTTGAGGGGGACGGCGGAACGGTCAAGCTTGACCATATTGGTAGCGGGATTTTGAGGTGGCAAGTTCTTCCGGACAAAATTGCGAACGATCCCTTCTCTTTTGCTGGAACGATATATCTATACAAGGTTGTGAGCGGAAAACAAAAATACGTCGATTGCTATCCGACAAACGGGTCTGGAATTGCATTCACCGGCATTTCGGGGCAGATTGATACACATGTACGAAAGGGAACCTATGTGGTGCGTTGGGTTGGAGCTGCTGGAGGCCCGATATGGATTGCGGTCTTGCGCCCCGATGTCCAAATAGGTTTCTCTCTCTAGACGGGAAGTTGCTCATGAACGCCATATATGACGGAGATGACTGGGTCGATCACTATACTTGGCGCCTGGTCGGCTCGAACGACAATGGGGATGTGGTGTTTGATGGACTATGTCCAAAGCATCTCCATCCTTTTGTCTCGTCGTTAATTGAGAGTTCCGCTCGTGTTGCCCCCTACAGCTCGGCATCGCTTCATGATACGGACGTTTTGAAGACCATAAGGGAATCAATTGACGAGGGAACGATGAGCGGCCCGCTGTTTTCTCGGCTTGTGGGGCTAGATGAGATTGGCTCGAAACGACTGCTTGCGGGCGAAAAAGTGGAACTCACTTATCGGTCGATGATTTCAATCCTGCGGCTAGCCGATGTTCTTCGCAAATAAATGAGGCTTCCCTATTCAAAAAACCGAAAACCCCGCCAAACGTGATTTCCCTAGGGAAAAAACGCTTGGCGGGGTCCTGGCGTGTTTTCCCTAAGGGGATCACGCCATCAGACGAGCAGCTCAGCCGAGCAGTTCGCTACTCCTCCCAGTAAGCATCTGCAAGCAGCTTAAAGCAAATCTTCTTGACCGGCTGTGCGCCATCGCCCGGGAACTCGAGCGTGGGCATGTGAGGCTCGCCGGCAACGAACAGTGCAAACTTATCGTCGGCAAGATCGCCGGCGATCGAAGCGTCGGAATCGACCAGATCGTAGTCGTCCTTCTCGTCAAACTCCTGAACCAGCGTCAGGCTGCCCGTGGCGACCTTAAAGGCCTCGCGACCCTCGACGTCGATCTGCAGGTCGTGATAGCGCTGATGCGTCTCATAGTGAGCCTCGGCCTCGGGACGCGTCGTGGGAGACATGACGTTCGCAAAGACCTTCTCACCCAAAATCGGATGGCTGCCGACCTCGAGCTGTGCCGGGTCGTTCTCCTCGAGCCAGTCGATCAGCACGTCGAGGCCCTTGAGCATTCCGCGGTACTCCTCGATATCGCCCAATGCACCGTAAATCATCTAAATCCCCTCTCGGATCGCTTCTTTGGCGGCTAATCGGCAAACGCGTTACCGATGCTGTTGCCACCCACATACGCCTCGACCAGGGTAAGGTCGGGATTGAACACGACAAACTCGGCGTCGCGCCCCAGCATAATGCTACCGCACTTGTCGTCAACTCTAACCACAAGCAAGCAACCGATGCCGGGGGCGGCGCACAAGCTCCTACAGCTCGGTCACGACAACGCCGTTGTAAACCTCGTCCCAACGATCCATAACCAAGTGGCCAGTCATGGGATCCATGGCATTGAGCTTGCCGCAGGTGTTGGCGGTACGCAGCACCGTCTCGTCATCCGCGCCAGCAGCAATCGCATGTGCGAAGCCGGCAATGGTCGAATCGCCAGAGCCCGTAGCGTTAACGGCGGGGATATCGGGGGTCTTGGCGCGGAATGCACGGCCATTATGGAAGCCCACGGAGCCGGCAGCGCCCATGGACACGACGACCCAGGGGATATCGGAGAAGCGGGCATCAGAGGCGAGCGCGGCGCGGAGCTCGTCCACATCGTCGGTGGTAAAGCTCGTGCCCAGAAGGCCGTTAATCTCGGTCAGGTTAGGCTTGACCAGCTCGGGCTTAATATCGGACTTAAGGGCGGCCTCGAGCGAAGCACCCGAGGTATCGAGCAGCACCTTGGCGCCGGCGTTCTCGGCAATGCCCGTGATCTTGGCGTAGTAGTCCGCCTCGACACCACGGGGCAGCGAACCCGAGATGGTAACAACAGCGGCCTTGCTCGCAAGCTCGGCGAACTTGGCGGTAAAGGCATCGAGCTCCTCGGGGGCAATCGTCGGGCCGCTCTCGAGTAGCTCGGTCTGGTTGCCGGCGTGGAGGATGTTAAGGCAAATACGAGTCTCGCCCTTGATGGGTACAAAATCATTCTTAATGCCGTTAGCATCCATGAGCTCGGCCATGTAGGCGCCCATGTGGCCGCCGAGTAGACCAGTTGCCACAACGTCGTCGCCCAGCTGACCCAGTACACGGGCCACGTTAAGACCCTTGCCGCCGGCGGTCTTTTCGGGCGTCACACGGTTAACGTCGTCGATAATGAGCTCATCGAGCTGATAGCGTGTATCGACGGACGGGTTCATCGTAACGGTGAGGATCATTTTTAGCTCCTTATCTCGCAGGCTCCTTGTGCCTCGCGATACGAGTCGACAAAACGGAATTACAGAATCTCAATCGTGAACGAGCGAACGACGGTCTCCTTGGGCTTGGCGACAAGGCAGCCACGCTTATGCTCAAGCACGTCGTCCTCATCGGAGCAGGTCGAAAGGCCGCCCCAAGGCTCAACTGCCACAAAATCACCCTCGGGCTTGCTCCACACAATGAGATATGGGAAGCCCTCAAAGCTCAGGCGAACGCCCTTGTCCTCGCCCTTTTTGGAAAGCGTGACCTGGCGGCTCTCGAGCACGTCAAAGATGGTCTCCGCAAAATCGAAGAGCTCGTGCGACAGGGGCAGCGTCTTTCCCACCATGGGGTTCTTGGAGCGGTTTGCCACGTCAATCAATCCAGTCGAGGGAACGGCGGTGCAGAGCTCCGCAGCCTCGTCTTTCTCAAAGCGCAGCTCGTAGTCCGTATAGGCCTCGCCCTCGTCGAGCGGGCACCTAAAGCCGGGGTGTCCACCGATAAAGAACGGCATGTCCTCGGTGCCCTCGTTGGTCACCTCATAGGAGACGCGCACGGTATCCCCCTCAAGCGCATAACGAGCGACAAGCTTAAACGGGTACGGATAATCGCTCAGCAGCGCGGCGTTATCCTCCGAAGCCAGGCACATCGCCAGCTCGTTCTCGCTCTGGCTCAGCAGCTTCCACTCCTGTTTGCGCGCAAACCCGTGGCGAGCGAGCTTCACGTGATGCCCGGCAAACGTCATGGCGCTACCATCACGCAGGCCTCCGCAAATCGGGAAGCAAATCGGTGCCTGGCCGGACCACACGGCGGGATCACCCTGCCACAGGTACTCGCGACCTCCAGCCTCAATCGAGGTAAACGAGCCGCCGGCCGTGGAGACCTTGATAGAAATCGAATCGTTGGAGAGAGCGTATTCCATTGTCCATCCTTTCGAACAACTGCTTTTTGCTCGCAAGAACCCGTCTCGGCTCTGACCAAAGGACAAACCCGCACGTTCATCGATGCGTCCGGTATCCCGGCCATGCAACGGGGTACCATACAGACATTGATGCAATTACAGCTGAAAGGCCTTCTTATGCGAACCATCATCCTTTATGCCTCACGCCACCACGGCAATACGAAAAAGCTCGTGGACGCCATCGTCGAGGCGCACCCCGAAATCGATACCCTCGACGTCAAGGCGCTCGGCAAAAACGAGTATCCCAACCTGCACGAATATCATCTGATCGGTGTCGCCACGGGCATCTATTACTCCGAGATCGACAAGGACATGGCACGCGTGCTCACGAACGTGCTGCAGCCGCAGGACAAGGTATTTGGCCTTATGACCTACGGTGGCAAAAACAAGTGGTACGGCAAGGATATCGATGGCATCTGCCGCATGAGGCAGGCCATCTTTATGGGCGTCTACGGCTGCCCCGGCTTTGATACGTGGGGGCCGTTCAAACTCACCGGCGGTGTCCAAAAGGGGCACCCGAACGCTGAGGAAATTAAGGGCGCCGTCGACTTCTTCGACAAGATCGAAGACGAGTATGGCGACATCATCGTCGAAGAGTATGCCAAGCGCGAGAAGCGTCTAGCCTACGAAAAGGAGCATCCTGCAGGAGGCCTGGTGGCCGGCGTTAAGCGCACGGCAAAGAAGATCGCTAACAAGCTGTAACTGTAAAGGTGCTTTTGAGCGTTTAACCCATACGGCGGGTCCGAGCAGATTCGGGCCCGCCGTCTTTTTCTATCGTTACTCGGTAAAGGCGTTACCGACGCTCTGACCGCCAACATACGTCTCGACGAGGGTGAGCTCGTGGTCGAACACGACAAAGTCGGCGTCGCGACCCGGCATGATGCTGCCGCACTTATCCTCGATGTGCGCGGAGCGTGCCGGCACCTCGGTTGCCATGCGAATGGCGATATCGGCGCTGGCGATGCCCCAGTCGACGATGTTCTTGACGCCCTGGGCAAGCGTGAGCACCGAACCGGCAATGCTCTTGCCATCGGCGAGCCAGCACAGGTTGTCCTTCATGATGACGTCCATGCCGCCGCTGGTGTAGCTGCCCTCGGGCATGCCGCCGCAGCCCAGGCAGTCGGTGATGAGTACCGTGTGCTGCCAGCCCTTGGCCTGCAGCAGCGCCTTGATGGCGGCAGGGTTTACGTGCTTGCCGTCACAGATGATCTCGGCGTAGGTCTCGGGCGTGGACATGGCAGCACCCACGACACCGGGCTCACGGTGATGCAGCCCGCGCTGGCCGTTATAGGTATGCGTAAAGCAGCTGGCACCGGCGTTGATGGCGGCGATGCACTCGTCATACGTGGCATCAGAGTGACCGATGCTGGTCACGACACCCTTCGCATTGAGGGCAGCAGCATAAGCAGCGGCGCCATCGCGCTCGGCCGCCATGGCGCTCTTAACGATGCGACCACCCGCAGCCTCCTGCCACTGATCGAAGACCTCCTCGGAGGGATCGATAAGATAAGCGGGGTTCTGCGCGCCCACGTGCTTCATGGTAAAGAAGGGGCCCTCCAGGTAGATGCCCTGAATGCGAGCACCGCAGAAGTCGGGGCCGCGACCCTCGTCCGCCTGAGCGATGGCGGCGCAGGCGTCCTTGATCTGCTCGACGCCATCGGTGAACGTCGTGGGCAGCCAGCTGGTGGTACCGCGACGGGCGAGCTCAGTCGAGCTGATATCGATGCCCTCGGGATCGTTATCGGTAGTTGAGTGGTTGTAGAAGCCATGGATGTGAGTATCGACCATACCCGGTGCGATCCACGATCCCGTGTAGTCCTTAATCTCGCAAGAGGGCTCGTCGGCCTGCCAGGCGCCAAAGACGCCGTCCTCGACCATAAGATAGCCGCCCAGTTGCGGGCCTGCCGGCAAGAAGAACTTGTCAGCCTTAATTGCGTACGTGCTCATATGCACTCCTTGCTTCTAAAGCAGTTGACTGTGGTGATGCTTATACCCAGCTCACGTAAAACAAAAAGCGCCCGCCCGCCGTTATGAGCGGACGGGCGCCCTTACAGGGGGGACGCGATTAAGCGGTGAAGGGGTGAATCGTCACGCCCTTAACCACGCGGTTGACCGTGCCGGTGGGGCTCGGCGTATCGGGCGTGTTGCCCACGCGCACGGAGTTGAGCAGGCTGATAGCCTGGGCAAACATCACGAACGGCAGGGCAAGGTAGCCCTCGGGAAGCGCCTCGTAGCCCTTAAAGGTGAAGGACTCACCCTCATAGACGGTGGCACCTTCCTGCTGAACGGCGATGGTGTGCTGAGCGATCTCGTCGCCACCGATCTCGTTGAGGATGTCGATGTCGTACTGACGGGTGTAGGCGTCGTTGTTGACGAACACGAAGACGAGCGTCTTATCGTCGACGAAGGACTTAGGTCCGTGACGATAGCCCATGGAGGTGTCGTAGGAAGTAGCGACCAGACCGTGAGCGAGCTCGAGGATCTTGAGCTGGCTCTCCTGGGCAAGGCCACCGAAGGAGCCAGAACCCAAGTAGGTCACGCGGTTGAAGTCGCCAGCCAGGTAATCGGCGATCTCGGGCTCACGGGAGATGACCTCCTCGCCCATCTTGGCGATGGTCTCGACCCACTCGGCCTTCTGCTCGTCGGAAGCCTCGTCAAAGATGAGGGTAGAGAGCAGGGTCATGCAGGTGTAGGAACCGGTCATGGCGAAGCCCTTGTCGTTGGCGCGCGGGATGAGCAGCGTCAGCGCATTGGGGTCATCAGCGGACTCGACAGCGAGCTTGCCCTCGGGAGCGCAGGTGATGTTGAGGAACTTGACGTTGTGGACGAGCTCCTTGGCAACGGCGACGGCGGCAAGGCTCTCGGGGCTGTTGCCGGAGCGGGCAAAGGAAACCACGAGCGTGGGATCCTCGGCGCGCAGGAAGTCGCGCGGGGCGCTCACGATATCGGTCGTGGCGATGGGCTTAAAGTCGTAGAGATCAGTGTTGCCAGCGTGACGCAGGTACGGGGCGCAGGTATCGCCAACGTAGTCGGACGTACCGGCACCGGTGAAGACAACGGACAGACGGCCCTCGCCCATAGCGCGAGCCTCGGCCAGGAAGGCCTCGATGGCCTCCTTGTTCTCGCGATAGATGTTGAGCGTATCACGCCAAAGCTCGGGCTGCTGAGCAATCTCGGCCGTGGTGATCTGGGCGCCGAGCTCGGTGAGCTCCTCGACACTCTTCTCGAACATTTCTAATACCTCTCTCTAGAAGTAATCCTCTGACGTGCAATTATACACTTCGGTTGGTTATCTGGTAGTAACCAGTTAAATACAAAGAATCATCATATGGAAACGGTGCAGACACTAATCGCTACGCTGGTGGTAAACCTTGTATTTAAACTGATCGGCACGAGCAACCGAGAGCGTATACTCCACAACCTCGTTTGACTCGTTATACGTAGTCCTAACCAAATCGAGCACAGGCGAGCCCTCGACGATTTCCAAAAGGTGGGCATCGGTGGGGCGGGCTATGCTCGCATAGAACTCCTCTTCGGCCACGCGTATTTTTTGCTTAAAGTCTTGCTCAATCACATCGTAAAGCGGCTTACGCTCCAGCAGCGGTCGCTTTAGGGACAGAAATTGACGAACCGGTAGATAGCTACGTTCGACCATCATGGGCATGTTGTCGGCAGAACGAAGGCGCTTAAGCTTAAAAATGCGATCACCGATACGCAATCCCATATGCTCGGCCAGATTCTTATCGGCCTCCATCTCGCAAAAATCGAGAATCGTGGTCTCGGGGTCGCGACCCATCGCGCGCATCTGCTCGGTAAAGCTGTAGGACTGCATAAGATTGGTTGCCTTTGCCGAACGGTCGGTCACAAAGGTACCGCGACCGTGCTGCCGAACCACCAGTCCTAAACGTTCCAGTTCCTGCAGAGCCAGGCGTACCGTAGTGCGCGAGAGACCATAGCGCTCCGAAAGTTCGCGCTCGGAAGGAATCATGTCACCGGCGCGATATTCATGGTCAATCTTTTCGGTCAGAATATCGACCAGCTGATCGTACAGCGGTTGCTTACGCGCTCCGATCGCCATCCTATCCTCCCTTTTGCTCGAATTCGGCTAACTACCTAGGGTGTTAAGCATTATCTGTCTGCCACACCCGAATCATCAAGAAAACAAAAGCCGCGCGCTCTTTCGAGCACGCGGCTTTTAACATACACATGGCTTAAGGGGTCGGGGTGTGAGCCGCGTAGGGACACACCCCTCAAGCTAGAGCCTTACCAGATGCTCGGCCAGAGACCAAGCGGGCCAGCGCCCAGGATGCCCAGGACGAAGAGCAGCAGAATGCCCTTGGTCGGGGTCCAGCTGTGCTTAGCGAACATGTAGTAAAGCAGCAGCGTAAGCATAAGCGGGACGAGCTTCGGGACGATGGTGTTGAGGGTGTCGGCAACGGAGAAGTTGACCGGATCCTCGGTGACGGTGCCGTAGGTAACGGACTCCATGCCGTTGCCCAGATCGGTGACGCCGCACTCGACAGCGTTGCCGTCGGCATCGGAAGCGGTGAGGGCGTTGCCGTCCTCATCGGTCATGGCGATGGTACCGGCCTCAGCGGTCTCGGTATCGATGCCCTCCATACCGGTGAAGTTCTCGGCCTCCTTCTCGGAGACGATCACGGTAGTAGCGGAGAGGCCACGGGTGGTGCCGTTGGGGATCTGGAGGTTGATCTGGGTGCCACCCATGGTGACGACCAGGCAACCGACAACGAAGACGCCCATGATGGAAGCGGCACGCGTGAAGGCCTGCATGTTGGCAGTCAGAGCGTCAATAGCGCTGGTGCCAAGCTTGTAGGACCAGTTCATGAGCCAGAAGCGCAGAGCGAACTGGACGACGTTGAAGATCACCAGGAAGATGATCGGCGCAGCGGCGTTGCCGTTGATGGCCATGTTGGAGGTGATGCCGGCCGTGATAGGCACGAGCGTCAGCCAGAACAGGGCGTCACCGATACCACCGAGCGGGCCCATTGCGGCGACGCGGACGGCGCGGATCGTGGGGATGTCAACCTTGTTCTGCTCGAGCGAAAGCACGATACCCATAACAAAGGTGACGAGGAACGGGTGGGTGTTGAAGAACTCCAGGTTGTGGCTCATGGAAGCCGCGAGGTCGTTCTTGTTGGTGTGGATCTTCTCCAGACCGGGGATGATGGAGTAAAGCCAGCCAGCGGCCTGCATGCGCTCGTAGTTGAACGATGCCTGCAGGAAGCAGGAGCGCCAAGCCATCTTGTTGAGGGTCTTCTGGTCGAGCTGCGGAGCAGGAGTGAGATCCTCGTAGTGCTCCGGGATCACATACTCATTAGATGCCATCTTCGAAGTCACCTCCGTCAGAAACAGCTGCACCCTTCAGCTCGGTCTGCTGCTGGAAGTCCCAGAAAGCGATGCCGAAGCCGATGAGAGCGAGGATGAGCAGGGCAGGGGTTGCCAGAGAATCGTTGGCAACGGTGATGAGCGCGAGGCCAAAGCCCATGAGGAAGAAGCCCCACATATCGCGGTTCATCATAACCTTGAGCAGGACGGCGAAGCCGACGAAGCGCATCATGCCGCCTGCAGCGGACAGACCGGTCTGCAGCCAAGTCGGGATGGCGGAAGCGATGGTCTGACCGATGGTAGCGCCAGCGATGAAGAACAGGGTGACGACGACAGCGAAGATCAGGCCGAGCAGAGCCATGGCGAAGTAGTTCAGGCGTTCGATGCCCTTGGTGTCAGCGTTATGAGCCATGTTGTCCGCGGAGGACATGAGGGGCGACATAAGCGTGAAGACCAGGGTAACGCCGAGCTGACCAAGCAGAGCGAACGGAATGGCAAGGCCGACTGCCGCGTTGGGCTCGAGGCCCGTAGCGATAGCGAGAATGGCTGCCATGATGCCGCCGATGACGGCGTTAGGCGGCTGAGCGCCTCCGATCGGCATGTTGCCGATCGTCATGAGCTGATAAGTACCACCCACGAGAAGACCGGTGTTGAGGTCGCCAAGGATAAGACCGATGACGGCGCCGGTGACGATGGGCTGATAGAGAGACTCGAGGAAGTTGAACTGGTCGATTGCCGCGACGAACGTGACGATGAAGACCAGAGCGACCTGGATGATCGAGTATTCCATCTTGCTCCTCCTTTCAAAATGAATGTACGCACTTTGGATATCACGTACAGAACGTCAGGGTTTCACTCCTGACAACGTGGATCACGAGGATTACGAGAAGAGCTTGCTCGTGTCCTCAACAGGCGTGCTCGGAACGCGCCTGATCTCCAACTCCACCCCCAATTCCTGCAGCTCTTTAAACGCAGCGACATCCTCGTCGTTAACTGCGACGGAGGTGGCGACTTGGCGCTTTCCTTCCGACATGTGCATGTTGCCGATGTTTACCTTCTTTATAGGCACACCGCCGTTGACGAGCGTAAGCACGTCTTCCGGTGTTTCGGCCACGATGAAGATCTTCTGGCGCGGGCTCGCCTTGCCAATGACGTCGATGGTCTTCTGCAGAGAGAAGAAACGCGTAGCGACGCCGGCGGGAGCGGCCATCTTCATGAGGTTCTGGCGCATGGTGTTGGACGCCACGTCGTCGTTGGCGACGAGGATGAGGTTGGAGCCCAGGGTGGAGTTCCACTGGGTGGCAACCTGACCATGAACCAGTCGGTTATCGATGCGGGTAAGAAGAATGTTGGGTTCTGCCATGTTGATCAGCTTCCTTTCGTTATTTGCTGACGACAGTTACTTGATCTCCTGAATCGCGTAACGCGAAACATCTACGACGGCCCCGGATCGGACTTTGATCTGGACCTTCTCGCCTTCGATGCCTTTGACGGTTCCGTAGATACCGCCGGCGAAAAGAACCTCTTGACCCGGCTTGAGCTCGGTGTGCAGCTCCTTGAAGTACTTCTGCTTCTTCTTCATGTTGATTTGCGACCAGATGGTGTAAATCAAGCCCATGATGACAAGCAGGCCTAAAAGGGCGACCGAGGAGCTCAGGACGTTGGCTCCGAAATCGGCCATTAGATGCCGTCCTCGTCGCCGAAGATATCCTCTTCCTCGGAGCCGGCAACGGATGCGACCGTCTGGGCGGTGACGCCCGTCTGGCCAACGGTCACGGCCTGCTCGCCAAGCTCGGCGAGCGTGGCATTGCCGCGGAGGAACAGAAGCTCAATAACCATGGGAAGGTTGGTGCCAGTCAGAACCTCGACGTTGTCGACATCCTGGGCAATCATCATCGACTGGTTGAACGGGGTGCCGCCAAGCAGGTCGGTAAAGACGAGCACGCCATCGCACTCCTCGCGCATGGCGGTAATAGCGGCGCGGAGATCCTCACCGTAGGATGCGGCCTGGTCGCCCTCAAAAGGAACGACGGTAAAAGCAGGCTGGTCGCCGGCAACCATAGCGATAGCGCTTGCAAGGCCGGGTGCGAACTGTCCATGACCGGTAAGAATAAAGCCAACCATTCAAATTTCCCTTCCGAAGGTGTGTACAATCTGAGTCCGATGATTTTCGGAAGCCAGCGGGCGCTCGCCCTTAAAGCTTCTTAGAAAGCCTTCTTTGAAGACCAGTGGTTTCTAAACTGGTAGTAACCACGTGACGTGTTGTTGTCACTATATCACCCCAAAAGAGGTCGCTTTCGTTGATTCATACGGTAAAACGTTTTTGCACCGCTCACGGTGATAAATCGACCGTTTACCGGTCGTTAACACTTCTACCTGCGGTTTTGAAACCGTTTCGAAATGTTTTGGCAAAAGATCGGATCTTTTCCTGTGTCTAAACAACGCAGGGCGGCTAAAAATAGCGTGTAGAAAAATTGCAGGTCATTGTGAAGATATGTGAATTGGTCTTTTTGACTTAATACCAGTTAGAACCAGTTTTGAGATTATCGGTGAACGGTAGTTTTCGACCGCTCACCGGTTACTTGCAATCGTTTGCAGTTGTTTTCCCAGATGAATTAGGGAAGCGCGATGGAGCGCTTGCGCGGGCGCGAGGCCTACCCCAGTGGTTTCGGCAGCAAAAAGCCCGCTAGAACGTTGTCCGTTCTAGCGGGCTAAATCAGGCAGATCGGCTAGCGCGCAGTAGTGCAGGCAAACCTTACGCAAACAGGCCGTAGATGCTGATGTTGGCCTTGGCGTAGAGGCCGTTAGCATACTCGGTCCACTTGGAGCTAGCGCTTGAGGCCTGCGAGGAATACTGCTGGTAGGCGGTGTAATAGGCGGTCATGGCCTGCTTATAGGTAGCGCTATCGGCCGTAAAGGCATCGTCAGCGAAGGCCTTGGCATAGGTGCTATCGGCGTCCTTCCAGGTGCCCTTCTCGCTATCCCACTCGTCGCCGGCAAGGTTAATGATGTAGTCGGCGTAGTCCTTGCTCGCGGTCTCCTCGTTGCCGTCAGCAGGCTCGGTCGGGGCGGTCGGCATGCTTGCGGAGCTATCGCCGACCTTCTTCTTGTAGAGCTTCTGCAGCGTCGCGGACTGGCGGACGATCTGCTTGGCCTGGTCCTTGGACACGCCGTACTGTTTTGCCATGGTCTTGTAGTCGGAGGTGCCGATGGAATCCTCGGCGTACTTCTTCATCTCCTTAGAAGAGACGGTAATGCCCTCGTCCTCGGCAGCGTCGAGCAGGATCTTGTTGCGCACATAGGACAGGATGACGTCGGCAGAAGGAGCGGTGTAGTTGCCATCGCTATCCTTGACGGTATCGAGGCTGTACTGGCTCTCGATGGCCTCGCGCGCGGTGATGTCGCTCTTCTTGCCGTTGTAGCTATAGCTTGCCACGGTCGAATCGAGCTGGTCCTCGGTCAGGGTCGACGAACCGACACCCTTGCCGCCAAAGCCGCCATTGCCAATAAAGAAGCCGACCACCGCAGCGATCACGACTGCAACCACGAAGGCGGCGATCATCGTCTTCTTGTGCTTGGATGCATGGTCGTCTTCGTCGGAGTCGTCCTCGTCCTGTTCCTCGGGCATGAGGTTCTCATCAGCGGCGTCCGCGGCAATCTGAGCCTCCAGTCGAGCGTCCTCCTCCTCGGCCGTCGTACCAGCGGCAATGTGCTCGGCAGATGTACCGGCGACCAGGTCGATCTTCTCGGCCTCGTCACCGTCGGGGCCTTCGCCGCGCTCGATGATCTGGATGCCGTCGATCTCGTCCTTCTCGTCCTTCTTTTGAATCAAACCCATATCGGTTACTCCTTGTTAGGAAACATAGTCCCCAATAGAATACGCCCGACGGAGCGCCGGGCGTATTGATTCTTAGGTTATACGCAAACACTTAAGTACTATTTAGGCGTTTGCAGCCTGCATGCCTTAGACCAGGTGCGCGATAACGGCATCGGCGAAGGCCTGCGTGCCCACGGCGCCCTCAACGGAACCGGTCTGGGCACGACGCACGTCACCGGTAACCTGTTCGCCCTCGTCGAGCGTGGCAGAGACGGCGGCGCGAATGCGGTTGGCCGCGTCGTTCTCACCCAGGTGATCGAGCATCATCGCAGCAGAGAGAATCTCGGCCGTGGGGTTGGCAATATCCTGCCCCGCGATATCAGGCGCAGAGCCGTGCGTCGCCTCAAAGATGGCGCAGTCGGCACCGATGTTGGAGCCGGGGGCCATACCCAGGCCGCCCACCAGGCCGGCGCACAGGTCGCTCACAATGTCGCCGTACAGGTTTGGCAGCACCAGGACATCGAAGTCGTTGGGGTTCTGGACCAGGCCCATGCAGGTGGCGTCGACGATCTTGTCGTTGAACTCAATGTCGGGATAGTTGGCGGCTACCTCGCGCGCAACGCGCAGGAACAGGCCGTCGGTCGCCTTCATGATATTGGCCTTGTGCACGGCCGTCACCTTTTTGCGGCCGCAGCGGCGGGCGTACTCAAAGGCGTACTCCACAATACGGCGGCTCTTGGCGATAGAGATGGGCTTGATCGAGATGGCGGAATCGGCGGCAAAGGTCTTCTGACCCGAGCGCTCGACGAGCTGTGAGAGCTCCTCGACCTCGGCTGCGCCCTCGTCGAACTCGATGCCGGCGTAGAGGTCCTCGGTGTTCTCGCGCACGATGACCAGGTCAACGTCGCGGAAGCGCGAGCCGTCGCCCGGCTGCGACAGACAGGGACGCACGCAGGCATACAGGTCAAAGTGCTTGCGCAGGGCCACGTTAACGCTGCGGAAGCCCGTGCCGACCGGCGTAGTGATGGGGCCCTTGATGGCAACCTTGGTCTCGGCGACCGCGTCGAGCACGTGCTGGGGCAGCGGCGTGCCAAACTCGTCCATGACGCCGGCGCCGGCCTCCTGGACGTTCCAGTTGATCTGGACGCCGGTGGCCTCGACCACGCGGCGCATTGCCTGCGTAATCTCGGGACCGATACCGTCACCGGGAATCAGGACTACATCGTGCGCCATAATCTGTTACTCCTCGTCTTCGGCGTCGTCAGATTTTTTAACGCTAGCACGCTTCTTCTTTTTGGAGAGATCCAGGCCAAAACGTTTAACAAGCATTTCGCAAATCTCGCTCGAACGGGCCTTGAGATAGCTGCCCTTGCCGTTCTCGGCGTCGAACTTAAGGCGCAGCGCAAGCTTCTCTGCGACCTCGGCGTCGATCTCGCCCTGGCAAAACTCGTACAGGCAACCGAGCATGTCGCGATACTCAAGGTCGCCGTGGTAGCACTGGATGGCCTCGTCCAGGATGGGCCAGGCCTCGCGCGAACGCTCGACACTCGTGGCACCCCACACGCACAGCAGGCGGAAGGCGGCATAGCGCAGCGTGGAGGAGATCTCGTCGAACAGCGCGGTCTCGGCGCCCTCAAAGGCATCGCCCAGCTGCTCGGGGCAGGTGGTGGCGAGTGCCGCCAAGGCATCGAGGGCCTCCCAGCGGGTCTGCGCCTCGGGGCGATCGAGCGCCTCGATCAGCGCGGGCACGCAGGGCACGACGCGCTGCGGATCGCGCTCGGCAAGCAGGTGCAGCACGCGGGCGGCAAACTGGCGGATGCGGCGCGTGGGGCAGCCGAGCTCCTGGACCAGGCGGTCGACGGCGTTCTCGTTCTCCTCTGCCAGCTGAAGCTGTGCCAGCTCCTCGTCGGTGAGCTGTTCGTCTTTGTTTTCTGCCATAGTTACCTCTTCTTACTATTTCTTAGCGTGCTTGCCAGCACCCTTGCTGTCATCGGTGACCGAGATGAGCTGTCGGTCGGCAGCGCCATTACGACGCGCGCGGCGGCGCTCCTCGGCGTCGCCCGCGTCGGCGGCGGCGCGATGGGCCTTGTTGACGTTAAAGACCTCGTCGTGCTTGCGCCACGGACCGACGGACTCGCCAAAGCTCATCTTAAGACCGGCGATAAAGCCGCCGAGCCAGCCGATCGGCGCAAACTGCACCAGGGGGAACAGCGAGAACACCCAGGTCAGCAGGACGACTGCCGCCGCTCCCGCAAAGTTGGCAATCCAGTAGTCGCGCTTGGTGATGACGCGCTTTTCGCACGCCCACTGGCCGCACAAAAAGCCGATGTAGATCGCAAAGAGAAAGAGCACCAGCGCAAGCACCACGAACGTCCAGCTCATGGGCGCTACTCCTCGTGATGGTGGCCGCAGCAGCACTCGTGGCCGTCATCATGGCCGTGGCCGCCGCAGCACTCGTGGTCCTCGCCGTGATGGTGGCCGCAACCGCACTCATGCTCGTCGCCGTGCTCGCCGCAACCGCAGCCGTCCTCGTGGGCACCGTGCTCCTCGGGGCGATACTGCGACCAGTCCAGACCGGCGGCGATGGCGTCGGCCTCCTCCTTATAGAGGACCGTGATGGCCTGGGTGCCCAGCTTGGCGCCACCGATAGCGTCGAGCATGTCGTAGAGCGTAAAGGCCACGTCGGCGCCGGGCAGCGCGAGCTCGCGGTCATCGGCGTAGGCGAGCGCCAGACGCAGGTCCTTAATGAAGTGCTCGACCATAAAGCCGGGCTTGTAGTCGCCGTCGAGCGCCTTGGGGGCCAGGCTCTCCATGGCGCCGGACTTGCCGGTGCCGCCCAGGATCATCTGGCGGGTCTTCTCCAGGTCAAGGCCGCTCAGCTCGGCAAATGCCATGGCGTCGGCCATGCCGACCATGCAGGCGCCCAGCGACACCTGGTTGGCGAGCTTGGCAGCCTGGCCCTTGCCGGCGCCATCGAAGCAGCAGATGTTGGCCGCAAAGGTGGCAAGGATATCGCGGACCGGCGCGATGTCGTTCTCGGTGGCGCCCACGATAGCCGTGAGCGTGCCGGCGATGGCGCCCGACTCGCCGCCGGTGACGGGGCAGTCAAACGCCATGCGGCCGGAAACCTGGGCGGCCTCGGCAATGTCGCGCGCCAGCTCGGGGGAGCTCGTGGTGAGGTCGATCAGCACCGCGCCGGGCTTGGTGCACGCGAGCAGGCCGTCGCCCGCCAGGTAGAGCTCCTCGACCTCGGAGGGATAGCCCACCATGGTAAAGACGACATCGGCGTTCGCCGCGGCATCGGCCGGCGTATCGGCCCAGACGGCGCCGCGCTCAACGAGCGCTGCGGCCTTGGACTTGGTGCGGTTGTTGACCGAGACGGGATAGCCGGCATCCAGGATGTGGCCGGCGATGGGGGCACCCATGATTCCGGTGCCGATAAATGCGACGGAGAGCTTGTTTGCCATGAAACCTTTCCTTTTGGGTTGGGTGTTGTTACCAGGTTGAATACTCGGTGCCAGCGTTTGGGCTGTGAGTTGGGATCGATTACGGCCGCGTTACTTGCCTACTGACCGCGCACGCGGCGGGCGATGCGGTCGGAAAGCGACGCCTTGTCGGCGCGGTTCTTGCCCCAAAACGCGCAGGCCACCATGCCGGGGCCCACGTGCGAGCCGATGGTGGGACCCACGGAGCTGCGAATGATCGTGACGTCGGCGCAGCCCTCCTCCTTACGGATGGCGGCTTCGAGCCAGTCGCCGTCCTTTTCGGCATCGGCCGTCATAATGGCGATGGGCATGGTGCGATCGGGCACATAGTTCTCGCGGAACGACTTGAGAATGGACTTGAGCGCCTTCTTGCGACCGCGGTTGACGCCGATCAGCGACAGCGAGCCGGCCAGGTCGTAGGACAGCTCGGGCTTGACATCGAGCTTTGCCGTGAGCTGTGCCGCCGCGGGCGGAATGCGGCCGCCGGCAGCCAGCGCGTCAAAGCTCTCGAGCGTAAAGTAACCGTGGACATAGGTCTTGGCCTCGTTTGCCCAGTCGACCAGCTGCTTGGCGGTCAGTCCCGCCGAACGCTGGCGCACGGCCTCAAGCGCCAAAAGCTCGCCGGTCGCACAGGGCAGAGCGTTGTCGACCACGTACAGCTCAAAGTTGGGATACTCGGCGCGCACGGCACCCGCCGCCTGGCACGCGGAGTTGTAGCTCGACGACAGCGCCGAGGTAAAGCACAGGTAGACCGTGGGCGTACCCTCTTTGGCGCACTCGGTAAAGAACTCGATATAGCGACCGAGCGACACGGCAGAGGTAGACACGCGAGCGCCGGCGCGCATGCGGTCGTAGAACTCCTTAGGGCTGATGCTCGACCAAATATCGTCCGTGCGCTCCTCGCCATCGATGATAAAGGGGAAGCCCAAGATATCGACATCGAGGTTCGCAGCGACCTCGGGGCTAAAGTCGCAGCAGGTATCGACGACGATGCGGCAACGGTCCGAATGACCGGCGGATGCGGCCTTGTCCATCAAAGCGACTCCTTACGTAAAAAGGCGGCCACCCGCATGGGATGGCCGCCAACCGTTAACTCATGCAAGTTAACGTATTTTACTCGTCAAGTGTTTCGATGCGGGGCTTGATGATGCCATATCCACCATTCTTACGGTGATACACCACATTGATGAGGCCAGTCGTCGCGTTCTCGAACACGTAGAAGTCGTGGCCCAGCAGATCGGTCTGCACCAGCGCCTGCTCCTCAGTCATCGGGGTGACATCGATGACCTTCTCGCGGACGAGCAGGTCGTCGTCCTCCTCGGGCAGCAGCAGGTCGGCCAGATCCTCGACACGCTCGACCGGTGCAACATCCGCTGCGCTGGCACCACCCTGGCGGTTGTCCACGACCTTGGTCTTGAACTTGCGCAGCTGGCGGGTGACCTTATCGGCGGAGAGGTCGATGGCGGCGTACATATCTGCACCGTGCTCGGCAACGCGAATCACCGAACCGCGGGCGCGAACCGTAACCTCGACGATTGCCGGGTTGGGGTTCGAGGGGTTCTTCTCATAGCGAAGTACAACGTCGACCGTCATGGGCTCGATATCGAAAACCTTGAGCGCCTCGCCGATCTTCTCATCCACATGCGCACGCAGAGCATCGGTTACCGTCGTCTTGCGTCCAGAAACCTTGATATCCATACGTGGCTCCAATCTGCCTCGGGGACTTACTGTACTGGCTATGTACCCATTGCCGTGCATTTAATCACGCGGATTCCCAAAGACCCGAATAACGATTGCTTGATACCGCATACCGAAGTCTCGCACTTTTCTGTGGCAAAGTGCGCTATAGGAGGGAGCCGGCGACTTTGTATTTGGTCCCGAAAATTGGCTTTGAACTGCTGGTTTTATAGAGATGAAAAAGCCGGGCTCCCCTATTGGGGAAGTCCGGCGGTGCGTGTTGAAACCGTGAAGAGGTGTCCTTTCCAACGTATAGAAGACACCACCCCTAGCAATAACTAGCTATTAAGCTTGTTAATGTCGTCGTCGGTGATGGTGCCTTCCTGGCTGGACGATTTGTCCTCGGAGGATGCGGTCTCATTGTTGGAATCGGAGGACTCGCTGCCGGAAGACGTGGTCTCACTGGACTCAGAGTCGCCCGGCTGCACGTTAGCGCCCGAAACCGTCTTAGTGGTGAGGTCGTAGGGCATCGTGCCGTACCAGACGCAGTGGACCGCCTCGAGCGTGCCGTCGGCCGTAATACCGTCGAGGGCATCGCTCACGGCACGGCACAGTTCGTCATTGGACGAGAGGCCCGCAACACCAAGCGTCGAGGGCGCCTCGAGCGCACCGACATAGGAGACCTCGCTCATCAGGCGTGCAAGATAGCCGCCGGCTGTGGAGTCGCAGATCACATAGTCGACCTCGCCGGACTCGAGCGCCTCAAAGCACTCGTTGATGTTGGAGTAGGTCTTTTGGTTGGCGGTGATGCTCTGCTTAGCAAGCGCCTCCTGCGAGGCCGAGGACATCTGGACACCCAGAGTAGACGTGTTAAGGGTATCGGTGGAAACGCTTAGCGACCCACCATCGCTGGTTTTACCGAACACGGAAGCGGCATCGTACAGGCAGGTGCCGAGCGAGCTAACGTCCCCGTCCGTGGAGTTGATCTCGCCGATAAAGATATCGGCCTTTTTGTCGCCGAGCGCGGAACCTGCCGAAGACGCATCGACAAAGGCGACCTTAAGGCCCATGCGGCTTGCGAGGGCACGGGCGGCGTCAACCGCATACCCCGTGAGCTCGCCGTCGGCGCCCTGCATTGCCTGCGGCGCATCGGAAGTATCGAGGGCAACCGTCAGGGTTCCGGGAGTGACCAGGGCATCGTCCGACACCGCCGGCGTGACGGTCTCGTACTCGATCTGGTCGATCGTGGGAGTCGTGAACGTAGACAGCGGGTTGAACGCGCATCCGCTCAGGCCCAAAACGGCAATGACCGCTGCGGTCCCAGCACCTAACCGAGCCGCGTGCATCAAGCTGCCCCTCACCATGTCCACTACCCTGCCTTCTGTGTCGTATACGATCCGTGCGTTGCGCGGAATATCGGGTTGTTCCCACCAGCTGACCTGGTATTTGACCCCACACTTGCGCACCGGGGTGTTTGCTCGGGAGGCCGCAGCCACCTTCACGACTGGCCCGCTCGCCCGCGAGGCGGTATTGCCCCAAAGAAAGTAGAACGGACGGTGCGGCTTACATCTAGGACGCGCCATGATCGCGCCGCGCGCACGCGGTCGCTTACGTGGATCCCTTTGACCGCGTCTGTCTTGGACTAGGACGGGCATTTCGTCCGTCCGCAACCACAGCCTGGCAGGAACGTAGCGCATTATAGCTAAGTTCAAGCTAAAGTTTAAGGTTAAGGGCGTCATTCGCATCGTGCGCACAGATTTTGCAGGTCGGAGTGGGCTATTCGTGCCCCTATGAAGCCCGGAGCTCCCCTACGGGGAGCTCCGGGGCGCCCTTCTTAGGGTGCCCTGGTCAAAATATGGCAAATATGAGTACTGCCACCAATTTAGTAACAGGCAGTTTTAGCCTCTCGGACAGATTTTGCGCTCAGTGTCGCCAACCTGATGCTTAGTTATTCTACATTTGTTTATTATCTTCATACTTTATGACGCCTCCGAGTCCTAAATTCCTTGATTTTGCTGTTACTGATTTAGTGACAGTACTCATATTTGCCATATTTTGGCCAGGGCATATGATTAACCCCCTATTTTCGACGTGAATTAGACCGGCTTAAGCCCAAAACACGCCCGCAGCGTGTTAAGCAACGCCTCTTGCTTCTTCCTGCGGGCATCGACACGATTCCGGTACCGCTTTCGCATACGCTGGTGCATGCGCCATGCGAGCGCTTCCATCGCTTCCATGTCACAGAGCATTTCGTTGTTGACCGTCGCGACCTCGATTCCCATAGTAATCAAGCCCGTGTTGCGCTTTTCATCATGGATACGTCCCCTCCGAGAGGAATGGCCCAGCTCACCGTTGTATTCCAGGTCAAACCGGGCTGCCTCTTGATACGCATCGCAAACTGCATGAGGCATCCCCGAGATTGCCTGCGCACGGTCATCGAACTCGATCTTGTAGTCGGTCTTAAAAGGTCCGCAGGCAAACCCGCCATAGGAAAACGGAAGCGAAAACAGGGCGAGCATGATGCACTCCATGGGCGAGAGCAGGTTTTCCGAAAGATAGGGACACAGACGCAGCAGCTGTTTGGCCACATTCCCCTTGCATGCCGCAAGGTAATCTGCCAGACGATCGGGCATCAGCACCGGCTCGACTTCAAAGTAGCCCACGTCTGCTGGCTGGTCCTTGTCCTTTGCAAGTTTATTCGTAACAGGCGAGGTGTAGGGAGGCAGATACTTCCCGCGGTCGCTCAGTGAAATCTTAGAGCACAGCTCCTGGGCCAGGGCAAACGCCTGGATGCAGCCGACCTCACGCGCAACGGCAACACAAAGGGCCTCGGGAGATAGGCTGTACACCCCCGGTTCCACCTCTAGAATCGAGCCGGCGGGCAACCCGGAACACACGGACCAGCCTACGCCAGGCATGCGGCGGCGCTGCGCCGCAGATCCCACCAACAAGCACAGATCTTCCTGCACCTCGCCACTTTTGGCTCCAATTCGCACCAAGTCAGGAAGATAGATATCCTCGGTCGAGGGCGACGACGTGCGCAGCACACGGCGCTCTTCATCGGGATTAAGGTCCTTCCAGCTGATGTAGCCCATCTGCCGGCGCTCGGCGCGCATCATGCGTAGCGCCGAGGCACCTGTTAGGATTACGGAAGCCGCTAGCTGTTCGCCTGTCGGCTCGTTGCGCCGCTCAATCTTCACTGCCACAAAACCACCCCTACCAAACACGTGCGATAGCAAGGCCATCGACTGCCGCAGCGCCGGCACGCTTGAGCTCCGCCGAGGCTGCTGCCATGGTCGCGCCCGTGGTGATAACGTCATCGATAAGCAGTAGGCGGCGGCCGCGCACGTCCTCAACCGTCTCGTACATGCCTTGGGCACGCTCGCGACGCTCCTCACGACCGAGTTCGCGCTGGTCGCCACGCCCGTACTTGACGAGGGCATCGAGCAGGGGAACACCCGACAGCTCGCAAAATGGGCGCGCAATGGCCTCCATATGATCAAAGCCACGCCGCCGAAACGCTGCCGCCGTCGCAGGCACAAACACCACCGCATCCGCACCGGACAGCACACCTCCTAAGCGTTCGGGCGCTACGACCTGGGCATGCAGGGCGGTGTCGTAGAGCAGCTCCGCCAGATACGGCGCCAGGCGTCGCTCGCCCGCGTCCTTGTACGCTTTAATGATGCGCGGCAGCGGATGCGCGTAGACGGCGCACGCCAGGCAGCGGTCGAGCGCCTCCGCCATTGCCGAGGACGTGCCCTCGACCGAACACTCAGTGCACAGCAAATCCCCAAACGGGGCGCCGCATCGGGTACAGCTATGACGTGGGTCGATGAGCGTGAGTGCGGCCAGGCAGTCTTGGCAAATAAGCGCACCGGCGCGCTCGCAGCCGGCACATCGTGTTGGCGACAATGCCTCGAGTGCCTCGCGTGCCGCCCGCTCGGCAAACGGCAGCAATTCGTCCGCAAACGGTAGGGCGCCGGCACCCTGCAGACAGCTCAATATGTTCAGATGGCTCTTCAAGACACAACCCTCCCTACATTCGGTCGCAGGGAGGGTTGTTGATCCGGCGCTATGATACCCCGATGCGCTCGGGGCAAGGCGGGCTAAATCCGCTCGCGGGCGTTATTCGCCGGCGGGCGGTTGTGGTGCGGACGAAGACGGGGTCGAGCCCTCGCCACCATCCTGGCGCGGCTTGCGGGAACGGCGCCGGCGACGGCGCTTTTGACCCTGGTCGGCCGAGCCCTCGCCACCGCGATCCTCGCGCGGCTCGCGCTCGTCGCGAGCCGCGCCACGCGAAGCCTTGGCAGCCGCTCCCCCGCCATCTCCGGGACGACGGCGCGTGACCTTGACCTCGCCATCCGAGACCTGATCGGCCACGGAGGGCGCTGAGGGCTTCTGTTGCGCGCCCGAGGAATGGCGACGGCGCGGACGCGGCGCGCGCTCCTCCTCGCCACGTGACTTGCCGCCCTTGTCGGCAGACGCATCGGAGGCCGAGGGACCCTTGGAAGCGGCACCGGCCTCGCGAGCAGCTGCGGCGCGGAAGGCGTCCTCGCGCTCCTCGCTCGACAGATGACGGCGGCGGCGACGTGTGGGGTTCATGCCACCGCCGCGATTCTGCTGCTGGGGCTGCTGAACCTCGCGCTCGCGAGAGGCGTTCTTGCCCGCGGCTGCAGCCTCGGTAGCATCGCCCGAGCCCGCGCGCTTGCGACGACGACGGCCACCGGCGGCCTCCTCGGCCTCGGGTGCCTCGGCCTTGCCGCGGCCCTTTCCACGGCCACGGCCCTCGACCTGGCTCTGAGCAGCGCGGGTATCGGAATCGGCATCGCGACGACGGCGCTTGGGCATCGACGTGCCGGCAAGACGGTCGGCGCTCGACAGACCATCGCCCACGTCGACGCCGTTCTCGCGATCGAGCTCCATGAGCGCCAGACGCATCTCGGGCGACTCGATGCGCTCGAGCACATCGCGCGTCACGCAGTCGGGGCGGCAATTGCAGCCCTGCTCGGCAGCCTTCTTTTTGCAGCCCTCCGAGCAGGTCATATCGGCCAGGTTGACCTTAAAGACCTTGCCATTCTCCAGGCGCAGCACCAGCTGCTCGCGCGGCGTGTCATATTCCTGAATACGCGCCTTGCCAAGCGGCGTATCGATGAGCGTCTTCTTTTTGGGCGCACGGCTCTTAAAGTCCTTGTACGCCTCGAACTCATAGCGCAGGCAGCACATTAGGCGGCCACACACGCCGCTGATCTTGGAGGAATTGAGCGGCAGGTCCTGCTCTTTTGCCATGCGGATCGAGACGGGCTCAAATTGTCCGCCGAAGCGCGTGCAGCAGAGCTCCTGGCCGCACTGGGCATAGCCGCCCACCAGGCGGGTCTCGTCGCGCACGCCGATCTGGCGCATGTCGACGCGAATGTGCAGCGTCGAGGACAGGTCCTTGACGAGCTGGCGAAAATCGACGCGCTCCTCGGCGGCAAAGTAGAACACGGCCTTCTCGCCGCCAAACAGGTACTCGACGCCGACCGGCTTCATCTCGAGGTCGAGCTCTTTGACCAGACGGCGGAAATCGACCATGGCCTCGTCACCCTGGATGGCCAGGTCGTCGGCAAGCTGCAGGTCGATGTCGCTCGCCACACGCAGCACGGGCTTGAGCGGCTGACCGATCTCGTCTTGCGGTACCTCAAAGGGATCGGCCGTGACCAGGCCGATCTCGGTTCCGCGCTCGGTGGAGCAAATAGCGTAATCTGCCTCGAGGATATCCAGGTCCTGCGGGTCAAACCACAGGTCGCGCGAGGCGTAGGTAAACTTAACGGGTACGACTAACGGCATTTCAGTGCCTTCCTGATATCGAACAGCATGACCTCGATGGCCAGCTGGGGAGTAACGTTTCTGGCGATGTTGCGCTCGGCGGTCGCGACCGCCTCGAGCGCCTGGGTGGCACCCGCAACATTGGTCGCGGCGGCAAGCCGACCGATCGTGTCGCGCACGTCCTCGTTCACCACGTCGGCTGCCTCGTCCTGAAGTGTCAGCAGCACGTCGCGCATGAGCGTCCGCGCGCTCGCCAGCGCTTCCATGATACCCGAACGCTCGCGCGCGTTGAGTTCGCGCTTGTTGCGGTCCTCAAGCTGCTTCAATGCTCCACGCGACAGGTAGTCGGCGTTTTGCTCGAGTACCTTTTCCTGCGTGGACTTGACCTCGGCAAGCGGCGCCTTGACGGCGACGATGAGCGACTTGGCGCGACTGAGCACGTCGGCCTCGTCGGCGGCAATGAGTGAGTCGATGGCACGGACCATCTGACGGCGGGCGTCCTGGCGCTCGGCGCTCTTGAGGAACTCGATGCCGCGTGTGGGGCTTCCCGCCACGGCGACCGCCATGCGGCAACGCGCAGGGTCCTGACCGGTGGCGCGGCTCACGGCCTGCGCGGCGACGGCGGGCGACACCAGCCGAAACGGCACGCACTGGCAACGACTCACGATAGTGGGCAGCATCACGTCGGCCGAGGTGCCCAGCAAGATAAACATAACGCCCTCGGGCGGCTCCTCGAGCGTTTTGAGCAGTGCGTTGGCGGTGTTGGCACGCAGTTGCTCGGCACGGTCGATGATGTAGACCTTGGCGTTGGCACGGATGGGCGCCAGTGGCACGTCATCGAGCAGCTCGCGGGTCTGGGCAATGAGGTAACCCGTGGCGCTCTCGGGCGTGTAATAGTGCACGTCGGGGTGCGTATGGCGGGCGACGCGCACGCAGCTATCGCATGAGCCGCAGCCATCCTGCTCGCACAGGAAGGCTTGGGCGAGCGCCCACGCGGCGTCGAGCTTGCCCGCGCCGGGAGCGCCCAAAAACAGGTAGGCGTGCGATGCGCGACCGCTAGCGACGGCATTGGTCAAAAAGTCACGCACGCGCTCTTGGGTGTCGAGCTTGGCCAGCAGGCTTGCCTGAGCGGGGGCCATGTTACTCGGCCTCCTTGGCAAGCGCGGCGGCGACGGCTTCCTGCGGAATGTCGAGACCGTACGCGCGAACCTGCTCGACCGTCTTCTCGAAGACTTCCTCGACGGTCGTAGTGGCGTCGATGAGCTTTACGCGGTCTGGCTCCTCGGCAGCAATGGCACAAAATCCCTGGTACACACGCTCCTGGAATGCCATGCCCTTAGCCTCCATGCGATCTGCCGCGCCACGGGCTGCCATGCGTAGCGCCGCCTGCTCGGGCGTGATGTGGTAGACGAGCGTGAGCGCCGGGTGCGTTCCCGCGACGGCCAGGTTGTTGGCGTCGCGCACCATCTGGCGGTCGAGGCCATCGGCAAACGCCTGGTAGCAGGTCGTGGAATCGTAGAAGCGATCGCACAGGACCACCTTGCCGGCCGCAAGGGCGGGGGCTATGACCTCGTGTACCAGCTGGGCACGCGCAGCCTCGTAGAGCAGCAACTCGCAGGTGTCGCCCATCGCCATATTGGCGGGGTCGAGCAGCAGGGCGCGGATCTTTTCGCTGATGGCGGTGCCGCCCGGTTCGCGCAGGCTCACAACCTGGTGGCCAGCGAGCTCGAGCGCGCGGGCAAGCAGGCGCGCCTGCGTGGACTTGCCGGCACCGTCGACGCCCTCGAGCGTGATAAAGCTATGTTGAGCAGGCTCAAAAGCCATGGGCGCAGCCCCTTCCTACAAGGCGCGTAAATGCAGATATAACAACCAAGCCATGATACCCCAGCGTCCGGCGCACCCCAAATCGAACCTAGTCATTAGGGCGGCAGTTAGGGACGATCCTAAACTGCCGGCAGAAAAGGAACGTCCCCAACTGCCGGCTAAAGTTGCGGTGAAATAGGGACTGATTGAAGCTCTGAGACCGCCAAACAGTCCCTATTTCACCGCAACGTATGATGGGGAATTTTGGATGCTGGGTATAATCGTCGTATTGCATTGAAATGTGGCGAAAGGAGTGGCAATGTCTCGGTATTGCGCCTCGTGCGGCAAGCTTCTTGAAGATAATGCCAAGTTCTGCACCTCGTGCGGTGCACCCGTTGAGCAAACAGCCGCGAGCGATAGCCAGCCCGCTTTTGAGCAGACCGGCTCCCTTGATACGCCGCAAGCCAAGGCGGACGACCCCCTCGCCTATAGCCCCGACCCCGCCGCAAGGACCGAAGCCGTCGAGACCACGCAGCGCATACCCGTCGCGAGCGGCTCGCCCCAACAGCAGCCGGCTCCCGCATACGCGCCCGCTTCGCCACAGACCCCCGCTCCCAAAAAGAGCGGCACCGGGCCGCTTATCGCCGTTATCGTTGTGCTGGTGGCGATCATCATCGCCCTGGTCATCTTCTTTGCGATCAGACCGTTCGACAACGCCGCCACGCAGACGACTGCCGAGGTAGCTAAGCTGCACCATGACGTCGACGACGATGACCTAAAGCCTCTCGGCAATCCCAACAGCCTGTACGACGATGATGACGATGACGACGAGGATGGCGGCGAAGCAACGCTCTCTGAGCAGAACCTCTACCGTCGCCTGAGCGAATACTACGACCTGCTCGAAGATCTCGACAGCCAGGTCCGTGGCTGCGCGCAGAACTTCAACGGCAACTATCTGGAAGAGGATCGAACCACCCGTCAAAATCTCGCCGACGTCGCCGAGCGCACGGAGGACACCATCGAGCAGTATTACGACATCGTCGAGGACCTGGACGTCCCGACGAGCTCCAAAAACTACAGCTCCTGGAAGGACATCATCGCCCTGTACGACGACCTGGATCACCGCATTGACGCAATCTGTGATGCCTGGGAGATCAGTCTGAAATACGCCAAGCCTGCGGACCACAAGAATGAGATCGTGGCGCCGCTGTCGCGCGACAACGTGGCGGGCACCAATGACAATAAGTACCGCCTAGACTTTGAGGAGCGTTATCCCGGCGCCAAGCCTGTCGAGGTGAACTAGCGCTTTGTCGTTCCCGAGCCGGCAGTTAGGGACGTTCCTAAACTGCCGGCAGAAAAAGAACGTCCCTAACTGCCGGTCAAAAAAACGAGCGAGGATCGCGGGGTCCTCGCTCGTTTTTTTGGGCAATGTTTCGACTGCGCCGTTACTTGTCGGCGGCCTTCTTGGCCGTCGTCTTCTTGGTGGTCGACTTCTTGGCAGTCGACTTTTTCGCCGTCGAAGTCTTCTTCGCAGCGGTCGTCTTCTTTGCCGTGCTCGCCTTGGTTGTGGTCTTGCGGCCGCGGGCGGGCTTCTTCTCCTTGGTCGGGCAGTCCATGTTGACGCAGATACGCCACGGACCGCGCGCCGTGTTGACCACCACGATGGGGGCGCCGCACTCGGGACAGGTCTCGCCCGTCGCCTCGAGCTTGCCACGCGCCGGCAGCGGATAGCTCACGCCGCAGTCATCGTAGTTGGTGCAGCGGATAAAGCGCTTGCCGCTCTTCTCGCTCTTGTGCGCGATCAGGTCGCCATGGCGTCCGGCCTCGGCACACACCTTGCACTCGCCCACCTTAAGGTCGGGCTCGTAGTTGGTGGGGCACGTCGGGTTCACGCAGATCTCGAAAGCCTTCTGGCGGAACGGCTGACACTTAATGCGCGGCGCACCGCATTCGGGGCACACGGCGGCCTCGCCCTCGAGCGGGCTCACCTTGACGCCGCTCGGCACCGGATAGGTCACGTCGCAGTCGGGCCAGCCCATGCAGCCGATAAAGCTGCCGCGGGTCTTGGCGCTCGTCTTCATAACCAGGTCCTTGCCGCACTTGGGGCAGGCGCCCACGCGCGCATCGGCCGTGACGGCGTCGCTGATGGCGTCGCCCAGCTCCTGCGTGTGCTTGAGCAGCTCGTCGAGCACGCCGGCCAGCAGCGCGCGCGAGTGCGTCACGACATGCTCTTCGGTGTCCTCGCCGCGCTCCACACGGGTCATGTCGCCGTCGAGCTCGCTGGTCATATCGGGGCTCGTGATGCGCGGGGCAAACTGCGTCAGCGCGTCGATGATGGCGATGCCCAGCTGGCTCGGCTCCACGGGATCGTTTTTGAGGTAGCGCACGGCGTACAGGCGCTCGATGATGCTCGCGCGCGTGGACTTGGTGCCCAGGCCGCGCTTTTCCATCTCCTGCACGAGCTTGCCCTGGCTGTAGCGCGCGGGCGGCTCGGTCTGCTTGGCCTCGAGCTTAATGTCGAACACGTCGACCGTGTCGCCCTGCTCCAGCGGAGGCATCTGCTCGTCGCGCTTGAGTCCGTACGGGTACGCCTCGCGGAAACCCGGGGTCACGAGCACATCGCCCGAAGCCACGAACGGCTCACCGTTCACATCGAGCTCGAGCTTGGTGTTCTCGATAGTCGCGGGACCCATGAGCGTCGCCAGGAAGCGACGGGCGATGAGGTCGTAGAGCTTGCGCTGGCCGCCATCGAGCGTGGACGGATCGCCTTCGCCCGTGGGGTAGATGGGCGGGTGGTCGGTGGTCTCGACTTTGCCGCGCGTGGGCTTCATGGGGCCGGCGAGTACCTTTTTGCACACGGGCGCCAGCGCCGGGTTGATCTTTGCCAGGTCGCTCACCACGGCGCCCAGATCGAGCGTCGCAGGGTACACGGTGTTGTCGACACGCGGATAGCTGATGAGGCCCGCCATGTAGAGGGACTCGGCGATGCGCATGGTACGTGCAGGTGAGATGCCCTCGGCCGCGGCGGCAGCCTGCAGCGAGGTCGTCGCAAACGGGGTGGGCGGCTGCTGCTTGCGGGAGCGCTTGGTCACCGCGGCGACGGTTGCCGTCGTAGCGCCGTCGACGTGGCCGTACGCCGTCTCGGCAGCATCCTTGTCGGTAAAACGTGCCGTCTTGTGCGCAATCTTAAAGCGGTCATCCTCGGCAGCACCCTGAGCGGCACCCATGCCGCGAATCTGCCAATAGTCCTCGGGCACAAACGCCATGCGCTCGCGCTCGCGCTCGACCACCAGGGCAAGCGTCGGCGTCTGCACGCGGCCGGCGGAGCGCACGTTGCCAAAGCCGCCAAACTTGGCGAGCGTCAGGTAGCGCGTGAGCACCGCACCCCAAATGAGGTCGATGTGCTGGCGGCTCTCGCCGGCGTCGGCCAGATTCTGGTCGAGCGAGACAAGATTATCGAAGGCCTGCGTAATCTCGGCCTTGGTAAACGAAGAATACTGGGCGCGGGCGACCGGCAAGTCGGGCGCAACCTCGCGCACCTTGTTGAGGGCGTCCGAACCGATCAGTTCGCCCTCGCGGTCGAAGTCCGTGGCGATAATGACGCTGTCGGACTTCTTGGCAAGGTTCTTGAGCGAGCGGATGAGCTCCTTCTCGGCCGGCAGCTTAATGACGGGCGCCCAGGTGAGGTAAGGCAGGCTCTCGAGCTTCCAGCCCTTGATGGAGATACCATCGGCAAGAAACGGCTTGCGCTTGGTGTCGTAGGGCGGACGTGCCAGGCCATCGGGCATATCGGCCGGCAGCATCTCGCCGTCCTCGGTGACCGAATACCAGCCCAGCTTTTTATCGAACAGCACGCTGTCGCAAAAATCGGGCGCAAGGATGTGACCGGCAAGGCCGATCGTCACGCACTCCTCGCCCTTCCACTCAAAACGGTAGATGGCGGTGTTGTACACCTTGTCCTTTTTGGGCTTGCCCGTGGACAGACGCTCGGCAATCTGACGCGCGGCGTCGTTTTTCTCGGCGATGATGAGCTTCAAAAGAGGCTCCTATCTCGTATCTCTGCGGCTACGCCCGCCCGTATGGCGGCCGACTTACGCCCTTGCTTGCTCAATCTGCCCGATGAGCCAATCGCACCAGGCATCCATGCCCTCGCCCTTGCGCGCGCTCACGGCAAACCGCGGCGCCTGCGGATTGAGGTCATCGAGTGTCTTAGTATACCTATCCATGTCAAAATCGAAAGCCGGAGCCACGTCGACCTTGTTGAGCAGCTGCGCGCCGGCGTGCTGGAAGATGCCCGGGTACTTGATGGGCTTGTCGTCGCCCTCGGGCACCGAGAGAATCATGATGGACAGGTTCTCGCCCAGGTCAAAGTCGACCGGGCAGACCAGGTTACCCACGTTTTCGATAAAGATGACGTCGATGTTCTCCAGACCCACAGCCTGGTCGAAGGCATCGACGGCCTCCATGATCATGTTGCCCTCGAGGTGGCACAGGCCGCCCGTGTTGATCTGGATGGCGGACATGCCGGCTTCCTTCATGGTGATGGCGTCGACATCCGAGGCGATATCGCCCTCGATGACGGCGCAACGCAGGCCGGCTTTGTCACGCAGGCGCTCGTTGGTGCCCAGAATCGTAGTGGTCTTACCCGAGCCGGGGCTCGACAGCACGTTGATCACGTAGGTGTTCGTCTGCTCAAATCGCTGACGCAGCTGATCTGCCAGGCGCTCGTTGCGCGACAGAATCGGCGATGCAATATCAATCGTTTTCTCGGCCATACTTAGCGCTCCTTACTTTGGCCCCTTTATACCCCATCACCAGATGGCTAGCGGGCTAATCGTCGGGGGTTTCGATTTCGATACTTGCGATATCGAGCTCGCGGCCGTGCAGTAGGCGCACGTTGGCACCACCACACTGGGGACAGCGACAGTGGAAGCGATCGTGGTCGAAAACCTCGCCGCAGTCCAGACACTCGCTTTGTGGATGGACCTCCTCCACGGCAAGCTCGCAGCCGCGCGTGAGCGGATCCTCGTCGCGAAACGTCTCCCACGCAAAGTCGAGCGCCTCGCGCACAACTTCGGTCATATCCCCGATACGCAGCGTTACCAAAACGGCGCGCGAGGCCCCCGCCCCACGCGCCGCGCGAATCACTGTATCGAGTATGCCGTTGACAATGCCAACCTCGTGCATACCGATTTACTCCTCGTCGTCCTCGTCGTCCGAGAACAGGTCCAGACGGCTCACGAACAGGCCCTCCTTGCCCTCGCGCGCGGTAATGACCACGCGAGCGATGGCGAGCGAAATCTCGTAGAGCGAGAGCAGGGCGCCATACATGAGACCCAGCGTAACGGGCGAGCCGTCGGGCGTAATCACAGCCGAGCCCACAAGCAGGCCAACGTATACATAACGCCAGGCACTGCGGAAAGCAGCGTAGGACACGATGTGGAAGACGGACAGGTAGAAGATGATGAGCGGCAGCTCAAACGCCACACCAAAGCCGATCATAAAGAGCAGCTCCATGTTGACGTAGTTCTCCAGATCGGGCAGCGCCGTGGCGACGGCCGAGGTCTCGCCGATGAGCCACTCAAAGCCTGCCGGGATAATGATGAAGTAGCAGAAGATGGCACCCAGGAAGAACAGCACCGTCGAGGCGAGCACCGTGGGCACGACCCATTTGCGCTCGTTGGGACGCAGTGCCGGCAGGAAAAATGCCAGAATCTGCCAGATGATCATGGGCGTGCACATGACCACGGCCATCTTGATGGCCAGCGAGAAGCGCAGTCCAAAGCCGCCGAGCGTGGTGGTGATGTAGAACTTACCGTCCGGCACAAAGGAGCGGATGGGGTCTTCCAGGATGTCGAGCACCACGGGCGTGGCGAAATACAGCACGATGGCGGCGGCAAACACCGACACGACCACGATGGTCAGGCGGCGACGGAGCTCGCCCAGGTGATCGAAGAGCGGCATGCGCGCAGGTCCGATAGGCATTACTCATCGCCTCCCTTCGGGGCGTCGGCGGCAACGGCGTCGTCCTCGGCCTCGAGCTCGCGAGCGAGCTGGTCGACGACGGCCTTGCGCTTGCGGGGACGACGGGCGTAGAGGTCAGCCGTCGTGGGCTCTGCCGGCTCGGGCTCGGGCTCCGGCTCTGCAGCAGGCTCGGGCTCGACGACAGGCTTGGCGGCAGCGGCAGGCTCGGCGCTCTCGGCCTCGGACTCCTCAGCAGCACCCTCGCCCTCAGCAGCACCCTCGCTTGCAGCCTTCTCGGCAGCAAGGCGGGCACGGCGCTCGGCGAAGGTCTCCTTCTTTGCTGGCGCAGCCGTCTCGGCGGCTTCCTCGTCCGCATCGGAATCGTCGTCGGTCGCAGCGGCCTTCTTGGGCTTGACCGGCGCCGACGCGGCCTCGCTTACCGGATCGATAATCTCGGACTGAACAACGGCCGTCATCTTTTCCTGCGTCTCGCGGAACTGACGGATGGCACGGCCGATCGTGCGGCCCATCTGCGGGAGCTTATCCGGGCCAAACAGCAAAAAGCCGAAGACCACGATGATCGCGAGCTCACCCTCTCCAATACCAAACACACATACCTCCAAGGCTCGATGTGAGTCGAGCCCGCACCGCGCCATTCGGCCGGAACTCGTCTATTCATTCGGTCAAGTATAGCGCCCGGACGCCAAAACGTCCGAGCGCATCACAAACATATGCCAAACGGCACGCCCTTTTGGGGGCCAAGATTATGCAGCGGTGATCGAAATCTCCTGGTCGACACCCAACAGCTGAACCACGCGCATCACCGGAGGCTGCACATTGGTGCAGCTAAAGCGCTTACCGTGGTCGACCGCGTGGTGCGCGGCGCCCACGAGCACGCCAATGCCCGTCGAATCGATGTAGCTCACCTGGGCAAAATCGAGCTCAACGGCCTCAGTGGGCTGCTCGAGCGCCAGGTCGATGGCATTGCGCAGGCTATCGGCGTTAGAAATATCAATCTCGCCGGTGACCTTAATGGTGTAGAGCTCTGGCGTGGGGTTGGTGGAAATACCCAAATCCATGTATACGCTCCTTTACGTATCGAAAGTGCGGATAGTACGGGAAGCCGCGCGTTAGGCGCGCTCGGCACGCGCAAGCTCGGCAGCGACAAGCTTAACGGCCAGCACCAGCACATCGAGCGCAGCCTCCAGGTCCTCGACCGTGGGATAGCTCGGCGCGATGCGGATGTTGGTGTCGCGCGGGTCCTTGCCATAGGGCCAGGTAGCACCGGCCGGTGTGAGCTTGACGCCCAAGTCGGCGCAAAGCGCGGCGACCTTCTGGGCCGAGCCCTCGGGGCCATCGAAGCTCACAAAGTAGCCGCCGCGGGGATGCGTCCAGGTGGCGCAACCCGTGTCGCCCAAGCCCTCGGTGAGTTTGCGCTCGACGGCCTCAAAGCGCGGACGCAGGAACTCGGCGTGCTTTTTCATGTGCTCCTTGACCGCCTCGATGGTGGGAAGGAAGCGCACGTGACGCAGCTGGTTGAGCTTGTCGGCGCTGATGAGGCCGGCCTTCAGGCGCTTGGAGAACTCGGCGATAACCGCGGGGCTCGCACCGATAAAGCCGATGCCGGCGCCCGGGAAGGTGATCTTGGACGTCGAGGCAAAGGCCACCACGCGATCCTCGGTGCCCGCCGCGCGAGCGAGGTCAAAAATGTTTGCGAGCTCGTCGGTCTCGTCGTACAGGTCGTGCACGCAGTAGGCGTTGTCCCAGAAGATGCGGAAATCGGGCGCGGCCGTGGGCATCTCAACCAGGCGGCGCACGGTGTCCTCGCCAAAGGTGATGCCCGTGGGGTTGGAATACTTGGGCACGCACCAGATACCCTTGATGGAATCGTCGGCGGCAACGAGGCGCTCGACCTCGTCCATGTCGGGGCCGTTGTCGGTCATCGCGACGGGGACGTTCTCGATACCCAAGTCGGCGGTGATGCCAAAGTGGCGATCGTAGCCGGGAACGGGGCACAGGAACTTGACCTTCTTGCCGTCGTGCGCGGCCTCGTAGGCGTCCCAGGGCTCGCTGCCGCACGAGCCACAGCGCCAGAACATGCCGGCGATGTCATGCTCGATCAAAAGGCTCGACGAACCCAGCACAAGCGTCTGCTCGGCGGGGCAGCCCAGAAACTCCCCCGCCAGCTTGCGTGCCGAGGGAATGCCCTCAAAGCAGCCGTAGTTGGAACAATCGACGTTGCCGTCGTGCAGATCGGCGTCGGCATTGAGGATATCGAGCATGGGGCGCGAGATGTCCACCTGGGCGGGCGACGGCTTGCCGCGGGCCATGTCAAGCGCCAGGCCCTTGGCCTTGACCTCGGCGACCTCGGCTTTGAGCGCCTCGATGGCGGCATCGAGTTCGGTGGTTTCCATCTTCTGGTAGATCGTCTGCATGGGTGCGACCTTTCGCGAAGCGGTACGTTGCAGTTTGTCTAAGTATAGACCGCCACCGCCGCAACGTTATGAAGCCGTGATAGATTAAGTTCATCGCAATGAATTACGAATCGCCGCGCATGCCGGCGTGGGGCGCCCAAGGAGGCACTATGGAGTACGGATCGTTTCAGGCCGAGGAATTCGGCGACCTGCAGCGCCTGGTCGACGGACTGTTTTACGACCGCCACGCCATCGACCGCCTCGATTTGATCGTACAGGCCGAAATCTTGGACCTGGCGCCCGATCTCATGGAAATCGTCAACCTGCTGCCGCCCGGCTATTACGATCGCCAGTCACTTTGCGACCAGCTCAACTCCGCCTTGGCCGCCCACGGCTGGGGCGCCGTCTACGGAACGGTGGAATAAACCTAGTCATTTAAGAACGTCCCCAATGACTAAAACGCCGCCTGTGATGGTGTTCACAGGCGGCGTTTTCAAACTTGCATGTGCCCTTACTCGTCCTTGGACGCGGGGTGCTTGCAGACCACACTCATGTAGATCATGCCCAGCACCGCGGCGGTAACGGATCCGGCAAGAATGGCGGCCTTTGCGGCCAGAACCTCAAACTGGGCCGTCGGGAAGGCAAGGCCGCTAATGAGGATCGACATGGTAAAGCCGATACCGCCCAGAATGCCCACGCCGGCAATCATGTGCCAGTTGACATTGTGCGGCAGCTCGGAAATCTTGAGTTTAACCAGGGCAAACGTCATGCCAAAGATGCCGATCGGCTTGCCCAGCAGCATGCCAAAGTACACGCCGAGCGTCACCGGGTCGGTGAGCAGCGTGCTCATGTCCACGCCCACCAGGCGAACCTGCGCGTTTACGAACGCAAAGATCGGCAGGATCACAAAGTTGACCGGCGTGGAGATCAGACGCTCCATGCGGATGAGCGGCGGGGTCACGCGGTGCATGACGCGCTCAACCTTGGTGGTCGAGACGGTAAAGTCATGCTGGCCCAGGATGTGCGCCTCGTCGTCGTAGCGGTCATCGAGCAACGGCAGGCACTCGCCCAACCAATCGGTGAGGCTATCGAGTTTGACGCCGCACTTGGCCGGGATGGTAAAGGCCAGGATGACGCCGGCAAGTGTGGCATGTACGCCGCTCTTGAACATGCAGAACCACAACAGCAGACCCAGTACCGAATACGGGGCAAGGCGGTAATGCTGCGTCTTGTTGAGCCACACGAGCGCGCAGGTCACAAGCGCGGCGGCGCCCAACCAAAACGGATTGGGGCTCTGACCGTAGAAGATGGCGATGGCGGCGATGGAGATGAGGTCGTCGGCGATGGCGAGCGTCGAGAAGAACACGCGCACGCCGTTGGGCACGCAGTTGCCCAAAAGCGACAGCACGCCCAGCGCAAAGGCAATATCGGTTGCCATGGGGATAGCCCAACCGTTGTGCGCGCCGGCATGGTTAAAGATCAGATAGATGCAGGCGGGAACGACGACGCCGCCCACGGCCGCCAGCATGGGAAGCATGGCCTGACGCGGATTCTTGAGCTCGCCGACCGTCATCTCGTACTTAAGCTCAATGCCCACGAGCAAAAAGAAGATCGCCATGAGGAAGTCGTTGACGAAAAGCTCAACGGTGAGACCGGCCGTAAGGTTGCCCAGACCCACATACAGCGGGGTCTCCAAAAAGTGATGAATGGCCTCGTAGGCATCGGTGTTGGCACAGATGACGGCGGCGATGGCGGCGATCACCATGACGGCGGCGGAAATCGTGCCGTTCTCGGCAATGCGCTCCCAAATGTCGTGGCGCTCAAAACGCTTGCGCTCACGGGTGTTGAACAGCTGCTCGGTTGCTGCCATGGGCGGCTCCTTTCGCGGGAAGGTTCCCGTCTTAAAAAAGCACGGCCCGCCCAAATGGCGGCGCCGCGCTCCAACGTATTACGCTTGCATCTAGCCTACCCTGCGCGACAAACGCGCAAGCGCGGCCGAAAAGCGGAACCACAGGTTGAACATTATTTGCTCAACGGTGCGAGCGCCCCTGTCCAATAGGGGACGCGGTCCCGCGCACAAAAAACGACCGGAGCGCGGGGCGTCCGCGGTCCGGTCGTCGGTGTTAGGTCAACAAAACCTAGCAGGCGGCCATGATGGGAGCAGCGACCTGCTTCTTGCGGGAAAGGACGCCCGGCATCCAGACGCCGTCGTGCTCGTCAGCGATGCCCAGGCCCTTCTGAGCGGCCTCGGTCTCACCCTCGAGCAGGACCTGCGAGCCCTCCTCCATGATGTCGGTGATGCACAGGACGATGCCGTCGGCACCCTTCTCGGCGGCATAGGCGCGCATGGCCTCGCGGATCTCGTCAATCATGCCAAGCGCACGGCTCTTGTCGACAGTCTCGTACTGGCCGATGAGCAGCTTCTTGCCAGCGGGCTCGAACATCTTGATGTCGTTGCCGACCATCTCGGCTGCAGTGAAGGAGCCGGACGGGCGGGTGAGGAAGACCTCCATGCCAAACTTGACCGGGTCGACGCTCACCTGCTCGCCGAGCTTGGCGGCGACGGCGCGGTCGACATCGGTGGTGGTGGGGCTCTTGAGCATGAGCGTATCGGTCATCATGGCCGAGAGCAGCAGCTTGGCCTGAACGTCGGAAAGCTCAACGCCGAGCACGCCGGCGAGCTTGGTGACGATGGTGCAGCTGGAGCCCCAGGGCAGGCAGATGTAGTGCAGCGGACCGGCAGTCTCGAAGTCGCCGATGCGGTGATGATCGACGACGCCAAAGACCGTGGCGTCCTTAAGGCCGGCGACGGACTGGGCGGACTCGTTGTGGTCGGTGAGGACGACGAGCTGACCGGCCTCGACGGACTCGATCACGCGGGGCTCGGCAATGCCGGCGTCGGCGAGCAGCTTGGCGGACTCGGCCGGAAGCTGGCCCAGCGCGCAGGCCTCGTAGGTGTTGCCGGCATACTCAACCTGGTTGAGCAGCTGGGACAGGACGACGGCGCTCATGATGGCGTCGTTATCGGGGTTCTGGTGACCAAAGACAAGAACGTTTGCCATGGATATCCTCCACTTGATATGTGTACTTGGACGTAGCTATGGTAGCACGCTGACGCCGAACCCTATGAGATGGAAGGGCCGCAGCACAAATTGGGGCAGGCGCTGAGGCAAAGTCTGTCCCCTCTGCACCATGTGGCGCAAACTAACCTGCCCCCTTGCGCCAGCTATTTGCCGGCGGCGCGCAGGGCTACGTAGGCGGCACCGATGATGCCGGCGTCGTTGCCGAGCGAGGCGACCTTAATGGGCGTCTCGCGCGAGGCAGAAAGCACGTACTGCTTAAAGTGCTCGCGGACCTTGTCGAGGTAGACATCGGCCGAGGCGGATGCGCCGCCGCCGATCAGGAACATCTCGGGGTCGACCACGTTGGCGATAAGCGCCAGAGCGCGACCGAGATAGTCGGCCATGGTATCGGCCGCGGCTAGCGCGAGCTTGTCACCCTCGCGACAGGCCTGGAACACGTCCTTGGAATCGGAGGGGCCGGTGAGCTCGATGGGGTCGACGCCCGCCTTCTCGCACTCGGCAAGATAGTTGCTCACCACGCCGGTAGCGCTGGAATACTGCTCCAGGTGGCCATGGCCGCCGCAGCCGCAGGTGCGCTCCTCAGCCGGGTTCAGGCACATGTGGCCAATCTCGCCGCCGGCACCCACAACGCCCGACACCACGTCGCCGTTAACGATAACGCCGCCGCCCACGCCGGTACCGATGGTGACCATCACGACGTTCTGCACGCCCTTGGCAGAGCCGAGCCAGGCCTCGCCCATGGCAGCGGCGTTGGCATCGTTCTCGTACTTAACGACCGCGTCGGGGCAGTGCTCCTGGATGGCGATCTTAAGCTCGGGCAGGTTAATGGCAATGTTGGCCTTGACCTTGGCATCGCCCGACGCCGGGATAGGGCACGGAACAGCCAGGCCAATGCCCGCCACAAAGGCACGCGGAATCTGCGCCTTGGCAACCACCTGGTCGATAGCCTCGGTCACCGCGGCAAAGCCCGCGGCGTCAACGATGGGAGGCGTAGGCACGCTGGCCTTGGCAAGCAGGTTACCGTCTTCGTCGAACAGGCCCTCCTTAACCGAAGTGCCGCCGACGTCAATGCCGATGTAGTACTGCTTAGGTTCCATGGGAGCCCACCTTTCTCGTTTAAACATTGCCAGTATGGTACCGCTCCCAAGGCAAAAACCTGCCAAAAAGGGACAGGTTTGTTTTAGCAGGTTTTATCTGGCGAAACGCAATTGGCCGCTCAACAGACCGCGCAAGACCATCCCCAAAATCAGAACCACCCTTAAAAAGGGTGGTTTGCTCTTAGGGTATAACCCACGGGCCCCGGGCTCGCGTCTAAAGGCGCGGGCCCGGACTTCGTCCAGGCCTAGTGCATCTTGACCCGTGGCGCGCCGGTCGAACCGGCAGGATCACCTCCTCTTGAAGGGGTCCTCGTACTCCTTCACGCTCAGCTTGTCCAGCGCGATGTCGTGGGACTCCTGCTCCCTGATGTACTTGGCGATCGTCGCCTCGTTCAGGCCGACGGTGGACACGCAGTGGCCCTCCGCCCAGAACTTCCTGTTGCCGAACTTGTACTTGAGGTTGGCGTGCCTGTCGAATATCATCAGCGAGCTCTTCCCCTTCAGGTAGCCCATGACGCTCGCGACGCTGTACTTCGGCGGGATCGCCAGCAGCACGTGCACGTGGTCGGGCATCAGGTGCCCCTCGATTATCTCGATCCCCTTGTACTCGCACAGCTTCCTGAGGATCTCCCCTATGTCGCTCCTGATTTGGTTGTAGATCACTTTGCGCCTATACTTCGGCGTGAACACGATGTGGTACTTGCACATCCACTTCGTGTGGGAAAGGCTGTAGGCCTTCTGGGCCATGGCGACCACCCCTTCGACTCGAATTCTTGACGGCCTGAACAATCGTCAATATCGGTCGGAGGGGTGGCTTTGTAAAGCCGTTTGTCTCCACCCGCGTAGCGGGTGGTTTAAAGCTGGCCGCTGCGCGGCCAGCAGACTAAAGTCTTGAAATAAAGGCACCGGGAGGCGGAGGCTCCCGGTGCCCGTGAAAGGGACTGTATTGTCTGTTGGACTGCACGGTCCATCGCGGCGATAACGCCGACTAGGCCTGAAGCGCCTGCAGCTGCTTGTGGATCTCGATGAGCTCCGTCGCCATGACGCGCATGGTCTCGGTGCCGGCCATCTGGTCCTCGGCATGCAGCAGAATCAGCGGGGCCTCGCCGTTACGCTCGCCGTTGGCCTCCTTCTTCAGAAGCCCCATGTGAACATCGTGGCCACCGTTATAGGCCTCGTCGCCCTGCTTGATAAGCTCCTCGGCGGCGTCAAAATCGCCCTCCTTGGCCTTTTGCACGGCATTGATGTACATGCTCTTGGCGGTACCGACGTAGCTGATGATCTCGAAGCAGGTCATCTGCAACTCGTTCATATCCTCCATATGCTGCACCTAGCCCATCACGCTGACGCAGTGGTCGATGATGCCGGCAGCGTTCATGCGGCCGTAGTCGACCATGTTGATGACCTCGACCGGGAAGCGGCCAGCGGCCTCCTTCTCAAAATCGCCCTTGGTGTAGCCGATCTGCGGGCCAAGCAGCAACATGTCGCACTCGTCCAGGTGATCGTGGGCCTCGTTCATGGGGCGAGCCTCGATCTCAATTTCCAGGCCACGGTTCGCGACCTCGGCCTGCATCTTCTGGACCAGCAGGCTCGTGGACATACCGGCATTGCAGCAGAGCATGATCTTCTTCATGGTTTCCTCCTTATAACTGCGCGGCGCGCAGACGACGACTGGTTTCATTCTTTGCGGCTATTGTTCCCACCCCCCTGCATCTTTACGCAAGGGAGAGAGCTGCGGGCACCGGCACCGCGTACCGGCGCCCGCAAAGGTGAAAGGGGCGAACGTTAGGCGTTCTGCTCGGCGAGAGCCTCCTGCTTGGCGATTGCCTTCTCGGAAATCTTCATAAAGGGCAGGTAGACGGCCATGCCAATGACAATCTCGAGAGCCTGCCACACGCCGGCGCGCCAGTCAAAGCCCGTAGCGAGCAGGGCATTGATGACGGGAGGCATGGTCCAGGGCACCTGAGCGATGCAGGGGCTGATGATGCCTGCGCAGGTAAGGCCATAGGTGATGCCGATGAACAGATCGGGAAGGAGGACAAACGGAATCATGAGCGGCAGGTTGTACACGATGGGGTAACCGTAGATAACCGGTTCGTTGATGTTGAACAGACCAGGCAGGATAGCCATCTTGGAAACGGTCTCGGAAGCCTTGTTCTTGGAGAACAGGAGCGTGTCGAGCAGAAGCATGAGGGTGCAGCCCGAGCCGCCGATGAGGGCGAAGCTGTTAACGATCTGCATGTTCATGTAGTGATCGGGCTGGATGGTGCCACCGGCGGCAAAGGTAGCCATGTTGTCGACGATGAGCATGGTCAGGATCGGCTCGACGGTAGCGCCAGAGATGGTGGACTGGTGAATACCAACGCAGAACAGCAGGTTAGCAAGGGTGTAGATGAGGATAACAGCCCACGGACCGGCGTTCATGATGCTCTTGAGCGGGTTGGAGATGCACGTGGAGATGATGTCGCACAGATCGGTGCCGGCGCACACGGCGAGCAGGGCTGCGGCAAGAGCGAAGATTGCGAGGTTGAGCAGCATCGGGATCATGACGTTGAAGGAGTTGGAGACCGCGGGAGGCACACCCTCGCCCAGCTTAACCTTGAGCTTCTCGACGCCAGAAATCTTGATGAAGAGCGAGACGGAAAGCAGGGCGATGATAATAGCCGAGAACAGACCGTTGGTGCCGGTGTTGGCAGTCGAAAGGGCGCCCGTGACCTCGGCGGAGGTGATCTTGTCGGTGAGCAGCGGGCTCGTGGCGGCAAGCGTGGCGGTGATCTGCTGCGGCATCATGATGACGAAAGCAGAGATGGCGACGACCACGCAAGCGAGCGGGTTATCGAAACGCTTGTTCTTAGCGAGGCTGTAGCCAATCAATCCGGCCAAGATAATGGCAGAGACGTTGAGGGTGCCCAGCGTAATTGCCGAACCCCACGTCTGAAGATTGGCAAGGCCCGCCGCATCGAGCGGGAACAGAGGGAACACGACGTTGTTAATAAGAACCGCGATACCCGCAAGGATATAGAGCGGCGTGATGGTCGCGAAGGCGTCACGCAGGGAACGCAGGTGAACCTGGTTTCCCACCTTCGCAGAGACCTCGGCAAACTTGTCGAGGAAGCTCTTTCCGTTGTCACTGGCCATGATTGCTCCTAACTTTCAAATCCGGCCTTTTCCTATACGCACGGTGGCCTGTCGCCCTCTGCCACCAGATGTGCCATGTGTTGCGCGCGGCGGCGCACGGTCTGGGCGTTCGCCCGGTCGCTAGTCAACCACGTGGGTCGTGGCGACCTGCTTGAGCCAAGCTGCCGACTTCTTAAGGCGGCGCTTGTAGCCGTCCATAAGGTCGACCTCGACAAAACCGTAACGGTTCTTAAAGGCATTTGCCCAAGACCAGTTATCGATGACGGCCCAATAATGGTATCCGCGGCACTTGGCGCCTTCGGCGATTGCCTTGGCAACCCACTCCAGGTGCTGGCGCACAAAGTCGACGCGGTAGTCATCCTGGATGGTTCCTTCGGCGTCACGGTTCTTGTATTCGTCCATGATGCCGATGCCGTTCTCGGAAACGAACCACTCAAGATCGGGGTAGTTCTTGGCGCAGTCCATGCCAAAGTCGTAGAGGCCCTGCGGGTAGATCTCCCAGCCGCGGCTCTCGTTCATAACGGCGTCGGGCCACACATACTCGTCGGCAAAGTGCGGCAGGCCGTACTGGTCGATCTTGCTCGCCGGCGCCTGAACGCGCGTGGGGTGGTAGTAGTTGCAGCCGAGCCAGTCGACAACACCCTGCTTGAGGATCTCTTGGTCGCCGGCACGGAACGGGAGCTTAACGCCGCCCTCGGCCAGGCTGTCGAGCACGTCGGCGGGAAGCTCACCCTTGGTAATAAGGTCGAGCCACCAGCGATTGCTGATACCGCTGGTCATGCGCACGGCCTCAAGGTCTGCCTCGCTGGGGTTCTGCTTGGTGTAGACCGGGGTAAAGCAGTTGATCATGCCGATCTTGGCATCGGCGCGAATAACGCCCTCGTCATAGGCGCGACGATAGTTGGCCACGGCCAGCGCATGTGCCAGCGAGATGTGATACTGCACGGTGCGGGCGCGGCTAAAGTCGTGGAGCTGCGGGAACCACACGCCCTCCTGATAGCGCTGTTCGGGCTCGACGATGGGCTCGTTAAAGGTGAACCAGTACTTAATCTCCTGGCCAAACTCGTGGAAGGCGACGTCGGCGTAATGCGCGTAAGCCTCGACGACCTCACGGCTCTCCCAGCCGCCGCGGTTAAACAGGTAGGTGGGCATGTCAAAGTGGTACAAGTTGACAAACGGCTCCAGGCCGGCCTCGCGAGAGGCGCGGAACAGCTCGTGATACCACGCGGCGCCCTCCTCGTTAAGGTTGCCGTCGGCATCGAGCAGACGGCTCCACTGGATGGAAGTGCGATAGGTATCCAGGCCCAAGTCCTTCAGAATGCGAAGGTCTTCCTGGTACTTGGTCATAAAGTCGTTACCGGCATAAGAGCCAACGCAGTTGTAGAACGAACCCAGATCCTGGATGGACCAGGTGTCCCACAGGTTCTCGAGCTTGCCGCCCTGGTTCCACTGACCCTCAGTCTGCGGGCCGGACATAGCGGCGCCAAAGAAGAAGTCGCTGGGCAGCTGATACTGAGCCATCAAAGTCCTCGCTTTCGTGTCTTAGAGCTTCCGGTTGGAGACGGGTTTGCTTTGGCAGGTTATCCGGCGCGGGCGCGCACCGGTCATACCGATATCCAACCCGCCAAAACAAAACCGTCCCCAAACAGTACAAGGAAACGCCAATGCATCTCGCTTGTTGTCTGTAACTATAGCGCTCTAATTTTATATGTAAAGCGTCTTTTTTATTTTTCTTTATCGAACTTCTTTCATGAAAGCCATATGGATGCTTTTTAAGTAGGTATACTTTCTAAATATCGACGCAAATATGAAGGGAGGATTGCATGATTCCCAAATACGAGGCGATAGCTGCAGATATCCGTCGAAGCATCGAGGACGGCGCACTTAAACCGGGCGATAAGTTGCCCACCGTCGTTGAGTTCTGTGAGCTCTATGGCGTTTCCAAAATCACCGTCAAACGAGCGATTGAGCAGATCACCGAGGAAGGCCTTATTACCAGCCGGCGCGGATCGGGCACCTACGTTAAGGACACGGCGGGGCTTCCCGGCCAGGTGTTTTTTCAAGGCAAGAACGACCGTGCCCAGGGCTTTTCGTATGAGCACCGCGGGGAAAAGGTGACCTCGGTGGTCTACGATTTCTCGATCGTCAATCCACCGGCAGAGGTTGCGACCCAGCTGGGAATGGCCGAGGATGACTTCGCCTATCACATCGTGCGCGTGCGCCAGGTCGACGAGAAGCCCATCGTCATCGAGTACACCTATATGCCGCTCGAACTGATCCCGGGCCTTAAAAAGAAGGACCTGTACGGATCGGTCTACGGCTTTATCCGCGAGCAATGCGGGCTGAAGATTTCGAGCTTCCATCGCACCATTCGCGCTGTCGCGGCAACTGAGGAAGAGGCTGAGCGCCTGGATACCAGACCCGGCTCTCCCCTGCTCGAACTCAACCAGATTGGCTTCTTGGATAGCGGCACCGCGTTTGAATATTCTATCTCGCACAACGTAGGCGACCGCTTTGAGCTGCACAACGTAACGCTGGCCTAGTTTTGTAATCCGGTGGGTGCCCGTTTTGAGCTCTCTTACGCGGCACCCGCACAACCTTATGGGAGTATGCACATGTCCGATTTGATTAAACTGACGCCGATCTTCCACGAGAAGATCTGGGGCGGCCGCCAGCTGGAGACCGTGTTTGGTTACGACATTCCCGAGGGCCCCATCGGTGAGTGCTGGGCCATCTCAGCCCACCCCAACGGCGACTGCCAGATTGCGGAGGGCCCGTATGCCGGCCACACGCTGTCGTGGCTGTGGGCCGAGCACCGTGAGCTCTTTGGCGACTGCGAGGGCAAGGAGTTCCCGCTGCTCATTAAGATTCTGGACGCCAAGGACGACCTTTCGATCCAGATTCATCCCAACGACGAGTACGCCGCCGAGCACGAGAACGGCAGCCTGGGCAAGACCGAGTGTTGGTATGTCCTGGACTGCGAGCCCGGCGCCACGATTATCGTCGGGCAGCGCGCCAAGGATCGCGCTGAAGCCGCACAGATGATCAAGGACGGCCGCTGGGACGACATGCTCAACGTGCTGCCGATCCACAAGGGCGACTTTTTCCAGATTGATTCCGGTACCGTGCACGCCATCAAGACCGGCACGCTCATTTTGGAGACGCAGCAGTCGAGCGACGTGACCTATCGCCTGTACGACTACGACCGCCCCGGCACCGACGGCAAGCTTCGCCCTCTGCACATTGAGCAGAGCCTTGACTGCATCGATTTTGATGTCCAGGCTCCGACCGACGGCACCGTGACCGCACCCGAAGTCGACGGCGTGACCGAGCTCGAGTCCAACCCCTGCTACACCGTCGATCGCGTGCGCGTCGACGGCAGCAAGACCCTCAACCAGCGCTGGCCCTTCATGTGCCTGTCGGTCATCGACGGCGAAGGCACCGTCTGCGGCGACCCCGTCCACAAGGGAAGCCACCTGCTGGCCCCCAGCACCGTGGAGTCCATTGACCTCGAAGGCAAGATGGAACTGATCATCAGCCACCTCTAGGTCACAACAACAACCCAAACGCAACAAGGGGCTCTCCCGTCCACATAAGGGAGAGTCCCTTGCCTCATTTCATAAACATTTTAGTAACTAATTGAAATGATGCTGAGCAGCATAAAACGTTCAATCATCAAAGCCCAAGCACCAGGTGCCCTCGTTCATGTGCGGGAGAGCCCCTACTCATATCCATTTATCAGCCCACCCGGCTCTCCAGGCCAAAAAGCGAACAAGCAGAGCGACGCTCGCAGGCTGTGGGCCGAAACGCCACAAGGAAGAGGGCGCGCCGGGGGCTTTGGTCGATCGCGAGTTCCGCACGAGCCGGAGAGCACTTAATGTGCTCTCCGTGCGAGCAGGACTGTCCGAGCAGGCGACCAAAGCCCCCGGCGCGCCCGGTCGCCCTTGCAGTTAGGCATTCAGCTTGACGATCGGCGCAAAGCCCTTCATTAGCTTTTTGGTCTGGCCGGTCTTTTCGAACTGCACCTCGATCATGTCTCCGGCGACCGAGATCACGGTACCGGTGCCAAAGGTCTTGTGGCTCACGGTATCGCCCGCGGCAAAGTCCTGCGACGCGCTGGCGCGATCGACCTTGCGCTCCACCGTCGGCGACACCTTGGACGACGGCTTTTTAGCTCGCGGCGCGCCCGAACCAAAGGTCGAGGCAACACGGCCGGCGTCGGGCGAAACCCCGCGATGGCGCTCGGTGCCATAGGTGCTGCCACCAAAGAAATCGTCGAAGCTCGATCCGCCGCGCGAACCGAAACCGCCGGTCGAGCGCGTATGCGAACCGAACACCTTACCGCCATACATATCCGAGCCCATGCCCGAGCCAAAGGTGCCGTGACGGTCGCCGCGCTTCTCCCAGCCCGTGCCCTCAAAACCGGCAGAGCCGATGCCGCTAAACTCGATATCCTCAAACGGAATCTCGTTGAGGAAGCGCGAGCGCGGGTTGGCAGAAGTCGAACCGTAGGTGCGACGCGTGGCCGCATAGGTCAGGAACAGGCGCTTGCGGGCGCGCGTGATGGCGACGTAGGCCAGGCGACGCTCCTCTTCGAGCTTGCCCGGATCATCGCTGCCGCCAAAGTCGTGCACGTGCGGGAAGATACCCTCCTCCATGCCGGCCACAAACACCGCCGGGAACTCCAGGCCCTTGGCAGAGTGGATGGTCATCATGGTAATGGCATGCGTCTCGCCGGCCAGGGAATCCAAGTCGGAGCGCAAGGCCAGCCACTCCATGAGCGCCGGCAGCGCTTTGCAGGTGAGCGGGCCATAGGCGCGCTCGATCTCGTCGGCATGCACGGCACCCGCCGGCAGCTCCGTCGGCGCGGCATATGCGTTGCCCGCGATGGCAGCGGTCAGGGCATCCTGCGGCGAGAGCGCCGGAGCGGCTAGGCTATCGAGCGGATTGGAGCCCGCGGCGTCACGAGCACCGACGAGCGCCTCAAACGAAGACGCGGGCGCGGACGGCCCTGGCTCGGGCGCAGGCGCGCTCACCACAACGGGCTCGGGCTCGGCACTGGCAGGCACATCGGCAACACCGGCTGCACGCAGCTCTTCCAAGCTCTCGAGCGTGCCCTCGATATCCTCGTGCGTCTCCTCAAATTCGGCAGCGACGCCCAGGAATTCCTGGATGTTCTCGGCGCGGCTCTCGGACTCCATGGTGCCCTCGGCGCGAAACGCCTGCAGCAGGCCCGTCTTATCGACAATCATCTCGACGACGTCCTTGAGCTCGCCGTCCATGCGGCGGCCCTCGCGCACCAGCGCCACAAAACTCGACAGGCCGTTGCGCACCTTGGCACTAAACATGCCCGTCTCGGCTGTTGCGATCTCGCAGGCCTGGAAGAACGAGCAGCGGTTGTCGCGCGCCAGCTGCTCGATCTTTTGGATCGAGGTGGAGCCGATGCCGCGGCGCGGCGTGTTGATGACGCGCTTGACGCTCATCTCGTCGGCCGGGTTCACGATCATCTTGAGGTAGGCCATGACGTCGCGGATCTCGGCACGGTCGAAGAATCGCGTGCCGCCCACGATCTTGTAGGGCACGCCCGCGCGCAGGAACATATCTTCGAGGATACGCGACTGGGCGTTGGTGCGGTAGAACACGGCGATATCGTCGTAGCTCGTGCCTTTGGCATGCAGCTTCTCGATCTCGCCGGCAATCCAGCGGCCCTCGTCGCGCTCGTCGCTTGCCTGGAAAGCCTGAATCTTCTCGCCATCGCCCTCGGCCGTAAACAGGCGCTTGTCCTTGCGCTGCGAGTTGTGGCGAACAACGGCATTGGCGGCGCTCAGGATGTGACCCGTGGAGCGATAGTTCTGCTCCAGCTTGACGGTCTTGCAGTTTTTAAAGTCCTTCTCAAAGTCCAGGATATTGGTGATGTCGGCGCCACGCCAGCTATAAATGGACTGGTCGTCGTCGCCCACAACCATGAGGTTTTGGTACTTGGCGGCCAGCAGGTTGGCGATCTCGTACTGGACGTGGTTGGTGTCCTGATACTCGTCGACGCTAATGTAGCGGAAGCGCTCTTGGTACTTATCGAGCACCTCGGGGCGGGTTCGCAGTAGCTCGAGCGTGCGCACGAGCAGGTCGTCGAAGTCCATCGCGTTGGCGGCGCGCAGGCGGCGCTCCAGCTCCAGGTAGACCTGCGCGGCCTTTTTGTCATTGGGGCTGTCAGCGGATTTGAGCATGTCCTCGGGCCCGATCATGGCGTTTTTGGCCGAGCTGATCTTGCTGCGGATCATGTTGATGGGGAACTGCTTTTGCTCGATGCCGAGCGCCTGCATAATATCACGCACCATGCGCTTGGAATCGTCGTCATCGTAAATGGTGAACTGACCGGTGTAGCCCAGCAGGTCAGCGTCCTCGCGCAGCATGCGCACGCACATGGCATGGAAGGTGCACACCCACATGCCGCGGGTACCGCTGGGGATAAGTGCCGCCAGACGCTCGCGCATCTCGGCCGCGGCCTTGTTGGTAAACGTGATGGCAAGGATTTGCCAGGGCTTAACGCCCAGGTCGCCGAGCATATGGGCGATGCGGAAGGTCAAGACGCGGGTCTTGCCCGAGCCAGCACCGGCAAGGACCAGCAGCGGACCTTCGGTCGTCAGGACCGCTTCGCGCTGGGCGGGGTTAAGACTGTCGATGTCGACAAGCGACTTAGCGGGCTTGGGTGCCGGTGCGGGAGCATCGTAGATGTCGAGCGGGACGAGCTCGGGCTCCGGCGCAGCGGGGGCAGTGTATGCATCGAGCGGCACGGGTTCCGGCGCGGGCGGCACGGACGCAGCAGTGTTCTTTTCCCAGGGCAGGGGCTGGGTCATGGGCGACTCCTCATCTGACGGACGGCGCGCCTGCGGGCAGCGCCATAGTTTGAGCCGTACCAGTATACCGAGCCGCGCGGACACCGACGCAAATCACACCACGACTCCGTGCGCCACCATCGGACCCACCCCATCGCCCAAAAAAGAGGGCAGCATAGACCTTTTGGTCATGCCGCCCTCGTTGAATGACAAGTTGTCGCTCTGGCCGCCGCGCAGCGTCAACCAAGTTACAGGCCGAGCATAGGCTCCAGAACGAAGAAGTACGCGAGCACCACGATGCCCAGGATGATGCGGTAGACGCCGAAGCACTTGAAGTCGTGACGGCGAACGAAGCCCATAAGCCACTTGATGGCGATGAGCGACACCACAAAGGCGACGACGCAGCCCACGCCCAAGATGGCGATCTCGTTGGTGCCGAACGTGCCGCCCTTGATGAAGTACTTGACCAGCTTGAGCGCACTCGCGCCAAACATGACAGGGATGGCCAGGAAGAACGTGAACTTAGACGCCACCGAGCGCGTGCAGCCCAAAAGCAGGCCGCCGATGATGGTAGAACCGGAGCGAGACGTACCAGGCACCAGCGAAAGCACCTGGAAGCAGCCGATACCCAGCGCAGTCTTCCAGCTTAGATCCTCGAGCGTGGCGATGGAACCAAAGTCCAGATTCTCGTCATCGTCCTCATCCTCAGCGGTAGCCGTGGCGGGCGCCGCAAAGTGCGCACCGGCGGGACGTTCACCCGACACCACAGCACGCGAACCAAACGAACCGGCAACGGCCATTTCCTCGCGCTTGTTTGCGCGCCAGTTCTCGATCACGATAAACAGCACGCCGTACACAATGAGCGCCAGCGCCACGACGGGAGCATTGTAGAAATGCTCCTCCATCCAGTCGTTGAGCGGCAGGCCGATCGCCGCCGCAGGAATGCAACCGAGCACAATCTTGCCCCACAGCACCCAGGTGTCGCGACGGCCCTCCTTGCCCTTGCTGGGCGAGAACGGATTGAGCTCATGGAAGAACAGCACACAGACGGCCAAAATGGCGCCAAGCTGAATCACGACCAGGAACATATTCCAGAACGTCTCGCTCACGTTCATCTTGACGAACTCGTCCACCAAGATCATGTGACCCGTCGACGAAACGGGCAGCCATTCGGTGATGCCCTCGACCAGGCCCATGAAGGCAGATTTTAGAAGCTCGATAATATCCAAAGGGACCCCCTCGTTAGACACCCGCCGGTAGATGTTCTGCGGACGATGCGGGCGATGTCCCATTATCAACCGTTGGCGGTGCGCCTGCGCCTACCCTTACCAAAAAACTCGCCCGTTCACAGAATTGCGAGCGGTCAAACCGAAATCCTTGGGTATAACTGCAACAAGATAAAGTGTCCGGCGGCCAACGCACCCGCGCCCGCCCGACGCACGAGCCCCGCGCCCGTGCGATAGACCAAGGAGGAAACCATGAACGAGGGTTACACCAAGGTATTTGTTTCACTCGACGGTACTGAGCAGCAGGATTTTGTGCTCGCACGCGCCATCAAGGTCGCCGCGAACAACGGCGCCAAGCTGATTATCGGCCACGTTATCGATTCCACGGCGCTCGAGAGCGCCGGCTCCTATCCGGTCGATTTGGTCAACGGTCTGGAGGAGGCCTTTAAGAACTCCATCGAAAAGCAGCTCGAAGAGGCCAAGGCCAATCCCGATATTCCCGAGGTCGAGGTCATGATACGTGCCGGTCGTATTCGCGAGACGCTCAAGGACGAGATGCTCGACGTGGTTAAGCCCGACCTGGTGCTCTGCGGCGCACGCGGCCTGTCCTCGATCAAGTATGCGCTCCTGGGCTCGATTTCGACGTTCCTGCTGCGCAATACCGATTGCGACATCTTGGTCGTAAAGTAGCGTTGCTCCCACCGGCCGCGGGGCCTGCGGGGTTTCCATGGGCACGTCCTCGCCGCGTTGCGGCTGCGGGATGTGCCCTTAGGAAACCCCTCCCGGCCCCGCGGCCTTTGCAGCCTCACTTCAACGAGTTGTCTGATAGAAAAATGGCGTGCCGCCCCGTTTGGGGCGGCACGTTTTGTTTGGACGGGCGTTTGCCGTGTGCGCTACTCAAAGTATTGGAACTTGTTCGTCGAGAAGGCGAACGTTACGACAAAGCCTTCGCCGGAGTCGGATGCCGCCGTGACGTCGATGCCCATCTTGGAGCATAGGCGCGCCACCAGGTAGAGGCCGATGCCCGTTGCGCGCTTGGTGGTGCGGCCGTTGTCGCCGGTAAAGCCCTTCTCGAACACGCGCGGCAGGTCTGCCGCACACACGCCGCAGCCGTTGTCCGCAACGGTGAGCTCGATGCGCTCGCTCGCCAGGCCCTCGTCCAGTAACGCGCCCGAAAACACGATCTTCGCGCCGTCCTCGCGCGCATATTTAATGCTGTTCTGAATGAGCTGGCCCAGGATAAACTCGAGCCATTTTTCGTCGGTAAAGACCTCGAAGTCGAGGTTCTCGCACACCGGAGCCACGTGCGCCGCAATGAGCTCGCGCGCGTTGGCCTTAATCGCACCCGTCACCAAGGTCTTAAGGTCCCAGCGGCGAATCAGGTAGTCGCGCTCCACGACTTCCGAGCGCGCGTAGTACAGCGCCTGGTCGATATAGCGTTCCACGCGAGCCAACTCGCGACCCAGGTCATCGACACGTGTTGGGTCATCTGCGCCGCCGTCGAGGTTTTCCAGAATCAGGTGAGCCGCCGCCAGGGGCAGCTTGGCCTCGTGGACCCAGCTCTCGATATAGTCGCGATAGTCTTCGGTCTGACGCCGGCCCTCGGCAACCTCGTCGCAGGCGGCTTTGCCCACCCGGCACAGGACCTCGTACTCGAGCTCGCCCTCGGCATAGGTTGGGCATTGCACCATCTCCTGCACCCATGCGGGACTCTCGAGCTCCTCTGCCGCGCGCTCCAACTGACGCAGAAAACGGCGACGGCGAGCGTACTCGATCACGATGCCGAGCATACCGAAGATAAAGGACACGCCAACCGCCACGACCACGATAGAAACGGGTGCGCCGGCGACCGTCAGCACAAAGCAGCTCAGCAGCACGCCGCACGTCCACACGGCGACGGGAAGCAGTGCATCTTTAAAGAACTTGCCAAACGACATAGCCGGCCCCTAGACCGAATAGCCTTGGCCGCGATGCGTCGTCAAATACCCCTTGATGCCGATTTTTTCGAGCGTGGTGCGCAGGCGGTTGATGTTGACGGTGAGCGTATTGTCGTCCACGAAGGCGTCGGAGTCCCACAGGTCCTGCATGATGGCCGAGCGCGAGACGATCTTGCCCGCGCGGCTCAGGAGCAGCGAGAGAATGCGCAGCTCATTTTTGGTGAGCTCGGTGCTGTCGCCGGTCGCCGTGTTGGTGACCATAGAGCGGGCGAGGTCGAGCTCCAGCCCCTTGTGGACGAGCGTGCTGCGCTCGCCTGACGCCGCGGTGCGACGCAGCAGTGCGTTGATGCGCGCCACGAGTACGCGCGCGCTATAGGGCTTGGGAACAAAGTCGTCCGCGCCGAGCGTCATGGCCATGACCTCGTCGATCTCGGTCGTGCGCGAGGTGAGGACGATGATGGGGACCTCGGATTCGCGGCGAACCTCGTGGCAGATATGCTGGCCGTCCTTGACGGGAAGCGTGAGGTCGAGCAGCACCAGGTCGGGCGCGGCGGCGAGAATATCGCGCGAGACATGCTCGAACGATTCGCAGGCCTCGATTTCAAACCCGGCGCGGGCAAGGATGTCGACAAGCTCACGACGAATGGGCTCGTCGTCCTCAACGATATAGATTAGCGCCATGGATTCCGCTCCCCTCTTGGTTGTCTTGCCACCATTATGGCTGCGAAACTGCAGGTGCGCGCCACGCACGTCGCCAAGGTGACAGAACTGTTCGCGAGCGGGGGCGTTTTGTCCGCCTCGCACTCGCAGCGGTGGCGGGAACCAAAATGATTCTTTAATCCCCGTCCCAGAATAATCATTTAGCGGCGGGCGCGAAGCTTTTCGTAGCCGTCGGCAAAGAAGGCGACCGTCGCGGCATCAGACTCGGCGGCGTCGGCGTCGGTGGCAGGCACCACGCCGTGCTCGTCGCTTACCAGGAACAAGGCGCCCTTGAGCTGTGCGGGAATGTCTACGCGCGTGACCGGGATGCCCTTGGTCTGGGCCAGCTGCTCTATGAGCGTCGCCGTGCCACACAGGCACTCGTCCGCCGGCGCCACAAAGGCCAGCTCGCCGTTGTTGACGGCAGCGAGCAGCTCGGGCGCCACGCCGGTTTCGTCGGCCTCGGAGCGGGCCTCGGCGGAGCGGGCACGCAGCGCCTTGGCCGAAGTATCGGCCAGCGGCTCGTACTCACCCACCGTCATGGCGGCATTGCCGTTAACGTCGATCACCAGCATGAGCACGCCGTCGTGCGCGGTGTAATCGCCCTCGGCAAGCGACCACTCAACGTGCTGCTTGGCCCAGCTGAGCATGTTATGGGTAAGCGGCTCGCCCTGCACCAAGCGCTCGGACAGCGCGCGAATGTGACGGTTGAGCATGGGCACCTTTTTGTTGGACATGCGCCAACGGCAGATAAGCGCGGGCTTGTCGAGCGTAAACTTCTCGCCCGCCTCCTGATTGGCGCAAAAGTCCTCGTACGCACGCTGGTCCTCGGCATTGCCAAACAGCTCTGCATCATCAATCTGGGGCATGGTCATACCTTTCGTGTTAGTCATTCCGTCCTCTTATACCAAAAAGACGGCCCTCCAAACGGAGCGGCCGTCTTTTGCAGAGATAATTTTAGAAGCGAGGCGGTCCAAGGGACGAGATAACATCCCATCCTCCCCAGTCAACCTAACAGGTCTGCGAGGGTTGCCCAGGTGCCGCAGATTGCCGTGAAAGAGGAGCGACGCGTACTTGGGTACGCGGGCGACGAATGAGCGGCAAGGTGCGGTGGTTGGGCAAGCCGCAGCGCCACCTCCCTACTTAATGGCGGAAGTGGCGCGCACCCGTGAAAACCATCGCAATATTGTGCTCGTTGCAGGCCTGGATGCTCTCGTCATCGCGCTTGGAGCCGCCGGGCTGGATGATGCAGGTCACGCCGTGTGCGGCAAGCACGTCGACGTTGTCGCGGAACGGGAAGAACGCGTCGCTTGCGCAGGCAAAGCCGCCCTTCTCCACGCCCTCGCGCTCGCAGAAGTCCTCGGCGCGCTCGCAGGCAAGCAGCGCAGAGTCAACGCGGTTGGGCTGACCGGGGCCCATGCCAATGCCGGCCTTGCCCTTGGAGACCAGGATGGCGTTGGACTTGACGCCCTTGCAGACCTTCCAGGCAAACTCGAGCTCGGCCATCTCGGCATCGGTGGGCTTGCGGTCGGTGGGGAACGTAAAGGTCGCGGGGTCCTCGATCACGTGGTCGACCTCCTGCACCAGCATGCCGCCGTCGATGGAGCGCAGCTCCACCTTGGCGCCGTGGTCCACGCCGCCGGTAGCCAGCACGCGCAGGTTGGGGCGCTTGGCCATGCGCTCGAGCGCCTCGGCGGTGTAGCTCGGGGCGATGATAACCTCGACGAACTGCTTGTTCTGATCGGCAAAGTGCTCAACCAGCTCAAAGGGGACCTCGCGGTTGCAGGCGATGATGCCGCCGAAGGCGCTCTTGGGATCGCAGGCAAAGGCGCGGTCGTAAGCAGCCGTGATGTCCCCGGCAACGGCGGAGCCGCAGGGGTTCTGATGCTTGAGGATCACGCAGGCCGGCTCGTCGAACTCGCGCACCAGGTTCCAAGCGGCATCGGCGTCCAGATAGTTGTTGTAGCTGAGCGGCTTGCCTTGAATCTGCTCGGAGCCCACGAGCGGGAACTGCGAGCTCGCGGTGTTCTCGCAGCCCTCGGCAAAGCGGTAGACCGTAGCCTTCTGCTGAGGATTCTCACCATAGCGCAGGTCGTCGACCTTCTCCAACGAGATCTCGAGCTTGGCAGAGGTGTCCGCCACGTCGCTTGCCTGGGCGGCAAGCCAACGGGAGATAGCCGTGTCGTAGGCGGCGGTAGTCTGGTAGACCTTCACCTGCAGGCGACGACGGGTGGAAAGCGTGGTGCAGCCACCGGTCTCGCGCATCTCGGCCAGGACGGCATCATAGTCGGCCGGGTCGGAGATGACGGTAACGCTCGCGGCGTTCTTGGCGGCAGAGCGCAACATGGAGGGGCCACCGATGTCGATGTGCTCGATGGCATCCGCAAAGGTGACCTCGGGGTTGGCGACGGTCTTCTCGAACTCGTACAGGTTGACGACGACCAGGTCGATCAGCTTAATGCCGTGCTGGGCGGCCTCCTGCATGTGCTGCTCGGAATCGCGGCGGGCCAGCAGCGCGCCGTGAACCTTGGGGTGCAGGGTCTTAACGCGGCCGTCCATCATCTCGGGATAGCCCGTGAACTCCTCGATGGGGGTTACGGGAACGCCCGCATCCTCGATAGCACGAGCCGTACCGCCCGTAGAGATGATCTCGACGCCAAAGTCATCGACCAGCGTGCGTGCGAAATCGACGACGCCCGTCTTGTCGGTGACCGAGATCAACGCGCGCGCGATCTTCACATCAGATCCCATGCAGTCCTCCTGTCTGGTACGCCGCCGTGCTCCGTGAGTCGGTGATACGTCGATCTGCAGCGCTCGCGCGGCGACAATGAAAATACTGATTTAATGTAGCGCATCGAGCGCATCGATGCACCCCGCAACGAGCGCATGTGCAGAAAAAGTTTGCGAGCGGAGGGGATGGGCACGGCACCGGGCACGGTGAGTTCATGGAACACAGGGGCACCATAATTAGATGCCAATAGCGTGGTAGAACTGTGCTCGATATGCATCCGCAAAAGAAAGAGGCACCATGGTCTCGCGGGTTCTCTACCGACCGTTTGATACCGAAGACTTCGACGCCATCGCGCTGATTCTGCAGCAGCTTTGGCATAACAATTCGGATAACGATGAGTACAACCGCCTTGAGGCCGCGTGCGACCTCGCCTATTGCTTTTCGTCATCGACGTTTTCGCAGGTTGCCGTAATCGACGGTCAGGCGCGTGGCATTTCGCTCGCGCGTGCGGGACAGAGTTCCGGCGCCACCGTTAAGGAACACTGGATGGATACCGAACGCGCGCTGCTTTCGCAGATGCGCGAGCTGGAGCCTGATGTCTGCGCCGAGTATCTCTCGTTTGTGCGCGCCACCATTCGAACCAACAACCGCCTGCTCGAGAGCAGCCCGTTGCCGCACGACAACGAAGTCACGCTGCTCGCCGTCGATCCCGATGTCCACGGCCTGGGTGTAGGCTCAGTGTTGCTCGATGCCGCGGTCTCGTACCTGTCCTCGCGCGGGGCGACAAGGGCGCACCTGTACACCGACTCCAACTGCTCGTGGAAGTTCTACGAGTTGCACGGCTTTAAGCGCACGGCCACGCACCGCGCCAACCGCGAAGAGCGTCGTCACGACATGCCGCGCGAAAGCTTTCTCTACGAACTCGACCTAACAGCCTAGCCCAAGCAGCCACACCTAGTCATTTAAGAACGTCCCCAATGACTGATCCCCAACAACTAGTCATTTAAGTCTGTCCCCAATGAGTGGCCTAGGGGGTTTGTAGATAGCCGTGGACAAAATACATCAAATATGAGTACTGTTACCTTTTTAGTAGCAGCGATTCGGGGCATTTTTGATGCTTATAGGCATGACGACCAGCTGCACGAGCTGACGTAACTCCCCAAATGTTCAATAAAATGGGCTCCTAACGAGGAGTACTCTCATTAGGAGCCCATTATTATGTGCAAACATATGTGACCAACGCAGCAACAGTACTCATATTTGGTATTTTTTGTCCACTGCCCCTTGTGCGAAGGTCCTCAGCGGAAAGTTTGACCCGTTTCGATGCACAAAAATGGGATGAATCTTCCCTGGCAACCGCCCAGAAAGATCCACCCCAAAGCAAGCGCTCGCTAGAACGTTCCGCCGCCGCCTCCGCCGACGCCGCCACCGCCGCCACCGGAAAAGCCGCCGCCGCTGCCGCCGCTCGAACTATCGGAACTCGAAGCCAGCTCGTGGATGGTCTCGTGGTACACATCGTTGAACGAATCGAGCGGGGACTCGTTGCCGTAGTGATGGTAATACCACCAGTAGCAGGGGTAGTTGTCGTAGAAATCGTCGCTGTTGCGCAGGTCCGCAGGCACGGCCTCGGCCAGCTGTCGCAGCACTTCTTTCGAAACGCCCAGGGCAACGCCCATCACCAGCAGTTTGTTCCACAAGATCAGGTCGCTGGGGACGGCCTCCTTCAGACGCGTAAAGTCCTCGAGCCAATGCTTGAGCGCCTTGCAGCGAGCCGCCACCTCGGCGCCCTCCGGCGTGTAGCGGCGGAAGGTGCAGCTCAGGACAAAGCCCACGATCGTGACGGGGATCGAGATCATAGCGGCACCGACGTTGGCGTCCGCAAAGTCGGTATAGATCAGAGAGCCCAGAATGCCAAAGACGATGATGATGCCGAGAACCAAGCCGGCAACCAGGGCGATGGTGCCGTCCGAGGCGATAAGCTCGCGCGTCTCCAGCTTGCCCTTAACCGTGCTTTGATAGTCCTCGAGCTTGTTGCCAACAGATTCAGTACGCTCGCTGGCATACTCCTCCAGCTCGCTAAACGTGCGTGAACGGACGCCGTCTTTATCGGGCTTAACGCCGGCGAAGAAGACCTTGAGCACATCGCGATCGATGCCGTCCTTCTTGGCAGCCTTCCAGGCCTCGTCGGTCACTGTGATGCGATACGTCTGCTCCTCTTTTTCGCGACGGAGCAGACCCTTCTTCTTGGTCTCGGTCGCTTCTTCCAGCTTGATCACGCGGTCGTCGGTGAGCTTCATAAGCGTGGCGATATATGCCTGATCGGGCACGTCGTTCCAGCTCATGAGGGCCGAAAGCACGGCGGGATGGTCGGCCGAAGGCACATCGCGGAAATATTCGTCCTGGAAAAGCGGCTTGGGCTTGCGGCGGCGCAGCTTGAGCACAACGATTGTGCCGGTAAAGGCCACCGCCGCGACAACACTTAGCACGGCAAGCGCATTGGCAATCATGCGAGCGTGAGCGCGGCGAGCGTTGGCCTCGTCGGCCCATTCCTTCTCTTCGCTCAGAATCGTCGACATGCGCTTTTCGCCCGAGACGGCAAGCTGCGGCACCCAGTCGCTGGGGAAGGCGATGCGTGCCTCGGCGAATTCGCCCTCATGCACGCAGGGAATGGTATAGGTGACCATGGGCTCGTCCGCATCGAGCGACACGTCGCCCGTCAGTGGGCCGTGGCCCCATGCGCGGAAGTTATCGCCCTTGACGGCAGCCGTCCCGGCAGCGGCATTTGCAAAGTAGACTTCCATCTCGACGTCATCGGAATCCGCCGACCAGCCGTCACCCACGAACTTCCAGTAGAGCTCGGCGGTATCGGCCCAGTTCATAACCGCACCGGTCATGGAATAACTCACGTAGTAGATTGCGCTGTCGCCGCTCTCGTGGGGGCTGAACACCTTAATCTTTACGCCGTCGTCGGACTGCTCCACCGTGTAAACGCCGTCGTCGCCTTTGTTTGCGCTGTCGACCTTGTTAAACGCAGTGTCGTCTTCCTCGACGCTCAGCACATTGACGACCACCGAGCCGCCTTGCTGGTTAGAGCCTGTATTGATATCCCAATACACGCCGTTAATGTCGTCGTCGAAATCGAACTGGCGTCCCTCGACAACGGTCAGCGAGCCATCGGCCTCAACCGTGGCACCGATATAGGTTTGGCTCATGGAGTAGCCGTCGGCGTGCGCGACGGCAGGCAGCAGCAACAACGCAAGCGCGACGGGTGCGCAGACGGAAGCGAACCGCGCAAACAGGCGGCGCTGCCGACAGGGCTGGGCAACGGGGGCGTTCATAGGCACATCCTTTGTCTGTGGTACCAGTAGCGTCATTGTCCCACGTTTGCGAGTTCATGTGACGAACATCTAGGTCAGCGGAGCGTCAAAACGGGACAAAAGTCACGCCCGCCGCCGGCACCTGGGGACGTTCCTTATCTGCCGGCAATCTGGGACACTCCTTGGCATAGCCCGCTCCGGCAATAGATACCACTTCATAGCTCCATCACAGGTGTAGCGGCTTTGTGTGGGCGCGGCATGCGCTGATTGAGCCGCCAGTTGAGGGGCATAAAGCAGTTGAGCGAAAACGGTTTGCCCCTTTGCCGTCCGCTTGAGGATCATGTCCCCCTTTTCCGCGGAAACCCCGGCAGTTGCGAAGAGCTGCCGGGGTTTCTGTCGTTTGTGAGGCTAAGTCGGTACGCAGCGATCGAGACCTTGAGCCGCAAACCCACCGTGCGCAATGCGCACCGCCGCCAACTTGTGAGCGCGGCAACGCCTTCCCTGCCAAGCCCCGCGCTATACTCGTCCGCATGGATATCAAAACACGCAACATAGCAACGCCCGCCGCGGACGCGCCAGCGACGCCACCCGCCTCCGCCCCCGCGCCCGTCGTGGGGCGCTTCGCCCCGTCGCCCTCGGGCCGCATGCACCTGGGCAACGTGTTCAGCTGCCTGTGCTCGTGGCTTTCGGCCCGCAGCCAGGGCGGCAGCATCGTGCTGCGCATCGAGGACCTGGACGATCGCTGCAAGCGCCCGGAACTTGCCGCTCAACTGATTGACGATCTGACCTGGCTGGGGCTCGACTGGGACGAAGGCCCCTACTACCAGCACGACCGCCTAGACCTGTACGAGAGCGCCTTGCGCCGGCTGAAAGACGCCGGCCTCACCTATCCCTGCTTTTGCACACGCGCCGAGCTCCACGCCGCGAGTGCACCGCACGCGAGCGACGGCACGCCCATCTACCGTGGCGCCTGCCGAAGTCTTTCGGCCGAGGAGGTGGCCCGCCGCAGCGCCCTGCGCGCCCCGGCCACACGTCTGCGCGTGCCCACCGTCGATGACCTTGCAGACGACGTGATCGAATTCGTGGACCGCACGTACGGGGCCCAATGCGAGGCACTCGCTACCGAGTGCGGCGACTTTTTGGTGCGCCGCAGCGACGGCGTGTTTGCCTATCAGCTGGCCGTTGTGGTCGATGACGCTGCCATGGGTATTACCGAGATCGTACGCGGATGCGACCTGCTGGGCTCCACGCCGCGCCAGATCTATCTGCAGCATCTGCTGGGACTGCCCACGCCGCACTACGCGCACATTCCGCTGCTCATGTCACCGGACGGCCGCCGTCTTTCCAAGCGCGATCGCGATCTGGACCTGGGCGAGCTCCGTGCCCGCTTTGGCACGCCCGAGGCGCTGCTGGGCTGGCTCGCCGGACAAACGGGCATCGCGCCGGACACCACGCCGCACTCTGCCGAGCAGCTGGTCGAGCACTTTAGCTGGGACGTCATCCGCGCACACCGGGAGAACATCACCGTAACGGCCGAGTAGCCAAACGTCCCGCCCCTACGCAACGTCCCAGGGCTGGAGTTCGTCGCCTAGGCGAACGATGCAGTCGTAGAGCACGGTGTGACGCTCGGCCGGGTTGGCATCCCGATGAAAATGTCCGTAGTACCAGCGCTTGTAGCCCAGGCGATCTTCCAGCTCATCGAAAAACGCTGTAAGCCGATCGACTTCGGGGTAATTCCAGCCAGGTGCCGGATAGAGCGTGGACGAGAGCATGCGCGTGGAACAGGTGTGGGTGATCACGTAGTCGACTCTCCAGCCCACGCTGTCGAGCTTTGTCCGCGCTTCCTCAAAGTTGCGCTCACCCGGCAGCTCCTGCGGCCACCAGCTGGAATACGGAATGCGGTATTCCTTGTCCACGCTCGTGGCGCCGCCCATGGTAAAGACCGTTGAGCCGTCGAGCTCAAAAACCTCGCCGCGCGTCAGGCGCCGTATGGGGGAAGTATCCGACAGGCGCTGCGTCAGCCCACCGTGCCACAGCTCCATGGGGCGCTCTGTCCAATGGTCGTAGCGCTCGTGGTTGCCGTCGACGAACAGCACGGTATAGGGGCGCGACTCCAGCCAAGCGATATCGGCACATTCCTCGGCAGAAAAATCCCACGGAAAGCCAAAGTCGCCCGCGACAATCAGATAGTCGTCGCTCGTCAAGCTATCCCCAAAGTCCCAATCGCGCAGCTTTTGCATGTCGACGCCGCCGTGAATATCACCCGTCACATAGACCGTCATCGGATTACCACTTCCCTGCAAGTCGCTAGCCCGCATTCCGCGCGATCACTAAGCCAACCGTTCCAACCGTTTCAGCCCTTCCAGCCCTTCCAGCCCTTAGGGCTTACCCCTCGTTCTCCCATCCAAACGGGTCAAGCACCCAAAAAACCAAATCGAGCACGCCGCCGGTCATCATGGCGCCGGCAAGGGCCATACAAACATGCAGAAAACTGGCACTTCTGAGCACGTCAAACGGCCCCAGAACAGCTAGCACCGCGACCCCTACGCCGGCAAGGCACAGCGCGAGGCACGGCCCCGCGTCCTTGACGCACTTCTTTGCGAGATGCTTGGTGTTATCACTCATCGATATCGAACTCCTTAGAGGACCGTTGTTTGGGTACATGCCACCGCGGCAGAGCAGGGCGGCAGGGTAAGTGTCACATGTCTTGCGGACACAGCTGAAAGCCCTCGCGCAAAAAACAGCGCGCCGCAGGATTCGTATCACCTGCGGCGCGCCGAAAATGGTCCGCTTTCCTCCATCCCCAACGGATCAGCTGAGTTGGTGCCGCCCGACGGAAAGGAAGAAGCCGGCGGCGTCACGAGCTGTGGCAATGTCGCTAGGCATAGGAAACAGACGCGCTCCAAACGCCCTAAGCCCCAAGCCTACCCATTAAGAAATCGACTGCAGAAACGATTTTGATGCCGTCGATGTCGGTCGGATGGCTCCCCTGACGAACGACGACGATCTTCTCGTAACCGCCGGTAATCTTCTCGAGCGACGTGAGCTCAAATGGACGCAGCTCGCGCTTACGCGTCGCCTCCTCGTCAATCGACTCTGTGACCTGAATAAACTTACGATCAGAGCCGTCGCCTATCGCAACAAAGTCGATTTCGGCATCTCGAAGATGACCCGTGAAGACCTGGTATCCGTCATAGACAAGGCGATTGTAAACGGCATTTTCGAGAACACGTCCGCTGTCGCTGCCGCGATACCCATCCAAGAAGGCTCGAAGTCCCAGATCCTCAATGTAAAACTTGCCGCCGGTCTTCAAAATGTCCCGACCCTTAATATCAAATCGGCGCGCGTGCGAAAAGATATAGGTCTCCTCAAGGGCGGACACACAAGTGTCCACGACGCCGTGCGAGGATTTCGCCCCGTTCTCTGCCAGCGTTCCAACGATCTTATTAATTGATGTCGGGTTTGAAATGTTATCAGCCAAGTAGGAAGTGACGCGGTCGAGCACACTCCTGCTCGTCACCGACCGTCTACCCCGACGCGCCTCGCGAGCCAAAATGTCGCGCCCGACGATTGTTTGGTACGTGCTCCAGATATAGTCCTTCATTTCCTGCTCCGGCAGCTTTGAAGCAGCGAGAAACGGCAGGCCTCCAAATGTCAGATATCGGTCAAGAAGATCGTCGAGTGCAACAATATCCTCCCGACCAAAAACAGCGAGCCTATTCGTGACGTCAGTCGGACCAAGAAAGTCGACATATTCCGAAAAAGCGAGCGGGTGCATCCGAATCTCGACATACCTGCCCGAGATTAAGGTCGCGATCTCTGACGAGAGGAGAAAAGCATTCGAACCCGTAACATATATATCGCAGTCCCGGTCGACACGAAATGCGTTAATCGCCTTCTCCCATCCGGCAACCTCCTGAAGCTCGTCGAAGAAGAGATAGCACCTCTTGCCCGCAGGCATTAGGCCGTCCACGTGGCGGTAAAGCTCTCGCCAATCACGCACGCCCTCCAGCTCAAATGACTCCATCTTAAAGGTCAAAAGACATTCGGATGGAACGCCGTTATCCTCCAGATGTTTGCGCATCATGTCCAGAAGCGTCGATTTGCCACAACGGCGCATACCCGTTACGACCTTGATGACATCCGTGTCACGGAAGGCGATTAACTTCTCGAGATATCGATTTCTGGGAACCATCCGTTTATCCATCGCTCGCCCCAATCTGCAAGTTTTTCTCACAGAATGACAAGAACTTGCGAATTTTGCAAGTTCTTGTCACGTAGCGACAAGAACCTGCAGAATTACATCAGAGCCATTATAAGTCGGGCTCAGTCAAAGCAGCGTCAAGGCGCAGAACAATGGTATGAGGCGAATCGTTCAAGAGTGCGTTGAACAATTTCATTCCCGCATTTTTGGAATGCCCATAAGATGCCCGTTTGACAGGAAGCGATCTGGGCCATCTTTGAGCAGAAACTCAAATGCTGGCGCGCCGCCTGCACTTATCGAGTTTCCCGCAACTGCTATAAATAGAAAGTTTATTTACATAGCGAGACACTCCTGGACGTTTGACTTTCATCCTGGTAGCCTGGATATCTAGAAGTTTCTGTTTGGAGAGGGTTAGCAGTGATTCCCGTTATTGACTTATTCGCGGGCCCGGGAGGCCTTGGGGAAGGCTTCTCATCACTTCGAGACGCTGAGAACAAGCCCGTGTTCCAAACAATCATGTCCATTGAACGTGACAAGCAGGCTCATCAGACCCTGAGGCTTCGTTCATATCTGCGCAAAATTGCAGAACCGGACGGAACATTGCCGAGAGTTTATCTCAGATACATGAAAAAGCATGACAATGAGACCTTCGACCAACTTATCCGCTACCGCCCAAAAGAATGGCAGGCTGCTTGCGAAGAAGCTTTATGCGACGAGCTCGTCGATGGAGACGACCGCTTGGTCAAACTCGGCGCCGAACGCGTGACAAGATGGTTTGAAGACCGTGATAGGGGTCCGCTGGTCCTTATTGGCGGACCTCCGTGCCAAGCATATTCGTTGGTGGGCAGATCGCGGCGCAAGCATGACATTACATTCGAAGAGGACCCGAAGCACACCCTCTACCGTTGCTACCTCTCGTTTATCAACGAGCTAAAGCCGGATGTCTTCGTTATGGAAAACGTCAAAGGACTTCTTTCTGCAAAGCACGAGGGCCATGGCGTTTTTAACCGCATATGCAAAGATATGGAAGAGGCGGGATACACCATCCACTCCCTCGTCACTGATGACCCCCATAATCCAAAAGATTACGTTGTCAAAGCCGAACAGTATGGAATCCCCCAGATGCGCCACAGGGTCATTCTCCTTGGTATTAAAAATGACACCGGAATCGAACCGAGCACGCTAACCAAAAAGCATGTTTGCACTCTTGGGTCAGCCCTTCGTGGGCTGCCTAAACTGCGAAGCGGATTCTCTGAACGCAACGAAAACTGGCGCGATATGAACTGGGCTGAGTACATAAACTCAGCGGCAAAAGAGCTGAAAGACAATGACGAATGCAACGATCTTACAGACATCCTTGATAGGGTAATTTCACGCTATGCGCCAAAGTTAACCGCAAAGCACAAAGTTGATCCCGTCCACAATCGATATGAAGAATGGTATAGAGGAAGGCTCGGAAATAGCAAGGTCCTCACAAATCATGAGTCTCGCTCTCACTTGGCGAGCGATCTTGACCGTTATCTCTTTTGTGCGGCATATGCAGAAAAATACGGTACGCCCGCACGCCTTGAAGAATTCCCCGAGTCATTGCTTCCCAATCATAAGAACGTCCAGGCAGCAAAAACGACTGGTAACTATAAATTCAACGACCGTTTTCGTGTGCAAGTATGGGGAAGACCCTCTACGACCATCACCTCGCATATCGCCAAGGACGGACACTATTACATCCATCCGGATCCGTCGCAATGCAGGAGCCTTACCGTGAGAGAGGCCGCAAGACTTCAAACCTTCCCAGATGACTATCTGTTCGAAGGCAACAGAACGTCTCAGTACACTCAGGTGGGTAACGCGGTGCCGCCGCTACTTGCCCAGCAGATAGCGGCGGTAGTCGCAAAGGCACTTGGAAAAGAAGCCCACGGGTTTTACGAGAATCTTACAGACGATACTGACTGCTCTTAAAACGGTAAGGACAGCCGACTCTGTGCAGCCGCTTCATCATGTTAATAAGTACAACGGACTGGCTCTCGGAGGGCACTTTGTTTGGCAAGGCACATGCATACTGCAAAATACCCCGTTCCTTCTCAGTTCCCTCGCCCTCTGCAAGGCACCAGTTAAGAACATTTTGCCAAAATCCGCTTCCCATCTCGCAAACCGCCGTCTGAGCTTCAATCCCATTCAGCGTTTTCTGGTTACGGGAGCCCTCTCGCTGAATGTCTTTCTCCTCATCGAGGTCAATAAGCTCGCCAAGCCACTCTTTGTCCCAATCAACCTTTTTTAACTTGATAGCCTCCCAGCATTTCTGTTGTTTTGCCCATTCAGAAATGTTTCGATAGCCCGTCGCGGGATGCATCAATACATCATGCGCAGCGTCAGATGCTTGCCCAAGCGCCCTCTCAAACGCTGGCGACAACGATTGTTGATTCCAAATGCCAAGAAAGTTAACGGCTTTTCCTAAAGCGGAAACTGCATTTGAAAGCACTCCCACCGCAAGGACTACATGCTGCGAGCGATAGCTGCCGGTTTCCCACCAATCACGCGACTGCACAATCTTGCCTGTGCGATCGAATATGATTTTCTTGGCAATCAAATATTTGAAATAAGTCTCATTGAACTGACTCTCATCCTTATCCCAGGAGTCTTTAATTAGCCGAGCAAATTCAGAGAAGTTCTTCTGGGCACCGCGATTGACCAAGTAGGCCTTATTCGTCCAGACCATGAGATATTTTGCCAAATCCGTTTTCGTAAAAGTCTGCGTTTTAGGAAACTCAGCAACAAATTTACGCTTCTGCGCAGGCGTAAGATAAGCTTGCTTATCTCGATATGAGCCTCTTGCCCGCTCGTAGAACCATTTGGTTTGCGTGAAGCTATCTGCCCGCATGGGAGCAAGTATCCTTTGCGAGAACTCTTCGATCCTCACGTGATAAGGGTGGTTTGCAAAGAAGTCGGCTGAAGAAACCTTATTCTGGCTGTTTGCATATTCAGAGATCCTAGGCACCAGTTCGAGAGCCTCTTCCGGGCTGACAACACTAAGCTTCATTTGGACAAACACGCGGTCCAAACTTTTACCAGCCTTATATGCGGCATAAACCGATGCGGTTGTCTGGCCACCGTTAACTATCTGCAGGTTTTCTAGACGGTCAATTAAAAGCCCGTCTTCCCCGCTCTCCGTTGTAACGCTCTCTGCGGTCGCCGTGATACCGTTATTGAACGAGAAGAAAAGCTCAGGCTCATTCTCGAGAGTACGCTTTATACCCTTGTTGACATTGCTTCTCGCCTGAAGAAATACACGGACGTTTTGCTCAAGAAGTCGCGCTCCCCAACGATCGTAGATGCGCGCCAAATCGACACCCGGTATCGCAGCAAGGTAAACCTTGTTCTTGTCTTTCGGAGAGCTTGCGAGAAGGGCCCGAATCGGACCCGTCGGCAATTCGTTAAAGTCAATGAGCAGTCTCTCCCGCTCACGACCTGATTCAATAAGATTACCTATCCGTTCAAGATCCCAGACGTTGTAAACAACCTCTTTGCCAAGGACACTCCCCGTCTCTTTACCCGAAACCCTTTGGCTAAGTTTTTTGTTTGAAAGAAGATACAGATTAACTCGCTCGATTTCGTTCCAGCGAGCGTGAATTAAATCGGCGAGCCCAAACCCCGGATCCGTCGGCTCAAGAGATTCCCTAAATTGAGAATCCAATGCTTTGGTTACGAATTTCTCAAGCCGCCGAAAATCTGCCTCCATTTCAGAATTCGTTAATGTCAGCAAGCCAGTATCTTGGTTGAAGTCGAGGACAATGAGGCCAAGGACTTTTCTGCTTGACTCAAAAGGATCGCCACAGTAGCCATCAACCCTTATTCCAGTTCTCTGACAGAAGGCGGGGATGGCCTCATCGAATTCTCCCGCATCGCAAAGATAATCAGTGATGAGGTCAAAGAACGCATCGTTCTTATAGACTCCCTCCGAGTCCGCCTTATTCTTGACCTCTTGAAACAGTTCCTCCTGAAACGAAGTGGAATCTGTCATCTAATTCACCTCAATGCTTGGGTAATTGCGCTCTGATCAACTTCGTAATCAGAGCAGTAACCAAGGTCGATTTTATATGTAACAGCCTTAACTCCAGGCGGACACGAACCGGAAACGATTCGCGGAAATCCATCCTTAACTTCATATGCTTCAGTTACGCCCTCGCTCCACAAGGTGTGGGAATAATCGTCTTCCGGAAAATACCCGGCATCCGACAGCTTCTCCTGAAAGTGCGCCAAATCCAATGGGCTGTCGAAGAGCATTTGAACATCGTTGACGACATCGGTAAGGCTGAATGCCGCTTTATCTTCATCCGTAGCGCTGTTCAACTCAACGACATATAAGAAGAGCCTTTCACTTTCGTTGGTGTTCAATTGCTCTTCTGACGATATTCCAATTTCCGAATTCGACGACCCTCGTTTGCTTTTCACCTCGACGAAAATCTGCCCGTAACCGAAATCGCGCTTAGAGCGTTCTGGCCCTGTCCAGCCATTCAAGGCATTCGACGGCTCGTAAATGGCAGCGGAAACCCGTTTAAGAAAAAGTAGCTCACCGATAAGCCCTTTTTGTTGCTCGGCTGTGAGGGGACCACGCCCGGGCCTGAGAAACGAAGCCCATTTCTCGAGCCTCATGAAGGTCATCTTCCTCATCGCAACGGTGGGGGCTTTCTGCACCGAGTCGGCAATATCAAGACATAAGCGGAGAAATTGGACTTTCATTTCCTGGTCTTGGAGCTCCAGCAGTATGGAGCGCTCCGATTCAATGTCTCGAATAGAGATGTTCTTAAACTTGGGAGGCTCCGGTGCCCCCGTCTCGCTGCTGTCATATTCGACAAGAAAAGCAGGGTGATTAGAGCGCCCCTTTGCCCAATAAATCCTTTTTGCATCGGGATTAACATCGGGTGCGACCATTCTCGTGTTGTAGTCGCCCCTTCCACGCGATCTAGGCAGCTCTTCCCACGGATTATCGCTAGTCGTCTTCATAATCATCATCGCTATCTTCGGGTTCCGGCATCATGTTCTCCAGTGCCACAGAATTAAAAACGTAAGTGACTGGTCGCGTTTGCTTATCGGTGTGCGGAAAACTGATGCTCCAGCCGAAAACGCATTCCTGAGCATCCCAGCTCTTCCACCAAGAAGGAGCTTCTTTTCCGGCCTCCTTCTTTTCTTTAATTTTGATTTCTCCAAATCGCATGCAAATCGGATGCAAAACCAGCAATGGCCGCCTCCTTATTTGACGATAATAGAGATCAGAACAGTTTTTCGCCTTGTCGCCGCTATGGTCTGCAGTATATCGTTCTTCCGCCATTTTCCTTTCTTCCGCACTTAAGCCAGCGGCCTCAACTCCACGACTGGATAAACGATGTTTCTCTCCGACAACAACGACATCATTGTTCGAAGCGCTACCGGGATATCTTTGCTCCATGCTGACCGTTCCATCAACAGGCAAATCGATTGGATCATTTGATCGAGAGCCATGTGCCAAGAGAACGTCCCATTCCTTCAGCTCGCCATCAAGCAGCCGTTCGTTGACGTAGCTTAGGATTGGAGCTTTTTGAGACTTTGGCGAAAGGCCATCTTCATTTTCATAGGCTTCTAGAAAAGCGGTAACAAACTTGACCGGAACCCCCTTATAAAGATATCTATAAGAGCCCCCGTCTTTGAAGTCCGCATACCCCTTTATTGCGCTAAGAAGGTCCCTGCATGCCGCCTCGTTATCGGCAACTATCTCCGCGTCCCTGTCAAATGCAATCGTTTCAACGAATCCCTCGTTTAGATCGATAGGGGCCTTTTCCTTTTGCCCGGCACCCATCTTATTTCTCGCGGTAACGGTCAGGGCATCAGGGCTCTGGCGTATTTTCAAAACGTAATTCTTTGGAGTGCGCTTAACTTGGCGCATGCTCCTTAGTTGATCGAACAGATTCTCCGTCGAATCGGCAACGTATTTGTACCAGCCCGCCGCCTCGTCGGTCATCCATACACGACAAAGATCCTCATACTGAGGCCTATATCCAAACCAACGAGCCATCTGCATCAGCGCATCATATGCTCTGGCGTTTCGCGAATAGTAAGAGACCGTTAACCCTTCAAGGGTTAAACCACGAGAAAGCCTATATCCGCCAACCGCGATAACTCGCTCGTTCCTGTTCTCATAGTCCAGAGCATCTCCTGAGTCTGTATTGATGCTCAGAACATGATAATCCGGGTCGTAGAGACGTGGCTGTATTTCGCTCCAGCCAAAACCGCAGCCTGCATATTCCAGCTCCCAAGTAGCTTTCAAATCCTTTAGGTGCGGAGAAACCTCAAGCGCCTCCTCCGGGTTTAAGGCCCCATAGGATTTCGCCGCCGTATTCAGGTCGTTAAGGTAATCCTCAACTAGATTCCGCATGCAATTCTGCGGTTTCTTATAGGGAGATACATTGACCATCATCGTTGAATGGAAATTAGTGCCAAAACGAAGTGTCTTTATCGTCGTCGCCAATACAAAAGTACGAATTGCCGCCTTTAGACTAAGGGGAAGCATAAAGGGCTCAAAGCTACTTTTATGTTTTGCAGGAAGGACATCGTCCACATCGTCAATGAAACGCAAGTGCTTGTGAGTAGGCTCGTCGTAATCTCCGAATACCTTTTTGGCACCGAAGTAGTCAGAGGACTCCTCAAGCGTATAAATAAAGTTGCTCGGGAAAAGGTCCTTGCCATACTCATCGCTGTCAACGCTAGGGTCGATCAAAACGTTAGCAAATGGCGTAGCAGTGTAGCCAACATAGCAGGCCTTATTGAATAGGTTAAGCAGGTTTCTTATCTGCCCATTGATTTTGGTCGGTTCATTCTCTCGCTTTTCGAGCTTGTATTTTCCGTTAATCGAAGCATTATCCGCTTCATCGTCAATGAGCAACAGAGGTTGATCCTGGCTATTGCTGGCATCCAGCCATTCAATTACCTGCTGGAGAGACTTACTATTCTTCTTAACAACAAACAAAAAAGGTTCGTTTGTTTGCGTCGGCTGGATGCACCTTAAAGCCTTAGCTCGTTCTGTACTAAAGTCTGCCTCTCTCGAGGTACAGGCAATTGGTCGTCGGGCTTGACTCCCCTTGCCAACGCCAACCGGTTCGACTGTGCTGTTCTCAATGTTAAAACCTGTAAAACCATCTTCAAGACGAGCTTGCGTCTGATTTCGCAGGACATTATGCACGCCGGCCATGACGATAATGATTCGATATCCCGCGTCGGCGGCGCGGGATATCAGCCCAATATAATTTGCAGTTTTTCCCGATTGAACGGACGCGACTACGAGGCCGCGTCTTGTAAAAGAGCCGCACTCTAAAGGATTGGCCATTAAGTCAAGGATGTTGCGACTGTCCCTATCTATCGACTTAACCGCGGCGGGCGCCCATTTCTTATCGCGCACCAAGTATCGCCTATAGCGATTCCAGTAGAACCATTCGATCGAGTCTTCTGCTTCACTCAACCAGGGATGGCTATCCTCATCCTTAAACTCAAAGCCAAGCTTTTTCTTAATCGTAAGCTCGCTGCAATACTTCTCAACAAGCCTACGGACGATATCATCCTTGTCGCATTGTTTAGATACGGGGAAAATTCCCGCGAATGCAGTGTAGAACTGCGAATAGGTATCCGCAACATCCGCCTCTTCGGGAACGCCGTCATCGTTCTCTAGTTTATCTCTGGCGGAGTTGTCAATGTAATTGATGAACTGCTCTAGTGTGGCGTCCATTTAGCACTCCTCGATTCCCAAAATGGCAAGTACTTCATTCCAACGTGTGGCGAACAAGTCAACTGACCTCATAGTGGAGAGGATGTCATCCTCATCCTTCCCCATTTGTTTTAATGAGCCAAAGAAAGTGAGAACAGCATTACAAAAGTCATCGTCTTCCATCTCCTCAAAGCAAACTGACCCTTCGTTGTTCGACAGTTCGTAAAAAAGAGATTCCGTTGGGAATGACGATTCGACCAGCGAAAGAACAGTCTTGAAAGCAGCCCTCTGATCATCATCAAGAGATGAATTGAAGCTATCAAGAATTGGGTTTTTGCGATTAATGCAATAAAGGGTCTTGTCTCCAGTTTTTATCGCATTCCAAGCCGGATATACCTCAGGCCTCGTTAACCTAGCGCCGCGACGACGATAAACTCTTTTTGAAGGCGCACCAATATGAGCAATCAATTGTTTGATACTCGCCCTTACTTCTTCCGGAAGCTGAGCGGACACTTTCTTAACGTCAATTTTCCATGCTTCATCTTGGTTAACATCAATATCAATCTTCACGCGGCACAACTGGGTGAGGGCGGTTTTCTTGGCAATCCCAAACCAAGTTCCATGCAGTATCAAGCGCTTCGCGCGATAGAGAAAGACTCCCTGATTCTTTAAGTAACCGCCAGGAAGAGCAAACTTTTCATACTCTGCATCTGAAGCATAATTTGACCTATGCGGAAGAGTAAACGCCTGCATCGTAACGCCGGGACAAACATTTTCGACAGGCGATGGTTGCGTCGCCTGATTGCTAACATTAAATGGATCGATGGGGTCAAGCGTGCGATTATTCACATTGACCTTAATGCGCTTGAGCCCACGTTCTCCCGCTAAGTAACGATGAAATACAAGAGAGAGGTAATCTTGAGCCTCACTTATAATTCTGTCGTAATTGGCTTTTCCGGATCCATTTACCCCGGTTAGACGATCAAGTTTTTCCCAAAGAACAAGCGTACCCGTCTCGTTCATCTCTCCAATAAACGGAATGGAGTCCGTTCTTTTCTGTTCCAAAACTGTCCATTTGTTTTCACTGGCAACAAGATCGAGATCCCACGTGAAGGCATTCACTTCACCGTTTTTCTTTGACACAACCGTCAGCCTTCTGCATTGTGAAAATGAAGCGGTTTTTAACCCGAGACCAAAACGCCCGAGATCGTTCAAATTCCGCTTGCACCTCGGATCAGTGCTACCGAGCCTCATGGCATGCATTAACTCATCTCTGCCAAGCCCCTCACCGTCATCAATGATTGCAATTCTGAAGTCATCAGAAGGAATAGCAAGGATTGAGATATTCCTTGCCTTCGCGGTAATAGAATTGTCAACAATATCAGCTAGTGCACTATTAAACGAATACCCAATATCTCTTAGGCTTTCAATTAAAATCCTCGGTTCGGGCTCAAGCTGCATCGATTCCATCCAAAGCCAATCTTACTAGCATCATAATCGATAAGTATAGCAGCGGCCATTAATCAATTATCACTTACCGGCACCCAAATCATGCGAACGGTAGCGCTACCGGCAATAACGTGACAGTCGCAGCACGATTATTCACGTTTCGGCGCTCATTTAAAACTGCCTTGCGGCATTCCTAACAGCCATCTCCAATGCGGCAGGCGTTTTGTACTTCACCATGTCCTCCGTTTCGCATTACCCGTTCAGTACCATCAGCAAAGGCATCATCAGTCCGCGCCGCTTGGCGGTTTTAGAGTTCTCCTTTACGAATTCTTTCAGCCGCTGTATATCGAGCCCTCGCCCAAGCGCATCGTTATAGGCATCGATAATTAATGAGGGGTCCTCGCAATCGAGGCAAAGATCGACAAGCGTGCACTCGGGCTTGGTTACCGGCAGGCCGTCGAGCCAAACGATATCCCGCTCGGCAATCTCGCGCTTTACAAAAGAAAGGGATTCGTTTCTCGTATTGATGCGCATGGGCGCGGTCATCCTGTAGGGGGACAGATGGAAATCGCCCATTTGCTGCAGGTTCGCCGCAGTCGTACCGCTCACGGCGATGCCATCCCACTGGCGTTTTCTCTCCCACGCGCACAGGGAGGGATTGGTGGGCTTCCAAAGAGCGTTGAGCTCGTCGGTGTCTCGGCGCTGCGCGCCCGACATCCGGTAGGCGCCGTGGCATATCCGCTCAAGACGCCCCACGCGGCATGAGTGCGCCAGCGCATCTCGAGAAATGTCCATGCGAGCCGCCTGAGCCGTGATGAACACGCCCTCGCTCTCGGAAAGCTCGCTTATCGCCGTTATGTTGCTAAAGTACTTCATGTTGCATTTGTAGGATATTTTCATACTTTTGCAACGCGATTTTGATCCATATGATCCATACGCCTTGCTTATCCCATTTCTGCCGCCGGTTTGATACCGGCACCCCATCCCCCGCTATCGAGGTCTAATACTTTTCTGCGAAGTGGACGCCTGTTTTAGGGCCCCTGGAGCATCCGCATATTTCAACGGCATAAACGCAGGATTCCAGCGTCAAAACCGCAGGAAACAATGCCCTTATAGTGTCGATGCTTCGGAGGTCCAATTTAGCTCGTTCACTTCTTGGAAAAGTATTAGACCTCGCTGCTTGCCACCCAGAAGGACACCTCACCCTTCCCCTCCGCCACCCAAAAACTCATCCAACATTAATCTTGGCTCAAGAATCGCTTAATCTATAACCTGCACTATAGAGTTCGACCAAGGGCGGGGCGGCGCCGCGCAACGCAGGCCGCCGAACGCAACGCTCGCGCCCGGGCAGATCGCCTGGCGTCGCGCCCATCGAACGAAAGGACAGGTCATGGACGACCTCGAAAAAGTTGAAACCATCCGCACCAAGTGCAACGTGAGCTACACCGATGCCAAGGCCGCGCTCGACGCCGCCGACGGCAACGTTCTGGATGCCATCATTTGGCTCGAGTCGCAGGGTAAGACCCAGACCACGTCGGCGCACGCCGCCACCGAGTCCGCGCCGGTCGACGAGCCCTCGGCCGAGATGGTCGCCGCGCAGGCCGCCTACGAGAAGTCGAGCGAAAAGACCGACTTCTCCAAGAAGATGGACAGCGTGTGGGAGTACCTCAAAAAGCTCTTCCGCCTGAGTCTGGACACCAAGTTTATCGCCACGCGCCGCGATGCGATCATCCTCAACATCCCCATCCTGATCCCCATCGTCGCGCTGTTTGCCTGGGGCGCCACGATATGGCTGATGCTGATTGGCCTGTTCTTTGGCATGCGCTACCGCATCGACAGCGACGGCGACGTGCCCGGCAGCATCAACAACCTTATGGATAGCGCTGCCAACGCCGCGGACGACATCAAGCAAAATCTCAACGACGACAAGTAATCGCAGACGGGGGCACGCATGGCACGGATCTTGATCGTAGAGGACGAGGAGAAAATCGCCCGCTTTGTGACGCTCGAGCTGGAGCACGAGGGCTACCAGGTGGAACACGCCGCCGATGGCCGCACCGCCGTTGACCTGGCGCTGGAGCGCGACTACGATCTGATTCTGCTCGACGTACTGTTGCCGCAGCTCAACGGCATGGAGGTCTTGCGACGTGTCCGCAAGCACAAGGATGTGCCGGTGATTATGGTCACCGCGCGCGATGCCGTGATGGACAAGGTGGCAGGGCTTGACGCCGGTGCTGACGATTACCTGACCAAGCCATTTGCGATTGAGGAGCTGTTCGCACGGATCCGCGTGGCACTGAAGCGCTCGGAGGCCGTGCGGGCGGCTTCGGGCGTTGGCGGCGCCGGTACTGGGGCGGGCGCGGCAGGCGGCGCGGGCGCCGGTATCGCCACAATGTCCCCGGCAACCGACACGACCCAGACCGCTGCCACGCCCTCCCACGCCGCGCTTACCGTTGACTCGGTTGCGCTCGACCCCGACCGCCGCGAAGTCACGGTCGGCGGCTCGCCCATCGCGCTCACGGCCCGCGAGTTCGACGTCCTCGCCCTGCTTATGGCGCATGCCGGCACCGTGCTCACGCGCGAGCGCATCGCGCACGAGGCGCTGGGCTACGAATACGTAGGCGACACCAACAACGTCGACGTGCACATCGCGCACCTGCGCGCCAAGATCGAAGACGCCGGCGGCGCCCGCATCATCCAGACCGTGCGCGGGGTGGGCTATGTCTGCCGCGCGTAATGCCGAGGCCAAGCGCGTCACCTCCATCGCCCGCGCCATCAACTGGAGCTATATGTGGCGCCGCCTGATGAGCTACGTCTGGCTCGATCTGTTGCTGTTGGTTATTGCGGTGGCGATCCTCGTCTATGGATACAACCGGACGCTGCCCAACGGCGCGTTTACCGCAGGATGGATCCCCAGCGCCACCGTTCGCAGCATGTCGCTGACGCCCGCGCGCGGCTGGGACCTGACAACGCTCACCTATACCGTCGAGCTTGCGCGTACCACCAAGACTTTCCCCCTCGCGCAGGACCTCGTCACGCTATGGCCTCTCTACCTTGTCGTTGTGGGTTGGCAGGTCATCAGCGTGCTCAACATGCTCGGCGGCGCCCGCCGCGTGCGCCGCACCATGGCGCCGCTCAACGATCTGGCCCTGCGCGTGGACGAACTCGGCCGCATGCAGCTCTCCGGCGGCAAGATGGAAACGCTGGAGCAGGCCATCGAGCGCGCAAGCGTCGACTCGCCGAGCGTCACCACCGGCGACGCCGACCTGGCAAGCATCGAGGTCGCGCTCAACCGCCTGCTGCGCCAGATGCAAGAGGCCAAGCTGCAGCAGATGCGCTTTGTCAACGACGCGAGCCACGAGCTGCGCACGCCCATCGCGGTGATTCAGGGCTACGTGAACATGCTCGACCGCTGGGGCAAAGACGACCCGGACGTGCTGGCAGAATCCATCGCGTCCCTCAAGGCCGAAAGCGAGCACATGCAGGAGCTCGTGGAACAGCTGCTGTTTTTGGCACGCGGCGATGCCGGGCGCACGGTCCTGCGGCGTGCGCATACCAACCTGGCCGCACTGGTCGGCGAGGTATGCGAAGAATCACAGATGATCGATACCGAGCACACGTATCGGCTGGCGTACGACACCACGCTTGCCAACGACCCGCGCTGCGACGCATCTGTCGACGTGGCGCTCGTGAAGCAGGCTCTGCGCGTGATCGTGCAGAACGCCGCCAAGTATTCGGACGCAGGCACGACCGTCACATTTGGCATAACGCCCGATGCGGGCATGGGCACGATCGACATAGCCGTTGAGGACGAGGGCATCGGCATGAACCAGGAGTCCGCAGCCCACGCGTTTGAACGGTTCTACCGAGCCGATAACGCACGCGATGCCGGCGCGCAGGGCTCGGGTCTGGGGCTTGCCATTGCCAAGTGGATCGTCGACAGCCATGGCGGTGTCATCGGCGTGACCTCAGTCGAGGGCGTCGGCAGCCGCTTTACGATTCGCCTGCCGCGGTAGGGGCGTCTCTCACGAATCGAAGGTGAATGCTTTTCCGCGAAGTGAACGACCTATTTTGGACCCCCGAAGCATCCACACTTTTTGACGCCAAAACTGCAGGAAAAACCTTACGAAACCGCAGGAAACGGTGCCTCCAAAGTGTCGATGCTCCAGGGGTCCGATTTCACTCGTTCACTTCGCGGAAAAGCATTCACCTTCGTTTTGCGGCAGCCCGTCAGTCACCCTCTCGGCATTAAAATGGGGTAAGGCCACGTGGCCTTACCCCATTTTTCGTTAGCTATGGCAGCTTGTGCGCTACTCGCGGCACAGGTGCACGGCGAAACCGGCGAACTCACGCTTAAAGTACACGAGCTTGGTGCCGCCGTCGGGCAGTAACACGCGCGACTCCTCGTTGACCTCGAGCCCGCGCTCGGCAAACCACTTCTCGGCCGCATCGATGTCGTTGACGGCAAAGCCGATGTGGCCCTTGGTGCCACGACCGTTCTGCTTCATGATCTCGACCAGCGAATCGTTAAAGTACGAAACGGGGGTCTCGATGACGGGCAAGCCCATCATCGTCGAGAACAGCTCCGCGATCTCCAGGGCGTCTGCCGGGTCGGTGGCGTTAATGCCCACGTGGGCAACGCGCATGCCAAAGAGCTCGACCGGGTTGGCGTTCTGCTCACTCATACAGGCGGTGCCTACTGAGCCATGACGTCGAGAACGGCCTTCTCGGCAGCGACGCGGTTCATGCCGGTCATGAAGGGCACGCCACTCACGTACGGGCAGGTGAGGCCCTCAGGGGCAACGGTGGTGGCGATCAGCAGATCGGCGCCCTCGTCGCAGTAGTCCTTGGCCTCGGAGATGGCGCACTGCACGATCTCGTACTTGTCGGCGTAACCGTTGGCGTCGAGCAAGGTGGCGACCTTCTGGGCAACAAGCGTGGAAGTGGCAGCGCCAGCACCGCAAGCCAAAACGATCTTCTTCATAGGTAGTGTCTCCCTTCATGGTTTACTTTAGGTAAGTGTACCGCAGCGAGCGATGGCACTCAGCCTCGATGAGCTTTTATGCCAGTTTGCTTGCGCGCTGCGTATAATACATCTAGTACGTGTTGTCATACCGCTCGCTTTATGAGCGACTAAGGACCCTAACATGCCCGATTCCCGCACACTCTGGACCGCCGTCGTTATCATCTGCATCGCCGTGTCGGTGTTCTTTAGCGTCAAAAAACGCACTACGTTTAAACGCCTGCAGCAGTTGATGGCCGCCAAGCAGTGGGACGAGTTTGATCGTTTGCTCGACGCCAAGCTCACCAGCATGCTGTACCCGCGCTACAACCGCGACTACCTGCGCCTGAACTCCTATCTGCTGCGCGAGGACCACAAGCGCGCTGACGAGATGTTCGATTTGCTGCTGGGACTCAACCTGCCCAAGATGCAGCGCGTCGACCTGGTCATTAAGGCCTTTAACTACTACGTTGGCCAAGAGGACCGCAAAAAGTCCAAGGAGTTGCTGCACGAGATCAAAGGCTTTGAGGGCGGCCAGGCCGAGGCAGTCGCGCACGAATGCCAGCTGATGTACGACACGATGATCCTCAAGCGCCACAACGACATTCCCGAGCTGGAGCGCATGCTCAAGGAGGCCGGCGACGACAAGGTTAAGGGTTGCCGCTTGGAGTACCTGTTGGCCCTACAGTACAAGAACAAAGGCGACGAAGCCAAGTTCGCCGAGTACTTGGAAAAGTCGGGCCGGCACTCGATGGCTGTCAACGCGTAACGGGCGGCTTGTGCTAGACTTCTAGTCTCACGGGGGCGTGGCGGAATTGGCATACGCAGGAGACTTAAAATCTCTCGCCGCAAGGATTGTGGGTTCGAGTCCCACCGCCCCTACCACGTATTGTTTACGGGCCCGTGTCCCCAAGGGATGCGGGCTCGTTTCTTCTGGATGCCGGTGGGACTCGAACCCGCGAGGGGGCGAGCGTAAAGCGGACGCGCAGCGTCCGTAGCGAGCCGGCGAGGGCGCCGGCAGGCGGCCGAAGCCGGTGCGGATTTGCGCAGCAAATACGCGGACGTCCCACCGCCCCTACCACGTATTGTTTACGGGCCCGTGTCCCCAAGGGATGCGGGCTCGTTTCTTTTTCACGCCGGCGGGACTCTAAGTTGCAGTGGAATAGTTAAAGGGCGCTAAGGCTGGGGGTCCAGCCGATGGTGGGGATGGCGCCGTCGAGAACCTCGTTGATGGTAGCGGCCATGCCGGCGAGCAGGCTGTTCTCGCTTACGGTGAGCGTGTCGTAGCCGCCGGCTCGCATGAGCTCGCGAATCACCACGGCACCTGCCAAGATCACGCCCGCGCGCTTGGGTTGCACGCCCGGCAACGCGGCGATGCCCGCAACATCCAGCGCGAACATGCGCTCGATAGCGGCCGAAACCTGCTCCAGCGAAAGCTCGCGCAGGTGCACAAAGCTCGAATTATACGGCTCTAGCTCGTGAACGAGTGCCACGAGCGTCGTGACGGTACCGCCCACCGCGATCAGGCGCTCTGCGCGCTCAAAATTGCTCGGCAGGCCCTCAAAATAGGCAGCGAACTGCTCGTTTGCCCAGTTGGCAGCGGCAGAAAGCTCGCCGTCCGCAGGCGGCAGCGCCGAGAAAAACCGCTCCGTCACACGGCGGCAACCGATGTCCAGCGAGCGCGTTCCCTCCAGCGCAAAGACGCCGCGCTCCGGTGCATAGACGCCCGTCGCGAGCTCCGTGGATCCGCCGCCCGAATCGGCAACGATGATGCGCTCGCCAGCAAAGTCGTGCGCCACGCCAAAAAACGTCAGGCGCGCCTCGACCTCGCCCGGAATCACCTGCGGCTCGAGCTCCATCTCGCGCAGACCGTCCAGCAGCAGCGAGGCATTGGACGCATCGCGCGCGGCGCTCGTGCACGTGGTGCAGATGCACGCGGCCCCAAAGGCACGGGCCTCGTCCACAAACATGCGGCATGCGGCGAGCACGCGCTCAACGGCCGCCTCGCAAAAGCGCCCCGTCGCATCCACGCCCTCGCCCAAGTCGGTAATCTCGGTATGCTTGGACGATTCCACGATCGCCCCGCCCTCGACCTGGGCCAGCACCAGTCGCGACGACACCGTTCCCAGGTCAATCGCCGCCACCTTATATCGTTTGCAATTCGTCATTGCAGGCTCCCCTCCGGGCGCTATTTGCCGTTGGACACGACCGTCTGGCCCTCGACGCCGTTAAATCCAAACAGCATATCGAGCGTCTGGATATACCAAGGCGCGTCCTTGCCGACCTCTTCGATCTCTTTGGCGACTTCGCTGGCCTTCTTGGCGTTCGAGGACTTTTTGCTCGACGACGAGTCCGAATCGTCGTCCAGGCCCAGCACGTCAATCTTGGTCTCGCCGGGCATCACCAGGCCAAGGTCCTCGGTCGCCGCGTCCTTAATGCCCTCCTCCGAGAGCAGTTTGTCGACGCTTTTCTGCAGCTCGTCGTTGTACTGCTGGCGAATCTCGACCTGCTTGGCCAAGATATCGCTCGAGCGTTTGGCAACGTAGAGATCGCGCACGGGAAAGTACAAACTCACGAGCACCAGGACGACGACAATGCCAATAAACAGCCCGCGCTGGGGTCCATGGGTAAAGTCATAGATCGCCTTGACCACCGCGTTGTCGTTGGCGTAGTGCATGAAGTCCGAACCCGAAAGACGACTCGAGGGCCTGGTCGATTTTTCGTGTGTTTGAGCCGAGGAACGCTGAGCATGCGTCGGGCGCGCCGAACGTGGCGGGCGGTCCGTCGGCGTATTCATTTGAGCACGGGGGTGTGGGGCGCTTGCCGGACGCTGTGCGCGGCGATCGGTACCGGCACAGTCGGACCCGCCGAGCTGCACGGTACCTGCACGACGAGACGACGGCTCGCGCGAACCGGCGGAATAATACCTGTTGTCGTAAATCTGATCCATGTGCGCCTTGTGCGGTTGAGGTTTGTTTGCGCTAAGTTCTTTAGTTATAGCACGAGTGCGTGCACCGCCTCCGGCGGCCCTTGCTCGACATAAAAAAGGCGCTGAGCCATATGGCCCAGCGCCCAATGGTGCTCAACAGTGCCCGGCGGGAGCGAGGCGAATCCGAGTCAGCCCCGCCCCCGCACACGCCGCTTGCCTAGCGAATGTTGTAGAACGCGGCCTTGCCGGCGTAGCGCGCGCTGCCCTCGAGCTCGTCCTCGATGCGGATGAGCTGGTTGTACTTGGCAATACGGTCGCTGCGGCACGGGGCGCCCGACTTGATCTGGCCGGCGTTGACGCCCACAACGAGGTCGGCGATCGTGGAATCCTCGGTCTCGCCGGAACGATGGCTCACGATGCAAGCGTAGCCGGCCTCCTTGGCGGTCTCGATGGCCTCGAGCGACTCGGTGAGCGTGCCGATCTGGTTGACCTTGACCAGGATCGCGTTGGCGGCGCCCAGCTCGATGCCCTTCTTGAGGCGCTCGGTGTTGGTGACGAACAGGTCGTCGCCCACCAGCTGCACCTTGTTGCCAATGCGGCGGGTCAGCTCGACCCAGCCGTCCCAGTCCTCCTCGGCCATGCCGTCCTCGATGGAGATGATGGGATAGGTGTCGACGAGCTTCTCCCAGTAATCGACCATCTGGGCACTCGTGTACTCCACGCCCTCGCCCTTGAGTTCGTACATGCCGGTCTCGGCGTTGTAGAACTCGGTCGAAGCCGGGTCCATGGCGTACATGAAGTCGACGCCGGGCTTAAAGCCGGCCTTCTCGACGGCCTTGGTAATGTACTCAAACGGCTCGGCATTGGTCTTGAGGTTGGGCGCAAAGCCGCCCTCGTCGCCCACGCCGCCGCCCAGGCCGGCCTCGTGCAGCACGCCCTTGAGGGTGTGGTAGACCTCGGCGCACCAACGCAGGCCTTCGACAAAGCTCGGAGCACCCACGGGCATAATCATGAACTCCTGGAAGTCGACGTTGTTGTCGGCATGCACGCCACCGTTGAGGATGTTCATCATGGGCGTGGGCAGCAGATGGGCGTTGACGCCGCCCAGGTACTGGTACAGCGAAAGACCCGCCGACTCGGCAGCGGCGCGGGCGACGGCCAGCGACACGCCCAGGATGGCGTTGGCACCGAGCTTGGTCTTGTTGGGGGTACCGTCCGCGGCGACCAGCGCGGCATCGACGGCGCGCTGGTCGAAAGCATCGAGGCCCACGACGGCGTTAGCGCACTCGTTGTTGACGTGCTCGACGGCCTGCGAAACGCCCTTGCCCAGGTAGCGGCCCTTGTCGCCATCGCGCAGCTCGCAGGCCTCAAAGGCGCCGGTCGAAGCGCCCGAAGGCACCATCGCGCGGCCGAAGCTGCCGTCCTCGAGCACGACCTCGACCTCGACGGTGGGGTTGCCGCGGCTGTCGAGTACCTCGCGACCGTAGACATCCAAAATATCGCTCATGTTGTCTCCCTCTCACTTGGAAACGGGTTGAATGCTTGGCGACACGGCTTGCACGCTACAGTGGCGCGCAGGTTCATAAGTTAGCCTTATCGCACTTTTTGCATTATGCCCTAAGTTAGCCAAGGGATACAATCTTTTTGAAAAATAATGGGGGCGATGAGAAAGTCCGTCCCGTCGCCCCCGCAGTCTTACTCCTCTGCCTTTGCGGCATCCCAGAGGTCATTGAGGCCGTGGGTCGAAAGCTCGGCCAGATCCACGTGGGCGTCGGCCGCCATCTGCTCCATCGCGGCCCAGCGGCGGCGGAACTTTGCCGTGCTGGCACGCAGGGCGCTCTCGGCGTCGATTCCCTCCTTGCGCGCAACGTTGACCAGGGCAAAGAGCAGGTCGCCAAACTCCATCTCGCGCTCGGGCGAGCCGGGAGCCTCGGCCTCAAACTCGGCACGCTCCTCAGCGACCTCGTCCCACACGTCCTGGACCGTCTCCCACTCAAAGCCCACGGCAGCCGCCTTGCGCGACACCTTCTGAGCCTGCATCAGCGCCGGCAGGTGCGTGGGCACACCGTCGAGCAGACCCTCGGGTGCGGCCCCGCCTGCCGCCACGGCCTGGTCTTTGGCGGCCTTCTCGGCAAGCTTGACCTCGTCCCAAATCTTGAGCACCTCGTCGGAGTTGTCGGCATCCGCATCGCCAAACACGTGCGGGTGACGACGGATGAGCTTGGCGTCGATATCGCGCGCCACATCGGCCAGCGAAAACTCGCCGGCATCCGCCGCAATCTGCGCATGCAGTACGACCTGCATGAGCACGTCGCCCAACTCCTCGCGCAGGTGTGCCGCGTCGTCGGCCTCGATGCAGTCGAGCGCCTCGTAGGCTTCCTCGATCATGTTCTTGCCAATGCTGCGGTGCGTCTGCTCGCGGTCCCACGGGCAGCCGTCGGGCTGACGCAGGCGCCAGATGGTCTGCACCAGATGCTGCAGCTCGGCCGACGCGTCTACCAGCGTGGACAGGTCGCGCGAACCCTCGGCATTTTGCTGAGCCATATGCTCGGCCATGGTTAGTCCTCCCCCATGATCACATGGCGGAACGCGCCGCCCTCGTAGACGCCGTAGCTATGTGTGCCGTCCTTGGGGATGCTCACGCTGCCGGGATTGAAGAGCCACAGACCCGGGTGCGCGGCGCTTTCCTCGTTAACCTTGATGTGCGTATGGCCGTAGACGAGCGCGGAGCCCTCGGGCAGCGCGGGCGCGTGGTCAACGCTGTTATGCATGCCGGCGCCAAAGACGTGGCCGTGCGTCAGGAACAGTTCACGTCCGGTCTCGTCGAATAGTGTGGCGTAGTCAGCCATGACGGGGAAGTCGAGGACCATCTGGTCGACCTCGGCGTCGCAGTTGCCGCGCACCGCGATGATGCGGTCGGCCAGGGCGTTGAGCAGCGGAATCACGCGTTTGGGGGCGTAGTCGCGCGGCAGGTCGTTACGCGGGCCGTGGTAGAGCAGGTCGCCCAGCAGCACAATGCGGTCGGGCTGTTCGGATTCGATGGCAGTGCAGAGGCGCTCGGCCCAGTATGCCGAGCCATGGATGTCGGAAGCGATGAGGTATTTCATGGGGAGTCCTTTCGGTGGGGTTAATTGGATTGGCGCGGCGCGTCACTCGCCCGCATCACTCAAATCGCAACGCCGCGGCTTGGGCCGCTTGCATCACGCGTTGGAGCGGCACGTTGTGCTCGCGGGCAAGGCGAGCACAGTCCTCGTACTCGGGCGCCGCACGCTCACTGCCGTCGGGCAGGGTGGCTACTTTGACGGCCACCTCGCCCCAAGGCGTCGCTACCTGCTCAAAACGACGCGGCAGGCAGACGCGTTCCATCACCTGGCGACGAACGGCGTTGGTCGTGGTTTCCAAAAAGATAATCGTCTGCAGGCGTTCGATATCCTCATGCGAGCAAATCACCTGCAACTGCCATCCGGGGCGGCCCTTTTTGCAGTAGAGGGGCAGCCAGTGCACCTCGCGGGCGCCGGCCTCGCGCAGGCGGTCGGCGGCGTAGGCGAGCACCTCGGGCGACGCGTCATCGATGTCGCACTCCAGCTTGACGATAGTTTCGGGCGCATCGGTCTCGCGGGACAGCGGAGATGTACTTCCACGTTGCATACGGTCCGAATCCTTTCCGCACGGGCTCGTTTTATTCACCCAAACGCTAGCACATCGGACGTGGCACAGGCGTGACTTTCGTCCGTCGCCGCCCTCACCCCTATCCAAACGTGTACGTCAGCCTCCAAACATGTCATTTTTTGTCGGTTTTGGAGGCTGACGTACACGTTTTGGAGCGAGGCCGCACACGATCAGAATTGCGCCCGCACTCCGTCCACCACAAAGTTCGCCGCACTCAACAATTTTGGACTTTCTACGCAGTTCATCGACCAAAAATTACCCTCGGCATACTTACCCGCTGCACGATGTTACTCTAGTTGCATTTGGCTAACTAAGCGGCTGCCGAGGACCCCGCCCGGCACCGTTACGGCATAGGAGGTTTCATGTTCGAGAAGCGGCTCTTCTCCCTGGTTCCGCAGGCAACGCCCTACATTGTGGCGAGCGTCCTGTTTAAATGGATCGCGCTCATGGCAAACATCACGGTGATGTGGGTGCTTGCGCGCATCTTGGGCGGCATCGTCACGGACGGTCTTTCCGCCGCGCTCGCCGTCGATGCCCTCGCACAGGCGGCCTTGCCGCTCGCCGGCGCCATCATCGTGCGCGCCGCCGCCATCTATCTGGCGCAGCGTTCCGGTGACAAGGCCGCCTTCAAAGCCGTCCGCCGCGTGCGTTCGCTCGTCTACGACAAGCTCACCGCGCTCGGCCCGTCCTATACCGAAACCGTCCCCACCGCCGAGGCCGTGCAAACCAGCGTGGAGGGCGCCACGCAACTCCAGGTATACTTTGGCGGCTATCTGCCGCAGCTCTTTTTTGCCGGCCTGGCACCCATCACGCTGTTCGTGCTGCTCGTAGGCCAAGCGGGACTTCCCGCCGCGCTGCTGCTCGTATGCGTCCCGGTCATCCCCATCTCCATCATGATGGTCATGCGCAACGCAAAAAAGATCGGTTCCGAATATTGGGGCAGCCACGTCGATCTGGGCGGCATGTTCCTGGAGGCCGTTCAGGGTCTTACCACCCTTAAGGTGTATCAGGCCGACCGCGACTGGCACAAGCGCATCAACGCCGAGTCCGAGCGTTTCCGCACAGCGACCATGCGCCTGCTGGTGATACAGCTGCGCTCCATTTGCGTTATGGACCTGGTCGTCTATATGGGCGCCGCGCTCGGCATTATCGTGGCCGCACTGCAGCTCGCCACGGGCAAGATCGGCTTTGAGGCTGCCTTCCTCATCGTCTTTCTGTCACAGGAGTTCTTTTTGCCTATGCGCCGCCTGGGATCGCTGTTCCACACGGCCATGAACGGCATGGCCGCCTCGCGCCGCATGTTTGGCATTTTGGATACGCCCGAGCCCGAGCGCGGCGATGTTGAGCTTGATGGTCGCGGCGATATCGAGCTCGCAGGCGTGAGCTATGCCTACGGCGACCGCACCGTGCTGGACAGCGTCAGCGCGACCATTGCGCACGGCTCGCTCGTGGCACTCGTGGGCGAAAGCGGCGGCGGCAAGTCCACGCTCGCGGGGATTATCGCGGGCCGCAAGGACGCCTACCGCGGCAGCGTGCGCATTGGCGGCGTCGAGCTGCGCGATGTCACGGCCGCCTCACTCATGCGCGCCGTCACGCTGGTGCCCACCAACGGCTACCTGTTTGCCGGCACCCTGCGCGACAACCTGCTGCTCGCCCAGCCCAACGCCACCGACACCGAGCTTTTGCGCGCGCTCGACCGCACGCGCGTGGCGGCCTTTGTGCGGGCCAACGGCGGGCTCGACATGGTGATTAACGAGGGTGGCACCAACCTTTCGGGCGGCCAGCGCCAGCGCGTGTGCATGGCCCGCGCCCTGCTGCACGACTCGCCCATCTATGTGTTTGACGAGGCGACGAGCAACGTCGATGCCGCAAGCGAGGCCGCGATCGGCGAGGTCATCGCGTCGCTTGCCGGCGAGCACACCGTAATTGTGGTGGCGCATCGCCTGTCGACGATCGTGGACGCCGACCAGATTCTGGTGCTGGAGCGCGGTCGCATTGCCGAGCGCGGCACCCATGATGAGCTCCTGTCGGGCGCGGGCGCCTATGCGCGCATGTGGAACAGCCAGGAGCAGCTCTCGGCATATGCGTATGCGGAGGGTGATGCCGAGGATGCCGGCGCGGTTGAGGCTGTTGACGGCAGCACCGCCCGTACCGATGGCCTCAACGGTGCCGGCTCGTCTTCCGCTGCCGCGGCGCCTGACTCCGGCCGCGCCCGTCGCTCGGCGCCGTCCATCATGTGGCGCATGATGGGGCTTGTCCGACCGCTTGCCGGCTGGCTTGTGCTAGCCGTCGCGCTGGGCAGCATTGGCATGCTCACCGCCGCGTTCGTGCCGGCCTTTGGCGCCCTCGGCCTTATGGCCGCGCTGGGCCGCAACGCCTTGGGGCTTGGTCTGATCGCAGCATGCGCGGCCTGCGCCGCCTGCGGCATCGCACGCGGGCCGCTCCACTACGGCGAGCAGCTCTGCAACCATTACATCGCATTCCGTCTGCTCGCGCACGTTCGCGACCTGGTGTTTGGCGCCCTGCGCCAGCTCGCCCCCGCCAAGCTCGAGGGCCGCGGCAAGGGCGAGCTCGTGAGCCTGGTCACCTCGGATATCGAGCTGCTCGAGGTCTTCTACGCGCACACCATCTCGCCCATTGCCATAGCTCTGGTCTGCACCGTTGTGTTTGAGGGCTTTTTGCTGGCTGTGAGCCCCGAGCTCGCGGGCATCGCGCTCGTGGCCTACGCGGTCCTGGGCGTGCTGCTGCCCCTGATCTCGGCCAAGGCATGCGGCACCACCGGCCACCAGAGCCGCGAGGGCGCCGGTAAGCTGGGTGCCTTTGTGCTCGACAGTCTACGCGGCGCGTCCGAGACTATCCAGTTTGCCGGTGGCGCCGATCGTAGCCGTGCCCTGGGCAATCTGACCGAGCAAGTCGGCGCCGTGGACGCGCGCCTCAAGCGCCGCCAGGCGGCCAGCGAGGCCGTAGCCGATGCGCTTATTCTTGCGGTCAATCTGGTGATGCTCGGGCGTGCGCTGCAGCTGGTGGCTGCGGGAATGATTGACTTTGCCGCAGCGTTTGTCGCCGTCTTTACCTTTGTGTCGTCGTTTGGCTCGGTGATGGCCGTGAGCCGCCTGGGCGCCTCACTGCAGGAGACGCTCGCCTCGGGCGCACGCGTGCTCGATTTGCTCGACGAGCAGCCCCAGTGCGCCGAGGTCGCCGATGGACAGAACGTTGAGTTTGCCGGCGCCGCAGCCGAGCATGTGAGCTTTAGCTATGTGGGCGGCGTGGACGCGGGCGGTGCGGGCGCCACAGAGCAGGTCGCGAACGACACCGCTGCGAGTCTCATCCTCGACGACGTGACCTGCACCTTTGCGCCCGGTACCATGACCTGCATCATGGGGCGCTCGGGTTCGGGCAAGTCGACGCTGCTTAAGCTGCTCATGCGCTTTTGGGACCCCGCAGCCGGCACCATCACGGTGAGCGGCGTCGATGCCCGCCACATCAACACGGCGAGCCTGCGCAGCCACGAGTCCTATATGACCCAGGACACGCATCTGTTCTGCGGCACCGTACGCGAGAACCTGCTGGTCGCGCACGCCAACGCCACCGATGCCGAGCTGCTCGACGCTTGCCGCTCCGCCTCACTCACCACGTTCATCGACCGTCTGCCGCAGGGACTCGACACGCCCGTTGCCGAGCTGGGCGACTCGCTTTCGGGCGGCGAGCGCCAGCGCATCGGCCTTGCGCGCATCTTCCTCAACGACGCACCCTTCATCTTGCTCGACGAACCCACCAGCGCGCTCGATGCTCTCAACGAGGCGTCCGTGATGCAGGCAATCGACGAGCGCAAGCGCCGCGGCAAGACCATTGTGCTCGTGAGCCACCGTGCCAGCACCTGCGCGTTTGCCGATTTCTCGCTTTCGGTCGAGCACGGGAGGCTGAGCTAATGGCGCGCCCAGTCGACACACTGGAGCTAGCACGCAAACGTGAGCGTGAGGCCCAAATGGTGTCGCAGATGATTGCGCTGTGGTGTCGTGGGCATCATGGCGGCGGGCATGTGGTCGAACAGGCTGGCGACGATGAGTCCGTGCGCGTGAAACTCGGCCTTCGAACCATTACGCTCTGCCCCGAATGCGCCGAGCTGCAGAAATACGCCATCGCGCGCATTGAGCACTGCCCGCACATAGGCACCAAGACATTTTGCTCGGCATGTCCTTCGCATTGTTACCGGCCTGCCATGCGCGAGAAGATCCGCGAGGTTATGCGTTGGTCGGGACCGCGTATGATCCGCTATCGCCCCATCACCGCCGTGAGACACGCGATGGTAACAGTGCAGGCCAAACGCGCGGCGGCACGAAGCAAGTAGTCGCCGGCGCCGGCACGCGCCGCCCCGCCTTTCCACTCGATTTCGGCACCCGGCGTGCGCGGCGTGTTGAGAGCTGCACCATTACAATGGAGCGGATTCACCAAATGCAAAGGAGTCGCCATGCCCGCCTGCCCGCTGGTCGATTGCCATACTCATACCTCGTTCTCGGACGGGCACGCCTCGTTCGAGGACAACGTCCGTGCCGCTGCTGCCGCCGGCTGCCGCGTCATGGTCTCGACCGACCACCTTACCCTGCCCGCCAGTATGGATGCTAACTGCGAGGTGCAGGTCGTCGAGGGCGACTTGCCGGCACATCGTTTGGCCTTTGAGGACGCCCGCAAACTCGCCGCGCAGATTGCGCCGGAGCTCACCTTTATCTACGGTTTTGAATGCGATTGGTACGAGGGCTGCGAGCCCTTGGTAGAGCACTGGTCCCAGGGCGCCGTCGTACGTCTGGGCAGCGTGCACTGGATTGGCAACCCGGGCGATATTGCGGCAGGCGCCGCGGGCACGGCAGGGACAGAGGACGTCGCGCGCCCCGATACACCCGATTCCCTTTGCGGTTGGATCGACGACGATACCAACCTGCATGTTTGGGAAAACTTAGGCGTGCGCGGCGTGTGGGAGTGCTACGTCGACGACTGGTGCCGTGCTTGCGAAAGCTCACTCAACTTTGACGCGATGGCCCATCCCGACCTGGTCATGCGCTTTTCGAAGGACGGCTTTGCACCCGACTTTGACCCCGCGCCGTTTTGGGAGCAGATGGCCGAATGCGCCCACGATACGGGTCGCCGCGTTGAGGTCTCGACCGCCGCACCGCGCAAGTGGCTCGACGATTACTACCCCGCGACCGGGCTGTTGCGCCGCTTCGCCCATGCCGAGGTGCCCATCACCTTTGGCTCGGACGCGCACCGCGCCTGCGACATCTGCTGGAACATCCGCGAGGCCCAGGCCCACGCCTACGACTGCGGCTACCGGGCCTTCGATATCCCCCACCCCACCGGCGAATGGGAATCCACGCCCCTCGCCTAACTAGTCGTTTAAGAACGTCCCCAATGACTAGTGGCGGCGGACGTTGAGTTCGCCGGCCAGTTCGTCGAGGGTGATGCCGTAGCGCTCGAGCGTCACGAGCAGGTGGTAGATCAGGTCGCCGGCCTCGTAGCGGATGTGATCGTGGTCGTTATCCTTGCAGGCCATGATCACCTCGCTCGCCTCCTCGGCAAGCTTCTTGAGAAGCTCGTCCTCGACGTCGGTCAGCAGACGCGCGGTATAGCTCTCCTGCGGCGGCGCATCGCGACGGCCGTGAATCACCTCGGCCAGTCCCGTCAGCGTCTCACCGATGTTTCCCGGCTGCACGTTAGCTGTTCTGACTCCCATGGTTATTTCCTCTCGTTACTGCAGCGTAAAGTAGGTACCGGTCTCATCGAACCGAGGCTTTGCGCCCTTTTTCTCAAAGAACTCGACGATGACGGCATGGGCCTCATTGAGCCTTTCCTTCTCGGCCTCGAGCCAAAGCGACTGCGCCCCGCAGGCATCAGTCAGGTGCACGCGGCATGGCACGCCCGTGCGGAGGAGCTCGGTGTTGCATTCGGCGACCTCGAACGGCGTCACGACTTTCATCGCACTCCCCCTTCCACGCGCTTAAAGAAGCAGGTACGGTTGCCGGTATGGCAGGCCGGGCCCGGTGAGTCCACCTTGACCAGCAGCGTATCGCTATCGCAGTCGGCCCAGAGCTCCTTGACCTCCTGCATGTTGCCACTCGTCGCGCCCTTGTTCCAGAGCTCCTGACGGCTGCGACTCCAAAACCACGTGGTCCCGGTCTTGAGCGTCAGCCCCACCGATTCCTCGTTCATCCAAGCAACCATAAGCACCTCACCGGTGTCATGCTGCTGAACCACGCAAGGAATCAGCCCGCGGGCGTCGTATTTAAGCTCGGTAGCATTTATTACCTCAGTCATCATTTCTCCCAAGTAACAAACGAAATCCCACAGGTCGGCGAGGGTTGTCCAGGTGCCGCAGGTTGCCGCGAAAGAGGAGCGACGCGTACTTTGGTACGCGAGCGACGGTTTGAGCGGCAAGATGCGGTGCCTGGGCAAGCCGCAGCACTAGAAGTCCAGCCTCACAGGGATGCCTTGGCTGGCCATATACTCCTTCACCTGGCGAATGCTGAAAGTTCCAAAGTGAAAGACGCTGGCCGCCAGTACGGCGTCGGCTTCGCCCTCGATCACGCCCTCGGCAAAATGCTCGAGCGTGCCCACGCCGCCGCTTGCGATCACCGGGATCGGCACCGCGCGCGCCACGGCGCGGGTGAGTGCCAGGTCGAAGCCAGCCTTGGTGCCGTCGCGATCCATGCTGGTGAGCAAGATCTCACCGGCGCCGCGACGAGCCGCTTCCTCGGCCCACGCCACCGCATCGATACCCGTGGCGTTGCGACCGCCCGCCGTGAAGACCTCCCACTTGTCGGCATCCGGCTGACCGGGCAGGCCCACGCGCTTGGCATCAATCGCCACGACCACGGCCTGGCTGCCAAACGCCGCGGCGGCCTGGCTGATCAACGACGGATCGCGCACGGCGGCAGAGTTAAGCGACACCTTGTCGGCACCGGCGGCAACCATGGTTCGCATGCCCGCCAAGTCGCGGAAACCGCCGCCCACGGTATAGGGAATAGCGAGCTCCTCGGCCGCGTGCGCCGCCATCTCGATGGTCGTCGCGCGGTTGTCGCTCGTCGCGGTAATGTCCAGGAAGACGACCTCGTCTGCACCCTCGCGGTCGTAGGCGCGCGCCAGCTCCACCGGGTCGCCAGCATCGCGCAGGCTCACAAAGTTGACGCCCTTGACCACGCGGCCGTCCTTAACATCCAGACAGGGAATCACGCGTTTGGCAAGCATGGGCTACTCCTTCCCTCGGGCGGCGGCCAACGCCTGGGCCAGCGTAAAGTTGCCCTCGTAGAGCGCACGACCGGTAATGGCACCCTCGATGGCATCCTCGCCCACCGCGGCCAGTGTGCAGATATCGTCGAGCGTCGAGATGCCGCCCGAAGCCACGACGGGAAAGCCCGCGACCTCGGCCACATGGCGATACGCCGCCACGTCGATGCCCGTCTGCATGCCATCGCGCGCGATGTCGGTATACACCAGATGCTTAAAGCCCAGCTCGGTGAGCTGCGCCACGGCGTCGTCGAGCGCCACACCCGCGCCGTCGCGCCAACCATTCACCTTGACCTGGCCGTCACGGGCGGCAATGTCTGCCACCAGTAACTCGCCAAAGCCTTGGGCCGCCACCTCGGCAAAACCCGGCTCAGTCACCAGCACGGTGCCCAGTGCGATGCGACGCGCGCCGTAGCCGGCCAGCTCGTCGATGCGCGCGAGCGAGCGAACGCCGCCGCCCACGTCCACGGACAGGCCGTCGACGCTGCAGATGGCCTTAATCGCCGCCGAGTTGGCAGCGCACGCGTCCTCGTCCTCGCCAAAGGCAGCGGACAGGTCGACGACATGCACCCAGCTCGCGCCCTGCTCGGCAAACGAGCGGGCGACGGCCACGGGGTCGTCGGAATATACCTTGCAGCGGCTCCGGTCGCCGCACTCCAGGCGCACGACCTTGCCGCCGATCAAATCGATTGCAGGAAACAGGATCATCGGCCAACCTCCTCGACGATGTTGACGAAGTTCTTAAGGATGCGCTGACCAAGCGCGGAGGATTTCTCGGGATGGAACTGACAGCCCCACGCGTTGCCGTGACGCGCGATGCACGGGAAGCTCCGCGTGTAGTGCGTGCGCGCCAAAACATCAGCGGCATCGGCGTCGTCGGCCACCGCATAGCTGTGGGTGAAGTACATGTTGGCACCCTCGGCAAAACCAGCAAGCAGCGGATCGGCCGCGCCGGCGGGCGTCATGTGCACCTGGTCCCAGCCCACGTGTGGCACCTTCAGGCGGCTCGACTCCAAGCGCGTACACGAGCCGCGCATGATGCCCAGGCCATCGACCCAGGGGCCGCCGACCTGCTCGGAGGCACCGTCGCTCGCGTCCGCGCCCTCGTCCGCCGGCACGCCCTCGTCGCCGCGCTCAAAAAAAAGCTGAAGGCCCAGGCAGATGCCGAGCAGCGGAGTTCCGGCTGCAACGGCGTCGAGCACGGCCGCCGCCTCGCCGCTTTGGCGCATAAAGGCGATCGCGTCATAGAACGCGCCCACGCCCGGGATGACCAGGCCGTCGGCATTGCGGATCTGCTCCGGATCGTCCGACGTGCAGGCGGCGGCACCGGCGCGCGCAAGCCCACGCGCAACGCTCGACAAGTTGCCCTTGTGGTAGTCGACCACCACGACCTTCGGTTCGCCCACGCGACCCTCCTTTTCCCCATTCAAAACCTGCCAAAAAGGGACAGATTTATTTTGGTCGGTTAAACGTTCACCCACTGCATGAGACGGCATTTCCGCAGATAAAAACTGCCAAAATAAACCTGTCCCTTTTTGGCAGGTTACAGTGAACCCTTGGTGCTGGGGATACCCTGCACGCGGGGATCGAGTTCGCAGGCGCGGCGCATCGTGCGGCCCACGGCCTTAAAGGCGGCCTCGATAATGTGGTGCGAATTGCCGCCCGCCAGCTCGCGCACGTGCAGCGTGAGCTTGGCATCGCGCGCAAAGGCATAGAAGAACTCGACGGCCAGCTCGGTATCAAAGCTGCCCACGCGCTCAGTCGGCACGGGCAGCTCGCAATAGGCCTGCCCGCGACCCGAGATATCCACGGCGGCCATCACGAGTGTCTCGTCCATGGCGATCGCCGCGTCGGCAAAGCGCGTAATACCCGCCTTGTCGCCCAGCGCCTGGCAAAACGCCTCGCCCAGCACAATGCCCGTGTCCTCAACGGTGTGGTGCGCGTCGACCTCGACGTCGCCCACCGCATGCACCGTCAGATCGAACAGGCCATGGCGGCCAAAAGCGTTGAGCATGTGGTCGAAAAACGGCACGCCGGTCGAGATATCGCACACGCCAGATCCGTCCAGGTCGAGCTTTACGACAATGTCGGTCTCGCCCGTCTTGCGGGTTACCTCGGCATAGCGGTCCATCTACATCTCCTCCTTCACCAGCGCGGCAAACGCGGCCAGCACCTCGTCGTTTTCCTGCGGCGTACCCACAGTGATGCGCAGACAGTCCGCAAGCCCCGGCGCGTAGCTAAAGTCGCGCACCAAAATCGAATACTCGTCGCGCAGACGCTCGCGCACGCGCGTGGCATGCGGCGTGCGCACGAGCACAAAGTTCGCCGCGCTCGGCCATGCCTCCACGGGCATGCCATCGGCAGCCATTGCGCGCAGGGCGCACAGCTCGCGCTCGCGCTCGGATGCGATCTGTGCCACCACGGGCGTGTAGGCATCACGGGCACGCACGCAGGCAAGTGCTGCCGCCTGGCTCAGCACGTTAACTGAATAGATCTGGCGAATCGCCGCGAACACGTCGATGACTTCCGGCGCCGCGATCACGTAACCCAGACGCGTACCGGCAGCGCCAAACGCCTTGGACAACGTATGCAGAATCACCAGGTTGGGATGCTCGGCGATAAGCCCCTGCGCCGTGGTGACCGCGCCAAACGAATCGTCGGCAAACTCCACGTAGGCCTCGTCAACCATTACCATGCCGGGGCACGCATCGCACAGCGCCGCGACAAAGTCGAGCGGTGCCACGTCACCCGTGGGGTTGTTGGGCGAGGTCACGATTGCCAGGTTGCACTCGGACGCCGCCGCAAGCACGGCTGCCTGGTCGAGCTCAAAGGTCGCGGGGTCGCGCCACACGTCGCGCACCTCGGTCTGACAGAGCGACGCAAAGAACGCATACTCGCTAAAGCACGGCGGGCAGTTGAGCAGGGTCCGTCCCGCGCCGCCAAACGCCAACAGGTAGTTATAGAGCAGCTCGTCGCCGCCGTTGCCCACGCAGACATTCTCGCGCGCCACACCATGCCAAGCGGCAAGCTCGTCACGCAGATCGTTGGACATGGGATCGGGATAGCGGTTGAGCGGCGTGGCAGCCAGGGCGGCGTCGACCGCCTCGCGCACGCCAGCCGGCACGGGATAGGTGTTCTCGTTGGCCGAAAGGTTGATGCGCGTGGGCGTAAAGTTGGGATCGTAGGGCTCAATACCGGCCAGGTAAGGCTGGACGAGCTCCTTCATGCGAGGCGTGAGTTCGGCCATATTAGGCCTCCCCGCCGGTTACGCCAGCGCCATCTGCGCCTGCAGCCGCCAGGTCCACGCCCTCGGCAACCGTCGCCACGGCGTCGCCCGGCCAGGCAACCTTGGTCAGGTCGGCCGCGGCGAGCGACTCGGCGCTCACGGCATCCTCGCCCTGCTCCAACACGCGGCGACGCAGTGCGGCCGAAAGCGCGTGCGCCCACAGGCCCTCGGCCTCGGCCAGACGCTGCGTAGCGGGAGCGTCGGAGAGCAGGCCCTCGGGCGTATAGCATATAACGCTCGAGCGCTTAACGAACTCTTCGACCGAAAGCGGGTTGGAGAACATGGCCGTGCCGCCGGTCGGCAACGTGTGGTTGGGACCGGCAACGTAATCGCCGAGCGGCTCGGAGCTCCAAGCGCCCACAAAGATGGCGCCGGCGTTGCGAATGCCGCCGAGCAGGCCCATCGCATCCTTGCAGTGCAGCTCAAGGTGCTCGGGCGCCACGGTGTTCACGGCCTCGACGGCGGCCGCCATGTCGGCGGCCACCACGATGGCGCCTTCGTTATCGAGCGAAGCGCACGTAATCTCGGCACGCGGGGACTGCGCTACCAGAATGTCGATACCCGCCTCGACCTCACGCGCAAACTGCTCGTCGCAGGTCACCAGATAGCAGGCCGCCAGCGGATCGTGCTCGGCCTGAGCCATCAGGTCGGCCGCGACCACCATAGGCTTGGCCGTGGCATCGGCCAGCACGCAGACCTCGGAGGGACCGGCGACCATGTCGATACCCACGTCACCCGAGACAATCTGCTTGGCAGCGGCAACAAAGGCGTTGCCCGGGCCGGTGATTTTGTCGACGCGCGGAATGGTCTCGGTACCGTACGCCAGCGCGGCCACGGCCTGGGCGCCGCCCACCATATAGATTTCGTCCACGCCGCCGAGCTTGGCCGCCGCGAGCGTATACGGGCTAATCAGTCCATCCTTTTGCGGCGGGGTCACCATGACCACGCGCTCAACGCCGGCAACCTTGGCGGGAATGGCGTTCATAAGCACGGTGGAAGGGTACTGCGCGCGACCGCCCGGCACGTAGATGCCGGCCGCAGCAAGCGGGGTCACCTTAACGCCGAGCATCGTGCCGTCCGGGCGCGTGGTAAACCAGCTCTGCTCGACCTCGCGCTGGTGGAACTCGCGAATCTGGCGCGCAGCCTTTTCGAGCGCGGCGACAAAGGCCGGATCGAGGCCTTCGAGCGCGGCATCGATCTGCTCCTGCGGCAGACGGAAGCTCTGCAGCTCAACACCGTCAAAACGCTGGCAGTAATCGCGCACCGCGGCATCGCCGTTGGCACGCACGTTGGCCACGATATCGCGGGCGGCGTCGACGATGTTTTGCGGCAGCACGCCCTTACGGTTGAGCTGGTTGGTAACGAGGCGCTCACCGGGAGCAAGCTTGATGGTCTTCATTTCGGTATCCCCTATCGGTCGAGGTTGTGTTCGAAAAACGAGAGACCGGGCGGCGGCGCCAGTCGGCCCGCCGCCCGGACGTTGGGGCGCCCGTGCGTGCTCGCGCTATTGTGCCGAGCCCGCAACGGGCTCAAAATGCTTGTCCTTCACGGCTGCCGCCAAGCGATCTGCCAGATTGCGTACGCGCGGATCCAGACGTGCGGCACCCGGATTGACAAAGAAGCGGGCCGTGCAGTCCATAATGCGACCAGTAATAACGAGGTCGTTATCGCGCAGCGTGGCGCCCGTGGCGGTAATATCCACGATGCGATCGGTCATGCCGACGATGGGACCCAGCTCAATGTTACCGTGCAGCGAGACGATATCGGCGTTCACACCGCGCTCGGCATACCAGGCGCTCGCGATGCGCGGATACTTGGTGGCCACGCGAAGCGACCCGCGACGGGCATAGTTGCGCTCGGCCTGGCCGGCGCGCCACGCGGGCTCCGCCTCAATGAAAGTGCACAGGCCGTAGCCCAGATCGACCAGCTGCAGCAGGTTGAGGTCTGCCTCGATAAGCGAGTCCCAACCGCAGATGCCGCAGTCGGCACCGCCACAGCCCACAAAGGCGGGCGCATCGCTGGGACGCACAATGACAAACTCGATATCGCCGACCGCGCCCTCGCCGGCACGCGTGTCGCGGCCGCGCACGATCAGGTGACGGCCGGGGTCGCGCAGCTCCGAGACATCCAAGCCCGCGGCCTCGAGCACGTCGAGCGTGTCGGCCTTGAGCGAGCCCTTGGGCACGGCGATGCGAAGCGGACCCTCGACGCCACGACCCACGGCGTGATCGCCATCGGAAGCGGCGTCCTCGGCCGAGGTGCGCGCGGCCTCCAGGCGCTCGAGCGAAAAGGCGAAGCCCGCCGCCGGCACCTCGATGCCGTCGCCAAATGCGCCGGTAAAGATGGAGTCATAGCGTCCGCCCGAGCCGACCGGATCGGGTAGGCCGCCGGCATAGGCCTTAAAGACCAGGCCCGTGTAGTAATCGAAAGAGTTCATGATGGAGAAGTCGAACGACAGCACCTGGGCGTCCTCGGGTGCCAGGCCCTCGACCAGGGCACGCAGCTCGCGCGTCAGCGGCGCGACGATACCGGCGGCCTCTAGCAGCGCGTCCACGCGGTCGAGTACCTCGGCACCGCCGTGCAGACGCGGCAACTCGCTAATGGCGGCCTTGACGGCATCGGACTCGGCGCTTGCCGCCACGCGGGCATCGAGGCCCACAAAGTCGTTGGCGTGCACGCAGCGCAAGGCCTCGGCGGCCAGCTCGCGATCCTCGCACGCCGCGAGCAGCTCCTTAAACGGACGCACGCTACCTGCGATAATGCACGCATCGGGCAGCGCCAGCTCGCGCACGGCCTCGGCCACGAGCGAGACAATCTCGACATCGCCCGCGGTATCGCCCGCACCGATAAGCTCAAAGCCCAGCTGCGTAAACTGACGCGAGCCACCGGCATTGCGCTGGTACTCACGAACCACCGGCGCCTCATAGCGCAGGCGCAGGGGCAGGTCGGCCGCGCGCATGCGGGTCGAGACCAGACGCACGATCGGTAATGTGTTGTCGGGACGGACCACCAGCAGACGGCCATCATCGTCAAAAAGCTTAAACGGCGTGTCCGCGATGCGGCCGCCTTCCTCGAGTGAACCCTTGTCCTCGAGCAGCGGCGTTTCGACCGGAAGGTAATGATGCTCCCTGAAGCAGCCCTTCACCGTCAGCGCAATCTCCTCGCGCGCCTGAGCCTCCTCGGGCAATATGTCCCGGAATCCCCACGGTGTGGCCGTCATCTGGTGAGCCTCCTCATGCTGTGTTTCACCTAGAGCAGAAGACCGGCATAGCTCCGCCGGTCTTCTGGGTACTTTAGCATACTAGAGTGCTTGCGGGGAGAATCGTCTCTCACGGCTCACAGCGTATTCATTTGGAAACATTGGAACGGATTGCCCGCGGCCCGCCTCTACAGCGAAGGGTATCGACAGTCCAACCGAAAAACGTCCGAGGTCCCGCTCGCTCAGCGGAAGAACATACGGACGAGGGCCGGGGAGCCTGTCTTGTTTTGAGAAGTGGGCTTCGCGAACTTCTCAAAACAAGACAGGCTCCCCGGCCCCGGCGATGTGTTTCGGGCTGACCAAAGTCAGATGCGCAGTCTCCGGGGCAGCATCATCAAAGTCCCCATTACATCAAAAAGAATCAGCCCCCGCATATCGAAACGGTCGAGAGGGCCGCCTCCGGGCGGGTTGCCTTGGTCTGAGAAGTTCGCGAAGCCCACTTCTCAGACCAAGGCAACCCGCCCGGAGGCGGCCCCAGCGCGAGACCGTCCCGAATGCCTACCCGCACAGCGTGGTTACGAGTGGGATAGTCAGAATGGAGCAGATGATCGACAAAAACGTGCACTGCATCATGGGGCGTGCATCCTTGCCGTATTGTAGGCAGTACAGCGTACCGTTGCTGCCCACCGGCATTGCCATCTCGAGCACAAGCGTCGCGATAAACATGGGCGTCATGCCGGGCCACATGCGAGCCACGGCAAGACACGCCATCGGCACGACAACCAGGCGAAATGTCACGGCGACATACGCACGCCAGTTGGTGAGCATCTCGAGCGGACGGTACTTGGCGATAGACGACCCCATGAGCAACAATGCCGCCGGAGTGGTCATGGTGCCAACGATGGAAATCGAGTCGCCCAACACGCCCCAATCGGTCCATCCGGTTAGCACGATCCCAAGCACAACGGCACTTGCAATGAGACCAGGGCTCTTGCAGCAGGCGGCAATATTGCGCATCTGCTTTTTAAGGCCGCCATCCATTCCGCTGAATAACATGGCACCGACGGTAAACATAAGAAGGTTTAGGGGGATAAGCGCAATCGATGCATACAACAGCGCTTGTTTTCCCAACACCGCCGAAATAACCGGAAAACCGATAAACCCGGCATTACCGAAAAGCACGGCGAAGCGATACGAGCATTCTGTCCCTTTGGGAACGCGAAGAGCAGCGGTGACAGCAAACGCGATAACGGTCGCCACCACATACATCACAAAGGACAGACCCATGAGCGAAAACGTCTCGGCAATGCTCGGAAGCTTCACATCATCGCCCAGCGCTGACGAAAGCACCAAGCACGGTAGCGCCACCTGCAACAGCAGATGCGACAGCTCGCGCTCGAACTCCGCTTTCATAAACCCCAGCTTGGCGATACACCACCCCAACAAAATAGGCAGCGAAACCGTCAACATCTGAAGCGCCACACTCGTAAAGCTCATGCTTCCCCCTTATCTATTCCACGAGGGCCGGGGCGCCTGCTTTGTTTTGAGAAGTGGGCTTCGCGAACTTCTCAAAACAAAGCAGGCGCCCCGGCCCCGGCAATGTAATCTTGGCTGACCAAAGTTAGATGCACGGTTTTCAGGGAAGTAGCAGCCGTGTCCCCATTACATAAAAAAATAATCAGCCCCCGCATATCGAAACGGTCGAGAGAGCCGCCTCCGGGCTGGTGCCCTTCCTCGGAGAAGTTCGCGAAGCCCACTTCTCCGAGGAAGGGCACCAGCCCGGAGGCGGCCCCAGCGCGAGATCGTCCCGGATGCCTATCTACTCGTTGTCGCCCGCGGTCATCTGCGTTGCGGAGAGCGCGCCGTCGGCAGCGGTTGCGGCTGCGGCGTCGGGCCAGACCCAGTCGGTGAAGGCCGGGTGATCGTAGCCCTCATCGCACGCGAACTCGAAGGCCTCGGTGCGGAATGCCTCCCACTCATCAATCTGCTCTGCAAACTTGTCGGCGTCGACCATGCGCAGCACGTCGGCGGCCAGGGCCCAACGGTCCATGTTGTTCAGGCGCAGCATGTCGAACGGCGTGGTCGTGGAGCCCTTCTCCTCATAGCCGTGGACGCGGAAGGCATCGTGGCCGGGGCGATTCCAGATCAGGCGGCGAATCGTGCCGGCATAGGCGTGGAATACGAAGAGCACGGGCTTCTCACCGCGGCCAAACAGCTCGGCCCAGCGCTCGTCGCTGATGGCTTGGTCGTTCTCGCAGACGTTCTGGATCTTGAGCAGATCGACCACGTTGACGAACCATACCTTGATACCCAGCTCGCGCAGCATGTCGGTTGCAGCCAGAGCCTCGAGCGTCGGCACGTCGCCGCAGGTGGCGACCACGACGTCGGCCTCGGCGAGCGAATCGGCGGTCGATGCCCACTCCCAGGTCGCAACGCCCTCGGCGAGCTCCGCCTTGGCCTCGTCGACCGTCTGGAAGGTCGGAGCAGGCTGCTTGCCACAGAAGATGGCGTTGACGCAGTCGGTGGACTGGTAGACGCGCTCGGCCACAGCGAGGGCCATGTTGGCGTCGGCCGGATAGTACGCATTCACGATATGCGTATCGTTGGCCTTGTTGAGCAGCAGGTCGATAAAGCCGGGGTCCTGGTGCGAGAAGCCGTTGTGGTCCTGACGCCAGACATGGCTCGACAGCAAAATGTTGAGGCCGCTGATGGGGGCACGCCACGGAATCTCGCGCTTGGTAGCCTCGAGCCACTTGCAGTGCTGGTTGACCATGGAGTCGACCACATGGACAAAGCTCTCATAGGAGCTCCACACGCCGGAGCGGCCGGTGAGCACGTATGCCTCGAGGAAACCCTCGCACTGGTGCTCGGACAGCTGCTCGACAACCTTACCGGAGCCGGCGAGCAGCTCATCGTTGGCATCGTCCTCATAGAAGCCGGCATCCCACTGCTTCTTGGTCACCTTGTAGGCAGCCTGTAGGCGGTTGGACGCGGTCTCGTCGGGGCCAAAGATACGGAAGTCCTCCATGTTTTTGGCCAGAACATCGGCAGTGTACTCACCAAAGACGCGGGCGGCCTCGGTGGAGCCCCAGCCATGGCCCTTCTCGGCAACGGGGATCTCATGGGCGTGGATATCGGGCAGCTCGAGCTCGCGACGGACCTTGCCGCCGTTCGCGTTGGGGTTGGCGCCAATGCGCAGCTCGCCGGTCGGCATAAAGGCCGTCACCTCGGGGCGCACCTGGCCCTCGGGCGTAAAGAGTTCCTCGGGCTTGTAGGAGCGCAGCCACTCGCGCAGCACGCGGAAGTGCTCGTGGGTGTCCTTGGCACTCGCCAGCGGCACCTGATGCGCGCGCCAGGAGTCCTCGGTCTTCTTGCCGTCGATGTGCTTGGGGCAAGTCCAGCCCTTGGGCGTACGGAACACGATCATGGGATAGGCCGGACGGACCACGGTCTCACCCGCGGCGGCCTGAGCCATAGCGGTGGCCTTGATGTCGCAGATCTCATCGAAGACCTGCTCAAACAGAGCGGCAAAACGCGCGTGAATGCTTGCGTGGCTCTCGTCGTCAAAGCCCGCGACAAAGAAGTGCGGCTTATAGCCCATGCCCTCAAAGAACTTGGTGAGCTCCTCGTCGGACACGCGGGCGAGGATGGTGGGGTTGGCGATCTTGTAGCCGTTGAGGTGCAGGATCGGCAGGACGATACCGTCGGTTGCCGGGTTCACGAGCTTGTTGGATTGCCAAGAGGTCGCGAGCGGGCCGGTCTCGGACTCGCCGTCGCCCACCACGGCCACGGCCAACAGGCTCGGGTTGTCCATGACGGCGCCGTAGGCGTGGCTGAGCGTGTAGCCGAGCTCGCCGCCCTCGTGGATGGAGCCGGGCGTCTCGGGCGCAAAGTGGCTCGGGATGCCGCCGGGATAAGAGAACTGGCGGAAGAACTTCTGCAGACCAGCCTCGTCGTTGGTGATGTCGGGGCGGATCTCACGGTAGGTGCCATCGAGCAGCGACTGGGCGGTGCCGGCAGGGCCACCGTGGCCCGGGCCCATCAAGAAAATGGCGTTCTGGTTGTGATCGGCGATGAGGCGGTTAACATGACCGAACAGGAAGTTGATGCCAGGCGTGGTGCCCCAGTGACCGACCAGACGGTGCTTAACGTCCGGGCGACCAAAGTCGCGCACCTCACCGGTTTTCTCGTCGACAAAGTCGCTGCGCATCAACGGGTTAGAGCGAAGGTAGATCTGACCGACGGACAGATAGTTCGATGCGCGCCAATACAGGTCGACACCCTCGAGCTCGGAAGTGGGAACCTCATGTCCCAGTTTTTGCCACGGCGTTCCCAGTGTTTTAGCCATTGTTTATGTCCCTTCGCTGCGCGGTCACCTTCCGATACGGCAACCTTTCGTTGGGACTAGTATATTTGCTAAAACGTTTTATCATGATGAAAAAACGTTTTATCACCCTTATCAATCCCATCGATCAACAAAACGCGACATTCACCTGCGGCGTTGACAGTCACAGGTGGTCCACATTCGGTTTCTGCAAATTGATAAACGTGTTTAGTTGTGTTTAGTAAGCTCGAGTACGCTGTCCTTAACGATAAGCGCCGGCTCCAGAACGACCTCTTCGGCACGCCTACCGCCCCTACCGGCAAGACGCTTGGACATGCAGCCAAAAGCATGCTCGGCGAGCACGCCGGGATCCTGCTCAATGGCGGTCAGCGCCGGCTCAAAGAGAACGTCGGCCGCCGAGTTGTCATAGCTCACCACCGAGATATCGCCCGGAATGCTCTTCCCCATCTCGTGCAGGCGCTTGAGCAGACCCAACGCGATGTTATCCGAGCTTGCGAACACGGCGGTGGCGTCGGTTGCGAGCACCGCCTCCGAGGCCTCGTAGGCACTCGGAATGTAGTACTCGCTCTCAAACTCCAAACGCGCGTCGATCGGCAAGCCTACCTCGCGCAGCGCGCGCTCATAGCCGGCAAGTCGCTTACGCCCCGTATTGGAACGGCGCGCGTTAACCAAGCAGGCAATGCGACGGTGGCCCTGCTCGATCAGATAGCGGGTAGCCATATAGCCACCCATCTCGTGGTCGAACATCACCTTGTCGCACTCGAGCCCCTCAATGGCACGGTCGACCATTACCGCCGGGATGGGCAGATGGCTGACCTCTTCGCGCAGGGCGCGGTCGTCGGAGAACTCGTCACCCACCACCAGAAAGACGCCGTCGACGCCGCGCGTCACCAGCTGGCGCAGCAGCTCAAGATCGTCATCGGCGCTTCCGCCCGAGCTGGTAATAAAGAGCGCGTAGCCGTCCTCGCGGCAGCGCTTTTCCAGGCTGCCAGCGAGCGAGGCAAAAAAGCGGCTCTCGATATTAGGGACGATAAGGCCCAGCGTGCGCGACTCGCGCATGACCAGGCTACGCGCGATCTGGTTAGGAACATAGTGGTTGCGCGCCGCGACCTCCTTGATGAGCTTGCGGTTTTCTTCCGAGATGCGACAGGGCCGATTATTGAGAACAAGCGAGACCGACGAGGGGGAAAGCCCCACCTCCTGGGCAATCTGCTTGAGAGTAACTTTGTTGCCCATCTCGCTCCTTCCGAGTATTCGCGCAATCTCTTGAAAGTATAGCGACCGTCCCTCTACCTCGATGATAAACACTTTACCAATCCGGTAGACGGCTGTTTTACCGCCGTGATTGGTGCAAAGTAACCTGGCCCCTTTGCACCATGTGATGCATTGGGGTCAGGTTACTTTGCACCAAATCCATCCGGGTGGGGTATATTGCATTCGATTGATGAAAACGACCACCATAAGGCGGATATTCGTATGCACGAGAATGACTTTTTTAACGAGGACCTGCTCTGCGCGCTCGCCGGTGTTGCCGGCGAGGACAACGTGTTGATGAGCGAGCCCATGCGCGACCACACCACGTTTAAGATCGGCGGCCCGGCCGACGTCTTTGTCACGCCCGACACCGAGCAGGGCCTCGTCGCCACGCTTGACACCTGTTATCGCTGCGACCTGCCCCTCACCATCGTGGGCAACGGCTCCGACCTACTCGTCGGCGACAAGGGCATCCGCGGCGTCGTCGTGGCGTTGGGCGAGGGCCTCTCCGACATTACGGTCAACGGCACGCACGTCACGGCAGCAGCCGGCGCCTTGCTTTCCGATGTCGCCGCGACGGCAGCCGAGGCCGGCCTCACCGGCATGGAGCCCATCTCGGGCATCCCCGGATCGGTCGGCGGCGCCTGTTATATGAACGCCGGCGCCTATGGCGCCTGCATGGCCGATGTGCTGGAGTCTGTGCGCGTCTACAAGCCCGCCCGCATGCTCGACGACGGCACCCGCGGCAGCGGCAACATTATTGAGTTCGATGTCGATGAGCTCAACCTGGGCTATCGCAAGAGCCGCATTGCCGACGACGGTTTCGTCGTGCTTTCGGCCACTTTCAATCTCGCCCCGGGCAACGCCGCGATGATCAAGGCCGACATGGACGACTACCACCAGCGCCGCGAGGACAAGCAGCCGCTCGACATGCCGAGTGCCGGCTCCACCTTCAAGCGCCCCGAGGGCTACTTTGCCGGCAAGCTCATCATGGACGCCGGCCTGCGAGGACACGCCATCGGCGGCGCGCAGGTGAGCGAAAAGCACTGCGGCTTCATCGTCAACGCCGACCACGCCACCGCCGCCGATGTCGACGAACTCATCCGCCACATCCAAACAACCGTCAAAGACCAATTCGACGTAGACCTAGAACCCGAAGTCCACCGAGTAGGCGAATTCCTCTAATAAAAAAGAAGGCCCCGAAAGGGGGCTTCGCCATCTTTATATCAGGCAACCAGTCCGGTGTGTCGCGCTTTGAACCCGAAAGGTCCGGGACTGCGGGCGAGGCATAAGGTTGGTCGCGAGTTCCGCACGCAAAGAAGGCCACTTAATGTGGCCTTCGTCTTGCGCAGGACTGTAGAGCAGGCAACCTTATGCCTCGCCCGCAGTCCCGGACCAACCAGCTTCAAGCCGCAGTTACGACAGCGCAATACCGCCAAGCCAGCCCCAACGCACGCCCGACCCAGTGCCATAGAAGCTAATAAACGAATCAAGCGACTTAGACGTAATGGCGCCCTCGTTGCTCATTACGATGCCGCCGCCAACGTAGATACCCACATGACCGTAGATAAGGCCCGGAGCACCCGTGCCGCTGTGCGAGGAATCGGCCACGATCATGCCCACCTGCAGCGCCGAGCGGTCGGAGCTATAGCACCAGGCGTTAAACATATCGCACGCGTTACCGCCAAAGTAGCCAACGCCGGCGTTACGGAAGACATTGGTAACCCACGCCGCGCACCAGTTCTGACCCGGCGAAGGTGTGGAGTAGCACGCGTTGACGACGGCCTGCTGCTTGCCCGAGCCGGCATTCTGCTGCGGAGTTCCGGGCGCATACGATCCACCGCCCGAGCTCGAACCACCCGAGTAGGAATTGTTCTTGTTCGCGGCGGCTGCGGCAGCGGCGGCGGCCTTCCTGGCAGCCTCCTCGGCCTGGGCGGCAGCGAGGATCTCGGAATCGCGCTGAGCCATGAGTTCCTTGACGTCGTCGGAAAGACCGTTCAGCACGGTCTGGACTTCTTGCTGCTTGGCCTGCATATCCTGCATCTGAGCCGTCTGCTGGTCCTTGAGTTTCTCCAGGTCGGCCTTTTGTGATTCGAGCTCGGTCTTCTGTGCGTCGAGCTCAGCCTGAATCGTCTGGATATCCTCGATGGCATCGCGGTCGCTCTTGTTGATCTTCTCAACGTAATGCGCGTTGGCAACGAGTTCCTCAAACGAGCCAGAGGCCAGCAGCAGCGACAGGATGTTCGTGCCGCCGGACTTGTAGCTGGCGGCCACGCGATCGGAAAGGTCGTTGCGCTTCTTCTTGAGCTCGGCCTTCTTTTCATCGATCTGGGCCTGCGTGTCGTCAATCTTGCCCTGGACATTCTCGATGTCGTTGAGGGTCTGGGCATTCTTGTTGGCCAGCGCCGCATACTCATTTGCGATGCTGTCGAGCTGGGCCTGAACCTCGTCGAGTTGGGCCTGGGCGGCATTCAATTTATCGGTGGTTTCTTTGGAAGCCTCCGCCGCATGGGCGCGAGTGGGCAGGCCAAAAAGAACTGCCGCAGAAGCGGCGCCGAATAGGGCCTTAAGGGCAGTGCGGCGCGAGAGCTCCTGGGAAAGGATGGAATCGCTGTTTGGTGACATATGTACTCCGTTACATGCTTATTTATATGTCGCTCAACTCATACATATTAGCGTACATATGGCGCGTCCCAACGATTTCCACGAACGGCAGGAAACTACAAGGTCGGCGGCTCGTAAGCAATTGTCAAATTTGAGGTAACAATTGAGCAAGCTCTTATATGAGTACGTTAACATAATCCTCTGCTTTTCCTACAGTGCACCATTTGGGCGTCCCCGCCTGCGCTATACTCCCCTCTAGAAGTGTTCCTGATTCGATAGGAGACTACATGTCCAAAGCACTCGACCCCAAAGACACCTGCGTCCTCGTTACCGGTGGCGCCGGCTTTATCGGCTCGCACACCGTCGTTCAGCTGCTCGAGGGTGGCTACCAGGTCGTCATCGTCGATGATCTCTCCAACTCCAGCGCCGTCGCCGTCGACCGCGTCAAGACCATCGTGGGCGACGAGGCCGCCAAGAACCTCACCTTCTACGAGGCCAACGTGCTCGACCGCGATGCGATGAACAAGATCTTCGATACCCATCAGATCGACCGTGTCATCCACTTTGCCGGCTTTAAGGCCGTCGGCGAGTCGGTGAGCAAGCCCGTCGAGTACTACCACAACAACATCGAGAACACCCTGGTGCTCATCGACGTCATGCGCAACCATGGCTGCAAGTCCATCATCTTCTCGAGCTCCTCGACCGTCTACGGCGACCCGGACAACCCGCCCGTCACCGAGGAAGACCCCAAGAAGCCCGCAACCAACCCCTATGGCTGGACCAAGTGGATGATCGAGCAGATCCTTATGGACGTCCACACCGCCGACCCCGAGTGGGACGTCGTGCTGCTCCGTTACTTCAACCCCATCGGCGCTCATCCGTCGGGCCTGATCGGCGAGGACCCCAAGGGCATCCCCAACAACCTGGTGCCCTATGTCGCGCAGGTTGCCGTGGGCAAGCTCGAGGCCGTTCAGGTCTTTGGCAATGACTACCCCACTCCCGACGGCACGGGCGTGCGCGACTATATCCACGTTTGTGACCTGGCCTCGGGCCACGTTGCCGCCCTCAACTGGATGAACGGCAAGACCGGCGTCGAGATCTTCAACCTGGGCACCGGCACCGGCACCTCGGTGCTCGAGGTCGTCGCCGCCTTCTCCAAGGCCTGCGGCAAGGAGCTGCCCTATGTGATTCGCGAGCGCCGCGCCGGCGATATCGCCGCCAACTGGTGCGATGCCTCCAAGGCCGAGCGCATGATGGGCTGGAAGGCCCAGTACGACATCGCGGACATGTGCCGCGATAGCTGGAACTGGCAGAGCCACAACCCCAACGGCTTCACCGACGCCGAGTAGCAAAAACCTACATACCGTTCTTGCCCCGATCTCACGTTGTGAGGTCGGGGCTTTTTCATGGCATGTAGCCATTCGCCGAAAATCGACCAACTTTTTTATCTTGCCTGTACATGTTTAAACAACATGTTTTACAATAGGCGTATCGAATCAGAACATCGGAGGCGGACTGCACACCCATCGGCAGGCCGACCCCACAACAAGAAGGTTGGTGAGCGCATTCATGGAGCGTGCAAGCGGCGTCCTCATGCCCGTCTCATCTCTGCCCGGACCATACGGAATCGGCGGCTTTGGCTGGAATGCCTACGACTTCGTCGATTTTCTCGCCTCGTGCAAACAACATTACTGGCAGATTCTGCCCCTTACGACGACCAGCTATGGCGATTCGCCTTATCAGTCGTTCTCGGCCCGCGCAGGCAACCCCAACTTTATCGACTTTGCCGAGCTTATCGAGGCAGGGTATCTGGAGCAGCGCGATATCGATGGCGTGTATCTGGGATCCGACCCCAGCAATGTCGACTACGGTGCTATCTTTGGCGGCCGCCGTCAGATTCTCGACCGCGCCGCCGAGCGCTTTGCTGCCGACAAGCCGGCCGATTTCGATGACTTTATCCAGGCCAACGAGGACTGGCTCATCCCCTACTGTGAGTTCATGACCGTCAAAGAGGAGTGCGGTCTCAAGGCGTTTTGGGAGTGGCCCGCGGAGCTCCGCACCCGCGGCGAGGCTTCCGCCAAGGTCTGCGCCGACCATCCGGCGCGTATGCTCTACCACCAGATGACGCAGTACTTCTTCGATCGCCAGTGGAGCCGCCTCAAGGCCTATGCCAACGAGCGCGACATTCTCATCATCGGCGACCTGCCCATCTATGTCTCGCGTGACTCCGTCGAGATGTGGGCGACACCTGAGCTCTTTAAGATCGACGCCGCCGGCAATCCCGTGAGCGTCGCCGGCACGCCGCCCGACCAGTTCTCGGCCACCGGCCAGTACTGGGGCAACCCCATCTACGACTGGGACGCCATGGAGGCCGACGGCTTCTCCTGGTGGGAGGGCCGCATTCGCGCCGCCCTCGACATGTACGACGTCATCCGCCTGGATCACTTCCGCGGCTTCGAGGCCTATTGGGAGGTGCCGTTCTCCTCGCCTGATTCGTCCTACGGTTCGTGGACGCAGGGTCCCGGCCTCAAGCTCTTCAAGACACTCGAGGAAAAGCTCGGCACGCTGCCCATCATCGCCGAGGATCTGGGCTTCCTCACCCCCGGCGTCATTGATATGCGCGACAACTCGGGCTTCCCCGGCATGAAGATCCTGCAGTTTGCCTTTGAGGGCACCAACTCGTACTACCTGCCGCACAACTACATTGCCAACACCGTCGCCTACGTGGGCACTCACGACAACGAGACGGCACGCGGCTGGTTTGAAGGAACGGCTACCCCGCGTCAGCGCGAGCAGACAGCCCTGTACACCCATCAGCAGGCCGGCGAACCCATCGCCGACGCGCTCAACCGAACCATCGCAGCCAGCGTGAGCGACACGTGCGTCTACACCATGCAGGACCTGCTCAACTTGGGCAACGAGGCGCGCATCAACACCCCTGCCACGCTGGGCGGCAACTGGACCTGGCGCATGCTCGACGGCGCCATCACCCGCGAGCTCGAGCACAAACTCACCGACTGGACCGAGACCTACTTCCGCATCCCGTCGGAAGCCGAAATCGAGCTTCCTCAATAGGAGCTACCGCGCCCGACCCCTCCCCACCGTGCGGACGCGCTTGCTTTTCCCGCGCGAGGCCACCCCAATCCCCTCGCGCGGGCTTCTTATGAATTGCAGACATGAAACAACCCATCACAGGAGAAAACATGCCCCAAATTAACCTCATGGAACTCGCCGAGCAGTCTTTTGGCACCTCGCTCGAACAGCTCGACGACCGTCGCATTTACAAGCTGCTGGTCAAACTCGTGCAGGAGCGCTCCGCCACCTGCCCGCTCAACAACGGCAAGAAAAAGCTCTATTACATTTCCGCCGAATTTTTGATCGGCAAGCTGCTCATCAACAACATGATCGACCTCGGCATCTACGACGAAGTTAAGGACCAGCTCACCGCCGCAGGCCACGACCTCAACAAGATCGAGGAATTCGAGGTCGAGCCGTCGCTCGGCAACGGCGGCCTGGGCCGCCTGGCCGCGTGCTTCCTGGATTCCATCGCCACGCTGGGCTTGACCGGCGATGGCGTGGGCCTCAACTATCACTACGGTCTGTTCCGTCAGCGCTTTGTCGACAACCAGCAGAAGGCCGTCCCCGACGAGTGGCTCGGTGAGCAGGACATCCTAGTCGACGATGACCGCTCCTACACCGTCGAGTTCGGCGATTTTGCCGTTACCTCCAAGCTCGTCAACATCGATGTGCCCGGTTACGACCAGCCCACCAAAAACCGCCTGCGCCTGTTCGACCTGGCGAGCGTCGACGACGGCCTGGTCCCCGGCAGCTCCATCGACTTCGACAAGACCGAGATCGCCAAGAACCTCACCTTGTTCCTCTACCCCGACGATTCCGACGAGCAGGGCCGCCTACTTCGCATCTATCAGGAGTACTTCATGGTGAGCAACGCCGCCCAGCTCCTGATCGACGAGGCCGTCGAGCGCGGCAGCAACCTGCACGATCTGGCCGACTACGCCGTGGTCCAAATTAACGACACGCACCCCACCATGGTCATCCCCGAGCTCATTCGCTTGCTCACCACCGAGCATGGCATCGAGTTTGACGAAGCCGTGACCATCGTACGCTCCATGGTCGCCTACACTAACCACACGATTCTTGCCGAGGCGCTCGAGAAGTGGCCGCTCGCCAGCCTGCAGAAGGTCTCCCCTGCCATCGCCGACATTATCGTCAAGCTCGATGAGATCGCGAAAGCCGAGCACGATGACCCGCGCGTCGCCATCATCGACGAGCACGACACCGTCCACATGGCCCACACGGACATCCACTTTGGCTTCTCCATCAACGGCGTAGCCGCACTCCACACCAAGATCCTGGAGGACACCGAGCTTCATCCGTTCTACGAGATCTATCCCGAGAAGTTCTCCAACAAGACCAACGGCATCACCTTCCGCCGCTGGATCCATGGGGCCAACCCTGCGCTCGCCAGCCTGCTCGACGATGTGATCGGCACCGACTGGCGCAGCACCGGCGATCTGAGCAAACTCGCCAACTTCGCCGACGATAAGGATGTTCTTGAGCGCCTGGCCGCCACCAAGGCCGAGGCCAAGGCCATCATGCGCCAGTTCATGGCGCTCGAGCAGGGCGTGACCATTCCCTCCAACGCCATCATCGACGTCCAGGTCAAGCGCATCCACGAGTACAAGCGCCAGCAGATGCTCGCGCTCTACATCATCTGGAAGTACCTCGATATCAAGAACGGCAACAGACCTAAGCATCCCGTCACCATCATCTTTGGCGGCAAGGCGGCCCCTGCCTACACTATCGCCCAAGACATCATTCACCTGATCCTGACGCTGTCCCAGTGGATTGCAAACGACCCCGACGTGGCTCCCTACCTGCAGGTTGTCATGATCGAGAACTACAACGTCACCGCTGCCGAGCGCGTGATCCCCGCTGCTGACATCTCCGAGCAGATCAGCCTGGCCTCCAAGGAGGCGAGCGGCACCTCCAACATGAAGTTCATGCTCAACGGCGCTTTGACCCTGTGCACGCTCGACGGTGCCAACGTGGAGATTGCCGAGCTTGTCGGCGACGAGAACATCTATACCTTTGGCGCCTCGTCCAAGCAGGTCGAGCAGCTCTACGCCGACGGCACCTATGACGCCGGCGCGCTCTACCGCAAGCCCGGCATCAAGCTGCTAGTGGACTTCATCACCAACCCCGCCTTTATGGCGACCGGCAACGCGGAGCGCCTGCAGCGTCTGCACGACGACATCAAGGGCAAGGACTGGTTTATGGCCCTGCTCGACATTGAGGAGTACATCCAGACCAAGGAGCGCGTGCTGGCCGACTACGAGGACCAGGATGTCTGGATGCGCAAGGCGCTGATCAACATCGCCAACGCCGGCACCTTCTCGTCCGACCGTACGATCTCCCAGTACAACGACGAGATTTGGCACCTGGACTAACCCATTCCCCTTACCCATCCTCTTGAAAGCGGAGTCGTGGCAACACGGCTCCGTTTTTTGTGCCTGCGTGTTGCCCGTGGCCCACCTCGACCAAACAATCTCGATCTGTAACACCTAACCGGCAAAATTGGGTCTATCTGTTACAGATCAAGACAAACAGAATTGTCCCGATGAACTGTCTCAATCTGTAACAGATAACCGCTGGAATCGGGTCTACCTGTTACAGAACGAGACAGACGGGCAAGGCCGCTAAAACAATCTCAATCTGTAACAGGTAGCTGCCGAAATCAGTCCTTCGTGTTACAGATCGAGATAAAAGGAAAGGCAGTTCGGCGCTGTCTCGATCTGTAACATCTAGACCCAATTTGGCCTTCTACCTGTTACAGATCAAGACAAACTGGAGACGGACAACCCCAACACAAAGAAAGACTCCCCTCTCGCCTAGTGGACGGGAGGGGAGCCTTATATGTGACCGCGGCAAAAGGATGGCAATACCGCAGTCGCCCAAAGGAAGGGCCTGGTTGCACCGGGCCTAGATAAGGTTCTTGCCAGAGACCTTATCGAAGAGGTGGGTCGCGTTCTTCTCAAACTTGAACCAGATGGGGTCGCCCGCCTTGAGCGCGCCCTTGGCCTCGAGGTCGACAACGGGAATGATCAGGACAAACTGGCCGTCGGGAGCAGTCACGTGGACATGCTCGGTCGAGCCCATGAGCTCGGTCACCTCGACGGTACCCTGGAGCGCGCCCTCCTCGTCCTTGTCGGCAAGCAGAATCTGCTCGGGACGCACGCCGGCCGTGATCTCCTTCACGTCGCCGCCGTCCCAGTTGAGAGCAAGCTGAGCGCAGGTCTCGGGGGCGAGCGCCACGTTCATATCCTCGGTCTTGACGGTAAAGCTGTTGCCCGAGCGCACCAGCTGGGCATCGAAGAAGTTCATCTGCGGCACGCCGATAAAGCCGGCGACGAAGATGTTCGCGGGATGGTTGAAGACCTCCTGCGGGGTGGCGATCTGCTGGACGACGCCGTCCTTCATGACCACGATACGGTCACCGAGGGTCATGGCCTCGGTCTGGTCATGAGTGACGTAGATGAACGTGCCCTTGATCTCGTGGCGCAGCTTGATGAGCTCGGCACGCATCTGGTTACGCAGCTTGGCGTCCAGGTTGGACAGCGGCTCGTCCATCAGGAAGACCTTAGGATCACGCACGATGGCGCGGCCGATGGCGACGCGCTGACGCTGGCCGCCGGAGAGCGCCTTGGGCTTACGGTCAAGGTACTCGGTAATACCCAGGATCTCGGCAGCGGAGCGAACCTTACGGTCGATCTCGTCCTTGGGGACCTTCTTGAGTTCGAGCGTAAACGCCATGTTCTCGTACACCGTCATATTGGGGTACAGAGCATAGCTCTGGAACACCATGGCAATGTCGCGGTCCTTGGGTGCCACGTCGTTGACGCGCTTGCCGTCGATGAGCACGTCGCCCGAGGTGATGTCCTCCAGGCCGGCGATCATGCGCATCGTCGTGGACTTACCGCAGCCAGACGGGCCAACGAGGACGATGAACTCCTGGTCGTGAACGGTGAGGTTGAAGTCCTCTACAGCGAGCACACCGTCCTCGGTAACCTTGAGGTTGTGCTTCTTCTCCTCGGTCTTCTTCTTTTTGCCAAAGAAGCCCTTCTTTTTTGACTCGTTGTTGGGATACACCTTCTGAACATGTTTGAGAACGATCTCGGCCATGTCTCTACCTTTCGATACGCGGCGCCGCGCTGAGGGGCGCCGCAGAAACTTGCAAAACAGTTACGGCATCAGCCCTTGACGGCACCTGCCACCACACCGTCGATGATGTACTTCTGGCAGAAGATGTACATGATGACGATGGGGACAACGACCATCATGATGCAGGCCATCATGGGGCCGAGCTCGACGTGGCCATAGCCGCCGCGGAAGTACTGGATCAAAATAGGAATGGTCTTGTACTTGGTGGAGTCGAGCGTAAGGTAGGGCAGCAGGTAGTCGTTCCAGACCCACATGGTCTCGAGGATGCCGACCGAAAGATAGGTGGGCTTCATGATGGGGAGAACGATCTTAAAGAACACCTGAACCGGGTTGCAGCCGTCAATCATGGCCGCCTCCTCGATCTCGAGCGGGATGTTCTTTACAAAGCCGGCGAACATAAAGACCGCCAGGCCCGCGCCAAAGCCCAGATAGATAAAGCAGATGTTGAACGGCGTATTAAAGCCGATGCGGTCCGCCAAATTGGACAGCGTGAACATCAGCATCTGGAACGGTACGACCATCGAGAACACGAACAGGTAATAGAAGAAGTTCGAGATCTTGTTGTTGACACGAACCACGTACCAAGCGCACATGGAGCAGCACACCAGAATCAGCACGACCGACGTGACTGTGATGATGAGCGAGTACATAAACGCCGAGGCAAAGCCCTGCTCGTTAAGAGCGTGCACGTAGTTTGCGAGGCCGTTGAACGTCTCGGGCGTGAGCAGATCGAACGCCGTGGTGGTGCTGATTGCGGTCCCCTTCTTAAAGGAATTGAGCGCAATCATGAACACAGGGTAGATCCACGCGAGCGACAGAATCGTAAAGAAGATCGAGAGCGCGCGGTTAATAGCCTTATCGCGTTTCATTACTGCTGCACCTCCTTGGACCTCGTGGCCTTAAGCTGGATCATAGAAATAGCGACAACCAGGATGCAGAAGATAACTGCCTTGGCCTGACCGATGCCCTGCCATGCGATGCCAGCACGCGAATAGAACGTGTTGTAGATGTTCAGGGCGAGCATCTCGGTGGAGTGCGCCGGGGCACCACCGGTAAGGGCGAGGTTCTGGTCGAACAGCTTAAAGCCGTTGGTGATAGACAGGAACAGGCAGATGGTGATGGTCGGCATCAGGTTGGGGATCTTAACCTTCCAAAACGTCTGCCATGCCGTAGCGCCGTCGACCTTGGCGGCCTCGATGTAATCAGACGGAATGGACTGCAGACCGGCGATGTAGATGATCATCATGTAGCCGACCTGTTGCCACAGGGTCAGGATGATAAGGCCCCAGAAGCCAGCGGCGGAGTTGAGGGCGATAAGCTGGGCACCCACGTTGGAGAGCAGGCAGTTGATCAGAATCTGCCAAATGTAACCCAGTACAATGCCGCCAATCAGGTTAGGCATAAAGAAAATCGTACGGAAGATGTTGGTGCCCTTGAGCGCCTTGCGAGTGAGCGCCTGCGCAATGGCCAGCGCGATCACGTTGATGAGCACCGTCGACAGGAAGGCAAACGCCACGGTAAAGAAGAACGACGTGGAGAACTGCGGGTCGGTCAGTGCGCGCACGTAGTTCTCGATACCGACAAAGTGCGCGTTATTGATGGTAATAAACTGGCAGAACGAGAGATAGAAACCCTGGATAAAGGGAATCACGAACCCGATCATAAACGCCAGGCACGTGGGCAGCATAAAGAGCGGCCACCAGCGCTTGAGTGCTTTGCCCATAGAAGGGTCCTTTCAATATGCAGGGGGCGGGCAAACCTACGTCTGCCCGCCCCCTGTCGCTAATCAGATAGCTTGGGCAGCAACTGCTTACTCGGAAGCAGCCTTCTCGGTCTTCCAGCCATCGACGAAGGCGTTCTTGACGCCGTCCCACTTGGTGTTGTCGGCAGCATAAGCGATGAGAGCCTGCTTGAGGTTCTTCTTCCACTCCTCAGAGGGGATGTAAACGAAGTCCCAAGCAACGGTCTTCTTGCCGTCCTTGGCCATAGCAACGGCCTGCTGCGAGAAGACGTTGGTGGTCTCCTTAGCGCTCTTGAACGGGGCGGTCAGACCCATCTTGTCAGCGATGATGCTGGTGGCGGTGTCAGAAGTGACGCACCAATACATAAAGTCCTCGGTGGCCTTCTGGGCATCCTCGGAAGCCTGGGAGCTGACGCACCAGTAGTTCTCGCCGCCGGAGCACAGGCCCTGGTTCTCCTCGCCGTCGACGCCGATGTAGATCGGCAGCATGCCGAGCTGGTCGTCGGTCATACCGGCCTTGGTGAGGTCGGCGTAGGCCCAAGAGCCGTTCTGGTAGAAGACGGCCTTGCCGGTTGCGAACTCGTTGGTGGCGTCGTCACCGGTCTTGGAGGCGAGCTGCGAAGGATCGCAGGTGGAGTCGGTGATGTACAGGTCGAAGATCTGCTTAAAGTTGTCGAGATACTCGCCCTTGATCTCGTCGTCCTCCTGGTTGTGCTCCTTCTCGAACTCGTAGTAGAGCGGGAGGTTGGCGAGGTGGGTGGTGTAGCGCCAGCTGGAGGAGTCATCCATGCCGGCGGAAGTGAAGGCACCGTCAACGCCGAGCTCGTCCTTGCGGGCCTGGATGTCATCGGCGCAAGCCTTCAGCTTGTCGAAGGAGTTGATGTCCTCGGCCTTGTAGCCGGCCTTCTCGAGGAGCTCCTTGTTGTAGATGATGCCGTAGCTCTCCTGAACCCAGTCGATACCCAGATCCTTGCCGTCGGACTGCAGCGCCAGGGAGTCGTCGATGAGCTCACCGCGGAGCTTGGTGTCGGAAAGATCGGCGCAGTAGTCCTTCCAGTTCTTAAGGCCGGTGGGGCCGTTGACCTGGAACAGCGTCGGAGCGGAGCTCTTGGACATCTCGGACTTGAGCTTCTCCTCGTAGGTGTTGGAGGCGGCGGTCACGATCTTGACCTCGACGCCCTTCTCCTTCTTGTACGCCTTGGCGATCTCCTTCCACTCCTTGTCGACCTCAGGCTTAAATTGGAGGAAGTAGACCTCGGCAGCGTCACCAGAAGCAGAGGAGCCGGAGCCGGCAGAACCACCACAGCCCACGAGACCCAGACCAAGAACCGCAGCCGCGGAGCCAGCGAAGCCCAGGAACTGCCTTCTGCTCATTTCGTTCTTCATTACAATCCACCCTTTCACACCGTGGCGGCACCCTTTGCCGCCGCCTTCGGAGATTGGCTCGGGGACTTTGCCCCTTTTGCTGATTTGTACAATACGCTATTTGGCTAGTTGTTTGAACAAGTATTACTAGAGCGGTAGAAAAACTTCGGTGAACGGTAATTTCAACTTGATACTTGACAAGTTTTGTATAAACAATTACTTGTTATCGAATGCAGAGAAAACGCCCGGTCAAGCCGATGCATCGTCGGTTTGACCGGGCGTTTTCTCTTTGAGGACATGAGTCTCGTCAGGCTGCGAGCTAGCCGGCTATCGCTTGGAGTTAACGCGGTAGTGGAAGATCTCGGGGTGTGTGCGAGCGTGCGTCACCTCAAATAAGATGCCGTCCGAGGTGTACGACTGGCTCTCCATAACGGCGACGCAGTTGTACTTGCCAAGGTCCAAGTAGCTGCAGTCCTCATCGTTGGCGAGCTCGACACTCACCGCACGGCGGCTCGCCATCACTTTGACGCCACGCTTGTGCTCCAGATAGTCGTAGATAGAGCTTGCCGCAATCTCGGGGGTCAGGCCCTTGGCGATCGACTCCAAAAAGTAGCCGTGGTCCACCTGGCGCGCGCTGCCGTTGAGGCTTCGGACACGCACGACGCGAATCAGCTCCTCGCCCACCTTAAAGCCAAGGCGGCGCGACAGTTGCTCAGTGCAAATCAAATGTTCAAAAGACTTGACCTCGGTCGATGCGACGGCATTGTTGCGTTTTGCGAACTCGCCAAACGACTCAACCTCTTCGAGTGCGCCCAGCATGTCGGTTTCGCCCTTAAGCCAAATAACGCGCGCGCCCTTGCCGTGTATAGGCTGCACAAACATCTGGTCGGCCAGCATGCTCAAGGCGCGTCGAACGGTATTGCGCGTGCAGCCAAACTCCGCGGTCAGCTCGGCTTCGGTTGGCAGCATCTCCTGAAACGCATAGGTCCCGTTAATGATGCGCGAACGGATCTCGCGGTAGATTCCTTCGTAAATCGCTTTTGGCATAACTTCACCTCTAATGAATATGTATGGCTAGGCACGATAGCATTTCTTAAAGTTGTTTAAACCGATTATCGGTAAAGTACGGATTATTTACCGTCGACGGTTCCCCCGAAACCCAAATCGGACCGAATCAAAACCGTCAATGCGGCAAGCAGCCAGTCCTCTACAATGAGTTCATTGTTTAAACGTTCTTGCTCGCACAGCATGTTGCATCCGGAAGGCATATTATGCTGCAGAAAATCCAACGCTTTGGCGGGGCAATGTTCGCGCCCGCCATGCTGTTTTCTATATCAGGCCTCATGGTCGGCATCTCCGCCCTCGCCACGACCGTAGACATCGTCGGTGACCTCGCCGTATACGGAACCCCTTGGTACGTTTTCTGGACCATCATCCAGCGCGGCTCGTGGACGGTCTTTAAACGTCTCCCGCTCCTTTTTGCCGTAGCGCTGCCTATCGGTCTTGCCCAAAAGCAACCGGCACGCTGCTGCCTCGAGGCACTCGTGGCCTATTTTGCCTATTGCTTCTTTTTGAGCGAGATCATTAAGCTGAGCGGAGACAACCTTGGGCTTAAGTACCCATCATCTTTGACCCCCGCCAGCGGTATCACCGTCATCGACGGCATCAAGACGCTCGACACCGGCATTATCGGCCCGCTGGCGGTATCGGCAACCGTCGTCGCCATCCATGACCGCTTCTACGATGCCAAGGTTCCCGATTGGCTCGGCACCTTCTCGGGTTCCTCGCTGGTCTACCTCATCAGCTTTTTTGCCGTGTTTGCCCTTGCCGCCATCTCGGCCGCCATCGTGCCCTTCGCATACGCCGTGACCGAAACGCTGCGCCACGCACTTGCGGGCGTCGGCCCCTTCGGCGTGGGCATCTTTGTGTTTTTGGAGCGAGCACTCGAGCCCATGGGGCTGCACCACCTGCTCTATATGCCCATCTATTACGACAATCTGGTCATTCACGACGGTATTTACGCCACGTGGACCAACCTACTCCCCATTCTCTCCCATAGCACGCGCCCTTTAAATGAACTTGCGCCCTGGGCAGGTTTTACCGCCACCGGCTGGGGCAAGCTCTTTGGCCTTCCCGCCATCGCGGCAGCATTCTATTTCACCGCCAAACCCGAACGCCGCGCCGGCCTTAAGGTCATCCTTTTGCCCGCCATCGTCGCCTCGGTGGTCTGCGGTGTCACCGAGCCGCTCGAGTTTCTCTTTATGTTCACCTATCCTGGACTCTTTTTGCTCTACGCCGTCCTATCCTCCTGCCTTGCCATGACCATGAACTTCTTCGGTATCGTCGGCATCTTCTCGGGCGGTCTCATGGAAATGACGGCCTTCAACTTCATCCCACTCATGCGAATGCATGCCGGCTCCTACCTTTTGGCGCTCGGTATCGGTCTTGCCTTTAGCCTCATCTTTTTTGTTAGTTTTCGAGCACTCATCTTGGTCTATGACCTTAAGACGCCGGGCCGCGAGGATCATGTCTCCAATCGCGCGGCAATCGATCGTTTAACGGGAAGCGGCTTTGCCAAAGAGCAATCTCCCAATGGCGAGGTCAGTATTCAATCCGATCAAGATCACGTCCTCGCTGAGCGGGTAATTCAGCTTTTAGGTGGCGTTGGCAATATCGTGGGCGCAACCAACTGCGCCACGCGCCTGCGCGTCGAGGTCGCAGACCCTTCCATCGTTGCAGATAACGCGTCGTTTGTCGCGGTGGGCGCCAAGGGCCTCATCATTACGGGCAAGACCGCCCAGGTGATTATCGGCATCTCCGTTCCCCGCGTTAAAGAGCATTTTGACCAGATCATGGGCCTCGAGCCGGGATTTGTGCCCACCACCTCGGCCTCCCCTGCCGCCAGCGCAGCCCATAAGCGCGGCGATATCTGCTTCTTCGATATCGACGGAACACTCGCCTGGCAAGACCCTCGAGTGGCACAAGAGCTTCCCGAGAGCGAGCGAGACCTCTCCCCCTATCCCAATGAAGCGGTCTCGCAAGCCATCCGTAATTTTGTCGCCAAGGGCAATATGGCGTTTATCTGCACAGGGCGCACGCTGAGCTGCATCCATCCAAAGCTGCTCGATCTGCCCTGGACCGGCATCGTCTGCCTCGCGGGTGGCTATGTCGAACTTGAGGGACACGTGATCCGCGATTTGGCGATGACGCCCGGTATGCTGCAGCGTCTTGCTCCCATTCTTGAGCAATCGGACGAAGTGATTCGTTTTGAGGGACTCAATGGCGTCGTTCGCATGGGTGCCGATGCGCCCGACGCCCCCGGATATGCCCGCACCGTGGGCGATGCAATTACGCAGCTGCAACATTACAGCGCCTACAAGATCTTAATGTCCACGTCGCTTGCCAACCGCATCGCTCAGGATCAAACGTTTGAGCCGCTGCTCTGCTTTAACGAGCTCGAGCTCGAAGTGACCGAGATTTCGCCTCGCGAATGTACCAAGCGCGAGGGTATCCAGTCCGTACTCGACGCTCTCGACCCCAACCATGGAACGGTGTATGGCATCGGTGATGCCAGCAATGACATCTCGCTGATGAACGCCGTCGACGTCGGCATCGCCATGGGCAATGCACCGGACTATCTCAAAAAGCGCGCGGACTACATCACCGACTCGGTCGACAAAGATGGCGTCGTCAAGGCGCTCGAGCACTTTGGACTGGTCTAACTACGAAACTCGTCCGACATGCGCCGTTGCCTTAAATCCCCAAACCTGCCACGCAGGCAGGCACAATGTGGCAATATGTTGCCTGCACACTACATCGATGCAACCTAAGAAAGAATGCGAGAACCCGTGTCCAGTCCGTTTACCTGCTTTTTAGCCCAGCACTTTGACCAGATTAATGACTATCTGGCCACGTTCTTTGACGGACAGGCGACCTCTGCCGATATCGAACGCTACCTGTACGCGCCGCTCTCGGCTTTTACGGCCAACGCCGGCAAGCGCCACCGCCCGCTTATCTGCATGCTCGCCGCAACCGCAGTGGGCGGTAGCTTTGAGAGCGCCCGCAGCGCCGCGGCAGCTATCGAGCATTTCCAGTCGGGTGCGCTCATCCACGACGACATCGCCGACAACGGACAGCTTCGTCGAGGCAAGCCCTGCATGCACCTTACCGAGGGCACGGGGCTCGCCATCAATTGTGGCGACCTGGCGCTCACCATGGTCACCAAGACGGTTCTCGACGATCCCACGCTCGAGTCCGACGTGAAGCTGCGTGTGCTCCACGAGCTTACCGAGATGATCGTCCGCACCATCGAGGGTCAAGCGCTTGACCTGGGTTGGGTCCGTGACGAGCGCTTTGATATCTCGGTTGATGACTACCTGGACATGGCGACGCACAAGACCGCGTATTACAGCGGAGCCACGCCGCTTGCCGCCGGAGCCATTATCGGCGGCGGCAGCGAAGAGCAGGTCGAGGCGCTACGCGCCTTTGGCCTGCACACCGGCCTTGCCTTTCAGATTCAGGACGACCTGCTCAACTTGGTCGGCACCAAAGAGGCCGCCAACAAGGACTTCCGCACCGACATCACCGAGGGCAAACGCACGCTCGTTGCCGTGCACGCCCTGTCTGATGAGCGCCATCACGACGAGGTCGAGGCAATCCTTTCCTCGGGCACCGAGGACCCCACGCAGCTCGCGCGCGCCGTGGAGATCTTCCAGCAGACCGGCTCCATCGAATATGCTCACGCCTACGCGCTGGACCTGACCGCAAAAGCCAAGGCTGCCATCGAGAACGTTGAGCTTGACCCGCACGCACGCGAACTGTTCCTCTCCATGGCAGATTTCTTTGTGGAGCGCCTCAACTAGCGGGGGTCACAAAACCTGTGGGCAGCGCGTTTGGGTACAAGTTGCTACACTGTTGAGTGCATGTTTATGCATTGTCTCGCGTTGTCTATCCGACACGCGCTCAAAATAGTACGAATCGTACGCCGAAAGGGGTTCGTTCATGGAACCTATTACCACGGGCATGCAGGGAGCAGCCGTCGAGGATGTTCAGTCCCGCCTTCTGCAGCTCGGTTACACCATCGATGCCGACGAGGTCGCCGACAAGCGCTTTGGCACCACCACCGAGCAGGCCGTTGGCACGTTTAGGCTCGATAGCGGCCTTGCGGCCGGTTATGCCGTCGATATCCCCTGTTGGAGCGCCCTGGTCGACGCCTCGTATAAGCTGGGCGACCGCACTCTGTATCTGCGCATGCCCAATTTCCATGGCGCCGATGTGCAGGCCCTGCAGCGCGCTCTCAACGTTTTGGGCTTTGCCTGTGGCGAAGACGACGGCTACTTTGGTCCGCATACCGAGGCCGCCCTGCAGCAGTTCCAGGAAAATGTCGGCCTGTTTGCCGACGGCATGGCCTTCCAGGACACCTACGCCTACATCAACCGCCTGCACCATGTGTGGGAGGGCAAGCCCTCGGTCACCGAAGCCGAGTCTCGCATCGGTTTTGCGCGCGCCGCCAACGTGCTCGAGCGTTTCCAGATTGCCGTCATCGGCGAGGACCCTATCGCGCGCAGCGTAGCATCGCGCATGTGGAACATCGCCACGGCGACGACCGACAGCAGCGGCATGATGCTTTGCGATTCCGAGGTTCCGACCGATGTCGACCTGGTGCTCGAGATCGCAAGCGACGAGTTGCCTGCAGACGCCGCCCCGCGCGCCACGATCGCCCTCGCCGAGTGCCACAACCTGGCCCAGCGCATCCGTACCGCCAATGTCGCCGCACAGCAAAAGCCGGCACGAATTCGCATCGAGCTCACGGGAATGACGCGCTACAACGGCACCTTCACGGCCAGCGACGCGCAGACCCTCGCCGTACGTCTGCTCGATGGCGTTTGCGATGCCCTCGCAGATTAGGTAAACTAGACGAGTTGCTTTTGGGCAACGCCAAACATTGGGACGTAGTTCAACGGTAGAACTCCGGTTTTTGGTGCCGGCTGTTGGGGGTTCGAATCCCTCCGTCCCAGCCATTAAAATTGAGCGCCCTGAGCCCATAACGGCCCAGGGCGCTTTCTTGTGGGCAAGCGGAGGAATTCGAACCCGCCAGGGTGCGGAGCTGAGGAAACGCGAAGCGTTTTCTAGCGCAGCACGCAAGGAGCGAAGCGACACAGCGGGGCGCGGCCGCCGAAAAGGCGGACGCGGAATCCCACCGTCCCACATCAGCCCAGTTCCGAAAAGCGAGCCGCCATCTACAAAGTGCCGTGTGGCCCCGGCCGGCCGGGCATTAAGTTTGTCGCGAGTTCCGCACGCAAAGAAGGCCACTTAATGTGGCCTTCGTCTTGCGCAGGACTGTAGAGCAGCAAACTTAATGCCCGGCCCGCCGGGGCCACACGTCCCTAATTGTTGAGCATGCGGTCGAAGCTTCCTGAGTCGCCATCCCGATAGTCGGCAGTCATCAGAATCTCCTGCGGAATGCGCCCGCCTTCACGTAGCACATTGCGGAACTGCACGCGCGTGACCATGGGCAGATCCTTGATCGTCGCCGCCAAGTTCTGCGGCACGCCCTGGTTGGCAGCCGCGGACTCGCACTCGCCGCCGGCCTTCACGCGACGCTTATGCTCGGCGAGCATGGCGCGGTACATGCCGGCATGCAGGCGAATCTCAACCACATTGGCATTGCGAGCCTGCTCGACGATGCGCGCGCCCTCGCGGTCGATATCGCCCACGTAGTAGACGTAGTTAAAGCGATAGCCGATCTCAGCCAGATAATCGTCCAGGGCATGCGAGACGCTCGCCTTGCATCCGCCGCCAAAAATCACGCCGCCCACCTTGATGCCAAAGAGCTTGGCGTGCTTGCGGCCACGCAGCAGCCTGACGATCTCGTCGTAGGTGTCCAGGTTCTCGACCATAATGAACGGCTTATCGGCGCCCAGCGTAAAGAAACCCGTAAAGTGCACGGGGCGGTTGGGGGCGACCTTGATCGCCTGCATGCTGATGCCCTTTTCGGTCATGCGCCTTATCAGGCGCTCACCGTGCTTGCCGTCAAAAGCCTTCTCGTCGTTAAAAATCTGATAGGCACGCTGGCGGCGCGAGGCAACCGGCGTATCGGCACCTCGGTTTTGCTCGATCCAAGCCTGGATGATTGCGATTTCCTCGGCAATCTTGCGGTTGGACATCTCGTTGTGCTGGGTGCGCTGCGGAGCCTTTTTGCCGTCCTTGCCCTCGACCTTTACGATCTGTGTCTGCTGCTCCTTGATCTTAGTGAGCGCCGTAGGCGTAGGGACAACTTTGAGCAGCTGCCTGCCTAAAACGCGAGCAAGGGCAAACGCCGATACCTCGCCGTGGATGGCCGACTCGGGCTGCTGGGCAGCAGTATCTGCTGCGGCAGACTCCGGCTTCTTCTGAGGCTTGCGCTTAGAATCGCCTTGGGAATTGCGCTCGCGCTTCGGCATAGACGCCTGCTTCTGAGGACGATCGGACTTGCTCTCCTTCGCCGGCTGGCGCTTAGGCTGCCCCGAAGAAACCTCGGCCTTCGCATCCTCGTCCTGCGGCGTGGTCTTCTCGGCTGCAGCCTCGGCATGGGAACTGCGGCCCCCGCGATGGCGACGGCGGCGAGGCTTGCTCGACGCGCCCTGCTCCGTCTGCCCATCAGTAGGCTGTTGGCCCTTGGCCTCGGCAGCAACCTCAAGCTGCGGCTCAACAGGCTTCTGCTCGCGAGCCGCCGGCTCAACGGTTTTCTCGGTTTGTTCGGCCTTCTTGTCCTGAGTGGTCGAAGCCGGCTCGCCCTTCTCCTGACGCCTTACGGGATACGCGCGCCTCGCAAAACCACGCCCGGGACGGCATGAACCCGGAGCCTTCTTGGCAGACTCCTCAACATCGTCTGCAGCCTCGGAAGGCTCTTCAACCTCATGCGCGACATCCTGCTGCGCAGCCTTAAAGTGGGCACCACGGCGACGCTGGGGCTCCTGGGCCTCCACGGGCTTTTGCTCCTTCGCGGGCCTCTGCGACTCGGCAGCAACCTCGTTCTCAACAGCCTCGGCATCCGTCTCACCCTTTTGAGCAACGGCACGACGGAAGCGCTCCTGCTGGGCGCGGCGCTGCGCATCGCGCTTGCCACCCCCGCCAAAACCGCCGCGTCCTGCCTTGGCCGTAAAGGCACGCACAACGTTCTCATCGAGCAACTCATCGGTATCGACATGCTCACGCGGAGCAGCTTCTTCCACAGCAGGCACGTCAGCGGAATCCTCGACGACAAAATCTTCGACGGACTCGGCAGGCTGCTCCTGGGTATCGCGGATCTCGACATTGATGGTATAGAACGCCGGGCGCCCGTTAATGCCGCTGCCCTCGATCTTGGTAACGATCTTTGCCGCGATGAGTTCGTCGCGCATCACCTTGGTGTTGCATTCCTTATCGACGGAACGGAAAATCTGCGCCAGCGCGCTCGACTTGATCTTGAGCGCCTTGCGGCAGAGCAGGTCGTAGGCAACCAGCTTGGCGCGCTCGGCAGAAAGCGACGTCTGGCTGCTCAGGCGCTCAGCCAAAGCATCGACATTGTTTTGATTATCGGAATATACCGTCTTGGCCACGGGGCCCCTTTCATATGTACACATATACGTTTATATGGTACAACGCGCGCCCTTATTCACGCAAAACATCTGCGAGAACACTCGAGCGTCACCCGCTTTCGCATGAAAAAAAGACCGAGCCCGCGAAGTCGCGGACCCGGTCTTTCCGAGTCATATGGATGGAACGGTTAGTCCATCAAGCTGACTAGGCCTTGGCGGCCTCGGCGTCGGCAGGAGCTTCAGCGGCAGCGGCGCGACCGTACTCGGCCTTGCCCATCTCGGACCACTCGGGCTCCTCGTCGGGCATGGAGCCGGCCTCCTTGCCGAAGAACTCCTTGAGGCAGTTGACGGCGACGATGAGGCCCAGGACCATCAGCAGGACGGCGAAAACGAGCTGCAAGCCCTTGGTGGCGGCGACGGAGACGGCGGCCGTGGTGGCGGTAGCCGGGATGGTGCCGAAGAAGCCGTAAGCCTGGACAGCGGTCATGCAGCCCATGGCGCTCTGGACCAGCGAGGTGAAGGTGCAGCAGAGCAGGAAGGCGACGGGCACGTAGAGCATCCAGCCCTTGCGGCCGGTGCACTTGCAGAACACGGCGAGGGTGATCATGGTCATGCCGCCGAGCAGCTGGTTGGAAGCACCAAAGAGCGGCCAGATGTTGGCATAGCCGCCAAAGGCGAGGGCGAGACCGGGAAGCAGGGTGACGACCGTGGCGAACCAGGGGTTGCCGAGAACCTTCATGTAGCCGGCCTTGGACTCGATGGCCAGGGCGTCGTTGGTCTGGGCAAAGAACTCGGAGAACGAGGTGCGGGCGATGCGGGCGACGGCATCGAGCGAGGTCAGGGCCAGAGCGGAGACGTTCATGGTCATGAAGACGGTAGCGAGCGTGCCGTCAACACCGAAGGCCTGCATACCGCGGGAGATGCCAGCGGCGAAGATCTGGAACGGGGTGGAAGCGACGCCGGCGTTGAGGGCACCGGTGCCGGCGGTGTTCATATCGGAGAACATGATGCCGGCGACGATGATGGCAAGGATGCCGACGAAGGACTCGACGATCATGGCGCCATAACCGACCTTGACGGCGTCCTGCTCCTTCTCGACCTGCTTGGAGGAGGTACCAGAAGAAACGAGGCTGTGGAAGCCGGAGAGGGCACCGCAGGCAACGGAAACAAACAGGACCGGGAACATCATGCCAGAAGCGCTGGAGAAGCCGGTAAAGGCCGGAGCGGTGATGGTGGCCTGGCCGTTAACACCCAGGACGACGATACCGAGGACAGCGCAGGCGATCATGACGATCATCATGATGGAAGTGAGGTAGTCGCGAGGGGTCTTGAGCATCTGGATGGGCATAGCGCCAGCGAAGACCAGGTAGACCATGACGACGGCGAACCACTGGAACTTATCCAGGTAGACCGGGAACTGCATACCGACGGCAAACATGAGAACCATGAGGACCACGCCGGTGACGAACTCGGTAGCACCGGTGAGGTTGAACTTCTTCTGGGCCCAACCAAAGGCGATAGCGACGAAGGTGAACAGGATGGAGATGGTACCAGCGCAGCCGGCGGCATAGGACTTGGTGAAGTCGATGGCACCGGTAGCAGCACCAGAAGCGTCAACGGCCGGGGTGAACATGAACGTCTTGCAGACCATGTCGGTGAAGGCGGCGATGACGATGATGCAGAACAGCCAGCAGAACAGCAGGAACAGGCGACGGCCGGTCTTGCCGATGTACTTCTCGATGAGCTGAGCGAGCGACTTGCCGTTGTTCTTCATCGAAGCGTACAGAGCACCAAAGTCGTGGACGGCGCCAAAGAAGACGCCGCCGACGAGGACCCAGAGCACGACGGGCAGCCAGCCAAAGGCCATGGCGACGATCGTACCCGTGACAGGGCCAGCACCGCAGATCGAGCTGAACTGGTGCGAGAACGCGGTAAAGGCGGAGACGGGCGAGAAGCTCTTGCCGTCCTTCATGCGCTTGGCCGGCGTGAGGACCTCTTTGTCAACGCCCCACTTGTTGGCCAGCCAGTGGCCGTAGCCCAGATAGCCGCAGGCGAGCACCGCCGCGGCCACAACCATGAGCAAAACTCCGTTCATTACATTTCCTCCTCTAAAAAGAACTTCCTAGACATAAAAAATGAGGGCCGTCGGTTGCGCTCGACGGCCCTCATCTTCATCAGCCGCCCGTTATCGTACGGGCTAGCTGTATGTGCTAACCCGCATCAGATAATTACTACGCTGATAATGTTTAGCTGATGCGTGAACATGTCTAAGAAATCCTCTTCAATCATGATGTGAACGATCCGTGCGTGTTCACATCCCCCAGTGGTTGAAAAGGAGTATGAAACTTTAGTTACCTAAAGTCAACGCAAATTTGTAATGGATTTTCAAATTCTTTTGAATTTCTCGTTATAAAACGCCACTGACCTCGGACTTTACCCAACAAAAGTTTTTGCATGGGAGATACCCCTCGGGAGCCACGGGAGCCGGGCGGCGCATATGAACTTTCCTGCTCTACAGTCCTGCGCAAGACGGAAAGCACATTAAGTGCTTTCCTTTGCGTGCGGAACTCGCGATAAAGTTCATATGCGCCGCCCGGCTCCCGCGGCTCTCAGGGGCTCCCATCCCAAATGCGGAGCAAAGCTCCGCACACCATCTTTTTCTTTCAGCTAAAGCACGCCGGAAATTCGACGCAGCTGGCTAACCTTGCCGGACGTTGTCGACGCCAAACCAGCTCAGAAGCTATATCGATACAGAAAGGTCCCCGGACGGAGGGGCCGGATATAAGGTTTATCGCGAGTTCCGCACGCAAAGAAGGCCACTTAATGTGGCCTTCGTCTTGCGCAGGACTATAGAGCAGGAAACCTTATATCCGGCCCCTCCGTCCGGGGACCGCGCCGTACCAGCTACAGCGTCATGTTTGGATCGGCGTCGACGTCGAACGGCGAGATTTCTCCTCGGTCGAATTTACGGCGGGCAACCTCTGCGATCATGGCTGCGTTATCGGTGCACGCCGAAAGCGGTGGCACCGTTACGCGGATCCCCTGACGCCCAAGCTTCTTGATCATCATCTCGCGCAGATGCGGATTAGCCGAGACGCCGCCGCCGATGCAGTATTCCTTGCATCCAGTGGCATGCAGCGCGTTCTTGGCCTTCTTGTACTGAACGTCAAAGACGGCTGCCTCAAACGAAGCCGCCAGATCGGGCAGGTGAATCGTGCGCCCGGCCTTGGTCTCCTGCTCGATGTAGAGCGTCACCGCCGTCTTGAGGCCCGAAAGCGAGAAGCGATAGTCCCCCCTGCTGTTAAGCGCGCGAGGAAAATCGATCGCGCGGGGATTGCCCGTCTCGGCCAGCTTGGAGATGATGGGGCCACCGGGATAGCCCAGACCCAACGCCTTGGCTACCTTGTCGAAGGCCTCGCCCACAGCATCGTCGAGTGTCTCACCAAGTACCTCGTAGTCGCCCCATGCCTTCACGTGCACGAGCATGGTGTGCCCGCCCGAGACAAGCGTGAAGATGAACGGGGGCTTGAGGTCGGGCTGCGCCAACAGGTTGGCAAACAGGTGGCCCTCCAGATGATTGACGCACACGAGCGGCTTGCCGGCAGCATACGCAAAGCCCTTGGCAAAGGCGACGCCCACCACCAGGGCGCCCACCAGGCCCGGACCCTGTGTCACGCCCACGGCGGCAAGCTCACTTGGTGTAATGGCTCCGCCCGTAAGGCCCAGCGACGCTGCGGCGTCCTCGAGTGCCGCATCCACGACACTCACAATCACCTCGACGTGCTTGCGCGAGGCGATCTCGGGCACCACGCCGCCAAAGCGTGCATGAAAATCAATCTGCGTCGACACCTGGTTGGCCAGCATATTGCCATCCGCATCGATAATCGCCACCGCCGTCTCGTCGCAGGAGCTCTCGATAGCGAGCACTAGGCGGCGACGCTCAATCTCGACACGTTCCTCGGCAGAGCGCCCAGGCGCAGGCAGCGGCCATACGCGCTGCTCTGCCGCCGTCGGCTCGGGCGAAGCATTGTCGACCGGAAGCACCAGGGGCAGCGGAGCCGTCATGACGATGGCATCCTTGCCGGCACCATAGTAGCCGCGGCGACGGCCAGCCTCGGTAAAGCCCAGAGCGTTATAAAGCGCGGTCGCTCCCTCGTTACCGTCCTCGACCTCGAGCGAAGCCGTAGTGCAGCCGAGCATCTGGGCATCATAGCTCACGTGCGACAGCAGCTTGCGGGCAATGCCCTCACGGCGATGTGCCGGGTCGACGGCGACATCCAGAATCTGCACATCACCGTCCACGACCATACCGCCGGCAAGGCCCAGCAGCTTGCCGTCGTCGTGTGCCACCCACCAACTACGCGGCGCAGCGACGTCCTCGCCCAGTTCGGACAGGAACATGCCCGGCGTCCACGCCTCGTGTCCGGCACCTTCAAAGCAGGCAGCCTCCAGCGCGCTCGCGCCCTCGGCATCCGCCGCGCCCATGGGACGGAACTGCAGATGACGACCGGCGAGCTCATCGGCAACACCCGTAATTTCGCTCTGCGCACTCTCGGCAAGACCAAGACGCTTGCGCTCGTTTTCCTCGGCATCCGAAAGGCGCGTGTAAATCGGCAGGACGCGGGCCGGATCGCCGTCACCCGCAGCGTGCGCGAGCAGCAAGCCCTCGCCCGAAGGCCACCACAGGTCGCGCTCCACGCAGCGGGCGGCCTCGTCCTCACCCAGCAGCTTGCCATAGCGCACGAGACCGTCACCGGTCAGCTGAACCTGGCCCCAGTCCGCTGCTTGGCGCCACTCATCGAGCGCCACGGCGGCCTTGACCACGTGTTCGCGCTCAAATTGACGCTCGGGACCCTTATCGACCAGCATATACAGCGCCGGATATACCTCACCGCGCATAGCATCGGCCAAGATACCAAGCTTGCCGCGCACGCCAGCCTTCCACGCCGTCCAAGCGCAAGCGTCGAGCGTCGACACGCCCAGCAGCGGAACATTGGCACCACGCGCGAGGCCCTTGGCAGTGGAGATGCCGATGCGCACACCCGTAAAGGACCCCGGGCCGCGGCCGACCACATAGCAACCAACATCGCTGCGATCCAGACCGGCTTGAGCCAGCACGCCATCAACGGTATTCACGAGCTCAACGTTGGCGTGACGGCGACACATGTGGTCGCCACTCACGAGCTTCGTCTCACCCGTCTGCCCATCAATCCAGCTTGCCGCGCAGGCAAGCATGTCGGTCGAGGTATCGAGCGCCACCACCAGCGCGTTGTCGTTATGCAAGCTCATCTTGTACAGCCTTATCAATCAAATGGGAAAGCTCCATTGCGCGGTCACCGTGCGCCTCAAGCGTTATCGTTCGCACATCGCTGTCGCCCTCATCACGCCTGAGCGTCACCGAAAGATACTCATCCGTCAGCTCGTCCTGGAATTGTTCGCCCCATTCCAGCAGGCAAGCACCCTCATAGCCCAGCACATCGAAAATGCCCGTATCCTCGAGCTCGTAGGCATGCTCCAGGCGGTATAGATCAAAGTGAAACAGCGGAATACGACCTTGATCGTGGACGGCCATGAGCGCAAACGTAGGGCTCGTAACCATATGCCCATCGCCCAGCCCGCGCGAGACACCCTTGGTAAAGTGAGTTTTGCCCACTCCCAGGCCACCGGTCAGGATGAGCACATCTCCGTCCTCAAGGCACGGTGCAATTAGCTCGCCAAAGTACTCCGTATCGGCAGCGCAAGTCGTTTTGTAAATACCTACCCCCAGGCGCTCCAGGGACATACATGCTCCTTATTATTCCGAGGCGTCCTCCGGCGCGGGATGTCGCTCCAGATAGTCGCCCAGCATCTTAAAGTCTTCCTCCAGCAGCTCCTGCCACGCCGGATTGCGTAGCGCTGCTGCCGGATGGAAAGTGGGCATCACCACAAAGTGCCCCATCTGATGGAACCTGCCGCGCAGCTTGGTAATGCCGATCTCGGTCTTGAGCACAAAGTGCGTTGCGGGGTTGCCGAGCGTCACGATGATATCGGGCCAGATGCTTCGAATCTGCTCGCGCAAAAACGGCGAGCAAGCCAGCACTTCCTCGGGGCGCGGATTGCGGTTTCCCGGCGGACGGCACTTAAGCACGTTGGCAATGTAGACGTCTTCGCGTTTGAGCCCCGCCAGCGACAAAATGCCGTTGAGGTCCTCGCCTGCCGCCCCCACAAAGGGCTCGCCCTGCAAATCCTCATTGCGGCCCGGCGCCTCGCCAATAAACATCACGCGAGCGTGGGGGTTTCCCACGCCAAACACGATGTTATGGCGCGACTGGTAAAGCTGGCAAAGGTGACAATCGCCCAGAACGGCCTCGATCTCCTCGAGTGCGACCTCACGCGGCGCCTGATGGCTATGGCCGGGGATGTGCATGACGCCCATAGCGACTCCTACACGTAGACCTTGTCGAGACGCATACCAAAGCCGCAAGCGACCTCGTAGTTAATCGTGCCGCGTAGGCGCGCCATCTCGTCCATGGTAATCTCGGCATCTCCATCGCGGCCGACAATGATCATCTCGTCACCATACTCGGCCTCGGGAATCTCATGCGCCGGGTTGGACTGAATGGCGACCATAAACTGGTCCATGCAGATATTGCCCACCTGACGCACACGCTCGCCGCGATACAGCACGTCCATACGATTGGAAAGCGTACGCGAAAGGCCATCGGCATAACCGATCGGAAGGGTGCAGATCTGAACGCGCGTGCGCGGTACGCGGTAGGTAAAGCCGTAGCCCACGCCCTCGCCCATCGCAGGATGCGCCACGCGCGTCACACGCGCGTGGACGCTCATGACGGGATCAAGCTGCATCACGCGACCACTCAGCTCACATGGCTGCAGACCATACAAACCGATGCCGGCACGAATCATGTCAAAGTGCATTGAAGAATCGAGCATCGAGGACGGCGTATTGGCACAATGCACGATACCGCATTCAAAACCTGCGTCCTTAATGGCCTGAACGGCCTCGGTAAAACGCTGGCACTGCAGCTTGTAGTCCCAACCCGAAGGTTCATCGGCCGTGGCAAAGTGCGTAAATACGCCGTCGCACTGGATGCCGCGATGGAAACTGATGCCGCGTACAAAGTCGAGCACCTGTGTGTAGTGAACACCGATACGATTCATGCCCGTCTCGATGGCAAGATGGTACTTGCCCACCTTGCCCGCCGCGACGGCGCATTCGCCATACGCAAGAGCAAAATCGGACGTATAGACCGAGGGCATGATATCGAATTCGAGCAATGCAGGAATAGCCTCGATAGGCGGCTCACTTAGAATCAGGACGGGCTTAGTAATCCCGCCCTGACGGAGCCCAACGCCCTCGTTAACCGTCGCCACGGCAAACATGTCGGCACCGGCCGAATACATGATCTTGGCACACTCAACAGCTCCATGACCATAAGCATCGGCCTTGACCACGCAGCACAGGCGCTGACGCGGATTCAACAAGTTCTTATAGGCCCTCGTGTTGCGACGGAGCGCCCCGCGGTCGATCTCGACCCAGGACCAGCGCGTCAAATCGGCTTTATTCATGATTAGTCATCCGACCCTTCGTCCATGATTCCCAGATCTTCGAGCGCATCCTTTGCCGCCAGCTCCATGGCAGGACCGATCAAGTCGATAAGATCGGTCGCGATGACGCTCTTCTCACCATACTCCGTCGCCGCGGCAAAACCGGCGTAGCTGTGAAGTGCGACGGCGTACGAATACAGCAACTCCCAACGATCCATCTCGTCGCGCATGGTGGCAAGCGTGCCGGCCAAAATACCCGCGAGAACATCACCCGAACCGGCAGTTGCCAGAGAAGCCGGACCCGAGAGCGGCAGCAGCACACGCTCAACGCCACAGATAGCCGTCGTCGGCCCCTTGGCAATGACCACCAGATTGTCGGAGCCTGCAGCCCAGACAACCTTCTGCGCGGCCGCAATCGCGGTACCAAGGTCGTTCACCTCGTCACCGGCAACCAGGCGCGAAAGCTCACGATAGTGCGGCGTCATAACCAACGGCTGCTCGCGGCGATACATCTCGGGGTTACTATCAATACCGTCAATGGCAATCTTAGCAAGGCAGTTGAGTGCATCGGCGTCCAAAATTAGCGGTACATCAAGCTCGAGCAAGCCCGAAACCACCTGCATAGCGCCGGCAGACGTCGTCATACCGGGACCGCACAGCACGCAGCTGTACTTCTTTGCGATCTCGCACACCGTCATGCGCGCAGCGGCGCCAAAGGAGCCGCGGGAATCAGACGGAATAGCAAAGACCGGAATCGAAGGAAGTGCCATGCGAATGAGATTGGCGCAGGCGTCAGGAGCCGCGACTGCCACGTAACCAGCACCCGCGCGAGCTGCAGACTTGGCCGCCATAATGGCAGCACCAGGATATTGCGCAGATCCGGCGACAATAAGCACGGAGCCACGGGAATACTTATCGATATTCGATGGTAGCGGAGCAAAGTAATCAACTAAGTCACCGGGCTCGACAATCTCGGCGGCGTGGTCGACATCATCGATGACCTCGTCAAGACGGTCGTAAAGATTGCCGCAGATCAAATCGCCAGCATACTCAGGACCATCAGCGCTATACAGACCAATCTTGGGCGCAATCATCGTCACCGTGCGCTCGGCACGAATGCAGTCGTCATCGACAACGCCCGTCTCTGCATTCAGGCCCGAGGGGACATCAATGGATACGACACAATCGGCGCATTCATTGACCGTAGGAATCCAAATGGAGAACGGCGCACGCAGATTCCCGTGGAAACCGGTACCAAAAATGGCATCGACAACAACATCGGCCTTATCGATCAAAACCTCGAGTTCATCACGCGAGGGGCCGACGCAAACGTGCACATCGCGGCCGGCAGTACGACGAGCAACATGACGTGCCAGAGCAGCAGGAATCTCATCCGGTTCAACCGGAGAAACGATATCCACGTCCACACCCTTATGGCTCAGGATATCGGCGGCAACCCAACCGTCGCCGCCATTATTACCAAAACCGACCAAAACGAGAACCCGATCGGGATTGAGCTTCAAGACCTCGTTAGCGGCAAACTCACCCGCTAGCTCCATAAGCTCGGCCTTCGAAGTCCCTTCGCGTTCGATGATATCCTCGAGACGAACGACTTCTTCGGTACTCAAAACCGGTTTCATCTATGCTCCTAGCGTATCTTGCGAAGCATCGCCCAGGTGCTCCGTCAATGCTGAATTCTGCAGCTGCTCGAGCTCATCTAATACAGAGCGAGCCTCTTTAAATGTCTGCGCAACGCGTTTCTTGGTGCTCACCTTTTCATCATTTGGCTTAGGCCGAGCATCTTCGGTAATCGCGATGGCATTCGCAACGGCCAAGTCTCCCGTAAGCGTAATGGAAAGAGCGACCTCAACAACGCCCAGTTCTTGAGCGATCTCGAGAGCACGGCCCGAAAGCAGCGCCTTCGGTTTGCCGAGTTTATCACGCGTTACCGAAACATCCTTGCGACCCACGCCTTGACTAAAACCTGTGCCGAGAGCTTTAAGCACCGCCTCGCGCGAAGCAAAGCGGCTCGCATAGTGAGCAGCGGGACGCGATGATGCATCGCAATACGCACGCTCTTCTTCAGTAAACACACGCCGAGCAAACGACGGCGTCTTTTCAAGAATTGATTTCATGCGGGAAATCTCGACGATATCAACGCCGATACCAGCTTCAGCCATGTTCACCTCCATATCGCACAGACTAAGTTATTGTAGCCCGTTCGCAGAAGATGCGACAAACGAGGGTTATAAAACACAGCTACTATGTGAGACAAATTGCCCGAGATACAAAAAAGGGGGAGGCCGCGAGGCCTCCCCCTTCTTCAAGTCATCCGACGGCTCGGTGCCGTCCACCGGTCAGCGGCGCCCTGGCCTCCCACGGGCTGGC
>CAJKGW010000002.1:0-229748 GCA_905199545.1 uncultured Collinsella sp.
GCACCGTAGCGGTACCGGGCTCGATATTCCTCTGGTGCCCCCGGGCGGATTCGAAAACTCCCCCCGCGGGGAAATGAGTGACGCGGGTGTCGACGGTCCGAATCCTGCCCTTAGACCAGAAGAGCCCGGCACCGTAGCGGTACCGGGCTCGATATTCCTCTGGTGCCCCCGGGCGGATTCGAACCGTCGACACCCGCTTTAGGAGAGCGGTGCTCTATCCCCTGAGCTACGGAGGCATGTTGTACTAGTGTAGCAGATTTGCGCCACTACCATGCAGCGCATAGCCACTCTTCGAGATAGTCGTCTGCGACGTTCTTTAATGACTAGTCGTTTAAGAACGTCCCAGGCGACTAGTCGCCTTTATGGAAGAGGCTTTTGATGACGGAGGGGATGCTCTTGGCGCCCTTGGCCGTCACATCGATAAAGTCGGGCGAACGAACGAGCTTGTCCTCGTCAATGTACTTACGCACCGCGCGAAGCGTTTCCTTGTCATTGCGCGTCGAAAACGTAAAGTGGCCATTCTCTTTGGTAAAGATGGCAAAACGCGTAATCTTCTTGGTGCCGCGCAAAACCTCGGCGGCAATATAGTCGACCTCGTCCCACGGGATTTGGATATAATCCTCGGGATTACGCTCGTTATAGTACTCAAACGCCTTATTGCCCACCATCACGTTACCGTGACTGGTAAGCCCCATCAGGCAGGTTGCCGGCGTTGCCAAATCGACCGTGCTGTTCTGAGATTGCGCCATACGCGCCTCGCCCTCCAATAAAAACAATCGGACCGCATCCAGTGTACCCACCGGGTGCGGTCCGTTTCAATGGCTCAAAAGCCCTTGCCTAGCGACTCTCGGTCTTAAGCCGAAGCGTGCTTACATGAAGCCGCAGACGCGACCGATGATGCCGACGGCGAAGAGAGCCAGGATGATGACGATCGGGCTGACCTTCTTCTTGAGGAGCTTGCAGACCAGAAGGGTCAGGCACACGGCGGCAAGGCCGGGGATGAGCTGATCGAGGTTGGCCTGAAGCGTGGTGACCTTCACCGGGTCGAGTGCGTTGGCACCGACAGAGCTGTACATCGTCAGTGCCTGCTTGATGCCCTCAGAACCGGCGGGCAGGTTGGCCCAGTCGATATAGGCGCCAGCAGACTGCGTGACCTTGGAGACGACCGGGGTGAAGGAGATGGACACCCAGCGCTCGACCAGGGCGCCGATGATGAACATACCCAGGATGGAAGCACCCTCGGTGACCTTGCCCATCAGACCGCCGGAGAGGTCCTTGGCGATGGAGGAGCCGACCTTGTAGCCAAACTCCTGCGTGTACCACAGGAAAGCGTAACGGATGATGTTCCACGCGAAGAAGAACAGCAGCGGACCGGCGATGCTGCCGGACAGGGCCAGGGAAGCGCCCAGTGCGCCCAGAATCGGGCGAAGGGTGAACCAGAAGGCGGGGTCGCCGACGCCGGCGAGCGGGCCCATCATACCGACCTTGACGCCCTGAATGGCGACATCGTCAATCGGAGCACCGTTGGCGCGCTCCTCCTCGAGGGCGAGGGTAACGCCAATGACGGGGGCGGAAACATAGGGGTGGGTGTTATAGAACTCCAGGTGGCGCTTAAGAGCGGCAATCTGGTCATCCTTGCTGGTGTAGAGCTTCTTGATCGCAGGGATCATTGCGAAGCACCAGCCGCCGTTCTGCATACGCTCGTAGTTCCACGAGCCCTGAAGGAACTGATGACGGAAGCAAACCTTCTTACGGTCAGCCTTGGTGAGCTGAATCTTGTTCTCTGCCATATGTATCACTCCCCTCCTACTCGTAATCGTTCAGAATGTCGCCGAGCGGGTCACCGGAGCCACCGCCCATGCCGCCACCCTGCTTGGCCAGATCCTTAAGGCCAAGGTAGATGAGGGCAAGGGAGATGCCGATGAGGCCAAGGGCGATCAGCGTGAGCTGAGGGATGGCAGCAAGGACAAAGCCGAGGATGAAGAACGGCCAGGTCTCCTTGGTGGCCATCATGTTGATGACCATGGCGTAACCGACGGAAGCGACCATGCCGCCGCCGACAGCCATGCCGCCGGACAGCCAATCGGGCATAGCGTTAAGCGCGTTGGTAACGGCCTCGGCCGGGATGATGCACAGAAGTACTGCCGGGATGGCGATACGAACACCCTGCATGAGGATGCCGGCGTACTGCCAACGCTCGATGCCGGCGAAGTCGCCCTTCTCGGCGCAGGCGTCCATGCCGTGAACCATAGCGGTAGCCAGGGTACGGCAGATCATGGTCAGGAACAGACCAGCGACCGACAGCGGGACGGCGACGGCGATGGCGGCGGTAACGGCCTTGGCCGAATCGGTGGCGCCACCGTTGAGGGCGAGCACCATGATGATCGAAGAAGCGACCGAGGCCAGAGCGGCGTCAGGCGCGACGGCGGCGCCGACGTTAGCCCAGCCAAGGGCCATCATCTGGAGCGAACCGCCCAGGAGGATGCCCTCCTGAAGGTGACCGGTTACGAGACCGATAAGCGTGCATGCCACGAGCGGCTGATGGAACTGGAACTCATCCAGAATGCCTTCCATACCGGCAAGCAACGCGACAATCGCAACAAGCAGAATAGTGATTGCAGACATGTATCGGACCCTCCTTTACTATGCTTGAGCGGCCAGTTCGGCCTTAGCTTTCTTCAACATGGCGTCGAGATCCTCGGAGGAATCCGAAGGAACCTTGCGGACCTCGAACTTGACGCCCTTGGCCTTGAGAGCCTCGATGGTCTTGACATCGTCATCGCCCATAGCGACAGCGTTAGTGACGACGACCTTGCCCTTGGAGTGGGCCATGGAACCGATGTTGGCTTCCTTGATGTCGACGCCGGCCTCGATGGCCCTGAGCAGATCCTGCGGGTTCTCGAACAGCAGCATCGCCTTGGTGTCGCCAAAGCGCGTGTCCTTGACGACCTCGGCCATCTTCTTGATAGGCACGACGTTGGCGTGGACTCCCGGAGGGGCAGCCTGCTCGATCATGGTCTTGCGGAGCTCGTCGTGAGCAACGCCGTCGGAGACCACGATGATGCGGTTGGGGTTGATCTGCTTGGTCCACGTGGTGGCCACCTGACCATGCAGCAGGCGCGTGTCGATACGGACGTGGGCGATCTTGATGTGCCCGTCGCCGATCACCGTTCCCGGAGGAATGGCACCCGCAGGAGCAGCGGCGGCCGCAGCCGGCTTCTTCTCCTCGGGCTCCAGAGACTCGGGCTTGACGCGCACGCCGGCCTTAGCCTCAGTCACGAGATGTTTTGCGATCGCATGTGCAGTGTTCTTTGCGTCAAAGCGCTGCGAATATGCCTCGATGAGCATAGGCAGGTTGACACCGGTGACGATAGCCCAGGAATCGTGGCCCTCGATGAGCCCGCTGATCTGGTTGAACGGCGTGCCGCCCCACAGATCAACGAGGAAGAGCACCTGCTCCTGGTCCTCGAAGGAAGCGATTGCCTCCTCGACCTTGGCACGGAAGTCGTCGGGGCCCATGCTCGGCTCGAGCGAGACCACGGCAACAGACGGCTGATCGCCAAAGACCATCGAGCCCGTCTGCTTGATTCCAGCCGCCAAGTCACCATGGCTAGCAAGAACAATACTTACCATCACATAACCTCCTTTTTGTCTACGTATTTCCTACACGACAAAAAAGAGTATAGCCGCAAGCGTGGCAAAATTATAGGAAAAAATGTGAACGGTTGGATTATTTGTTTAAATGTCCTGCTTTGTTACAAATTGGTTACATCGCTGGTTTTCAGCTATTCCTCGCTAAACATAATTAGTTTGACCATCTTAGAAAACAGATACAAGCACAGCATTCATTAATACCGATTTAAATCGGATAAGAACCTGCTTTACTCTTCGATATTTTGTTTAAACAGACGTGACTTGACTTATTTCGTTAGTTATGCTCTAGCAAACCGTCAAAAAAGAATAGTCATTGGGGACGTTCTTTAATGACTAGTCGTTTAAGAACGTCCATTACAGTCGAAATTGTCAGCCCGGGCCCGTCTCGGGCTACGATTGAGGCGCGCCCAGAACGGGCCGCCGACCGGGCGCCCGCGCACGGCCGAACGTCCCTGCCCCCGAGAGGGCCCGTTGGGTGCTGCCGGCGCGGGACGCGCCGCCCCCGACGGCTGATAGGAAAGTGCCGGGCAGGCGCCGCGGCTGGTAATGTGAGTGCCGAGGGGGAGGCCATCCGGTCGAACGACTACCGGAAGGATACCACCGTGAAAGCGCCATCGACCAGACCCGCGGCCGTGCTCGGCCTGGACGTCGGCAAGTCCTCCCACTGGGCCTGCCTGATCGACCGCGGCGGGGAGGTGCTGGCCAGCGCCCCCGTCCGCAACCGGGAGGGCGCTCTCGACGCGCTGTTCTCCTCCGCGCCCGCCGGCACGCTCGTCGTCGTCGACCAGTTCCGCAACATAGGGTCCCTCGCCGTGCGGCGCGCCCGCGCCGCGGGGCTGGCGGTCGCCCACCTGCCCGGGCTCGCCGCCAGCCGCGCCGCGGGCCTGTTCGCCGGCGAGGCCAAGACCGACGAGCGCGACGCCGAGGTGATCGCGCGGACCGCCCTGGGCGTGCCGGACTCCCTGTCGGGGGTCCCGGGCCGCGGCGAGGCCCTCGAGGCCGCCCGCGCCCTCTCCTCCCAGCGCGACCACGTCGTGGCCTGCGCGACCAGGGACAAGAACCGCCTGCGCGCGGTGCTGCTCGAGTCCTGCCCGGCCCTCGAGGCCGCGGTCGACCTGTCGGACCGGCGGTGGCTGGAGCTGCTCGCCGGGTTCGGCGGGGCGTGGGGGATCGCCCGCTCCGGGGCCGGGGGCCCGCGGGCCGAGGCCGCCGGGGAGGCCGCGGCCGCCTCCACCGCGCCCCCGCCGGCGCTCGTCGAGGCCGAGAACAGGCAGGTCAGGTTCCTGGCCGCCCGGATATCGGAGGCCCTCGACAAGGCCGGGGCCCTCGAGGCCGAGACGGCGGCGCTGCTCGAGGGCGACGAGACCTACGCGTGCCTGCTCACCGTGCCCGGCATCGGCCCGAGGACCGCGGCGCAGCTCGCGGTGTCGGTCGACATCGGGAGGTTCCCGGACCACGACCACCTGGCCTCGTACTGCGGCATAGCCCCGAGGGTGAGGAGCTCCGGCACGTCGGTGAGGTCGGTCAGGGCGTCCAGGCGCGGCGACGCGAGGCTCAAGTCCCTGCTGATCTTCTCGTGCAACAGCCTGGTGAGGTCCTCGGGGCGCTACGGCGAGTACTACCGGGCCTGCAGGGCGCGGGGCATGGGGCACGGGCGGGCGCTCAAGGCCGTCGCGAGGAAGCGGCTCAGGGCGATATACGCCGTGATGCGCGACCGGGTGCCCTACCGGGAGTAGCCCCGACGGTTGACAAAACTATAGGAACACCCAATGACTAAGTTAGGCGATGTGGAGGGGGTTGGCGGCGTCGACGGCGTCAGGAGCAGCGGGACCATCAGGGGCAGCGTCTGCCGGGTCCTCGTCGGGGGTCTCGATCTGCTTGATCATGACCTCCTGGCCCTGCAGCAGGTATGTCTCGCCGCTGCCGCAATAAGGGCAGGTCTTGCCGTGCTCGACCGTCGCGTAGTCGCGGCCGCACGCACCGCAATGTGTCACGGCTTCAACGGGCTCCACGATAAGCTCCGAGCCCTCGGTGATAGGCTTTTTATCTGCTGCCCAGCGCCAAGCGTCGAGCAGCAAGTCGGGAACGACGCCCGAGACCTCGCCCAACAGCAACGTCACGCTCGAAACGCGGCGCACGCCATGAGCGCGCGCCACGTTCTCGACATCGCGAATAATGTGATAGACGATTCCGAGCTCGTGCACTTTTTCCTCCGCCGTTCCCGTTATGACTACTTACTTGCGACCGAATTTAATCTTGATGGCACGCTTGAGTGCGTACTTGCCCAAGCTGGGGAGCTTTTGCTCGTATTTGACCATCGTGGAGCACTCGGGGCGGTCGCGATCAAGATGGATGGCGTCGAATGCGCACTTGGTGGTGCACAGGCCGCAGCCAATGCACTTGTTGGGGTCGACGATCGAGGCGCCGCAGCCCAGGCAGCGGGCGGTCTCTGCGCGCACCTGCTCCTCGGTAAAGGTCTCGACGTACTCGCTAAACGGCGCAGCCTTCTCGCGTTCGCGGTCCACATGCGCAACCTCGCGGCTCGCGTTGTCGTAGCTCTCGAGCACAACGTCGTTGCGGTCGAGCGCGGTGTAGCGGCGCTGGTTGCGGCCGATGGTGAGCGTGGAGCCCGGCTGCACAAAGCGATGGATGGACACGGCGGCCTCGTGACCGGCGGCGATGGCATCGATGGCAAAGCTCGGACCGGTATAGACGTCGCCGCCCACAAAGATGTCGGGTTCGGCGGTCTGGTAGGTCTGGGGATCGGCAAGGGCGCCCTGACCACGGCCAAGCTCCACCTTGGAGCCAGCCAGCAGGTCGCCCCACACGATGGACTGGCCGATGGACATGACCACGCGGTCGGCATCGACGCGGCGCAGGTCGTTCTCGTCGTACTCGGGCGCAAAACGGCCCTCGTCATCGTAGACGCGCGTGCAGCGCTTAAAGGTGATGCCGCACACACGGCCGGCCTCGTCCAGATGGACCTCCTTGGGGCCCCAACCGCAACTGATGTGCGCGCCGTCCTCGATGGCCTCGCGACGCTCTTCCTCGCTGGCGGGCATCTGCGCCTCGCTCTCCAGGCAGAACATCTCAACGTGCTCGGAACCCAGACGGCAGGCGTTGCGGGCAACGTCGATGGCCACGTTGCCGCCGCCCACCACGATGGTGCGGCCGGGCAGCGCATCGATCTTGCCACTGTTGACCTCGCGCAAAAAGTCGACGGCCACGGTCACGTCCTCGGCGTCCTCGCCCGGAATGCCGGCAAGGCGGCCGCCCTGGCAGCCAATGGCAACGTAGAAGGCCTTAAAGCCCTGCGCGCGCAGCTCGTCGAGCGTCACGTCGCGGCCGACTTCCACGCCATAGCGAAACTCGGCACCCATCAGGCGAATGACCTCGACCTCCGCCTCGATAACATCCTTCTGCAGCTTAAAGCTGGGAATGCCATAGGTGAGCATGCCACCCGGGCGCTCGTTTTTCTCGAACACGACGGGCTTATAGCCCTTCTCGGCCAGATAAAAAGCGCAGGACAGACCAGCCGGACCGGCACCGATGATGGCAATCTTCTGGTCGAAGCCGCCAGCACGCGTCGGGGTCACCACGGGCGGGACATAGCGGGTCGCTGCGTCCAGATCGCGCTGGGCGATAAACTTCTTGACTTCGTCGATAGCCACGGCGGCGTCCACACGACCGCGGGTGCAGGCATCCTCACAGCGGCGATTGCACACACGGCCGCAGATAGCGGGCAGCGGGTTCTCGCGCTTAATGAGTGCTAGGGCCTCGTCATAGCGACCCTGCGCCGCGAGCTTCAGATAGCCCTGAACGGCAACGTGCGCGGGGCAGGCCGTCTTGCAGGGAGCGGTGCCGGACTCATGCGTCTCGATACGGTTGTCGTTGCGGTAGTTGGGCGACCACTTGGTGTGGTCCCACTTGGTGGCATCGGGCAGCTCCTGGCGCGGATACTCGGGCACCTGTCCGCCAGCCTTTTTGCTACAGAGCTTCTGGCCCAGTTTGGCGGCGCCGGCCGGACACACCTCAACGCAGCGACCGCAGGCCACGCACTTGTCCTTCTCGACCTTGGCGACGTAGGCCGAGCGCGACAGGTTGGGCGTGTTGAACAGCTGCGAAGTGCGCAGGGCGTAGCACACGTTGACGTTGCAGTTGCAGATGGCGAAGATTTTGTTCTCACCGTCGATGTTGGTGATCTGGTGCACAAAGCCGTTGTCCTCGGCCTGGCGCAGGATGTCGTAGACCTCCTCGCGCGTCACATAATGGCCGCGGTCGGTCTCGACCACGTAGTCGGCCATATCGCCCACGGCGATGCACCAATCGGCCGGGTCGTCGGCGCAGCCCTCTCCCATCACGCGACGGCTCGCGCGGCAGCTGCAGGTGCTAGCGGCATACTTACCTTCGTATTTGTCGAGCCAATGCTCGATATGCTCGATCGGCACCGAGGTGCTCGCGGCATCGATGGCCTTCTCGACCGGAATGACATGCATGCCGATGCCGGCACCGCCGGGCGGCACCATCGGCGTGGCCTTGGACAGCGGTCCCTTGGACGCCTGCTCAAAGAACTTGGCATAGACCGGATGCTCCTCGAGCTGGCTCACGCGCATGTTGAGGAACTCGGCGGAACCCGGCACCAGCATGGGCAGCACCCACTGCTTGGCGCGCTCGGGGTTTTCCCAGTTGTACTCGAGCAGACCCGTGTAGCTCATGTCGTCGAGCATTTTTTCGATATCGGCCTCGGGCATGCCGGTGAGCTTGACCATCTCGGGCAGCGTATAGGGACGGCGCATCTTCATCTTGCAGAGCACTTCGGCCTGCTCGTCGGTTGCGGCCTCGGCAAACGACCAGTACTCGTAGCCCAGCAGCTCGTCGCGGTGCAGCAGGCGGTTGGTGCAGTGCTCACACAGTTTGACGATGGCCTCGCGCGGATGCTCCGGTATCGGCGGCACGAACTCCGCGCCGATATCGGGCTCGGTATAGCTAATCCCCGGTCCGTTGAGAATCATAGTCGTCCCTTCTCTTGCCACAGCCCGGCGAGACCGCGGCGCCCCTCTTTGTACGGGTTCGACATGCCCCCATGCCGTTCACCCGCTATTGTTGACATTGTGTCAAAAACAGTATTGACGAACCGTCAACAATATTCAAGACTGTTAGGCGAACGGTCAGGCAAAAGAGGATGAAAGGCGGCAAAACATGGGCAACAACGCAGCAGATATCTCTGTGGTCGATGCCGTCCCCGCATCCGATAGCGCGGCAAAACGCCTGACGGGCGACGAGCGCCGTCGCGAGATCCTCGCCGCTGTGCGCGCCGTGAGCGCCGAGCTTGGTGTGTCCCATCTTTCGGTATCGGCCGTGACCAAGCGGGCTGGCTGCACGCGTTCGCTGTTCTACCACTACTTTGCCGATATGGATGCCGCCGTCACCGCCGTTATGGACGAGGCAATCGACGGCTTTATCGCCGAGCTCGAGCAGTGGAACGCCAGCCGCACGGTTGGCGACATCGAAGGCGCACTCGACACCGTTGCTCCGCTCTTTAAGCGCCTGGTCGTGAGCGGCCACGAGTTGCCGAGCACGCTCACCTCGAGCAGCGGCGCGCTCTACGGCGGCTTTTTGCACAACGTGGTCCAGCGCGTGGCGCAGTATATCTGCGATACCACCGTGGTGGATTTTGTCGCCCATCACGAGCTACGCATCGACCATGTCTACGAGACGTTCTACACCCTCATCATGGGGCTGCTGATGTATATCCGCACGCACCCCGATGTGCCCGACGAGACAGTCAAGGAAATCATCGCCTCGACGCTCCATATCGAGGGCTATACCGCCAAGTATCAGGAGCGCAAGCCCCAGAACTGACGACATTTGGCCAAACTGCCCGCGATCAGAAGAGGGGCCGCGGGCTTGTGAAAGGAGAGCAGCATCCTGTTCGATGTTTGGGGTAGCAATACCCTTATCCACTGGGCCGGCTGGGCCATGGTCTTTATTGGCCTGATCGTGCTCAACGAGGTCGGCCGCCGCACCAAGCTGGGCGCGGCCATCATCTTTGGCGTGGCTCCGCTGGCCATGACCATCTACTGCGTCGCTATCGCCATCGGCGTCTCACAGGGTGCCGAGTGGGCGCTCACCAACCCCACCCATGTGTACCAGAACAGCTGGTTCCACTACGCCAAGGTATACGCGGCGCTGGCCGGTTGCTGGGGCTTCATTGCCATTAAGTACCAGTGGGGCAAGATCGGCAAGGCGCATTGGTTCCGCGCGTGGCCGTTTGTGATCGTCGCCATCAACATCATGATCGCCGTCGTGTCCGACTTTGAGAGCGCCTATCACTTCTTTGTCCTGGGCGAGTCCACCTGGGTCACCTCCGAGGGCGCCACGCAGCTCGCCGGCTGGAACAACGTGTTCAACGGCATCGCCGGTATCATCAACATCTTCTGCATGACCGGTTGGTGGAGTGTCTACGCCTCTGAGGACAAGACCGACATGCTGTGGCCCGACATGACCTGGGTCTACATCATCGCCTACGATATCTGGAACTTCTGCTACACCTACAACTGCTTGCCCACCCACTCCTGGTTCTGCGGCTTTGCACTGCTGCTGGCGCCCACCGTCGCCGCCTTTATCTGGAACAAGGGCGGCTGGATCCAGAACCGTGCCTTTACGCTGGCTATTTGGTGCATGTTTGCCCAGGTATTCCCGTACTTCCAGGAGGAGTCCATCTTTGTGACCCACTCCACGCTCGACCCCGGCGCCGCTACCGCGGTCTCGATCGCCGCGCTGGTCGCCAACGTCGCCGCGATCATCTACATCGTCTACCGTGCCAAGAAGCTCGGCCGCAATCCCTACAAGCAGGACGTCTTTGAGGGCACCAGCGATTGGGAGAAGGCTACCGCTCGCCGCGCCAAGGTTGATTACGCGCACGCCGAGTAACATGCCCGGCGCAAACGCCGCTTGAATGTGAAGCAGCATAGCCAGCTCCGCGCAACTCAACGCATTGCAGAGCCCCCGGAATGTGATTCGTCCGCGTTCCGGGGGCCTTTTGCTGCCGCGAGGATGCGGCCGAACGATGCGCTCAGGTTAAATCGGATCTTATATTTCGTATGCGCTTTATATGGCTCCATTTTTGGGTACAGTGTTGAGCCGATATTGCATTGGGGGATATATGAGCGATGAGACGTATGGCCGCGAGGATGCGGCCCAGGATGCGGAAGCATGTGCCGAAGCCCTGGAGAGCCTTGACCGGATCGCGCTAGACGAGCTCTCGTTTAGCGATTCGGTCGTCGACGCGCAAGACGAGGTGCACGAAGACACTGAGGACGAAGGCGGCGACGCCAAAGACGCTCCTGACGAAGCCGAAGAGGACGATAGCGAGGCCGACGACCAGCCCGAATCCGACACGGGCGAGGAAACCGTCTTGCTCGACAGCTTACCGGCCGAAGATTCGCTGACTCGCGAGCTTCCTGGCCTGGGTTCCGCACCAGTCGTCGACGAGACCATCGCCATGGGAGATATTCCCCTGCCGTCCGCTCCCTCGGCACACGAAGCCGAGGTTCGTCATCGTAAGATGTCGCCCAAGCGCCGCAATCTGATGGTCGCCGGTGTCGTGGCTGTCGCGCTCGTCGCCGGCGGCGCAGGCTATGCGGCTTGGAACGGATACCAGCAAGAGCAGGCCGCCGTAGTTGCCGCAAACGCCCATACCATGATGTCGGTGCAAATTGGCGTACATGCCGCGGGACTCGACTGCTCCACCGGCTCAAAGATCCCCGTGCAGGTGAGTGGCCAGGACTCCGACGGCTCTTCTGCGAGCGAAACGCTCTACGTTGACGAGCACGGCCGCGGCATCAAACTGCTGCCCGGCGATTACACGCTCTCCATCGCTGCCTCCCCCATCGCGGCCGACGGCACCATCTATACCGTCCCGACCACCAAGACGCAGGTCACCGTTAAGAGCGATGGACAGGATTTAAGTGCCCAGGCTGCCTTTAAACTCAAGGTGCCTTCGGCCGACACGGTAACCAACGACCAGATCGACGCCGCCGCCAAGTATGCCGAGGAAGGCGGCGCGAGCTCCGCCGCCACCGCCAAGGTGCTCCAGCAGGCGGCAACCGCGCGGCGCGACGCCGCCGTCAATGCCGTGAGCGCGCAAAAGGCACAGGCGGCCCGTGATGCCGACGCCCGTCACAAGGCAACCGACCTCTACCAGCTCGATATCCCCGTCGAGTGGTACGGCAAGGTCGAGACTTGGCAAAATGGCAGCACGCTATGCATCTATCTTGCCGGCGACAGCGATACGCCGATTGTGACGCTCGTCGCGGTGCGCGAGGGCGAGAGCTTTACGCCCGATGAGGGCGATACGGTTTTGGGTGCGGCCAACCTAGGCAACGGTTATACCGTCTACGCCAGCGGCCCCGTCTATCCGTACGTGGTGCCCCAGACCATCAACGGACGGACGCAGAATCCCGTGTCAACCTACCCCATGGATACGGCGATTGAGCTTGTCGAGCTCACGACCGGCAACCGCTACACCTATAGCCAGATCAAGAACGTACTGGTCGGCAAAGACGGCAAGGCCGACGCTGCGACCAAACTAGAGACCGACTACCTCGCCCAGATTCTCCTGCCGAGCATCAAAGCCCAGGACTAGCGGACCACAGCACCCAGGGTAGCTAATTTGGGGCGGGGCTTTTTAGCTACCCTTGATGTTGTTTCGACTTTGCTGTTGGGCAGAGCAGAGGGTAGCTAAAAAGCCCCCGTCCCAAATTAGCTACCACAGATCAATAAATGATTAGGCAAGAAGCCACTTCCATGCGGGCGCAGCATGTACCACGCCGTGTTTGCATGGAATATCGGCCTGCTCATCCATGGTAACGATTGTCGACTCACCAAGATCGAATTGGGCCATCGAGGCATCAAGCGCGGCAATTTCGCGCTCGCGCGTTTTCTCGCTTGCCATATCCGTACTCACCTGAATCAGGCCATAAGCCTGCATAAGAAGCGCATCCCCGGCCACAAAGTCCACCTCATGGCTTTTATTCTTCTCTTTGATCAGCAGGCGGCAGACCGAACCGGACCGCACGGCTGGAGCCCTTCTTCTGAGCGCATTGAACACCGCAGTCTCGAGCCTCTGGCCCTGATCAAATGCCGATGCGGGAGAGAATGCTCCGAACATCGCAGGATCGACAGCGTAGACTTTAGATGCGGACCGCGCATTATTTGCAAGTGAGCGCGTGAACTCCGGCACCGAAAACAACAGGTAGGCGTCCTCGTAATACTCAAGTAAGTCGCCGAGCGAATTACGACTGACGGGTATCTGCCTACTTTTGAACTCGTTGTACACCTTGTTCACTGACAGCTCTCGTGCCGAAGATGCCATACACCGCGTCAGGAACAGTGAAGCCAAACGAGGGTTCTTGATGTCGTAGCGCTCAACGACGTCCATGGCGACCGTTCGCGACGCATATTCCTGTAGCAGCTGAATCGCGTCCGCGGGCGTCTGCTCTAGCGTCGCGATGAATCCCCCTCGCTCAAGATATCCGATCAGATGATGTCGAAGCAGTGCTGCATCGCTCGATGAAAAGGGTGCATCCGGCTCAGGAACGCTCCCCGTCTTATATCGGACGTATTCCGAAAAACTCAACGGAAACAGCTCTCGCACAAGAGAGCGGCCCCTGAACTCGCTCTTAAGTTCCGAGGACAGCATCTTAGAAGAAGATCCCGTCACGTAGGCGGTCGCTTTCTTCGTATCGACCACACGCCGCAGAAACGCACCCCATTCGGGAATTTCCTGGATTTCATCGAAGAAAATGTAGGCGCCCTCGGTTCGAGCAGCAGGATATAGCGCATAGAATGTATCGAGCACGTCCGCTAGCAGCGACGGCTCATACGGACGCAAGCGCTCATCCTCAAAATTGAAATAAAGCATCCGGTCAAGCTCGATACCTTGACCCTGAAGCCGCTGCATCTCCTGATACAGGCGATACGTCTTTCCACAACGACGGGCTCCCACAATCAGATTTACGATGTTGTCGCGCTTGGGTTCCTGCGGGTTTCCCAGATCAAGGTCGCGCTCAAAGACCTGTGGAACTCCTTGTTGCTCAAAGTCCTTTATTTTCTGGGCCACCAAGTCGTTGAATGCCATGATTCTCCAATCTTGCTTATATGCTAATCAAGATTATATCGATTCTTGATTAGCAGGAGAGCAAGATTACGTGTAACTTGATTAGTAGCTAAGCAAGTTTTTCTGTTGCCGAACATCAAAGGCCAGGGCTAGCGGCTCCTATTAGATGCTGGCTCACATAGCAGCCCAAGTAGCTAAAAGAGCCCCGTCCCAAATGAGCTACTTAGCGCCAGGGGTCGGCTTCGAAGAGGGGCTCGCGCTCGGGGCGGCGATCGCTGTAGGGATCGTAGCCGTCGTCATCCTCGTTCTCGGCGCGGATATAGGGGTCGCGCGGCTTGGGTGCCGGCTTAGGCGCAGGCTTGGGTGCGGCGGGTGCTGCATCGGTCGCCGGTGCATTCGTCTCGTTCTCGTTTTTCATCTGCGCATCTCCTTACCATGTACTCACGATCAGTACCATCGATTGTCGCACGAAAAAGGGCGGCGGACCCAATTGGATCCGCCGCCCTTGGTGTTTAGAGACGACTGGTAGATTTTAAGGCATATCCCAAAAATCTACTCGGCGTCGGGGATCTCGTAGGTGGCCGCCGGCGTGTTGTCGCACACGACGGTAAAAGCACCGTCCTTGTCGACATCGACCGTCACCTGATCTCCCTCGCGCACCGTGCCGTCGATGATGGCGGCGGCGATGGCGTCCACGACCTCGCGCTGGACTAGGCGCTTGAGCGGACGGGCACCGAACACGGGGTCCAGGCCACCCACGGCGAGCATCTGCTTGGCCGCCGGGGTGATGGCAAGCGTCATGCGCTCCTTGGCAAGACGTGCGCGGACGTCGGCAAGCTGGATATCGACGATCTTTTCGATTTGCGCCATGCCGAGCGGATGGAACACCACGATATCGTCGATGCGGTTGAGGAACTCGGGGCGGAAGGTCTGAGCCATGGCCGCATCGACCTGGTGGCGCATCTCTTCCTCGTCCTTGCCCGAAAGATCGGCGATGGCCTTAGAGCCCACGTTGCTCGTCATGATGATAATCGTGTTCTTGAAGGACACTTGGCGACCCTGGCCATCGGTTAGACGGCCATCGTCGAGCACCTGCAGCAGCACGTTAAAGACATCCGGGTGAGCTTTCTCCATCTCGTCGAGCAAGATCACGGAGTACGGACGACGACGCACGGCCTCGGTGAGCTGGCCGCCCTCGTCGTAGCCTACGTATCCCGGAGGCGCCCCGATCAGACGCTGGACGCTGAACTTCTCCATGTACTCGGACATGTCGATACGCACGAGCGCGCGCTCGTCATCGAACAGGCACTCGGCCAGCGCCTTGGCGAGCTCGGTCTTGCCCACGCCGGTGGGGCCCAGGAAGAAGAAGCTGCCGATGGGCTTGTCCGGATCGGAGAGTCCCGCACGGCTGCGGCGCACGGCCGCGGCCACAGCGGACACGGCCTCGTCCTGACCGATGACGCGCTTATGCAGCTCGCCCTCCAGGCCCTTCAACTTGTCGAGCTCGCCCTGCATCATCTTGGACACGGGCACGCCGGTCCAGGCACTCACGACCTCGGCGATCTCATCGGAGGTCACCTGCTCGTTGAGACCCTCGCCGTCCTGCCGCTTTTGCGCCTCGAGCGCGGCCTCGGCATCCTGAATCTGCTGCTGCAGGCCCGGGATCACGGAATAGCGTAGCTCGGACGCACGGCCCAAGTCTCCGTTGCGCGTCGCGCGTTCCTCTTCGCTCTTGGCCTCGTCGAGTTGCCCCTTGAGCTCCTGCACGTGGTCGATGGCGTTCTTCTGGTTGAGCCAGCCGGCCTTTTGCACGTTGAGCTTTTCTTGGACCTCGGCAATCTCTTGGCGCAGGGCCTCCAGACGCTCCTTGGAGGCGTCGTCGGTCTCCTTCATGAGCGCCTGCTCCTCAATCTGCAGCTGGGTGAGCTGACGCGTGGTGGCGTCGATCTCGACTGGCATGCTGTCGAGCTCCATGCGCAGGCGGCTTGCGGCCTCGTCGACCAGGTCGATGGCCTTGTCGGGCAAGAAGCGGTCGGCGATGTAGCGATCGGAGAGATCCGCGGCGGCCACGAGCGCGCTATCGGTGATGTGCACGCCGTGGAAGATCTCGTACTTCTCCTTGAGGCCACGCAGGATCGAGATGGTGTCCTCGACGGTAGGCTCAGAGACCATCACGGTCTGGAAACGACGGGCGAGTGCCGCGTCCTTCTCGATGTACTTGCGATACTCGTCGAGCGTGGTCGCGCCGATCGCGTGCAGGTCGCCACGGGCAAGCGCCGGCTTGAGGATATTGCCGGCATCCATGGAGCCCTCGGTGGCACCCGCGCCCACGATGGTGTGGAGCTCATCGATGAACAGGATGACCTTACCCTCGGATTTTTGTACTTCCTTGAGCACGGCCTTCAAGCGGTCCTCGAACTCGCCGCGGTACTTGGCGCCGGCGACCAGCGCGCTCATGTCGAGCTCGATAAGGTCACGGTCGCGAAGCGTCGACGGCACGTCGCCGGCAACGATACGCTGGGCGATGCCCTCGACGATGGCCGTCTTGCCCACGCCCGGCTCGCCGATGAGCACGGGGTTGTTCTTGGTGCGACGGGACAGAACCTGGATGGTGCGGCGAATCTCATCGGTACGGCCGATGACCGGGTCGAGCTTGCCGGCGCGGGCGAGGTCGCAGATGTTGCGTCCGTACTGCTCCAGCGCCTCAAACTGGGTCTTGTCCTCGGCAGACGTCACGCGGTCATCGCCACGCAGCTCCTCGTAGACCTGCTCGATGCGCTCCTTGGTGACGCCGGCGTCGCGCAGTACGCGGCCCGCCTCGCCCTTGTCCTCGGCAAGCGCCATCAGCAAATGCTCGGTCACCACAAAGCTGTCGCCCATCTTGGTGGCCTTCTTCTCGGCCTTCTCGATGACGCGGACGAGCTCATTGGACAGGCCCATCTGCTGGCCCTCGCCCGAAACCTTGGGCGCGCGGTCGATGGCATCTTGTGTGGAGCGCGCAAGCTGAGCCGGGTCGGCGCCGATGCGCTCGATGATCACGGAGATATTGCGCTCGCCGGCACCGAGCAGGGCGGACAGCAGGTGAATCGGCTCCACCGCGCCGGCCTGCGCGTCGGCAGCCGTGCTCATGGCGGTCTGCAGCGCCTCGCGCGACGTCATTGCTAGCTTATCGATTCTCATGGAATCACCTCTCTTGGGGCGGCCGCCCTACGGGGCGGCTTCACGTTGTTCGAGAAGTATTGTTGCCAGCTTTGTACGATCTTATACACAAATCTAAGTCTCTATATATAAGATTTTCTGAGTGCTCTCATGACATGCGGACCACCACAAAGGGGGCAGGCACCTTTGTGGTGGTCCAGAGAAGAATCAGCCCCAATTATAAGAGGCGGCATCAAGCCCAGCCTACGTTTCGCGACCCCAAATCGAAGCCCAATAGGGCCTTTCAGCCCCCTCATTCCGGGCGGTCGCTTGCTTTTGAATATTGTCGCAAGCTGATATCATTTATCTTAATGATTGCATATTGTAAGCGAGGTGCCCCACCGTGAAACGCTCCACCTATATCGGCCTGCTCGTCTTAGCGTTTGCGATTACCGCAGTCGGCGTAGGAATAATCTATCTCGCATTTCTCCCCGCCTCTGCAACGCAGGCAGCGATTGAGACCGTAAGCTATCCCATCGAGGTCCTCACCGATATCGTCAAACCCGATTCGATCACCGTCGATTTTGACGGTACGCCTGCAGCGCTTGGGGTCAGCAACTATCCCCGTATCGAACTTGGGGCCAGGCGCTACACCAAAGATGAGCAACTTATCGGCAAGGCAACCAGTTTACTCAAAGGCAAGACGTTTAAGCGGTGGTACGGCGCCGTAATATATCGAGCCAAGAATAGCCAAATGAATGGCGGGTATTATTCGACCCTTGAACTCGATGCGGCAAACGGGAGCAGACTGTGCAACGTCTCATACGACCCCGGCTACGTGGACAACGAAGGGCCGGGAGTCTATATCTCGGATGGCAACGTGATCTACGTCATGGAAGGCGACCAGACGGCAGTCGTCGATTTTATGGATCGGTGTACCGAGGATGCCTACGAACAAACCTGCGAGCCCGATCCGCAGACAGCGCGCGACAGCGGCTCAGCACGCACTTGGCTATTTGACGATGAGATAACCTGGACCCCATCGAAATAAGAACCCGCCGGACAGGCACCTTTGTGGTGGTCCAAAAAGAAGCCGCCCCAATAAAAAGAGGCGGCATCAAGCAAGTCTATTTATTAGCGTCCCTCAAGACCCAACGAGAACGCAGAAATGTAGCCCGGGGCTTACCCTTTCCCGAACGCGGCCCTCGCGAAGCGCGTGAGCGGGCGGGAAAGGGTAAGCCCCGGGCGGACAATTAAGTGCGCTACTCGGCAGCGGCCTTGAACTTGTTGTAGTTGATCAGGCAGCCGGCCTTGACGATGGCACGCTCCTCTGCCGTCATATCGGCAATGTAGAGCTCAATCTGATCGACCGCACCATCGGCGCGCACCACGTAGGCGGCGATGTCCTTTAGGTCGCCGTCGAGCGCGGCACGGATACCCGGCACAAAGACGTAATCGCCCACCTCAAAGTTGGGCTCGGCCTCCATCTGGAAGGGCACCATGCCCCAGTTCATCACGTTGGAGCGATAGCGCTTGGTGGCGTACTCGTGGACGATGTTGGCCAGGCCGCCAATTACGCGCTGGCAGCTCGCGGCCTGCTCGCGGGCGCTGCCGTCGCCAGGCTTCTTGGCGTAAATCATGGAACCGAACTCGGTCGCCTTGGCATCGGCCGCGACACCCGCGCCGGCCAGCGCCTCAAACACACCGGCAAGCTCGGCATCGAACGCCGCCAGGTCGCCCGCGGACTCGCCAGCAACGCGGCGCTTCTCCACGGCGTCGACCTCCTTGGAGCGACCCACGTAGGCAGGGTCGCGGCGGCTCAGCGTAAACTCGGCCAGGCCCAGCGGGTTGGAGCGGAAGGAGCTCGTCTCGCCCGAGGGAATGAGCTCGTCGGTCGTGGTGACCGGGTCCATGATCTTGGAGCAAACCTTGAGCAGGATGTCGTCGCCGAGCGGCTCCATCGCGGGCCACGGCTTGATGTTGGGGCCTTCGACCAGCTCGTCGGCAGGCTCCGCCTTGCCAAAGCCCCAGTACACGCGCTTCTTGTACGGCGCGTCGTCAAAGGTGTACTCGCAGGCCTCGTCCCAAGTGTCCTCGGGCAGGTCGGTCGCCGGCGTCAGGACGCCGCCGTTGGCAGCCGTTGCCGCAATGGAGCGGGCGTCCATCAGGGCCACGGCGCTCAGCTGGCCATTACCCGGCTTGGAACCCTCGCGGTTGGGGAAGTTGCGCGTGGTGTGACGGATCGAAAGGCCGTTGTTGGCGGGCGTGTCGCCGGCGCCGAAGCACGGGCCGCAGAATGCCGTGCGCACGATTGCGCCGGCCTCCATGAGGTCGTAGATGTAGCCGCGGCGTGTAAGTTCGAGCGCCACGGGCTGGCTCGTGGGATAGACCGACAGCGAGAACTCGCCGCAGCCGGTATTGGCGCCCTTGAGCACGCGGGCAGCCTGGACCACGGAGTCATAGTTGCCGCCCGAGCAGCCGGCGATAACGCCCTGCTGCACGTGCAGCTTGCCGTCGACGATCTTGTCGAGCAGGCTAAAGTGCGTCTTGCCCTCGCCGATCTTGGCGGCCTCGAGCTCCACCTCGTGCAGGATGTCCTCGAGGTTCTCGTTGAGCTCGTCGATCTCAAAGCCGTTGGAAGGATGGAACGGCAGTGCGATCATGGGCTTGATGCTCGACAGGTCGACCTCGACGCAACCGTCGTAGTAGGCGACATCGGCGGGCTTGAGCTCGCGATAGTCGTCGCCGCGGCCGTGCATGGTCAAAAACGCGTGCGTGTCCTCGTCGGTGGCCCAGATGCTCGACAGGCAGGTGGTCTCGGTGGTCATGACGTCGACGCCGTTGCGGTAGTCGGTCGTCATGCTCGCGATGCCCGGGCCCACAAACTCCATGACCTTGTTCTTGACGTAGCCCTTGGCAAAGACGGCGCGAATGATGGCGAGCGCCACGTCGTGCGGGCCGACGCCGGGGCGCGGGGCGCCCGTGAGGTAGATGGCCACGACGCCGGGATAGGCGACATCGTAGGTGTCGCGCAGCAGCTGCTTTGCCAACTCGCCGCCGCCCTCGCCCACGGCTATGGTACCCAGGGCACCATAGCGGGTGTGCGAGTCGGAACCCAGGATCATCTTGCCGCAACCGGCGAAGTTCTCGCGCATAAAGGAGTGGATGACGGCGATGTGCGGCGGAACGAAGATGCCGCCGTACTTCTTGGCTGCGGAAAGGCCAAAGACGTGGTCGTCCTCATTGATGGTGCCGCCCACGGCGCACAGCGAGTTATGGCAGTTGGTGAGCACGTAAGGCAGCGGGAACTGCTCCATGCCCGAAGCGCGCGCCGTCTGGATGATGCCGACAAAGGTGATGTCGTGGCTCGCCATGGCATCGAAGCGAATCTTGAGTGCCTCGGGGTCGCCCGACGTATTGTGTGCCTGGAGGATCGAATACGCGATGGTGCCGCGCTTGGCATCCTCGGGTGTCTGCGTAATACCGCGCTCGGCAGCCTCGGCCGCAGGCACAACCTCGCTGCCGCCGCGCAGGTAGATGCCGTCCTCGTACAGCTTGACCATACTGTCTCCCACTCTGCCCAAAAGATTTGGGCGCATAGCATACATTCGTTCAATATCGTGCCATAGAACGGTTGCGAGTGGGTTACGAATCTCTGCGTTCACTTTATCTCAGTAAAGCAGAGGACGAGTTAGGTCCTGGGGAGGCAGACTTAGACGCTCAAATGACGAGAGTGGATAATCTCCCACTTTGAGCCTGCAAACAGGCAAAAAACGGGAGATTATCCACTCTCATTCTGCAGGTACTCATTTAAGTCTGTCCCCAATGAGTGCCTACAGGTCGCCGCCCGTGCCCAGCAGTTTGCGCATGACTTGCTCGGGGTTGACCGAGCCGTCGCGCGGGGCCAGGGCGGTGATCTTCTTCTGCATCTTATACTCGTGCAGCTCGTCCTCGAGCTGGCGAACGCGGGCGCGAAGCTTCTCGTTTTCGCGATCGCGCTCCTCGGCACGCTCCTTCATATCGAGAATGCGCACCACGCCGGCAAGGTTGATGCCCTCATCGGTCAGCTGGTTGATGAGCTCCAGGCGCTCGATATCGGCACGCGAATACAGACGCGTGTTGCCGCCCGAGCGCTGGGGGTTCACCAGGCCCTTGGACTCGTAGACGCGCAGAGTCTGCGGATGCATGCCGGTCAGCTCGGCCGCCACGCTGATCATGTACAGCGGTTTGTTCCTATTGTCCTCGGCCATGCCACCTGACCCCTTTCCGTCTCGTTATCGTCCATCATAAGCCCGCGGGCGTGGGCGTGCGCCGCGACCGCCCTAGTACGTCGCCTTGTAACGATTGACCTTCTCGCGATAGTCGCGCGTGTCGGCCTCACGCAGCTTGGTCATGGCATCGCGCTCGTCATCGGACAGGTTCGTGGGAACCTGCACCTTAATCTCGACGAGCAGCGCGCCTGTGCGGCCACGGTGCTTGACGTCGGGCGCACCCATCTCCTTAAAGCGGAACTTCTTGCCCGTCTGGGTGCCCGCAGGCACTTTCAGACGAACCGTCGCACCGCCGGGCGTGGGTACGTCCACCGTGCAGCCGAGCGCCGCCTCGTAGACCGAGACCGGTACCTCCATGGTCACGTCGGCGCCTTTGCGCTTAAACAGCGGGTGCTCCTCCACATGTGTGGTCACGACCAGGTCGCCGCGCTCGCCACCGGCAACGCCATACTCGCCGCGACGTTTGTAGCGCAGCTTGCCGCCGTCGACCGCGCCCGCGGGCACCGAGACCGTAATGGTTTGCTGTTCGCCCGTCGAGGGAATGCGGTAGGTGACCTTGTGCGTCACGCCGCGAAACGCGTCCTCGGCCGTCACATCGACGGTCAGTGACAGGTCGCCGCCCTTGCGAGCGCGACTGCGACCCGCGCCGGCATTGCCTGCAGCCCCGGCAAAGCCCGAGCCCCAATCGCTGCCCCAGGCGCCGTTACCGCTAAAGATGCTGTCGAAGATATCGCCCCAGCCGCTGGCGCCCGCGCCGGCACCGTAGCCGCCGCCATACGCGCCGCCCGCGCCCGGCATGCCGCCAAACATGAGCATCTGGTCGTACTCTTTGCGCTTCTTCTCGTCCGAAAGCGTCTCGTAGGCCTCGCTGATCTCCTTAAACTTGGCCTCGTCGCCGCCGGCGTCGGGGTGATATTTTTGCGCGAGCTTGCGAAACGCGCTCTTAATCTCTTTGTCGGAGGCGCTCTTGGATACGCCCAGGATGTCATAGAAGGTTTTGCCTGCAGCCATCGTAGCTCCTCTCCTGTTACATCCGCCGCCCCTGCGGACGGCGGCTCATGCTGTCATATGGCACTTGGCCAGAAAGGGCCCCGGGTGTTGCCCCGGGGCCCTTCTCAATTACTCCTCGGTGCTCTCGGCCGTATCGGCCGTAGCATCCTCGGGCGCCGCTTCGGGCTCCGGTGCGGGGCGCTTCTCGCCACCGTAGGTCACCGTCACCATCGCGGAACGCAGGATGCGATCTGCCATGCGGTAGCCCTTCTGGTACACATCGTTGACGGTCTCGTCGTACTGCGATGCGTCCTCGACGCGGCCCACAGCCTGGTGCTCGAGCGGATCGAACGCCTCGCCCTTGGGGTCGATGGGCTCAACGCCCTCGTGCGCAAACACATCGAGCAGCTTGGCATGTACCGCGTCAACGCCATCGACGAACTGCTTAAAGTCGTCGGAAAGCTCTTGGCTGCGGGCATGGTCGATCGCGCGCTCGATATCGTCGATCACCGGCAACAGCGCGGTGACAAGCTTCTCGGTCGCGCGCTCGCGCTCGGCGATGCGCTCGTTGGCGGTGCGGCGACGGAAGTTCTCCCAGTCGGCCTGCAGACGAGCGGTGCGCTCAGTGGCGTCCTTCGCCTTGTCCTCGGCGGCCTTCTGAGCCTCTGCCGCAGCATCAAGCTCATTGCGCACGTCGGCAAGCTCCTTTTGGGCCTGCTCGAACTTGAGCTTAAAGTCGTTGTCGGCGGCTTCCTCACCGGCGCGGATAGCGGCTTCCACCATCTCGTCCTCGGTCATCGTCGCCTCCTTGTTGGAATCCTCTACCTGGTTCTCGGCAGTCTCGGCGGCCGGGGCCTCGTTGACCTCAGTATCGTCGACGGCCTCTACGGGAATCTTCACGTCCTTCTCCTCAGAGTCAACGGGGGCGGCGCCAGCGGCAGCCGCCTCCGTGCGAGCTTTACGGGCGGACATGATTACTTGTCCTCGTCGTCCACAACCTCGTAGTCGGCGTCGACAACGTCATCGTCGGCAGGCTGGGCACCGGCGGCACCGTCGGTCTGCTGCTGAGCGTCGGCGTAGACAACCTGGGCCAGCTCGTAGGCCACAGACTGCAGGGACTCGCCTGCGGCCTTGATGGCCTCGACGTCAGAGCCCTCGAGCGCCTTCTTGGCGTCGGCGATAGCGGCCTCGGCCTTGGACTTCACATCGGCGGAAACCTTGTCGCCCAGCTCGTTGAGGGTCTGCTCGGTGGAATAGCACAGGCTGTCGGTCTGGTTGCGGACCTCGACCTCTTCCTTCTGCTTCTTGTCCTCCTCGGCATGAGCCTCGGCGTCCTTGACCATACGATCGACTTCGTCGTCGGACAGAGCGGTGGAGCCGGAAATGGTGATCTGCTGCTCCTTGCCGGTGCCCTTGTCCTTAGCGGAGACCTTGACGATGCCGTTGGCGTCGATGTCGAAGGTGACCTCGATCTGCGGCACGCCGCGGCGGGCAGCCGGGATACCGGTCAGCTGGAACTTACCGAGCGACTTGTTGTCGCGGGCAAGCTCGCGCTCGCCCTGGAGCACGTTGATTTCGACGCTGCTCTGGTTGTCGGCAGCGGTGGAGTAGACCTCGGTCTTGGAGGTCGGGATCGTGGTGTTGCGGTCAATCATCTTGGTCATGATGCCGCCCATGGTCTCAACGCCCAGCGACAGCGGGGTAACGTCGAGCAGCAGGATGCCCTCGACGTCGCCGGTGAGCACGCCGCCCTGGACGGCAGCGCCGTCGGCAACGACCTCGTCGGGGTTCACGGACATGTTGGGCTGCTTGCCGGTCATGGTCTTGACGAGCTCCTGGACGGCGGGCATACGGGTGGAGCCGCCGACGAGGATGACCTCGGTCAGATCGGAGAGCTTAAGCTTGGCGTCGCGCAGGGCGTTGGTGACAGGCTGCTTGCAGCGCTCGAGCAGGTCGCGGGTGATCTTCTCGAACTCGGCGCGGGTCAGCGTGTAGTTGAGGTGCAGCGGGCCGGACTGGTTCATGGTAATGAACGGCAGGTTGATGGTGGTCTGCTGGGCGGCGGAGAGCTCCTTCTTGGCGTTCTCGGCGGCCTCCTTCAGACGCTGCAGGGCCATGGGGTCCTGACGCAGGTCGACACCGTTCTCCTGCTGGAACTTATCGGCCATCCAGTCGATGACGCGCTGATCCCAGTCGTCGCCGCCCAGGTGGTTGTCGCCCGAGGTGGACAGAACCTCAAACACGCCGTCGGCGAGGTCGAGGATGGAGACGTCGAAGGTGCCGCCGCCCAGGTCGAAGACCAGGATGCGCTGGTCGGAGCCCTGCTTGTCCAGGCCATAGGCCAGAGCAGCAGCGGTCGGCTCGTTGACGATACGCTTGACGTTAAGGCCGGCGATCTTACCGGCGTCCTTGGTGGCCTGGCGCTGGGCGTCGTTGAAGTAGGCCGGGACGGTGATGACGGCGTCGGTGACGGTCTCGCCCAGGTACTTCTCGGCGTCGGCCTTCATCTTTGCGAGCACCATGGCGCTCACCTGCTCGGCGGTGTAATCCTTGCCCTCGATGTCGACGACGGCACGGCCACCCTGGCCCTCCTTGACCTCATACGGCACGGTCTTGAGCTCGGAGGTGCACTCGGAGTACTTGCGGCCCATGAAGCGCTTGATGGAGAACACGGTGTTCTTGGGGTTGGTGACCGCCTGGTTCTTAGCGGCCTTGCCCACGACGCGATCGCCGTCGGCACGGAAGCCCACGACGGACGGAGTGGTGCGGTCGCCCTCGGCGTTCACGATGATGGTCGGAGAACCGCCCTCGAGGACGGCCATAGCGGAGTTAGTAGTACCAAGGTCGATACCAAGAATCTTGCCCATTAGAAATTCCCTCTCTCTTTTGCGTTCGCGCCGCCTCGACGGTCTGTCACGCGGCGCTTCGGCTTGTCTTTCAGGATGTAGTGTATCCCCTTATGGGCCGGAATATACAAAATCTAAGTCAATTCATATAAGATTTCTTATTGCCGAGAGTTTAGGTTCTCAAATGCGCAGGTAGATGCGCTGTTTGAGTTCTCGACAGATCTATTGAGATCTATGTAGAGATGGCTGAGGTTTGGACCGGAGCCACACGGAACGATCTTGGGGCACCCCCGAGGAAAGCGCGACCCGTTTTGAGCGTCGGTTCCGGGATGCGCTTTCCAAAGCGCGCTCAATAGCTCAATATTTCAAGTCACCTTTAGCTAACATTTGCGCAGCTCAGCGGCCCCACCTGCGCGTTTTTTAGTAAACCTTGGCATACTCGGCGAACGGTATGAAGATGCCGGCCAGAGGGTATTGCAAACGGTCGCTCCCGTGGTATGTTTTTGCCCGAATCAAACCGGCGCGCATCGCCTGTAGCGTCGGTCAACAGAGAGGAAACTACCATGGCTCATCCCGTAATTGATGCCGACGAGTGCATCGCTTGTGGCGTTTGCGTCGACTCCTGCCCCGCTGGCGTTCTGGAGCTCCAGGACGTCGCTACCGTCGCCGACGAGGACTCCTGCGTCGCCTGTGGCGCTTGCCAGGACGCTTGCCCCGCTGGCGCGATCACCGAGATCGTCGAGGAGTAACAACTCCCCCACCTGCACACTCAAAAGTACACCGTGCACAAACAAAAAGGAGGCCTCCGCATCGCCGCGGAGGCCTCCTTTTGCATGTGTTCTAGGACAAATCATCCTCGTAGGGCATTAAATCGGCAAGGTAGCCCTTCTCCTTGAGCATGGCCTCGATCTCGTCGAGGGTTTGCTCATCCTCTGCCGCAATGCGATGGAAGTGATAGCCGCTCGTCACCGTTAATAGTGGAAAGCTCTTGCCGCTCTCGATATCGTGCAGGTAGCGCTCAACATCGCGACGATTGCGAATGTCCAGGTCGGCCGTGATCTTACCGTACACGCGGTGATTGACGATCACGTTGAGCACGGCGCCGCCGGCGTCGACGATACTCGTGAGCTCATCGCCTGCCTGCTCAACGCTGTGGCGAACCTTAACAAGACGCGTGGGCACGGCGGGGCTACTCGCGGCTTCCTGCAGCACGTAGCCGCGGTTGGTCGCCACGATATCGTGCCCATCGGCACGCAACAGGGCAATATCCTGAACCACGACCTGACGGCTCACGCCAACCTCGCGGGCAAGTGCGCTGCCCGAAACGGGCTCCTTGGCTCCTTCGAGCACGCCCATGATGGCACGGCGACGCTCGCGGGCGTTCATTATTTACCGTCCAGCAGACGCAGGTGCTTAAGCGAGAGGTCGAGGATCGGCGCAGAGTGCGTCAGGGCGCCCGAGCTAATATAGTCGACACCCAGATCGGCCAGGGCGCGAATGTTGCTGGCGTCCACGTTGCCCGAGCACTCGGTCTTGGCGCGGCCATCGATAAGCTCAATCGCGGCAGCCATGTCGTCGTGGGTCATGTTGTCGAACATGATGATGTCGGCGCCGGCTTCCACGGCCTCGCGCACCATGTCCAGGTTCTCGCACTCGATCTCGACCGTCGTGGTAAACGATGCATGGGCGCGCGCCATCTCGATCGCACGCATCACGCCGCCGGCGGCATCGATGTGGTTGTCCTTGAGCATGACGGCCGTCGACAGGTTGTAGCGGTGGTTGCTGCCGCCGCCAATCTCAACCGCCGCCTTCTCAAACACGCGCATGCCCGGCGTGGTCTTGCGCGTGTCGACGAGCACGGTCTTGGTTCCCTCGAGCGCCGCGGCCATGCTGTGCGTGTAGGTAGCGATGCCGCTCATGCGCTGCAGGTAGTTGAGCGCCACGCGCTCGCCCGAAAGCAGCACGCGCGCGTCGCCGCGCACCTGGCCCACGTGGTCGCCGGCATGCACCTCGTCGCCATCCGAAACATCGAACAACACGGAGCTCTGCGGATCCAGCAGCTCAAAGGTGCGAGCGAATACGTCCAGGCCGGCGATAATGCCATCGGCCTTGGCGATGAGCTCAACGGTAGCGGGGCGCGCCGTGGGGCACACGCTCGCCGTACTCACGTCCTCAAACGTGATGTCCTCGCGTAGAGCCTGCAGAATCAGATCATCGACGACGAGCTTCATGGTAATGGGATTCATGGTCTACTCCTCCACGGCCTGCGTGCCGGCGGCACGGGCCAAATCATCGATTGCCAGGGAGTCGGCGCTCAGGGCGCGATGACGCCCGTCGAGCGCGGGCTCGCCCGCCTGCTCCACGGCGAGCGACTCGCCGGTGCGCATGTACCACGCGGCGCGACGACCCCAGACCAGCGCCTCGAGCAGGCTGTTGGAAGCCAGGCGATTCTTGCCGTGCACGCCGTTGCAGGCCGTCTCACCGGCTGCGTAGAGCTCGGGCATCGAGGTGCGGCCGTCCTTGTCGACCCACACGCCGCCCATAAAGTAGTGCTGCGTAGGCGTAACGGGGATGGGCTCGTCCAAGATGTCGCGGCCGTCCTCCAAGCAGCGCGCGCGGATGTTGGCAAAGTGCCCGGTCACCACGTCGCGCTCGACGGGGGCAAAGCTCAGCCACTCGTGCTCGGTGCCGTCGAGCTTCATCTGCTCGCGGATGGCGGCGGCGACCACGTCGCGCGGCTGCAACTCGTCGGTAAAGCGCTCGCCAGCGGCGTTGAGCAAAATCGCGCCCTCGCCACGGCAGCTCTCGCTGATCAGGAAGGTGCGACCCGGCTGCGGCGAGAACAGCCCCGTGGGGTGGATCTGCACGTAGTCCAGGTGCTCCATCTTAATGCCATGCTCCTGAGCGATATAGCAGGCATCGCCCGTGAGCTGCGGGTAGTTGGTCGAATGGTCGTATACGCCGCCAATGCCGCCCGTTGCCCACAGCGTATGGCGGGCATGGATCTTAAACGGCTCGCCGGCATGCGCGCCCTCGGCGGCATTTGCCAGCTCGTCGGCGGGACAAACCGAGTTGTCCTCGTCCACGGGAACAGCGACGACGCCGGTGCACACCGTGGCGCCATCGCGCTCGGCGGTCAGGATGTCGGTCATGGCCACGTGTTCCAAAATCTGCACGTTATCCAGCTTGCGAACGGCCTGGAGCAGCTTGGTCGTGATCTCCTTGCCCGTAATGTCGGCATGGAAGGCAATGCGCGGACGGCTGTGCGCGCCCTCGCGGGTAAAGTCGAGGCTGCCGTCGGCCTTGCGCTCAAAGTCCACGCCCATGGCCAACAGGTCGTTGATGACCGAACGGCTCGAGCGAATCATGATGTCAACGCTCTCGCGACGGTTCTCGTAGTGGCCGGCGTGCATGGTGTCCTCAAAGAAGGCATCGTAGTCCGAGCCCTCGGGCAGTACGCAGATGCCACCCTGCGCGAGCATCGAATCGCACTCGTCGACAGCGCCCTTGGAGAGCATGATCACGCGCGTGCTCGTCGGCAGGTTGAGGGCCGCATACAGGCCCGCCACGCCGCAGCCGGCAATGACGACGTCGCACTCCATGTCGGGGTATTGTTTGGTTTCCATAGGAATCCTCTCCCTTGTAATGTGACATGCGGGACTGTCCCTCATGTCACATTGTTCTAGCGCGCCGCATACTCGAGCATGCGGTCGAGCGTGAGTTTGGCCTGGTCGGCGGCCTCGTCCGACACGCCGATCTGCACCTCGCCCTCGCCCGTCTCCAGGCAGTGCACGAGCTTTTCGAGCGTGATGAGATCCATGTTGACGCAGGTGGGCTGCACCGCAGGGAAGTAGAACTTCTTGCCGGCGCCCTGGCAGCGGCGCTCGAGTTCGTAGAGCACGCCGCGGACCGTCACGATGATGAACTCGCTCGCGTCCGACTCCTCGGCATACTTGATGATGCCGGCAGTGGAGCCGATGTAGTCGGCCTCGGCCAGGACGTCGGCCTTGCACTCGGGGTGCGCCAGCACGAGCGCGTCGGGGTGCGCCTCCTGCGCGTCGACGATCTGCTCGACGGTGATGATGTGATGACGCGGGCAGTAGCCGTTGTTGAGGATGACGTGCTTTTGGGGCACCTGCTCGGCCACAAAGCGGCCCAGGTTCTGGTCGGGAATGAACAAGATGTGCTGCTGCGGCAACTCGGAGACGATCTTGACGGCGTTAGAGCTGGTAACGCACACGTCACTCCAGCTCTTGATTTCGACCGTCGAGTTGACGTAGCACACCACGGCAAGGTCGTCGCCATACTCGGCGCGCGCCGCGTCGACCGTCTCGCGCTTGACCATATGAGCCATGGGGCAGTCCGCGCCCGGCTCGGGCAACAGCACGGTCTTGGTGGGATTGAGCAGCTTGGCGCTCTCGCCCATAAACTCCACGCCGCACAGCACGATTGTCTGCTGCGGCAGGCTCTTGGCGAGCTTTGCCAGGTAGAAGCTGTCGCCGACGAAATCGGCAACGGCTTGGACCTCGGGCGCCACATAGTAGTGCGCCAAGATCACCGCGTCACGTTGGGTTTTTAGTTGTTGAATGGCCTCGACGAGCTCTGCGGGCACCAGTGCCGCGCGCTCCGTTGCCGTCGTTGCCGATGCCAGGCCGGCCGCGATATCGCGTGCAAGCTCCGATGCATCCATGTTCGCGCTCTGTGCCATCAAGGCCCCTCTCTTTTGGCGAATCTTGGGGCTTTAGTATGACACCTGGCTTTACAGCTGACAAGACAGCTGTAAAGCCAGGTGTAAAGCTGGAATAAAGATTCAATCTTGAGGCGGGTCCATTTTCGAACTGGCAAGCTGAGGACAGCCGAGCTCTCGATAGCGCAGGAGGCATCTTTCGCCACCGCAATACCGCTCGGCGCGAGTTGCGCACCGTGAGGCACGAACGGGCGCTCCCCCGCGAGTGGTCCGCGCCCAATGTGGCAAAATCGAACTACTAAGGGGGCTCAGAATGCTCAAGATTATTGCCTGCGACGATGACGTCGCTTTTCTAGATAGACTGCACCGGATGATCGACCGTTGGTCGATCGAGACGGGCACGGCGGTCGATGTTGCGCTCGTCACGCGCGGCGAGGACCTGCTGGCGCGCCATGCCGCGTCGCGCGCCGACATCATCCTGCTCGACATGATCATGCCGCTCGTCAACGGCATGGACACCGCACGCGAATTGCGCCAGGCCGATACCGCCGTGCGCCTGGTGTTTCTCACCTCATCGCCCGAGTTTGCACTGGAGTCCTACGAGGTCCGCGCCTTCGACTATCTGCTCAAGCCCGTGACTTACGAACGCCTGGCGCAGTTGCTCGACGAGCTTTCGAGCATGCGCCCGGCGGCAACCGACGAGCTCGTGATCAAAACGTCCTTTGGCTACCACGCCCTGCGCCTGTCCGACATCGAATATGCCGAGGCGCGCAACAAGCACGTGGTCTTCCACCTGCGCGACGGACGCGATATCGAGGCACTCGAGTCGTTCCGCAGCGTCGAGGACCGTTTGGCGCAAAATGCCACCTTCTTTAAATGCCACCGTAGCTACCAGGTCAACTTGCGCAACATCGACCACTTCAATCGCACGGACATCGTCATGCGCTCGGGCGCGTGCATTCCGCTGTCGCGCAGCAGCAAGCAGGGGTTCCAAGACGCCTACTTTGCGGTGCGCTTTGAGGGCGGGAGGCGCTGATGATCTCCTCGGTCGAAATGGTCCTTTGGGCAATCCACCACGCCACGACGCTGCTCTTTGGCGTCTTTGCCTCGGCGGCGCTGTGCGGTATCGAAATCAATCGACGCCATGCACTCGAGTTGGTGGGGGTCGGAGCCGCAACCGGCGCTGCCTTTTCGATCGCCAATGTCGTTGGCGGAGAGCTTTTTGCCCGTCAGGTCTATCCGCTCGTCGTGCACTTGCCGCTTACCGTCTACCTATGCGCGCGCTACCACTTGAGTCCGCTACTCGCGACGTTGGGCGTCACCAGCGCCTATCTGAGCTGCCAGTTCAGCAATTGGATGGGCATCGCCGCATTTGCCGCAACCGATTCTCAGATCGCGTACTATCTGGCGCGCATCGCTACCACGCTCGGCGTCTTTGCCGTCCTGCTGCATTGGGCCGGCGACATTGGACCCCGCCTGGCGATCAAAAGCCCCACCGAGCTGGGCATCCTTTTAATCCTGCCGCTCGTCTATTACATCTTTGACTACGCCACCAACGTCTACACCACGCTGTTCCACTCGGGCTCGGTGGTGACAGTTGAGTTTTTGGCATTTGCGCTCTGTGCCTTCTATCTTATGTTTCTTGCCGTTTACCTGCGCGAATACGAAGAAAAGGAAACCGCCGAGCGAGAGCGTTGGATGCTCGAAACCCGCGACAGCGCCGCCATCAAAGAGCTCGAGGCTTGGCGTCAATCTGGGCGCGAGCTGTCGATTCTTCGCCACGATATGCGCCACTTCCTACGCGGCCTGGCCACTTTAATTGAGGAGGGCCACACCGACGAGGCGCTCAAACGCATCGATGAGCTCTGCGAAGCCGGCGACCGCACCGCCGTACGCCGCTTCTGCGCCAACGAGACCGTAAACATCGCGCTTTCGTCATTCAACTCAGATATCAATAGAAACGGCATTACCGCCAACCTGCGCGCCGCCGTACCCGAAACCGTCCACGTAGATGACGCCGACCTGTTTAGCGTGCTCTCAAATGCCTTGGAAAACGCTATCACCGCCGCAAGCGCCGCACCCCAAGGAAAGCGATTCGTCGACCTTGACCTGCGACTTGAGGACGGCCAGCTGTTGCTGTTAGTTTCCAACACGTTTGACCGCGCGCCGCGCATGGTCGACGGCATGCCCGTGACCCGGCATGCGGGCCACGGCTTTGGAACCAAGAGCATCAAACTTGCCGTGGAGCGCATGAACGGCAACTGCCAGTTCCGCATTAACGGCGATCGGTTTGAGCTGCGCGCTGTGATGTAGAAGTACGGCGCCGATCTCGCGGCGCGCCTCGCCCGCCAGGCAATCGCTCGCCGGTGCCGATCCGCTACAGTGGAGCGACCGCCGGGGTCAGCTGCTTGATGTAGGCCCACATGCGCTGCTTGGCCGCTTTGTCGGTCAGCGCCGCCTCAAAGCCATCGAGCGCGAGCACGCGGCGGCCCTGCACATGGGCGACCAGGCCGGGCTTGAGCATGGCGGTGTCGAAGTCATCAATCGCCACGAGCATATCGGCGTAGGTTTCGCGCATGACATCGGCCGCGCTGTTATCGAGCAGCAGCACCGCCTCGGGATCCAGAGCCTCAAGCGCCTCGCGGAACAGCTCGCACGGCAGAGTCTCGCCCACCGCGACCGCTCCGTCGCCTGCGCCGGCGACGCTTGCCAGCACGCAAAAATCCTCGGGCGCGTAGCCGATGGCCCCAAGCGCCTTGCGCAGCGCAGCACCGTCCGGACCGGCAGCCAGCTCGCCGCCCGAACGCTCGGCCTCGTCCAAATCGCCTTTGACCAGCACGATCGGCGAGCACGCGTTGCCCACGATGCGCACGCCACGGACCGCAAGCGATGTGAGCTCCTGCTCGGCCGCCTGGGCGATGGCTTCTTTTTTCTGGCTTTGTGACGTGGACATGCGCTCTCCAATCGTTTGCGTGCCCACCATTATATAAAAGAGCCGCCTGCGAGTGGTTGCTTTGCGGGCGGCTGGGTATAAGCACGGTCGTACTGAGTTTTACGCGGCCAAGCCGCGTCACATTATGGAGGTCACCATGGCTGACATTAAGCAGATTACCCCCGAGAACTTCGATTCCGTCGTTAGCGACAGCCTGCCCGTGCTGGTCGATTTTTGGGCACCGTGGTGCGGGCCCTGTCGATCCCTCTCGCCCATCGTTGACGAGGTTGCCGATGAACTGGCGGGCAAGCTTGCCGTTGCCAAATGCAACGTCGACGACAACCAGGACCTGGCCATGAAGTATGGCGTCATGAGCATCCCCACGCTGATTGTGTTTAAGAACGGCGAGGAGATTGACCGCTCGGTTGGCGCTCTGCCCAAGGCGAGGCTGCAGGCGCTGCTGGAGAAACATCTGTAATACGCTTGTTACATGTTGCCGTCTGCCTGCCGTCCATGAGCGCTTTTACGCCGCTCGCCGGACTTCTGAATGCACCGAGTGCAACCACGGATAGTATGGTAGTCACAAACAGCCCCCAGTGAACGGGTGCGGGTCGCACAGACTCGCACCCGTTTTCTTATGCAGCTGCGCGCAAAGCGGGCGTAGTAAAATCTGAACCACTGAACTACCCCATACAAAAGGAGATTTCCCATGCATGATGTTGGAATGAACATGAGCCAGCTTGCCATGAGCGTCAAACAGGTCGACGACACCATCGAGCTCGCTCACGAATGGAGCCATCAGTTGCTGCATGCGACCGAGAATTTTGACATGGAGCGCATCGGCGCCAAGCTCGAGGCCGCCATGGCCGCGTTGCACGAGGCGCATGACGCGCTCGAGGGCTACGAGGAAGCCATCGAGGCCGACCACAACTCCGTCGGCTCCGTGAAGCTGGTGTAAGGTGGCCGAACACGAGCACGGCTGCGGGTACGAGCACGAGCATCCGCACGGGGCGGACGGTGACGCGGGCTGCCACTGTAGTGGCTCCGGCTCCGAGCTGGTCCGTTTTTCGGTTACCGCACCGGATGACCTGCTGCGCCGTTTTGACGAACAGATCGCGCGCCGCGGCGACGTGGCCAACCGCTCCGAGGCCGTGCGCGACCTGATTCGCGCCTCGATCGCCAAGGAGCAGATGCGCACGCCCGACGAGCATGTTATCGGGTCGCTCACCATGATCTACGACCACCATACCGGCGACCTGACGCGCCGTCTGGACGAAGTGCAGCACGACTACACCGACGAGATCGTATCGACCATGCACGTGCATCTGGATCACCACAACTGTCTGGAGATCCTGGCACTCAAGGGTCGCGGCGAGCGCGTCTACGAACTAGCCGACCGCCTGCTGGGCCTGCGCGGCGTTAAGCACGGCGAGCTCACCTGCGCCGCCACCAGGCAAAGTCTGGGGCTATAGCGGGATTTCCCGCAGCGCACCTGCCAAAAAGGGACAGGTTTGTTTTGGCAGGTTTAGCGTTTTACCTACCAAAATAAACCTGTCCCTTTTTGGTCGGTTTTGATGAGGAGTGTCGCATGCGGCATGTGCATATTCATGTAACGGGCATTGTGCAGGGCGTTGGCATGCGACCATTTGTGTATCGCGAGGCCATGGCGCATGGCATTTGCGGATGGGTGCTCAACGCGGGCGACGGCGTGCACATCGAGGCGCACGCTCCGGCCGATGCGCTCGATGCTTTTGCTGCCGCGCTTTCTGAGCATGCGCCTGCGGCAGCCCGCGTAGAGCATGTCGAGGTTGTGGGCTTGGGGCCTGGCGGTTGGAGCGCTGCCGATGAGCAGGGCTTTCGCATTGTGGCATCGCAGGACCAGACCGCGCACACGACGCTCGTCTCGCCCGATATCGCTACCTGTGACGATTGTCTGCGCGAGTTGTTCGATCCCGCCGACCGACGCTATCACTACCCCTTTATCAACTGCACTAACTGCGGCCCACGCTTTACCATCATCCGATCGTTGCCTTATGACCGAGCGGCCACGTCGATGGATTGTTTTCCCATGTGTCCCAAGTGTGCCGCGGAGTATGCCGACCCACTCGACCGGCGTTTTCACGCGCAACCCGATGCCTGCTTTGATTGCGGGCCGCATATTACGTGGCGCGAGGCTGTGAACGGCGATGCGTGCGGGAATTCGTCCGCGACACCGGCCGTCGGCACCACACGCGCGGCCAGCGACGCCATTATCGACCGCTGTGTTGAGCTGCTGGCCAACGGCGGTATCGTCGCCATCAAGGGACTGGGCGGATTCCATCTATCCTGTGACGCCGCCAGCGAGCAGGCGGTGGCCGAGCTGTGCCGTCGCAAACACCGCAGCAACAAACCACTTGCCGTCATGGTGCGCGACCTTGCCGACGTTGAACGCCTATGCCATGTCAGCGACGTTGAGCGCGGCTTGCTGGCCGGCAGCATTCGCCCCATTGTGCTGCTGCGCCGACGTGCTGTTTGCGAGAGCGGCGGCTCCCCCAACGCCTTCGCGCTCGCGCCGTCCGTCGCGCACGACCTGCCCGAGCTTGGTGTTATGCTCCCCTACACCCCGCTTCAGCATCTGTTGCTTGCCGCGGCAGAAACCCGCGGCATGCACGCGCTCGTCATGACCAGCGGAAACCTGAGCGAAGAACCCATCGAGACCGACGACGACTTTGCCTGGGAGCGCCTCGTTGCCGCCGGCATTGCCGACGCGCTGCTCGGCAACGATCGAGCGATTCTCTCGCGCTATGACGATTCCGTGGTGCGCGTGGTCGACGGCGTCGTTATGCCCGTTCGCCGCGCTCGCGGATATGCACCCCAGCCGCTGCCGTTGCCGGCGCTCGACGGCGCTCCGTCCTGCGTGCTCGCTTGCGGGCCACAACAAAAGGCCACGATTGCGCTCACGCGTGAAGGGACGAACGGCGAGGCAACCTGTTTTGTGTCGCAGCATATCGGCGATGTTGAAAACGGCGGGACCTTCGATGCCTGGAACGCCGCGCGCACGCGCTTGGAAAACCTCTTTGACCTGGCGCCTGCCGCCTTGGCATGCGACATGCATCCCAGCTATCTGTCGAGCCAGTGGGCGCGCGAACAGGCGCGAAAATGCAATCTGCCGCTCGTCGAGGTGCAGCACCATCATGCGCACATCGCGAGCGTGATGGCCGAGGCCATCGCCGCGGGCCAGCTCACAACCGACGCGCGCGTCCTTGGCATCGCCTTTGACGGCACCGGCGCCGGTACCGATGGGACCATTTGGGGCGGCGAGTTTCTTGTTGCCAGCCTTGGCGGCTTTGAGCGCGCCGCGCATTTGCGCACCTGGGCGCTCCCCGGCGGGGCGGCCTCCGTGCGCGACGCCCGCCGCAACGCCTTTGCCCTGCTCAGTGAGCTCGGCCTGCTCGAGCACCCAGGCGCCGCTCGGCTTTTGGACAGCCTCGACGAGCAAACGCGCAGCGTGACAGCCACCATGATCGAGCGCGGCATCAACAGCCCGCATACCAGCAGCATGGGGCGTCTCTTTGATGCCGCGGCAGCAATTCTGGGCATCTGCGACAAGGCAACCTACGAGGGCGAACCCGCCATAGAATTCGAAGCCGCCGCCTGGCGCGCGCTTGACGGTAAGCCCGTTCGTCTCGACGGCAATCATACAGGCGTATTCACGTCTGCCGACGACTCCCCCATCTTGGACCCCCGACCGCTCATCGAAGCTCTTCTGAATGGAATCGAGGCAGGCGCGCCGGCCGACCGGCTCGCCCTCGGGTTTCACATCGCCATTACGCACGCTACGACCCACATCGCACGCGAGATCTGTGATCACGAAAGCCTCGATACCGTCGCGCTCTCGGGCGGTGTGTTCATGAACCGGCTTTTGCTTCAGCTCCTTACCCACGAACTCAAAGACGCCGGTCTTGCCGTCTTGATCCCCCACGCCGTGCCCGTTAACGACGGCTGCATCGCCTACGGTCAGGCCGCCATCGCTCGCGCTCGCCTCGCGTAGACAGCATTGCGATAGGCTGTTTTGCCAGCCTGCGCGCCGCCGTCTCACAGGTGTAACGCGTTTGCTCGTGACTCCCGCGAGCGCTACCATCAACTGATGGGTAATTAGGCGCCTATCCAGCGCAAAACGTATAAAAGGGGAACATTATGTGCCTTGCCGTTCCCGGTAAAGTGGTCAAACGCGACGACGACCTTAAGGCGACCGTCGACATGATGGGCATCGAGCGCCCCGTTTCGCTGCGCCTCGTGCCGACGGCACAGGTAGGCGACTATATTCTCGTGCACGCCGGCTTTGGCATTCAGATCGTCGACGAGCAGGAAGCCCAAGAGACACTCGAACTCGTCAATACCATGGCCGAGCTGGCCGAAGAGGACCAGCTCGCCACCAACCCGGCCGAGGCATACTAGTGGCGGCGGCGCAGCCGGTTCGCTCCGGTATCGACTTTTCGGCATTTCGCGACCCCAAGCTGGCTCGCGAGCTCATTGATCGTATTCACGAGCTTGTCGGCAACCGCAGCATCAACCTTATGGAAGTCTGCGGTACGCATACCGTGAGCATTGGCCGCTATGGCTTTCGCTCCATTATGCCGACGGGACTCAAACTGCTAAGCGGCCCGGGATGCCCCGTTTGCGTCACCGCCAACCGCGACATCGATCACGCAATTGCGCTTTCCAACATGGACGGCGCCATCATCACCACCTTTGGCGACATGATGCGCGTGCCCGGATCGTCCACCTCGCTTGCCGCGCAAAAGGCGGCGGGGCGCGACATCCGCATCGTCTACTCTCCGCTCGACGCACTCGACATTGCCGAGCAAAATCCCGAACGCCCGGTCATCTTTATGGGCGTCGGCTTTGAGACCACAACGCCCACCATTGCCGCCGCTATCCTGGAGGCCGACGCGCGCGGGCTCCAGAACTTCTCGGTCTACTGTGCTCACAAGACCACGCCGCCGGCTCTGCGTGCGATCTCCAACGACCCCGAGACGACCATCGACGGCTTTATCCTGCCTGGTCACGTCGCTACCATCACGGGCCTGGCACCCTTTAGGTTTTTGGTCGATGAGTTCGAGACCCCCGGCGTGGTCACGGGATTTGAGCCGGTCGATATCTTGCAGGGCATCAGCATGCTAGTCCAGATGGTTGTCGAGCACAGGCCCGCAATCGACAACGCCTACCGCCGTGGCGTCAACGCTGACGGCAACCCCGTGGCACGCCAGCTGGTCGAGCAGGTGTTTGAGCCGTGCGACACCACGTGGCGCGGGCTGGGACCGATTGCCAACTCGGGTCTTTCCATCCGACCCGAATTCGCGCGCTTTGATGCCGGCGCCCGCTTTGACGTGCCCATTGAGGCGACGGTCGAGCCGCGCGGGTGCCGCTGCGGCGACGTGCTGCGCGGTGCCATCACGCCGAGCGACTGCCCATTGTTTGGCCGCACCTGCACGCCCGAGCACCCCGTCGGCCCGTGCATGGTGAGCTCCGAAGGCAGCTGCGCGGCGTACTACCGCTACCGCGACTAACCCGGACGCGCCCGCATGCTGACACCACCCACGATTGGAGTTTTCGATATGTCCCGTACTGCCACCGATAGCACTGTCCTGCTGGGCCACGGCTCCGGCGGCCAGATGATGAAGCGCATTATCGATGAGGTCTTTCTGGATGCCTTTGGGTCGCCCGAGCTGCTTGCGGGCAACGATGCTGGTGTCGCCGCGCTGCCCGCAAGCGAGCGAATCGCCATGTCGACCGACAGCTTTGTGGTAACGCCGCAGTTCTTCCCCGGCGGCAATATCGGCCGCCTCGCCGTATGCGGAACCGTCAACGACGTCGCGACCTCGGGCGCTAACGTGCGCTACCTCTCATGCGGCTTTATCCTCGAAGAGGGCTATCCCATGGACAAGCTGCGCCAGATTGTGCAGACCATGGCCGAAACGGCACATGAGGCAGGCGTGAAGATTATCACCGGCGACACCAAGGTGGTCGAGCGTGGCGGTGCCGACGGCGTCTACATCAATACCGCTGGCGTAGGCGAGGTGCCCGCAGGCGTGACACTCAGCGGTGCCAACTGCCGGCCCGGCGACGTCATCCTGGTGTCGGGCACACTGGGAGACCACGGCATCGCCATCATGAGCCAACGCGAGGGCCTAGCGTTTTCGAGCACCATCGAAAGCGATGCCGCGCCGCTCAACCACCTGATTGCCGACGTTCTGGCCGCAGCGCCCGGCACGCGTTGCTTTCGCGACCCCACGCGCGGTGGCCTGGCGTCCACACTCAACGAGTTTGCCCAGGCCAGCGGTGTTGCCATGGAGGTCGACGAGGATGCCGTGCCCGTGCGTCCCGACGTGCAAGCCGCCTGCGAGATGCTCGGCTACGATGTGCTACAGGTGGCAAACGAGGGCAAGATGGTCGCCGTGGTGCCGGCCGAGCAAGCCGATGCCGCGTTGAGCGCCATGCGCGCCGCCCGCTACGGCGAGAATGCCGCCATCATCGGTCGCGTGCTGCCGCTTGCCGAGGGTGCCCGTCCCGCCGTGCGCGTGCGCACCGGCTGGGGCTCGACCCGCATCCTCGACATGCTCGTGGGAGAGCAGCTGCCGAGAATTTGCTAGGGCGGAATTGCACAGCTGGCGCGATATGGCCTGATAACCCTGGAGATGTTCAGATTCCAGCCACGCCAGACACGTAAGCCCAGTATTATGAGGTGCGTTTTAAACCCAATGACGGGAGCTTTCATGGCAGCAGCTTTTTCCACCGTGATCTTTGACCTTGACGGCACCATCCTCAACACGCTCGAGGACCTGGCGGCCGCCGGCAACCACACCTGCGAGATGCACGGCTGGCCCACGTTTGCCGTGGACGAGTACCGCTACAAGGTGGGAAACGGCATGCTTAAGCTGGTCGAGCGCTTTATGCCCGCCGAGTACGCGGGCGACGGCCGTATGTTTGAGCAGACGCTTGCCGAGTTTAGGGCCTATTACGGCGAGCACAAGGAGGACCACACCTCGCCCTACGCCGGCACGATTGAGATGCTCGACCGTCTGCGCACAGCGGGCGTTCAGCTTGCCGTGCTCACCAACAAGGATCATATTTCGGCAGCCCCGCTTATCGAGAAATACTTTGGCCCCGATCGCTTTGCGCTGGTACAGGGCCGTGTGGGCGCATTTCCGCCCAAGCCCGAGGCACCCGTCACGTTGCATGTGATGAAAGAGCTGGGCGCCGATCCGGCAACCACGCTCTATGTGGGCGATTCGAATGTCGATGTTCTGACCGGCCACAACGCCGGCCTTAAGAGCGCGGGCGTCAGCTGGGGCTTCCGCGGCCGCGCAGAGCTGGAAGCCGCCGGCGCCGACTACGTGGTAGATACGCAGGACGAACTCGCCGAGCTAATCTTGGGCGAGTAGCGAGCGACACCGCTTAACGCAGCTGCGACAATTCTTCCACGCGGAAAGTGCATCCCGTTTTGGAGCTCCGAAATGGGATGCACTTTCCATTTGAGGCGCGTCGGGGAAACCGCATCCCGTTTCAGAGCAATATTCCGGGTCGCGGTTTCCGCAACCCACCCCATCCGGAAACCGCGACCCGGAATTCGGCCAAAAACCGGGTCGCATTTTCCCGAGCATTTGATGCGGCGTTGATACAAGGAGTGTCCCCAACTGCCGGCAGAAAAGGAACGTCCCCAACTGCCACCTCAATGACTACCATGGCAACGCCGCAGGTAGAGGACGGGCAGCGAGCGGGCACCAGAGCGAACAAATTGGCATGAAAAGAGGACGGCATAGACCTTCTGGTCATGCCGTCCTCTTTGAATGACAAGTTGTCGCTCTGGCGCCCGCGCAGCGTCGAACAGTTACGGCGTTTGGCAAAACGCCGTAACTCCCCTAGCTCATCATGGCATTCATCATCTCGTTGGTTGCGGAATCGTCGGCAGACCACTCGCCGTCGTCATTGCAGGAATACTTGAAGGTGACCTTGGTGTCCTTGGTCTTAGCAGCCTTGGTCACATCGACCATAACCTGACCGGCCATCTTGTACAGCTCGTCATCGGAAGGCATCGAATCGAGCGCGGCGACCTTCTCCTGATACTGGGTGGCAAAATCCTCAACGATCTGGTTCATGGACTTGCAGGTAATGGTGACCTCGGCAGTTGCGGTGCCCTTGTCCTCGTCGACCGTCACGTCGCCGATCTTGTAGTCAAAGCCCTCGAGATAGCTCTTGGCGTACTCCTTGGGATCGATGCCCAGCTGCTCGAACTCGTCGCCCGAGGCCTCTTCCAGGCCAGCGAGGAAGTCGTCGCCGCCGTTCTTGACCTCGTCAAACTGCGTCGTAAGATCCTCGGTAATGAGCTCCTCAACCGAAGGACCTCCGCAGCCGGAAAGCACAACCACGCACGCGACCAGAACAGCCATCAGGGGCGCAAGCAGCAGCTTCTTCTTCATGACATTCCTCCCAACAAGCGGCACCGCGCTTCCCGACGCGGTGCACGTCGTAACAATAAGGCCATACTAGCCGATAACGAACACCCCCGGCAAAGCAAAGGCGCAATCGGCTCGATTTAACGTCCGAACGGTTTACCGGTCCGCCCAACGCGCAATAAAACGTTCCGCCGCATTGTAATAAAAAAGGGCGGCCGGATAACCCGACCACCCTTGCACACCCTTTGGATGCCGCAGCTTACTTGCGGACGACTTTGACGATGGCATCGCCGGCGGCGACAGCGGAGTCGGCCTCGACGGCGAGTTCGACATCGGCAAACTCGGCGGTGTTGGACACGGCCACCACGACGCAGTCCTTGTAACCGGCAGCGGCGATCTTGGCGCGGTCGATCTTGAGTATGGGCTGGCCAGCCTTCACAACGTCGTCGGCCTTGACGAAGCCCTCGAAGCCATCACCGTTCATGTTGACGGTATCGACGCCAACGTGCACCAAAACCTCGATGCCGCTATCGGACTGCAGGCCCACGGCGTGACCCATGGTGACGGTCACCTTGCCGTCGCAGGGAGCGTAGACCAGATCGTCCTCGGGCCACACGGCGCAGCCCTTGCCCAGAACCTCGCCACCAAAGACGGGATCGGGCACGTCGGCCATCTTGATGACCTTGCCCTTGACGGGCGAGCACAGCACGTCGGCGCCGGCAGAAGCAGAGATGGAGGCGGGAGCAGCAGCAGCCGCGGGCTCAGCCTTCTTCTTGAACATGTCAAACAGACCCATACGTTTTCTCCTCTTGATTAAGCGCAACGTTGTGCGCATGCCTATGGTGATTATAGTGCCAAATGGTTCAAATGCTAAGGTGGGGACTCGAATCGCGAGCCCATCCCAACGCTTTTCCCCGGTGGCACTCATATTGTCGATTAATCCAGGCCCTCGGCACCGTTGGACTTGATGATCTTCTGGTAGGCGTAGAAGCTGTCCTTGCGGCGTCGCTCGTAGGTACCGGTGCCGTCGTCGTACTTATCGACGTGGATAAAGCCGTAGCGCTTGCGCATCTCGCCGGTGCCGGCGGAAACCAGGTCGATGGGGCCCCACCAGGTGTAGGCGATCAGGTCGACGCCGTCGGCAATGGCCTCGCCCATGGCCTTGACGTGGCTCTGCAAGTAGGCGATACGATACGGGTCGTGGATGGAGCCGTCCTCCTCGACCTCATCGTAGGCGCCCATGCCATTCTCGACCACCATCAGCGGAATCTCGTAGCGGGCGTAAATCTCGTTGAGGGCGATGCGCAGACCCAGCGGATCGATCTGCCAGCCCCAGTCGGTGGACTCCAGATAGGGATTCTTGCCGCCAAAGGTCATGTTGCCCTCGGTCATCTCGTGATCCTTGTGGGTGCCCACGGTGCCGGACATGTAGTAGCTAAAGGTGTAGAAATCGACCTTGCCGTCGGCGATATCCTGCAGGTCACCGTCCTCCATCACAAGCTCGACATCGTTCTCGGCCCAGAAGCGCTTGGCATAGAACGGATACTTGCCGCGCACCTGCACGTCGGAGCAGTACCAGTTCATGGTATTCATCTCCTGCTGCGTGGCGAACACGTCGGCCGGATCGCACGTGGCGGCATAGGAGAGGATGAAGCAGTCCATGTTGCCCATCTTAAACTGCGGATAGTGCTCGTGGGCATAGCGCACGACGCGGCCGCTGGCGACAAACTGGTGATGCAGGGCCTGCATACGGGCCTGCGGCGTGGTGTGGACCGCCGAAGCCGGGCCCTCAAAGCCCTGGATCATGCTGGTCCCAAAGAGGTTGCCCATGTCCTGGGTGCCGCAGTTGATCTCGTTGAAGGTGAGCCAGAACTTGACCTTGTCCTGATAGCGGTCGAAGACGGTCTGGCAGTACTTCTCAAAGAAGCCGATGAGCTCGCGGCTCGCCCAGCCGTTGTATTTCTCGACCAGGTGATAAGGCATCTCGTAGTGCGACAGGGTCACGAGCGGCTCGATATTGTGAGCGCGCAGGCAGTCGAAGACGCGGTCGTAAAAGGCGAGGCCGGCCTCGTTGGGCTCGGCGTCGTCGCCGTTGGGGAAGATGCGGCTCCAAGAGATGGACATGCGGAACATGTTGAAGCCCATCTCGGCGAACAGCGCGATGTCCTCCTCGTAGTGATGGTAGAAATCGATGCCGTCATGGTTGGGGTAGAAGCGGTTAGGGTCGATGTCGATCGTAATCTGGCGCGGCTCCTTGTAGCTGCCACCCAAGAAATGGTCGTCGACGGAAGGACCGCGGCCGTCCACGTTCCAAGCGCCCTCAAACTGATTGGCGGCCGTGGCGCCGCCCCAATAGAAACCCTCGGGGAACTTGATGTTTGCCATGAGCATCTCCTTTGCATTGCGGGTCGATAGGCCGAGTATCGCCCACGCACGCGACAGGCAGGGGCAGGGGTGCCAAACCCGACACTTCTTTTCGCAGACGCGCGCTGCAACAGCGCTGCAGCTGAAACTTTTTGACACCGAAGGAGCGAAGACGATCCGCCCCGCGCTTACCGGCGGTATGCCGCGGGGGTGCAGCCATACTTGTCGTGAAACTTACGGTAGAAGAAGCTCATGTTTTCATAGCCCACCGCATGCGCAGCCGCCCCGGCCGTGGCGCCGCCGCGCAGAAGCTCGGCCGCATGTACCAGGCGTCGCTCCTGCACAAGCTGCCTAAAGGTCTTGCCCACATGCCGCTTAAGGAGCGCCGTCGCATAATTAGGGCTCAAGCCAAACTCCGCCGCCATCCCCTCGAGGGAGCACGCGGCGAATTCGCGATCGATATAGCCGAGCATTCCCGTCACCAGGGCAGTGGGCCCCGCCGCGCCGTCCGCCGCGCCGCGCACCAGCTCGCGCTCGTAGCAATCCATGAGCTCGGCCAAAAACAGCTGAAACAGACGCAAGACGATCTCGGGACCGTTGGGGCTCGGGTCGTACAGCTCGCAGAGCATCTCCTGCATGTAGCGCCGAATCCGACGGCTCTCGCCGCAGTAAAAACGGACATGGCCCCGATGGTCCGTCTCGCTGTTGAGCGCGTTGAACAAAAACCGCGAGACCGCGCTCTCGCGCGAGAGGCTCGACTCGAGACTCCGGCGCAAAAAAGAGCGTGAAACGGTCATGCTCAGCATGATGTCGTCCTCGCCGAGCGCCGCCACGGCATGAGGGCAAAGGGCGTCGAGCAAAAGCACCTCGTTGCGGCGCAACTCGAGCCTCTCCCCCGCCACCGTCTGCGGGCAGCGCCCGCGATACACATAACTCATCTCCACGTAATCATGCACGTGCTCGGGAACTGCATTAAAGCGCGAGTTTTTCCTTATCGTCAGGCCACGCGGCATGCCGGGCTGGGCATAGGCAAACCCTGGCTGCCCAATCTTGCGCACTGGGCATCCGTCGATTTCGACATGCTCGGTCATAATCGACCAATCAAATGCCATGCCGTCTTTATAAGCGATCTCACTGGCGCTCAGTTCGCTGAGCCTACGCTCGAGCTCGTCGATCTCCATGGCTTGCCAATCGTTGATTTGGTCATAGTTCGTCGTGATTCAGATATTAGCAGAGTGCGCCGACACGTCCATAATCTGTGCCATACAGCAGATCGATCGAGCCAAGGAGGATCCATGACCGCGTACTACCAGCAGGTGCTCGAGGGCACATACGACAACCACGTGCTTCCGTTTTTGTGGATGAAGGGCGAGAGCCATAAGACCATTGCCGAGTATCTGGAGAAGATCGCCGGCGCCGACATCCACGAGGTCTGTCTCGAAAGCCGCCCACACCCCGATTTTTGCGGCGAGGGCTGGTGGCGCGACTTGCGCTTTGTCATTGACGAGTGCAAGCAGCTGGGCCTTAAGCTCTGGATCTTGGACGACGCGCACTTCCCCACGGGCTTTGCCAACGGCGCCGTCAAGGAGGCCGTGTCCGAGCTCCGCAAGATCGTGCTCACGCACCGCACGTTCGACATCGTGGGCCCCACGTCCGCCGCGAGCATCGCACTCGCCAACATGCTCGACAAAACGGAGCGCTTCTACGGCGTGACATTTATGCAGGACGGCAGCCCCGTCGACGTCGCTTACCGAGTAATCGACGATGCAGACGGCAACCCCAGCCGCCTGGTCTTCGATGCACCTGCGGGCCTCACGCAGGCATGCGTGATGTTCACGAGCGGCAAGACCTCCTACAACGAGGACTACATCAATATGGTCGACCGCGCCTCGGTGGCGCAGCTCATCGATGCTGTTTACGAGCCGCATTTCGAGCATCTGGGCGATGAGTTTGGCAAGACGATCCTGGGCTTTTTCTCCGATGAGCCCGGATTTGCCAACGAGAAGGGCACCACGGGCCCCGATGGCATCTCGGACACGCTCATCGGCAAGGCCACCGCGCCCCTACCCTGGTCGGCCGAGCTTGAGCGTCGCCTGCGCGCGGCACTGGGCGAGCGCTACCTGTCCGAGCTCCCGCACCTGTGGGACCGCGAGCCAGCCGGCGCGCACGTACGCCACGTCTATATGGACATCGCGAGCACCCTCTATAAGGAGTGCTTCTGCGACCAGCTCGGAGACTGGTGCCGCGCGCGCGGCGTGCAGTACATCGGCCACGTTATCGAGGACAAGGACTGCCACGCGCGCCTGGGCGTGGGCGCCGGGCACTACTTCCGCGCCGTGGGCGGTCAGGACATGGCGGGCGTCGACATCGTGATCAACCAGCTGGTACCCGGCATGGACCGCGGCCTTCACAGCTACGGACGCGGCGTGTGGGACCTCGAGTTCTATAACTACGTGCTGCCCAAGCTGGGCTCCTCGGCAGCACACCTCGACCCCAAAAAGCAGGGGCGCTGCATGGCCGAGGTCTTTGGCGCATTTGGATGGCACGAAGGCCTACGCGAGATGAAGTGGATCGCCGATCATTTTTTGGTGCGCGGCGTCAATTGGTTTGTGCCGCATGCCTTTAGCGTGGCCGCCTTCCCCGACTGGGACTGCCCACCGCATTTCTATGCGCATGGCCAAAACCCCCAGTTTGCACACTTTGGGCAGCTCATGAGCTACATGAACCGTACGGCGAGCCTACTGAGCGGCGGGCGCGCAACGACCCCGGTGGCGCTTCTCTACCATGCGGACGCCGAGTGGACAGGCGAGGCGAACTTTATGCAGCATGCCGCCTCCGAGCTTATGCGCGCGCAGGTCGACTTTGACATCGTGCCGGCAGAGGCATTTGAGGACGCAGGGCGCTATGCCGTTGAAATTGCCGCAGACGGTAGCGGCTTTGGCGTGAACGGCCAGGCATACCGCTGCCTGGTGATGCCCGGAGCCGAGTTTGTCGGCGGAGCCGTGCTCGACTTTGCCACGCGCGCCGCAGCCGCAGGTGTTGCCGTGTACGCGCTGGATGAGTTGCCGAGCAAGCGCTACGACGGTGATATTGCAGCCCGCGAGGGCTTTGCCTCCGTGGATGCAGCCGCGGTCGCCGGCATCAAGCTCCTGGCAACCGCCGAGCTCGCAGGCACGCTTGCCGACGCCGGTATGCAGACCGTGGTTTGTGCCGAGTCCCAGCCCTGGCTGCGCGCACTGCGCTACGAGCGGGCGGGCGAGACCTATCTGATGCTCGTCAACGAGCATCCCAAGCAGGGTATCTCCACTCAGATTGCGCTTGCCGACGGCATACCCGTTGCAGGCGCGCGCCTCGACCTGCTCAACGGCACCGATCCCGCCGCCTTTGACGGCACGCTCGAGCTGGCTCCCTACGAGAGCTGCATCGTGGTCCTTGGGGCTACAGGTTCCGCCGGCGCGGCAACTGCTGGAGACGAAGCCACATGCGTCGACGAGCCCTGGGCGGTTGCCTTCTCTGCCCCTGGTACCGATGCCTTTGGCGAGTCTGTTGAGCTTGCAGACCTGCACGACCTTTCCTCGGCCGAGTTCCCCGGCAAGGCCGGCACGTTCCGCTACCAGGCCTCCTTTGTCCTGGGCGAAGCGGCCAGCCGCGCTGTCATCGACCTTGGGGAGGTCTTTGAGACCGCAACCGTCACCCTCGACGGCAAATCCCTCGGCACCCGCATCTGTCCGCCTTACCGCTTTGAGGCCGCCGCACTTTTAGCCGGCGAGCACGCGCTCACGATCGATATCATCAACACCCTCGACCACGCCGTCCCCGACGTGTTCGGCATGACCGAGCCCTCCGAGCCCAGCGGTCTCTTGGGGCCCGTACGCGTGCTCGGGTAACGCCCCGGGCGCAAACGGCCCAACAAGGACAGCGCCCCTATGTTGAGCCCGCGCAGCGTCGAGCGGTCCGTCGTTCATAGACCGGCGGACCAAAACTCCCAGCCAAGCCGAACGTTTTATTTATCGCTATGATTGGTTTATCGCGACGCAAACGCATAGGAGCCATATGGATATCAGGCGAAAGATCACGCAGGGCAAAAGCCTCACCCCCACCGAGCAACAACTTGGGCGAACGGCCCTCGCCATGGGCGAGGATGTGCGCGGGCTTTCCATTAAGGAATTTGCCGCGTGCGCCAACGTTTCGGTCGCGAGCGTGCACCGCTTTTGCAAAAAGCTCGGCCTCGAGGGATTCAAAGACCTCAAGGTCGAGCTCATCCGCCAGGCGACCGAGGCGGGCAACCGGCGCGACGTGGACATCAACTTTCCCTTCGATGCCACCTCCGCCCCTGCGCAGGTGATGGAGCGCATGGAGGGGCTCTACCAGACCACCTTGGCCGAAACGCAGGAGCTGCTCGACCCTGCACAGCTCGACCACGCCGCCAAGCTCATCATGCGCGCCGGCACCGTGGACATCTACACGGGCTCGCATAACCTGTATCCAGCGGGAATGTTCCGCGATCGCCTGCTTTCCGCCGGCAAAAGCGCGACGTGCCACGACAGCGTCGAGGCGCAGGTGCGCACGGCGCTCGCCTCGGGTCCCGACCATGTGGCAATCGTCATCTCCTACAGCGGCCTTGCCCCCAACCTCAAGGAGATCTTGCCGATCCTTAGCAGTCGACATGTCCCGGTCATCGTCATCGGCACGCCGTACTGTGCCCGCATTCACCCCGGCTTTGCCGCCTATCTCACGGTAAGCGACCACGAGAGCATGACGCACCGCATCACGCAGTTCGCCAGCCATATCGCCGTGCAATACGTACTCGATTCGCTCTATAGCAGCTACTTTGCCAAAGATTACGCCCGCTGCTCCGAGTTCTTAGAGCGCTCGTTCCCCTACACCCGCCTCCCCGGACTCAAGTAACAACGAGCGAGGATTATTGGACACTCAAATAACGAGCGTGGATAATCTCCCACTTTGAGCCCGCACACAGGCCAAAACCGGGAGATTATCCACGCTCATTTTGGGTCCCCCGGGAACGCATGAGGAGGGCGGATAGACAGCCGTTATTTGCGAGGCGTCAGCGACGTAAAGAGTCCGTGTTGGTTGCAGTAAAGATATATCCTGCCGCGCCCGGTAATATGGAAGCGCGGCTGCACCGATTGCTCTGGATAGAGCTTCTTAAAGCAGATGCCGTCCATAGTCGCATATGCCACAAAGCTAATGTAGTGATCCTTGGTCATGGGATGATCGAGCGTGACGTACCAATCGTCCTCGATGCGCTCGATGGAAAAGGCGTGGTCCGCGTCCGGCTCTTCGGCCTCCTGGGGAAACATCGTGGAGCCACAGCAGCTAAAGCTGCCTTCTCCGAGCGCGTGCACAACGTTTCCGCAGATAGGGCAAACGTAAAAGACGCCTTTGAGCATATTGCCTGCACGGTTGGCGTTGGCCCGAATGTCACCAGCCAAAAGCTCAGCCACGCTTATGCCGAGTCTCTGGGCCAAAGGCTCAACGAGGGAAATGTCGGGAAGGCCGCGGCCGGATTCCCACTTGCTGACGGCTTTATCGGTCACGCCAAGGCTTTCCGCCAGGGCGCGCTGGGTGAGGCCGCGCTCTTCGCGCAGCTGCTTGATGGCATGCGCTGCCAAAAAAGTATGGGAGGCATTGGTTTGCCGTGTCTGGTTCATGGGCTGTCCAATCAAATTGAAGAAATGGAGTGAACCGGTTCGACAGTCAGTATCCATTTGAAGGCCAGGCTCGACAACCTACGCTGCGTAGACATGCGCCAATCGAACGAGCGCGGATTTTTGGACGCTCATCCTGAGTAGTCATTTAAGAACGTCCCCAACGACCACATCAGGAGTGTCCCCAGGTGCCGGCAGAAAAGGAACGTCCCCAAGTGCCACATCCGGAGCAAGATGACGCCGCAGGCAGAGGACGGACAGCGAGCGCCGCCCAGGGCGAACAAGTTGGCATGAAAAAGGCAAGGCATAGACCTTCTGGTCATGCCTTGCCTTTTGAATGACAAATTGTCGCCCTGGGCAGCGCGCAGCGTCGAGCAGTTACGGCGTTTGGTAAAACGCCGTAACTAACGAACGCCGTACTGCTCGTAATAGGCGTCGATAGCGGCCTTGAGCTCGTCATCGATGACGACCTTGCCGTCGATCTCGTGGTTGTAGAGGGTCTCGACGACCTCGGCCATGGAGACGATGCTCGCGACGGGGAAACCGTACTTGGCCTCGATCTCCTTCTGCGCGGTGGTCACGCCACCCTTGCCGACCTCCATGCGGTTGAGGGAAACGATAAGGCCCTTGATCTCGACATCGGCAGCAGCCTTGACCTTGGGGTAGGTCTCGTCGATGGACTTGCCGGAGGTGGTGACATCCTCGACCATAATCACGCGGTCGCCGTCCTGGGGCTCATAGCCCAAAAGGTTGCCCTTGTCGGCACCGTGGTCCTTGGCCTCCTTGCGATCGCAGCAGTACTTGACCTCCTTGCCGTACAGCTCGTGGTAGGCAATTGCGGTCACGACGGCCAGCGGAATACCCTTGTAGGCCGGTCCAAACAGCACGTCAAAGTCGTCGCCAAAGTTATCGTGGATGGCCTGGGCGTAATACTCGCCCAGCTTCTTGAGCTGATAGCCCGTCACATAGGCGCCGGCGTTCATAAAGAACGGGGACTGACGGCCGCTCTTGAGCGTAAAGCTGCCGAATTTAAGAACGTCGGACTCAACCATGAACTTGATGAACTCTTGCTTGTAAGCCTCCATGCGGGCTCCTCTCGTAATCGCGTACGTGCCTTCCAGTTTAGCGCAGGCAGGGCGCGTTGCGGGCGCGCTTTGGGGCCTCGGCATTCTGTAAAGGCTTTGTCAGGGGCAATGGTTTTCCAAACATTGGGGTTGACACGGCAAACCCCCTCATCAAGAATACGGGCGGATTGTAACGGGTACGAGATACCCAAAGCGCGCCGCGCCCGGCCTTAAGGAGGTGTGCCATGGAAGGCAGTCATAGTCGAAAAACCTGCATGTCGCCCTCGGCACGCCGCGAGGATTCCGCGCACGCATAAGCGCCAACAGCCGATCGTCAAAACTACCACAAAGGTGCCTGTCCCTTTGTGGTGGTTCGAAAGCATGACGTGAGCGACATCTAGTTTTTTGAAGCAAATACGACACGTACGCTAACTCCCTTCAACAAGGAGGACCCTATGCTGATGCTCAAAACCGCCACGGTACTCGAAGCTATCTCCAAGCGCCGCCGCACGGCGCGCCCCGCCGCTCACACCGGCATGTCCAAGAACACCATATTCGCCGCCACCCATAGCGCCGAGGATGCCCTCGTGCTGTTCGACGCCACAGCCGACGGGCTCATCGCCGAGCACGCCGCCGAGCGCCTGAGCGCCGTCGGCCCCAACACCATCGAAGCGCCGACCAAGACGCTCGCCCGCCGCATCGCCGACGCGTTCGTCGATCCCTTCGCTGGCATCCTCGCCGCCCTCGCACTGGTCTCGCTCTACATCGACGTGCTCGCCGTGCCCGAGCTGCAGCGTGACCCCTCCACGGTCATCGTCATCGGCATCATGCTGCTGGTATCGGGCGGCATGAAGTTTATCCAGGAAGCCCGCAGCGGCAATGCGGCCGAGGCCCTTAAGGACCTGGTCTCCAACACCTGCTGTGCCCTGCGCGACGGCGAGCGCGTCGAGATCCCCTTCGACGAGCTCGTCCCCGGCGATGTAATCCGCCTCTCTGCCGGCGACATGGTGCCGGCAGATGCCCGCATCATCACCGCGCGCGACCTGTTTGTGATCGAGTCCGCACTCACCGGCGAGAGCGAGGCCGTCGAGAAGACCGCTGCCATCACCGTCGTCGAGGGTGCCGACGGCTCCGCGCTACCACTCTCTGCCTGCAAGAACATCGTCTTTACCGGCACCTCCGTGCAAAACGGCACCGCCATGGCGCTTGTCGTTGCCACCGGCTCGGACACCTACCTGGGCGGCATCGCCAAGATGCTCAACGGGCGCGGCGAGAAGAGCGCGTTTGACCGCGGCGTCTCGAGCGTCTCCATGCTGCTCGTGCGCCTCATGCTCGTTATGGCGCCGGCGGTCTTTGCCATCAACGCCGCCACCAAGGGCAACGTCATCGATGCGCTGTTGTTCGCCACGAGCGTGGCCGTGGGCATCACGCCGCAGATGCTCCCCGTCATCGTGACCACGAGCCTGTCGCAGGGCGCCAAGGACCTCGCCCGCCACCAGGTTATCGTCAAGGAGCTGCCGGCGATCCAAAACCTCGGCGCGATGGACGTCCTGTGCTGCGACAAGACCGGCACCCTCACCGAAGACCGCATCGTGCTCGAGCGCTACCTCAACACCGACGGCAACGAGGATGCGCGCGTGCTGCGCCATGCGTTTTTGAACAGCTTCTTCCAGACCGGCCTCAAAAACCTTATCGACCTGGCCGTCATCGACCGTGCCGATGTGACGCCCTCGACCGTCGTGCCCGATTCTATGCTGGGCCAGAGCCTGCGCGACCGCTATACCAAGGTCGACGAGGTGCCCTTCGATTTCTCGCGCCGTCGCCTGAGCGTAGTTGTCGCCGACGCCCAGGGCAAAACCCAGATGGTCACCAAGGGAGCTGCCGAGGAAATGCTCGAGATCTGCTCCTTTGTCGAGGTCGATGGCGCCGCCCAGCCGCTTACCGAAGATAAGCTCGCCCAGATTCGCAAGCAGGTCGCCGGGCTCAACGCCGAGGGCCTGCGCGTGATTGCCGTGGCGCAGAAAACCAATCCGCGCTGCGTGGACGAGTTTGGCATCGCCGACGAATGCGACATGGTGTTGATGGGCTTTTTGGCCTTCCTCGATCCGCCCAAGGCGAGTGCCGCGGGCGCCGTCGCCACGCTCGAGGCCAAGGGCGTGGCAGTCAAGGTCCTGACCGGCGACAACGACCGCGTCGCGGCCACCGTCTGCGAACAGATCGGTATCGACGCGAGCAACGTCTTGCTCGGCTCCGAGATCGATGCGCTCGATGACGCCGAACTTGCCGAGCGCGCCGAGAACACCCACCTCTTCGCCAAGCTCTCGCCGCTGCAGAAGGCGCGTCTGGTGCGTGTCATGCGCGAGCTGCTCGGCCACACCGTGGGCTTTATGGGCGATGGCATCAACGACGCCGCCGCCATGCGTGCGAGCGATTGCGGCATCTCGGTCGATTCGGCCGTCGACATTGCCAAGGAATCTGCCGATATCATCTTGCTCCAGAAGGACCTGGGCGTGCTCGAGCGCGGCATCATCGAAGGCCGCCGCACCTACGGCAACCTACTCAAGTACCTCAAGACCACGGTGAGCTCCAACTTTGGCAACGTGCTATCCGTGACCGTCGCGAGCCTGTTCTTGCCGTTCTTGCCCATGAGCGCTCTGCAGTTGGTGCTGCTGTCGCTGGTCTACGAGATCGTGTGCATCGCGCTGCCGTGGGACACCGTCGACGACGCCTGGACCGCCCGTCCGCGCGCCTGGGATGCCGCGTCCATTAAGGGCTTTATGCTCGAGTTGGGTCCCGTGAGCTCACTGTTTGATATCGTGACTTTCGCCGTGCTCTTCTTTGTGGTGTGCCCCGCCGCCGTGGGCTCAAGCTGGGCAGAGCTTGCCACTGTAGGCGACGTCGCAGACATGGCGGCCTTTACGGCGCTCTTCCAGAGCGGTTGGTTTGTCGAGTCCATGTGGTCGCAGACGCTCGTGATCCACATGCTGCGCTCCCCGCGTCTGCCGAGCGCGCGCGACCACGCCGCGCCGGCACTGTGCGCTCTCACCGTGCTGGGTCTGGTACTCGTCACCTGGCTGCCGGCAAGCCCCATCGCCGATGCGCTAGACCTCATGCCGCTGCCGCCGAGCTTCTTCGCGCTGCTCATCGGCATCGTCACCGCCTACATCGCGCTCACTCAGCTGGCAAAGCGCCGCTACATTGCCCGCCACGGCGAGCTGCTGTGACGCCCGAATCGTGGCGCGCGACCCATCAGGCGGTCAAAAAGTCCCGTCTCAAGTTAAACCACTCATTTAAGTACGTCCCCAATGAGTAAACAAAGAGTGCGACGGAATGGCTCCCCTTGGCAGCTTAAAGCCGTCATGCAGGAACCATTCCGTCGCAGTCTAATGAAAGGGACTGGGTTGTAAATGTTGGAGAAGAGCCGTTAGCGCCCGGGGGCCAGGATCACCAGCGCGTCGTGCTCAAAGGGATGCTGCGCCACGCGCGCGGTGCCGTCACCGTTGTCACGGACGGGCAGCTTTGCGATGCGCTTGTCCTCCATGTCGAGGACCGTCGCCGTCCAGCCACGCGCGCCGTCGAGCTTAAACTTGAGCGCCGTGGTACGCGGCAGGTACGCGACGATGCGATCGCCAACGCGCGCCACACGGATGGACTCGCGCGCGTCGTCGAGGAGCTCCTGCGCCGGAACCACGGCAAGTGCATCGTCGGCAGCCGTAGCGCCCAGGGCGGCAAGCACGTGCTCGATCGCGCCAAAGTCCCACACACCCGCAAACTGCAGGCACTCTTGCCAGCGGAAGGGCATGTCAAAGCCCTCGCCCAGGACCGAGCCCTGGCTGCGCGATGTCTGCCAGTTCCACACGCCGTGTGCGCCATAGGTCACGCCGGCACTGGCGCCGGCAAGAATCGACGACCATACGCTCGCGCGGCAATCCTGCGCGGTAAAACGCCAGTAGACGTTGCGCGACGCACCCATCTGCTCGTAGCAAGGCTCGGAGTTGACCATCGGCTTTTTGGGATAGTTGGCGATAAAGTCCTGCGGCAGACGCCATGCCTCGGGCTGGCCCTCGTAGTTGTGGCCGGGCTGGAACATATAAAAGTCCAGACGGTCCAGATACTGCGCCGGAATGGTGCGGTTACCGCGGTTGATATGCATGGTGCGCAGTGCCTCGGGCGCGCGCTTGACGACCTCGTCGAGGGCGTCCTCGTAATAGGCGATCGCCTCGTCGCCGGCAAAGTCGGTATCGCCCGTCACCACGTAGACGGGGTCGAACTCGCCCAGGTTCTCGACGACGCGGGCAACGTGGACGCGAACCTCCTCACGCGGCATAACCTCGGCGCCGCAACGCTCGGCGATCTTGGCGCCCCAGGTACCGGGCACGTAATTGCACCACATGAGCACGAGCGCCGGACGAATGCCGTGCTCGACGGCAGCACGGCACATGGCGGCGGCACGATCCCAGTACGCCTGGTTGGGACGGGACCAATCAAAGTGCACGCCGTCCTCGCTGGCATAGGGCCAAATGCCCAGGTCGGGGCAGCAGCGATCCCACTGCGGCAGCGTGTTGATCTGCAGTGCGTTCATGCCCTGCTCGGCACGGCGGGTCAGGTAGTAATCCCAGTCGTTCTCGGCGATGCTCGTAAATGCGCTCCAGCACGTATCGGCAAACCAGAAGAACGGTTTGCCCTCGCACAAAAAGCCATCCTGGCGACCGTTGACGGTCAGCTTTCCCAAACTCATCTGCATGTCCTTTCGTTTGATAAAGGATTTGCGAACCGCCGAGGGCTTTCGCGGTAACCCCGCGCGAAAGCCCCCGCCGCTTGGCAAACCATCGCGGGCGAATACCGTCCGCCCCATCAGTCTACCTTGCAAGAAGGGCCCCGCCGGGCTTACGCCTGACGGGGCCCTGTCGTGTAGGTGAGGTCATATGTGACCGAACGGTTTGGCCTTAGGCCTCCATCTCGGCGAGTTCCTCCTTGGAGAAGCCGCAGGCAAAGACGACGGCAGCGGCGATGACAAAGGAGATTGCCATACCAACGATAGCCCAGACGGTGTTCATCTGGCCACCCTGCAGGTAGTTGGTGAAGACCAGGAAGTTGGAGGCACCGCCTGCGAGGTAGTAGGTAACACCCATGAGGCCGGAGAACACAGCGCCGATAGCACCGCCGATGAACATGCCAAACATGGTGCGACGGAAGCGCATGAGGATGCCGAAGAGCGCGGGCTCGGTGACGCCGCCGGCGATGGCGGAGATGACGTAACCGATGGCGAGAGACTTCTCGTCGGGGTTCTTCATCTTGAGGAAGGCACCGAAGGCGCAGCCCCAGACAGCGGCCATAGCGCAGTTGGTGGAAACGAAGACGAAGGGATCGTAACCGGCAGCGATGATCTGAACCTGGGCGAGCAGGATGACGGGCATGTGCATGCCGCAGACCACGAAGAGCTGCCAGAAGGCGCCGAGGATGGCCATGACGATCAGGATGCCGATGCCGCCAAGGTCAGCAAGGCCGAAGAGGGCGTTGGCGATCAGCGTACCGATCTCGTTGCCGATCGGAGCGAGGACGATGAAGGCGATGGGGATGGTGACGATCATGGTGCAGAACGGCGTGAAGACCGTGGAGAGCACGTCGGGCATGACCTTCTTAAAGAACTTCTCGATGAAGTAGAGGACGGGCACCGAAAGGATGATCGGCAGGACGGACTGCTGATAGTTGGCAGCGGCGATCTGGATGCCGTAGACGGAGATGATTCCGCCGCCCTCCTGGGTGGCGACGCTCACCACGGAAGGAGCCATGAGGGCGCCACCGAGCAGCATGCCGAGCACGGGGCTGGCGCCGAGCTTCTTAGCCGCGGCATAACCCAGGTAGATGGGGATAAAGGTGAACGTGGCCTCGTACAGCGTGGTGTAGAGGAACGTATAGGTCGGGTCGTCGGCCGAGAGCACACCGAGCATGGTGGGGCCGAGGACGGCCGCGATGGTACGGAACAGACCGCCGGCCATGAGCAGCGGGATGAGCTGGGTCATGGAGCCCGACAGATAGTCAAGGATGATGTTCGGCAGGTTCTTGAGCTCGAACTTCTGCTTGGAAGCATCGAGGTTCTCGTCGACGGCGGCACCCTGCTTGACGCCGGAGATGGCGACGAACTCGGCGAGCACCTTGGGCACGTTCTGGCCGATGATGACCTGGAGCTGGCTGCCGGCGAACTGGCATCCCAGAACACCCTTGACCTTCTTGATCTTCTCCACGTCGGCCTTGTTGTTGTCCTTGAGCGTCAGACGCAGGCGCGTCATGCAGTTGGTGGCGACGGAAACATTCTCCGCACCGCCCACGAGCTCGAGGACATCGGTGGCAATCTGCTTGTTATCTACTGCCATGGGACCCCTCCCCATATCTTCGTGTGCCAGCCCCCTTGGGCTTAGGCACGCCTTTGGCCCGGCGACTATAACCCCTTACGGTTGCCGGACCCTTGGATACGCTTTTGTAAACAAGGTGTTTACTGAACGTTTACGGGCTTTAGTTTACACGGAGCGCCGAATTTATGGCAATTTTGCCGTCTACAGTCCGGTGAACGGTAGGAAATCGGGGGTGAACGTATTTGAATGGCGGGAAATGGTCTCTTTGACCCTCTATTGATATATAGCCATTTACGTGGGATTTTATTTTGATGAACACCTCACCGATCTGTTAACTCATCAACAGAATCCCTGCTAGAAGCTAGTAAACATATGTTTAGTAGTTCACGACGTGTTCAATTTTGCCGTTTACCGAGTTCATCTGGTTATTCTTCAATTCTAGATTACACTAAACATGTTTAGTTTGTATTGCCGCAGATGCCAGGCATTCGCGGCGTAAGGGAGGCAGCTCATGGAGCTCAAATTGTGTACCTACGCAACCGTCACCACCTTGGGCGACTTTGGCCCCTGGATCAGCAAGGTCGTACTCGACCTGCCCTGCACCGTGCGCGCCAACGACATCGACGCGAACACCTTCCATATATATGTAGAGCGTCACGAGCGCTCGGGCGAGGTTCTGATGCGCAAGGAGCGCGGCGCCGACCATGCCGCGCCCTCCGTGGGTTACATCGACATTCTCGCCGCATATCCGTGCGACGAGAACGGACGTAAGCTCGCCGTGGGCACCCATGTGGCGCTCGAGGTCGCCGAGCAGCGCCTGACCAAGACCATCGAAGGCGGCGTCATGGGCTCGCGCATGCTCGATGACCAGCTGCGCATCACGCAGCTCACAGCTCTTCCCGGCAACGACGGCGACGATCCCACCTGCGGCCTGGTCTTCGACACCTGCCGTGGCGATATCTGCCCCGCGCTCCAAGGCTGGAGCAACGCCACGCAAAAGACCGCCGTCGACGGCATCGCGCTCGAATACGGCTTCTTTGAGCCCAGCTTTAAGGCCGAAGACTCGGCATGCTTCAACCCCTTTGCGCCCGAGGCGACGGTCGTGCCCCAAAAGGCACCGCTCGTGGTGTATCTGCACGGTGCCGGCGAGGGCAAGGGCGCCACGCAAGGCGAAGGCGCTACGCGCGCCTATATCGGCAACCGCGTGACGGCCATTAGCCAGGCGCAGATCCAGCGCTACTTTGGCGGCTTTGCCTGGGTGCTCGTGCCGCAGTCGCCCACGTTTTGGATGGACAACGGCGTCGAGCAACTCGGTCGCTCCAACCAGAGCATCTACTCCTCCGTGCTCAAGGCGCTTATCGACGAGTTTGTCGCCGAGCATGCCGACCGCATCGACACCGACCGCATCGTGGTCGCCGGTCTTTCCAACGGCGGCTTTATGACCCTGCGCCTGTGCGCCGACTACCCCGATTTCTTCGCCGCGGGCCTTCCCTGCTGCGCCCCGTGGTACAACGCCACGGACGAGGACGTGGCCGCGCTCGCCAAGACGCCGCTGTGGTTTACGCACTCCAAGGGCGACGAGCTTGTGTCACCGCAACAGACCGTGCTGCCGCTCACGGCGCGCCTGCGCGGTGCCGGCGCCAACGTGCATCTCACCTACTTTAGCCATGTCGAGGACCTGACCGGCGTGTATCGCGAGGCCGACGGCTCGGCCAAGAAGACGTTCAACCACGGCGTGTGGATCCACCAATTCAACGACCTGTGTTATCAAGACTTCGACGGGGGCAACGTACTCATCGACGGCGAGCCGGTGGGCTGCTGGGAGTGGTCGGCCAGGGTTTCGAGGTAACCATCCCATCGGGGGCTCTGACCTTTAGTTTTGTAAACGTCCTCGCGCATGAGCCCCGCTTATCCTGCTCCTTCGGAGCATCGGATAAGCGGGGCTCGCGCTGCGGAATGTTTACAAAACTAAAGGTCAGAGCCCCCCTAAGTTAACGTTGTTCGAAACGCTGGTCGGCCGCTTCCGGCGGGCCGCCGGGTCGCGGGCGATGGGGGCGTGGGTCCCGTCTTGCCTTGCGCGTAACTGGCTGAATTGATTTTGATTGGAGCTGTTCCTATGTCCCAGAAGTTGACTCGGGTGATTGTTACCACTGATATGGAAGTCGATGATATGAACTCGCTTGTTCATTTGGCTCTGTATCTCAACTTGCTTGATGTTCAGGCTGTGGTGTATACGGCTTCGCAGTATCACTTTCTTGGGGATGGGGTTCATACGCTCGGCGAGGTGAATTCGCATTGGCGGACCAAAGGGCGGCGCTCTTATGAGTGGGCTGTTGTGCCTCATGAGCCCGATCCGCTGGCTGGCGAGCTTCGTGAGTATCGGCCGTTTCCCGAGCATTGGATTGAGAGTCTCTGGAGTAATGAATATACCCAGGCTTGGCCGCAGTTGCAAGCAAATGCGGCCGCTGCCGGTGAGCCGCCGTTTCCCACGCCCGCCCAGATGATCGAGCGCACCTTTGTGGGAAATGTTGCCTTTGAGGGTGATGTGACTGAGGAAACTGAGGGGTCTCGCGTAATTGCGCAGGCGATTTTAGATGATGATCCGCGTACGTTATGGTTGCTCAGCTGGGGTGGTATGAATACGATCGTTCGCGCCCTCATGAGTATTGCCGAGCGCTATCGCGCCACACCCGAGTGGCCCGCCGTACAGCAGCGGGTCTATCAGAAGGTGCGCGTGATGGGCGTTGCCGATGGCGTGGGACAGGACAACTCGTGGCTCGACCATGGGCGTGAGCTCTTTCCCGAGCTCATCTTTTGGCGCGTGCCCTATATGTATGGCGGCTATGTCGACGCCAAGATGGCTCAGCCCGATACGCTGCCGTTGTTTCAGGCTCCTTGGCCCAAGCAGAACCTCACGCAGGGCAACGGCCACCTCATGGCACGCTATATGCTCTATGGCGATGGTAAGGTCTACGAAAACGAGCCCGAGCGCTTTCAGTTTGGCAAGCATGCCCGCCTGGATTGGGGCCTGGAAGGCATGCCCGCGGTACAGTTTGAGCGCGGCGACTTTATGGCCGAAGGCGACAGCATGACCTATATTCCGCTGCTTCCGTTTGGCCTGCGCGGTATCGACGACCGCGACTTCGATACGCTGCTCGGCCGCATGTTTCTTGATGGACGCCCCGATGCGAACGCGCCCACCGGTTTTGCCGCCCTCGGCACGCCCTCAGACGACAATCTCAATCCCTACCTGCGTGCCTATCAGGAAGACTTTGCCGCCCGCGCGCAATGGTGCGCCCATGATCCGGCCATCTGCTCGCATCCGGCGCATGTTGTCGAGGTCACGGCCGACCGCAGCGCCGCAGCCGGCGAGCGCATCGACCTTGCGGCGACCATCGTCGACCCCGACGGCAGGGGCTTCGATGCGCATTGGGATGTCGCCGTAGGCCCGTCGAGCTATGCAGGCGTCCAGGATCTGTCGATGTGGCAAGAATGCACGGTGGACACCGCTTTCATCGTGCCCGCCGACGCGCAGCCCGGTGACCGCTTCGTACTCACGCTTACCGTGCAGACGCGCGCCGAGCGCCCCTGCACCCGCTACGCCCAGATCGCCGTGACCGTGGCATAGCAAGAACGGCGCCCACATTCGGCAGCCGCCGCATTCGACAAAGAGTGTCCCCAATGAGTAGGAAAAATGAGCCATGTGTCCCAGTTGTGGAGACTCGTTGAGCCGTCTGGGTATCGTGAAAGGCTGCGCACTCCCCCATCATCAAAAGTGACACACGCTACCAGTTGATGGGAGGCAGCCATGGGCTTCTTTGACAAGATGTTCGAGAAGAAAGAGTGCGCGATTTGCGGTACCGAGCTGGGACTTCTAGGTAAGACAAAAATCACTGAAGGCTACCTGTGCAAAGAGTGCGCCGGCAAGCTCTCCCCCTACTTTCACGGCTATCGCTCCAGCACCGCGGACGATATCCGCGAGCAGCTCGCCTACCGCGAGGCCAATGCCGAGCGCCTGGCGTCGTTCAACCCCACGCGCACGCTTTCTGCCGGGCGCACCAACATCATGCTCGACGAGGACGCGGGCCTGCTGATCATTACCTCGCAGAGCCGCTGGCGCGACGCCAATCCCGACATCATCGAGTTCTCGCAGGTACTCGGCTGCGATATGGATATCGACGAGCATCGCACCGAAATCTATCGCGAGACCAAGGACGGCGAGCGCGAGAGCTACAACCCGCCGCGCTACGACCTGGATTACGACTTTAATCTGACCATCCACGTCAACACGCCGTACTTTACCGAGATCAACCTGCGCGTGAACGACTCCACCATCGATCAGCGCGGCTCCATCGAATACCGCGAGGCCAAGCGCCAGGCAACCGAGGTCCGCGACGCGCTGGTGCAGCTGCGCCAGGAGACGCGCGACAGCGTCGCGGCCGCCAAGGCCCCCAAGACCGCGGTGACCTGCCCCTTCTGCGGAGCCACCACCATTCCCGATGCCAGTGGGTGCTGCGAATACTGCGGCGGCGCCATCGGCGCATAGCCTCCGGCACGGAAAGGACCGATCATGGCCTTCGAGAGCGTTAACTATCAGTGCCCTGCCTGCGGTGGTCCCCTGCATTTTGCCAGCGCCGAGCAAAAGCTTGTCTGCGACTACTGTGACTCACGCTTTGAAGTCGAAGAAGTCGAGGCCCTCTATCGCGAGCGCCAGGACAAGGCAGACGCCAAAGCCGATGCCGCAGCCGCAGCTCCCAAACCTGCTGCCGACGATGCCGTGCAGGAGCTCGCCCAAAACGCCGGCTACATCTGCTCGTTGTGCGGCGCCGAGCTCGTGTCCGACGGCACCGTCGCCGTCACCACCTGCCCGTACTGCGGCAACTCCGCCGTGGCGCCCGGCCAGCTCTCTGGCGACTTCTCGCCCGACCTGGTGATTCCGTTTAAGCTCGGGCGCGACGACGTCACGGCCGCACTCAAGGAACACTACAAGGGCAAGATCTTGCTGCCCAAGAGCTTTGTCACCGGCAACCACATCGACGAGGTCCAAGGTGTCTACGTGCCGTTTTGGCTCTACGGCGCCCGCGTGGACGGCGAAGTGTACTTTGACGCGACCAACGAGACCGTGACCGAGGAATCCGACCGCACCGTCACGACCACCGACCACTACGATGCCTATCGCAAGGGCAATATCTCGTTTAAGCGCGTGCCCGTCGACGGATCGTCCAAGATGCCCGACGGCCACATGGACGCCATCGAGCCGTTTGACTACGACGCGCTGCGTCCGTTCTCGGTCGCATATATGCCCGGCTACATCGCCAACCGTTACGACGAGGACTGCGAGACCTGCAAGGCGCGCGCCGAGCGCCGTATGGAAGAAAGCACGATCTCGGCCCTGCGCGAGACTGTCGTCGACGAATACGACGATGCCACGGTCGAAAGCAAGCAGCTCGACTACACCTGGGAAGACAGCGACTACGCCCTGTTCCCCGTCTGGATGCTCTCCACCTCGTGGAACGGCAAGAGCTACCTGTTTGCCATGAACGGCCAGACCGGCCGCTTGGTCGGCGAGCTCCCCTGCTCCAAGCCCAAGCTCGCTATTGCCTCGGTGCTGTTCTTTGTGATCGGATTTATCCTCTCCCAGGTTCTCTTTATGGGGGAATACGCCTTCGATCCAGATTACCTCACCTTCGATATCGAGGGCATTCTCATCAACATCATCGCGCCGCTGATCATCGTGATTATCGGAGACGTGCTACTGGTAGGCCAGCTCAAGACGGCCAACGAGGCCGCCCACGCCGACGAGTACTGCGGCGAGCTCGACCTGACCGAGAAGCACGACACCTTCAGCCACACCGAGACCACCGTTGTCATGAAAGACGACAAGGACGACTAAGCAATCCAACCAATACCACCCGGCCTTTGACGAGAAAGGAAGATCACCATGGGACTCTTGAAAGCTGGATTGGGAGCTGCCGGCGGCGTCATGGCCGACCAGTGGAAGGAATTTATCTATTGCGAATCGATGCCTGCTGACGTCTTGGCCTGCAAGGGCAGCAAGCGCACCGGCGGTCGCAGCTCCAACACGCGCGGCGAGGACAACGTTATCTCCAACGGCTCCGTCATCGCCGTTAACGACGGCCAGGGCATGCTCGTGGTGCAAAACGGCAAGATCATCGAAGTCGCGCTGGAGCCTGGTGAGTTCGTCTTCGATACCGGCAGCGAGCCGAGCGTCTTTAGCGGCAACCTGGGCGATTCCATCAAGGAGACCTTCGCCAATATCGGCAGCCGCTTTACCTTTGGCGGCGACGCGGGCAAGGACCAGCGTGTCTACTTCATCAACACCAAGGAGATCATCGGCAACAAGTACGGCACCGCCTCGCCCGTGCCCTTCCGCGTGGTCGACAACAACATTGGCCTGGACGTCGACATCTCCGTGCGCTGCAACGGCGAGTATTCGTACCGCATCACCAACCCGCTGCTGTTCTACACCAACGTATGCGGCAACGTGACCGATAGCTACACGCGCGACAAGATCGACAGCCAGCTTAAGTCCGAGCTGCTCACCGCCCTGCAGCCCGCCTTCGCCAAGATCTCGGAGATGGGCATCCGCTACAGCGCCATCCCCGGCCACACCACCGAGCTCGCTCGTGCGCTCAACGAGGTCCTCTCTGCCGACTGGCGCGACCTGCGTGGTGTCGAGATCGTGAGTTTTGGCGTCAACTCCATCGCAGCCTCGCAAGAAGACGAGCAGATGATCAAGGACCTGCAGAAGGCCGCCGTCATGCGCGATCCCACCATGGCGGCAGCCAACATTGCCAGCGCCCAGAGCGACGCAATGCGCGCGGCAGCCGCCAATCCCAACGGCGCGATGGCAGGCTTTATGGGCATGGGCATGGCAGGTGGCATGGGCGGCATGAACGCCAGCCAGCTGTTCGCCGCCGGCCAGGCACAGCAGCAGGCCGCCCCGCAGCCGGCTCCGGCACCCGCTCCCGCACCGGCTCCTGCCGCTGCTCCCGCGGCCGGCACATGGACCTGCAGCTGCGGCGCCACCAACACCGGCAAGTTCTGCTCCGAGTGCGGCAGTCCCGCACCCGCCCCGGCACCGGCCAAGTGGTTCTGCCCCAACTGCGGCAGCGAAAACGGCGGCAAGTTCTGCAGCAACTGCGGAACGCCCAGGCCCTAGCCCCTCTATCTGGTAATTGGCGGGGGATCCGCCACCCCCGCATTTGCTTCTATGGGTTTCGTTCGATAAAGGAGGACACCATGAAGACAACGTTCAAAAAGTCCGTACTCGCATTTCTGACATGCGTCCTTGCGCTCGCCTTTGCCCTGACGGGCTGCAGCGGCGGCGGCAAAGACCCCAAGGCCAACTTTGTCGGCAGCTGGGAGCTCTCGGGTGGAACCTCGGAGGGCGAGGAGCTGACCGAGGAGTACATGGAGATGTTCAAGGAATGGGGCGTCAACATCATCCTGGTCCTCAACGAAGACGGCACGGGCAGCCTCGATTTGTTCTCCGAAGTCGACGACCTCAAGTGGGAAGCCAAGGACGCCACCACCGCAAGCATCACCGTTGGCAAGGACACGACTGACGTGAAGCTCGAGGACGGCAAGCTCATCCTTGAGGAAGGCGAGGACAAGCTCATCTTTACCAAGTCCGATAAGGATCTCTCCGGCACGGTGAAGAAGGATCGCGAGGCCGCCGAGAAGGAAGAGGAGATCGATGAGGCCGTCGAAGACGACGATACCGAGAACATTGAAATCTCCCCCGCCGTCACCGTCGCCGATGACGACCTGTGCACCATCACCGTCACCGAGAAGTTCAAGGACGAGTGGGGCGACATCGGCTTTGTCGTCAACATCACCAACAAGAGCGACAAGGACCTGACCTTCTACGCCCCCAGCGGCAAGACCAACGTCAACGGTACCATGAAGGAACCTTGGTTCTCGGCTCACCTGATGCCCGGCACCAACGCCACCGAGGAATTCACGTTCTCGAGCGGCGAGCTCGACAGCCTTGACGACCTGGTCAACACGACCATCGGCATCGACGCCTATCTGACCGATTCCTACGAGGACGTCGCCTCCTACAGCGTAACTATCGCGTAGGTGACAGACATCGACAGCCGCGGATTGGCGGACATATCCGCGGGTACCAGGCGGGGCCGCAGGAAATGATCCTGCGGCCCCGTCGCTTGTATGCCGATACGTAACGATCGTTAGCGCTCCATGTTGGGAACGATGCTACCCTCCGTTACCGCGCGCACAGCCAGACGCATGATGTTGTCGTAGCCGGTCTTGTTGAGGATCTCCGAGATGCGGCGTTTGATGGTGCCCTCGCTCATAAACAGCTCGGCCGCAATCTCGCGACGACTTTTGCCCTCGCAGGCAAGGCGCAAAATCGATAGCTCGACATCGTCGAGGGCTGCCGTGCCCGAAAAAATGCTCTCGGGCGGCTTGGGAAACGTGCAGTAGCCAGCCAACGTGGAGCGCATCACGGCGAACAGCTCGTCGATACCGACGTTCTTGTACACAAAGCTATCGACGCCCGCCTCGCGGGCCTGATCGACAAAGGTGATCTCGGGCATGCCTGTCATGATAATGACGCGACACTCGGGCAGTTGTTCTTTGATGCGCGCCGCCGCCACGATGCCGTTGGAATCGTGTTCGGTGCACACATCCATCAGTATCATGTCCGGACGCTCCTTAAGCACAACGTCCAAGGCATCCGAGGCGTCGGCGATCGCGGCGACAACGGTCATGTCGGGCTGGTCGCCCACGGAACGCGCGAGGCTCTCGCGCAAGATAGCCTGGTCTTCGACGATTAACGCGCGGATCATGAGTTTCTCCTTTGGGACGTGTCGTTGGCGTTAAGCGGAATGGATACCGTAAGCGTAAAGGGCGGGGTGGCGTGGACCTCTAGGCTGCCACCCAGATCTTGCGCGACATGCCTCATACCTGGGATACCCGTTCCCTCGCGATACGATACGGGGGCCGGAGACCCGTCGTTAGAAATCGTCATGTGCGCGACGGCGTCAGCATCCGTCCCCTCCTGCCACAAGCGCACATGGACCCGATGCGCCTGCGCATGCTTGGTGGTGTTGGTCGAGGCCTCGCGGATAATCTGCAAAAAGGCAGCGGCGACACGCGCGTCCTCAGGCAGCGCACCCTCAACATCGATCTGCACGCTCACCAGGCCAAAGGCATGGACGATATCGCCCGGTTGCTCTGCCGGTTCGGTGTCGCCCCCGCTGCGCAGATCGGCAGCGATTGAGCGCAGCAGCGGGTCGATCTGCTCGAGCGACTCGTCGTCCAAGCGCCCCTCCTCCAAATAGCGATGAAGGATTGATAGGCGCTGGCCGATCACATCGTGAACGCGGGTGCGCATGCGCAGATAGGCCGCATTGTCGGCAACTTTTTTGACTTCTTCGATCTGGGCCTGGAGCTCTTGGCCCGCAAGCTCAAGCAGGTGATTGGCCTGCGCCAGGCGGTCATGCGCATGCGCATACTCTGTCACGTCCAGACCGATTATGCGCTCGAACGAACGGCCCGAGACCATAACGTCATCGCACACAAACAGGCGAATCTCGGCGGGAGAAACCTCGACCACCGCACGCGCCTCACCAAAGCGGTCCAGGTTGATCCGCACGCGGTTCTTACCGCCTTCGGGCATTTGCATGCTGAGCTTGCGCAGGTCGTTCCATGTACCGCTCATATCGCCTAGGTCGGTGGGCATATGAAGCTCCGCCAGGTTTTTGCGCATGCAGCGGTTCATGAGCAGTGGACGGCCCCTCGAGTCCAGATACAGGATGCCCACGGGAATCACGTTGATGGTTTCAATCGTCGAGAACGCGGTGATATCCTCTTGGCGGTTACGGACGTCCATCAAGAGCGCCGCGACGGAACGGAACAGGAAGAACGCTCCCTCTGCGATAAGGACAACGGCCCACACCGAGCCCATGGCAAAAACCACCGGCGGTGTCACGGCACCAACAAGCAGCAGCTCGGCCAGCATGACAGGGCGACGATAGCGCACCATAAGGACCACGCCATAGGCAAAGATCGCGGCATTGAGCCACAGCACTCCGCCCATTGCCCTGGCGCAAACGTCAAGCGGCGCCACCAGATACGAGCCAGACGACGCGAATAAGATGAGCGCCGAAATCATCAGGTGAAGCACAAGGCTCGTCTCGTAGGCGCAAATCACCTTACGGTTATAGGACGAGCGGCGCGATGCGATGAGCGGGACGTGGATCATCTGCAGACACGCAGCCAGGGCAAAGACAACATCGAGCGCAACGATTTGGGGAAGGATGAACGAAATCTGCATCGTCACTCACCCGCCCTCGGCATCAAGACGATCATACGCAGCTGGCCGGGCTCGCCCTCAAGGCGGTATGCCACGTTGCGCCCTTGCAGAGCGCTTTCGAGCTCTTGCGCAGCGGGCGTCTGCGAAAGATCTTCATCATCGTTGGAAAATAGCGTGGCGCGCAGCTCGACACTGCACCGGTCATGGTCGCCCAAGTGATACATAAGCGCCGGATGGTCGGTGGTGTAGGCAAAAAACGCAAAGTCATACACGCAGTCGTACAGGGCGCTTACCGTACTGGCGTGCATCGGGCGCCGTATGGCGATAATCGAAGCGCAATCGACATCGATGGTGCGCAGGTCGCTTGCGAGCTCATTGGCAATGAGTTGAATGCGGTCGCGATCAAAACCGCTCTCCCCGTGCTGCGCCAACGTGAGCGACCCTTTGCGCTTGCAATAGGCGACGAGCATCTTGGCGCGCTGCAGCATGCGGTAACGCTCGTGTGAAGACGCCTCGTCGGTCAACGGTGGCAGCGAGCTCAGCAGGTCGTACATCTCTTCGAACGCGCGGGCAAGCGCCTGGTCCACGTCTTGGACCAGCAAGGTCTCGGCCTCTTGATCTGCCAGATGCGTCTTAAGGTCGTAGTCGGCGGCGAGCAGCTCGTTTTGGCGCTGCAGCTCCATGCGACGATGCGCCAGCTCGCGATTGAGCTCGTTGAGCTCCGAGACGTCCTGGGCAAGCAGGGCCGATCCGCCCAGCAGTGGAAAGGCGCGATACATTACATCGGGATCGGACGCCACGGCAAAGGCGTGAGCGTGCCCGTGTTCCTGGGTCCGCAACTCCTCGCGCACGCCTACCGGCATTGGCTTTGACGCCGGCGTGGCATAGACTTCCTGCAGGTCGCGCGTTAGAACTTTGAGGTCGAGCGGCAAGGTGTCGAAGATGCCGGCGATGTCGTGATACGACGGAATGACACCGCAATCGAGACAGATTTCCATCGCCACCACGCACAGGACGCAGTAGACGAGCGAAAAGTTGAACCTCCATGCCCAGGGCACGCGCAACGCATACGAGACGGCAAAGAATGCGCCACCCAGCAGTACGAGCGCCGCCGTGCCCGAGAAACGCTGGATGCGAAAGGACGAGGACCGGCCCACCAGGATAAAAAAGGCCACAAAGTTAAAGGCCGTCCACACTAAGACAGCGAAATAACCCCAGCCGTACGTGTAATCGTTGCTCCAGGTGTCGCTTGTACGGTCAAAGTGGAAGACCTGCTGGTGAAAATCGTTGGTGAGCACAAATCCGATAAGCAGGATAGCCACAATCCAAAGCGCAGCGCAGTAGCGGCGACCCAGGCGGTGTTGCTCCAGACCCGCAAGGCGCAGACCACACAACTGGTAGAGCAGCGGAATGAGCGTCATGGGCACGTAGTACAGGTACCACAGCACGGTGGCATAGAACGGCGTGAACGACTTGTACTTGAGAATGACTTCGATCATCCACAGGGCGCAGATGGTAGCGACGGCAACAAGACGGCGGCGCAACACATAGTCCAAACAGCGCAGATAGACCGATACGCCCCAGATCGAAAATATAATTGCGGCGACAAGCAGCGGGAGAGAGCTCGAGTGGACGAGCGCATCCACGACCTCTTCGGACACCTCGCTATAGGCGGGCACGGCGTTGGAAAGCTTGGGGTCGGAGGCAAACAGCGCCGGCAAGACTGCCAAAAGCATGAGGAACAGCACGGTGATGGCGCCGGCGATAGCAAAGACGCGGTGACGGTACACCTGATGTGTTATACCAACAAGGAATCGCGGCATGGCGAAGAGCCTGCCGCCCCTGGGATCCGCCACGGGTGCGGATCGGGCGGCCGCGTGGCCGATATGTCGCTCGCGGGTACCCATAGTGCCTTTAGTGTACCGACAGGCAGGCCCAAAAAGCGGGCCACATGTCCCAAAATCCGCCGACGGCAAAGGGTGTCCCCAGCTGCCACTCATTTAAGTGCGTCCCCAACGAGTGCAAATGACGAGAGTGGATAATCTCCCACTTTGAGCCCACAAACAAGCCAAAAACGGGAGATTATCCACTCTCATTCTGCGGGCACTCATTTAAGTACGTCCCCAATGAGTGCTTTCGTCCCCAATGAGTGCTTTCGCTTCTTTTAACAAAACGCCCGGCGGGCATTAACTGCTCGCCGGGCGTTTTGGTTAGGAGGCTGTGGTTGTTGGGAAAGCCTTAGGCCAGGTCCTCGCCGTTCGTCTCGATGACGTGTTTGTACCAGTCGAAGCTCTTCTTCTTGGAACGCTTGAGGGTGCCGTTGCCTGCATCGTCGCGGTCCACGTAGATAAAGCCGTAGCGCTTGGACATCTCGCCCGTGCCGGCCGAGACCAGGTCGATCGGACCCCAGGTGGTGTAGCCCAGCAGGTCAACGCCGTCCTCGGTCACCGCATCGCGCATCGCGGCGATATGCTGGCGCAGGTAGTCGATACGGTAGTCGTCGTTGATGGAGCCATCCTCCTCGACAACATCCTTGGCGCCCAGACCGTTCTCGACCACAAACAGCGGCTTCTGATAACGGTCGTACAGGTCGTTGAGGGTGATGCGGAAGCCCAGCGGATCGATGGCCCAGCTCCACTGGCTCTCCTGCAGGTAGGGGTTCTTGGCGCCGGCGAAGGCGTTGCCCTGGGTGCGCTCGACATCGGGGTTATCGGCACCGGCGGAGCAACGGGTGCTGTAGTAGCTAAAGCTGATGAAGTCGACGGTGTTGGCGGCCAGGATCTCGCGGTCCTCATCCGTCATGCCCACATCGATGCCCAAACGCTCGAGCTTCTTGACGGCATAGGCCGGATAGTAGCCGCGGCTCTGAACGTCGACGAAGAAATAGTTGCTCTGGTTGTCAATCTGCGCCTGGCGCACATCGCCCGGACGGCAGCTGTAGGGGTAGTAGCTACCTGCGGCAAGCATGCAACCGATCTTGACCTCAGGGTCGATCTCGTGAGCGATCTTGGTTGCCCAAGCGCTGGCGACGAGCTCGTTGTGGGCGGCCAGGTACTCGACGGCCTCCTTGTTCTCGCCCTCCTCAAAGACCAGACCGGCACCCATAAACGGCAGGTGCAAGATCATATTGATCTCGTTGAAGGTAAGCCAGTACTTTACCAGGCCCTTGTAGCGGGTGAAGATCGTGGTCGCGAGGTTCTTGTAGAAGTCGATGAGCTTGCGGTTGCGCCAGCCGCCGTACTCCTTGATGAGGTGAATCGGGCAGTCGAAGTGCGTGATGGTCACGAGCGGCTCAATGCCGTGCGCCTGACACTCGCGGAACACGTCCTCGTAGAAGGCCAGACCGGCCTCGTTGGGCTCAGTCTCGTCGCCGTTGGGGAAGATGCGGGTCCAGGCCAGGCTCATGCGGAAGGTCTTAAAGCCCATCTCGGCAAAGAGGGCGATGTCCTCCTTGTAGTGGTGATAGAAATCGATGCCGGTCTGCGCGGGGTAGTAATAGCCGTCCTCGAAGTCGAGCATCTTGCGCTGGCCGGAGACCACCGCATAGCGCTCGGGGCCGTGCGGCGCCACGTCCACGTTGGCCAGGCCGCGGCCATCCACGTCGTAAGCGCCCTCGCACTGGTTGGCAGCCGTCGCGCCGCCCCACAGGAAGTCTTTACGGAAAGCCATGCATCAATCCTTTCACACGCTGTTTGTCGTGGTTTCAGTATCCCCGTAAGCAGCGCGCTACTCAACGGCAACGACGCAGGCCGACACTTCTTTTCGCACACGGCGGCCCGGCAGCCGCCCCTGCCTGACACTTTCTGATACCGCCGCCCCAAACCACCACAAAGGGGACAGGCACCTTTGTGGTGGTTGGGGACGGTTTGTCTCGATCTGTAACAGGTAGGCAGCCAAAACCGGGCTTGGTGTTACAGATCGAGATTTTCGGGCAGCCCCCCGCAGTTTGTCTAAATCTGTAACAGGTAGAGACGATTTAGCCCGCTAGATGTTACAAATCGAGACGGAAGATGCTAGTCACAGGCGATGTCGAGGTTCTTGCCGAAGAGGCCCACGTAGCCGCCTTCGGCTGCCTTGGGGCTGTCGGCGTGGCAGAGGACCCACTTGTCAGCCTTCCAGTAGCAGTAGCTGTCGCCGACCGCGGGCACGTCGGCTGCGGCCTCGGGGCGCGGACCATTGGTGCCGGCGGGCAACGCAACCATTACCTGGAAGCCGCCGTCGTCGACCATGCATGGCGTGTAGTGGAGCGTGGTGTTGAAGACTTCGACGACCGTACCCGCCGGCACGCGGAACGCCTTGACGCACGCGGTGTCGAGCTTGCCGTCCTCGATCTCCCAGCGATGCGCCACGAGCAGGATAAAGTCGCGGGCGCCCAGGTTAAACTCGCTGGCGCGGTGATACTCCAGGCAGTTGAGGCGTGTGTTGTGGCCGTTGCACCAGCCGAGCTGGAAGGGGCGGCCGCCAAACATGAGAAAGCCCAGTTTGTCGGCATCCTTGACGCCTTCGAGCTCCGGCGCACTTGCTACGTACTTGCTGCCCTCGGGAATGGGAGTAGCCGCAAGCGCCTCGACAAGCGGGGCGGTCAGGTTGGACGGCACGTCGTCCCACACGCGACCATAGGATTTGAACTCGGGATCTGATACAGAGTAGATATGCATGTTCGCTCCTGTTCGTTTATGTGACAGTATGAACATTCTAGAACATCATTCATCCACGACCACGATCAATACCGAAAACATTGCATGACGAAATCACCCGCTCAAAAAGCGACATGCAGCTTCCTAGTCGAGATAATCTTTAAGAAACTCAATAACGCTCATACACCAGTAGTCGGTCTCCGGCGCATGGGGCTTCATCAATGCGTGCCCCCCTTCTGAATACATGACTCCCTCATGGTGTACTCCAGCTGCATCCAGAGCATCGACCATCTTTTCATAATTGTCGGGCGATACAATATCATCGTCAGCGCATTGCCAAAGATATGTCGGAGGATACTGCTCCCACACATGCTGATTAATACAGAAATCATCGAGCGAGTCGCGACCAGCCCCGCCGCACACCGAATCAAGAAATCTATTGTCTGATGCGTTCTCAAAGCCACGAAGATCAATCGGTGCATAACACAGGACCAAGGCTTTGGGTGCCTCGCATCCGTAGGACGCAAATCCCTTGTTGTCCGTCCCCCACTCGGCAGTTAAATGCGCACCAGCAGAAAAGCCGATAACTGCATAACTTTTTGCGACATTAAATTTCGCTGAATTCTCGAAGACAAAACGGACAGCTCGATTTAAATCGTCGATTGGACGCGGCATCAAAGGCTCGACCCTCACCCTGTATGACAGCACGAACACGTTATAGCCCGCATCGTTGAGCTCGGGGGCAACGGGAAAGCCTTCCATTTGATGACAAACGCTCTGATAACCTCCGCCCGAAACCGCAATGATAAAGGGAGCCCCGGGTCTCCCGGGAAAGAAGAACAGTTTCGTGTTGCGTCGAGTCGGATCACGGATGCAGTCGGCTTCATCCCATATATCGTAGGCAACTTGTCTCCCGTCATCCACGAGCTCGACAATCCGATTCAATCCACGCAAAACGCGAGTAGTTTCATATGGATTAGCATCAGAATTCATATGAGACACGATGGGTTTATTCCACATGCGCTCCCAAGTTGAAGGCCGGCAAAGCATAAGGTGCTCGCCAAAGCCAGCGAACTCAGGAAGGAGCGCGATTTCGCCAAACGTCATATCGGCTGTAATTGTCATAGCTAGTCACTCCAAAAATGAGGGTGGGCTCGCGTGAATCAACGGCAAGCCCACCACATGCAATCTGCCGCGGGGTTTTCGGCAGCTTACATCCCAAATAATTGTCTACTCCACTACTGCCTCTTCATCAGGGCGATACAGGATGTAAACGAGAACGAAGTTAAGAATTAAACCGACGACATTGCAAAGAATTGCGCCGATGAGGCTGCTCATATCACCAGAAGGATCCATATAACCGGGGAAGCTAAAAATGCCGCTCGACGTCATAACGAACGTACAGGTGTTGAAAATCGCCGGGATAACAGCACTGATTGCTCCGGCGACCATGGAAGCGATAATGATCTTCTTGTGCTCCAAGATGATGCCGTACAGCGCCGGTTCCGTAATCCCGAAAAAGCCCGTAATGGCACAGCTGAACCCAAGACTCTTTTCACTCGGGTCCTTCGAGCGGAGGGCAAACGCCAAACAAGCGCCGACAACACCCATGCTGCAGCAGAGAAGTCCAAGGATAGGATCGGAGCCGACGGTCATAATATTGTTGATGGAAAGCACGATCAGGGCCCAATGGAGTCCAAGGGGGATCATAACGAGACCGAATATCGGCCCGAGAATAACGCCGCAAAGGACGGGGCTGAACTGATAGACCGCCAGCACTGCAGTCGCAAGCAAAGAGCTCGCCTGCTGAATAACGGGGCCGATCACAAGGAGCGAGACGGGGGCGGCAACAGCAACCGTCAGGAACGGGACGAGCGCAAATGCCACAACATCGGGAAGAACCGCCCGCAGCCACTTATTAAGAACGGATGCGAACCAAGCCGCCACGATAGCAGGAAACACCGTGGAGGAATAGCTCACCATTGTGAACTTCATGCCGAGCAAATCCAGCGCATCGCCCGCTCCGGCCGCAGCAACGAAAGTCGGATAAATCAGGATTGCACCGAGTACCGCACCGATATATCGATCGGTTCCAAAGAACTGAGCAGCAGATGATCCGACAAGAACGGGCAGAAAATACATGCAGGCATTTCCCATGCCGTACAGCAGAGTGTATATTCCGCTCTCGGCGGAAACAGCACCCGCCATCGTCAGAATACTAAGGACGGCGTTTATCATTCCGCATGCGATCAAGGCAGGAAGAACGGGCATCATGATGCCGCTGATGAGCTTCATTAGCTTTCCCAGAAAGCCCTTAGTCTCTCCTTCGCTTGCCTCGGAATCTCCGGCATCAATCCCGGTTTCCTTGGCAACGACTTCATAGACCTTATCGACCTTAGGTCCCACAATCACCTGATATTGCCCCGCGGAATGGCGAATGTCGATCACGCCATCAATCGCCTTGACTTTTGCATCGTCTACGATGCTTTCGTCCTTAAGGTTGAACCTTAAACGAGTCATGCAGTGAGCTACAAATGTAACGTTGTCTGCGCCGCCCACCATCTCGAGAATCTCGGCAGCGAGCTTGGTTGTATCTGCCATAAATACCATTTCTCCCATGTTGAGTTTTATATGTAACCATCAGCAAAGCGCGCGCCTTTGCCAACTAATTACCTTGTTTTCGATGCAATTCGATTGATGTGCATCATGAGGTAGAGTCTTTCTTCGTCTATAAGTTCCCGCCCCGTCAGTCGGCTGAGAACAGAAGCAATATCATCGGCGCACATTGATGCCACCGGATATTCTTTTTTGAGCGAGAGGTACATCTTGCGGTTGTCGCTCACGATGCTTTCGCCAGAGTTCAACCTATTGAATAAGTACTGAAGATGGGTTGCGAACCTTGCGTAATCGAAACCTTCCCGATCAACTTGAATGCCAAGCCGATTTTCAACAGCAACGGTTGACTCCTCCAGAACACGATCGTAGATATCCGCGCTAAACTCTTTAACTACTTCGCATGAGTCCGAATCGGCCATGTTATTGATAAACGCCATGGCAATTCCAACTGCCTCATGAGCTGGAAGCCTAACGTTAAGACGTTTCCTGATTATCTTAAGTGCATACTCGCCGATTCTAAATTCGACGGGATATTGTTGGCGGACATCAAACGATAAAGGCATGCGGACAACGATATTTTGCTCTTTGCGCTTAACCGCATACGCGATATGGTCCGCAAGGATAAACGGCAAATTAGGGCTCACCTCATAAGACAGCAAACCTGTCGACATATCAATAACATCCGAGGTAAGCTCGAGAAGCTCGTCGGGGACCTCGTCAACGAGAGCGATGTAGCGAGAGCTAACGTTATAAAACGTTCGTTGAATCTCCGAAAGAGGGACCTCGTCTCCGACATTCTTAAACCCCAGACCACGGCCGAATGCAACCAACTGTCTGCCATTTCCATCGACGCAGAGGACAGCGCTGGTATTAATTCGTTTAACAATTTCCATGTGTCCCCCCCCTAAACAGAACAAGGCTCCCGAAGCAGAATCCGACAATCAATGTCGACAGATGCTGCTTCAGGAGCCTTGCCTGAATATCACTCTGAGGACTAGTTTAAGCGAGCTAGTGCTAATGACCTCGAATAAACACTTCTAAACAGTTAAACGGTCGATATCTCCGTGTGAACGGTTTGGAGGCAGAGGGCGGCCCTATGCCTGCTGATAGTGCAGGTGCTTCTCGTCGATATCGGCCAGATCGCGGTCGAGATAACGGTGCGCGAGCCAGTTTGCCATGGGGAGGTTCTGGTCCAGATAGTTACCGCACTCCTCGGGAGCGGCACCGGGGACATCGCCCTCAAAGCCGGCGACAAACTCGAACAGCTCACGCACGAGCGACAGAATCTCCTCGCTCGTCACCTCACCAAACACGACGAGGTAAAAGCCCGTGCGGCAGCCCATGGGGCCAAAGTAGACAATGCGGCTCGACCACTCGGCATGGTTGCGAAGGAACGTCGCGCCCAGGTGCTCGATGGTGTGGCACTCGGCCGTGTTCATGACCGGCTCCTTGTTGGGCGTGGTCAGGCGCAGGTCAAACGTGGTGACGGCGGCGCCGGTCGCCGGATCGCGGTCGATGCGGCTCACATACACGCCGGGCTCAAGCAGCAGATGGTCAACGGAAAAGCTCGCGATGCGCTCCATGGCAGATCCTCTCGATAGTCAAATTGGGACGGGCTCTTTTAGCTGGTTCGAATGGTCGCACCAATCATACCAGTCAAAAAAGCCCCGTCCCAAATGAGCTACCCGGGAATAGCCTGCGGGCGCCGCGCAGCCGCCTAGGCAGTGTAGGCGATGGTCGCGTCGACGGCGTGACGCCAGCCGGCGATCTTTTTGGCTCGCTCGTCGGCAGGCATGGCAGGCTCCACGATGCCGCGGGCGCCGTAGACGTCAACGACATCGCGCGTGTACATGCCCAGCGCAATGCCGCAGGCCCAAGCCGCACCCAGACCGCTCATCTCGTCGTTGCTCGCAATGCGGATGGGCGAGCCGACCAGGTCGCTCTCAAACTGCATCAGGTACGCGTCGCGCGTGGGACCGCCGTCAACACGAAGCTCGGCCAGTGCCGCGCCCGAATCCTCGACCATCGCATCGATCACGTCGAAGATCTGATAGGCGATCGACTCGTCGGCGGCCTTTACGAACTCCGCACGGCCCGTGGTGCGCGTCATGCCAAAGACGCAGCCCTCGGCATCGCTCGCCCAGTGCGGCGCGCCCAGGCCAGTGAACGCCGGCACAAAGTAGACGCGGCTCGCCGGATTGGCGGCGTAGCACAGGTCGGTGACTTCCTCGGGATTGTTGATGAGCTCCAGGTCGTCGCGCAGCCACGTCTTGACGGCGCCGGCGTAGCTCACGTTGCCCTCGAGAACATACTCGGTCACACCGTCCATACGCCACGCAAGCGAGCTCGAAAGCCCGTGCGAGCTGGCGACAAACTCGTCGCCGACGTTCATCATGACCGAGCTGCCGGTGCCATAGGTCGCCTTGGCCATGCCGCGGCTATGGCAGCCCTGGGCAAACAAGGCGGCATGGCTGTCGCCGAGCACGCCGTGGATGGGCACGGGCGCCGGCAAAAAGCCGCCCAGGTCCGTTGTACCGAACAGGCCATCGGAATCGGTCACCTGCGGCAGGCACGCCGGATTGACACCAAAGGCCTCGCACACCGGCTCGCTCCAGCAGCCACGGCGCAGGTCAAAAAGCTGCGTGCGGCTGGCATTGGACCAGTCGCAGCGGAACTCCGCGCCGCCCGTGAGCGTCCAGACCACCCAGGCATCGATGGTGCCCAGGCACAGCTCGCCCGCCGCCGCGGCCTCGGCAGCCGCGGGAACGTTCGCGAGGATCCAGGCCATCTTGCCCGCCGGATAGTAGGGCGAGAGCACCAGACCCGTCGTGTCACGCACCAGCTCGGCCACGCCTTCGCGCGCAGCCAGCTCGTCGCACAGCTCGCGGGCGCGGGCGCACTGCCACACCACGGCATCGCACAGCGGCTCGCCCGTCGTGCGGCTCCAGGCAACGGTGGTCTCGCGCTGGTTGGAAATGCCAACGCCGGCGATGTCTGCCGGATCGACCCCGGTCTCCTCCACCACGGTGCGTGCCACAGCCAGCACGTTGGCGGCGATCTCGGCCGGGTCGTGGCTCACCCAGCCGGCCTCGTTGACAATCTGGCGATGTGAGCGGTCGGCGCGATGGATCAGATGGCCGCCCTCGTCCACCAGCAGCGCCTTAGTACCCTGTGTGGACTGATCGATTCCGATGATGTATTTGCTCATGTACTCTCCTGTCTCCCCCGTCGATTCAAAACTAAAACCCGACGGACAAGGAGCGAGTGGCCGACCGGCTCATGAGAGCGCAGCCGGCCTGCTCAGAATTCAACCTAAAAGGATTGGTGCAAACCTGTCCCCGATGCACCAATTACTCTGCGGGAAGGACCTCGGCGACCGTCTTGGCGATTCCCTCGCCCGTCAGGCCGTAGTGCGCGAAGACCTCGGGGCTCGTGCCGGTGATGACCGGCGCATCGGGCAGGGAGAGGCACTTGACCGGACGCGGGCAGTGCTCACCCACGACCTGCGCGACCATGGAACCCAGGCCGCCGAAGGGACTGTGCTCCTCGACGGTCACGACGGCGCGCGTGGCACCGGCGGCCTCGATCACGGCCTCGGCATCGAGCGGTTTGACGCAGTACATATCGAGCACCGTCGCCGAGATGCCCTGCTCGGCCAGCAGATCGGCGGCGTCCACGGCGTGGCGGACCATCTCACCGGTAGCGACGATCGTCACATCGGTGCCGCGGCGCACCCAGGTGGCGCGATCCATCTGGAACGGGCACTCGTCCTCAGTGTACACGTCCTCCACCGGGTTGCGGCCCACGCGGATGTAGGCCGGCTTGTTGTCGGCGACCAGGGCACGCACGAGCTCGGCGGTCTGGAAGCGATCGCTCGGCAGATACACGCGCATGTTGGGAATCGCGCTCATGGCGGCGATATCCTGCGCGGAGTGATGGCTCATGCCTAAGGCGCCGTAGGACACGCCGCCCGAGATGCCGATGAGCTTGACGTTGGTGTTGGAGTACGAAACGTCGACCTTGCACTGCTCATACGAGCGCGTGGTCACAAAGGACGCCGGCGAGGCGGCCCAGGCCTTCTTGCCGCACGAGGCCATGCCGGCGGCGATGCTCACCAGGTCCTGCTCGGCAATGCCGACCTCAACGGACTGCTGGGGATACTGGTCAAAGAACGGCGTGAGCGATGCAGAGCCGCGGGAGTCGGAGCACAGGACGACGATGTCTTTATCGGTTGCGGCGGCCTCGAGCAGCGTGTCGCAGATAGCCTTGCGGTTGGCGATCTTGTTAGCCATTGATAGCCTCCTTATGGGCAGCGAAATCGGCGATGATCTGGGCATATTCCTCATCGTTGGGCAGGTGATGATGCCAGGCGGCCTTGTCCTCCATAACCGGCGAGCCGTAGCCCTTCACCGTGTTGAGGATGATGACCGTGGGCTTACCCTTGGTCTCGGCGGCCAGCGTCAGCGCGGCGTCGATGGCCTGGACGTCGTTGCCCGGAATGGACAGCACGTTCCAACCGAAGGCAGCCCAGCGCTCCTCCTGCGAATCCTGCTTCATGACGTCCTCGGTGCTACCGCTGATCTGCAGGCGGTTGCGGTCCACGAGCGCGCACAGGTTATCGAGCTGGTAGTTGCCGCCGCTCATGGCGCCCTCCCAGACCGAGCCCTCGGCAAGCTCGCCGTCGCCCATGATGGTGTAGACGCGGTAGTCGCGGCCGTCCATCTTGCCGGCAAGCGCCATGCCCACGGCCACGGGCAGGCCGTGACCCAACGAGCCCGAGTTCATCTCGATGCCCTTGAGCTTGTTGTTGGGGTGACCGATGTAGGGGCTGCCGAACTTGGAGAAGCGGGCCTTGACGTCATCGAGGTCCAGATAGCCCTCGTGGCAGAGCACCGCATAGTAGGCCTCCATTGCGTGGCCCTTGGAGAGCACGAAGCGATCGCGGTTGGGATCGTCGACGGTCTCGGGCGAAATGTTGAGATGGTTGGCGTAGAGGGTCATGAGGGCATCGATCACCGACATGTCGCCGCCGATATGGCCGCCGGCGCCAGCCATGATGATATCGACGCAATCGCGGCGAAGGTCCCAACGCAGGGACTCAAGCTCTTCGATAGTTGCCATTTCTACTCTCCTCGCAGGTAGGCTTTGACGTCTTCTTCGATGGGATCGTACAGGTCGGGGACAATGCCGATGTACTTGCACGCCTCGTAGAGCACCGGCACCACGTTGGCGTGGATGGCGACACAGTGGTGGATGTAGGGACCCTCGACGATCTTGGCCTCGAGGCGCTTGAGGTTTTCGACCTCGACCCACAGGTAGGTGCCCATGCCGGCCGGGCCGTCGATGCCGCGGGCGTTGCCCAGCAGCAGCGAGTACTCGCCGTTGTCGCCGTCAAAGCGGGCAAGGGTGAGGTCGCCGTGCTTGGCCTCGGCCGTCAGCGCGCCGGGGTGATCGAAAGCCAGCGGGTAAGTGAGCTTGGGCTTGACGGCCGCGCAGCTGCAGGGCCAGGGGCCGCAGTGCTGCAGCAGCTCGCCGTTCTCGTTGTCGGGATGACGCACGGTCCAGTCGGCAAACATGCCGCGGTGACGGCCCAGGTCGGCGGCCTCGACCATCAGCGCGGTGATGGCGCCGTGGATATCGGTCTCGCATACGATAGGAATGCCCATCTCGTTGAGGATGGCGTTGGCAGCGCAGGGCATAATGCCCAGCTCGTCCTGCAGAGCGTTCCAGCACTGAATGGCACCGGCGTTGCAGCCATACTTCTCGACCAAGCGCTTCATGGCGATAGCAAGACCGGCGACCGCGGGGACCTTGTCCTCGGGAATGCAGATCTCAAAGCTGTCACCAATGTGGGCGAGCATGGCTGCCATGGCCTGCTCGTCGGCCTGGGCGTCGCGCACGGCCTGGACAAGCTCGGTCATGGGGATGGGCGAAAGCTGAATGTTGAACTTCTCGAGCAGCTCGCCCTCGTTGCACATGGTGGACCAGAAGTCGAACGGGCGAGTGGCCATCTGCAGGATGCGGGTGTGCTTGAAAGTCTTGACCACGTTGCACACGGCCAAAAAGTCCCAGACACCGCGCTCGAACTCGGGATCGGTCAGACGGCAGTTGGTCATGTAGGTGAAGGGAACCTGGAAGCGACGCAGGACCTTGCCGGTCGCGAACAGACCGCACTGGCTGTCGCGCAGACGAGTGCCGTCGGGCTCGGGGCGCTCGTCGCGCGGGCCCCACAGCAGCACGGGCAAGCCGAGCTCGCGCGCAAGGCGGGCGCAGACATACTCGGTACCAAAGTTGGCGTGGCACAGCATGATGCCGTCGACGCCCTCGGCGCGGAACTTCTCGACGATAGGCGCGATATGGCTGTCGTCGAACAGCAGGCCCTCGTCGTTGATGTCGTCGATATCCACGATGTCGACGCCGATCTCGCGCAGACGATCAGCCGTCAGGCCGCGATACTTGATCGCGTCCGGCGCGCTAAAGATGCTGCGGCGCGTGGGTACAAAGCCGAGCTTGATCTTATCCATGTACGTCCTCCCCTTATCACATGTTCAGTAAACAGATGTGTGTTTCGTTTTGTTCTGTTTACTAAATGTTTTACTCTTTTGTTTAAAAGTTTAGCGCGAAAGTCTCGTAAACGGTAGAGAAATCAGCCTAAACGGTATGTAAACAATCTGAACATACAAGGGCAACAAAAAGAGGGCCCCGAAGGACCCTCTTCTGAATGGCACTATGTTAACTGCCCTAGCGAGCTTTGGCACGCTGCAGGCAATGCCGTCTCCGCCTAGATTTCGCGCACGCTCTGGCGCTCGACAAAATAGGTCGACACGGCCGTTTTGCAGGTATAGCTCTTGGGATTGCGGATGTTACCCACCAGACGGCGCACCGCGATCTCGCCCACCTCGTGTTTGGGAACATGCACCGTGGTGAGCGGCGGGTTGGAAAAAGCGCCCAGAGATAGGTCGTCAAAGCCGATGATCGAGACATCCTCGGGCACGCAAATGCCGTGCTCGTTGAACGCGCGCATGGCACCCACGGCGAGCACGTCGTTCTCGGCAAAGAAAGCCGTCGGCAGGTCGTCGTGCGAGGCATTGTCGAGCCACGCGCCCATGTCGCGATAAGCGCCCTCGAGCGTGGTGCCCAGCGTGACGCGCCATGCCGGATTGGCCTCGAGGTCCGCATCCTCAAGCGCTTGGCGATAGCCGCGCTCGCGGTCCTTAAAGTTGCGGATACGAAGGTCGCCCGCCAGATAGCCGATTTGCTTGTGACCTTTCTCGATAAGGTAGTCCACGGCACGCAGCACCGAATCGGTATTGGCAATGACCACGGCATCAAAGTACTGGCGGTCGCTCCAGCCATCGAGCACAATCAGGTGGGCGGCGGCGTTAGCGAACAGGGCGTAGTCCTCCTCGCCCAACTCCGTACCCATTAGTACAATAGCGGCGGCCGGATCGGCAATCAGGCCCTCGACCTGCGGACGCACGGCGTCTAGGTCGCTAAAGTCGAGCGAGACAAAGCTCGTGCTCATGCCGTGGCGACGCGCCTGGCGCTCCACGCCCTCGATGACCGCGGGGTGGAAGGTGCTCTCGTCCAGGATGGCGCCCGTCTTGCGCGCGAGCACAAACTGGATGCTCTCGAGCTGCGTCGACTGCTGATAGCCGAGCGACTGCGCGCACTCCAGGATGACTTTGGCGGTCTCCTCGCTCACGCTGCGCTTGCGGTTGAGCGCGTTGGACACGGTTGCGGGCGAAAAACCGGTGATGCGGCTGATCTCGCGAACACTTGCTTTGGCCATTGTTCCCCCTAGCAACGGTCGTGGCGGAGCATCGTGGCCTGACCGCCCCGTGACTCGACAACTAAACGACCGCAAATTCAATCTAAACAGAATAGTAAATGTTTAATAGCTAGTTTAGCCTGTTGTCAAGCGAAGCGACGCGACTATTCCCCCAACGGGCGTATTTACTCGGTAGCTAAAAAAGCCCGTCCCAAATTGACTACATGGGACGGGGCGTGAAAATCATTTAGCCCAGGACACGAGCCATACGGGCCTTGAACTCGGACAGGAAGCGCGGGGCGTCCACGGTGAGCGCCACGAGCGCGCTCTTATCCGGATCGGACAGACGGTGCTCGTCACAGATAGTGCGGCCGCGGTACTCGCCCAGCAGGTCGACACGAAGATTGCAGCCGAGCGCACCCACGAGCGTGGGATCAATCGCCACGGCAACCGCCAGCGGATCGTGCAGCGCGCAGCCGCCCAGGTAGGGCGCGTTCATTTCGTACGAACCGATATAGTGCTCGACCATGCTCGCAAACGCGCAGCCAGCCATAGTGCCCGAGCCCGTCCAGCCGGCAACGTCGCGACGTGTGAGCACCACGCGGTGTGTCACATCCAAGCCCACCATGGTGAGCTTGCGGCCCGAGCGCAACACGGCGTCGGCAGCCTCGGGGTCGCCCGCCATGTTGGCCTCGGCGCCCGCGCTCACGTTGCCGGGCACGGTAAGCGCACCGCCCATCACGACCACGCGGCCGATGGACATCATCGCCGCCGCATCGCGCTCCAGGGCAAGCGCCAGATTGGTGAGCGGGCCGGTCGCAACGTAGACCAGATCGGGACCATAGGTACGCGCGGCATCAATCAGGTAATCGACCGCCGCATTGCCATCGGCCGACGTCGCGCCCACTGGCTCGTACGGCGAGGCGGGCACGCTTGCGCCGCCAATACCGTTCTTGCCGTGGATAAGCGTGGTGGACGCCGGCGGCGTGTAGGGTTCGGTCGCCTTCATGGGACGATCGGCGCCCAGGTACACCGGCACCTCGGGACGACCCAACAGGTCGAGCACCGCCAAGCAGTTGTGCGCCGACTGCTCGACGCGCACGTTACCAAAGCACGTGGTGATGCCGACGAGCTCCACCTCGGGGCTTGCGATGGCATAGGCGAGCGCCATCGCATCATCCACACCCATATCCAGATCAAGGATCAGCTTCTTGGTTGCCATTGTTCTACTCCGCTTCTCCGTCTACATCCAAACCGTCTAAACCAAACTTGTGCTCGACTTCCGTACGCGTGGGAATTGATTGCTGAGCGCCCAGGCGCGACACCGTCACCGCCGAGGCGCGAGCGCCCGCCGCCATGCACTCAAAGAGCGGCAGGCCCTCCAGACGAGCTGCAGCAAGCGCGCCAATAAATGTATCGCCCGCGGCCGTCGTATCGACCACCACGCTCGAAAGCGCCGGCATGCGCAGCGGCTCACCGCCATCGCCGAGCGTAACCGAGCCGGCGCCGCCCAGCGTGATGACCGCAGCCCCGGCGCCCTTATCGAGCAGCGCATTGAGCGCGGCGACGCAGCTCGCATCATCTGTGGGCAGAATGCCCGTCAGCACCTGGCACTCGGTCTCGTTGGGGCAGACCAGGTCGACCGCAGGCCACGCTCCTGCCGGCAGGTCGCAGGCGGGCGCCGGGTTAAAGATCGTATAGAACCCCAGCTCGTGAGCGCAAACAAGCGCCTCGGCCGTCGCCGCAAGGTCACATTCGCCCTGGGCGATAAAGACGCTTCCGGCAGCCGGGGCAATCTCGCTGGCGTCGCCGTCGAGCTCATGGGCCACCAGACGCCTCAGCGCGCAGGCAACGTCCGCGCCCGCAAGCGCATGGTTGGCGCCCGGTGACAGTATGATGCGGTTGTCGCCCTCGCAGCGAATGATAGTCGCGGTACCGGTCTCCACGTCATCGCGACGCGCCACAAACTCAACGCCCACGCCGGCGTCTTGGAGCCCCGTCACGAGCGACGCGCCGAACGCGTCGCGACCGACCGCGCCGATCATGCACGTGTGCGCACCCATGCGCGCGGCGGCGACGGCCTGGTTAGCGCCCTTGCCACCGGCGTTGGTGATAAACCCGCTGCCGCCGACGGTCTCGCCCGCACGCGGTATGCGCTCGCACGCCACCGAAAGGTCCATGTTCATACTGCCGAACACCGCAACGATGCCGCGATCTGCCATGGAAACCTCCTCATCTGCGGGCCTTATGCCCACCGTCGGCCGTCGATCGTGCACTCTCGCACCCCCTATAACTTTAGTTCACTTTGATGTGGACGCGCGCTTGAGCTTGCGCCAGCAGCAAGCATTCACAGGAGCAGGCAGTTACAATGAAGGCGTGCTGATTATTCTCGTCATTGGATGATGTTTTATGGAACAACCCTCGCAATCGGGCTCGCGCGGTCGACGCCGCACGGGCAACGAGCCGGCACCGCACGAACGCGTGAAGGGCGGACGCCGTGCCAACGAACCTCGACGCACCGCGAGCTCCCATCGCGCTTCTGCCAACAACGCGGGCCGCGCCAACACTCCCGCCGCGGAGCAGACGCCTGCTCGCCCCAAGTCCCGCTACATCCCTGCACTCGACGGTCTGCGTACGCTCGCCGTCGTCGCGGTGGTGCTCTATCACCTTAACCTCACGTGGGCTCAGGGCGGCCTGCTTGGCGTCACGATCTTCTTTGTGCTTTCGGGCTATCTGATCACGCGCTTGCTGCTCAACGAAGTCGCTAAGACCGGCCGCATCGACCTCAAGAGCTTCTGGATTCGCCGCATCCGTCGCCTGGTCCCCGCCGTGGTGACCGTCGTGGTGGTGACCTGTGCGCTGTGCACCGTCTTCAACCACGTGATGCTCACCAAGATGCGCCCCGACATTCTGCCGTCGCTGTTGTTCTTCAACAACTGGTGGCAGATTGCCCAAAACGTCTCGTACTTCAATGCTCTGGGCGACCCCTCGCCGCTTACGCACTTTTGGTCGCTCGCCATCGAGGAACAGTTCTACCTGGTTTGGCCCCCGCTGCTGCTCGCTATGGTATCCATGCACATGAGCAAGCCCAACACGCGCCGCGTGGTTCTGGGCCTGGCTGCTGTCTCCGCCATCGCCATGATGGTGCTCTACAACCCCGCCGCCGACCCCAGCCGCGTGTACTATGGCACCGACACCCGCGTCTTCTCGCTGCTGCTGGGCGCCTGGATGGCCTTTATCCCCGATCGCGACCTGGCTCCGGTGCGCCTCGCTCATCGTTTGGGGCTCAATCGCCTGGCTGGCGCCGCCAAGCACGGCAAGAACGCCGAAAGCAAGCATGACGCTACGACCGACGGCGCAGCCGAGACCGTCCCGACTCAGCCGAGTACGCTCGTGCGTTTTTGGTCCTCACCTGCATCCATCGATGTGTTGGGCGTCGTGGGTCTGGTTGGCCTTGCCGCCATGGTCGCGCTCACCAACGGCTACACCGCGTTCCAGTATCGCGGCGGCACGCTGTTATGCTCCATCCTCACGCTCATGGTCATCGCGGCCTGCGTGCAGCCCCAGGGAATGGTTGCCCGCGCACTGTCCGCCGAGCCGCTCGTGTGGGTTGGCAAGCGCTCGTACAGCATCTACCTGTGGCACTATCCGCTACTGTTGCTCATGAACCCGGTCGCCAACATCAACGATACGCCGTGGTGGCAGTACATTTTGCAGGTGTTGTTGGTGGTCGCCGTAGCCGAATGCTCATATCGCTTTATCGAGACGCCGTTTAGAAAGGGCGCCTTTGGGCGCACCGTATCCGAGTTCCGCGACGGCACCACCACGCCCGCCAACTGGGTGCGCGCGCATATTCCCGTGTGCGCCACTTGCGGCATCGTGCTTGTTATCGCGCTGGGCGGCCTGATCTTTGTGCCGGAGACCTCCGCACTGAGCGGTGAGGGCGCCGAAGTCCTCAACAAGGAAGCCAAAAACACCGCGCCAACGGACCAACAGGCAGCCGACGACACCGACAAGGACAACGACGGCTTCCCCGATGGCTCCTACGACCTGTTGATGATCGGTGACTCCGTGTCGCTGCGCGCCGTCGATTCCTTCGACGGCGTGTTCCCCCACAGTCACATCGATGCCGAAAAGGGCCGCCAGTTCGATGCGGGCCGCGCGACATTTGAGGGCTATCTCCAACAGAACCTTGCCGGCAAGATCGTGGTCTTTGCACTGGGCACCAACGGCTTGGTAACCGACGACCAGATCGACGCCATCATGACCGATGCAGGAGATAAGCGTATTGTGGTGTTTGTGAACACGCGCAGCCCGCAGCCGTGGGTTGGCTCTACCAACCAGGCCATCGCCAACGCTGCTACGCGCTACAAGAACGTGCGCGTTATCGACTGGTACGGATACAGTGCCAATCGCAACGACCTGTTCGATGGCGATGGCACGCACCTGTCGACCACTGGCGTGACTGAGTACCTCTACTTGATCCACGATGCAGTCAAGAAGGACCTGCCCGTGCATCCCGAGGATCACGTCAACGATCCGCAGCCGGCGGCCGTCAAGTCTGCCACCGACGCGCTCGTCAATGCGCTCGCTCTCAAGCCGCACAAGCTGGGCACCGACAAGTAACCTGCAGCGCAAACTTCCCACATCCGGAGGGGTGCCCGCCACGGCAGGCACCCCCTCCGACAGTTAGGGACGTTCCTTATGCGCCGGCACCCAAGGACACTCCTGACACAGCCGAGGAACGCCCTCCTTGCGACCGAATTCTGGGCGCCTCGCCACCCCGAGCGTTGTTTCCAAGCCCCACATCCGCAGCAAACAACCCAAAATCACTCTTTTCGAGCCGACTCCAAGAGGTCGTGGACAAAAAGTGGCAAATATGAGTACTGTTACCATTTTAGTAGCAGGCAAAACCACCCAAAATGACGTCCGAGCGACCCCTACAACCCCCTAAAGCAGCCAACCTGACTGGTTTAAGACATATTGGAGCCAATTTTAATGAACATACTATCGGCTATGTCCATTATCTTCTTGGATGTAAATGCTATTCACTTAGCAACAGTACTCATATTTGGCATTTTTTGTCCACTGCCATATAACTAACGCCCTATAGCGGGCAAAAAACAGGCCGCAGTCCATCGCTGCGGCCTGTTTGGTGTCCAAAAGAGGCGCTAAGCGCTGTAACCCATCGCCTGCAGAACAAACATGACGACCGTCAGCACCGTAATCACACCGATAGTCGCCCAAGTGAGCACATTCCACACGCGGCCGTTGCGGTTAGTGCCCATAATGTGACGGTCAGCGGCAATAACTACCTGGAACACCAGAACCACGGGCAGCAGCACGCCATTGATGACCTGCGAGGTCATCATAATCTGGAACAGATCGACGCCGGGCATAAGCACCAGCACGGCAGAGATACCGATGATGGCCGTAATGATGCCGCGATAGACCGGGGCCTCGTCCCAGCTGCGGTCGGCACCGCGCTCCCAACCAAATGCCTCGCAGATAGCGCTCGACGTAACGCCCGGCAGCACGCAGGCGGCCAAGAAGCTCGCCGCGACCAAGCCCGAGGCAAACAGTACCGTGGACCACTGACCCGCAATAGGCTCCAGCGCGCGGGCAGCATCGGCGGCATCGCTAATCTGAATACCCGCCGGGAACAACACCGTACCGGTCGTGATGATAATAAAGCCGGCAATAACATCGGCGGCAAGCGAGCCGCTCACGGTATCAATACGCTGCAGCACGATGTCGTCCTCGCCCGCGTTCTTATCGACCACGTTGTTCTGCGCCAAGAAAATCATCCACGGCGCGATGGTGGTACCGATCGTTGCGACCACGAGCGACACGTAGCTGGGGTCATTTTGAATGTTAGGCACGACCAGGTCGACCGCGACCTCACCCCAGTTGGGGCCAGCCATAAACGCGGCGACGATGTAGGTCACGAACACGCAGCTCACCAGCAGCAGAATCTTCTCGATGCGCTGGAAACTCCCCGACATGGTAAGCATCCACACCAGCAGCGCCACCAACGGCACCGAGATGCTCGCCGGCACGCCAAAGAGGGCAAGGCCGCTCGCAATACCCGCAAACTCCGAAATGGTCACAGCCGTGTTGGCGATCAACAGCGCCGCCATAGCAAGTACACTCTTGCGCACGCCAAAGCGCTCGCGAATGAGCGATGCCAGGCCCTTGCCCGTGACGCAGCCGCAGCGCGCCGCGGTCTCCTGCGTCACGATGAGCAGTACAGTCATGACAGGAAGCATCCACAGCATCTTGTAGCCATAGCTGGCGCCCGCGCTGGAATACGTTGCAATGCCGCCGGCGTCATTGCCCGAAAGCGCCGCCAGCAGACCGGGACCCATAGCGCCAAAGATGGCCGCGATGGTCAACTTTTGCTTGGTGCCCGACTTTTGCTTGGTATTTTGCACGCGACCACCTAACCCATGACTGATATGACGAGCAGCACCGCGGCGATGCAATACGCCACACACGAAATCATGACGGCAATGACGTTCATGGCGGTGCCCGACGTGTTGAGGTCATGCTCGTCACGCCAGAACAGCACCATCAGGTAAATCACGGCGCTCATGTTGCCAACCAGGCAAATAATGGCAGCGATATTAAAGCACCCGGTAAAGAGCTGCTCCTCAAACATGGGCGCATCGAGGAACGCAGCGGTGCGCACCAGCTGGGCGCACAGGTAGGTCACGAGCGACAGAATCAGGCCCATGCCCGTGCTCTGGAAGAAGAACCACAGATACGGCTTGGGCTCGTCGTCGTGACCGTCATACTCCAGGAAGTAGTTCTTGACGAACGACACCATGCGCGAGGCCGCCAGCAGCACGAGCGGCATGGCGCACATGGGGAACACCACCAGATGCGCGGAGCCGAGCGCCGTTCCCAGCACGGTCGCCATGATGCACGACGCGATGCCCCATACAACAACCCAGTACTGGCGATGCACGAACCAGCTGAGCACGTTCGTCGAGTCGTCCGACGCGCTGTCGCCCGAGCCGACACCGGCGATCTGCAGGTCCTCCTGATGCTCCTCGGCGATAACGTCCATGGCGTCGTCGAAGGTTACGATACCCAGGATATGACGGTTCTCGTCGCAGACGGGGATAGCGACCAGGTCGTACTTGGTCATCTCGTCCGTCACGTCTTCCTGGTCCTCGTCGGGCGACACGTAGACCAGGTCGCGATAGGCCAGCTGACCCAGCGTGGCGTCGCGGTCGGCTACGATCAGCGTGCGCAGCGAAAGCACACCGGTCAGCATGCCGCTCGGATCCTCGGTATAGACGTAGTAGACGCTCTCGAAGTCCTCGTCGAGCTCGCGAATCGCCTCGATGGCGTCACCGACCGTTGCCGTGGCGGGCAGGGAGACAAACTCCGAGGTCATGATGCGGCCGGCGGTGTTGTCCTCATACCCCAGCAGGTTACGAATCGCCTTCTCCTCCTTGACGCCCATCAGGCGCAGGAGCTTCTCGGCCTTCTCGTAATCAAGCTCGTCGATCAGGTCGGCAGCGTCGTCCGGGTCCATCATGGCCAGCATCGACGATGCGTCCGTGTCGGACAGGCCCTCGAGCATCTCGGTCATAAGCTCGTCGTCATCGAACTCCGAGATAGCTTCGGCTGCCTGGGCGGTATCGAGCTGCGCAAACACCTGCGCACGTAGGCGCGGGTCGAGCTGCTCGATAATGTCGGCGATGTCGGCAGGGTGCAGCTCGCCGAGCGTCTTGTGCGACACCGAGAGTTGGATGTTTTTAGTCGAGCGGTCGAGCAGGTCCATGTAGGACCAAGCGATGATGTCCTCGCTGAGCGGCTTGCCCAGGTGCTTCATAAAGCCCTCGACGACGTGCTCGAGTGCGGGGCTGATCGCGCGCAGCAGACCGCGGGCACCGACCTCGGCACCCAACAGGCGCAGCTGGTTTTCGCCCGACATGGAAAACTTGATGTCGTTGACGCGCACGACCTTCATGCCCTGCGTGTCGACGATCTGCTTATTGAGCACGTCGCGCGCCAGCAGGAGCTCGGTCGGCTGCAGGTACGAGAAGCGAATATTGGTGGCAGACGTGTTGAGATACACGCCCGTCTCGTCGATACGGTCGACCCATTTGCGCCAGCTGATCATAAACGGCGTCTTGCCGGGGCCGCGGAACGCGAGCGACGTCACGTGCGGAAAAACTTCGCCGGTAGCAATGCCAAAATCGTTGACCACGCCGAGCTTTTCGCCGTCGACGTCCAAGACCGGCAATTTGAGCATCTCACTCAGATAATTCAATGGTGCTCCCCATCATTATTCCTCCGGACGCGGCCGCGCGTGCGGCGTCCGGGGGCTTCTGGATATGTATACGCATGCGCGGGCGGCACGCCGCTCGACGCTTACACCCCGTGCATGCGCAAAAAGCACCTGCATGGGGTCATCGACTGTATGGTCGAGGTTTGGATTTCACCTGTAACCTTTCTCTTGACCCTCATTAACCGCAGTAACTATAGCATCAGCATCGCCCTGCGGCATCGAATTTATGCGCTGCACATTGCAGGCATACCAAACGCTGACGTATCCGTGACATAGCCCTTGGGGACGTTCTTAAACGACTACCCAATGACTACTCTGTGGTGTCATCGTCCTCGGCAAGTTGGGGGAACACGGCGTCCTTGGGCATGGTGACCTTCGTCAGCGAGGTGAGCTTTTTGCTGAGCGATGTGTCCGTCTTGACCAGGTCGCTGAGCGTCACGATCTTGTATCCGTCGGCGACAAGACCGTCGATAATCTGCGGCAGCGCCTCGAGCGTCTGCTCGGCGCATTCGTCTCTATCGGTGAGCAGCACGATATTGCCCGGCGTCACCGAATCGAGCACCGTTGAGACCTGCTCGTCGGCACCGTTGAGCAGCCAGTCGCCCGAGTCAATATTCCACGAGACCACGGCGGAGACCAGGTCCATCGCATCAATCCAGTTTTGCTCGTCAAAGGCAGCGTAGGGAGCACGCAGCAGCATCGTCTTCACGCCGGTCGCCGACTTAATCGCATCGGTGCCTTTCGTGATCTGTTCGCGTACCGTCTCACGGTCCTGACCCTTGAGCGAATCGTCGCTGTAGCTGTTGGATCCGATCTCGCACCCGGCATCGACAATCGCCTTGGCCGTGGCAGGCGAGGCCTCGGCCGCATCGCCCGAAAGGAAGAACGTCGCGGTAACGCCCTTTTCCTTGAGCACCTGCAAGATCTGTTTGGTGGCGCCGCTCGGACCCTCGTCAAACGTCAGCGCCACGTACTTTTTGTTGCCCTTGGGCGCCACGCTGGCGCACGCAACGACGCAATCGGTGGCGGGCACAACCTCGCCGCGGTCCTGCGTCTTGCCCGACTGCTCACCAACCCACACCTCGGAGCGGCCCTGGACACCCCATGTCTGCACATACTCGATAGCGCCCGTGCCCTCGACCTTGAGCTTGGGCTCGATAACCGTAGCCTGAACCTCGTGCTTCTCGTAGGTGTTACGGCCATCCTTGACCGTCACCTTCTCGCCGCCCTCAAGTTCGCGGCTATCCCATTTGCCCTGTTTTATGCGCTTGCCGTCCACCTTAACCGACAGCTTTTCGCCGCCATGGCGCTTGAGCACGCTGTCATCGACGGCCAGTAGGTCGCCTGCGTCGTAGGTGTCAGTCAACTCCCGGTCGTCGATGAGATTCTGCAGCGTAGAGCCGACGCGCACCGCGGTCTTCTGGCCGTTGAGCTCCACGTCCACGCTGCGGTTGACGTAGCCCACGACGGCAGCGATAAACAGCACAAGTGCGCAACCCACGGCGATGAGCGCATAGGGCAGACGGGACGGTCGGCGCGGCGAGCGCCCGTTGCCGATGCGCGCGCTGCGGTCGCTAAACCCGCGACTATGGTTGAGGTACATCGCGCCGGGCTTACGGCGACGGCGGCGCTGACCGCTGGGCAGCTGCCCCAGGTCGCGGCGCGCCGTCGGACGCGCACCCGAACGCCCGTTTAAGTTGGATCCGTTTTGGCGCATGTGCCCTCCCCCATAAACACAGCAAGCCGGAGCAACAGGTCTCCGGCTTGCCTCCCATCATTTGGTACGTCGCTATTTTGTAGCTTTTGACGAGCCTCCGCTCGCCTTTTGGTATTCGTCCTTAAAGGCCTTGAACATGCCGCGCGTCTTGCCGAGCTGCTTGCCCAGTGCGCGACTGCCCTTGTCCACGGCAACCGACCCCTTGTCGTCGAGCACCTTGGCGCCCTTTTTGACCTTATCGCCCACCACGACGCTGGCCTCGGCGGCCTTGGCAGCCGCACCGCCCGAATACCCGAGCGACTTGACCTCGTCCGAGACGACCATCGCGCCGTTCTCGTAGCCGCGCAGCATCGTCGGCGGCACCTGCGTGTCGCCCACCAGCACGCTCGAAGCGGCACCGGCGGTCACATAGAATGCCTGTACGATGCCCGAGCGTGGCTTGAACTCAACGTCCGAGCAGTAGCCCACAACATCGCCCGATTCCGTGCGCACGTCCATGCCAACCCAGATGATGCAATCGTCCAGGTTGATATCGAGGCGCTTGGCCGCGGCGGCATCGTACGTGTCCTTGACGTCATCGACCGCAATGGCGCCCTCGTAGATACCAATGGCGTCTAGCGCTACGAATCGGTCGGGGCGCTCGATCATGCCCGCGATATCGGACTGGCGGACCATAAAGCCGACCACACGCGTACCGCCCGGGGTAAAGACCGGAAAGTGAATCTTTCCGAGCTTTTTAGGGCTGCGCGGCGTGCCGTCCTTTTTGGTGCGCTTGTCCTCGGTAGGCTTGCGATAGATCTTGGCGCCGACAAAATCCCCGGCGCGCATTATGCCTCGGTCGAGGGCTCCGCGGCCTCGGTATCAGCCTCGACGGCGTTCTCGACCACGACGTCGGCGGCAGGCGTCACGTTGCCGCCCGAAATGGCGTCGTTGAGCTGCTCGCGCAGCTGGTCCATGCGCTCGCGGGCCAGGTCGACCTTGGCGCGCAGGTCGTCGGTCTTGGCGTCGACCATCGGGCCAAAGTCATTCACCGCGGCACGGGCCTCCTCGGCGCTGTGCTCGTAGGTGTCGCGCATATTGTCCCAGGCGTCGTTGGCGATATCGGCAGCCATGGCGCGGGTTTCGGCGCCCGAGCGCGGGGCCAGAGCAACGCCGATAATAGCGCCGGCAGCAGCACCAAAAAGTGCGCCGGAGACAAAGCTGAAAGTCTTACCCATGATCATTCCTCTCCTGCGGGCACGTCGGTGCCCACCGTTTGAATGCTGTCCATTATACCCGCAGCGCATCACTTGCCGCTCCGCTCATCTGCGTACGGCAAAGGCGCAGGTACGTGATGGTGATAAACGCGTAGGCCTACTCCTGGGGCATAGCCGGCATGGCCACCGTGGCACCCGGGTCCTCGCCGGCGCCGTCCACGAGCGGCAGGCCGCCCTCATGCGCAGGTCCTGCCGGAACCGTCGCCGCACCGCCAAAGACGGCAGCGGAGGCCTCGTGGTTCTCGGCAACCGCGCCCTCGGTATCAATCGCCACCTGGGGCTCGTCGTCAAAGCTCGGGACGCCTTGGGGCTCCGCAGACTCGGGCTCAGCAGGCGCCTCGGCAACGGGCTCAGCGTCGGCCTCGGCAGGAGCGTCGTGCTCGGGCGCATCCTCAGCCACGTCCTCGCCGTTCGCAGCGGCAACGGCCTCGTGCGGGTCCTTGCCCTCGGCCTCGGCGCGCATACCCAGCACCAGGTTGCGCAAGCCCGCAACCGTACCGTCCACATCGGGAGTGGGCTGGTCGGCGTGCAGGTACGCCCAGTCCATCATAAAGGTGGCCGAAGACAGCGCGCCGATGGCCAGCGCATCATCGGGGCACGAAAGCTCAATCTCAAAGACACGCTCGTCATGCTCGCTCACGCGCGTGCGACCGCACGAGATGCTGCCGGCAAGACCGGTCTCGTTCATGAGCTCGACCGTCACGTGCTCCAGCAGATGGCAAAGCTCGGTCTGGCCCATGCAATCCTGGAATTCGCGGCCGGAGTCGCCCAGGCACAGGTGCTTGGCAATCGCGGGCACCAGGTAGTACACGCGCGCCGTGGCCTCGATATCCTCCGAGGTCATGAGCGGCATGCCGGGGTTCACCAGCACGTGCGCGCAAATCTTGTCCTCGCTGACGGTGACCTTAAGGATGTTGAACAGGCCTGCCATAACTCTCCCCTACTCGTCCTTGCCCTACTCGTCGCCGTCGTGCGGATCCGCAGAGCCCGCACCCGACGCCGCCGGCTTCTCTGCCGGGGGCTCGGAATCCTTCTTATCGGTTTCGGCCGGAGCGATCACGCGAATAAGCGAGATGCGCTGGCCACGCATCGACTGCACCTTGAACTTGTACCCCGCGACCTCAAACACCTCTCCGATGTCGGGCACCGAGTCGCAAAGCTCCAAAATCCAGCCGGCGATGGTCTCATAATCATCGCTTTCCTCGAGCGGCCAACCAAGCTCAATCGCGTCATCGCACGAAAAACGCCCATCGACGAGCCACTCACGGCGCGAGAGGCGCGTGAGGTACTTGTTGTCGGGATCGAACTCGTCCTCGATCTCGCCGACGATCTCCTCGACGATGTCCTCGATGGTGATGATGCCGGCCGTGCCGCCGTACTCGTCCACGACGACCACAATCTGGTCGTGCGAAGTCTGCATCTCGGACAGCAGCGGCAGGATGTCCTTGGTGTCGGGCACAAAGGTGGCATCGCGCAAAAAGCCAGCGATGGGCTGGTCGCCCTTGCCGTCGAGCGCGGGCTGGATCAGGTCCTTGATGTGCGCGATGCCCGCGACGTTGTCGGGATCCTCGTGATAGACGGGGATGCGGCTGAAGCCGGTCTGGCGCATGGTGGACAACACGTCGGCGACCGTCTCGTTGTCCTCGCACATGGTGGTGTCCACGCGCGGCACCATGACCTCGCGGGCAACGGTGTCGCCCAGGTCAAAGATCTCGTGGATCATGCGCTTTTCCTCGTCGAGCAGGTCGTCCTGCTCCGAGACCATGTACTTGATTTCTTCCTCCGAGACGTTCTGGCGGTCATCGGCGCTCTTGATGCGCAGGATGCGGGCCAGGCCGTCGGAGCAGGCACCGGTCAGCCACACGAGCGGGCGGGCGATCTTTTGGAACACGGAGAGCGGTCCCACGACCTGTTTGGATACGCCCTCGGCGTTAGCAAGGCCGATGCGCTTGGGCACGAGCTCGCCGATCACGATGGACACAAAGGCGACCGCGACGGTGATGATGACCGGCGCCAGGCCGCGCGCGATGGCGGAAAGCGGCGCGATGCCAAAGCTCATGAGCCATGTGGCGAGCGGGTCGGACAGGCTCGTCGAGGCGACGGCGGACGAGGCGAAGCCCACGAGCGTGATGGCGACCTGAATGGTGGCGAGCAGCTGGTCGGAATCGGCGGCAAGCTGGACGGCGCGCTCGGCGCGCTTATCGCCCTCCTCGGCATCGTGTTCCAACACGGCGCGCTTAGCCGTGGTGAGAGCCATCTCGGACATGGAGAAGTAGCCGTTGATAAGCGTTAAAACGAGCGTGGTAATAAGGGAGATGGTTATGTCCATCGGGAGTTTCTCGAACCTCCAAGATTCGGGACGTTGGGTAGTAAGCGTAGGTGACGGATAGGGCAATTGCGCCGGTTGCCCGTGCGAGCGGGGCCGTGGGCGTGGTCGCTAGATTACGAAGAGGATCACCGCCATGAACTGGAAGATGCTGCCGGCGAGCACCCACAAGTGGAAAACACTGTGCAGATAGCGCACGTTTTTGGCGATATAGAACGGCACGCCCACGGTATAGCACACGCCGCCGACGGCGAGCAGGGCGAGTGCCACGGGGTTCAGCAGCGCCACGAGCTCGGGCAGCTTAAAGACGACGAGCCAGCCCATCAGCAGATAGACCAGGCCGCTTACCCAATGCGGCTGACGTTCGCGCAAAAAGCACTCGAGGGCGATCCCGACGATGGCGATGGCCCACACGGCAAAGAACAGCGCAGGGCCGCCGTCGTTTGCGAGCGTGATGAGGCAAAACGGGGTATAGCTGCCGGCTATGAGCAGGTAGATGCAGCTGTGGTCGATGATGCGAAACACGCGCTTGGCGCGCGCGGGCTGAATCGCGTGGTAGAGCGTGGAGGCTAGGTATTCGAGGATGATACTGACACCATAGACAATCGCCGCGGCCATGTGGGCCGGGCCTCCGCCGCGCAGGGCAGCGAATACGATCAGGAGCACCAGGCCCGCGATACCCAGCAGGCAGCCGACACCATGGGTGACGGAGTTCATGATCTCCTCGCCCACCGTGTAGTGTGGAACGGCCGCGGTCTTGGGTCGCGGCTTAGAACTGTCGCTCGAATCGGACATGCCGGTTACATCCTCCAATGTAAAGAGTTCTCAACACTATATCAAAGCGTCTGGGTACATGCGAAATTTGCACCATACGTGACCCTTTGTTTACCCATTCTTTGCCTGTTGACGCGTCAACGGCGAACATCCATAATGCGCTTGTTTTAAATGTTGATGTATTAACATGTTATAGGAGAATACCGCATGGCTCAAAACGCACATTCCCATCGAAAGCTCAAGATAGCCGGCATCGTTGCACTGGTGGTTGTCATTACACTGCTCGGATTTGCCGGCAACTTTCTGTTTGACTTCGCGCTGAATCCCCGCGCGCCATACACCATGAAGATGATGCAGGACGGCAAGGACGACAAAGAAAGTGAGCAGCCGGATGCCGAGGGAACCGAGGCGCGGGCATGGTTTAAAGAGAACCGCGAGAGCAGCAGCCTCACCGCAGATGACGGAACCGAACTTGCCGCTTGGTATTTTGCCGCCCCAGAGAGCACGCACAATTACGCTATCTGCCTACACGGATACACCGATGAGCCCATCGGTATGGCCCGATACGCCAAACGATTCCATGACCGCGGCATGAACGTGCTCGCGCCTGCCGCCCGTGCCCACGAGCGCTCCGGCGGCGACTATATCGGCATGGGCTGGCCCGAGCGGCTCGATGTCGTCGCATGGATCGAGCGAATCGTTCAGGCTGACCCCGAGGCGCGCATCCTGGTCTTTGGCGAGTCGATGGGTGCGGCAACCGCCATGGACGTCGCGGGGGAATCTCTGCCCGCAAACGTGAAATGCATTATCGAGGACTGTGGTTATACGAGTGTTTGGGACGAGTTTTCTCTGCAGCTCAAGGATGTATTTGGGCTGCCCAGTTTTCCTTTGCTCGATGTGGCCAACCTGGTGTGCAACGTGCGCGCGGGCTACGACTTTCATAAGGCGAGCAGTGTGGAGCAACTCAAACACGCGACGGTTCCCATGCTGTTTATCCACGGCGACCAGGACACCTTTGTGCCGTACGACATGCTCGACCAAAACTACGACGCGTGCGCCAGCAAGGTCAAGCAAAAGCTCACCATCCATGGCGCCACCCACGCCAAGAGCGCGCAAGTTAACCCCGAGCTCTACTGGAACACGGTCGACGACTTCCTCGGAAAGAATTTTTAAGCAAATAGTACGGTTTACTGGTCTATCTGGCCCCTAGCACTTCCAAAAAGCCGCCCGTGGGCGCTGTGCTCACGGGCGGTTTTTACTAACGTTGCGCTACAAAAGCGCTTGATATGTCCAATAGCTAGGCGCTATTTGACCTCGATGAGCTCGTACTCGCTCGTGCCCAGGCCGATCTTCTCGGCATGCGCGATGCACGCGCGCCAGTCGGTGTCGGGATGCGTGATGCAGAAGGGATCCTTGGCCTGCTCGCCCTCCAGATGCTCGTGATTATGCTCCATCTTGGCCGCGCTGTCGGTAAGCTCGGTGTTAGGCAGCGGCTCGGACGCCAGGACGGCGTCGGCGCAGGCCTGGTCGATGGCGACCGGGTCGAAGCTCGCGAACATGCCGATGTCGTTGACGATGGGCGTGTCATTCTCGGGATGGCAGTCGCAGTTGGGGCTGATGTCCATGGCGAGCGAGATGTGGAAGCTCGGGCGGCCGTCGACGATGGCCTTGGTGTACTCAGCGATCTTGTAGTTGAGTACGTCGGCCGCGGCATCATAGTCGGGCTTGATGCAGTCCTGGTTGCACGCCGCAATGCAGCGTCCGCAGCCCACGCAGCGATCGTGGTCGATGGCAGCCACATGAACCGTGCGAGTGCTGCCGTTGGCAAGCTCGCGCTCACGCGTACCGTCAAACGTGATGGCGCTGTGCGCGCATATCTTCTCGCAGGCACGGCAGCCAACGCAGTTGGTGGTATCGACGCTCGGCTTGCCAGCGGCGTGCTGCTCCATCTTGCCGGCACGGCTACCGCCGCCCATACCCAGGTTCTTCATGGCGCCGCCAAAGCCGGCCTGCTCATGGCCCTTAAAGTGGGTGAGGCTAATCACGATGTCGGCGTCCATGAGTGCCTGGCCGATCTTTGCCTCGCGCACGTACTCGCCGCCCTCGACCGGAACGAGCGCCTCGTCGGTGCCCTTGAGGCCGTCGGCGATGATGATCTGGCAACCCGTGGCATACGGGGTAAAGCCGTTCTGGTAGGCGGTGTCGATGTGCTCGAGCGCGTTTTTGCGGCTGCCCACATAGAGCGTGTTGCAGTCGGTGAGGAAGGGTTTGCCGCCCAGCTCCTTCACGACGTCTGCGACGGCGCGGGCGTAGTTTGGGCGCAGAAAGCTCAGGTTACCCAGCTCGCCAAAGTGAATCTTGATAGCGACGAACTTGTTCTCGAAGTCGATCTGCTCAATGCCGGCGCGGCGAATGAGGCGTTTGAGTTTGTCGAGCTGGCTCTCGCGAGCATGCGTGCGCAGGTTGGTGAAGTACACCTTTGCCGGTGCTGCGGGTGCGGTTGCGGTCATAGATCTATCCCCTCGGTCTATATGGCGTTACAGACATAGAGGATGGTACCCGTTGAAGTGGGGTTGAAGTCAAGCACGGCCACTCATTGGGGACAGACTTAAATGAGTGCCGCCAGGGACAGTCCTTGCCAGTCCGGCCGGCGAGCCGGCGGATCGGCAAAGACTGTCCCCAACGACTAGTCATTTAAGAACGTCCCCAATTGCTACTCTTGCACCTTGAGGGCTTCGGCCAGGCCGACGCGCTTGATAGAACGCGTGTGTAGCAGCGCCACGACCAGGTAGGTCGCAAAGCCAATGCCGACGCATGCAGCCATGGACCAAGCGGGCACGTAGATCTCGATATTGCCGTTGTAGGCGAGCAGCATCGAGCGGAAGATGGCCGTGAGCGAGCCAATAATGACCGGCAGGCTCAGCACGAGCGACGCCGCCACGCACAGCGTGATCGAGCGGATGTACAGATGCGAGATCTCACTATCGCGATAGCCAAAGACTTTCATGTAGCTGATCGAACGGGCGCTGTGGTCGATCACCGCTTTGGTCAGCAGGTACATAAACAGCAGGAAGATAAACACCGCGAGCCCGATCATCATTCCGATCATTTTGCTCATCATGCCGATGAACTGGTCACCCACGGCGCGCATGTCGTCGGGCGTGGTGTCGCCGGCAAAGTAACGAGCATCGAGGTCGAGCTTCTCGTTGCTCACATAGCCGTTAAAGTAGGCGGCATCGTTGTCGAACAGCTCGTTAAAGTCATCGATGCTCATATAGATGTTCATGTCCGACTTGGAGCCCCAGGCACAGTCCTTGCCCGCGTACTCAAAGGAATAATGCTCGCCCTCGTACTTGTCGCTGAGCGTGACCTTCTGGCCCTCGCTCCAGCCAAACTTATCGAGCAGACCGCCGCCAAAGACGACGCGGCCATCGCCGATGTTGAGGCCCTTCCAGTAGCGCGAATCGGACGAGATGCCGTAGACAGAAATCGTCTCCTCGCCATTACCGTCGCCACGGTCGTACTGCAGCTGGTAAACGGCATATTTCTCGGCCTGCGCGATTGCGCCCGCGCCGTTGTCGGTCGTATTGACCGGGTGGATATCGTCGTTGTCAGTGTCGATCTTAGAGGCCTTGTCGATCAGATCGATGGCCTCATCGCGGTTGCAGCCGAGGGCATCGGCAAGATCGTCAAGGCGCGCGTAGAGCGCATCCTTCTTGTCCTGGACCTTGGCAAGCGCATCCTGCGCTGCGGTCAGGCTCTCGGCAGACGGAGATGCGGTCGCGGCATCGGCTGCCGTCTGCGCCGCATCGGCCGCGCCGTCAAGCTCGTCATCGGCATCCTGGGCGGCAGAAAGCAGCGCGCCGTCAACCGACTGCAAGCGCTCGAGTGCCGACCACTGCTCGCGCTCCTCGGCAGTACCCTCGAGCTCCAGCGGCGCCTTGAGCGTGTACTGATGCTCGGCGACCAGGCTCGTCTCGAGGTTGTCCGCATAGTGCGTCATCGTGGGCAGGATCGCCAGGCCAAAGAGCAAAAGCAGCGACCCAAACGCGATGCCCACGAAGAGCGTGGCGAAGTTGCCCAGGTTGCGCAGGAAAACGCGCAGGCGGAAGCGGGAAACAAAGCCCATGCGCTCCGGCAGCTGCAGGCCACGCTTGGTACCCGATTTGCCGCTCGCCTCGTGGCGAAGGAACTCCAGCGGCGTCTTGCCCATTTTGCGGAGCAGGCCCACCAGCGTGATGAGGATGAGCGCGGCGGCGGGAACCACGGCGCACTTCACGAAGATCTCCCAGCTCCAGTACACCTGGAAGGGAGGCAGGCTATACGAACCGTAATAGAGGCCGCGCATGGGCTCGGTAAAGAACGCGACGCCGAGCGCGGTGCCCAAAAGCGCCGCGAGCACGCCCACGATGGCGGGAAGCGCGAGGTAGTGCAGAACGATCTCGCGGCGGCGATAGCCGCTGGCGAGCAGCGTGCCGATGATGGCGCTCTCCTCCTCGATGGTGGCGTCGGTGAGCACCACAAAGACAAACGCCATGATCACGATGATGATGTCGAGCAACGTCATCCACATCATGGAGTCGCCGTCCACGTCGTCGCGCGCATAGCCAATGCCCTGATTGGAATCGGCATCGATCAGATCGTCCACGCGCGCATCGGCATCGGTCAGCGCCTCGACCATATCCTGCTCCGCATCGATGCGATCCGCGGTGGGGAGGTCGCGATCGGTAAAGGTAAAGGAGTAGGTGTAGGCAGGCGCGCCGCCGGCGTCCTCAAGCGCGGCAAAGCCGGCGTCGGTGACCTCGGCCACGCCGTACGTGATGGTGTTCACCGTAAAGTCCGAATTGTCGAGGAACAGCGCCTGGCTATCGGGCTGGGTCATGATGCCGCAGATGGTGTAGGTGCGGCCCTCAAGCTCGACCTTATCGCCGATGGCGAGGTCGTTGTTGGTGGCGAAGACACGGTCGATTGCCACCTCATCGTCCGTCTTGGGCTGCCTGCCTTCGCAGTAGGACGCAATATCGACCTTGGTGCGATGCGCGTAGGTGCGCAGGGTGCGCTTAGTGCCGTCGTCGCCGGACGCCTTTTTGATGATGGCGTCGATAGAGAAGTTCTTGTAGAGCGTAACGCCGCCGACGCCCTCCGCCGCGTCCTCGGCAGCCTTGAGCTGGTCTTTGGTGGCCTCGAAGGAGGTAGTCACGCGGCCGTCCTCGATCGTATACTCATCGCGCATGTCGTCAATGAGGCAACCGATGGAATGCGCCGCGAGCAAAAAGCCCGAGGTAAGGGCGATGCTTTCGCACATAAGCAAAAAGATGCCCAGGTACTTGCCGATATTGCGGCGCAGCTCGCGCGGGAGACGTTTTGCGAGAGGTGTCATGGCGCCGCCTACCAATCGAGCTCGGCGGCCGCGACGGGCGACTCGTTGAGCTCATCCTCGACGATGCGCCCGTCGCGCAGGCGCAGCACGCGATTTGCCATGCGCGCGATGGCGGCATTGTGGGTGACAATGATGATGGTGCAGCCGTAGGTGCGGTTGACATCCTCCATGAGCCGCAAGATTTCCTTGGATGTCTTGTAGTCGAGCGCGCCCGTGGGCTCATCGCACAGCAGCAGGCCCGGATTTTTGACGAGCGCACGGCCGATGGCGCAGCGCTGCTGCTGGCCACCTGAGACCTGGCGCGGAAACTTGTTGCGGTGCTCGTAGAGGCCCAGCGAGCGCAGCAGATCGTCGACATTGAGCGGGTTTTTGGACAGGTGCGCCGTGACCTCGATGTTTTCCTTGATGGTAAGGTCGGGCACCAGGTTGTAGAACTGGAAGACAAAGCCCAGCTCGCGGCGTCGGTACTCGCCCAGATCGGCGGGCTTGAGCGCCGTGAGATCGCAGCCGTCCACCATGATGGAGCCGCCGTCGGCATCCTCCAGGCCGCCGATCAGGTTGAGAAAGGTCGACTTGCCCGAGCCCGAGGGCCCCAGCATGACGCAGATCTCGCCGCGGTTGATGGACGTGTCGATGCCGTCGAGCACCGTCAGGCGCGCATCGCCGTCGCCATAGTGTTTCTTGAGTCCGTTGACCTGGACGTAGGCACGCTTTGTCGCCATGCTATCCCCCGTTGTTAGCCTTCTGCTACTTTTCTAGGCTAATAGTAAACCCGGGCGAACTATTTTTAAGCGACGTGCGCGAACTATTTTCCAACCTACTCATTGGGACTACTCATTGGGGACAGACTTAAATGAGTGAAATCGCTCATTTAAGTCTGTCCCCAATGAGTGGTCCCCAAGTGCCGACATATTGGGACAGTCCCTGCCAGCCCTGCCGGCGAATCGGCAAAGACTGTCCCCAATGACTAGGTGGCTAGGCGTGGGATTTGTTGTGCGCGAGGGCTAGGCCTACGGCGGCGATGGCCGCGGCAAAGAGCACCGTGACGCCCAGATCGCAGGCGATGTCGCCCAGCACGGTGGACGTCAGGTCCGCGGCGAGCGCCTTGCCGATCGCGTCGTTCACCCAATACGTCGGCACAAAGTGCGCCACCGTCTGCACGGCCGAGCCCATGAGCGACAGCGGCATCCAGGCGCCGCCCAAAAACGTCATGAGCATGCCGAGCAGGTTGCCCACACCGTTGAGCAGCTCCTCGCGCGCGCCCAGGCTCGACAGCGTAAAGCCAACGGCCAGCGGCGTGCACGCCAGGGCAAACGTTGCCGCCAGCGCCAGGCACACGCGACCCACGCCGACCTCGGCAACCGCGCTGGCAAAGCCCACGACGCCCATCATGCTCGACACGAGCCAGATGCAGACGGTGAGCACGGCGGCGGCCGCGAACACAGCGAGCGAACGCTGGCGCTCAGAGACCGGGCTGGCATCCATGCGGCGCACGCGCTCGGGCTCGTTCATGCCCGAAAACACCAGTCCCACCGACACGATGACCGACGAGATGATCGCGTACGCGCCAAAGTTGAAGTACGACTCGAGCGTGGTAGCAGCAGTCGAGTCGACCTTGACCTGCTCGATCTGGACCTCCGCGCGCTTTGCGGCCGCGTGCTCGGCGGCCCTTGCGACGTCACCGTTGGAGGCAGCGGGTTCAAGCGCCGCCGCAGCGCCCGCGAGCGAGATCCAGCGCGAGGCCTCGGCGGACGAAAGCGCCGCCGCCATGGTGCCGGAACCATAGGTCACGTCGAGCTTGGGCAGGGCCTCCCCCGCACGGGCGGCTGCAACAAGATCGTCCTCAAACCCCTCCGGGATAAAGAACACGCAATCGGCACTGCCCTTGGCGCTGTTGCTCTTGGAGAGCGCGTCGGCAAGGTCGTATGTGTCGTCGCCGACGCCCGTGACCAGGTCAAAGCGTGAGCCCAGGTGCTTGGTAAGCGCCCGCGAAAGGTCGCTATTGTCGCGGTCGACCACGATCACGTTGGTGTCGTAGGGCTTGTACTCGGTAAGCTGCGACGAGTTCCAGCTCACCGAAGCCGCGATGAATACGCCCATGAGCGAGATGAACACCGTATAGATGAGCAGGTAGAACGGGTGCGCCAGCGCCATGCGAAGCGCGGTCTTAAAGGTGCTCATAGCGGCTCCTTCCAAAGATCAGCGTAGCGGCGGCGACAAACACCAGGGCCATCAGGACGAGCGCGCCGGCGCGAACAGCGAAGGGCCCCAGGTCCTCAAAGAAATACAGGCGATTGAACATGTCGCAGATGAGCTTGACGGGGTTGAACCAGCACTCGACCGGACAAGCGCGGGCGACGTCGTCGGCAAGCGCCATCGCCGGCTCGCCGTAGAGGCCGGCGAACAGGGCGCACGTGGTGGCAAAGCCCGTGAGGATGCCCGACTTGGATGCCTTGCCGCCCTTAACGGGAAGCGTGCCCACAAAAAGCCCCAGGCCCGTGGCGGCAAGCGCGGATGCAGCCCCGCCCAGCAGGCACAACCCCTCGCGCCCGCCAAAGTCGACGCCCACGACCAGGCGCACGTAGCCGATCGCAACCGCCATCGATGCAAAGGAAACCAGCCACGAGCCGACAAAAATGCCGGCCAGCGACGCCGTCTTGGAAAGACCGCCCACGCAGCGGCGCGCGCCAAGGCCCGACAGATTAGGCTGCAAATCAACGACGCTCAAGGCGGCAAACTCGGCAGACATCATCGCGACCAGGCCAAAGAGCGCGTAGTAGTAGATGACCGTGCCATCGGGCGTGGCACGAGTCAGGCTCATGCGGCGGGTTCCGCCCTCGAGCGACAGGGCGTGCGCAACCGCCGCCGGATCGGCGAGCGCCGCCGGGTTGTCCTGGGCAATCTGGCGCATGAGCTCGACATTTTGCGTATACGAGCTTGCCACCGTTTCAAGGATGCTGCGGTCGGTGAGCACCGACGAGGCGCGCGAGCTGTCGTAACTCGACAGCAGCGTGAGCCTGGGCGTGCCCGCGGCATCAACCGTATAGATGCCCGCGACCTCGCCGGCCTTGAGCGCTTTGCGCGTGACAGCCAAGTCTTCGTACTCGCTCACATCGAGCAGCTGATCGTCGCCTGCCTTGGCAAGCGAAGCTGCCACATCCTTAAAGGTCGAGGCATCCCAGGCCTCGTCCGCCACGACGGCAACCGGCACCGGGTCGACCGTGCCGTCGGAGCTGAGGTTCGCAAACATAAACATGAACATCGTGGAAAGCGCGATAGGAAAGAGAGCGCCCCAGACCCACGTGCTCGGCCGGCGCAGCAGCGTCTTGACCGTGGTGATGATGGTGTTGAACATGGCCGCCCCCTAGTCGCGCAGCTCGCGGCCGGTGATCTCGAGGAATACGTCGTTGAGGGTCGGCGGTTCGCTCCACACGCGGCCGAGCGCCACGTCGGCAGCACGCAGCGTGTCGAGGATGTCGACCAGATTGTGCGGACTCGCCTCGCAGGTGCAGACGAGCTCGCCGCCGGACAGCTCGACCGAAAGCACGTGCTCGAGGGCGCGCAGTCGCTCGACCGTGGCGGCCTCGACGGCACCGACCTCAACAGTCACGCGCTCGCCCATCTGGATCATGCGCTTAAGCTCGTCGTTGGTGCCCTGCGCCAGCACGCGGCCGCCGTCCATGATCATGATGCGGCTGCAGATCTGCTCGACCTCCTCCATGTAATGGCTGGTATACACCACCGTAGCGCCCTCGTCGCGCAGGCGGCAGATGCCCTCCAGGATGGCGTTGCGGCTCTGGGGGTCGACCGCCACCGTGGGCTCGTCAAAGAAGATGAGCTCGGGCTTGTGTGCGATGCCGCAGGCAATGTTGAGGCGGCGCGCCAGTCCGCCCGAAAGCTTGCCGGGACGAAACTTGGTAAAGTCGCCCAGCCCGACAAAGTCGATCGCCTCGTCCACCAGCGCGCGGCGGCGCTTGCGGTCGTTAACGTAGAGGCTGCAGAAATAGTCGATGTTCTCGCGCACCGTGAGCTCGTCAAACACCGCCACCTGCTGCGGCACCACGCCGATGCGGCGCTTGAGGTCGTAGCGGGCGGGCGTCATGGGCTCGCCGAACAGCTCGATGGTGCCTTTGTCGTAGGCGAGCAGCTGCAGGATACAGTTGATGGACGTGGTCTTGCCCGAGCCGTTGGGGCCCAGCAGGCCAAAGATCTCGCCGGGGGCGATGCTCAGGTTAAAGTGGTCGAGCGCAATAAGATCGTCATAGCGCTTGACGAGGTTTTCGACATGGACGATGTCTGTCATGAGGCGGCCCTTCTGTTGGTCGTGGCCCGGTACGATTTCATCATCGCAGGAGCGGGCGGCGCGCACCAGTGAGCTTTGTCACGAGTGAGGGGGGCGGAGGCGAAACCCCCGCTCGCGCGAGCGATCGACGCCGATTTGCCGCGCGGGAGGAATGTCACGGTTGCCCCGGGCGGCCCCTCCACCACGCGCGGCTTCGCGTACAATACCCGTATGAACAGGCTTTTCGACAAATCGATTGTGCTGGCGTGCTGTATCGCAGCCGCTCTGGGCCTTGCTGTGGACGCTCGCCTGGTCGCGGCGTTTTGCCTTGGCGTTATTGCCACCTCGCTGGCTGAGCTCGCGCAGGGGAAAAGCGCCCGGCGCGCGAGCGAGACCGCGAGCTGCGCTTACATCATCGCGGCTGTCTTCGTGCCGCCGTTTGTGCCGTTTGCGCCTCTCGCCCTCTATGACATCGCGCGGCGGGTGCGCCGTGAGCACGCCTGGGCCGCGCTGGGCATTGGCGCCACCTTTGTCTTTGCGCTTGTCGCGGACCTTCGCACCGACGCGCTCACCGCCCGAACGCTCCTGCTGACTGCCATCCTTTCGGTTGCCGCTACCTTGCTATCGCTGCGCACCGCCCAGTTGGAACGCGAGCAGCAGCGCATGCGCCGCACCCGCGACGAGCTGCAGGAACGAGCCCTCGCGCTCGAAGCGCGCAACCGCGATCTTGCCGACCGCCAGGACTACGAAGTCGAGCTCGCGACACTCGCCGAACGCGCCCGCATCGCGCGCGAGATCCACGATAGCGTTGGCCACCAACTTACACGTGCCTCGCTGCAGACCGAGGCCCTGCGCGTCGTGCACGCCGACGAGCCCAGGGTTGCCGCCGATTTCGCCGACGTCAAGCACACCGTTGACGAGGCGCTCCAACTTGTGCGCGCCAGCGTCCACGCGCTCAATGACACTGCCGCCGACCTCTCCGTACAGCTCGAGTGCATCGTGGAAGGCGCGTGCTCAGATGGCGGCCCGCAGATTGAGCTTGAGGTTTTGGCCGAGCATGCGCCCGCCAACATCACCAACTGCTTTGCGGCGGTCCTGCGCGAGGCGCTCTCCAACACCATACGCCACGCCCGCGCGCAAAACGTTGTTGTGCGATGCTTGGAGCATCCATCGTTTTACCAGCTCATCGTTACCGACGATGGCACGGGCGGGACCCAGACGGGCGGTCGCGGCATCGCCGAGGGCATGGGGCTCGGCTCCATGCGCGAGCGCGTCGAGGCGCTTGGCGGCACCTTCACCGCCGGCCCGCGCGCCGGCGCCGGCGGCTGGCGTGTGTTTGCCACCGTTCCCAAACAGCAAGGAGATGAGGCCCGATGAGGCTCATAGTTGTCGACGACGACCGTTTGGTGGTCGATTCGCTCAAGATTATCCTGGGCGCACAGCCGCAGATCGAGGTGGTGGGTACCGGCGCCAATGGCGACGACGCGGTCGCGCTCTACGCCGAGCACGCGCCCGATATCGCGCTACTCGACATCCAGATGCCGGGGCGCGACGGCCTTTCGGCGGCACGCGAGATCCTCGAGCGCGACCCTGCGGCGCGCGTGGTGTTTCTGACAACATTCTCGGATGACGAGTACATTGTGTCGGCGCTCAAACTGGGCGCCCGCGGCTACCTGATCAAAACCGATGTCGCCGCCATTCCACCGGCACTGGCGCAGGTCATGGACGGCAAACGCGTGCTCGAGGGCAAGGCGATCGAGGACATCGATTTTGACGGGACAGGCGCCGATGCCAGCACGCCTCGCCGACCCGCCGCCTTTGCCAGCCTGACCGACCGTGAGTTCGAAGTCGCCGAGCTCATCGCCCGCGGCCTCGATAACAAGGAGATTGCCGCCGCCGCTTACATGGGCGAAGGCACCGTACGCAACCACATCAGCTCGATCCTTGCCAAAATGGGCCTACGCAACCGCACGCAGATCGCCATCGCCTACCTGCGAGGGTAATTGCCCAACAACCGACCACCCCGGCATAGCAAAATGGCTGCTATCGATTTAATGCCATTTCAAAACTATGCCGGTTTACTACGATGAATCGCCCACCTTCGACCACGGCAAATTGCACGCTTCCAAAACCGCAGGTAGAACGCTTGCGATATTTAGAAAAATGCAGTCATGGTCGGGAATGTCGAGTTCATCGTAGTAAACCGGCATAGTTTTGTTCGGGCGGCCCTGCACGAGCGCCTCCGCAAGCCTCGCGAGACCAAAATGATCCGTTTTCCTTCGTTCCCAAGGGATCAGCTGGAACCGCTCGCCACGAAACCTGCCCATCTACTACGTTTGACTCGATACCCCCGACCATACCCCCGTTTTCCGGAAAACCGCAGGCGTTCTACCTGCGGTTTTGTTTTCACATTTTTTGCCGTGGTTGGGGATTGGCGCCCAAAAGTAGTAAATGGGCCCATTTCGTGGCAGGCGGGTCATTTTCGGGCTGGACGGGTCGCGTGGCGGCCCGCACACGCGTTCACGCGCGGGGCCGGTGGGGCATTTTTGCCCCACCGGCCCCTATTCCAGTTCTATTCCAGCGCTATTCCGGTTTGGTTTCTACTGTGGGAGTCTTGTCCGCTGCGACTGGAGTGCGGGCGGTGTCCATAGTCAGGCAGTGCTTGGGGCAGCTCTCGATGCACTCACCGCACACCACGCAGGCATACGGGTCAATCGACCACGTTCCGCCCTTGCGATCGACCGCAAGTGCACCCGCCGGGCAACGGCGCGCGCACATGCCGCAGCAGATGCACACGTCCATATCGTTGACGATATGCCCGCGCAGGCGCTCGGGTGCCGCGAGCTTCTCCTGCGGATAGCGCACCGTTACCGGCTGCTTGACCATAGAACCCAAGGCCGTCTTGGCAAATGTCAGCAAACTCATGCCGTGCCTACCTTTCCGTGCAGCTAATGCAGGGGTCGATGGTCAGGATAATCATGGGCACGTTGGCAATGAGCACGCCCTGCAGCGCATGCGTCAGACCCGCCAGATTTTGCGACGTCGGCGTGCGCACGCGAAAACGGTCCAAGTTCTTGGTGCCGTTGCCGCGCACATAGTAATACGCCTCGCCGCGCGGCTGCTCAATCACAACCTCGCCGCGCGCGCCGTCGGCTGGCGTAAGCTTGGTGCGCCCACCGATACCGTCGTGCGGAATCTTGCCCACAAGCTCCTTGATGATGTCCATAGCCTGCGTGACCTCGGCGCAACGCACCTGGCAGCGGGCATAGCAGTCGCCATCGGTAGCGACAATTGGCTCAAACGCAGCCAGATCCGCATAGGCGCCGTCGCCAAACATGCGCACGTCATAGTCCACGCCCGAGGCGCGCCCAAACGGGCCGACCATCGAAAGCTCCAGCGCGTCCTTCTTGCTGATCACGCCCACGCCATGCAGACGCTCGCCGCAGCTGTCGTCGTCCAAAAACGTATGCACCAGGGCCTCGTAGTCGGGGCGCATGGCGTCGAGCGTCTGGACAATGCCCGCCAGCTCGGAGTCCTCGATATCGTGCTTAAGGCCGCCGATCTCGTTAATCGACAGAATCACACGCCCGCCGCACGTGCGCTCAAAGATCTTGAGAATCTGCTCGCGCAGGGTCCACGACCGATAGAACAGCGCCTCAAAACCAAAGGCGTCGGCGAGCAGGCCCAGCCACAGCAGATGCGAGTGGATGCGCGAAAGCTCGTGCAGAATGGTGCGAATATACTGCACGCGGCCGGGCACCTCGATGTCGAGCATGCGTTCGCAGGCGCTGGCATAGCCGCAGCTGTGGCCCACGGCGCAAATGCCGCAGATGCGCTCGGCGATGTAGCCAAACTGATGCATATCGCGCTTTTCGGTGAGCTTCTCGAGCCCGCGGTGCACAAAGCCGATCTGCGGAATTGCCTCGATGACGCGGTCGTCCTCGATCACCAGGTCCAGATGAAGCGGCTCGGGCAGCACCGGGTGCTGCGGGCCAAACGGAATAACGGAGCGATGTGCCATGGGCCTTACGCCTCCTCTTTCTGCTTGTCGCGGGCGGCCTTGGCGGCAAGCGCCGCGCGGACCTTGGCCGCTTTCTCGGGATCCATGGCGGCGAGCTTTGCCTCCATCTCGGCGGCCTTGAGCGCGGCCTTCGCAGCAGCCTCATCGTGCTGAGCATCGGAGCCGGTTGCCGCAGCGGGCTGAGCAGAGGCGCCCGCAGCATCGCCAGCGCCCACAACGCCCTCCCCCGCAGCGGCCGCAGCCGCGGCGGCCTTCTCGGCCGCGGCTTTGCGCGCCTTGGCCTCGGCAGCCGCGCGGACCTTCATGGCCTTCTCGCGCGCAGCCTTCACCTCGGGCGTGATAACGCTCATGGGCTCGGCAGTCGAAACCTGGTAGAAAAAGCCTTTAAAGTCGATCTGCATGTCGGTGATGGCAAGCCCAAACAGGTCGTGCGCTTCGTTCTCAAACGGAAATACCGCCGGATAGTACGAGCTGATGGACGGAATCTCCTGGTACTGATCGATGCCCTTGACCACCAGGCTCTCAATCGCATAGCTGCCGTCCTGCGCAATATGCTTCTGAGCAGCACGAACGTTGATAAACGTATAGACCAAGCGATACGAGCCGTCGTCGACGCTGCGCTCGGCGTGCATTTGCACAAAGCGTGCACCGACGCCCTTAAGCGCCTGGACATGCGACAGGAGCTCGTCGATCCCGACGGTGGTATAGATAGCCTTTTGCATTACTCGGCCTCCTTTGCAGCGGCGGGCGTGGCGGACTTCCCGGCGGTCGCGTCGCCGGCCCCCGCAGCTGCCACAAACCCGTCCTCGCCCAGCTCAACACCACCGTCCCAGATAGCGGCACCGCCCACGGTAAGCGGATCGCCGCCGGCGCGCATCACGGCCTCCTTCTGGTCCAGGATGCCGCACGCCTCCACGATGGCATCGATCATGGTCTCGGGGCGAATGGCACACCCGGGCGCGTACACGTCCACGGGAATCGCGCGGTCCACGCCGCCGATCACGTTATAGGCATCGCGGAATACGCCGCCCGAACACGCGCAGATGCCGCAGGCCACCACGCACTTGGGCTCGAGCATCTGGTTGTAGATCTGGCGCACGACGGGCAGGTTCTGGGCATTGACCGACCCCGTCACCAAAAAGATATCCGCATGCTTGGGGTTGCCGGTGTTGACCACGCCAAAGCGCTCCGCGTCGAACAGTGGCGTGAGCGAAGCAAGCACCTCGATATCGCATCCGTTGCAGCTCGAGCCGTCGTAATGAATAACCCACGGCGAGCGCGACATTTTATGATCCATGGATGCCGCCTCCTAAATAAACACGTCGACGAGGATGGGCATAAGGTTGAGCAGGCCAAACACCAGCGCCACGCCCCAGCCGAGCTTAAAGCAGCTGCGCCAGGTGCTACGGGCGAAGGTGTTGTCGATCAGCACCTCGACAAAATACGTCGCGGCCATGACGACCAGGGCGACCACCCAGCTCACCGGGTTGTCCCAAACAAAGAACATGCCCACCCACATCAAAAACAGCACGGTCTCGCACCAGTGCATAAGGGTCATCTTGGCCAGCGTGCTGCCGCTCATCTCGGTGGCGACGCCCTGGACAATCTCCTGATGCGCGTGATGCGAGTACGAAAGGTCAAACGGCGACTTACGCAGCTTGATGGTGAGCACCGCGAGCAGCGCCAAGAAAATGGGCGCGCTGTACACGATGATGGGCGCCGACTGTCCGGTCACGGCGATGGAATCAAAGCTATCGGTGGCGAGATACAGGCCCACGCTCATCAGCAGAACGGCGGGCTCGTAGCTCATAACCTGCAGCAACTCGCGATCGGCGCCGACCTGCGCAAACGGGCTTTGCGTCGAGGCGGACGCCAGCACCACAAAGATCGCGGCGAGCGTCACCATAAAAGCACACAGCAGCGTGTTGGAACCCGACACAAAGATGCCGCCGCCTACCACGGTAAAGATGAGCGCACATGCCATATAGGTATCGTCCATGGTGTTTACGCTGGCAGGAGCCTTGCGCAGCAGCTTGGCAACGTCGTAGAACGGTTGCAGCAGGCGCGGGCCCACACGGCCCTGCATGCGGGCCGAAAGCTTGCGGTCAAGGCCGTCGATCAGGCCACCCACAAGCGGCGCAATCAAGGCAAACGCCACGGTACCAATAAATATGCCCACGACACCCGAACCTTCAAAATACTTACCGCGCAGCACCGAGGGCGCACTCATGGCAAGTCTCTCGGGCCCAATCCACGCGCAACACAGCAGCGCAAACAAGATAATGCTGCAGCACACGACGCTACCCGCGGGGCCAATACGCTTCTCGCCAAGGGCGTCCTCCGAGTACCAATTGCGCTTTTCGGCCTTCACCTCGTGTCCCATCGAGCCGCGGAAATGGCGGTAATTGTCGGTTCCCACGCCCGAAAGATATACGTTTACGTGCGGTTTGTTGCTCACGCGGAATGAAGTCAGCAGCACCACGGCGATAAAAGCCACGATAACCACCATCAGATACATGGCATCCTTGCCAATAACGTACGGCACGCGGCCAAACACCATGGCCAAGTAAGGCGACACCAGACCGCTCGAGATAACCGGGAACGCCACGCAGCACAGAATCAGCAGCGCGGCGATGGTGTTGAGGGCCACCCATTCGGTCTTATGGACATTGACCTCAACGTTTTGAGCCGTGGGGTCGACGCCCGAAAGCTTGGCAAGCCACTTGCCCCAGAAGAAGAACGTCGCGGCCGAGCCAAAGGCAAGCACCATGATCATGAGCACGTTGCCGGTCTGCGCAAACGCCACCAGGGCGCCCCACTTGGACACGAGCATGCCAAACGGGGCCACGAACATGCCCATAATGCCCAGCATCATCAGACGCGTCAGGTGCGGCATGCGGCTGAACATGCCGTCCATGTCCTCGATATTGCGGCTGCCGATATGATGCTCGGCCGTGCCTACGCACAGGAACAGCAGCGACTTGGCCACCGTGTGGAACAGGATCAGGAAGATCGCGGCCCACACGGCCTCGGGCGCGCCGACGCCCAGGCAGGCGCTGATAAGGCCCAAGTTGGAGATGGTGGAGTACGCGAGCACGCGTTTGGCGTTGCTCTGCGAGATGGCCATGAGGGCAGCGAGCAAAAACGTGATGGCACCCACACTCGTGACCATAAAGCCGGTCACGGGATAGATGGCATAGAGCGGGCTCAGCTTGACCATCAGGAACACGCCGGCTTTGACCATGGTGGACGAGTGCAGCAGGGCGCTCGTGGGCGTGGGGGCAACCATGGCACCCAACAGCCAAGTGTGGAACGGCATCTGCGCGGCCTTGGTGAGCGCGGCAAGCGACAGCAACAGGACCGGCATGACCAGCAGCGCGGATTGCGCGGTTCCGGCGCCGGAAAGCTCGATCATGCCTGAGATGGTCAGCGGCATGCCGTTAACGTGCAGGTATATGAGTCCGGCCAAAAACGCGATGCCGCCCAGCATGTTGAGGATGATCTGGGTGAAAGCGTTTTTTATGGCCTCGGGCGTGCGCGTGTAGCCAATCATGAGGAACGAGCACACGGTGGTGATTTCCCAGCCACAGAACAGCCACTCAAGGTTGTCGCTTGTCACGATGACGAACATGGCCGAGAGGAACAGGAACATAAGCGCCAGGAACTGCGGGCGTCGGTCGGGCGCCGCCTGCCCGCGCAGCGCGGCCTCGTGCTCGTCGTGGGCCTGGAAGTCCTTCATGTAGCCCAGGGCGTACACGCAGATAAGGCTGCCGACAATGCCGACGGCAAGCACCATGATCACACTCATGTAATCCAGGTAGAGCGGCGTTGCCGTGACGGCTTCGGTCGCGGGCAGCGTCATAGCTGCAAAGGCGAGCGAGCCCACCAGCTGCACCACGCCGAGCACACCGGTAAGCGCGTTCCTATATTTGAACGCGTTGTACAGGATGACGGCGCACAGAATTACGTCGATGACGGAGCTGATGATCGAGAGCACATGCGAGGTGCCGGGGGCGACCTCAAAGCTCTGAGGACCCGTGCCAAAAAACATGACGGCGACTACAACTGTCACCGCCATAATAATGCCGGAGCCTACAAGCCCTACCGCATCGCGGGCGCGGTCACCGCGCGCGAGCAGCATGCCCAGCGCCGGTACCAGCGGAAACAGGGTAAGGAAATACAGTAGCGTCATACCATCACTCCCCCATGCAAAAACGCTGCAATTGTTTAACGTTATAGCTCAGTTGAGGAGTAGCGACGGCGGGTTTTCGGTCAACTGGGGAGTTTTAGGCGTACGGGGTAAGGAGTCTGTCCGCTTTGGAGCAGAGAGGCGACGCTCCCCCTATCGCGGCGGCGGGCGCACGGGCCACTGCGCGCGGTTTATTAACCACTTTGGAGGATGTTCCAGTAGGCTCACGACGGTCCAAAAAGTTGGCGCGGCAAGAAAAATGCGCCCCTGTGGGCGCACCATCCCGTTCGCTATTCCGCTTTTTTAACGCGCGGCTTGCGACCGCGCGGCTTATCAACCAGCGCGGACTCACCGCTCTCGCGATACTGGCGGCACCAAGCCTTGACCGAAGACTCGCTGGGAATCTTGTGCTTGATCATGGCCTCGCGAACCGTTAAGCCGTTTTCCAAGCGGTCCTTGACCACGGCGAGCTTAACTTCGTACGAATAGGTGTGATGATGCGAACCGGCGTTGAGAACGGCGTCGGCACCGCCCACGGCATACGCGCGGGCCCACTGACGAGCCGTGGCCTGGGGAATGCCAAGCTCCGCGGCGAGGGCGCGATGACCGACCCCCTCTTGGAGGACCTCGACGGCGCGCTGCCTAACCTCGGGCGCATGCGTGCGAGTCCTAGTTGCTTCCGACATACCTGCCACTTCTTAGCCTTAACCGTTAATCTGCTTTCTTACGTGCAAGTTAGATAGTAGCATTTTACTGTTTGCTCAAAGCAGTTAATTAAAATAGACGCGGTGTTATCTGGGCATTTGGCACCAATTTACGACATTTCTTTATCGATTATTTACGCTGGTAGCTGACTCGCAGCCAATCGTCATTCGCTTGTCAACAAAATTGGCATCTCTTTATGTCCTTTGCTATAGCGGATATGATTATTAACCCCTCCCCCAATTATTTTGAGTAATCGGCAAGGCAGTAGACGTCCTTACTCCTCATGATTACCGCGCATTGCCATCCACCGGAGCAAAACAAAAAGGGCGGGGCCTGCTGCGCTTGCAGGCCCCGCACCGGTTGACACCCGACGGGACACAGCCGGGCGAGACGGATCCGTGCTACCGTCCCGCCTGGCCGCGATGTTCAGCTACAGCTCGTTGGCCGCGTGATACGCCGTGCGAATGGCGCTCGCAATGTCGGCGGTGCGCTCGCCCGAGCAGTCGCCCACGCAGGTCACGGGTACCGTCACGCCCTCCAGGTCAAACGCGTTGGCCTTGGAGCCCACGGCCATCACCACGTAATCGCAGGCGATCTTCACCGGCTCCTCGGCGCCGTCCTCGGTGGTGCGGACGGCCTCCACGCCCTCGTCGGTAATGGCGGTCAGACGGGTCTTAACATGCTGCTCAACACCATGCTCGGCAAAATCGCTCATAATCAGCGGCAGAATGGTCTCGGACTCGCCTGCGGCAATCTTGTCGAGCATCTCGACGATCGCCACCTCGCAGCCGTGCTGCAGCAGGTACTCGGCAGTCTCGGTGCCCACCAGGCCACCGCCAATGACGGCGACGCGCCCGCTGAGCTCCACCTTGCCGGCCAGCACGTCCCAGCTCGAGACGACCTTCTCCGAGTCGGCACCCGGAACGGGAATGACCACGTCGTGCGCGCCCACGGCCACAATCGCGGCGTCGGCGGCGTTGAGGTCCGCGGGGCTAGCGGCGTGGTTGAGCTCAACCTTCACGCCCAGGCCGGGCAGAATCTTCTCGTAGTACTCCACCGAGCGCATGATCTCGTCCTTGCGCGGAGGCGCGGCCGCCAGCACAATCTGGCCGCCCAAATGGTCGCTCGCCTCGTAGACGGTCACGTCGTAGCCGCGCTTGGCCGCCACGCGCGCGGCCTCCAGGCCGGCAATACCGCCGCCCACCACGGCGATCTTCTTGTCACCCTCGCCCGGCTTAATGGCGACGGTCGCCTCGTCGCCGTTCTCGGCATTGAGCACGCACGAGATGTACTGACGGTTTTGGATCGCGTCGACGCAGCCCTTGTTGCAGTTGAGGCACTCGCGAATGGGCTCACCCGTGGCGGCCTTCAGCGCAATGTCGGGGTCGCACATGAGCGAGCGGCCATAGGCGATGATGTCGGCCGCGCCGTCTTCCAGGATCTTCTCGCCGGCCTCGACCGAGACCACACGGCCGACGGTTGCCACCGGCACGGAGACCAGGGCCTTGACGCGCTCGGCCACGGGCAGCGTCCAGTTGTAGGGCATGGCGCCCATGGGCGGAATAGTGTCGCCCATGTTGCCGGTATGGTTGGCCTGCGCGACCTGGATCATGTCGATGCCCGCACCCTCGAGCAGCTTGGCAAACTCGCAGGCCTCGTCGGGCAGCAGGCCGCCCTTGCCGCGCGGCGTGCCGTCGGGGTTCTCCATGATCACGGGGAGCTTGTACTCCACCATCAGCTGCGGCGCGGCTTCCTTAATGGCGGCGACGACCTCCAGCGCATAACGGACGCGGTTCTCGAACGAGCCACCGTACTCGTCCGTGCGCTTGTTGAGGATCGCGGAGCACAGCGAACCCACCAGGCGGTCGCCGTGGACCTCGATGGCGTCGATGCCGGCCTGCTGCGCGCGGGCGGCCGAGGCGGCGATAGCCTCCTTGATCTGGGTGAGCTGCTCCACGGTGGCCTCGTTCACAAAGTGCTGCATGTCGTGGTGCAGCTTGGCGTATGCCTGCTTGCGGATCTCGTTGGACTCGGCCATCTTGGCGGCAAAGGTCTCCTCGTCGCCGGCGGCCTTGGCCTCCTGCGCGGCCTTGGCGGCGGCCATGGAACCCATGACCATGCGGCCGACGCCGGGGACGTCGTACTCGGGGTGGAACAGCTGCAGGGCGATCTTGGCGCCGTGCTTGTGGACGGCGTCGGCCAGCGCCTTAAACGTGGGGATCTGAGCGTCGGTCGCCAGCTTGGGCGTGGGGCTTGCGGTCATAACGGGAGCGACGTCGCCGATGACGATGTAGCTCACGCCGCCACGGGCCAGACGCTCGTAAAAGGCCAGGCTGCGCTCGCCGATGGAACCGTCGCGCTCCTCGTAGCCGGTGGTCAGCGGCGGGAACATAATGCGGTTTTTGAGCTCAAGGGGGCCAACCGTAATGGGTTGAAACAGCTTGGACGCAGGTGTGGTCATGGACATTCCTCTCTTGTAGGCGCGGCGGCGATGATGCCGCGTAGTTGTCTAGAGGATATGACATGGGAGCACAGTGGTGCAACGGAAATCGGCAGACAGCAGGTAGCGGCAGGTGGAAGGGGCGGGGCGGCCCGTCGGTTTGTCTCGATCTGTAACAGTTAGGCCCACTTTTGGCCTCCACCTGTTACAGATCGAGACAAACCAAAACCGTCCCGGCGGAAAATCTCAATCTGTAACAATTACAGACCAAAACCAACCCTAACTGTTACAGATCGAGACAAACCAATCCCGTCTGCCGAAAGATCTAGATCTGTAACAGTTACTCGGCAAAATGGGCCCCAGATGTTACAAATCGAGACAAACGGGACCCACCTGCAAGATAATCTCAATCTGTAACAACAACTCGGCAAAATCCGTCCCTCGTGTTACAGATTTAGACAAACGGAGACCGTCCTGCCGAAAGATCTCAATCTGTAACACCTAGCCGCCCAAATCGGGTCCACCTGTTACAGATCGAGATTATGTTTGAGAGGCTGAGAGCAGAGGCCCGAGCGAAAAAGCGGACAGGCCGACGGCATCGCCCCGCCGTCATATCGAGGGCCACAGCAACCCGAGCGCGTGTCAACCCCGCAATTCCGGACATTTCATCCCTTTTCCGGCTGCCCCTCCTCCTTTCATCCAGGATGCCCGGACGGCAAGAGTCGGAACGTCTCCTCAATATCCAAACTTCACGCAAGCCCAATGCGAATAGAGACGGACCTGGCAAATCAAGACACGGCTAGCCGTTCGCACCCAAAGCCGTTTGCCTAAAAATGTATACCGCTGGCCGAAATGGAAAGATGGTAACAGCGAAAAAGACTAGCCGAGCTCGTTTTAAGCACCGTTTGTTCCGTCCCACATGTTTTGTGAACACTCTAACTATCATGAAGCCAGTAAACAGAGGTAGACATCAACATCCAACGCCGGCAAGTATGCGAGTGTCGTCTCTGCCTAAGGGGCAAGCCCCCGAGATTAGTTAGGAGAGGGGAAGAGATGGATAAAGTCAAAACGGCCTTCCAGAACTTTGGCCGCGTTATCGTCGACCCTATTTTGTACCTTTCGGTGACGGGCATCATTTTGGCCATCGCCACGGTATGCTCGCTCGGCAGCGGAGTTGTCGCAGATCTGGGCACGCTGCTCTCCGCGGCAACCAACTCCGCGGTGATCGGCAACCTGCCGGTGATTTTCGCAGTCGGCCTTACGGCAGGCTTCGCAAAGAAGCAAAAATCCAACGCGGCAGTGTTTGGACTTATTAGTTACCTCATGTTCCTGTATGTCAACAACGCCTACCTGACGCTCACCGATCAGCTGGCAAAAGCTGGCGCGATGGGTCTGTATGGCACTGGCCAGGCAACGGTACTGGGTCTTCAAGTTACCGATGTCAACGTCTTCGGCGGCGTACTCATCGGATGCTTCTGCGGTTGGCTCTATAACAAACTGATCGACGTAAAGGTATCGGAGTATATCCGGATTTACGGCGGACCCCGCCTGGCCCTTCTGGCGATGGTTCCGCTGAGCATTGTCTTCGGCATCGGAGCGACTATCGTGTGGCCCCCTATCGCCAACGCCATCAGCAACGCTTCTTCATTCATCGCAGCCTCGGGTGGTCTGGGCGTTTTCATTTACGGCTTCCTGAACCGCGTCCTCGTACCTCTCGGCATGCACCACTTTATGTGGATGCCGTTTGACTACTCCGCGATTGGCGGCACGGCGGTCGTCGCCGGCCAGAGTGTTTCCGGCGCAGCAAACATCTTCTATGCCGAGCTTCCCCATATCGCCGACGGATCCCTCACCACAGTCGACCCCTCTGTCCGCTTTGCCATGTTCGGCTTTGGCAAGGAATTCGTAACCCTCGGCACTGTGCTCGCAATGATTGCGACTTCCCGTCCGGAGAATCGAAAAGCTGTCGCAGCCATGCTGGTGCCCATTTACATCACCGCCATGCTCTCCGGCATCACTGAGCCGCTCGACTTCATGATCCTGTTCGCGTCTCCGATTCTCTGGGTTGCCTACAGCCTGTTCTACGGACTGGGCGAGATGCTCCTGTTTGTCCTGGGAGTCCGCTTGCTTAACATGTACGGTGGCATCGAGCTGCTCACGCTCGGCCTGCCTTTGCCAATGGGCGTCACCAAGTTCCCGATTTACATCGTCTTGGGCATCGTGTTTGCCGCCGTTTCGTTCATCGTTCTGGCGATGGTGATCAAGAAACTCAACCTCATGACGCCCGGCCGTTCCGCAGAGTGGTCTGCAGAGGTCTCCGGAGACAACAATGCTCTCGAGTCCTCCGGAACTCCGGAAGTCGACGCAAAACAGCAGGAGATGGTGCAGAACATCATCAACGGCCTTGGCGGCAAGGACAATATCAACACCATGGGCTGCTGCATGACTCGTCTCCGTGTCGAAGTCAAAAATCCCAACAAGGTCAACGAAGAGACCATCAAGAAGGCTATCGACAAGGGCCTGTTTAAGAACGGCACCAATGTCCAGATTATCGTGGGAACCAACGTGCACTCCGTCTACGACCTGCTGCGTCCCATCCTTAATCTGGAAGATTAACAGTCGCTTAAGCGATAAGCGATAAGCGAGGGGACCTCATGTTGACCAAAACGTTTCATTCAATCCAAGGCATGTTCGAACGCCTGCTCAACATGTACAAAGAAAAGTCGACAAGGGGTCTTCTCGTACTTATGGCTGCATTCGCATGTGGTTTTATCTGGCCGCTCCTGGGTCTACTCGCTGCGGTTTGGACCCGGCGTTCAGGAAGGCACGCGGACGCAGGCAGCATTGCAGGCATGGCGGCGGTCATCAACATCGCCACCCACTTCGTGCAGATAGTAACCAAGATTGTCTGCAGCTCAATTTGATTTGAAAGGCATGAACAACATGAACGGATACAAGATTGTCATCTGCGGCGGCGGCAGCACCTATACCGCTGGCATCGTCAAAGACCTGATCGACCAAAAGGATGAATTAGGAATACGCGAGCTTTGGCTCTATGACATCGACGAGGAGCGCCAAGACACAGTCGCCGTGGTGGTTAAAGCGGTTATCGATGACCTTGCTCCCGAGATCCCCTTGCATGTAACCGTCGACCCCAAAGAGGCGTTTACAGATGCGAACTTTGTTATGGCGCAGATGCGCGTGGGCGGGCTCAAGATGCGTATCCAGGATGAGCAGATCAGCCTGCGCCATGGCGTAGTCGGCCAAGAGACTTGCGGAGCAGGTGGCATGGCCTATGGCATGAGGACCATCTTCCCCATGTGCGAGCTTGTCGATTTCTGCGAGGAGTACGCCTGCAAGGACTACTGGATCGTCAACTACTCCAACCCCGCTGCCATCGTAGCCAAGGCGATGCACAAGCTGCGTCCAAACGCTCGCATTCTCGACATCTGCGATATGCCGGTAGAGATTGAAGCCCGCATGGCGGAGATTTTGGGCTGCGAACTCGACGACATTGAAGTCGACTACTTTGGCCTCAATCACTTTGGGTGGTATACCAGCGTACGCTGCAAGGGCGTCGACGTTACGGACAAGCTCAAAGAGCACGTGCGTAAGTACGGTTACATTTCCGAGGCAAGTCTCAATGACGCCTTGGTAAAAGACCCAGATTGGGCCCACACCTTCAAGAATGCGGCAACGATTTCTACGCTATTCCAGGATTACCTCCCCAACACCTATTACCAGTATTACCTGTTGCCCGATGCCTGCGTGGAGTACATGGACATCAATAACACGCGTGGCATGCAGGTCGTAAACGGCCGCGAAAAGCGTATCTTCGACGCATCTGCGGCGCTTAAGCGCGGTGAAAAGGTCGATCTCACGCAGTTCTACGTAGGCGTCCACGGCAGGTTCATTGTCGATGTCGTCAAGTCCCTGGCGAAGGATTTGCGCCATCGCCAGCTGGTGATTGTGCCCAATAATGGCGCAATCGAGAATCTCTCGGACGACGCGACCGTCGAGATTCCGGCGTACATCACCGATCGAGGAGCCGAACCGATCCGCGTCGGGAAGATTCCCCGCTTCTACAAGGGCCTTATCGAGCAGCAGGATGCCTGCGAGGGCCTTGTGGTCGAGGCCGTTATCGAGGGCTCCTACCAGAAGGCACTCGAGGCCTTCACCCTCAATCGCACGATTCCCTCAGCGCGCGTGGCTAAGGAAGTCTTGGACGACATGATCGAGGCGAACAAGGGCTATTGGCCTGAGCTGAAGTAGAGAAGCCATCCAGATAGCACAAGCACAAAAGGTGGCCTCAAGGCAAAATGCTTTGGGGTCACCTTTTGTATGACTAAATCTCCGCAAAACTCGTAAAGATGAACGAATCGGCCTCGTGTTTTACACGATAGTTCTCTTGATAATCCTGATTGAATATAAGCGAATAAATAACCTGAAGCGTATACGTGAGCGAGATCATGGAAGAGTAATTGGCAACCTTTCCAATCACGCGCTCTGATTTTGGAATGAGCAAGACAGTGTCGCATTGCCTGGCGAGCGCCGAATCAGAAAACGCCGTGATTAAACACGGCTTGATTCCGCGCTCGGAAAGAGCGGCGGCGTATTTGGAATAATCATAGTGAATGCCGCTGTAGCTTAGGAATAAAAACAGGTCGCCGGGCCTACCGTTCTTAACGTGCAGCGTCTGCAGGCCCCCGTCGTCTGCCATGGTGACATGACGATCGAGCTTGAGAAGATTGTTGCGAAAGATACATCCCGCCAGATAGCTTTCCCCTTTAGCAAAGATGTAAATTCGCGGGGCGCTAAGAACTGCCTTGGCGATTATGCTCAATTTGGCGCTATCGAGCTCGATTTTCGTTTGATCTATGACGCCCTTCAAGAGATTTGCAAGGTTGCCCTCGATGGCCTCAATTGAATCGGTACTGCCAAAAGGACGATTGTGATCGACAGTGGCAGCCAGAAGATAGTCTCCGCTTATCTCCTGGATGAGCTGCATGATCAACTCTCGATAGCCGCTTAGGCCCAATTTCTTACAAAAGCGGATGATAGTCGCGTTCGAAGTGTAAGTCTCCTGTGCGAGCTTTGCCATAGTGAGGGTCTTAAGGTCGCCGGTATGATTGAGCAGATAGGTAGCAATGGCTCGGTCGGTTTCATTAAAAGACGCGCTGTTACGCAGGCTGTCAAGAATCATGGTCGCTCCGATCGCTTTAGTTTGCCACTTAATTATGTCATTATCAAAACGACGGGCAGCTCTTCATGCGCTGACTTACGCCCTGCAATCTCTCTTCTGATATTCCGCATGCTTCGGCAACATTAATTGGGAGGAGCGTGTCACTCAGTTCCTAGAGAACAAATGCGAAGAGGTTCGATTGCCTGAGTTCACTGCCCGCCTTGAGGCAAAGAGACGGCCCCGGCCAAGCTCCATGCGGATTTGAGGCAGCATGGTGCTTGTCTGTCGGCATCCTACAACCTGTAATCCATACTCCCCCGTTTCTGTGCTGAGAAGAATAGGCGGGGTTCCAAGGGGACACGTCCCTTTGGCGCGCAGGGGTCCGGGGATGGCGCGGTCCATCCCCGCCACTATTATTAAGCTAAGGACCGCCGAAACTCCTCCCAATTGGAGTTTATCGGTCGATAAGTCAAGCCGACCGGCCCGCGATTATCAATGGTTTATTTGCTTCACATAATAAATTGACTCAGGATTCACCCGCAATTCACCCGCAAAGTAAACCGATAAAGAAAAAGCTCGGAAGCAATTTTGCTTCCGAGCTGCAAGTTCTTGGTCGCGGGGGCAGGATTTGAACCTACGACCTCCGGGTTATGAGCCCGGCGAGCTACCAGACTGCTCCACCCCGCAATGTCTGGGCGCCTCATGTGCGCAAGAAAGAATATTACGCGGGAGTTCGGTAAACGGCAAGGAAAATCTCGTAGAGCATAATTCCTTCATATTTAAACCCCTCAGCCCCTATCACCGTAAACGAATTGCAGCCGAGCGCCGTCGACGGCACGTATACAATGGTGCGCGTCCTTTTATGCCAACACCGGGAGTAGACATGCTGCTCGCTATCGATATGGGAAATACGCAGACGGCCATGGGCCTGTTTGACGGAGACGAGCTGGTGCAGTCGTGGCGTATGCCCACCGACCGCTCCTATACCGCCGACGAGATCCACGTGCGCCTGATGGGTTTCTTTAAGATGTACGGCCTCTCGCTCGATACGGTTGACGCGATCGCCTTTGCGGGCGTGGTGCCGCAACTCTCGCGCGAATGGCACGCCGTGGCCAACCGCATCGCGGCAGACGCCATCGTCATCGGGCCGCAGACGGCCGCCGTGACCAAGCTGCGCGCGGCGCGCCCCCAGGCCGTGGGCGCCGACCGCGTAGCCAACGCCGTTGCGGCCGAGACTTTCTACGGCGCGCCGGCAATCGTGGTGGACTTTGGCACCGCGACCAATATCGACGTCATCGATGAGGACGGTTATTACATTGGCGGGGCGATTGCGCCGGGCATCCGCATCTCCATGGACGCGCTTGCCGCCCGTGCCGCCAAGCTCGCCAGCGTGCCGCTCGAGGCGCCCGAGCACGCCATCGGTCGCGACACCGAAGAGTGCATCAAGGTCGGCGCCGTGATGGGCGCCGCCGCCATGGCCGAGGGCCTGGTCACGCGCATGAAGCGCGAGCTGGGCCGCGAGGACGCCACCGTTATCGCCACGGGCGGTCTCGCCGGCATTGTCGCCGATTCGACCGATGCCTTCGACGTGGTCGACGGGCAACTCACCATCAAGGGCATCTGCGAAATCTACCGCCGCATGCAGGAGCTGGGATAGAGTAAACGCCAGGTCGCAGCAACCAGCCGCCAATCCTATTCCTCAAAATCGAAAATTTTTCAGTTTTGAGGAATAGGGTGCTGACAGCCCATTCCCCAGACAACAAGACCCTCCCCGGCACAGCCGAGGAGGGTCTTGTTGTCATCGCTATCTTTGAGCGCGGGCGCCTCGCGTTACAGTCCGCGAATCCGTACGGCCTCGGGCGGAAACTCCTGCTCGCCGGCATCGGTCTTGATGGTCGCGCGGCCCCAGATGTCCAGGCCCGCAAACACACCGACCGCAAGCGGCAAGCCGTTGGGCGACACCGCCGCGACCTGACGACCCAACAGTGGCACCATGTCAAAGTACTCGCCCAGCACCGGAGCCAGCGGGCCGGCAGCGCCCTGTGGTGTGTTGGCGGCAACCGCCCAGGTGTCCACGCGGACCAGCACGGCGGCGGCCAATGCCTCGATCAGCGCCTCATCTGCCATATCCACACCAAGCTCACCCAGCGCCGCACGCTCAATATCAACCGTCACCGCGGCAAACATGCCCGCAGCACCGGCACCGCCGTTCACGGCAACACGCGCGAGTGACGTCTCAAACGCAGGCGCACCGCACACGATGTCACTCGGCCACTGGATACCCACCTTACCGGCAAGGCCCAGGCCCGGCGTCGACGTCGTGCCCACGAGCGCGTCCATCATGCCCATCGCGGCCACAAACGGAAGACCGTGGAAGGCGTGCATGTTCACGTCGGGGCGAACGACCAGCGAAAACGTCAGCGAAGCATCGCCCGCGCTCCACGCGCACCAGCCCGCGGACACGCCCTCGCGGCCCGCGTCACGCGCCGCGTCGAGCTCGGTGCCGGCGGCAACAGCATTCATCTCGATCATCTACATGCGCCCCAATTCGCCCACGATATGGCCCACGCGGTCCTCGGGCCCCTTGACCTCGACGCCGTTGTAGCGGAAGAACCGCGCCGGATCGTGCATCAGATCCTCGAGCGGCACCAGCACAAAGTCGCGCTCGCCGATCAGCGGATGCGGCAGGCGCAGCTTTTTGCCCCCGTGGGTCTCGCCGTCCATCCACAGCAGATCCAGGTCGATGGTGCGCGGGCCGTTGGCCTTGGCCTTTTTGGAGCGGTCGCGGCCCAGCTCGGCCTCGATCTTCATGAGCTCGTCGAGCAGCACCAACGGCGCCAGCTCGGTCTTGATCTCGATGACGGCGTTGGCAAACGCGTCCTGACGCGTCTCGTAGGCCGGCTCGCTCTCGTAGATCTTGGAGGAGTTGGACACGCAGGTGAGTGGAATCTCGGCGATCATGTCGCGTGCGGCGCGGATGTTGTCACAGCGATGCCCCAGGTTGGAGCCCACGGCCACAAACGCGCGGCGCGGCTGCGGCTTGGCAACCGCCCAGTAGCCGTTCAGGAACTGCGCAAAACCCGCGGCGTCGTGCACGCGCACGATGTTGGCACCGGCCTGGATGGCGCCCAGGCACACGCCAAACGTAGCGGCATCGCGCTCGGCGGCCTCGGTCACGCCCGAGACGGCGCCCACAAAGCGCTTGCGCGATACGGCGCACATGAGCGGATAGCCCAGTGACGCCATCTTGGCAGTCTCGCGCTGGATGACGATGTCCTCGTTAGCCGACTTACCAAAGCCCGGGCCAGGATCGATGCAGATGCGGTCGCGCGACACGCCGGCGTGGATGAGCGTGCGGGCCTGGTCGGACAGAAAGCCCATAACGCGGCGCATGATGGGCGCCGAATCGGGCAGGGTGAAGCGGCGGAGCTGAGAGGTGGGCACGTAGGCCTCCTCGCGGCGGGCGCTGCGGCGCATCATGGCCGCCAGGTGATCATTGGGCTCCGATGCGGCCTCGGTGGCTGCGGGCGCGGCCTCGGGCGCGGGCGCGACGGTCTCGGCGGCAGCAGCCTGCTCGGCGGCAGGCGTCTCCTGCTCGCTTGCAGGCTCGGTCGCGGGCTCAGGTTCGCCAAACGGCAACGAGGGCTGCACCACGCCACCCGGAAGCTTGGCCTCCGGCTTAGGCTCACCCAGCAACTTGCCGCGACGGCGACGAGCCGGCTTCTCGGCCTCACGCGCGGCCTCGGCAGCCGCCTCGCGCGCCTTCTCGGCAACAAACGCCGCTGCCGAGGTATCGAGCTGCACCGTTGCGTGCGTGCGGGTGGGCACGGCGACCTCGCCGGCATGCATCACAATGACTCCGCAGGTGCTCGTCTTAACAAACTCGACCATCTTGGGGTCGGTGAAGCCGGTCACGTCGTTGACGATCGAGGCGCCGCAGCGCACGGCCGCCTTAGCAACCGCCACGTGGCGCGTGTCGATCGAGACGATGGCGCCCTCTTTGGCCAGCGCGCGCACCACGGGCAGCACGCGGCGAGCCTCCTCATCGGGATTGACCGGGGTAAATCCGGGGCGCGTGGACTCGCCGCCCACGTCGATGATGTCGGCGCCGGCGTCGAGCATCGCCAGGCCGTACTCGATGGCGGCATCCGGGTCGAAGTGCTCCCCGCCGTCGCTAAACGAATCGGGCGTCACGTTGAGGACGCCCATGATGCGCGGACGGTCAAAGCTGAGCTCGTACTTTCCGCACCGCCATGTCTTGCTGTCGTTCGCCATGAACATCCTCCTAAAATGCCCACGCCGCCGCGCTCGGGCGCTGGCGGCGTGGTCGCTTTGCAATCAGTCTTTCTATTGTATCCGCGCACGCGGGCTAGAACGCAAACGCGGCCGCGATGTCGCAAGAAATCAGCAGGTCGGCATTTGCATCCTGATCGGTGGGGGCAAGATTGCAAATGGCCAGCGTATCGCCGGTAAAGTAGCGTGTAAGGCCCGCCGCCGGATACACCACGAGCGAGGTCCCGCCTACAATGAGGGCATCGGCCGCGGCGATGGCGGCAACGGCACCGGTCAACACATGCTCGTCGAGCGGTTCTTCGTAGAGCACCACATCGGGCTTGATGCGACCACCGCACGCGGGGCACACGGGCACGCCCGCGGCGTCCTCGTGCTCGCGCGAGCAAATCCACTCGGCGCTATAGACCGCTCCGCACGACTGGCAAATGTTGCGATGGACCGATCCGTGCAACTCAAACACGCGCTGCGAGCCCGCCATCTGATGCAAGCCGTCGATGTTTTGCGTCACCACGACATCGAGCTTGCCAGCTCGCTCCAGCTCGGCGAGCTTGGTGTGACAGCGGTTGGGCTTAGCGTTAAGCGTGATCATCTTGGTGCGGTAAAAGTCGAAGAACTCCGCCGGATGCGTCTCGTAAAAGCTGTGCGAGAGCATGGTCTCGGGCGGGTAGGCAAACTGCTGGTGATACAGGCCGTCAACGCTGCGAAAATCGGGAATGCCGCTTGCCGTGGAAACACCAGCGCCACCAAAGAACACCATGCGCTTGTGGGTATTGAACAGCTCCGCCAGCGCGGCGGAGGCCTGCTTGGGATCTGTTATCGCTTGCGTCATGTTTGTCCTCCGTCCATGTTGGTCGGGGCGGCTGCGATTGCGCCGTCGCCCACGGAGCCCACCCCGCCCCTGTTGCGCTAATCTTAAGCCTGCCAACCCCGTCGAAAGGACACCATGCCTCAGACTTACACTTTCGCCTCGTGGAACGTCAACGGCCTGCGCGCCGTGCTCAAAAAGGACCCGAGCTTTATCCAGATCACGCAAGAACTCGACGTCGATATCCTGGCGCTGCAAGAGACCAAGCTGCAAGAAGGCCAGGTCGATATTGACCTGCCCGGCTATCACCAAACCTGGAGCTACGCCGAGCGTAAAGGCTATTCGGGCACTGCGGTCTTTAGCCGCCAGGAACCGCTGCGCGTGCTGCACGCCGATGCGCTGCTGCCCTACGCCGGCGAGGGTGAGGCAGCTGAGCTCGTTGCCCAAGCCGCGACCGAGGGCCGTGTCTGCGCGCTGGAGTTCGACAAGTTCTGGTTTGTCGACGTCTATACACCCAACGCCCAAAATGAACTCGCCCGCATCGACGTGCGCATGGCCTGGGACGATGCTTACCGCGGCTTTTTGAACGCGCTCGAGCGCGAGACCGGCAAACCCGTCGTGACCTGCGGCGACTTTAACGTGGCGCACGAGGAGATCGACCTTAAGAACCCCAAGTCCAACCGCGGCAACGCCGGCTTTTCGGACGAGGAGCGCGGCAAGTTTACCGAGCTGCTCAACGCCGGCTTTACCGATACCTGGCGTGCGGCAAACCCCGACGTCGAGGGCGTCTACAGCTGGTGGAGCTATCGCTTTAATGCCCGCAAGAACAACGCCGGCTGGCGCATCGACTACTTCCTGGTAAGCGACGCAATCGCCGACAACGTACGCGACACCGGCATCCGCGGCGACATCTTCGGCAGCGACCACTGCCCCGTCACCCTTACGTTGGAGCTCTAACTCCAGCTGCCCCCGGAGACGAAGGAAAACGGATCATTTTGGGCCTCGTGAGGGTGTCCGCGTGACCCATCCGCCACGAAACACGCCCATCTACTACGTTTAAGCCACCACCCTCAACCACAGCGAACAACGCAAAAAGAAAACCGCAGGTAGAAAGCCTGCGGTTTTTCATAAAACGCGGTCATGGTCGGGAGTATCAAGCTAAACGTAGTAGATGGGCCAGTTTCGTGGCAAGCGCCGTCAACTGATTCCCTGGGGACATCTGGGGACGGAAGAAAATGGATCAATTTGGCTCTCTGAGGGCCACGATGCCCGTCATATCAGCCGGCCATTCCAAAACTATGCCGGTTTACGGGGCTGAATCGCGAACCCCCAACCATACGCAATTCCGAGATAATAAAACCGCAGGTGAACGGCTTACTCTATTTCGAAAAAAGCCGGCATGGTCTGCCTGCGCCAATCTAGCCCCGTAAACCGGCATAGTTTTGAAATGACACTTCGGCAGTATTGATTCCCGCCCCGACGCAACCAGCCCTACAGCCTGTATTTCACGACGACACGGTTAATGCGACGGCACCAAGGCTTGTACAAGGCGGCCAAAAACACGCAGGTCGCAAGGCCGTGCGTAATATCGAACGGCACTGCCGTGGCAAGACGCGCCACGGCACCCGCCCAAGTAAGCGGCTGTACAAAACCAATGATGTCATATGCGTTGATCACGACGCCATAGAGCAGGCCCGACGCAAAGCCGTACGCCAGCAGTACTGGCATGCGCACGGTGCCGTCGACGCGGTCGAACGCACCCGCATACGCTAGCGCGCCGCCAACATAGCCAACCAGCCCCCAGGCATACATCTGCCACGGCGTCCACATGCCTTGTCCAAAAAAGAAATTGCTGGTCAGCGCCGCCAGCGCGCCAACCATAAAACCATTGCGGCGACCAAGCGTCGCCCCCGCGATAATGGCGATGGCACTCACCGGTTTAAAGTCGGGAATGGGACCGAACAAGATGCGCCCCGCCGCGGCCAACGCCGCCAACACCAGCGTGGGCATAATCTGGCGCAGGCCCGGGCGCGAAGCCTCGTAACCCGCAAAGAACAGCGCAAGCACCAGCGCCACCACAACCAGCATGGCCAACGCTGCCTGCTCAACGCCCGCCAGCAACGCCGCAGCCATCACCGCAGGAACCGCCAGCAGCAGCGGGATTTCCATATGTTGCAAGACGCGTGACAACGGCAGCCCCCATCAAACGAATGTCCGTTTATGGTAGCACGGGCAAAATGAGGCCGACCAATCCCCCGGCCGACCTTGGCTGCCAGTCGATCAGGCTTTCGCCACGCGACCGGTCTTGGCGCTATTCGCCCGTAACTTTAGCGGCAATGGCCGCGACAAAAGGATCAAACAGCAAGCCGCCCACAACGACAAAGGCCCATCCGCCCACCACGAGGCGAACCCAGCGCGAGAAAAACGGCACACCGTCGATAACGCCAACGCCTGACTGAAACGCGACTTCAAATAGCCCGATAATGCAGAAGAGCAGAGTAGCGCCCACAACGGTTCCGCAAATCCGTGCGCCCGGAGTGTTCCGATCAAAACCAAAAAACTCAACGCACGTCTCAATTGCTTTGCCAAAGAGCGGCAAAAAACCCACGAACTGTGCAATACCGATGGCCAGAATAAGCTGCCCCCAGAAACCAGTAAGTCCCTGAAAATCTAAGCCAGGCTTTCCCTCAACAATCGGCAGAAATGAACACATGAATAGAGGATTAACGATGCCGTTGAGAATGGTCACAGCGGTACTCTTTTTTAGTGTCAAGTAGACCAACTCCTTTTGCCCTTGTCGGCCAGGCCCAAAGGGCGGAAGCGAATATTACATAAGTGAATCGGGAGACGGCAGGAATGGCGACACCAGCGCCGTCGCGCCAAACAGAACAGCGCACCCAAAAAGCAGCGTTTCGTAGCTCTCGCCAATGCAGAAGGAGAGGGCCACGGGAATCAAAAACGTAAGTCCCAGTGAAACGGTGCTCACCACGCCGCCGGCGCTTCCCGCAAGTCCCTCGCGCACCTCGGGCAGCATGTAGGGCAGCGACTGAACGACCGGACCAGCGACGGAGCTCGAAACGCCGATCGCAAACATCAGCCCCACAGAAGGATGGGAGACAAAAGCCTCTCCTGCCCACATAAGGGCACTTCCCGCCATTGCGGAGATGGCCATAAACACGCGATAATCGCCAAATTGCGCCCGCACATAGGGTCCAGCCACGCTGCCGACAATCGATCCAAGCGTCACGAAAGAGGCGAGAAGTCCAGCAGCCTTGGGTTCAGTTGAAGCCTCAAGCGCTGAAACAAGATAACCCGAGTACGCCGTAGCCGATGCAAGGGCAACTCCAAGCAGTATCGCCACGAGCCAAACTATCGGCATCTTGATTACCGCCGCAAACGCACTTGCCGACGATGCAGCAGGCTCCGCGCCCTGAACGCCAAAGCCATCTGCAGCCTGCAGAACATCTGCCGACGGCGCAACCAGCAGCCACAGCAATCCAAACACGGCAAACAAAACCGCGGCAAGGGCATATGCTCGTCCGGGCGTTGCAAAGAGAGGAGAGGTTGCAAGCGAGCAGGCGATTCCGCCCGACCCCGCAGCGTAGAACCATCCCATGGCCCTATCGGTTTCTCCGCCAAAAGCGGAACCAAGCACTTTTAGAACGATGGCATTCACGACGCATGGTGCCGCACCCAGAAGCATGGTCGCCGTGAACAGCGTCGCAAACGATGCGCACTCCGCGCGAGCAGCCGCTGCAATTGCAGAAATCGCCGACGCGATGAATACGAGCGCCTTCACGCCATATCGATCGGCGCAAACGCCGACAGGCATGCCGAATACAACGGCAGGAACAAACGGGGCAAACAGGACGGCTGAAAACTCGGCCGAGGTCAGATGCAGGTCCGACACAACCAGATGTGTCAATCCCGACACCTGATACTGCGCGTAGTTCGCAGCAAACACGATGCCGCACACCACAAACAGCAGGGCATATTTTTCGACCGTCCCTTTGCTCACGTTCATCACCCTATCTATGCTTCATCCTTGCGATAGACGACGCGTCCGTTAAAGATCGTCGTCTCGACTTCGAGATCGCGAAGCGCCATCGGGTTCATTTCAAACGGATTGCCCGACAGGATGACGATATCGGCAAGCTTGCCGGCGGCAAGGCTGCCCAAACGGCGCTCAAAGCCCTCGACATATGCTGAGCCGAGCGTGTGCGCTTGCAGCGTCTCGCCGAGCGTCAGGGCATTCTCGCGGAAGTATCCCTCCGCCGGGTGCCCGTCAAACTCGCTACGCGTCACCGCAGCATACACGGTATCGATAGGATCGATTGACATCACCGCAGGCCAGTCAGTACCAAGCCCTAAGTGGATTCCGCCATCGGCCTCTTCCCTATAGCGCCACATGTGGCTCATGCGCTCTTCGCCAAGAGACTCCTCGTACACGCCCTGCCCAAGGCCTCCGATGGGATGCTGCGGCTGGACCGCAGCATTAATGCCCAGGCGCTTCATGCGAGCAATATCCTCGAGCTTCAGGTTATCTGTATGCTCGATAGCAAAACGCGCCCCCTTGTTGCCGCACACCTCCTCGGCACGCTCGACGGCATCGATAATCATCGTGGCCGATGCGTCGCCGATGGCATGAATACGAACATCGAAGCCATTCTTGCTGGCCTCGAGCATCATGCGGTCAAGCGTCTCCTGGTTGCATGCTGGTTCGCCGCGAAAGTCCTTCCCCGTAGGAGCGTTAAGATACGGCTCATGCATGTAGGCCGTGTACGCCTCGGGACAGCCGTCCAAAATGTACTTGAGACCCGCCATTCGGACGCGCTCGCCGTGATGACGCACACGCAGGGCCTGCGACTCTGCCATCGGAGCATCGAGCGCAGAATAGTAGCTGATGCGCAGCGTGCTCAGGTCCTCGCTCGCCAGTCGGTCATAGATGTCGTACACGCCGGGCGTGGTCACGCCCAAAGGATACATATCACCAATCGAAGTGATGCCGAGCTTGTTGAACTTGCGCATCGACTTGAGCAACGACGCATCAAGGTCCGGTTTGTTGAGCACAACATCGAGCAAGATGTTCGTCGCCTGGGGCTCGGACAGAAAGCCATTGGGCTCGCCGTTGTCAAAGTGGCGGATAAGGCCACCTTCAGGCGTCGGGGTATTGCGGTCGATACCGACCGCCCTGAGCGCGGCAGTATTGCACCACACCACGTGCATTGAAAAGTCCGAGAGCACGATTGGGCGGTCGATATCGAGCGCATCGAGGCTGCGGCAATCAGGGTCAGTCGGGTTTTCCCACGCGGGCGAATACCAACCCTGACCGTAAATCCACGGATTGTCAGGATGCTCGGCGGCAAATTTGGCAACAGCATCCACGCAAGCCCGCTCGCTCGGCAGAAACATCAGATCGCAACAGAAGTCTTCATCCTTCTGGATTGAGCCGAGCGCAAAGTGCATGTGCGAATCGTTGAATCCGGGCATGACCAGTTTGTTGCCGGCGTCAATGACCTCAGTATCGGGACCGATAAACGGCTGCACCTTGTCGGGCGAGCCCACAGCCACGATCTCGCTGCCGCGAACTGCAACGCATCCGGCGTGAGGCTCAAGTTCCTCGGCAGTAAACAACGCCGTCGTCTTGAGGACGATATCAGCGGGAACTACCGCCTCCATGGCTACTCACCATCCTTAGCGGCGGCAGCCTGCATGGCCTTGCGGCCGAGCTCGGGCAGGAAGAAAACCGGAACTACGGAAAGCAGGAAGCAGAGGCTCTCGAGACCCATGTTCACAGTGTAGTCGGCACCAGCAACGGCAGAGATACCGATGGGCAGGAAATAGCTCATGAGCAGGGAGATGGTGCCCACGATACCGCCAGCGGAACCGGCATACTTATCACCAATCTCGGGAAGGAGAACAGGCATGGACTGCATAATCGGGCCGTTGATGGCGGTAAAGAAGCCATTGATGACCAAAATCGTCCACAGAAGGAAGCCGACCGGGGTGTACCACGTCACGAACATCGATATGGCACCGATGAGAGTAGTGACGATGAGAAAACCCTTGAACTTTCCAAGCTTATCGCAGAACGCAGGCCCCACGATGCAGCCGAAAAAGCTGCCAACGGTAACAATTGCGGCCATGAAACCAGCAGTGGCGACGTCTATGCCCTTGCCAAGCTGAAGCGCCTGAGGCAGGAAACCGGCATAGGCAGTGGTAGAAGCAAGTCCAAAACCGACGCCAGCGGAGATTAGCCATACGCCAGGACTCTTGATAGCAACCTTAAGGTAGTCGAGCACGGGCTCGGGCTCGGGGAGCGATTGCCCCTCGGGCACATCTCGGTCAAGCACAATCCAAAGAACCCAGGAGATGGTCATGACGACAGCAGCGACCATATAAGAGTTAAAGACGCTGCCGAACAAGCCAGCACAGATCTGAGCGACAACGATGGCAACGCACGAAGCCGCGTAGAACAAGCCCATGGCGAAACCAGTCTGTTCACGGAACCAGGTGCCGAGCACCTTGATGAGGTTGGCGTTGAGTGCCGAGATTCCCATGCCAATCAGGAACATCGATGCCATCTGCATCGTGAACGAATCGAGCGTAAAGCAACGGAGAAAACCGCCGGCAACCGAAATTGCGGTGCAAACCGTGACAACTTTCTTAGAACCGATACGGTCACCAAGGGCACCCAGCGGAATTGAGAAGAAAACGGCGGTAAGCATAGGAACGAGGAACAGCATCGAAAAGCCGACGGTATCGATATTGAGCATAGACATGACCTCGACGGCGAGTGCTGAGACCTGGTACTGCATGTAGTTAGCCATAAAGCACAGCAAGCAAACGACTGAAACAATCGCCCAACGCCATGAAGGAAGCTTCTCTTCCATGATGACTCCTTTAATAAGTCGGAATAATCAAACAGCTTGGAGAACCGGGCCCTGGCTCTTAGGTATTCATATTTTGCGATTGGCCCCTCACCGAAACCATTCGGCTAACGGCTTATCATCATTCGAAAAAAGGAGTAGTATCTCTACGCAAATTAACTAAAATGCCAGCTAAACCACTACGCAATCTCATCGGAGGTCATCTTGAGCTTTTTGTCCGATTCTGAATGGCTCTGCTTAAACGATCTCGTGCTTTCGATTAATTCCATCGACAGCGACCGCGAGTTTCGCTCGACCGTCCTCAAAAAGCTGCGTTTTCTCATCCCCTACGAGTCGGCTGCATTTTTCCTGAGCGACCTTTCCAGGGATCTCGTATCCACCCCGCAAGAATGGAAAACGCGCGTCTTTCTTGACCCTCTTGGCATCGATGTCCCCGCTGGGATGCTCGAGCTCTACACCGAAAAGTACTGGCAGCAGGACATGATCGTCGCCCACCGCAATCTTACGCGCTCGACGGTGCTGCGCGAGTCCGATCAGCTCAGCCCTGGCGATATCGACAGCAGTTATATGAAGGATTATCTTGGCGGCCGCCACGTCGTCAACGTCAGTTTCTTTAATGACGAGGGCTTTTTGGGATCGCTCAATCTTAATCGCAAGAAAGAAGAAGGCGACTTTAGCGATCGTGAAGTTCAAATCCTTGAGCTCATCGAACCGCACCTCACAAACCGACTATCAAAATGGCGTGTACGCGCCGACCGCAGTTCGTCTGAAATCGTATTTGCTCACGACTACGACGTCTCAGCGCGCGAAATCGATGTGTGTCGTTGCGTGTTATCGGGCATGGACAATGCGGCCATCGCCGAAGAGCTATCCATCAGCACCGGCACCGTTAAAAAGCATCTGGAGAACATCTTTCGAAAAACACAGGTCAACAGCCGCGTTGGGCTCATGGCGCTCCTTCAGCAGTACACGGCGCTCAAGCAGTAAGACCGTTCTCGCCCGCGAACCCGCTCACGCCCTATAAAACACGTTGTCGGCAAAGAAGTCGGCCGGGGGCTCCACGCAGGCAATCTCGCCGTCAAACATCATGGCGATGTCGTCGGCTACCTGCTCGGCAAAGTCCAGGTCGTGCGTCGCCATGACGACGGTGCCGCCAGCCTGCGCATGGTCGCGCAGGGCGCGGGCGATGATGCGGCGGCTGGCCAGGTCCAAACCCTTGGTGGGCTCATCGAGCAATAGCAGTTCGGGGCCGATCAACAGCAGCTTTGCCAACGCAAGCAGCTGACGCTGACCGCCCGAAAGATCGTACGGGTGACGCGTCTCCAGGCCGTCCAATCCCAGTTGCGCCGCACGCTCCCGCGCCAAGTTCTCGTCATATCCGCAGGTCGAGGCCCATTCCATCAGCTCATCGCGAACCGTCTCGGCAACCAGCAGGGCCTTGGGGTTCTGCGGCAGCAGCGCAGCCGAGGCCGCCCCGCGCACCATACGACCACGTTGCAGCTTGGCAGTCTTGGCCAGCACCGAAAGCATCGTCGACTTACCGCATCCGTTGCCGCCCACGATCGCATGCACCGCACCGGCCGAAAACGCCACGTCGAGCCCGCGCAGCACCCAACCGCCCGCGCGATCGTAGCGAAACCAGCTCCCTGCCAGGGTGGTAGCCGACCCGCCGTGCATTTTTTGGAGTATTCTGCTCCCATCCGTGCGCGGGAAGGCTTCCGAGCCGTTCTCGAGCGACGTTTGCGCCACAAATTCGGACGATTTGTCCAATTTCGAACTTTTTTTCGCGCTCGATACGTCCCCGGGCGGCTCCAGAGAGCCCAAATTGTCCTCACGCCTGCTGAATACTCCGTTTTTTGCACATCGGACGGCACCCCACCCCAACATGTCGTCGGAAAACAGCGATTCTCGGCGTCCCAAAGAAGCCATATCCGCCACCTCGCGCACGCGACCGTCCTCAATCCGGTACGCACACGTCGCATATTCGAGCATCGGGCGCGGCTGGTGCGTTGCCACAACAACCGTGCAACCCAGCTCGCGGTTCACGCGAAACAGCGCGTGCAGAAAATTTTTCTCGGCAACAGGATCGAGCTGGGACGTGGGCTCGTCGAGCAGCAGCACGCGCGGGCGCAAGGCCAGCACGGCCGCCAACGACAGCAGCTGCTTGCGTCCGCCCGAAAGCGCATCGGTATCGCGGTGAAGCCAATCTTCCAGTCCAAAGAAATAGCTGGTCTCAGCTACGCGACGGCGCATCTCGTCGCGCGACACACCCAGATTCTCTAGGCCAAACGCCATCTCGTGCCACACGGTTTCGCACACGATCTGGTTCTCGGGATCCTGGAACACATAACCCACGCGCTCCGCCGATGCCCGCACGTCCATGTCGGCGACGGGCTCGCCCCGCACGCGCAGCTCGCCGGAGCGCGTACCCGCCGGAGCGATCTCGGGCTTGAGCAGCGACAGCAGCGTCGATTTGCCCGACCCGGTACCGCCAACAAGCAGCGCAAACGCACCTTGGGAAACACGCCAATCAAGTCCCTCGAGCACCGGTGCCTCGGCCCCGGGATAGGCAAAACTAAGGCCTCGCACCTCAATCGCCGGCGCGGCCGAGCCATATGCCACACCCGCCGCCGAGCTCCTATCAAACCGAGCCATCAGCCAAACCTCTTCTCATCAATCGCATGCAACGCGCAAGGCAGCACCATCCAGGCAGCGTACACGACATAGCCCGGCCACGGCGCCGGCACCGAGAGCTGCGGATAAAACGAATACTGCGTCGTCGCGGTCCACGCCACTGCCGCCGTGGCCACGCCAAACAACGCAAGCCCAACCAGCGCGGCAACGTCGCTGCGCCCCAGTCGATACCGCGCATACGTCGTACGACGCGTCGCGGCACCCCACCCGCGCGAGCGCATCGCGTCCGCGCGCTCCAGCGAATCTTCCATGCCCCAGCCCATCAACACACTCGATGCCCGCAAACGCGAACGCACGGGGTCGGCCGGCGCGCTGCCCGGCACATCAATCGCATCCTGCACCGCCAGCACCGTACGACCGCGGCGCAAAAACTGCGGGATAAGCCTCATGCACATCGAGATCATGAGCGCAATCACCGGCGCGGCATTGCCCAGCAGCGCGAGTACCTTGTCGTATTCGAGCATCGATGCCGCCGCCTCAAACCACAACACGCTCGCCACAAACAGCCCGCCCATGCACAGGCCGTATACCATGCTCTCCAGATACACCGCGCGCATGCCAATACGGAACAGCTCCGTCGAACCCGAGGCGCTAAACAGCGGATTGAGCAGCGCGACGATCAAAATCACCGGCAGCTGCCAGCGGAGCGCGCCCAGCGTGCGGGCAGCCCCACGCGTCGCAAATCCATACGCCAGCCCGCCTGCGAGCGACAGCGCGATCAGTACCGGCTGCATCGAGAACATAGTGAGCCCCAGCGTCAGCACTATATAGAGTGCCGGCACAGCCGGATGCGACATCGAGAATGCCGCGACGGGCCCGCCGACAAACTCCTCTCGTATGTTATCCACGGGCACCCCCGTTCCCTCGCTCAAACAACAGCTCCGCAGCACCGCCAACGCCGCACGCACGCAGTGCAAACGCCACGCCGGCGGCGCAAGCCTCAACCGCCGCAAACCAATCGTTACGCGCTCGTCATATGCCTGCGGTATCATATTGCGCCGTGTATCGTTTCCAAACACACGTCTCTATAACGTAACAGGAGATCACATGGACGCAACCGCAATTATCCTCGCCGCCGGCGAGGGCACCCGCATGAAGTCGAACCACTGCAAGGTTTCGCACAAGATCCTGGGTAAGCCCATGGTCCAGTGGATCGTCGACGCCACCATCAAGGCCGGCTGCAGCCGCGTCGTGGTCGTCATCGGCAGCCACGCCGACGAGATGCGCGCCCTCATCGATGGCGCCTACGCCAACAGCGCCACCAAGGTCGAGTGCGTCGAGCAGACCGAGCGTCTGGGCACCGGTCACGCCGTGAAGGTCGCGCTCGAGGCCTGTGGCATCACGCAAGGCCCCGTCGTGGTGCTCAACGGCGACCTGCCGCTCATCACCGCCGACACCGTCGCCAAGTTCGCGCAAACCGTCGCCACCGGCGAGCTCGCCTGCACCGTCATGACCATGACCCCGCCCGATCCTTTCGGCTACGGCCGCATCAAGCTGGGCGGCGATGGTCAGATCGAGCGCATCATCGAGCAGAAGGACTGCACGCCCGAGCAGGCCGCCACGCTGCTGGAGTGCAACGCCGGCTGCTACGCCTTCGACGGCGCGCAGCTCGCCGCCCACATTGACGAGATCGGCAACGACAACGCGCAGTCCGAGTACTACCTGCCCGATATGCTCGAAATTCTCAAGGGCCACGGCCAGGCGGTCTCCATCTTCCACTGCGATGATTACCGCGACGGTCTGGGCGTCAACAGTCGCATCCAGCTCGCACAGCTCACCGCCATCGCGCGCGACCGCATCAACGAGCACTGGATGGCCGAGGGCGTTACCTTCATCGACCCCACGCAGGCTTGGATCGGCCCCGACGCCGTCATCGGCCGCGATACCGTCGTGTGGCCGCAGACGCACCTGATCGGCCACGTCACCGTGGGCGAGGAGTGTCAGCTCGGCCCCAACAGCCGTCTCACCGACACCACCGTCGGCAGCGGCTGCACCATCGATGAAACCATCGCCATCGAGGCCGTCATCGAGAACGGCGTCGACTGCGGCCCGCGCGCCTACCTGCGCCCGGGCACCCACATGCTCGACGGCTCCAAAGCCGGCACGCACGTGGAGATCAAGAAGTCCACGATCGGCGAGGGCTCCAAGGTGCCGCACCTGTCCTACATCGGCGATACCACCATGGGCTCCGGCGTCAACGTGGGCGCGGGCTCCATCACCTGCAACTACGACGGCGTACACAAGCACAAGACCGTCATCGGCAAGGATGCCTTCATCGGCTCCGACACCATGATGGTCGCGCCCGCCCAGATTGGCGACGGCGCGCTCGTGGCCGCCGGCTCCGTCATCACCGAGCCGGTCCCGGCCGACGCACTCGGCCTGGGCCGCGCCCGTCAGGTAAACATTGAGGGCTGGGCCGCCGATTATCGCCGCCGTCTGCACGAGGACGACGAGGTATAACGTTTTACTAAGCATCTAAGGAGCTGTTCCCATGGGGACGGCTCCTTTTTCTATCGTGACCTGCGCGACAGGATGAGTGGTCGGTTCGTGTCCGTTGACGGTAAAGACGTTATCAAGACCCGATTAACCCCGTCGCGCGGTTACAATGCAACAAGGCATCTATATGGCATTCGATGTATAAAGGAGAAGGGTAATGCCGATTAATGATCCCGAGAAGTCGGAGAATATGCGCAAGTCCATCCGCGTGTATTCCGGTTCCTCCAACCGTCCCCTCGCTCAGAAGATCGCTGAGTACCTTGGGGTCGAGCTTTCGGGCCTTACGCTAAAGCAGTTCGCCAACGGTGAGATTTACGCCCGCTACGACGAGACCGTCCGCGGCGCCGACGTCTTCCTGATTCAGTCCGTGGCCGGCGGCAACGTCAACGACATGCTCATGGAGCTGCTCATCGCCACCGACGCTGCCAAGCGCGCATCCGCCCGCTCCATCACCGCCGTCATCACCCACTACGGCTATGCTCGCCAGGACCGCAAGGCCGGCCCGCGCGAGCCCATCACCGCCCGCCTCGTCGCCAACCTGCTCGAGCGCGCCGGCGTCAACCGCATCATCACCCTCGACCTGCACCAGGGCCAGATCCAGGGCTTCTTCGATATCCCGGTTAACCACCTGTCCGCACTGCCGCTGTTTGGCCAGTACTACAACGACATGCACTTCGACACCGACAACCTGGTTGTCGTCTCCCCCGATGTGGGCCGCGCCAAGGCCGCCAAGAAGCTGTCCGACATGCTCGGCTGCGACCTGGCCATCGCCCACAAGGGCCGTCCGCGCCACAACGCCGCCGAGGTCATGGGCATCATCGGTGACATCAAGGGCAAGACCTGCATCATCAACGACGACATGATCGACACCGCTGGCACCCTGTGCGCCAACGTCAAGGAGCTCAAGGCCATGGGCGCCGGCGACATCTACGTGTGCGCCACCCACGGCATCTTCTCCGGTCCGGCCATCGAGCGCCTGAACGATGCCCCCATCGTCGAGTGCGTCGTCACCGACGCCATCCCCGTCGAGGTCGGCGGCAAGATCAAGACTATCTCGGTCGCCGAGGAGTTCGCTCAGGCCATCTCCGCCGTTTACCACGAGGAGCCCGTCTCCACGCTCGTCGGCGGCGACTTCGCGCTGTAATCGCATCGTCCTTGCAACCCGGCGCATCGCCGTCGGAACAGAAGAAACCCCCGCGCTCCCCCTTCGCAAAGGTCGCGCGGGGGTTTCTTCTGTTCCGACGGCTCGCTCTGCCGCGGCCGCGCTTTTGTCTGGTGGGATTTCGCTGAAACGAAGTCTCGCCTTCGGCGGGCGTGGTAGCCTTTGTCGTTGATTAAACTTTTATGTGTAACGGAAGGACAAATATGGCAGCTGCACAGCCGCTTAAGATTCGCATGGTTGCCGGACTTGGCAACCCGGGTGAGGAATATGCCGAGACCCGCCACAACGCTGGCTTTAAGGCAATCGACGAGCTGGCCCGTCAGGCCGGCGTCACGTACTGGAAAAACCAGGCCGGCGCCCAGGTCGCGCTCATCAATATCAACGACCCCGAGGAAGAGGGCGGCAAGCGCCAGATTGTGCTGGTCAAGCCGCAGTCGTACATGAATACCTCGGGCGGCCCCATCTCCAAGCTCTGCCGCGAGTACAAGATCAAGGCCGAGGAGCTGCTCGTGATCCACGATGAGCTCGACATTCCCGCCGGCGACGTACGTGTTAAGGTGGGCGGCGGCCATGCTGGCCACAACGGCCTACGTTCCATCATCGACAAGATGGGCAGCCGCGACTTCAGCCGCATCCGCACCGGCATCGGCAACCCTCCCGGCAAGATGGCCGTCGCAGACTATGTGCTCAAGCAGCTACGCGCCCGCGAGGCCGAGGACTTCCAGGACACCTGTGCCCGCGCGGCCGACGCCGCCGGCCTGGCGATCGTGCACGGCGTGGTCTATGCCCGCGACCATGTCAACGGCGCCGCCTCCGCCAACGGCAAGCACTAAAACCTACCATTTAGGGATGTTAATTTTGGCAGGTTTTATATGCGAAAACGCCGCCGCGGCCGCATCGCAATAAGTCCTGCGCCGCCATACATATGCAGCGCCCCATAGGGGGCCGGCCCCACCGATGCGCGAGGCCGGCCCCCTTTGTCGTTTTGCCTGATAAAACCTGCCGAAATAAACCTGTCCCTTTTTGGCAGGTCACTTTTCCGCCTGCCGAAGATACACGTAAGCGACATGTCCATGAGGGTATAATTTGCACCGTATGTCTGCACAACGCCTGTGCGCGTACGGTTTTATTCGGGCTGCCGTCCATTTCCGTGGAGGCACGGTTCGGCCGCCCTAACAAGAGAGGGGTTCTATGTATAAGATCCTGGAGAAGACGCAGTTCTCGGAGAAGGTGTTCAAGTTCCGCATCGAGGCGCCCGCAATCGCCAAGCATGCGCACGCTGGACAGTTCCTCATGGTTCGCGCCAACGAGACGGGCGAGCGCGTCCCGTTTACCCTAGCTGGCTGGAACGGTGACGAGGGCTGGGTCGAGTTCATCTTCATGGTGATCGGCAAGACCACCGAGATGCTGTCCACCTACGAGGCCGGCGAGTCGCTGCGCGACGTCGTGGGCCCGCTGGGCGTTCCCACCGAGATGGCCGAGGGCCCCTGTGCCGTCATTGGCGGCGGCGTCGGCCTGGCAATTGCCTTCCCGGTCGCCAAGCACCTGGTCGAGACCGGTCACGAGGTCCACGCCATCATGGGCGCCCGCACCAAGGACCTCCTGCTCATGGAGGACCAGTTCCGCGAGCTCCTCGACGAGGACCACATCCACATCACCACTGACGACGGCTCCTACGGCGAGCAGGGCGTTGTCACCGCTCCGCTGGAGCGCCTGCTGCAGGACAAGGCCGTGAGCCAGGTCTTCTGCGTCGGCCCCGTTCCGATGATGAAGTTCTCGACCCTCACCGCCCAGAAGTACGACACCCCCATCACCGCGTCGCTCAACCCCATCATGGTTGACGGCACCGGTATGTGCGGCTGTTGCCGCGTCGAGGTGGGCGGCGTGACCAAGTTCGCTTGCGTCGACGGCCCCGACTTCGATGCCACCCTAGTCGACTGGGATGACCTTCGTGCCCGCCAGGCCGCTTATCGTTCCGAAGAGGGCGCGTCCCTCAAGGCCTATGAGGAAAAGAGCTGCGCATGCCACTAGTTAACGGTCGTTTCGTTGCCGATATGAAGTCGCCCCGCACCCCCGATAACGAGGAGCCGGCTGCCGAGCGCGCCTGCGACTTCCGCCCCGTCGACAAGGGCTTCACCGAGGAGATGGCGCTGGCCGAGGCCGAGCGCTGCCTCAACTGCAAGAAGCCGTTCTGTGTCGAGGGCTGCCCCGTCAACATCAACATTCCCCGCTTTATCGAGCAGATCCGCGAGAAGGACTTTGGCGGCGCCCTCGATACCATCCGCGAGGACTCCATGCTTCCCGCTATCTGCGGTCGCGTCTGCCCGCAGGAGAACCAGTGCGAGGGCAAGTGCATCCGTGGTAAGAAATCCGAGCCCGTGGCCATCGGCCAGCTCGAGCGCTTCCTGGGTGACCGCCCCGAGCTCGCTTCCACGCCCAAGATGGCTCCCAAGAACGGTAAGAAGGTCGCCGTCGTCGGCTCCGGCCCGTCCGGCATCACCTGCGCCGGCGAGCTCGCCCGCAACGGCTTTGACGTCACCGTCTTTGAGGCCTTCTTTACCGGCGGCGGCGTGCTGGTCTACGGCATCCCCGAGTTCCGTCTGCCCAAGGCAGTCGTCAAGCGCGAGATTGACGGCCTGGAGGACATGGGCGTCAAGTTTGAGTACAACTCCGTCGTGGGCAACATGGCCACGGCCGAGGAGCTGTTCGAGCAGGGCTTCGACGCCATCTACGTGGCGACCGGCGCCGGCCTGCCCAAGTTCCTCAACGTCCCCGGCGAGAACCTGCCCAACGTCTTCTTCGCTAACGAGTACCTCACCCGCGTGAACCTGATGAAGGCCAACAAGTTCCCCGAGTACGACACCCCCACCAAGCACGGCAAGAACGTCGTCGTCTTTGGTGGCGGCAACGTGGCTATGGACGCCGTCCGTACCGCCAAGCGCCTGGGCGCCGAGCACGCCATCATCGCCTACCGTCGTACCGAGGACGAGATGCCCTGCCGTCGCGCCGAGCTGCACCATGCTAAGGCCGAGGGCGTCGAAGTTCTGCCGCTCGTCTCCCCGCTCGAGTTTGTCGCTGGCGAGGACGGCTCCGTGTGCGCCGTCAAGGTCCAGAAGATGGAGCTCGGCGAGCCCGACGAGTCCGGCCGTCGTCGCCCGGTGCCCATCGAGGGCGCCATCGAGGAGATCCCCTGCGACGTCGCGATCTCGGCTATCGGCACCAACGCCAACCCCTTCGCTGCCAAGATCGGCGGCAAGATGGAGCTCAACAAGTGGGGCTACATCGTCGCTGACGAGGAGACCGGCCAGACCACCGATCCCCGCATCTGGGCCGGCGGCGACATCGTCACCGGTGCCGCTACGGTCATTCTGGCGATGGGCGCCGGCAAGAAGGCCGCCGCTTCCATCACCAAGAGCCTGCTGGGCGAGTAATCACCTACAGCGCTCGCCATCAAACGGCAAAGTCCCCGTCGAGCACACGCCCGGCGGGGACTTTTTCTATGCCGACCGCCCCAACCACCACAAAGGGGACAGGCACCTTTGTGGTGGTTGGGGACTTGCCCGGTCGTTTTATCTCAATCTGTAACAGTTAGGCCCTGTTGAGCCTTGTAGTTGTTACAGATCGAGATATTGTGCCGGCCGCCCACGCTGCATCTCAATCTGTAACAGTTAGAGACCAAATATGCCGCCTGGTGTTACAGATCAAGACGTTGGGCTGACGGCCGAACGGTTCATCTAAATCTGTAACAGTTAGAGCCATTTTCGCTGGCTTGGTGTTACAGATCGAGATTTGCAAAAGCCGAGGATAGGCACTGCCGCCAAGGCCTTCCCCTCCGCCTAAAACAAAAACCACCACAAAGGTGCCTGCCCTTTGTGGTGGTTTTGGTCGGTTAGCCTTCGAGCTGGGCGACTTTGTAGCGGTAGGCTGCGGCGATGACGTCCTTGCAACCCTCGCGGCCCAGCTTGGCGCGGTTGACGACGATGTCCTTGCCGCTCGTCATCTTCCACTTTCCGGCACTGTAGCGCTTATAGAACGCCTCGCGCGCCTTCTGCTGCTGCTTGACCAGCTTGGCGCCCTTCTTTTTGTTAAGGCCGCGCTTCTTGCGCACTATCTCGACGCGGTCCTCAAAGGGTGCGGTCACCAACACGGCAATGTGGTTGGGATTGTTGCGCAGCAGGTAATCGGACAGGCGGCCTTCGATAATGCAGCTCTCGGTCTCGCCCAGATCCAAAATCACCTGGCTCATCTTTTGGAACAACTTGTCCGAGTACGAGCGGGCGTCGTAGCGGTCGGGCAGAAACGCCATGTTCTCCACGGCCAGGCGCTCGTCGTAGGCAGCCATCTTGTCGAGCGACTCGCCCGCACGCAGCGACGCACGTACCAGCAGCTCGTTGTCATACAGCGGAATCCCCAACTCGTCGGCAAGCATGCGACCAATCTCGTGGCCCTCGGCGCCAAAGTCGCGCGCGATGGTAATGACCACAGGACTCTTCTTGTTCTCCAGATCGCTCATCGCGATTCCTTTCTAACAAATGAGAAAAAGGCTGTCTATCGCCTTTTCCCACGATAGCGTACCAGGGAAAGCCAGGCTACGCTGCCACCATTCGCCTCTGATATGCTCTCACCAGCAGCGAGATACCAAAGTTGAGCACAAAGTACATCGCAAACACCAGACCGTAGAGCATAAGCACCTGCGACAGGTCGATCGCGTGGGCCATCACGACATTTGCCGTGTACATGAGCTCGGCAACGTTAATGCCCGAAAGATACGAGCTGTCCTTAATGACGGTCGTACACTGGCTAAACAGCGCCGGAATGATCGTCTTAAACGTCTGCGGCAGAATGATGTAGCGCATGGTGGCAAAGAAGCCGAAGCCCTGGCTCTGCGCTGCCTCAAACTGGCCGCGCGGAATCGAGTTGAGGCCGCCGCGCACAATCTCGGCCATAACAGCGCTGGTAAACAGCGTAAAGGCGATGGTCGAAATCACAATGTCCAAACCCTGCACCGTAAAGTAGATAAACAGAATCCACAGCAGGTTCGGCGTGCAGCGGAACAGCTCGATATAGACGCTCACCAAAATACGGAACGGGCGGGGCGCATAACTCTTAACGAGCGCCAGCACCGTGCCAAAGATGAGCGAGAAAAAGATCGACAGCGCCGAGATCTCGATGGTCTTAACAAAGCCGCCCCAGATGTAGAGCAGGTTGGTCGCGTTGAAGATTTCCATGCGCTAGGCCTCCTCTACGTTGTCGAGCCCCAGCTCGGCCAGGCTCACGCCGCGCGGACGCTCCTTGGAGCGGCGCTCGAGCCACTGCACCAGCATGGCGAGCGGAAAGCAGATGATGAAGTACATAAGGCAGCAGACGATGTATCCCTGCAGGTAACCGTACAGACTCACAAAGTTGTCGGAACGATACATAAGGTCGCCGCCGGCCACGAGCGCCAGCACCGACGTGTTCTTGACCAGGTTGAGTGCCTGGTTACACAGCGGCGGCAGAATGATCTTGAACGTCTGGGGCAGCACGATGTACCAGTACGCCTGGGCACGGGTGAAGCCCTGGCTCTGGGCCGCCTCCATCTGACCGCGCGGAACCGCCTCGATACCGGTGCGGATGACCTCCGAGATGTAGGCCGCGTGATACAGGCCCACACCCAAAAAGCCCAGCACAAACGGTGCGATGCGCACCGGCTGGTCGGCGCCGGTTATGGCCTGCAAAAACTGTGGGCCGGCCATGTACATAAAGAGCACCTGCACGGGCAACGGGGTGTTCTGATAAAACTCCACGTACACGCGGCTAATACCACGCAGCACGCGCGAACGCGTGGTCGAGAACACGCCCAGCAGCGTGCCCAGCACCAGCGACAGCAACAGACCGGCAACAACCACCTGCAGCGTCACACCAAAGCCCTCCCAGAAGGGCCCCATGTTTTGGAATGTCGTCGACCAGCGGTCGGCGTCAAACAATCCTTCGAGCATTTGATTCCTTCCTACGCCGAGCGCCTATACAAGACCCCAGGTCTTGACCTCTTGGTCGAGCCAGCCATCGGCTAGGCGATCGCAAATCACCTGATCGACCACGGCCGAAAGGTCGCAGCCCTTCTTGGTCGCCACGCCGTAGCCCTGCTCGCCAAACTTGATCTCGGGCTGCAGCAGCTCGACGGTCTCGTTCATGTAGCCGGCCAACGTGGAGCGGTCCATGGCAAAGACGTCGATATTGCCGGCGTCGAGCGAACTCTTGATGATGGGGTAGCCGCTAAAGGCCCTAAACTCGGGCTTGCAGCTAAAGCCGTTGTCCTTGATCATCTGCTCGATCAGGCCCTGCGTGGTAGCACCCTGGCTCACGCCAATAACTTTGCCGTCCAGGTCCTCAATCGAGGTAAAGCCCGAACGCTTCTTGACCATGAGTCCCACGTAGTCGGTGCGGTACGGCGTCGAGAAATCCCAGCTCTTCTTGCGCTCGTCGGTGATGGTGTAGGTCGCCGCGACCACGTCGAGCTGGCCGTTATCGATCAGCGGGCCGCGCGTCTTGGGCGTTACGTCGGTAAACTCGACAAGCTCCTGGGCGCGGGCCTCTTTGTAGCTCACGCCAAAGACGGCAGCGGCGATCTGGTAGCACAAATCGACTTCCATGCCCTCAAAGCGACCCTTGGCGGTGTCGTAATAGCCGTAGCCGGGAACGTCTTTCTTAACGCCGGCATTCAGATGGCCGCGCGACTTGATGGCCGCAAGCTTGGATCCCTTGTCGGAACCCTCGCCGCTGGTGGAGTTGCCGCAACCGGTGAGCGCGGTCCCCGTCAGCGCAAGCATGCCGGCGCCAGCCAGCTGCAAAAAGTGACGGCGCGATACAGCCGCCCTCGTCATATCCGTCATGTCCATCACCGCGCCTAGTGCAGAATCTTGGACAGGAACTCGCGGCAGCGCGGGTTCTCGGGGTTATCGAAGAAGTGCTCGGGCGTGCCCTCCTCCAGAATGCGGCCGTCCTCCATAAAGATGACGCGGTCGGCCACCTGGCGCGCAAAGCCCATCTCATGCGTCACGCAGATCATGGTGATGTCCTCCTGCGCAAGCTCAATCATAACGTCCAGAACCTCCTGGACCATCTCGGGGTCGAGCGCCGAGGTCGGCTCGTCAAACAGGATGATGGGCTGCTTGGTACACAGGGCACGGGCGATGGCGATGCGCTGCTGCTGACCACCCGAGAGATTCTGCGGATACTCGCCGGCCTTATGCGCCATGCCGACGCGCTTGAGCGCGGCGATGGCGATCTCGGTCGCCTCCTCCTTGCTCTTCTTTTGCAGCTTGATGGGCGCGAGCGTCAGATTGCCCAGCACCGTCATGTTGGGATACAGGTTGAACTGCTGAAACACCATGGAGCTATATTTGCGAGCCATTTCCAGGTGATTCTTCTTAGTGAGCGGCGTACCGTCGATGATGACCTCGCCCGACGTGGGCTCCTCAAGATAATCGACACAGCGGATGAGCGTCGACTTACCCGAGCCGGAAGGCCCGATCATTACGAGCTTCTCGCCGCGCTTGACGGTGAGGTTGATATCTTTGAGCACATGCAGGTCGCCAAAGTACTTGTTGAGATGCTTGATCTCGATCATGTCTGCCATGAATGTCCCTTCCCTGCGTTTACACGAGTTGAACTATTGTACGGAAAGAACCACGTTTCCGCAGCCCACACTACATTCCCGTAAAGAACCCGCAATCTTCCACCCACTCATTGGGCACTCATTTAAGTCTGTCCCCAGTGAGCGCCCAACCGCCCTTGTTGAGCATAAGTCAGCGAAAACCCGTACACGCGAGCAAGGTGACGTGAAATGAAAGGGCGCAGACCTTATGGTCGCGCCCTTGAAATTGAACGTCAGATTGCCGCGTGTACGGGTTTGCAGCGTCGAGCCGTTACGCGGTTTGGTAAAACCGCGTAACAAATTACGCGAGTTTGGCTCCGACGATCTTTGCCGCGGCAGGCTTATCGAAGTTGCCGCCGGTGGCCTTGCCGAGCGCGCCCATGACCTGGCCCATCTGCTTCTTGGACGTGGCGCCCAGCTCGGCGATGACCTGCTCGATCAGAGCCTCAAGTTCCTCGCCCGAAACCTGTGCGGGCAGCAGGCTCTCCAGAATCTTGACCTGCTCGGTCAGGTTGTCGGTACGGTCCTGGTCGGTGCCGGCCTTGATGGACATCTCCAGCGTCTCGCTCGTCTGCTTGATGAGACGCTTGATCATGCTGTTGACGTCTTCCTCGGTCACGTCGCGGCGCTCGTTGACCTCGATATTCTTCACCTCGGCCTTAACCTGGCGAATGATGGACAGGCGAACCTTGTCCTTAGCCTTCATGGCGGCGATCATTTCCTTCTGCAGCTCTTCGTTGGTCATCTGCAAATCCTCCTCAATAGTGCGGGCGGCACTCACACGAGCGCCGCCCCATGATTACTCAGTCGTCGACGAATTGTCGGTCGAACTCTTGGTGACGCCCTTCAGGCTGACGTTGTACGGCACGTCCTTGGGCATGGGGTTGACGGTGATGTCGGCATCCTTCTTGTACTGCTCCAGCCACTCGCTGTACGCAGTGCTCTCTGCCTGCGTCTTCACCACGTTGGAGACATACTTCTTGATGTCCTTGGGCACCTGTTTAATGTCATCGACCTGGCTATCGACATGGAAGTAGTCGGTGCACTTGATGATGTGGTAACCATACGTCGACTCGACGACGTCGCTCACGTCGCCCTTGTTAAGGCCTTCGAGCGCCGCCTGATAGCTGTCGACGAAGGTGGTGAGCTTGTCCCAACCCACATCGCCCTTCTTATCCTTGGAGCCGGTATCGTCGGAGTACTGCTTCACGGCGTCTTCGAAGCTCAGCTCGCCGGAGTTAATCTTGTCCAGGCACTCCTGCGCCTTGGCCTTGGCGGCAGCCTTGTCCTCGTCGGATGCGTCGGAATCGACCTTGATCAGGATGTTCGACGAGCGGCGGGCATCGTTGTACTTCGACAGGTTCTCGTTGATGTAATCGACGATCTCGCTGTCCTTGGGCTTGCTGGTGGGCGCCACGGCTTCCTTGAGCTTTTGCTGCGCCAGGCTCTCCTTGAGCGAGCTCTTATAGGTGTCCTCGGTGTAGCCGTAAGTCTTAAGGGTCTTCTTAAAGGTCTTGGCGCCGCCCGCGCTCTTGCACGCGTCCTTCCAAGCCTTCTCGACTTCCTCATCCGACACCGTCACGCCGTTTTCCTTCTGCGCCTGCTGAAGCAGAATCTGCTGCGTGTAGGAATCGATGAGCTGCTTGCGGTACTTCTTGGGCGTAAGGTCGTTGTTGACCAGGTACTGCGCCCAATCCTTGTCCTTGGTATAACCATAGGACGTGCGCATGCTCATGATCTGCTTGGTCACGGTGTCCTCGGTGAGGTTGGTGCCGTTGATGGTGGCGGCAACACCGCCGGTCAGCTTGTAGCCCGAGGTGTCCTCGGTCTGCGACATAAGACCGGAGCACGCCATGGCCGAGACGGAAAGCAACATTGCCAGCACGCCGATAACCACCAGAACAATCTTGACGGTCTTGGACACGCGGGTCTTGCGCTGCTTCTTGCGAGAGCTGGAGGCGGCGCGAGCCTGCTGCTCGGGCGTCGGCTCGGGTGCGGGGTTCTTTTTCTTATTTGCCATAGTTGGCCTTTCGCATAACGAATCGAACAAACGCCATTGTGTCACAACGCAGCCCCCGCGGCACGCTTGGTGCATTGGGGACAGGTTAATCTGCACCATTTTGGTGCAAAGGGGACAGCTCTGGCAGCCGGCACCTTAGAAGTGACGGCGGATGGCGTCGACCATGCCCTGGGACGTGGTCTGGCCGAGCACGTCGGCTGCGGCATCGGCGTCCATAAAGATGTTCATGAGCGCCTGCAGGGCCTCGACCTGGCCGCCCGGCTCGGCGATGCCCAGATTGATGACGATCTGCGCCGGCACCGGAGCGCCCATGCCAGCCATAGCGTTAAATGTCACGGGCGCGGCGGGCTTCACCACCGCGATATAGGGCTTGGCCACAAACCCCGGATCGGTATGCGGAATGGCAATGTTTGCCGCCGGCATGGCAAGACCCGTGGGATAGGCATCCTCGCGCGTGCGAACGGCGTCGAACCAACCGTCGGCAATGTAGCCACGCGGTACAAGCTCGCCCTCAAGCCGCGCGAACACCTCATCCGGCGTCGCACACTCCCAATCAAAAAACACCAGCTCAGGCGCAAACAGCGCTTCGTTATCCGCCATGCGCTCACCTCTCTCACCTAGTCATTCAAGAACGTCCCCGATGACTACCCAAAACAAAAGGTGGCCACGCGCGCCTTGGCGCCAATGACCACCCTGACCACTCAACTAAATTGTACTGTGCGCCGCTAGCCGCGGGGCGCATCAATTGCGACCTTGCCGTTCTCCAGCACGTGGATGCGACCGTCGGCGAGCATTTGCACGACCTCGGGATACAGCACGTGCTCAATCGCGTGGATGTGCTCCTCGAGCGTGTCGACATCCCAGCCCTCCTCAACAGCCAGTGTGCGCTGGGCGATGATGGGACCGTTGTCGTAGATCTCGTTGGCAAAATGCACGGTCACGCCAGTTACCTTGACGCCGCGCGCAAAGGCATCGTCAATCGCATGCGCACCGGTAAAGCTCGGCAGCAGCGCCGGATGCAAGTTGACCACGCGGTTGGGAAACGCCGCCAGCAGCGGCGTGTGCACCATGCGCATGTAGCCGGCCATGACCACATACTCGCAGCCGCGCTCGAGAAGCTCGTGCGCGATGATCTCGTCGGCGGCAATAGGGTCGGCGTAGACATCCTTGGACAGCGTGAGCGTCTGGATGCCCGCGCGCTCAGCGCGCTGCAGGCCCTTGGCCGAAGGACGGCTCGACACTACAAGCTCAATCGAGGCGTTGAGCTTGCCGGCGGCGATAAGGTCGATCAGCGCCTGCAGGTTGGTGCCCGAACCGCTGATAAGCACGCCGATCTTGAGCGGCTCGGCCGTATCGGTGCCGGTCGGACGGGTGTAGGGCACAAAGCCCAGGCCCTCGGCAGCAGCCATCTGCTCGCTAGCGCTCATCGGAGTACACGACCTTACCGGAACCCTCGACGCACTCGCCCACGCGGAACGGCTTCTCGCCCAGCGCGACCAGAGCCTCGGTCACGGCAGCCTCGTCCTCGGGGGCGACGATCAGGCACAGGCCGACGCCCATGTTGAAGGTCTTGCACGCCTCGTTGGGAGCGAGCTCGGCCTGACGCGACACGTAAGTAATGACGGGCGGAACATCCCAGCCCATCTCGGCGCCGCTGCGGGTGACCACGGCATCGACATCGTCGGCGAGCGCGCGGTTGAGGTTCTCGGTGATGCCGCCGCCGGTGATGTGGGCGATGGCGTGCACGTTAGCGCCACCGCGCAGCAGCTCCAGAATCGGCTTGACGTAGATGCGCGTAGGAGCCAGCAGAGCGTCGGCCAGCGAAGCACCGCCGAGCTCCTCGAGCGGACGGCTCAGTTCCTCGGCCTTAGCGGCGGCCTCGGGCGTACCCGGCTTGATGCCGTCGACACCGATGACCTTGCGCACGAGCGAGTAGCCGTTGGAGTGCACGCCAGTGGAGGGCAGGCCCAGGATCACGTCGCCGGGGCGAACGTTCGCGGGATCAAGCATCTTGGGACGGTCGACGACGCCCACGGTAAAGCCGGCGAGGTCGTAGTCGGCCGGAGCCATGACGCCCGGGTGCTCGGCCATCTCGCCGCCCACGAGCGCGCAGCCCGCGAGCTTGCAGCCGTCGGCCACGCCCTTGATGATCTTTGCCATGTGCTCGGCCTCAATGTGACCGATGGCAACGTAATCCAGGAAGAACAGCGGCTCGGCGCCCGAAGCCAAAATGTCATTGACGCACATGGCGACCAGGTCCTGGCCCACCGTCTCGTGACGGTCCATGATCTGGGCGAGCACGAGCTTGGTGCCCACGCCGTCGGTGCCGCTAATCAGGATCGGGTCTTCCATATCCTTAAGCGCGGCGGCCGAGAACAGGCCGCCAAAGCCACCGATGCCGCCGATGACCTCGGGGCGGTTGGTGTCCTTGACCATCTGCTTAATAGCGTCGACGGCGCGGCCGCCCTCGGCGGTATCGACGCCGGCGTCCTCGTACGTCACATGCTTGCTGTCGCTCATCTGAGTCTCCCTCTCCCACTACCGTCTGACGAGCAGGCGCCAAACGGTGCTCATAGTTGCCCCATTTCGGCGCGCGCCATAACAGCACGCGCCGTCATATCAACAAAACAGCAGGTAAAACCTACCAAAATAAACCTGTCCTAAATGGCAGGTTTTAGGCCTCACCGTGTTCCTCTTCCCAGCTGCGGTCGTCATATTTCTCGACCACGGCGTCGTCGTCAAAGTGTAGCGGCTTGTCCAGGTTGCGGGGCTTAAAGCCCTCCATGAATTTGTCGCGGCCAAAGCTCTCGGGAATCGCCACGGGATAGCGGCCGGTAAAGCACGCATCGCAGTAGCCGCCCTTGGGCATGACCTTCAGCAGGCCCTCGACCGAAAGGAAGGCCAGCGAATCGGCGCCAATGTACTCGCAGATCTCATCGACCGTCTTGTTGGCGCTGATGAGCTGCGACTGCACGTCGGTATCGATACCGTAGAAGCACGGCCAGATGACCTCGGGCGAGTTGATGCGGATATGAATCTCCTTGGCGCCGGCGTTGCGCAGCATCTTGACGAGCTGCACCATGGTGGTGCCGCGCACGATGGAGTCGTCGATGACGACCAGGCGCTTGCCCTCGATGTTGTCGCGCAGCGGGTTGAGCTTCATGCGCACGCCCATGGCGCGCAACTCCTGCGTAGGCTCGATAAACGTACGGCCCACGTAGCGGTTCTTGATAAGGCCCTCGCCAAAGGGAATACCGCTCTCGTGCGAATACCCCTCCGCAGGCGGCAGGCCGGAGTCGGGCACGCCGATGACCAGGTCGGCCTCGACAGGCTCCTCATGTGCCAGCTGACGACCCATGTCGTAACGGCAGGCATAGACGCTCTTGCCGTTCATGATGGAGTCGGGGCGGGCAAAGTAGACCTGCTCAAAGATGCAGTTGGCGGGCTCTTCGGCTGCAGGCACGCCCTGCTCGGATACCAGGCCCTCGGCGCTGATGCGCAAGATCTCGCCGGGACGGACGTCACGGACGTACTCGGCACCCACGATGTCGAGTGCGCAGGTCTCGGAAGCAACGACCCAGCCGCCGGCGCGCGTGACACGGACGGCGGAGTCGACCGTCGCGGCGCCGTCCTGCGACGGCAGCTGCGAAACGGCTGCGGCATCGGCCTGGTCCAGACCCTCGTCCACCAGCTTGCCCAGCACGAGCGGGCGAATGCCGTGTGGATCGCGGAATGCGTAGAGCGCCTGCTCGTTGATGAGCGTCATGGCGTAGCCGCCGCGCACGAGCTCCATGGTCTTGCGAATACCCTCGCGCAGGTGGCCCGTACGCTGGGTAAAGTAGCCGATAAGCTTGGTCGCGACCTCGGAATCCGAATTGGAGAGGAACGGCACGCCCAGCTCGATCAGCTGACGGCGCAGCTCGTCGGTGTTGACGAGGGTGCCGTTGTGCGCGAGCGCGATAATGACGCTATTGATGGTAGAGAGGTGCGGCTGAGAGGCTTCCCAGCTCTTGGCGCCGGCAGTGCCGTAGCGCACATGACCCACGGCCAGCTGGCCGGAGAGCGTCGACAGGTCGGCGTTGGAGAACACGCGGTCGAGCAGGCCCAGATCTTTGCGGACCATAACCGTGCCGCCGTCACCCACGGCGATTCCAGCCGATTCCTGGCCACGGTGCTGCAGCGCACGCAGGCCAAAGTACGTCAGTCGAGCCACGTCGCGATCGGGCGCCCATACGCCGAAAATGCCACATTCCTCATGCAGCTGGTCGGAGTCCGGATCATACGTCGACATGGTGTTCACCTGTCCCGCGGCACGCTCGGCCGCGCGGATGGTTTCTTGAGACATGGTATCCCCTCAGAGCCTCGTATTTTTGGCGTTACCCGCCTTATTATACGCACGGCGCGACGTGCTCCCCAGCGCATGAGCAGCGCTTTTTAAAAGCCCACCGAGCTAATAATCAGTTTTGTTGCCAAACATTTTATCGGTCTGTCCAGTGTAAGTGCCCGCGCCCCCAGATGGCCGCCGCGTCCGCCGTTGGGGATTACAAAGTTGCAATTGGGACGTTCGCCCTGTCTTTTGGCAGGTCGGCGGCGTATCCTTATAACCTACAACAAAGCGAGAAAGGTTCTGTATGGATCGAAACGAACTCGACCCCAGCGTCCCCAGCGCCACAGAGGTCAAGAAGATTCCCCTCATCATTAAGGTGTACGCCGTCCTGTGCATCCTTTCCGGCGTGGGCACGCTCCCGTCGGTCGCTGCCTTTATGTGGCAGGTCATCACGGCACTTGTTAACGGCAACGCCACCGAAAAGCTCGGCGACAACACGCTCGTCGCAGTCGGCCTTATCGTCGCCGGCATCATGCTCTCTGCGGCAAGTGCCGTCATCTTAATCATCTTTGGCCTGGACCTTATCAAAAACCAGCGCCGCAACGCCGCCCGCCTGTCCTACATCCTTATTGCATTCACCGTCGTCGAGCTTTTGGTCGACGTGATGCTCCAGGGCATCGGGCCCTTCCTGCTGCGTCCCGCGGTCCAGCTCGGCATCCTTGTTGCACTTTCGGCAACCGTCGACCCCACGCTGCGTCAGGAGCGCGAACTGCAGCGCCGCCTGCAGGAGATGCTCGACCGCGACGCCGCCGCCGAGGGCATGCTCGGCCGCGATGAAACCGGCGAGGGCTACATCAAGCTCAACTACTTCAACCTGTTCTGGGTGTTCTTTGTCTGCTGCATACTCGGCCTGATCGCCGAGGACATCTGGCACATGACGGTCGACGACCCGGGCGTCTATCAGAACCGCGCCGGCATGCTGTTTGGCCCCTTCAGCCCCATCTACGGATTTGGCGCCGTGCTCATGACCATGGTGCTTAACCGCTTCTACAAAAAGAACCCCATCATCATTTTCCTGGTGAGCGCCCTGCTCGGCGCCAGCTTTGAGGTGTTCGTGGGCTGGTTTATGCAGACCGCGTTTGGCGTGGTCTCGTGGAGCTACTCGCACATAACGCTGTTCGGTTTGCCCGATCCGCTCGTGGTCCTCACGGGCGGACGCACCTGCACGGGCTTCGCCTGCCTGTGGGGCCTGGGCGGCCTCATCTGGATCAAGCTGCTGCTGCCGAGGCTGCTTAAGCTTATCAACAAGATCCCCTGGAAGAGCCGCTACTCGGCCACCGTCATCTTTACCGTTATCATGCTGGTCGACGGCGTCATGACGCTGCAGTCGCTCGACTACTGGTACCAGCGCGTTAACGGCACGGAGCCGGACATTCCCGTCGCACAGTTCTACGGAGAGCACTTCGATAACGAGTACATGGAAAACCGCTTCCAGAGCATGACCATGAGCCCCAAGGATGCGACGCGCGTGTAGCGCTCACCGCGCCCAAAACGCAAAATGCCCGCCGGTATCACACGTACCGGTGGGCATTTTTATAAACGATCCTTCTATCGACGCAAGCCTCTACGCCTCGCGCTCGACCTCACTCACGCATTCGTTCTTGATGGTGCCAACGAGCGCCTGCAGTGCATCGACCACGTGTGGGCGAATGTCCCCGCCGATAAGCACGAGCATGATGTCGTCACCTACGGCAAGCTCGCCGCTTGCCAGCCACACGCGCACATAGCCGATACCCGGCATCGCGCGCGTGGCCCCGATAGCAGACCGTACCTTTTCGGCGTCGTAGTCAAAGACCATGCCGCCCACCCTGTGGCCTGGCGCCACGCCATCGGTCTCGACTCCGCGCACCTCGGCCTTGGGCGTCGCGCGCACCACACCGTTATGCGTCAGATACATCCCACAGCCTGCCGCCGAAGCATCGGCCTTGGCCTCGCGCAGCCATGCATCAATCGAAGGCATCAATTTGCCACTCTCGAGCATCATTTCTCCCTTACCGTCGTCGAGTAGCCAATTTGGGACGGGGCCTTTTTAGCTACTCTCGAACAACTTATTCCTCGACCGGCGTGAGCACCATGACGGCGCGTGTGTTGCTCAGCGACAGCGAACGACAGGTCACAAGCGTTACAACCTTAGTTGCCGAAGCGGCACGATCGGTAGCATCACTCGCCACGGCAGAAGCGCCGTCGAACATCTCGGACAGGTAGTTCTTGAGTCCGTCGTCGCCCTCAAAATTGGTCGTGCGCGCCTTGGCATACGTGTCCTCGACCACCTTGGTCGCCAGCGGACGCAGCTTATACGTCGCATCGCGCGTGATGTAGTACACAAACTCGATGCTATCGAACGTCGCCTGATCAGTGGTGTCCGAAATCACGTTGAACATCGATCCGTCGTTCATATGGTGGCCGTAGATCGTGGTCTGCTGGTCGACCATTCCCGGCGCGGTGTCATCGCTATCCAGGAAAATGGCACCGGACGCGTTAGCCGTTCCGTCGAACAGCGTGTTGAGGTATTTGGAGTTGTTGTTGGTCTGCACCACGGGATAGTTGATGTTGGTTCCCGGCACGTAAATCCAACCCACAATCTCGGGGTTCGTCTGAGCAAGCGCATCAAAGTCGATAATCGGCACGCCGCTGGCATCCTTATCGCTTACATATTGCTTCTCGATTTTCTGATACGAATCGCTCGCCTGCTTATAGCCAATCTGGGCATTAATAAAGATAGCGGCGGCGGCGACAATCAGGCCGATACCGATGATGATGAGCAGAATGGGAATAATGGAGCGGCGCTTTTTGCGCGGCGGCTCGGTGCAATCCGACGGCGCGGCATGCGATGAGGACCGGGGCGGCTTCTTAGCGGAGCTATAAGACGAAGGACGATATGCGGCCGGCGCGTCCTGTCGACGATGCGTCGCCGGTGTCACGGGGCGCGGCGCGCGCGGCTGCTGAGGAGAGGATGTCCGACCCTGCTGCGCCGCATGGGCGGCACCCAGCTTCGACGGATCGGGAATCTGAGAAGCCTTGAATCGTTTTCCCTGATAATCGGACATGGCTCTCCTTATACTGCGGCGAAACGGCGGAACGCTTAGGCGTCAGCCATCTCCTGCTTCATCTTCTCGATAACCTTGCGGTACTCGGGGTCGCATGCGCCCAGAATCTGCGTGGCGTAAATGGCAGCGTTATTGGCGCCGTTGATGGCAACGCAGGCCACGGGCACGCCGGAGGGCATCTGCACCATCGACAGCAAAGAGTCCATACCGCCCAGGTCACTCGTCTTCATAGGCACGCCGATAACCGGCAGCGGCGTAAAGGCAGCCACGACACCACCCAGGTGAGCGGCCTTGCCGGCGGCGGCGATAATCACCTTGATGCCGCGATCGGCGGCAGTCGAAGCCCACTCGTGGACCTTCGCCGGCGTGCGGTGTGCGCTCGCGATCACGAGCTCATAGGGCACACCCAGTGCCTCGAGCTCGGCGGTGCAGCCTTCCATAACGCCCAGATCGGACTTGGAACCCATGATGATCCCGACAACCGGCTTTTGATCTGCCATAAACATAGACCTCCTGTTGAGAGCGGTGACGCAGCGAATCCGCGACCCTTAACTACTGAGAGTAGTATAGCTGCTCCCGTCCCTGCGGTCTGTGGGTGCTCTGCGGCGGCCCGGTGTTTTCATCTTCACTCCGGTTGCTACGCAAAGTCGTTCAGATGAAAACACCGGGGCGCCGCAGAGCACCTTCGACCTACCGGATATTGCCATGACGTACGTTGGCTGATTTGGTTTGGAATGGGAGGTTGACGAGACTGAAAGGCCCCATACAAAACGTGGGCCCTGCCGTTCGAACGAACGGTGGATCCCACGCTCACTTTTTATTCAGCCCTAGTCATCGCGCAAAGCCCCTTCCGCAGCACACGGTGCGGCCAAGTCACCGCAGGCCGGGGCGGGAGGCGGACCTTTCTCTCGGATAACTTCGCGAAGCCCAGTTTCCGAGAGAAAGTGTCCGGCTGCCGCCCCGGCCGACCAGGTCACATTACACCGTGTGCTGCGGCAGGTCCTGCAGGGCGATGACGTCCATGCCCATGTCGTTGGCGCTGCCGTGACCCTGCTGGTCCTCGCGCACCGCCTCGATGGCACTCACATACGTGTTAGCGGCAGACATCGCGGTCACGCAGGTCACACCGCGGCGCACCGCCTCGGTGCGCAGCAGATAGCCGTCGCCACGCGAGCCCGGACCGTACGGCGTGTTGATGATCACCGCGATCTTGCCAGCGGCAATGAGGTCGCCGATGTTGGGGCGCTCGCCGTCGTGCGGGCCGCTAATCTTCTCCACGATCTCGCACGTCACGTTGCCGCCGCGCAGCACGCGCGCCGTGCCCTCGGTGGAGCAGATATCAAAGCCCAGGTAGCGCAGGATACGCGCGACCGAAAGGATATGACGCTTGTCGCGGTCGCACACGCTGATGAACACCTTGCCGGCGCTCGGGTCGGGCAGCTTGTAGTCGATCGCCAGCTGCGTCTTGGCGTATGCCTCGGGATAGCTCTTGGCGATACCCATGACCTCGCCCGTCGACTTCATCTCGGGCCCCAGGATAACGTCGGCGCCCGGGAAACGGCCCCAGGGCATAACGGCTTCCTTCATGCAGAACCAGTCCAGCTGACGCTCATCGCTCGGCAGGCCCAAGCTCGCGATGGAATCGCCCGCCATGATACGCGCCGCGCACTTGGCCAGCGGCACGCCGGTGGCCTTGGAGATAAACGGCACGGTACGGCTGGCACGCGGGTTGGCCTCGATCACGTAGACGGTCTCGCCCTTGATGGCATACTGCACGTTGACCAGGCCGCGTACGCCCAGCGCCATCGCGATGCGGCGCGTGGTCTCGCGGAGCTTCGCCTGCAGGCTCTCGCTAAAGCTAAACGGAGGGATGCAGGTCGCAGAGTCGCCGGAGTGAATACCGGCCTCCTCAATATGCTCCAGGATGCCGCCGATGTAGACCTCTTCGCCGTCGCACAGGGCATCGACATCGGACTCAATCGCACCCTCCAGGAAGCGATCGAGGTACACCGGGTAGTCGGGGCTAATGCGCGCGGCCTCGGCCATGTAATCGCGCAGATGCTCGGCATCGTAGGCGATCATCATGCCGCGGCCGCCCAACACATAGCTCGGACGCACCAGAAGCGGATAGCCGATGTGCGCGGCCACGGCCTCGGCCTCCTCAAACGAGGTGGCCTGGCCCGCCGGCGGGTACATGATGCCCAGCTTGTCGAGCAGAGCGGCGAAGCGCTCGCGGTCCTCGGCAAAATCGATGGCGTCGGGCTTGGTGCCCATAATGTTCACGCCGCTCTCCTCGAGCATGCGCGCCAGCTTAAGCGGAGTCTGGCCGCCGAGCGTCACCACGACGCCGTCGGGGCGCTCGACATCGATAACGTCCATGACGTCCTCGTAGGTGAGCGGCTCAAAGTACAGACGGTCGGACGTGTCATAGTCGGTCGAGACGGTCTCGGGATTGCAGTTGACCATGATGGTCTCGAAGCCGCGGGCCGCCAGCGCGTAGCTCGCGTGCACGCAGCAGTAATCGAACTCGATACCCTGGCCAATGCGGTTGGGGCCGGCGCCCAGGATCATCGCCTTGGGCTTGTCCGCCGGTGTGGTCTCGTCGGGAGCCACGCACTTCTTGGCATCCGGGCTCGTGCGGTAGATGTTCTCGTACGTCTTGTAGTGGTACTCCGTGGCGCTCGAGAACTCGGCCGCGCAGGTATCGACCGTCTTCATGCTGGGAACCACGCCCAGACCCTTGCGATAGGCGCGCACAAAGCGCTCGTCCGAGCCGGTCAGCGCGGCAATCTCGGCGTCGCTCGTGCCGTATTGCTTGAGCAGGCGCATCGCGTCGGCGTCGATATCCTCCACACGCAGGCCGCGGATGCTCTCCTGGACCTGCACCATGTCGTTGATACGATTGAGGTACCACGGATCGATACCGCAGATGGCATGGATGCGGGCGATGTCCCAGCCACGGCGCAGGGCCTCGACCACAAAGAAGATGCGGTGCTCGGTCGGGGTTGCCGCGGCCTGAGCGAGCTCATCGTCGCTCAGCTTGTCGGCACCCTCCTTGCCACCGGCGCAGATGCCCTGGTGACCGTCCTCCAGTGAGCGCATGGCCTTGCCGAAGGCCTCCTCAAAGGTGCGGCCGATCGCCATGATCTCGCCCACGGCCTTCATGCGCGTGGTGAGCGTGGGGTCGGTACCCTTAAACTTCTCGAAGGCAAAGCGCGGCACCTTGACCACGCAGTAGTCAATCGTGGGCTCAAAGCAGGCGGGCGTTGCCTTGGTGATGTCGTTGACGATCTCGTCGAGCGTGTAGCCCACGGCCAGGCGAGCGGCGGCCTTGGCGATGGGGAAACCCGTGGCCTTGGAGGCCAGCGCGGACGAACGGCTCACGCGCGGGTTCATCTCGATGACGATCAGGCGGCCGGTCTGGGGGTTCACGGCAAACTGCACGTTGGAGCCGCCGGTCTCGACGCCGATCTTCTCCAAGATGGCGAGCGAGGCGACACGCATGCGCTGATACTCCAGGTCGGAGAGGGTCTGCGCCGGCGCCACGGTGATGGAGTCGCCGGTGTGCACGCCCATGGGGTCGAGATTCTCGATGGAGCACACGATGATGCCGTTGCCGGCGTGGTCACGCATGACCTCCATCTCATACTCTTTCCAGCCCTCGATGGACTCCTCGACCAGCACCTCGTGGGCAGGCGAGAGCTCCAGGCCCTGGCTCACGATGGAGACAAGCTCCTCGTGGGTGTGAGCGATGCCGCCGCCGGCGCCGCCGAGGGTAAAGCTCGGGCGCAGTACGCAGGGATAGCCCACGCGCTCGGCGATAGTCTCGGCGTCGGCCACGCTGTAGGCATAGCCCGAGCGCGCGACCTCCAGGCCAATCTCGGCCATGGCCTCGTTAAAGAGCTTGCGGTCCTCGCCGCGCTCGATAGCGGCCAGGTCGCAGCCGATCATCTCGACGCCGTACTTGTCGAGCGTACCGTCCTTTGCCAGCTCGACGGCGGCGTTCAGACCGGTCTGGCCGCCCAGCGTGGGCAGCAGCGCGTCCGGGTGCTCTTTCTTGATCACGCGCTCGATAAACTCGGCGGTGATGGGCTCAACATAGGTGCGGTCGGCCAGACCCGGGTCGGTCATAATGGTCGCCGGGTTGGAGTTGACCAGGATGACCTCAAAGCCATCCTCCTTGAGCACCTTGCAGGCCTGGGCGCCGGAATAGTCAAATTCGCAGGCCTGGCCAATGACGATGGGGCCCGAACCGATGACGAGGATACGCTTGATGTCAGTACGTTTCGGCATGTTAGTTCTCCTCGGTCGCAGCGTTCTCGGACTCGGCGAAATTCCAGCCGGCGAGGCGGTCCTTCGCGGTGTCGATGTCCAGGTAGTTCTCCTCGCCGTCCATGAGTCGCGTAAAGGCGGTAAAGAGATAGTGGGCATCGGTGGGGCCAGGCGAAGCCTCGGGGTGGTACTGGACCGAGAAACACGGGGCGTCGAGCAGCTGGATGCCCTCGGCGGTGCCGTCGTTGAGGTTCACATGTGTCAGGCGAATGCGACCAAAGCGCTCGTTCATCACGACCGGCGCGATGCCGCGACGCACCCAGGCGCGCAGGTCACCGTCGGCCGCATGCTCGGTTTCGCCGCCGGAAAGCTCCGGAATCAGTTTGCCCAGACTGGGGAACAGCAGGCCAAAGCCATGGTTTTGCGCGGTGATCTCCACGCGACGGCTTACCAGGTTCATGACCGGCTGGTTGCCACCGCGGTGACCGAACTTAAGCTTTTCCATCTGGGCGCCGCAGGCCAGGCTGATCATCTGGTGACCAAGACAAATACCAAAGACCGGCACCTTGCCGATCAGCTGCTGTACCTGCTCATAGGTCTCCACCACGGCATCGGGGTCGCCGGGGCCATTGGACAAAAAGACGCCGTCGGGATTCATGTCGAGCACCTGCCGGGCAGGCGTGTCCCACGGCACGACGGTAAGGTCGCAGCCGGCGCGGACCAGCCCCTCCAGAATGCCGCGCTTCACACCGCAGTCGTAGGTGACCACTTTGTGACGGGCAGGAGCGGCAGCCGAAAGCGCAAAGTCATGCGTGGCAGGCAGGTCGGCGGCCACAAACTCGTGAGGCGCGGGGCAGCTTACGGTCTTGACCAGGTTCTCGCCTACCAGCGTGGGCGCTGCGGCCAGACGCTCGGCAAGCTCGTCGACGTCGAAGATCTCGGTCGAGATAATGCCCATCTTGGAACCATTGTCGCGCAGATGGCGCACCAGAGCGCGGGTGTCGACACCCTCGATAGCGACGATGCCGTGAGCGCGCAGGTACTCCGGCACGCTGACGGCCGAGCGCCAGTTAGAAGGCGTGGCGCACATGTCGCGAACAATCATGCCGCGCATAGCCGGAGCGCTCGCAGGGCGCACGGCGTCGCCGGGGAAGGCCGACTGGACATCGGTCTCGTCGATACCGTAATTGCCGATCTGCGGATAGGTCATGGTTACAATTTGGCCGGCATAACTCGGGTCGGTCATGACCTCAAAGTAGCCCTCGAGCGAGGTGTTGAAGCAGACTTCGCCGGTCGCGGTGCCCTCAGCGCCGCATGCACGTCCATAAAAAATGGTCCCATCCTCAAGATACAGGATACAGGGACCGCAGGTGCCCTTGCTGGTTTTGGCCAGCATACGCTGGCAAAGCTCGCTGGGCGCGAAGGTGCGGGCGGCAGCGCCCGCGGTATGGTTGTTCGCCATAATTCTCCTTCCCGGTCTCACAGGACCGGCTTAAAGGTGTGTAGTTAGGCCTCGCGGTATTGTAACCGCAAGCATGCCTCATGGCGTTAATTTCATCGAAATGTTTACGAAATGATAATTATGACTTTCTATGCATAATGATTATTTAATCCCCGTCCCAGAAAAATTATCCCGCGTGGGCTTGTGGCTCACGCGGGATAATGGCCTCTTACTTTTGCTTGTCCTGTTCCAGCAGATCGGACGGTGAGCGATCGGGCTTGCCGCCGCGGAAAATCTCGCGGCCATGCAGACGATGCTCCAGGTCACGTTCGGCCTTTTCCTCGTCAATCTTGGTCTGGCTCACCACCGGGTCCTCGATCAGCGACGAAACCGAGTTCACCTGTTTTTGAATGCGCTCGGCAATGGTGTCGTCCATGCTTACGATGCGCATCTTCCAGTCGATACTCGTGGCGTTGGATGAGCTCTTGGTCCACACAAACGTCAAAATGGCGCTCTGATGACCCCGCGCGGGAAACATGCCAAAGAAGGAATCGTGCTGAATGTTGCTATCCTCGTCGATATAGGCGTGAACGTTATACACCACGCGGTCGATCTTATCGTTGAGCAGCGCGTTGGTCGCAAGCGCAGCGGCCTGAATCTGCCCGTTGGACAGCAGCTCGAGCTCGTTGGCAGACGATGTGTCCAACACCGTCACCTCGACCGTGCCCGTACGCTCATCAGCTTCATCGACGGTAAAGTCGAGCGGGAACTGCGTAAAGCCGTTACCCCACTCAAGGCCGCCCTTCAGCGCCGTCGAAACGGTATCGACTGAAACGCTCTCGGACAGGTTGGCGGTGTTCAGACGACGCATCACGCCGTAGCCAATCTGCATGCCCACGATCAGCACCAAAATACCAATGACCACGGCCATCGCGGTCTTCGTAATGGTATGACTCACCTGCGAACCCGAAGGATCGTCCTCGGACAGCGGGTCGATATGTTTTGCCTGGCTCGCACGGTCCTCGCTGCGCAGCTGCGCTAGCGCCGCTTTGTCACCGCGCTTGGCCGCAGCCTCCTTCTCACGCATGCGCTCGGTTCGCTTTTTGGCAAGCGTGGGATCCAAGACACCGGATGCATCGATTTCGGAGAATAACTCCGTCACTTCTTCCGGAGTCAAAGGGTTCTTGTCAGCCATAAACTTCCTGTCATATCAATCAGTCGAGCTCGTGCGCACGCGCACCTTCGAACTGCATTCGATAGTAACGGGCATAGGTGCCGCCACGGGCGAGAAGCTCCTCGTGCGTGCCACGCTCCACAACGCGACCATGCTCAACGGTCGCAATCTCATCGGCATGCTTAATGGTCGAAAGACGGTGGGCAATGATGATTGTGGTACGGCCGCGTGCCAGCTCCTCGAGTGACTCCTGCACCGCCTCCTCGCTCTCGTTATCCAAAGCACTCGTCGCCTCGTCCAAAATCAGGATCTTGGGGTTCTTGAGAAACACGCGCGCAATGGCAACGCGTTGCTTCTGTCCGCCCGAAAGACGGCTGCCACGCTCGCCCACGACCGTGTCATAACCCTGTGGAAGCGACTCGATAAAGGCATCGATGTTGGCGCGACGGGCGGCCTCGGCGATCTCTCCTGCCGTAGCGCCCGGCTTGCCGTAGGCGATGTTCTCGCCAATCGTGCCGTCAAACAGATAGACATCCTGCTGCACCAGGCCGATGGCGCGACGCAGGCTCTGCTGCGTCACATCGCGCACGTCCTGGCCGTCGATGCTAATGGATCCGGCAGCCACGTCATAAAAGCGCGGCAGCAGCGAACAGGTCGTGGACTTGCCGCCGCCCGAAGGGCCAACCAAAGCGATGGTCTGCCCGGGCTTGATGGACAGATTCATATGGTCGATAACGGGACGCTCTTCGGCATCGCCCTCGCCCAGCTCAACGTCCTCGTAGTTAAAGCACACGTCGTGATACTCCACGGCGCCGGCAGTCACCTGCAGATCCGTAGCGCCCGGCTTGTCCTGGATATCCGGCGCGGTCGAGAGCACCTCGTCCATGCGCTTAAAGCCGGCGATGGCCTTCTGATACGTTTCGGCCGAATTGACGAGTGTCTCGAGCGGCGTGCAGAACAGCGAAATATAGAGTGCAAAGGTCGCCATATCGACCGCCTGCAGCTGTCCCTGGGCGACCAGCCAGCCGCCCAGCAGCACCACGATCACATAGAGCACACCCGAGAGCAGGCCATACGTCGCGGTATAGACGCCCATGGCGTGATACATGTTCTCCTTGGACGAAAGATAGCGATTGTTGGAGGCGCGGAACTTGAAGCGTTCGGTCTCCTCATTGGCAAAACTCTTGACCACGCGCATGCCCGCCAGCGAATCCTGCAGCTGCGCATTGATGCCGCTGATCTTTTGGCGGTTGTCGCTAAAGACCTCGCGCATGCGCATGTCCTGCCAAAACATGATGACCGCAAACGCCGCCGTCACCACGGCCATGGCGAGCGCCAGCACCGGGGCGATGGTAAAGAGGATCACAAACGAGCCGATAATCTCGATGCCGCAGATGATGATCCACTCGGGCACGTGGTGCGCCGCCTCGCAGATATCGAACAGGTCGTTGACCACGCGGCTCATCATGTCGCCCGAGCTGTTGCGGTCAAAGTACGCAAAGCTAAAGCGCTCATACTGGTCAAACAGGTCCTCGCGCATCTTGGACTCCATACGCGCGCCCATCACGTGACCCCAATAGCTCACAAAATAGCGGCAGGCGCAACGGATGATATACATCAGCACCAAACCCACCGCGATCATACCGAGCGCCTGCATAATGGCAGCCTGACCCTGGGTAAACAACCCGCCGGTCAGATTGCGCAGAATAATGGGGAACGCCAGGTCAATGGCGGCAAGCACCAGAGCACAAACAGTATCAGCAACAAAAAGCCCCATCTGGGGCTTGTAATACGAAAGAAACCTTTTAAACATGCAATCCTCGAAGAGAAATAAATAGCGTGAGAAATCCGGTTGAACCGGTCAGGCTGAAAACAAAGCGTCCCAACAAGCATAACGCCGACGTTCTGGCAGCGTCAGCGAAAACGTCCCTAAGCGAGCAAGGTGCCTTGAAAGAGGAGCGACGCGTACTTCGGTACGCGAGCGACGATTGAAAGGCAGATTGCCGCTTAGGGGCGTTTGCAGCGTCGACTCGTTACGCGGTTTGGTAAAACCGCGTAACCTAGAGCTCCGCGCCCCCAAGGCGATGCGCGATGCTATCGCAGGCCAAGGCGCCCACGACGGTCTTGGCGTCTTCGATCTTGCCGTCGAGTACGGCGTCGATCAACTCGTGCAGCGGCACCAGGTCCACGTTGACAAACTCGTCATCATCGGGGTTGGGCGCATCAAACTCCAGCTTGGTAGCCAAGTAGATGTGAATGATCTCGTCGCAAAAACCACAGGACGTGACAATCGACGTCAAAAAGCGAATGCGACCAGCCCTAAAGCCCGTCTCCTCATGCAGCTCGCGTTTGGCGCAATCGAGCGGGTCCTCGCCTGGATCGAGCTTGCCGGCGGGAATCTCGACCGTCACACGGTCGATGGCGGTGCGGTACTGACGCACCAGTACGATCTTGCCGCTCTCGGTCAGCGCCACAACGGCCGCCGCACCCGGATGGCGAACGATATCGCGGGCGCTGCGGCGACCGTTAGGCAGCTCAACCTCAAGACGGTGGACGTCGAGGATCTTGCCCTTCCAGGCGCACTCCTCCGAAAGAATCTTCTCGTGCAGCTCGGCATCGTGCGGGTCGTCGTCGCCCAGCACCAGCGCCGGCTCGTCAGCGACCTCGCCACCAGGCTCGCCCTCGGCGTGCCCATACATGCGGCTGTCCTCTTCGACGATCTGCGCGTCCACGAGCTCTTCGTTCTTCTCGTCCATCCGTCTCATTCCTCTCGGATTTTAGGCATCCCAGGCGTCGCGGCCGCGCAGCGCGCGCAGGCCGATGTCGTGACGCAGGGTCTTGCCCTCAAAATCAATCTTCTCGCAAGCCTCGTAGGCAAGGTTGCGAGCGTTCTCAAACGTGTCGCCCAGAGCGGTCACGGCAAGCACGCGGCCACCATTGGTCACGAGCTGGCCGTCCACCACGGCAGTACCCGCGTGGTAAACGGTCACGTTCTCCATGGCCTCGGCATCCTCAATGCCAGTGATGACCTTGCCCTTCTCGTAGCTGCCGGGATAGCCCGCGCTCGTCAGGACAACGGCCACGGCCCACTCGTCACACCAGTCGAGCTCAATCTGATCGAGCTCGCAGTTGGCGCAGGCGAGCATGACCTCGACCAGGTCGTTCTTAAGGCGCGGCAGCACAACCTGAGTCTCGGGATCACCAAAGCGGGCGTTGAACTCCAGCACCTTGGGGCCGGCGGGGGTGAGCATAAAGCCGCCATACAGGCAGCCGCGGTAGTCGATGCCCTCGGCAGCAAGCTCGGCCACGGTCTGCTCCATGACCGCCACCATCGTGGCGTGCTCTTCATCGGTCACGATGGGCACCGGGCTGTAGACGCCCATGCCACCGGTGTTGGGGCCCTTGTCGCCCTCGAGCGCGCGTTTGTGGTCCTGCGAAGTGGCCATGGGGCGCACGGTCTTGCCGTCGGTAAAGGCCAGCAGCGAGCACTCGGGACCGGTCAGCATCTCCTCGATGACCACGGTGCTGCCGGCATCGCCAAAGGTGCCGCCAAAGCACTCGCGCACGGCCTCCTCGGCCTGCTCAAGTTCGGTCGCCACGATAACGCCCTTGCCCGCGGCAAGGCCGTCGGCCTTGACGACCAGCGGGGCGCCCTGCTCGCGCACGTAGGCGAGAGCCGAAGCCTCGTCGGTAAACGAACCATAGGCTGCCGTCGGAATGCCCGCACGCTCCATGAGCTGCTTGGAGAACAGCTTGGAGCCCTCCATCTGGGCGCCCTCGGCACCCGGGCCAAAGCAGGGAATACCCGCCGCGCGCACGGCGTCGGCCACGCCCGCCACGAGCGGAGCCTCGGGGCCAATTACCACGAGTCCGCATCCGTGGCTCTGAGCAAACGCCGCCACGGCCGCGGGATCGCAGTCGTCGAGAACAACGTTCTCGCCGCAGCTCGCGGTGCCGCCGTTACCCGGCGCAATGTAGAGCTTGCCGGCGCGCGGTGATGCTGCGAGCTTTGCTGCCAAAGCATGCTCGCGGCCGCCGCTGCCCAACAACAGGATGTCGATGGTTTGAGTGTCCGCCTTCAAGGGTGCCTCCTCTATGGATGAATGGCCCGCTCCGCGCGAGCCCTTTGCAAGCAAATATACCCCTCGGCCGCCCACTTGGGCTGCAAAGGGGTATATCGCAATAACCAAATGGTCCCGATTACTTCCAGAATCGGTTGATGATCTGCTCGCGACCAGCGCCAACGCCAATAAACGTCACGCGGGTGTGTGCCAGATCCTCGATAAACGCCACGTAGTCCTGAGCCTCCTGCGGCAGCTCGTCAAAGCTGCGGCAGTCGGTGATGTCGCACTTCCAGCCAGGGAGCTCCTCGTAGATGGGCTTGGCATTCTCAAAACGCACCTGGTGCTCGGGCACGCTCGTATAGCGCTCGCCATCGACGTCGTAGGCGACGCACACCTTAATGGTGTCAAAGGCCGAAAGCACGTCAAGCTTGGTCAGTGCGATATCGGTGAGGCCGTTGACGCGCGAGGCGTAGTTGGCGATGGGGCCGTCGAACCAGCCGCAGCGACGACGGCGACCGGTGGTCACGCCGTACTCATAGCCCTCCTCGGTCAGCGTGTGACCGGCCTCGGACTCATAGGAAAGCTCGGTGGGCATGGGGCCCGAACCGACGCGGGTGATATAGGCCTTCATGACGCCCAGCACGCGGTCGACGTTCTTCATGCCCACGCCGGAGCCGGTGATGGCACCGCCGGCGGTGCAGTTGGAAGACGTCACGTACGGATAGGTGCCGTGGTCGATGTCGAGCAGCGTCGCCTGGGCGCCCTCAAACAGCAGGTCCTTACCCTCATCGATCATGTTGTTGAGCAGCAGGCTCGTCTCGGTGATGTAGGGACGCAGGCGCTCGGCCATGGGCAGATACTCGTCGCAAATCTGGTCCACGGTGTAGGTGGGCAGGTTGTAGATGAGCTCGAGCTCGGGGTTCACGCGGGCGAGAGCGGTCTCCAGCTTGTCGCGGAACAGTGCCTCGTCCAGCATGTCCTGCATGCGCAGGCCAATGCGGGCCATCTTGTCCTGATAGCACGGACCGATGCCGCGCTTGGTGGTACCGATGTTCTTCTTGCCGAGCTTCTGCTCAAAGGCGCCATCCAGATCGATGTGGTACGGCATGATGACATGCGCGTTGCCGCTAATCTTGAGGTTCTTGGTGGTGATGCCGTCGGCCTCGAACATGTCGATCTCCTCAAGGACAACCTTGGGGTTAACGACGCAGCCGTTACCGATCACCGACACGTGGTCGGAATACATGATGCCGGAGGGCACCTGGTGCAGGCCGTACTTCTTGCCGTTGACGACGATGGTGTGGCCGGCGTTGTTGCCGCCCGAGTAGCGCACGACGGCATCGAAGTCGCCGGCGACCAGGTCGCAAATCTTACCCTTGCCCTCATCGCCCCACTGGGCACCGACCAAAACGGTTGACGGCATGTTTACTCCTTACATTCATGGACTGTCTACGCGCCACGCCGGCACGCAGAAGCACAAAACATTCCCAGTATACCCGTGCAACGGGCGCCTGTCCTACTCCTCGGCATGTGCCCCATCAAGCTCATAGAACTTGGTGGATGCCGGCAGGAACATCAGGTCGACGTCGCCGATCGGGCCCGAACGGTTCTTGGCCACGACGATACGCGTAACGCCCTCGTCGGGTCGATCGTCGCGTGAGGCTTCGGCCTCGTCGGCGGAGCGGTCCAAGAACATAACGATATCGGCGTCTTGCTCGATGGAGCCCGATTCACGAAGGTCGGAAAGCTGCGGGCGCTTGCCGGTACGGGATTCGACCTGACGCGAGAGCTGCGACAGCGCGATGAGCGGGATCTTGAGCTCCTTGGCCATGATCTTCAGACCACGCGACATCTCGGAGACCTCGACGGTACGGCTCTCGGAGCGGCGTCCCGGCGGAGGACTCACCAGCTGCAGGTAGTCCAGGATGATGATGGCCTTCTCCTTGTTGTGGAGCATGCGGCGGCTCTTGGCGCGAATCTCGGTCACTGTGGTGCCGGGCGTATCGTCAATCAGAATATCGAGCTTAGACAAGGTCTGCGTGGCCTCGTTGATATTGGCCCACTGCTCGGGGCTAATGCGGCCCATGCGGAAGTCACTGATCGAGATCATGGCGTAGGCGCAGATCAGACGCTGGGCAATTTCCTTGCCCGACATCTCCAGCGAGAAGAAGCCGACGGTATAACCAGCGGCGGCAGCGTTGAGCGCCAGATTCAGGGCGAACGACGTCTTACCTACAGCAGGACGGGCACCGATAATGATGAGCTGACCCTCGCGAAAACCCATGAGCATGCGGTCGAGCGACGGGAAACCCGTGGGCACGCCCGCAGCCTGGCCACCGGCCTGGCACACTTCCTCGGCCTCGTTATAGGCCTCGACCATAAACTCGGTCAGCGTCTTGTAGCTCGACTTGACCTCTCGCGCCGTGACCTTGAGCAGCTTGCTCTCGGCCAGCTCCACGACCTCCTTGGTGTCGGTAGGGGCGTTATAGGCCAGCGCGTTGATCTCGTTGGTGGCGCCGATCAGCTCGCGCAGCATCGAGTCGCGACGGACGATGGCGGCATGGTGCTGCCAGTTCACGAGCGACAGAGTCTGGCCCATCAGCTCCAAAATGTAGGCCTCGCCGCCCACGGCATCGAGCTTGTTGATGCTTCGCAGGTAATCGATCAGCGAGATGGAGTCGATGGGAATGCGGCTGTTGTGCATATCGACCATCGCGGTATAGATGGTCTTATGAATGGGCCGGTAGAAGTCATCGGGCTGCAGCTCGACCTGGGCTTCTTCGACCACCTCGGGCGATAGCAGCATGGCGGCCAGTACGTTGGCCTCTGCATCTTGGTTTTGGGGGAGACCCAACTTGGAGCCGCGGTCCTCGACCGTCAGCCATGTCTCCCTATCGTCATATGCCATGAGCATCCTCATTCATATCGCTTGCGAGCATCCATAGTATCAGCCACAGCTTTAAATCGAGGCGCGCCTTAACAATCATCACCGAACCAAACGGATGAACGGTCCCTTATGTGCGTTGTGTTAGACGGGACTGCGGACGATTTCTTGGACCGTTACGCGCCCTTCCCAGCGCGGCGCGGAACTCGGCCGGCGTGCGGCCGCCGAGCGCATCGCTGCGCCTCTCCGTATTGTATCGGCCGATCCAGCCCCCGAGCTCCTCGATGAAGCGGGCAGGGGTCCAGCCCGACCAGTCCCTGCCGTGCCAGAACTCCCTCTTGAGCAGGCCGAAGAAGCCCTCCATCGCCGCGTTGTCCGGGCTGCAGCCCTTGGCGGCCATGCTCCTGGCGAGGCCGTGCCCCTCGCAGATCGAGATCCAGCCGGGCCAGCGGTAGTGGCCGCCGCGGTCGGAGTGGATGACGGGGCGCTCGCCGGGCGCGAGCAGCGCGCAGGCGTCCTCGAGCGTCGAGTTGGCGAGCGCGGCGTCCGGTCTCTCGCCGGCCCTCCACGCCACGACCGAGGAGTCGAAGCAGTCCCTGATGGCCGACAGGTAGACCTTCCTGCCGGAGGGCAGCCTGAACTCGGTGATGTCGGTGAGCCACAGGAAGTTCGGCAGGGCCGAGCGGAAGTCGCGGCGCACGAGGTTCGGCGGGGCCGGCGTCGGCTCGCCCGCATAGGAGCTGTAGGGCCTCCTCTTCCTCCTCATCCACCTGGGGACCAGGCCCTCCTCGCGCATGATGCGGAGGACGACCTTCTCCGAGGCGCGCACGGGCTCGTCGAGCTCGCGCAGGCGCGCCGTCACGAAGCGGTACCCCCGCGCCCCCTCGCCGTCCTCGGTGAAGATCCTGCGCACGAGCGCGCGCAGGGGCGCGCGCCGGTCGGGCCTCGCGATCGCGCGGCGCTGGTACTCATAGGAGCTCTTTGATATCCCCAAGGAACTCGTGAGTTCTCTCAAGGACCACTTCCCCGCAGGCCTCAGGCGGTCTATCACCAGGGTCTTCTCCCTGTTCGACATCCCGTCGAGGCTCTCGGCTTTTAAAACGTCCTGCACCGCCCTCAGCACCGCGTTCTCGAGCCTGAGCCGCTCGATCAGGGCGTCCTTGTCCTCCGGGTCGATGTCGGGGTAGTCGGGGCCGTCCCCGACGAGTCGCGGCAGGTCCATTCCTCCACCGGCCCTTCCCGCGGGCTTGCGCACGTCCCTGATCCAGCGCCAGACGGACGTCTTGCCGGGCCCGCCGAGTATCTCGGTTATCTCCATGACGGTGAGCCCGGCGCCGCGAAGCGCCCTGGCCCTCTCCACCATTCTCCTACTGTATGCCATGCGGACTCCGTTCCGGACCTCAACGGTCCAACTTTTTGTCCGCAGTCCCGACCGCTTTGGATACTGGGACTTTTCCTATAATCTTTCTTGCTTAGATAGCAGGCGAAAGCGAAGGAGCTCCTATGGTCACCAAGGATGATGCGTGTTGGATAATCGGCCTTTCCGCAGGTGCGGGCATTGGCGTATACCTTGATGGCGGCTGGGGCATCGATGCGCTTGTCGGGCGTGAGACCAGGGCTCATAACGACATCGACCTGTTCGTTCAGCGCGGGGATTACCAAAGGTTCGTGGATCTAATTGCTGATGAGGGGTTTTCCGAGGTGGCTGCATCTTTCACCACCGAAGATCACACGGTGTGGCAAGACGAGGCGGGGCGCATCGTCGACCTGCATTGCTTCGATTTCGCCGAGAATGGCGATATTCTGTATCAGGGAGATCGTTTTCCCGGGGAGGTCTTTTCGGGGAGGGGGCGCATCGGCGAGGTGGAGGTGTCGTGCATCGACCCCGAAAGCCAGCTGTTGTTTCACTTGGGCTATCAGCATGACGAGCACGACGCCCACGATGTCATGCTCCTATGCCGTGAGTACGGTTTCGACGTTCCCGAAGAATATCGCTAGCTGTTGCTATTTGCATCGGGGCACGACTTCAGCGCTTGCCGCAGATGCGCTGCGCCAGACCGCCCTGGACATCACGCCACGCCGTATATGGCCCTCCGCGCACGCGAGTCCCATTTCGCCTGCTTGATCCAGTACTCGTAGAACGGATAGGGGGTCACCTTGTACTGGCGCCAGGTCTTCTCGTACGTGCCGCGGGCTGCCTGCCTCACTATGAGCTCGGCGAGCTCGTCCGCGCTCCTGCGGACCTTGAAGCACCATGTCCACTTGAACCAGGCGAGGTAGTTCTCGAGGCGTCTCGTGGAGACACCCCGGAACCTGCCGATGAAGTGCCTCATCTGGGAGTGGAGGCTGTTCACCCTGTTGATGGCGTGCTCCTCCCTCTTGCTGGCGATGTGCGCGCCGACGCCGAGGGCGGGCAGGACGCGGCGGTACACGTGCGCACGGTCCGTCGAGATTATCGCGCCGACCGCGAGCTTGTCGGCGAGCAGCTCCCTGGCTGCCGCCTCGTCGAGGCCGCCCCTCCCCGCGATCTCGTAGAAGATGTCGCCGGCGTCGTTGATGCCGGTGAGCACGCATATCTTCTCGTGCCCGTCGGTTCCCTGCGACCTTGTGCGGGGCTTCCTGGGCATGCCGGACTCCGACCTGGAGCGGTTTCCCTTGAAGCTCTCCCTGAAGAAGCACTCGTCGAGCTCGGCCCCGCCGCCGGCCTCCACGCGGAAGGCGGGCATGCGCTTGGCCATGGCCTCGAGCAGCCTGTGGCGCATGAAGAACGCCGTCTTGAGGCACACGCCGCACTTTTCCGCCGACTCGCGCAGCGGGAGCATGTCCACGTGGCACTCCGCGAACCTCATCCAGGCCGACCTGTCGAGCTTGGTGGTGGAGAAGATGCGCATGGTGGCGTCGGTGAAGGTCCTGGCGCACCCTCGGCAGAGGAACCGCTGACGGCCGCTCCCGTCTCGCCCCCTCTTCACGTAATGCGGGGAGCCGCACCAGGGGCAGGCTCTGTCGGGATCGTCTTCCGCCCCCTCGCTTGCCGCGAGTTCGAAAAGCTCCGCGTCTATCAGCGCCTTGAGCGATCTCAGGGCCCTGCTCTTCTCGGCAGCCGTCATCTGCGGGAGGAACTGCCTCGTCAGCTGGGTGAGCACGTCTTCCATTGCAACCTCCATCTCTCCTGATGATGGAATTGTCGCAACCGGGGCCCCGTCGCGTGTACTGCGTGCAGGACACTTATCCAAAGTGGTCTAACACAACGCTTATGTGGGACTGCATCTCAATGTATGACGTGACACCCACTCAGCGCAAAAAATAAAAGGGCGCCCCGGTCTCTCAGAGCGCCCTTCTTAGAACAAGATTGTTGCGTTGCAGCAAATGCTACTCGGCAGCAGCCTCAGTCTCGACCTCGGCGGTCTCGGCCTCGGCGACCTCAGCGGCCTCCTCGACCTCAGCCTCGGCAGCGAGCTCCTCGGCGGTAACGCCGACGAGAACGACAACCTCGGCCTTGATCTCGCGGTACAGCGAGATGGCAACGGTGTGGGCACCGGCAACCTTGATGGGCTTACCGAGCTCGACGCGCTTGCGGTCGATGTCCATACCGAGCTGAGCCTTGATGGCGTCAGCGATCATAGCGGCGGTAACGGAGCCAAAGAGGATGCCCTCGTCGCCGACCTTGACGTCAACGGTGACCGTCTTGCCCTCAAAGGCAGCCTTGGTCTCGTTGGCGGTAGCCAGACGAACGGCCTCGCGCTTAGCGATGTTGTTGCGACGCTCGTCAAGCTGCTTGAGGTTGCCCTTGGTGGCGGCAACAGCGAGCTTCTTGGGGAACAGGAAGTTCTCAGCGTAACCCTGAGCGACCTCTACGACGTCACCCTCGCCGCCCTTGCCCTTGATCTCATCGAGAAGAATAACCTTCATGATGCGTCTCCCTTCTTAGCCGCGGTCGCGGTTGCCACGAGAGGAAACCACGGGGACGGTGTACGGCAGGAGTGCCATCTCGCGGGCGCGCTTGATGGCATTGGCGATGTCATGCTGATGCTGCGTGCAAGCGCCAGTGACGCGACGGGGCTTGATCTTGCCACGGTCGGTCATGTACTTACGGAGAAGCTGAGTGTCCTTATAGTCGATGAACTCAGTGTTCTCCTTGCAGAACTGGCAGTACTTACGACGCGGCTGACGTGCAGAAAAATCATTAGCCATGTCAAAATACCTTTCATTTGGCAACTTCGGCGAACCGAAGCCGCCTCTCACTCAAAAATAGGTGAACAACCCTTAGAACGGGATGTCCTCATCGTAGACGTCGACCGCGGGCGGCGTAGCCACCGGTGCGGCAGGACGTGCTGCGGGCGCGGGAGCTGCGGGGGCGTAACCGCCCTGGTCGTAGCCACCCTGGCCACCACGGGAGCTCATAAACTCGATCTCATCGACGATGACCTCAAGCTTGCTCCGGCGCTGGCCGTCGCGCTCCCAAGAGCTGTAGCGCAGCTTGCCCTCGATCGCGACCTTGTTTCCCTTTGCCAGGAAACGGCTCACGGCCTCGGCGCGGGTGCCGAACATGGTGCAGTCGACAAAGTTGGGATAGTCCTCCCACTCGCCAGTCTGCGCGTTGCGGCGACGATCGTTCACGGCGACGCCAAAGGACAGAACCTGGGTTCCGCCGGCGGTGGCGCGCAGCTCGGGATCGCGGGTGAGGTTACCGGTGATGTTCACTCGATTGATGCTCATAACTCACTACTTCCTCTTGGGGCACAAGCCCAGTCCAAAACGACAGTCTTACTCCTGGTCGTCGCGACGGACGATCATGTGGCGGACCACAGCGTCGGTGATGCGCAGGACGCGATCAAGCTCGGCGATCTGGGTAGGATCTGCGTGGAAGTTGATGAGGGTGTAGTCACCATCGGTGAGGTCGTTGATCTCGTAGGCGAGCTTGCGCTTGCCCCACTCGTCAACGGAGTCGACCTTGCCAGCGCCCTCAGCGATCGTGGTATCGATACGCTTCATAACAGCGAGACGAGTCTCGGGGTCGAGCGACGGGTCAACAAAGAACAGCAGTTCATAAGCCTTCATATTGTCACCTCCTCTGGGCAAATGTGGCTTCAGGTCGTGAAGGTGCGCCTGAAGCAGGAAAAGACTTGGTAATAATATCTTTCAACCTCCTAGGCTGCAAGAATATGCAGCTACAACCTCATGACCTCCACATATGTCCATGCTCACACGGCACTTCATGCGCATTCCAACCAAATGCTGACCAAATGCTTGACGGATCTGTGTTCAAGATACGGTGCCGTGGGGACAAGCTGAGCCAAGCCGCAGGTCAGCGGGCACAAGGCTGTGGTCGCAAAATGCATACCAGTGGCCCACAGCACCACCCAAAGATTTTTAAATTCATTGCCAAGTCGCTTATGAATACCCTTTTTTGAACAATTGAGTTGATCAACCACGCTGGTCGGAAGCCGTTTTTTGGGACCTCAAGCCCCACTGCAGCGCCAAGCACGGCCAAGCGTTTTAAAAAATGCCAACTTTTCTGTTTGCACTTTGCGATTCCTCGTGTATACTGACTTTCGCATTTAACGGAGAGTTGTCCGAGTGGCCGAAGGAGCACGATTGGAAATCGTGTAGGCGTCAAAAGCGTCTCCAGGGTTCAAATCCCTGACTCTCCGCCAGTTAATTCCAAAGCAGGCCTTCGAGCCTGCTTTGTTTTTACCCCACGCGGAGGGGTGGCAGAGTGGTTGAATGCGGCGGTCTCGAAAACCGTTTGGCCTGTATAAGGTCACGAGGGTTCGAATCCCTCCTCCTCCGCCATTTTGGTTGAGAAAGCTCCCGAAAACGGGGGCTTTTTTGTTTAGAGTCCCTTACAAGCAAATACGGCGGAGGAGGAGGGATTCGAACCCGTCAGGACGCGGAGCGTAAAGAAAACGCGCCAGTGGCGCGTTTTTAGCGCAGCGCGGTCGGCGCAAGCCGACCGAATAAATTTTGAGCTCCGCTCAAAATTTGGACATCCCTCCTATTCAGCCACGTCCCCCATTGCTTTCGATTTCACCTTGAATCTCAAACATGTACATCACCCTCCAAAAACGACATTTTTCGGCATCTTTGGAGGCTGATGTACATGTTTGGTACCCATGACCGTTCCCAGTCCCTACCGTTTGCCGAGCAATAGGGTCTCAATCGCCGCCAACCATGTACTATGTACGGGCATTGTTCAAACCCGAGAATCAAAGGACCTCATCTTGCCCGTCGTCGCCGCTATGACTGTTACTTCACACGCCTCGGATGCCATGGTCGCTATCCCATTTTGGCTCGAGATGTTCGCCGTTGTCGCGGCATCGATCTCGGGCGTGCTGGTCGCTCGCGAGCACAAGCTCGACCTGGTGGGCGCGGTCGCGCTCGCGGTGGTCTGCGGTCTGGGCGGCGGTCTTTTGCGCGATATGACGCTCCAGGTCGGCAACGTCTACATCCTCAACCAGCCCATGGCACTACCGCTCTCCATCGCCACAGCCGCCATCATCTATATCTTCCCGGCAATCGTCGATAAGCCCGAAAAACTCATTCCCCTGCTCGACATCATCTCGGTCGGCATCTATGCAGCAACCGGCGCGGACAAGGCGTTGGTGTACGGATTTGCGCCCGCCGTATGTATCATGATGGGCTTCTTTACCGCCGTGGGCGGCGGCATGCTGCGCGACGGCTTTATGGGCGTGGTCCCGGGCATTTTCCAACGCACCAACTTCTATGCCATCGCGGCCATCGCCGGATCGGCAAGCTATGTAGCCCTCGTCATGAGCGGCCTCATGAGCAATGTTGCCGCGCTGGTCGTATGCGTTGTGGTGACCATGGGGCTGCGTTGGCTATCACTGCGCTTTGACATTAAAAGCCCTACCGAGGAAGACATCGCGCGCTTTTTGCACCGTAAAAAGTAGGTAGCACAGCACAACCCCTCGAAATGCAACCGAGAGATTCTTTTAGAGCGCCCGCGCGTTGGGTACCCTGTTAGATACCTGTCGAGTATCTAACGAAGGATTCACTATGCCTTGCAACCAAGTACCGTCGATCCGGCGCCACAAAGCGCAGGCCCGCATCACCATCCTATTCGCGCTGATTGCGCTCGCGCTCACCGCACTTCCCACGGTGTCGTTCGCCGGCACCGACACCGCGGGAAACGTGCTCGCAACCGAAGTTGACTCAACTCCGTCCGGTATCGAAGGCGACCTGTACTGGGCCGGCCAAAGTCTCAACCTAGACGACGCCTCCATCGGCCGCGATATTATCGCGGCGGGTGAGAACCTGTCGATTCGCGATTGCACCGTAGGCGGCGCCGTTCGTCTGGCGGCACGCACCATCGATATCGCCAAAACCGCAATCGATGGCAGCGTCACGGTGGCCGGCCAGCACGTCGTGCTCAACACCGGCAGCACCGCCAACTGTTTTTACGCGGCAGGCGAAACGGTCGCCCTGCGCGGCTCCGCCAAATCGGCGGCGCTTGCCGGCGACACCGTAACCATCGACGGCACCGTCGATGGCGATGTTGAGGTCTGGGCCGACAAGCTCATCCTGGGTAAAAACGCCCGCATCACCGGCACGGTGAACGCCCACGTCTCACAGGACCCCGAGCGGGCCGAGGGCGCCCAGGTCGGAGCTCTCAAGATCGACCGGACCGAGAACGAGAACACCTCTACGGCCAACGACATTATCGGCGGCATCGTTGCCGCGGCGCTTTCCACCTGCTTTGTCGCCATCCTGCTTGAGCTTGTCTTTCCACGCGCAACCGCCAGCGCTGCCGGCATGCTCCATCAGCGTCCCATGCCGCTGTGGGTAAGTGGTCTTCTGGGCACGGTCGCCGTCGCTCCCGCCGTGCTGCTGCTCATCATCTCGATTGCAGGCCTGTCGCTCGCCGCCGCCCTCATGTGCGGCGTCATCGGCATCGCTTTGGTCTCGGCGGCATTTACGGGCACCGCGGTCGCGCGCATGGTCGGACACAACCAAAACCGCTACGCCATGGCCGCCGTGGGCGGTATCGTCGCGGGCGCACTCACGGCACTTCCTCTTATGGGCAACTTTGTCAGCGGTGTAGCCTTCGTCTTCACGCTCGGCTACGCCATCCAGATCATCTGGCGCAACGCCCACCTCAAGCCGCAGCAGCCGGCTAACACGCCAGGACTCCCCACCGCCTAGCCGCCAACCACCACAAAAGGGCCAGGCACCTTTGTGGTGGCGCAAAGCAACCTGATCCCATTGCACCAAAAAGGGCGCCGACCATTGCGGTCGACGCCCTTTCTTATTGGCAGTTATAAGCCCCAGCGCTTATTTGTTGACCTGGCCGGCGCGGACGGCTGCCTTCTTACGGTCGGTGGCGTTGAGCAGACGCTTGCGCAGGCGGATGTTCTTGGGAGTAATCTCCACCAGTTCGTCGTCGGCGATGTACTCCAGCGCCTCCTCCAGAGAGAAGGTGCGAGGCGGCACCAGCTGCACGGAGATGTCGGAGGTCGAGGAACGCTGGTTGCCCAGGTTCTTGGTACGGGCGATGTTGACGACCATGTCGCCGGCCTTGCTGCGCTCGCCCACGATCATGCCCTCGTAGCACTCGGTGCCCGGCTCAACAAACAGCTGGCCGCGCTCCTGCAGCGTGCCCAGGGCATAGGCAACGGCCTTCTCGGTGGTCATGGAGATCATGGCACCGTTCTGACGGTTGCCGATCTCGCCGGCGTAGGGACCGTACTCCAGGAAGGTGTGGTAGAACACGCCCTCGCCGTGGGTGACGTTCATGATGCGGTTCTTAAGGCCCATGATGCCACGCGTCGGGATCTTAAACTCAAGGTGCGTCACGATGCCCGAGGTATCCATGCTCGTCATGATACCGCCGGAGGTACCGAAGACCTCAACGACCTTGCCCGAGTACTCGTCCGGGCACTCGACGACGGCCTGCTCGACGGGCTCCATCTTGTTGCCGTTCTCGTCCTTCTTAAACAGAACGCGGGGACGGCCGACCTGGAACTCAAAGCCCTCGCGGCGCATGGACTCCATCAGGACGGACAGGTGCAGGATGCCGCGGCCCGAGACCTCGACGCCGCTCTTGTCCTCGAGCTCCTCGATCTTCATGGTCACGTTGTTCTCGGCCTCGTTGAACAGGCGCTCCTTGAGCTGACGGGCGCCCACGATGTCGCCGTCGCGACCGACGAGCGGGGAGGTCGAAGCCTCAAAGACGATGGACAGAGTCGGCGGGTCGATCTCGATGGGCTCGAGCTCAACGGGGTTCTCGGGGTCGGTGTAGACATCGCCGATATCGGTGCGGTCAATACCGACAACGGCGGCAATGTCGCCGGCGCCGACTTCCTGGCACTCGGTGCGGCCCAGGTAGTCGAAGGTAAAGAGCTGCTTGACGGTAGCAGTTGCGCTGGAGCCGTCGTTCTTGACAACCAGGATCTGATCGCCCTGGTGAATGGCGCCGGAATACACGCGACCGATGCCGATGCGGCCGACAAAGTTGGAGTGGTCGATGGTCACGCACTGCATGGCCAGCGGGGCGTTCTCGTCAACCTCGGGGGCGGGCATGTCGTCGATGATCATATCAAGCAGCGGATACATGTCCATGTTGCCGTCGTTGGGGTCAAGACGGGCAAAGCCGTTCATGGCGCTGGCGTAGACCACGTGCTCCATGGCGAACTCGAGCTGGTCGTCGGTGGCACCCAGGTCGGCCATAAGGTCCAGGCAGTCGTTGTAGGCCTTCTCGGGGTTGGCGCCCGGACGATCGATCTTGTTGATAACGATCATGATCTTGAGGCCGGTGTCGATAGCGTGACGCAGCACGAAGCGGGTCTGGGGCATGGGGCCCTCAAAAGCGTCAACCAGCAGCAGGGCGCCGTCGGCCATACGCAGCACGCGCTCGACCTCGCCGCCAAAGTCGGCGTGGCCCGGGGTGTCGATGACGTTGATCTTGACGTCCTTGTACTCGATAGAGATGTTCTTGGCGAGAATCGTAATGCCGCGCTCGCGCTCCTGGTCGTTGGAGTCCAGGACGCGGTCCTCGACCTGCTGGTTGGCACGGAAGGCGTCCGTGGCACGCAGGAGCTTGTCGACCATCGTCGTCTTGCCGTGGTCGACGTGGGCGATGATGGCGATGTTCCTCAGATTGTCTACGCGCATGTAGTTCCCCTATCTTCTATCCATATACAAACGGCACGCGTATGCGGCCCGCCCAGCGATACAACGCTCAGCGGGAATATTGAGCCTTTTACCGAAAACTCGTTTATTTTAGCGATTTTAGATAAGAGGGGTTTCCTCACCTGCAGGTTCAGGGTCGCTCCACATAAAACCATCGCCGGCACCCATGCCCTCATACAGCACGTATGCCGAAAAACCGCTCTCGAGCGTGGTTTCGAAGAAGCTCACGAGCAGGGCGTCGTGATAGCCGCCGTCAATTTCGACACAACCGGTGTAGCCGATGGCATAGCGGGCGATGCGGCCCAGGCCCTCGTCCTTAAGACCCATCTTGTGCTCGGAGATAAAGTTGGTGGCCGCCTCGAGGCACGCCTCCTCGCCATCCTCATCGAGCGCCGCCAGATAACGGTTGGAAGCAGCGTCCTCGATCGCCACAACTACACCCGGATTCTCGCCGGCGGCAAGGTCGTCCAAGAACGCACCAATCAGGTCACACACCATGGCGTCGAGCTCGGCGGAGACGTTACCGGCGTCCTGCATATCCTGTGCCATCTTTAGACCTTCCCATCGAGTCTGGCGTCGTTACAGTTCTTGTGCCTCGGCAGCGATCTTGGCGGCAGCGTCGCGGGCGCGCATCATATCCATCGCGCGCTTGTCGAGTACCTTGATCTGGCTGGTCAGCATTACTGCATCGACCACACCCCAGATTACCAAGCCTGTTGAAATCGAAAACCCAAGCGCACCAACTGTACCACGAAGGCGCGAACAGATTGCCGCGACAAGGACGGAGACGACAACCATCTTGATAAACGAGCCGCGGCGCTCGCGAAGCGTGCGGGCCTGCGTCACATAGGCAATGCGAGCCGCCTCAGAAGCCTCCGAGCGCATCTGGGCTTCACGCGCGATGGCGGCCGCTTCAGCCGATACGCGGGTACCCATCAGCGACCTCTCCGCTCGCGTGCCAGACATTTAGAAGTCATCGGGGGAGAGCGTATGGACGAACTCGTCGAACTTCTCGAACTCCTGCTCGTCGTCGACATCCTCGGCGTGGGTGGAAACAGTGCCCAGGCGATTCATGATGTCGTCCTCCACAAACATGGGGGCATTGCTGCGCACGGCAAGGGCAATGGCGTCACTGGGGCGGGCGTCGATCTTGCGCTCGGCGCCATCGGCCAGTACGACGATCGTCGCGTAGAACACCGGCGGCTCGGCGCGAACGATCTCGATGCGCTCGAGCTTGGCGCCCAGGGCGTCAACGGTATCGAGCAGCAGGTCATGGGTAATCGGGCGCTCGGCGCGGCCGCTATCGATGCCGCGGCTGATGGCAGCAGCTTCAAACGAACCAGTCTGAATGGAAAGGGAGCACAGTGGCGCGGGCGAGTCCGATTTGCTGCTGCGCTCACGAAGCACGATAAGCGATGGCACGGGACCGGCGGCCATGACGATGGTCTCTATGTCGACACGAACCATGGAACACCTCCGGTACGTAGCGGTTAACACGCGGCAGCCCGCCGCATTGAATAGCTATACTACCCAATCTTTCGCCCAGCACACAAAACCAAAATGAGATTTATCGCAGACAAGAAAAAAGCCCCGAGGCAATTGCCCCGAGGCTCTTCACAGTTTTGATGGTGGACCTGACAAGATTCGAACTTGTGACCTCCCGGTTATCAGCCGGACGCTCTAACCAACTGAGCTACAGGTCCATCATGGTGGAGGTTAGGGGGATCGAACCCCTGACCTCAGGCTTGCAAAGCCCGCGCTCTCCCAGCTGAGCTAAACCCCCACGGAGACAGTAATAAACACCCCAGCGGCGACTCGGCTCTCGCTGGGGTGTTTATTGCGAAAGAAAGTGGTGGACCTGACAAGATTCGAACTTGTGACCTCCCGGTTATCAGCCGGACGCTCTAACCAACTGAGCTACAGGTCCATCGCGCAAGGGATATATTAGACGAGTCGTTACGCGCGCGTCAACAACTTTTTTGAAAATCTTTGGAGGGTGTTCGCCCCGGCCGCACGGCGGCATGTGAAGTCGCCTGCTCGGACAGTCCTGACTCGCGCAGAGAGCACATTAAGTGCTCTCTGGCTCGTGCGGAACTCGCGATCGACTTCACATGCCGCCGTGCGGCCGGGGCGTACGCGAGTCCCAAAGTTTTCAAAAAAGCGGTCGACGCGCAGTGCGCCGACCGCCGATATATGGGGTCTGATATTTTCTACCAGCTAGGGCCTCTTACTCGTCTAGGAGATCCTCTGGCATGTCGTTGCCGTCGCCTAGGTCGACTGGGGCCTCTTCGGTGTCGGCTGCGGCCTCGGCGCTTTCACCTTCGGGCTTCTCCTTGGCGGCCGTCATGCGGGCTACGGCGCAGATGCGGTCGTTGTCGTCGACGGTCATCATCTTGACGCCCTGGGTAGCGCGGCCAGTCTGGCTGATCTCATCGGTCTTGACGCGAATGACCGTCGCGCCCTCCGTCACGATGAACAGCTCGTGCTGCGGGCCCACCGTCTTCATGGCCGCGAGGTTACCCTTACGCTCGGTCATTTGGATGGTGTAGACGCCCTGGCCGCCGCGATTCTGCTCCGGGTAGTCCGCGACCGGCGTGCGCTTGCCGTAGCCGCGCTCGGTGATGACGAATAGATCGCCGTTGCCGTTAGTGACTTCCATGCCCAGAACGCTCACGCCGTCCTTCATACCGATACCGCGAACGCCGCTGGTATCGCGGCCGGTGGCGCGCACCTGCTCCTCGGAGAACATGATCGCCTTGCCCGCGGTGGTGGCCAGGATAATCTTGTCGCCCTCGCGCACGCGGCGCACGTTCAGCAGCGCGTCGTCGTCACGCAGGTTGATAGCGATCAGGCCGTCGCGACGGCTGCGGTCATATGCGCTCATCACGGTCTTCTTGACCATGCCGCTCTTGGTGGCAAACATCAGATACTCGTCGGCAGGGAACTCGCGGCAGCTGATGACGCTCGCGATCTTCTCGCCCTCCTCGAAGGGCAGCAGGTTGACGATAGCAGTACCGCGCGCCTGGCGCGTACCCACCGGCAGCTCGTGCACCTTCAGGCGATAGACCTTACCCTTGCTCGAGAAGAACAGCACGTACTCGTGCGTGGACGCGATGAACATCTCGTCGATGACGTCGTCCTCTTTGAGGTTGACGCCCGACACGCCCTTGCCGCCGCGCTTCTGGGCGCGGTAGGCGGACACCGGGATGCGCTTGACATAGCCGGTGTGGGTGATGGTCACGACCATGTCCTCATCGGCAATGAGGTCCTCGACGTCCAGGTCCTTCTCGACATGGCTGATCTCGGTGCGGCGCTTATCGCCGAACTTCTTGGAGATCTCGCGCATCTCTTCCTTAATGACGCCCAGGATCTTCTCCTCGTGCGCCAGCAGGTCCTCGTAGTAGGCGATGGCGCGGCGCAGGCCGTCCAGCTCTTCCTGGATCTTGTCGCGCTCCAGGCCGGTCAGGCGGCGCAGCTTCATCTCGAGGATGGCCGTGGTCTGCTCGGGCGTAAAGCCAAAGCGCTCGATCAGGCGGCTGCTGGCCTCGGAGTCGGTCTGCGAGGAGCGGATGATGCTAATGACCTCGTCGATATGGTCGAGAGCCATCAAGTAGCCCTCAAGGATATGCGCGCGGGCCTGGGCCTTCTTAAGGTCGAAGCGGGTGCGGCGAGTGACGACGTCGACCTGGTGGTCGATGTAGTGCTGCAGCATCTCGCGCAGGCTCAGGCATTTGGGAACGCCGTTGACGAGCGCCAGGTTGTTGGCGCCGAAGGTCGTCTGCAGCGAGGTATACTTATACAGGTTGTTGAGCACGACCTGCGGAATGACGCCCTTCTTGAGCTCGATGACCAGACGGATGCCCTTCTGGTTGGACTCATCGCGCATGTCCGAGATGCCCTCGATGCGCTTGTCGTTGACGAGCTGGGCGATCTTCTCCTGCAGGGTGCCCTTGTTGACCATGTAGGGAATCTCGGTAAAGACCAAGCGGCTGCGGCCGGTCTTGGTGGATTCCACGTGGGCCTTGGCGCGCACGGTAATGGAGCCGCGGCCGGTCTCGTAGCTCTGCTTAATGCCGGCGCTGCCCATGATGATGGCGCCGGTGGGGAAGTCCGGACCGGGCATGATCTGCATGAGCTCGTCGACGGTGGCTTCGGGGTTGTCGATCAGGTAGCAGGTTGCCTCGATCGCCTCGGTGAGGTTATGCGGGGCGATATTGGTGGCCATGCCGACGGCGATGCCCTGGCTGCCGTTGACCAGCAGGTTGGGGAAGCGCGCAGGCAGTGCCACGGGCTCGGCGAGTGATTCGTCGTAGTTGGGCTGCCAGTCGACGGTATCCTTCTGCAGGTCACGCAGCAGCTCCATGGCGGGCTTTGCCAGGCGGCTCTCGGTGTAACGCATGGCCGCCGCGCCGTCGCCGTCGATGTTGCCGAAGTTGCCGTGGCCGTCGATGAGCGGCGTGCGCATGGAGAACCACTGCGCCAGGCGAACCATGGCCTCGTAGACCGCGGAGTCACTGTGCGGATGGTACTTACCGATAACTTCGCCGACCGTCCAAGCGGACTTCTTGTGCGGACGGTTGGGGTAGATGCCGCTCTCGTTCATCGCGTACAGGATGCGGCGGTGCACCGGCTTTAAGCCGTCGCGCACGTCCGGCAGGGCGCGCGCCGTGATGACCGACATCGAATACTCGATGAATGACTGCTTCATCTCGCGGCCAAACTCCGAAATCTGGAGCTGGCCGCCGTTTATATCCTCGCCGGCCGAGGCGCCACGATCGACTTCGCCAAAGCTCTCCTCGAGCTCACCGTCGTCGTCCTCTTCCTCGTCATCATCGGCATCGGGGTTATAGGCGTCAGGATCGCCGTCCTCGCCCTGCTCAGCACGGGCAAGCAGGCGCTTCAGATCGTCGGGCATGCCGGCATCGCCGGCCTCGCCCATACCCTCGTTATTGTTGATATCGTCTGCCACGTTACCTCCTCATGGTTTGCGTGGTCCATTAGTTCCCTACCACGGAGACGGATTACCGGGAATGCCGGATAACCCTCCTAGGTTTTCCAGGTGCCCCAGGTTGCCCTGAAGGATGAGGGCGCACGCCTTGCGTGCGGCGCCCGAAATCCTGAAGGGCAAGATGGGGTGCCTGGGAAAGCTAGGCGTCTAGGAAGCGTGCGTCATGCGCGTGCTTCTCGATGTACTCGCGGCGATAGCCGACCTCGGAACCCATCAGCTCACGCACGGCGCGGTCCGCCACCACGGCGTCCTCGATCGACACGCGCTGCAGGATGCGGGTCTTGGGGTCCATCGTCGTCGAGGCAAGCTGCTTGGGGTCCATCTCGCCCAGACCCTTGTAGCGCTGGACGGTATAGCCCTTGCGCTTCTTGGTGATCTTGCCGTCCTTGGCCTTGCCGTCCTCGTCGTCCTCGTCGGGGTTCAGGCCCAGGCTCTGAATGGTGTCGCGCAGGATCTCGTCTTCGGGCTGGCGGCCGTTGGGATACACGTAGTGGATCTTGTTGCGCACCTTAATACCAAAGATAGGCGGGCAGGCAACATAGACGTAGCCGGCATCGATCAGCGGACGCATGTACTTGTAGAAGAACGTCAGCAGCAGGATGCGGATATGCGCACCGTCGACGTCTGCATCGGTCATGATGATGATCTTGTGGTAGCGCGCCTTGGTGATATCGAAGTCGCCGCCGTCGCCGGCACTCGTCGTGACACCGCAGCCGATCGCGGTAATCAGCGACTGGATGGTGTCGCTCGAGAACGCGCGATGGTCACCAACGCGTTCGACGTTCAGAATCTTGCCGCGCAGGGGCAGAATCGCCTGGATGTCTCGGCGACGGCCGTCCTTGGCCGAACCGCCTGCCGAGTCGCCCTCTACGATGAAGAGCTCGGTCAGCTCGGCGTCGCGCACCGAGCAGTCGGCGAGCTTGCCGGGCAGCGACGCCGTCTCGAGCAGGCTCTTGCGGCGGGTCGCCTCGCGCGCCTTACGGGCGGCATTGCGTGCCTTGCAGGCCTGCTGGGCCTTCTTGACGATCTCACGAGCGGGCTTGGGATGCTCCTCCAAGTAATCGGCAAGGCCGTCGGTCACGATCTTGAGCGTGAGCGCGCGCATATAGGAGCTACCAAGCTTTGCCTTGGTCTGGCCCTCAAACTGAGGATCGGGCAGCTTGACCGAGATAACGGCCGAAAGGCCCTCGCGCACGTCGTCGCCGGTCAGGTTGGCGTCTTTTTCCTTGAGCAGGTTCTGTTTGCGCGCGTAGTCGTTGATCACGCGGGTGAGCGCGGTGCGGAAGCCCTCAAGGTGCATGCCGCCCTCGGGAGTGTAGATGTCGTTGGCGAACGACATGACGTTCTCGCCGTAGCCGCTATTCCACTGCAGGGAAACCTCGACCTCGCCCATCTTGGTCACAGGCGCGTCCGGATCCGATTTGCCCTCGATGTAGATGGGCTCCTTAAAGGCCTCGGGGACGTCCTTGCCCTCGTTGAGGAACCTGACGAAGTCGATGATGCCGCCCTCGTAGCAAAACTCCTCCACGTGGGGAGTCGCCTCGCGCTCGTCGGTCAGCACAATCTTAAGGTTCTTATTGAGGAACGCCGTCTCCTGCAGACGGTTGTGCAGCGTATCGAAATCGTAGATGCAGGCCTCGAAGATCTCGTCGTCGGGCCAGAAGGTGACGGTGGTGCCCGTTGAATCCGAGGTGCCCACGACCTCCATCTTCTTGACGGTCTTGCCGCGCGAGAACTCCATCTCGTAGGTGTTGCCATCGCGGCGAACCTGAACGACCACGCGCTTGGACAGTGCGTTGACGACGGAGATGCCCACGCCGTGCAGGCCGCCCGAGACCTTATAGGCCGAGTTATCGAACTTACCGCCGGCGTGCAAGATCGTCATAACGACCTCGAGCGTCGGGATCTTTTTAACAGGGTGCTCGTCGACGGGGATGCCGCGCCCGTTGTCGACGACCGTGATGGAGTTGTCGGCGTGGACCGTCACCTGGATCTCGGTGCAGAAACCGGCCATGGCCTCGTCGACGGAGTTGTCAACGATCTCCCACACCAGGTGATGCAGACCGCTGGCGCTCGTCGAGCCGATATACATGCCCGGGCGCTTACGAACGGCCTCGAGACCTTCGAGAATCTTAATCTCGCCGCCATCGTAATCGTTTTCGTTTGCCACACGTCCTCCTTCAGTCAAGAAAATGTGTACAGCCTTACTAGTTTATCGTAAAAAAATACCCTCGGGAACGAGGGTATTTGGCTCTACAAGGCCACCAGATGCGATTTAAGGCTCTTTTTTGCTTTGCACGCCCTTGGCCCACTCGGCACTGGCTCTCATGGCATTCTCGAGGGCCTCGCGCAGTTTTTGGTCTTCGATGGGCGCCACTTGGCGCTCGATCTCGGTACGCTCGGCCTCACTTAGGTCGGCGTGCGGGGCCGGCGGTCGCTCGGTCGTCGCCGGGCGCAGGCGCTCCTTGGCGGCGGGCGGCGTGTGACCGGGCGCGGTGGTTTTGAACACCAGGCCGTCCACATGCGCACCGGCGCGCTCCATGCGCGCACGGATGATCTCGCGCAACAGCGTCATTTCCTGCGTCCACGAGGGCGAGTCGAGATACACCAGCAGCTCATTGGACTCGGGCAGGTAGCGCAGCCCCGTCACATGCCGTCCCTCGCGCGTGCCCGAGCACACCGCGTTCCATGCGCGATAGACCGCGCGCGACTCCTCGGCGGCCTCCATCTGCGCACGGCGCTTAGGCGTTGCAGCCGCCAGGATGCGCTGGCGCTCTGCGTTCAAAAATCCACTGAAGGCGACTGTCTCGCTCTCGCGCTCGTAATTAGCACGTCTCACCCATGCTCACCACCTTGGCTCGATCAAGCAGGTCATCGGTAAAGTACCCCAGGTTGGTCGTAGTTATGACCGTCTGGATATCATCGCCGATCAGCCGCAGGAAAGCGCCGCGACGCTCGCCGTCGAGCTCGCTCATCACGTCGTCCAAAAGCAGCAGCGGGGCGGTGCCCAGGACATCGCGAGCCACGGCCACCTCGGCCACCTTCCAGGACAGTACCAGCGTGCGCTGCTGTCCTTGGCTGGCAAATGAACGGGCGGAGCGACCCGCCACGGTGAACTCGATCTCGTCGCGATGCGGTCCCACCAACGTCACGCCGCGGCGAATTTCCTCGTCGGCATGCTCGTCAAGGGCGGCCAGCATGCGCTCGTACGCCCAACCCTTCAGCTCTTCGCGATCCTCGACCTGGGGCAAATCCCCCAGCGTGGACGCATAGGTCACGTTGGCAGCCTCGCCGGACGCCACTTGCCCGTAGGCAGTGTGCACATGGCCCGCCAGCCGGTCGAGTAGGGCCAACCGGTGCACGAGCAGGGCCGAGCCCGCGCGAGCAATCGAATCGTTCCACGCGCCGAGCATCTCGCGACAGCACCAGGTCTCCTTGAGCAGGGCGTTACGCTGGGTCACGCAGCGCCCATAGGTGCTCGCAAGATCGGCATAACGCGCGCTCAGCTGCATGCCAAAGTCATCGAGGGCGGCGCGGCGCACACTGGCGCCTCGCTTAACCATGTCCAGATGGTCGGGGCAAAACAGCACGCTCGGCAGAATCCCGCGCACACCGGCGGCAGAGCATCTCTTGCCGTTGCGACTAAACGAGCGCTTACCGTCCTCCGCGCTCAATCCCATATCAAGCACGCGGCCGTCGCCCTCGAGCCTCAGCTCGATCTTGCACGAGCCCACGCCGTCATGGACGAGCTCGGCTGCGGTCGGATGCCTAAACGAGGCGCCGCTCGTCAGCAGCTGCAGCGCCTCTATGAGATTGGTCTTTCCCGCCGCGTTGGGTCCCGCAAGTATCGTCACGCCCTCGTCCAGGGCAAGGCGATAGCTATCGAAGCTGCGGTAGTGCGCGACGGAAAGATCGCGGGCGAACATGGTCATGGCGCAGCGCTAGATGCGGACCGGCATGACCAGGTACAGGTAGTTGATCTTGTCGTAGGACTTGAAGATGCCCGCCTGCGAGTAGCTCTTGAGCTCCAGCGTGATCTCCTTCTCCTTGGACAGGGCATTGAGGCAGCCGAAGATGTAGTGGTAGTTGAAGGCGATGGTACCCGACTCGCCCTCAGCCTCGACATCGATCGTCTCCTGCGCAAGGTCCTGGTCATTGGAAATGGAGGACAGGCCCATCTGCCCGTTCTCGACATCGATCTCGAACTTGACGGCGGGGTTGGCGCTCGCGATAACGGCCACGCGCTTGAGGGCGGCGTTAAAGGCGGCGACATCGATCTTGACGCTCGTCACGCACGAATCGGGGATGAGCTGCTTGTAGTTGGGGTACACGCCCTCGATGCGACGCGACACGTAGGTGGTGTTGCCGGCCTCGAAGACGACCTGGGTGTCGGTAGCCCCGATCATGATGGTCGCCTGGCTGGCCATGATGTTCAGCGCGTCGTTAAAGGCGTCAGCCGGAACGTTGAGCTCAAAGGAGCCCTCGAGGGTCGAGGTCTCGACCTGCGTATCGCACACGGCCAAGCGGAAGGAATCGGTCGCCACCAGGCGTACGGTGTTGTTCTCGACCTTCATGTGCACGCCGCCCAGGATGGGGCGAGCCTTGTCGGTCGAGGTGACGCGCCACACGCGGCCGACCATTTCGGACAAGACATCGGTCGGCAGCTCCACGGCACTCTCGATGGCATAGGCCGGAAACTCGGGGAAGTCATTGGCATCGAGCGTGTTCAGCCTAAAAGAGCTCTTCTCGCAACCAATCAGCACCTGGCGCTCGGACAGCTCAAAGGTGACCGGGGCATCGGGGAGGGTCTTGGTGATATTGGAGAGCATCTTACAGGGGATAACCATCTCGCCCTCTTCTTCGACATGCGCCGCGATGCGATGACGGATCGAGATGGTGTAGTTAGAGGTCTGGAATTCCAAGATGCCGTCTTGGGCCTTAACGAGCACGCCCGACAGGATGGGGAGGGTGGATGCCGAAGCGACACCCTTCATAACGACGCCGATGGCTTGTGTAAGCGAGCTCTGGCTGACGGTGAACTTCATCTTTTAATACCTTTCTATAGATATAAATATCTTAATAATAGTAATAGCACTGACGAAACTGTTGATTACTCCCAAAGACGCAGGTCAGACCCAGAAAGAGAATCGACAGCAACCTGTGTGCAACAGGGGTGGTTTTCCACGTTCAAAACCTGCGCAAAACTTTTCATCACCGCGGGTTGGGTTTTAGACACCTTATGCCCGTGGTTTCGACAAGTTTTCAACAGGTGTCTCTATTTCCCTACGAGCGCAGTGTAATTTTATCGCGCAGCGACTTGAGGTCTTCGGTGACGGTGCGGTCTTCCTGGATCATCTTCTGGACCTTTTTGTAGCTCGTACTGACGGTCGAGTGGTTGCGGTTGCCAAATTCGGCGCCCACCGCCGTGGTCGTCATCTCGCACATCTCGATGGCCAAGTAGATAGCGATATGGCGTGCTTTGGCGATATTGGCGTTGCGACGCGGGCCGATGAGCTCCTCGTGCGTCACGCCGTACTGCTCTTCGATGACGGACTGAACCGTCTGGACGTTGATCTTTTTGGCCGATGTGTCAAAGTACTGGCTGGCGATGGCGTCGATATCGTCAAAGGTGAGCTCCCCGCCCTCGCGCTCGCGGTCGCCCGCCTCGCCGGCGCAGCGCTCGCAAAAGCTCTCGAGTTCGCGGATGTTGGTGCCCGAGACCTCGGCCATGTGTTTAAAGTGCTCGTCGGTTAGGTGCCCGCCGTCGCCCCCATAGGCCGCCAGCAGCGAGTCGTCGCCTGCCTCGGGAGCGGCGACGATGGTGTTCTCGTAATAGCGCTGCAAGATCTTGTATTTCATTTCGTAGCTGGGCTCTGCGACCAGGCAGAGCATGCCGGCGTTGAAGCGGCTGGTTAGACGCTCGTCCATGCTCAGGTCCTTGGGGGCGCGGTCTGCCGCGATGACGACCTTCTTGTTGTTGCGGATGAACTCGTCCATGAGCTGGAAAAAGTAGTCCACGCTCGCGCGCTTGCCGATGATGTTTTGGATGTCGTCGATGATGAGCACGTCCACGCCGTGGTACGCCTGCATGATGGGGGCGTTGCTCTTCTTTTGGCGGTCGAACTCGGTCATCAGGTCGTCCAGATATGCCTGGGAGTTGGCATACTTGACCTTGATCTCGGGCGACTTTTCGGCGAGCTCGTTTTTGATGGCAAGCAGCAGGTGCGTCTTGCCCAGGCCCGATTTGCCGTAGATGAACAGTGATGTGCACGTGCCGCGCTCGTCCGCGAGGGCGGCAAACTTGAGTGCCGAGCGATAGGCATGGCTGTTCTCGGGGCCGTAGACAAAGTTCTCAAAGGTGAATTTTGAGTTCGCGGCGAGCGGGGCTCCATCCGCATTCTGCTCGGCCGGCACGGTCGGTGCCGGCATGGGTGAAGCGGGGGTCGCGGCTTGCGTGGACTTAGTCGGCGCTCCGCCCTTCATCTGGTTCATCATGCGACGAAAATCATCGGCCGAGAGCGTGTTCTTGATTGCAATGCCCGAATCCGCGCCCGCCGCTGCGTCGTGAGCGATGGGCATGTGCGTGACGGGTGCGTTCGTTGACGTCGCCGCCGCGGTCGGCAACGGTGCCATGGTTTCACGGGAAACATCGCTGTGCTGGTGCTCGATTGTCGGCACGTCGCCTGCGGAGGCTGGCGCCGCCGGGGAAGCAGCGGGAGCAGCGCCGGGCGCCGTCGCGGCAGCGGATTCCGTCGCGGCGCCTTGCGGTGCCACGATGTCGAGCGCAATCGGTGTAAAGGCGATTTCTTCCAGATAGGCCTCAATGGTCGGCTGATGCTTTTTGAGCTGCGCTATGGCAAAGCGCGAGGGGGCCTCGATCGTGAGCGTATCTTCGGTCAGGCTTATGGCGCGCGATTGCCCCAGCATGTTGATGAGGCGTGCATCTTGGCCGTCGCGCTGGCAAAAGGCGATGGCATCCCCCAGGATGATGCTTGCTTCCTCGTCCACTGTCTCTCCCGTTCTTTAGCTCTGAGCTCGCACGCGAGCGGCGCCGAGTTCGGTCAGATGGTATTTCTGGCCATGCTTGATGACCAAGCCGGCCTGCGCCAAGTCATTGAGCGTGCGTGACCAAGTGGGGGCCGAGTTTCCAAACGCCCTCGCCAGATCGGTTGCACCGCACGCTTGATTTTGCGCCAGATAGCCCAGCGCGGCGTTGCCGCGATCGCTTACGAACACGTCCGGTTGTGGCTGCGCATACTGATTTGCTGCATTAGGATACATCATTTGAGCTGCTGGTTGTTGAGAACTCTGCATCGGCGGCATTTGCTGTTGAAAACTTTGAGGCCACTGTTGGTAAGGCTGCGGAGGCATCTGCTGGGCCCAGGGGTTGTACTGCTGCTGCGGCATCTGCTGGTACGGCTGCTGATATCCCTGCTGGTACTGCTGCGGGAACTGCTGGCCATACCCCAGTGGCGGCATCTGCTGATATGGATATCCCTGCTGGTACGGCTGATAGCCCATTTGCTGGCCGCCCGGTGCCCCCGTCGCCTGCTGCATTGCTGCTGCATCCTGATCCGCCAGCGGCATGGCCTCTGGCACGTTTGGCGGCATCGACATCGATGCCGCCTGGGGCTCTTGTGTAGGAAGCATTCCGGGCTGCTGCATCTGTCCCACGGGGGGCTGCATCTGCTGCGTTGCCATGGGCTGCTGCGCAAAAGCTCCCGGCAGGGGATATGTGGGCTGCTCCGTCTCGGGCCGCACGGCAGCGCCGCGTCCGCCGGCGCGTTCGATTTCCTGCACGCGTTTAGGGTTCAGGCTTACCGTAACCACGGTGCCGTTGCCCATGTTGTCCTCGATGGATACGGCACCGCCGGCGTTTTCCAAATACTCCTGCACCATGGGAAACCCTGCTCCGGTTCCACGGATATAGCGCTTCATTTTGCTGTTTGCGCTGGTAACGCCAAAGTCGAAAGCGCGCTCCTTGTCGTCGATGCCGGGCCCCTGATCGGCAAATCGGATGGTGTCTCCGCCGTCCAGAATCGAGATGATGGGCTCGGCAAAGTGTGCGTGGATAAAGTTTTCGACAATCTCGCGGATGACCATGAGCGAGATATGGCCACCTTGTTCTTTCATGCACTGGTAGACGGTGTTGGTCGTCTCTTCCAAATACGTGCGGACATCTTGCGGATCAATGACGATCACACGTGGTGTCGACAGCATGTCGTCATAGACGGCGATGCGCGCGGCGTACATGGCTTTTGGCGCCTGCGTGGTCGTCTGCTCGCCTTCGTCGCGCTCTTCGCGCACGCCGGTGATGTGCTCGTTGTCGGGTGCCGGGTCTCCGGAATCGACCATGGTGTAAAAGTCGTCAGACATGCCGCTCGCAATCTTTCAAAAGGTTTCGGACAAATAGTAGCTCACCGTGCAATGTTTCTCATCTTTCGACAACTTTTCAAAACCTGTTGAAAACTTTGGAAAACGGACGAAAAGTTCTCAACATTGCCAACATGACCTGTTGAAAACTCAATGAAATATCGTGAAAAGTTGCCATGCACCGCTAAATCGAGCTCGGCTTATGGGGGAACCGTGTGAACTGCGCAACCTTTTACCTTTGATTTCTTGACATTTGAACATTGATTTCCCTACAATCTTCAAGCTCACGTGTCTATATCTGCGTCCGCGCCCCCGCGGACACTCGAAATGCAGCAGGAGGAACTTAAGATGAAGCGTACGTATCAGCCTAATAAGCGTAAGCGTGCCAAGACCCATGGCTTCCGTGCCCGTATGGCCACTAAGGGTGGTCGTGCCGTGCTCGCCCGTCGTCGCGCCAAGGGCCGCAAGCGTCTCACTGTCTAGCAGCGATACACACATCTCGCATGAAGACTATTAAGTCTCGGCAAGATTTCGAGCATGTGTTCAGTCAGGGGCGTCGTTTCAATCACCCTCTGATTCGAATGACCATATGTGAATCGGTTGGCGAAGGCGACTCCGGAAGGGTCGCCTTCGTTGGTGCTAAACGGCTCGGTTGTGCTGTCGTGCGCAACCGTTCTAAGCGTGTGATGCGCGAGGCCGCCCGCAGCTGTGGATTTCCCGTTGCGGGTTATGACATCATCTTGTTCGCAACTCCCAAGACGAGGGTTTCTTCGCCTCAGGAGATGGACAATGCATTGCGTTCGCTTATGAAACGCGCCGGCGTTGCCGGGGAGGAGCGATGAGCAATCACGTTTTGCGACGTGTTGCCATCGCTCCTATTCGCATATATCAACAGGTTATTTCGCCCTTATTGCCTGACGCCTGCATTTATTACCCAACGTGCTCGCAATACGCCGTCCAGGCGATTGAGAAGTACGGTGTTTTGAGAGGCTGCTGGCTTGCCGTGAGGCGCATCGCTCGCTGCAATCCCCTGCACGTCGGCGGTTATGACCCTGTGCCCTAGCGGGCACTCGCTATCGGAGGAAAACTTACATGTGGGATTGGATCGTTAACATCCTTTTCGAGCTGCTCAAGCTCATCCAGACCTTTGCGGTCGACTGGGGCCTGTCCATCATCATCCTGGTGGTCATCATCCGTCTGCTACTGACGCCGCTTATGCTCAAGTCGACTAAGTCGACGGCACGCATGCAGGTGCTGCAGCCCAAGATGCTCGAGATCCAGGAGCGCTATGCCGACGATCCCCAGCGTCAGGCCGAGGAAATGCAGAAGTTCTACAGCGAGAACAAGTTCAACCCGATGGCTGGTTGTCTGCCGCTGTTGATTCAGATGCCTGTCCTGTTCGCCCTATTTACGCTGCTGCGTAACCTGCCGGACTACTTTAACGACGGCGCGTTCTCGTTCTTTAATATTCTGCCCGACCTGACCACCACGCCGAGTGCCTCCTTTGCCGATGGCTTTATGGTCGCGCTGCCTGCGCTGGTCTGCCTGATCCTGTTCGCTGTCCTGACCCTGATTCCGCAGCTCTATATGTCGCGCAACCAGACCGGCCAGCAGGCTCAGAGCATGCGTATGATGGCCGTTGTCATGACGGTCATGATGCTTTGGATGGGCTGGAGCTTTCCCGTTGGTGTTCTGCTGTACTACGACGTCTCGTCTGCTTGGCAGGTTATCCAGCAGATTTTTGTGACGCAGAAGGTCATCGACAAGGCGAAGGCCGATGAGGAGGAGCGCCTTAAGAACGCGCCGCTGCAGGTTGAGGTCACTCGTCGCGAGAAGAAGCCGCGCCCGCACAAGAAGAAGTAGCGGGATATCAATCTTATTTAGGTACCTAACTTTTGGAGTACGTTATGTCTGAAGAGATCATCGAGGATATGCTTGAGGAGGTTGCCCCGCAGGTCGCGGGCGATTATCCCGAGATTGCACAGCGCTACAAGGCCGGTGAAGAGCTGACCGACGAGGAGCTCGACACCATTGCCGATGTCGCGATTTCCATCCTGCGTTCCATCCTTTCGCACTTCGATGCCGCCAACTCTCCTATCGATGAGTATGAGGGCGACGAGGGTGAGCTGATTCTGGATGTAACGGCTCCCGACCTTGCTGTTCTCATTGGCCGTCATGGTCGCACCCTTGATGCCCTTCAGGTTATGTTCTCTTTGCTAGTGAGCCGCAAGCTTGGCTTTAGGTATCCGGTTGTAGTGGACGTCGAGGGATACAAGAGCCGCCGTCAGGACAAGGTTGCCTCCATGGCTCAGTCTGCAGCCGAGCGTGCCATCCGCACTCATAAGAGTGTTTCGCTTCCGCCCATGAATGCCTACGAGCGCCGACTGGTTCACATTGCACTTCGTGGCAATGACGCCGTCGATACTCATTCTGAGGGTTCTGACCCCGATCGCCATGTGGTGATTGTTGCTCGATAATCTACTCGAGCTTATGCTAAGGGGACGTGGTTTCCACGTCCCCTTTTTTTGTCAAAAGTTCTCGATACACTGATTTTTGTCAGAAAGGAGCTTTCGTTGTTAGTACTTACTGATCAGCAAGCTGACGAGATGTTGACTCGTCTAACTTCCTATTGCAAAGAGTATTCCTTGAGCGTATCTGATGTTGAGATGAGGAATTGTATTCAGCATTTGGATTTGGTTCTGGAAACAAATAAGACAACTAATCTCACCCGTATTCTTAACGTTGAAGATGCTGCGGTACTTCATATCCTCGACTCACTTGTTTTGCTCCCCTATATCAATAAGGCTCCTGAGGGAGCTTTGCTCGATATGGGGACAGGTGCGGGCTTCCCTGGTATTCCGTTAACCATAACCACGCATCGTAAAGCTACTTATATTGACTCTGTTGGTAAGAAGGTTGATGCCGTCAATTCTTTTGTTCATGCTCTTGGGTTGAAACATGCTCATGCGGTCCATGATCGTCTTGAAGAATATGCTCGAAGCCATAAGAAGCAGTTCTCTGTCGTAACTGCCCGCGCACTGGCTCCTCTACCGATTCTTGTTGAGTATGCAGCTCCGTTCCTCAAGGATGGAGGGCTATTTGTTATCACCAAGGGCAATCCTTCGGATGAGGAGCTTGCTTCTGGCATGTCAGCAGCTAAGATTTGTGGCTTCACTTTGCTTCTGAATGACGCAATCGATTTGCCTGAGGGCTTGGGCCACAGGGAGTTCATTGTTCTTAAGAAGAGTCATCCAGCATCTGTTTCATTGCCTCGTGCAAATGGCATGGCAAAGAAGAATCCGCTTGCCTAGATGTTTCACGTGAAACATAATGGATACTAACAACTTGCAGTGTTTCACGTGAAACATGGCAGTTGATATCGAATCGGAATGTTTCACGTGAAACATCCTCCGTTTGACAGCTTTAATACACACCAGGAGGGACCGTGGGATTTCGCGACGTTAAGCGTTCTAAGAACGCAAAAGACACGCGTATCATTGCAATCATCAATCAAAAAGGCGGCGTCGGTAAGTCAACAACGGCTATAAACCTTGCAGCAGCACTGGGTGAGCAGGGTCGTAAGACACTGATTGTCGATTTTGATCCGCAGGGAAACAGTACCAGTGGATTTGGAATTGAAAAAGAAGACCTTGATCACTGCATCTATGATGCATTGTTGAATGATGTGCCGGCAGAATCGCTTGTTCTTGATACAAATTGCAAAAAGGTATTCGTAATTCCAGCTACGATTCAGCTTGCAGGTGCTGAAATTGAGCTCGTAAGCGCAATTGCTCGTGAAACCCGCCTCAAAGACTTGCTTGAGCCGATTCAGGACGAGTTCGATTTTATTTTCATTGACTGTCCTCCTTCGCTCGGCCTGCTTACAATCAATGCCTTGACCGCAGCAGATAGCGTTTTGATTCCAATCCAGTGTGAGTATTACGCACTCGAGGGCGTTACGAAGCTGCTTGAGTCAATGAAGATGGTCAAATCACGTCTGAACAAGGGCTTAGACACCTATGGCGTGCTTATGACCATGTATGACTCACGTACTTCTTTGTCGAATCAGGTTGTTGAGGAAGTTCAATCGTACTTTGGTGATAAGGCGTTTAAGACGCTGATTCCCCGTACTGTTAAAATCTCTGAAGCTCCGTCTTTTGGAGAACCGGTAATTACCTATGCACCTCAAAATAAGGGTGCAAAAGCGTATATGAACCTTGCAAAAGAGGTGATCAAGCGTGCCTAGTGCAAAGAAACGCGGTGGATTGGGACGCGGACTCAATGCTTTGGTCTCAGAGGCTGAGTATGAGACCGGTGGTTCTGCTGCATCTGCTTCAAATACAGCATCTGAAACAAAACTACCGGTTGAGGATATCGTTCCCAACCCTAATCAACCGCGAATTCACTTTAATGAAACTGAACTTCGCGAGTTGAGCGAGTCAATCCAAGAACATGGCGTTTTGCAGCCGCTTTTGGTTCGCAAGCATGGAAACGGCTATGAGATCATCGCTGGTGAGCGTCGTTACCAGGCGTCAAAGCTTGCTGGTCTTGAGGAGCTGCCTGTCATCATTAAAGATGTTAATGATGAAGAGATGCTGGCTCTTGCTCTTATCGAAAACCTTCAGCGTTCTGATCTGAATCCCGTCGAAGAGGCTAAGGGCTATCGTCAGCTCATTGATGCCAGCGGTATGACCCAGGAGGCATTGTCGAAGGCAGTAAGCAAATCACGCTCTGCAATTACAAATTCGCTGCGCCTTCTCGATCTCCCCGAAGTAGTTCAGCAGATGATTTTTGAGGGTAAACTTACTGCTGGTCACGCACGTGCGATTCTTGCAGTTCCCTATGAGGATGCTCGAATTCGACTTGCAGAGAAGGTTGTTGCGGAGGGCCTTTCTGTAAGAGCGACAGAAAATCTTGCTCCATTGTTTTCTGCCGGAGAGACACCTAAGACGCCGCGGCCTGCAACGCCTCAGTCTTTTAAAAAGGCTGCGCGTGTACTTCGTCAGGTATTTAATACCAACGTGCGCGTGAAAAGCTCGCGTGGAAAGAATAAGATTGAGATTGAGTTTAAAGACGAGGAAGAGCTCTCTCGTATTCTTGGTGAAATGATTCAGTTTGATCAAGGAGGCCAAGATGAGGAATAAGATTTTAACTGCGATTGCATTGGTGACGACTGTCGCGGCCGGTGCCTTTGCTGGCTATAAGATCGCGACAGACGATGAACTTCGAGGTCGTTTGCTTCGTGGTGCGCAAGATATTGTCGATACTTCCAAGAAGAAAATGGATGTTATGACAGAAGATGTTGCCATGCGCACTGCTCAGGTAACGAAAAATCCTAAGATTAATCAAGGTTGGGTTAGCAACCAATGGGAAAATGTAGGCTATTAGGTACCTAACAATTACCCTGCATATTTTGAGCGGCCCTTGTCTGATTCATGAGACAAGGGCTGCTTATTTTGTCCGTAAACAATGGGGAAGCTAGCAGCGGTCCAAAATTGAGGTCAATAAATGAAACGGCCCCTGTTGCATATCCTGCAACAGGGGCCGTCCGATGTTTCACATGAAACGTTTTGGAGTGCGACTCCCCTATGCGCTCTTCTGAACTTTGAAGCGCTGCTTCAGCTGACCGCAGGCGGCATCAATATCATTGCCGCGAGAATTACGGATCGTGGTCTCGATGCCACGAGACTCAAGGCGGCGCTGAAGATCCTCAACCTTATGAATCGGAGACGGCTTGAGCGGGCTGCCCTCGATGTCGTTAAGCTGAATCAGGTTAACGTGGCACAGCGTTCCCTCGCAGAAGTCGCAGAGTGCCTGCATCTCGGGATTCGTATCGTTGACGCCTTCGATCATGGCATACTCATAGGTCGGGCGGCGGCCAGTCTTCTCGGTGTAGAGCTGAAGCGCCTCGTGCAGGCGGATCAGCGTGTACTTCTTAACACCGGGCATAAGCTTATTGCGCGTCGACTGGATGGCGGAATGCAGCGACACGGCAAGCGTGAACTGCTCGGGGATGTCGGCAAATTTGCGAATTCCAGGAATAACGCCGCTGGTAGAGACGGTGAGGTGACGGGCGCCGATACCGATGCCATCGGGGTCGTTGAGGATACGCAGTGCCTTGAGAACCTCGTCGTAGTTGGCAAACGGCTCGCCCTGGCCCATGAACACAACGCTCGTGGCACGCTCGCCAAAGTCGTTGGATACATGAAGCACCTGGTCGACGATCTCCTGAGCTGTCAGCGAGCGCTTGAGGCCGTTAAGGCCGGTGGCGCAAAAGGCACAGCCCATGCCACAGCCTGCCTGGGTGGAAACGCAGACGGAAAGCTTGTTACGACGGGGCATACCGACAGTCTCGACGGAAATGCCGTCGTGGTACTCGAGCAGATACTTGCGAGAGCCATCTTTGGAAACCTGCTTGGTGAGCTCGGTCGGCGTGTCAAAGGCAAAAGCCTCTTTAAGCTGCTCGCGGAAAGCCTTGGGAAGGTTAGTCATATCATCAAACGAACAAACGTTCTTCTCAAAGACCCATTCGATGAGCTGCTTCGCGCGGAAGGCGGGCTGGCCGAGTTCTGCCACGAGCTCGCGAATATCGTTTTGGCTCAAGTCGCGAATGTCCTGAGATTTAGTCCTGGGATTCATGGAAGCCTTTCGATTTTGGGGAAACGTAGAGGGTATCGCTACAATATGGTATCAGCTGCAGAAATTATAGAGGAGGAGTCTGCCCATGCCGGGTAAAAGCCTAGAGAACATGCACGTAGCGGTCTTGGCGGGCGGTCATTCCGCTGAGCGCGAGATCTCGCTCAATTCGGGAAAGAACGTCGTGGCGGCCCTGAAGGAGGCTGGCTACACTTCGGTGAAGCTGCTCGACACGGCTGCCGATGATTTTATGGTAACCATGGCGACCGGTGGTTTCGACGTGGCATTTATCGCCATGCACGGCGCCGGCGGTGAGGATGGTGCCATGCAGGGTGCCATGGAGACCCTGGGTATCCCCTACACGGCCTCGGGCGTGCTCGCGAGCGCCTGCGGTGCCGACAAGGAGGTCTCTAAGCTCCTATACGCCAAGGCGGGCATTCCCATTGCCCCCGGCCTTGCGCTCGAGGTGGGCGATGAAGTCGATATCGATCACATTGTCGAGGTTTGTGGCGAGCGCTGCTTTGTGAAGCCGGCCGTTAACGGCTCCAGCTATGGCATCTCCCTGGTCCACGAGCCATCCGAGCTGCCCGCGGCAATCGCCAAGGCGTTTGAGTACGGCGACAAAGTGCTGGTCGAGAAGTGCATCGATGGTACCGAGATCACCGTCGGCGTATACGGCGAAGATGACGTACGCGCCCTGCCGATTGTCGAGATTCGTAAGCCCGAGGACTGCGAGTTCTACGATCTGGACGTGAAGTATGTCGACCCTACGGATATCCATCGCATTCCGGCGCAGATTTCACCCGAGAATTACGCTCGCGCTCAGGAACTTGCCTGTGCCGCTCACAAGGCCCTCGGTTGCCTGGGTATCTCGCGCAGCGACTTTATTGTGAGCGAGGACGGCCCCGTTATCCTCGAGACCAATACCATTCCCGGCATGACCGATACGTCGCTGTATCCGGATGAGATCCGCCACACCGACGACATGACGTTCCCGCAGGTCTGTGACAGCCTGATCCGTATGGGCCTTCGTCGAGCGGGCATTGCATGCTAATCGAGGACGCGGTTTCGTCAGGAACGCCGCAGTTTGTCATCGACTCCTATGCCACGCTTGCCGACCGCGCCAAAACGCAGTCCTTCGGCCTTATCGAGGAAGATGTGATTGTCCTCGATACCGAGACCACGGGTCTTTCGGTGCAGGACAACGAGCTGATCGAGATCTCGGCGGCCCGTCTTTCGGGCCGCGAGGTCATCGACCGCTTCGATACCTTCGTGCATCCCAAACAGCTGATTCCCGCCGAGATTACCGAGCTCACGAGCATTACAAATGCCGATGTGGCAGATGCCCCGTCGGCGGTTGAGGCCGTCGCCGCTCTCGCCGATTTTGTCGGTGGCTGCCCGGTGATCGCACACAACGCCACGTTCGACCGCTCGTTTATCGAGTCGATCAAAGGCGGCGTCAACGTGAGCGATATTTGGATCGATTCGCTGGCGCTGTCGCGCATCGCGCTTCCGCGCCTGGCCTCGCACAAGCTGTCTTTTATGGCCGATCTGTTTGGCTGCGACTCGGTATCACACCGTGCCAATGCCGACGTCGACGCCCTGTGTGGCGTATGGCGCGTGTTGCTCGTGGCGCTCACCGACTTGCCCCAGGGCCTCATGGCGCGCCTAGCCGACATGCATCCGGACGTGCCTTGGTCCTATCGTCCTATCTTCTCATTCTTGGCAGGGCAGAACCCTGGTTCTATCTTCTCTCTCAGCGCCGCTCGTGCTGACGTTCTCAAGGCCGATCGCGCCGACGATCGGGTGGACGCCGATGAGCTGCCGGTTCTCAAGATGCCGAGTCGTGAGGAGATCGAGGCAGACTATGCGCCAGGTGGCCTGGTCAATCGCATGTATCCCACCTACGAGCCGCGTGATGAGCAGATCGCGATGGCGCTCGAGGTCCGCGATGCGCTGGTCACGGGCACTCATCGAGTAATTGAGGCAGGCACAGGCGTCGGCAAATCGATGGCCTATCTGGTGCCTTTTGCCGAGGCAGCACGCCGTAACAACATCACGGTTGGTATTGCGACCAAATCGAACAATCTTGCCGACCAGCTCATGTACCATGAGCTGCCAAAACTTGCCGAGCAACTGGACGGTGGTCTGTCATTTTGCGCTCTCAAGGGGTATGACCACTATCCGTGCCTGCGCAAGCTCGAGCGCATGAGCCGCGGCCAGGTCGGGATTACCACCAAGCGCGATCCGGCGGACACGCTCACGGCGGTCGCGGTCATTATGGCGTACGTCTGCCAATCAGCCGATGGCGACCTCGACTCGCTCGGCATTCGGTGGCGCAGCGTCAACCGTCCCGACTTTACGACGGCCTCGCGCGAGTGTGCTCGTCGCCTCTGCCCGTTTTTCCCTGATAAATGTTTGGTCCACGGCGCTCGCCGTCGTGCGGCGCATGCCGATGTGGTGGTCACCAACCATTCCCTGCTGTTCCGCAACGTCGCGGCCGAGGGCAGGATTTTGCCGCCGATTCGTCATTGGGTAATCGACGAGGCCCATTCCATCGAGCGCGAGGCGCGCCGTCAGTGGGCGCGTGTGGTGTCGGCGGACGAATCACGCGTTCTGTTTGAGCGTCTGGGTGGCTCGAGCACCGGCGCGCTAAGCCAGGTTTCCCGTGATTTGGCAACCTCCGAGGGCTCTACGCTCTATCTGGGCCTTACCGCCAAGGCGACGTCGACGGTTGCGCGCGCGAGCATGGCGATCGCCGGCGTGTTCGATGGCGTTCGCGAGCTCGGTCGCCGTGCCCGTGGGGGCTATGACAATGCCAATCTATGGATTGGCCCCGAGCTGCGCGAATCTGACGACTGGCATGATTTCTTACAGTCGGCCTACACTGGCATCGACGCATTGGAACAAGCTGACAAGAGCGTCGACGCGCTGGTGCAAGCCGTCGCCGCCGACAAGCCAGAGGTTGTTGTCGACCTGGGTGATATCTCGCGCCGCCTGCACGAGCTGGCCGAGAACCTAAAACTCATCATTGATGGTACCGATGAACACTACGTGTATTCGCTGCAGGTCAATCGCAGGCTGCGTGCCGGCGGAGAGTCAATGACCGCAGAGCGCATCGACATTGGCGAGGCCTTGGCAACCGAGTGGCTGCCCGAGGTTCACACGGCTATCTTTGCCTCGGCGACCATGACGGTGTCCAAAAGCTTTGAGCACTTTAACCATGCGGTCGGCCTTGATCGCATCGGTGCTTCAACGTCGTCATCGCTGCACTTGGATTCGAGCTACGACTTCGATTCGAACATGGCTGTAGTCGTTGCGGGCGATATCCCCGATCCGCGCGATCGTGAGAGCTATCTTACGGCGCTCGAGCGCGTACTGGTCGACGCCCATCTTGCCATGGGCGGATCGGTGCTCACGTTGTTCACCAATCGGCGCGACATGGAGGACCTATACGCCCGCGTTGAGCCCAAGATGGCCCGTGCGGGTCTGGAGCTCAACTGCCAGCAGCGCAACTCATCTCCTCGTCGCCTGCGCGACCGGTTTATCAACGAACCGACCTCGTCGCTTTTTGCGCTCAAGGCCTTCTGGGAGGGGTTTGATGCCAGCGGCGAGACGCTGCGCTGCGTCATCATTCCCAAGTTGCCGTTCTCAAGCCCCACGGACCCGCTCTCGTGCGAGCGCAACCTGCGCGAAGACCGCGCATGGGCGCGCTATTCGCTGCCCGAGGCGGTGCTCGAGGTTAAGCAGGCCGCGGGGCGTTTGATTCGCTCGTCGACCGATAGCGGTGTGCTGATCTTGGCGGATCCTCGCCTGGTGACGAAGGGCTATGGCAAGAAGTTCTTAACGTCGCTGCCCACGAGCTCCTACCAGCGCATCGAATCGGCGCAGATTGGGCACTATCTACAGCTGTGGCGTGCACGCCACGAGCGGCGGCGCTAAAGCGGACAGACGAGGGTTTTTGCCATATCGCACAGACGCTTTGACAGGGCGGGGTCATCCAAGATGCGGATGGCTCCGCCCGCTGCGATTATCTGGCTCAGCAGCCAACGCTCGGAGCCGTAATGTACGGTTACCGTTGCCATGTCTGTCCCGCTGCGCTTGATTAGGGTGATGCCGGCCCAGTCCAGATGCTCCGCCATATCGAATGGCATCAAGAGCTTTGCGCTGCGCTGCGTCCGGGCAAGGGAATCGTGGAGGGATGCGACGTCCGGTGCGTGAGGCACGACGGAGTCTTCCGTTAAGGCGAGTCCCTCGATTTTATCCATGCGATAGGTGCGCTGCTCATCGACTGCGATGTCCCAGGCAATCAGGTATGTTTGGTCGCCGTTTGCCGTAATGCGCAAGGGGTCGACCAGACGCTCGCGTGGCCGTGCATCGTCCATCGAGCGATACGAGATACGGCACCGAACGCCGTCCTGAATGGCGCAGCTCAGCTGCTGCCAGTGCGACCCGTGGTTGACGGTGTCAAAGACGCGCTGGTTATAGCCGAGCTCTTCGGGTAGAAGAGCAAATCGAATCCGAGCCGCCGTCTGCGGCTCGATCCCCAACGATTCAAGCTCGTGGTTGAGCACGGCGCCCTCGGCGGCACTCAGGCGCAGCGGTAGCACACGACCGGCGTCACCGGTGAGGACCACACGCTCGCCGTGGCATTCGCAGATGATGCGCGCGCCCGATTCTCGGTCCGCGAGCGTCGAGACGATCTCGAGAATCTCGTCGAGCGACGCCCCCGTGATGTCAAAGCGACTGCAAATCTCGTTTCGAGTCATGCCGTTCTCGCCGGCGGCGTAGAGGGCCTCCATGATGTCGATGGCGCGCGAGAGCCTCTGCTCGCTGGTGAGTTTACGCACGGGCATGCTCGTGCACCGTCCTTTCGATGAGGTGGTTCCACGCCTGTTTGAGCGATTTGGGGGCCATGGGCCTCATGCCGTCCATGGCGTGGGCCATGCAAAATGAGGCGGCGGCTTCAAGGTCGCGCACGTCAACGGTCCAGATCCATCCCGCATCGGTGTGTGCGAGCTTACCTCGCCCGCGCGTGAGACCGTTGATCATATCGATCTGCGTCTGAGGGGCGAATGAGAACGTAGCTGCAACGGGCGGTCGGTCGGCAAAATCGAATTCAAAGAACAGGTAGTCGTTGAGGTTGAAGTCCGCAGGGATGGTGTAGGCCTTCGAAGGACGCCAAGCGCGAACGATACGGTCGCAGCGGAATGTCCTGATGTCGTCGGTGGCATTGTCGAGGCCGCAGAAGTACGCCACGCCCTCGCGCTCGAACATGCCGTAGACGCAGACGGTACGCTCTTTTTGCTCACCGCGTCCGTTCTGATATAAAAATCGCAGCGCGCATCGCTCGGCAAAGGCGCTCCAAACCGCATCGACGGTGGGAGAGCGGCTGATCGTCGCCTCGTCCGCCGTCGTCCTGCCGGTGAGGTAGGCAATCTTGGAGCGAATATCGGCAAGTGGTGCGGCAAAGGTGGAAGAGCCGCTTGCAAGCGTTTGGTCGATGGCGTTGAGTAGGATGTCGGCGTCGTCTGCGGTGATGAGGCCACCTGCTGCAAACGTGTGCTCGCGGTCGATTGTCCACGAGCTTTCCTCGGTCTCCTGCGCGCCGGCAGGGCGAACCTCCTTGATTAGGATGCCGCGTTCGAGCAGTTTGTCACGATCGCGCCGAAACTTGCGCTTATCAGAGTCGATGTTGCCCGAGCCATATCCCAGGTCAGAATCCAAGACGATCTGCTCGGTCGTCAGCGGTTCGGGGGAGCTGTTGAGCACAAAGAAAAGATTGAGGATGCGCTGAGCCGTTTTATCGAAACTGGGCTCCGAATTTTCCTTTTTAATTGTCGCGGTCGCGTCGCTTGCCGTCATAGAGTCCTCGCATGAGAAGGTGGTTTGCTGCCATGATTTTAGTCCGATATGGAGATTAGGCTATATCCTTGTCCGCTCGGGGCGTTAAGATGGCCCGAATTCGGTCGTTTGCGCTCGCTCGGGGTATACTTTCGACTATATACGGTTCTAATGTGCATGCATTGGGCCTATTTGTCGGATTATGGATGTGGAGCGCACATGGCGAACACCCAGAACTATATTAACCACCTGCTGCAGAACACCGGCATTACGCCGGCATGCAGCGAAGAAGAGCGCTTGGCTGCCGAGGATATCGCTCAGATCTTCCGCAACCACGGCTTTGATCCAGAGGTTCAGGAGTTCAATGCCCCGGCGCCCAGTAGGTTGGCATTTGCCGTTACCGGTATTCTTGCGTTTGCCGGCGCCCTACTGATGGGCATCGGCGGCGGCATCGGCTTGGTCGGCACCTTGCTGGCCATTGCCGGCGCCGTTCTTTACGTGCTCGAACGCACGGGCCACCCCGTGGTTTCGCGCCTGGGCAAGACGGGCGTGAGCCAAAATGTCATCGCCTACCACAAGGCCTCGGGCCCGCTCGCGTCTCCGCGCAACCGCCCGGTGGTCGTTGTCGCACACTACGACTCTCCCCGTGCTGAGCTGCTCGCCCGCGAGCCCTATGCTTCGTATCGTGCGCTCATCGCCAAGCTGTTGCCCGTTGCCACGGTTGCCCCTGCTGCCGTTGCCATCTTGCGTATCCTGCCGCTCCCCGGCGCGCTCAAGGTTCTGCTGTGGATTGTCGCGATCCTCGCTTCCCTCGTTGCGCTCGCCAACGCGGCAAACATCATTTCTAACCGTTTTGTGCTTCCCTATACGGCCGGCGCAGTGTGCAACAAGTCTTCTGTCGCCGCTATGCTCGGCGTTATGGACAACGTTGCTCCCTTCCAGGGCGAAAACGAGTTTCCCGACGATGTTCCGTTCGATACCTATTTTGGGGAGCAGAAGCGTCGTGCCGAGGAAATGGCGCGCGCAGCGGCGGAGTATGCCGCGGCCCAACAGCAAAACGACTACGGCAACACCATCGAGTATGAAGAGCCTACCTACGCCGAGGACGAGTTCGGCCAGCCGATTGCTTCCGACGCTCAGGCCGAGCCCGAACAGGGCGAGGCTTTCGACGAGCAGATCGAGGGCTTTGAGGGTGCGTCTGCCGACGAGACGCTGATTGGCGCCATCGTGCCCGAGGATCAGAATCAGGCTGTCCAGGCCGAAGAGTTCAATGACGAGGTTCCCGCTGCCGAGCCGGCGGAGGAGCCTGTCGCGGCCGAGCCCGAGCCCAAGCTCTATCGCAATGCCGCCGGCAACATCCGCTTTGGTTCGGATGCCATCCGTGCGCTCGGAATGCTTCCCGAGTCCTGCACGCTCGATTACGAGGAAGGCGAGGAGCCGACGTTTGAGCCCGAGCCTGCCCCCGTCGTGACTGCACCTGCGCCCGTTGTCGCCGTGGATGATGAGTCTGCCGCGGTTACCGCTGCCGTTGCCGAGCCCGAGGCGGTGTCCGCGATCGATCCCGCGGCAGGACTGGACATTTTGGCTCCCGCCGCGCCGGCGCAAGACGTTAGGGACGAGCCTGACGACGATTACGCTGAACAGCCGAGGCGCGTGTCTTACGAGAGCGATACTGATTTCTCGGCCGAGATTCCCGCGGCAACGCCCCATGCCGATATTGCATCCGCGTTCTCTTCGATTGGCGCCAGCGCTTCCAACTTCTTTAAGGGTGCGCTTGCAAAGGGCAGGAAATTTGTCGACGATTTCGAGGGGAAGCGCGTTGCCGCACGCGAGGCTGCCGAGCAGGAGGCTATCGCTCAGCAGCAGGCAGCCGAGGCGGCACGTGAGCGCGCGGCGCAAGAGTTCGAGCAGAACGAGGCTATGCAGTCCGTGCCTGTCGACGCCGCCGAAGCTACAACGTCCTTTGAGGCTCAGCAGCACGTCGATAGCACCATGTCGTTTGATGCCGCGCAGTTCGATTCCACGATAACGTTTGAAAAGCAAGGCACCGCGATTGCCGAGTCCCTTCCTGTTTCCGATGAGCAGGGCGACGCGGCAGACGATGACGAGCCCATTGATGCTGCCGAAATTCAGGATGCTGCCAAGGACGAGTCCGTCGAGGCCAACTCTGACGAAGAGCAATACGCGGCAGCCGATCAAGGTGATTCAACCGAGGTCGAGCAGGAGGAAGTGCCTGCGGTTTCCGAGACTCCCGAGACGGATGAGTCGAGGCCTTACTCCACGCAGATTTTCACCATGCCGACCCCGAGTGGTTCCGGTGCCACGGTTGCCAATGTCGCTCCCACTCAGGACGAAACGGTCGATTCCCTTATGGCCCAGATTTCCTCCCAAGCATCGCCGCGTCCGCAGATGAATGTTCCCGATCCGGCGTCGGCACCGTCGCCTGCACCCTCCTCGTCTCCGCTGGCTTCGGTCCCCGATCCGTCGCTGCCGTCGATGAAGCAGACAAACGTTGCGTCTCGCACGTCGCTGTTCGACCTTCCCGATCCCTCCGCACAGGTCAACGACCCCTTTGCTACCGCCCAGGGTCCCGAACCCACATCGGCACCCGTTGCGCCTCCTATGCCCGTTGCGTCGGGCGCACAGCCGATCGAGACCATTTCGGCTCCCGCCCCTGCGGCACCCAAGTCTCGCAAGCGCGGCCTGGGCGGCCTGTTCGGTCGTAAAAAGAAAAACGAACAGGACAGCATGAGTGACTGGCTGGGCGTCGAAGACGATTACGATGCCAAGAAGTCCGGTCGCGGCATCGGTTCGTGGGATAATTTCGAGGACGATAACGATGGCTGGAAGGGCGGCGCTACGTCTTCCGACGGCGCTTCTTCCGAAGATATGCTCTCGGCTGTTGCCTCTATGGGCGACGATGAGCTGCTCGGTCACGATATCTGGTTTGTGGCAACGGGCGCCTCGGATTGTGATGGTGCCGGTATGAAGGCCTTCTTGGCTTCGCATCGCGATAAGCTCCGCGGCGTCTTCTTCATCAATCTTGAATCCGTCGGTGCCGGTAGGCTTTCGGTGGTGACGGTTGAGGGCGAACAGCAGCTGCTCAAGGGCGATCGCCGCATCATGAACCTGGTCAGCAAGGTGTGCAAGTCGTTCCATGTCGATTGTGGCGCGCTCGAGATGCCCTATGCCAAGACCGATGCCTACGCCGCGCTCGAGGCGAGCCGCCGAGCCCTCACCATCGCCGGCGTGGACGGCACGCGTCTGGCTTGCGCTCGTACCGAGGACGACCTGCCCCACAATGTCAACCCGACGAACATTGCCACGGTATCCGAGGTCGTGACCGAGGTTATCCGCCGTTCGTAGACGGAGCTCTAAGGAGTCAACGTGTTTTCGTATATTAAGCGCCATTGGCCTGTCTACGTGATTTTGACCTTGATTGCCATTGCGTTGGGGTTTGGAGCCGCCTATATCGTGGGCGCGAAGGGCTCGACCCCCGCCTCCGCAATCAGCGAAGAGGTGGAGCAAGAACAGAGCACGGGTGCCGATGGGATTCCTGAGTCCGAGCAAGCAATCGTTGATGGTGGATCTTCGTCTGCAGAGTAGATACGGCGATTTAAATGATTGAAAGCGGGCGAGCCGGGGGACTGGCTCGCCCGCTTTTTCATCGCGCTAGCGCTTCTTTGGGATTGACCTAAGGCGAGCGAACCATAGGGCTGCGGCACCCGAGGTCAGGAGCGCGGTGATGCAAGCGGCGATGGGAGCTGATCCTGTTGCCGGTAGGTCCTGCGGTAGGGTACAGCGTTGAATGACACGGTCCTCGTCATGTGACTCAAGTTTATCGCCGCCGCCGTTGCGGCAAAGATCGACGCGTGCGCTGTTGGTGAGTGCAGTTTGGGGTGTGTAAGCCGACGTTGCCTGCATGTGCACGACTGCGCCCCGAGCATCTGTGCCAAGGATTGCTTTGGCATCGTCAAGGTCGTCGTGCTCATCTTTGAGATCATCGCGGGTCCAAGAATCCGTATCGCTTCGAGTCGTAAAGTCGGCGGCTACCGCACCGTATTCAATGCGAATGCCCGTTACGACGGTATTGGATGCAAGGTCGAGTTCTTTCGCCTCGAGTGTGGCGGATTCCGTGGTCGAGACATCCGCCTTCCAGAGGTGCCAGCCGTCGTAATCGACGAGGCGGCAATCTTCACCCAGACTCTCTTTTACTTCGTCGGACTCAAGCCAAGGATTTTCGTGCCCATCGTCAAGCGTCGCGTTTGCCGGCTCATCGACGTCTGTCGAGTCCAACGGCGTCGTGCGATACCACACGTTGCACAGACCGTTGAGGTCGCCGATGGCGACGGGGGTTTCGATTGAGACGAATCTCGCCGTATCGTCCTCGGCACACTCAAGATCATCGGTAACTGTGAACTCATCAACCCAGGTAGCTGAATCGTTTCGAGCGTCGATGGTATAGGAGAAAAGACCGTCCGTATTGGTTTGCGTTGCGGCGCGATTTTTACCATCGCCGTTGGCCAGCAGACCCTTCCCGATAGGTTGGACAAGCTCCTGACGCTTGTCGACCTGTCCTTTGATCTCGATGGGCGCATCCTTCATCGCGACGGATTGGACTTCTCCCGTATCCTTTATTTCAAACGTTATCTCCTCGGCAAGGTCATAGGTCCGCGGAGACATCATTTCGCGCAACGAGTAGGTGCCGGGTGCAAGATGTTCGACGCGGTGCGGCTTGTCGGATGAGGTCCAGGAGTCTATTTCGGTTTTATCGGGACCATATAAGGTGAGCTGTGCGCCTTTCACTTCCTGCTCTCCGCTTGCATCGACCTTGGAGATATCAACCTTGGTGTAATTGTCGGATACGTTAAGCCGTGCTTCTACAACGGGTGTTTTCTGGTCGGCATAAGCGAGGTCTACGATATGGGGCGTCCGGTCGAGTAAGAAGCCTGCCGGCGCTTGAGTCTCGACAACCTCGTAGCGTGCGGTGCCAGATCCCAGCGGGAGGTCGTCCGCGCGTGCTTCTCCAGTTTCATCCGTTGTGACGGTAGCGACAGTCTCACCGTCGAGCGCGGCAATGCTACCGTCGGGGCGCACGATATCACCCGAGGCACGGATCTCAAAGATGGCGCCCGCGAGGCTGCTGCCGTCTACGACATCGGTTTTAACGATCCTGATGTTTCCGGTCGCGGCGTGGTCATAATACGAGGCGATTGCAACGGGCGTTAGGTTCATATCGGCGGGTATGTTTACCTCGATCTCTTTGCCGACAAGATAGGGCTCTTTGGCCGAGGTTTCGCGTACATAATAGGTGCCCGGCACGAGCGATTCGGGCAGTGTGACGGTCCCGGTCGCGTCAGTCGTAAAGGTGTCCATTACGTTATGTGCTGGATGCCAGCAAGTTTGTGAGACAGGTTTGTGATTGCTGTCGAGGAGTTGGAAGGTGAATCCGGCTAGGGGAACAGAAGCGCCTGTTTGGGCATCGCGTTTTACAATCTGGAGATGCGTCGACAGAGCGTGGTTGTCCACGATATATTGAAGCTCGGCGCCGTCGGAAATCTGATTGGCCTCGACGGTCCATTCCCCTGCACGTTTAAAACCCTCTGGGACGGTTTCCGGAACCTCACGAACGGTGTAGCCGGCGCGGTCGTATGGGATGGCTCCGTGGACACCGGCGGGTCGCTTGCCTGCGCCAAACCATGCTTCGGGCTGATCTTTGGTGGAGGCAAAGCCATAGATGTTTGTGGTCAGTGTGCCAACAACCTGCTGAGAGCTGTTACTGACAACCTCAAAGACAACATCTCCTGCCGGCTGCTCCAGGCCGGATTGATCGCTATTGCCGTAGTCCTTGAATTTTGAAATTTCAAGGTCAAACGCAATGGGGATATCGGAAACGCGAGATTCGATCTCGACCACGCCTGAATCGCCGAGTTGGTCGGCTCCAACGGTGTAAGACCAACTGCCACCGGAGGGCAAATAGCCCTCGGGCGCCTTCGATTCATAGATGGTAAAGGTTCCCAGGGGGACATCGGTGAGGGTAGCTCGACCGCTTTCATCGGTCCTGAGAGTTTGTGTCCATCCAGGGGTTGATTGCGATACGCACACGAATTCTGCTCCTGCGAGCGAAGCCCCAACTTGGGGTCCTGCATTCGTTGCGGCGTCGAGTTTTACGACATGCAGGGTGATGGCGCCGGGTTGTTCATCGATGGCGACCTGCCCGCCATCATTCCCCGTGGTAAAGGCAACGCGATCGGGGCGGGGGACATAGCCGGCCGGCGCCTTCGTTTCAACTAGGTAGTATGCCGTGTTGGGTAGGAGTGTTGCCTGCGCTCGACCGTTGCTGTCCATCTGGACGGTGCCGACACGCGCGCCGCCGGCGCTCTCAAAAACATCGAATGTTGCCCCGTCAAACTGATAAGTATTGTTTCCGCTGGTAATGGCAGCGTTTGCAGACTGCTTTTGGAAGGAAACAGAGACCGCCGGCAGTACATAGAGCATGTCTTGACGTCTGCTGCCGCCCGATACGGTTCCTAGATAGCGCCGCGCGCGGTGCGGAGCGGCTTTGAGGCTTCCTGATTTTGCGCTGTCGTGGAGCCACCGCGCAGCCGCCACGACTTCATTGTCGGCGGTAAAGTGCCCACTCTTGGTTTTGCCCTGAGCGGTCGTGTAGGAGTAGGTGCCGTCGACATGGGTAGTGCCGTTGAGCATCCATACGGCAAGCTGGGTGGCGGCGCGGGCGCGATCGGGTGAAAGATGGTAACCGCCAAACGACGTGGCGGTAGGATATCCGTGACAAACGATTGCCGCGAACTCGTCGTCGAGCCACACCCAGCCTTGATCAAAGTTGAGCCATGGACCGCCCGGCTTGGTGGGCCCGGGGCGTTCCTGGTTCATGCAGTAGGCAATCGAGGCGTCTTGAGCTTCATACTTGCCGATGAAGAAGGGCCCACAATCATCGCTAATAGTACGGAAGCCGAGCTGGTCGTAGCCATCGACGGCAAATGCGGCTCCCGGTGCCAGGCAGCCGAACAGCAGGAAGAGGAGCAGGAGCAGCGGACCTGTTGCGATTGCGCTGTGGACAGAGTGCGTGGGTGCGTTGGACATGGCTGCTCCTTATCCCTCGTGCGCCGCATGGGGAGGTTGCGACGCGTAGGATGAGGCTACCCCCGAGGTTCATGCGGGTAAGTACCGGAGCCTGACCAAAAGCTTGCCCAATTCCTGACAAATTGAGCTCAAATACAACAATCAGGCAAAAGCGCAGGTAGAAGATAAGGAGAACAGGAGGCCAAAGGTCCTCATCTCCACAATTGATGCGATTTTCAAACGAATCTCCACGGCTAAAACAAGCATCGCCACCCTTGTATCGAACAAGACAACCGCGTTATACTAGCCAACACACAAGCGGGCATCGCCAAGTGGTAAGGCATCAGCTTCCCAAGCTGACACTCGCGGGTTCGAGTCCCGTTGCCCGCTCCATTCGAATTTCAGGCACGGTAACGTTTCGTTACTGTGCCTTTTTCAATAAAGTGCCGGGACTCGAACCCGACAGGGTGCGAGCGTTAAATAAACGCGAAGCGTTTATAGCGAGCAGGCAAGGTCGCCGATAGGCGACCGCAGCCGGTGCGGATTTGCGAAGCAAATACGCGGACGTCCCGTTGCCCGCTCCATCGAGCGCGGGAGACCTTGGGACGGCCAATTCAACAAAGTCTTCCCCATCGTCTCCGTGAACCCGAGGAGATCGACCGCAGCCGGTGCGGATTTGCGAAGCAAATACGCGGACGTCCCGCTGCCCGCTCCAATTCCAAAATGTTAGGTTCATGCCTGCTGCCCATACTCGCACCCGCGCACGGTACAATGGTTGAGTTACGACCAACGTGCCAATAACCAAAAAGGAGCCGCTATGATCGATCGCTATACCCGCCCGGAGATGGGACATATCTTCTCCCTCGAGAACAAGTATGCCATTTGGCAGGAGATCGAGGTTCTGGCCTGCGAGGCCCAGGCGGAGCTCGGCAAGATCGGCATTTCTAAAGACGAAGCCCAGTGGATCCGCGACCATGCCAACTTTGAGAAGGCGAAGGTCGATGAGATCGAGGAGGTCACGCGCCACGATGTCATCGCCTTCCTGACCAACATGAAGGAATATATCGACGCCGATGTTCCCGAGGGCGAGCCCAAGCCTAGTCGCTGGGTTCACTACGGTATGACCAGCTCCGACCTGGGTGATACTGCTCTGTGCTATCAGCTTACTCAGGCGTGTGACCTGATTATCGAGGACGTCAAGAAGCTCGGCGTGATCTGCAAGCGCCGCGCCTTCGAGGAGCGCAATACGCTCTGCGCCGGACGCACCCATGGCATCCATGCTGAGCCGATGACCTTCGGCATGAAGTTTGGTTCTTGGGCATGGGAACTCAAGCGCGACCTTGATCGTCTTGAGGCCGCTCGCAAGAACGTTGCCTTCGGTGCCATCTCCGGTGCCGTCGGCACCTACAGCTCCATCGAGCCGTTCGTCGAGGAGTACGTCTGTGAGCACCTGGGTCTGGTTCACGACCCGCTGTCCACGCAGGTCATCAGCCGCGATCACCACGCCTATCTTGCCGGCGTGCTTGCCACTACAGCGGCCACCTGCGAGCGCATCGCGACCGAGGTCCGCAACCTGCAGAAGACCGATACACTCGAGGCCGAGGAGCCCTTCCGCAAGGGCCAAAAGGGCAGCTCCGCCATGCCGCACAAGCGCAACCCCATCACCATGGAGAAGGTCTGCGGTCTGTCGCGCGTCGTGAAGTCCAACGCCCAGGTCGCCTTCGACAACGTCGCCCTGTGGCACGAGCGCGACATTTCGCACTCTTCCGCCGAGCGTGTCGCCCAGGCCGATAGCTTCATCGCGCTTGACCATATGTTCCAGTGCCTCATTCGCGTTATCGACGGCCTGCAGCTGTATCCGGCCCGCATGATGGCCAATCTCAACAAGACCCGCGGCCTCATCTTCTCCTCCAAGGTCCTGCTTGCCCTCGTCGATACGGGTATCACCCGCGAGGATGCGTACTCCATTGTGCAGGAGAACGCCATGGCCACCTGGCACGAGGTGCAGGATTGTGTCTCTGGCCCCACCTTTAAGGAGCGTCTCGAGGCCGATCCGCGCTGCACCGTCAGCCAGGAGAAGCTCGACGAGATTTTTGATCCGTGGGACTTCCTCACCCGCATCGATACGGTCTTCGATCGCCTGGAGCAGCTGAGCTTCGAGTAGGGTTAACCTAATTCGACCGCTTGCGGATGCATTTCAACCTTTGGCGCCTTGCCCGTCTTGGGCGAGGCGCTTTTTTTACTGTCGCATATGCGCCCGGGTAATAAAATGAACTCCGACTGCTGTTTCGATGAAAGGGGGCACGTGCCCAGACGCATCAAGCGGGCCACCATCGTCTCGTTTACGCTCATACTCCTTGTTGCCGTCTGTGCGGGCGCCCTGACGTATACCGTTCGAAGCAGTTCTTCCTCCTCGAATGAAGCCGATAGAGATCTCCCGGTGCTCAAAATCGGCGTTACGGATAACGACCCCTATGTGTATGTCGATACCACGGGCGATTACGCCGGTATCGATATCGACATCGCCCGCGAGGCCTGCAAGCGTGCGGGGCTCAAGCCACAGTTTGTCGATATTGACTGGAACGATCGCGACCGGCTGCTCAAAAACGGTGATATCGATTGCCTGTGGTGTGACTATTCTCCCTGTTATCGCGAGGATAAGTATTACTGGACCGAGCCGTATCTAACCGTGACGGTCTCGGTTGCCGCCAAGAAAACGAGTGGCATCAAGTCCTTGGCACATCTCGATGGAAGTAAGACCATTGCGGTGATTGCGGGTTCGGTGAGTGAACGCCGATTGCTTGCGGGGGATTTGGGGGTCTCGTCGGACGTTCAAATCAAATCATATGGCTCTGCCGAACTCTGCAAAGCCGCTCTAGTCAAAGGGTACGTTGACTGCTGGATGGCGGATGTCCAGTCGCTTGACCGACTCGTTGCTCAGTATCCCGGCGTTTACCGTGTGTTTGCCGACAATGTTATGACGGTTGACCTGGGCGTCGCGTTTGATGACAGCTATGAAGGATCGGTCGTAAAGGATCTCAATACCGCGCTGTTCGACATGGATCGAGATGGCACGATTGACCGTATTGTGGGCAATTACAAGACAGGAGCGACGACGGGCGGGCAAGGAGGAAATTCATGACAACTGATGAGCACCGCTTGAGTCGAAAGACTCTGAACGTCATAGCTGCCAGCGTTATTGTCAGCGCCGTCTTGTTAGGCCTGTTGTATACGGTTGGAACCCATCGCTGCCTCGAAAAAACGCTTGGGTTTGGCCAAGAAACCATGGTGTTTTTGGAGAACGCTTGCGAAAAATATGACCGCTACGAACAGGGGAGAAAAACCGAGGCGACGCACGATTTGCTCGCCGCGGTCGAATCGTTTGTGACGTTCCTGTCCTCTGATCGCGTTGAGGTTAACGACGATCTTATCGAGCAATTTGTCCATGCCGAGAACCTTTCGGGGCTGATGGTCATGGACTCCGATGGCCATATGGCTGCCCACTACGACATCGATGGTCGCGATCCGCTCATGTTGTGGCGAGATGAGTTGGCCTGTTCGCCGGTCGCATCGATGTATCAAGGTTCCAAAGTGACCTACTCAACTGTCGATGAGCGCCGTGGTGTCGTTTTTGCCGTCTGTGCTGTTCCGTATGGCGACGGCGTTGCCCTGGCATACCGCTCACTTGTTTCCGATACGGCGGACGACTATTCATATGCCATAGCCGACGTGCTTTCGAACAGTACCTTCCACCAGGGTCCCACGGTGCTTGTTATGGAGGATGCGGAGATTGTCTCATCCAACAGTGCCGATGCTGACGTGCCGCTCGCCCGACTCCTCACCAGCGTAGGAGTTGAGTGGAAAGACGACGGCCTGACGCGCATCGAATATCGAGGAGACGAATGGTATGCCGTGCGTGCGGCATATAAGGACTACCGCCTGTTTGCGCTATATCCCAAATCTGAGGTCATGTCTGACAGGATTTCATTTGTCGCCGTCGGCGTCTTGGTGTGTCTTGCGTTTTGGGTCGTGGTGCTGTTGGCTCGAAATATCGTTGACCACCGCAATTTGGTCGAAAAGGATAAACAGCTCGGCATTATCAATGCCATAAGCGCCATCTACGATTCGACCTTCCTTTTGCATCTCGACACCCTCGAGATCGAGGGGATCAATATGTCGCCGGCGATAGCGAAGATATTTGCCGAGCACAGCGAGGCATATGACTTTATGGACACGGTCTGCCGGGATATCGTGAGCCCCGAAAGCCGCGAAGCGGTTGTGGGACTCGTAGATATAAGTTCGCTTCGTGAACGTATGGAGGGCGTACCGTACTTGGCTGCCGAGGTGCGAGATTGTCGAGGCGCTTGGTACTCGCTACAGGTTGTCCCCCAGCATCGCGATGAGCAAGGCCGGCTGGAGTCGGTCGTCGTGGCGACGCACAACATATCGATGGTCAAGCATGCCGAGGAGTTGTCATATCAAGACAAACTGACGGGGCTTCGCAACCGCAACTATCTTGAATCGCGCGGAGATAGCCTGGTAAACGAGGACTTGCCCGTGAGCGTGATTATGTTGGACTGCAATTATCTCAAGCGGACCAACGACATCTATGGTCACGAGATGGGGGATGAACTGCTGCGACGGACGGCGTCCGTGCTGCGGCGGGTGGCTGGTGCGGATTATCTGCCGATGCGCCTTGGCGGCGACGAGTTTTTGCTGGTTTGCCCCCATACTGACAACGAGTCTGCGCTCGGGCTGGAACAGGATCTTCGTCTCGGTCTTGCCGCGGTAAGCGATGAGGCCCTGACGGTCAGCGCATCGATTGGCGTGGCGACCGTCGAGACGGCTGGAAATACGCTGGCCGATGTATATCGTGTCGCCGACCACAATATGTATCGGGAGAAGCGCACGGTCCACGCACAGGGTGCGGACTGCTAATCTTGCCCCCGCGAGTCCATGCATCGTAGGATGTTGAATCGGTGCTTGCGATAATAAGTCGGCCCAGGCGGGGATAATAGACGTCTGAAATTTCTTTCTGAGAGGGGATCTCAATGATTAGTTTTGACTACAAGCCGCAGGGTGTATGCTCTCGCAATATTCACCTCAATCTCTCTGACGATGGCAGCAAGGTGCTGGGCGTTGAGTTTACCGGCGGCTGTGACGGCAATCTCAAGGCAATCTCCAAGTTAGTCGAGGGTGCTCCTGCCGATCGCGTCATCGAGGTTCTCGCTGGTAATACCTGCGGTATGAAAAAGACTTCTTGCGCCGATCAGCTCACGCGCGCTATCGAGGCCGCTCGCGCCGAGATCGCCTAATGAGTATCGCCGACCACGTCAAGAACGGAATATCGCGCCGCGGCTTTGTGCTCGGAGGGGCTGCCGCGGGCGCTGCCACGGTGCTTGCCGGATGCTCAAAGAAAACGGGTACCAGCGACGACGCCGCTGGCGAGCCACAGGTTATCAAGGACGATTCGAAGATTGTCTCGATCACTGATGAGTACGAAGCTGTCGATATCGATCTTGAGCCCGCGGCCTCGTGGACGCTGCCGCTGGGCACGCTGCTGTACTACTGCGATGGCGACTATGCTGCCGCGATGATGGCGCCTGCTTCTGCCCTGCATGCCAATACGCTTGGTGTGCTCAACTTGGGCGATGGCTCGCTTACCACACTTATCGAGGATCCTATCGAGGGCACGGGATATGCTTTTTACGATGTCCGTGCCGGCGATGGCGTGTTTGCGTGGGTTGAGATGAACTTTGCCAATTCATCGTGGAAGCTCTACGCTCAAAATCTGTCGGGCGCCTCGCTCTCTGGCGACGTGGCTGAGCTCGATCGAGGTGGCAAGGACTATGATCCGCCCCTGTTTACGGCGTTCGGGTCATCGGTCATCTGGTATAAAATGCCTTCGGCAGGCGGCAATAAAACGAGTAGTGATTCGTTTTGCTATCGTCGCTCGCTTGATGAATCCAAGGCCGAGGTAATTTGGAAATCGATGGGCCGCTTTGCATCGGCCCCGCGCGCGAGCGACGGCATTTTGACCATCTCGCCGCGTGTCCGCAACGACGAAGGCGTCTACTATGGCATAACGGCAATCGATCTGACCGATGGCAACAACACCAAACGTGCCCAGCTAGTCCTTCCCTCGTCAGTCTCGCCTTTCGAGGCCGTATATATGGGCGATACCTTCGTGTTTTCTATCGAGGCGACCTATAGTGACGTGGGCAGCCTGGGCAACATGGGCACGTATATCGGTAATGAGGGAGGGCCATACCTCTTTCTGTCCCGCGAGCCGCTCGCATGTGCTGCCGGCAAGAAGAATAAATATCTCGTTAAGGTACAGGCATCGCATTTTCTCATCGACACCTCTGCCAAGACCTATGGCTCGCTGTTGTCGCCCGACCGCGCTTTGGAATATGGCGATTATCCAGCTACGGCGGGAAAATCGGACTCATTCCTTACGTACGCCACGGTGCGCAACAGCCAGGGTATACCCGAGACGGTCACCGCACGCCTATTCTCTCTTTAAGCTTAGAGGGGTTAAAAAGGCGCCAACAGGGGAATAAACGCGTTGTAATTGTGAGTACCGCCCGCCGAGCTGCCGCGTCATAGTGGCATCCGGCGGGCTCAGGTGCGTTAAAATGGGCTTGTTCTTAGCTGATTGAGACAGGGGGGCCGTGTTATGGCTTCAGATGCAAAAAAGATTCTGCTGGTCGAGGATGAGAAGGCAATCCGTGACGCCGTCGCTGCCTATCTCGAGCGCGAAGGCTACTGGGTTGTGGGTGTCGGCGACGGCCAGTCCGCGATCGAGGAGTTCGAGAAGCATCAGTTTGACCTGGTCGTGCTCGACCTTATGCTCCCCAAGATCCCCGGCGAGCGCGTTTGCCGCACCATTCGCGATACCTCGGATGTCCCCATCATCATGCTGACTGCCAAGGGCGAGATCGAGGACCGTATTATCGGTCTTGAGCTCGGCGCCGACGACTATCTGATTAAGCCGTTCTCGCCGCGCGAGCTTGTCGCGCGCGTACGCGCCTTGTTCCGCCGTGCCCATCAGGCCGACGAGCCAGCCGTCGAGGTACTCGACTTCGGCGATCTGGTCATCGATATCTCGGGCCACAAGATTTTGGTCGAGGGCAAGGAAGTCGACCTGACGGCTTCCGAGTTTAAGCTGCTCACCACGCTTGCCCGTCACCCCGGTCGCGTCTACAACCGCATGGAGCTGGTCGAGAAGGTGCTCGGCTACGACTTTGAGGGCTATGAGCGCACCATCGATAGCCACGTGAAGAACCTTCGCGCCAAGCTGGGCGATGATCCCAAGAAGCCCAAGTGGCTCTACACCGTCCACGGTGTCGGCTATCGCTTCGAGGCTCCGGCCAAGACCGATAAGTCGGACGAGAAATAGGGAAATCACATATGACACCTGCGCGCTTTGAAATCGGACAAAAGCACAAGCAGGAGAGCGAGGCGGGTTCCAAGGCTAGTTGGAACACGCCTCGTTCCGATTCACGGCCAACGATGAGCTATCCCTCGCGCATGGCACTTGCTTTTGCTCTGACATCGCTCATGACGGTATTGGTGCTGGTGGGCGTGGTCTCTGTTGTGTGGGGCACGGTCTTTTCGGATTACACGCGCTCCAATATCGTCGAGATCGCCAATTCTGCTGCCGAAAAGCTTGCGACGTCGTATGAGGAAAACGGCAACTGGACTGCGGGCGAGCTGCGCACGGTCGCGACATCGAGTTTGGTATCCGACGACCTGAGTATGCAGGTCGTCAACAAGAAGGGCGTTGTCGTCTATGACGACTCATGGCCTTCGGCAAGCGCGACCGCCGATGTGCGCGAGAGCGAATCGGCGTCGAGCAGCTCGAGCGGTAAAAAAGCATCGCATAGCCCGGTCTCGTCTGCTCCAACCGACTCCGATAGCGTTGCCAACGTCGAAATCATAACGTCTTCGGGCGAGCATGTCGGACAGGTAAAGCTATGGGCCATCGGCTCCGATGCCTTGCTCACCAAGGCGGATTCTGCATTTAGGGAGAAGACCTTTAACGCCATGGCCCTCGCCGCGGTTGTTGCAATCTGCATTTCGGTCGTTATCGGATCGCTCGTGTCGCGCATGCTCACCAAGCCGATTCATCGTATTACGAGCACGGCCAAGCAAATTCGCGATGGCGATCTGTCCGCTCGTACTGGTTTGCGCGGTGATGACGAGATTGATCAGCTGGGTGAGACCTTCGATGAGATGGCCACTTCGCTCGAGAAGGATATGAAACACGAGAAGCGCCTGACCTCAGACGTGGCTCACGAACTTCGTACTCCGCTTATGGTCATGCTCGCAACGGTCGAGGCCATGCAGGATGGCGTATATCCTACCGACGATGAGCACTTGGAGACTGTTGCTTCCGAGACGCGTCGCCTGGCTCGTCTGGTGCAGCAGATGCTCGACCTGTCGCGCATGGAAAACAGCACGGCTCCGCTCAACCTTGAGCCGGTGGACATGGTTCCTTTCGTGCGTTCCATCGTCAATGCCCAGGAGCGCCTGTTTGTCGACCGCGATCTGCGCTTGCGCTTTGCTGACGAGACGCAAGGTCACGACGATGTCGTCGAAGCCGATCCCGACATGATCACACAATGCGTCATCAATCTCATGAGCAACGCCATGCGCTATACCCCCGAGGGCGGTTGGGTCGTGGTGTCGGTGCTCAGTGACCGCAAACACGTCAGCGTCGCCGTTTCTGATACCGGCATCGGTATTGCCAAGGATGACTTGTCGCGCATCTTCGGCCGTTTTTGGCGCGCCGATGCCAGCCGTGCCCGTGAGGCGGGCGGTCTGGGCGTGGGCCTCGCCGTGACTAAACAGATCGTCGAGCGACATCATGGCTACATTTCCGTGGAGTCGGAGCTTGGAAAGGGTACGACTTTTACGATTCATCTGCCTCGCGAGCACACGGCGGACGCGGCATCTACTACAATGGAGCACTAGCTTTTCGCTATTCGGTGAAGGAGGGGTTTCGTCCCTGCCGCTCCGAGTTTGCGAAAACGTGCGGGAAAGAACCCGCATTACTGTCGTATTTTGGTAAGGAGTGACTCACGTGACAACGATGGAGCGTCGTCCGGATTCCCGTGGCAAGGTTCGTGATATCTACGATGCCGGTGAAAACCTGCTGATGGTCGCCACCGACCGCATTTCTGCGTTCGACTTCATTCTTCCCGACGAGATTCCGTTTAAGGGAGAGGTGCTCAATCGCATCTCGGCATTCTGGTTTGATAAGTTTGCCGACATCGTCCCCAACCATCTCGTTTCCATCGACCCGGCGGATTTCCCCGAGGAGTTTGCTGAGTATCGTGACTACCTCGCTGGCCGCGCCATGCTGGTTAAGAAGGCCCAGACGATTCCTATCGAGTGCATCGTCCGCGGCTATCTGACCGGTTCGGGCAAGAAGACCTACGACGAGAACGGCACCGTCTGCGGCATCCAGCTGCCTGAGGGCCTGACCGAGGCTTCCAAGCTTCCCGAGCCGCTGTTCACGCCGTCCACGAAGGCCGAGATCGGTGACCACGACGAGAACATCTCGTTCGAGCGTTGCTGCGAGATCGTGGGCGAGGACATCGCCACGCAGATTCGCGACCTTTCCCTCAAGATCTACAAGGCCGCTGCCGAGTACGCCGCGACCCGTGGCATCATCATTGCCGACACCAAGTTCGAGTTTGGTGTCATCGATGGCAAGGTCACGCTGATCGACGAGTGCCTCACGCCCGATTCCAGCCGTTTCTGGCCTGCTGCCAGCTACAAGGAGGGCAAGATCCAGCCCAGCTACGACAAACAATTCGTCCGCAATTGGCTCAAGGCCAACTGGGATATGACGGGGGAGACCCCGCACCTGCCCGCCGAGGTCATCGATGGCACGTCCGAGCGCTATCGCGAGGCCTTCCAGATCATCACGGGCTCCCAGTTCACAAGCATGAAGGAGAACGCATAAGTGAGTACCCGTAGCGCCACGAACAAGCGCACGCAATCCCACGAGGTTACCGGGGTTGCGCGCAAGTCCGCCGCATCTGCTAAGCCTGCCCGTCAGGCAGCGAGCTCTGTCCGCGTCGTGCCGGCTTCGTCTAAGGCACGCCGCAAAGAGCTCGAGAAGGGCGAGAACCTCGAGGGCCTCTCTAAAGAGGAGAAGCGCGCCCGCAAGGCTAAGCAGCGCGCCAAGGAGGACCGCATCTACACGGTGTCGAATATCCTTCTCAAGCAGGATGAGGACTACACCAAGCGCCGTCGTATCTGGTGGGCCGTGCTTACTATCGGCATGGTACTCGTCGTGGCAATTTGGGCTTCGCTCTACTTCGCTCCCGCTGGCATGGTGTCCAGCCCTGTCCAGATGGTCGGCATCGTTTTGTCCTACGTCGTCATTTTGGGTGACTTTATTTACGACTTCGTTCGTATTCGTCCCCTGCGTAACATGTACCGCACGCAGGCCGAGGGCATGTCCGAGAACAAGCTCAACGCTCTTATTGAGCGCGCGGCTGCCGAGGAGGACAAAAAGGACTCCAAGAAGAAATAGCGTTTGCATGCATACTTATCGCTAAGATATAAGGCGCGCCGTTTTTGCGGCGCGCTTTTTACTGTTCTATAGATAGATGGAGTGGCACATGATTCGAGCTGCCCTGACGGTCGAAGAAGCTCTGGAGGGCATGAAGGCCCTGGAGCCCAAGATTAAAAACTATGCGCGTCTGGTTGTCCGCAAGGGCGTAAACGTCAAGCCCGGCCAGGAGGTTGTCGTTCAGTCTCCGGTAGAGTGCGCGCCTTTTGCCCGCGTGGTGGTCGCGGAGGCTTATGCCGCCGGCGCTGGCCACGTGACGGTCATTTGGGCCGATGATGCCGTGACGAGGCTCACGTACGAGCATGTCGATAAAAGCTATTTTGAGCAGACGCCCGAGTGGAAGCGCCTGCAGCTTGATTCACTGGCCCAGGATGGTGCCTGCTTTGTCTTTATCGAGGGGGCGGATCCTGCGGCCCTCAAGGGCATCGATCCAGCCAAGCCGGCCGCGGCATCCAAGGCGAGGAATACGCAATGCAAAGTTTTCCGCCGTGGACTGGATTACAACATCAATCCGTGGTGCATCGCCGGCGCTCCGGTCGTGGCTTGGGCGCACGAGGTGTTCCCGGGAGACGCCGATGAGGCTGCAATCTATAAGCTGTGGAATGCGATTCTGCACACCGCGCGCGCCGATGGCCAGGACCCAGAGAGCGACTGGGAACTCCATGACGCCGCATTCGAAAAGAACCTGCGTTTTCTGAACGACAATCGTTTCGACTACCTGCATTACGCCGCGGCAAATGGAACCGATCTGACGATTGGCATGACGAAAGGTCACGAGTGGGCCGGCGGCAAGGGCAAGACGCCCGAAGGGCACCCCTTCTTCCCCAACATTCCCACCGAGGAAGTCTTCACTTCGCCCGATCGCATGCGCGCCGACGGTATCGTGTACTCGGCCATGCCGCTCATCCACCATGGCAATAAGGTCGACGATTTTTGGATTAAGTTCGAGGGCGGCCGCGTAGTGGACTACGATGCCCGTGTGGGCAAGGCAACGCTCGCAAGCATCATCGATACTGACGAGGGCGCTGCTCACCTGGGAGAGGTCGCGCTCATCTCCAAGAACACGCCGATCCGCGAAAGTGGCGTACTGTTCTACGATACGCTCTATGACGAGAACGCTAGCTGCCATCTCGCGCTAGGTGTCGGTTTCCCCGAATGCATCGAGGGTGGGTATGACATGTCCAAGGAAGAGCTCCTGGAGCATGGCGTTAACGTCTCGAGCACGCACGTCGATTTTATGATTGGCACGGACGACATCGATATTACGGGCATTACGCCTGATGGACGTGAAGTTGTGATTTTCCAGAACGGCCAATGGAGTTGGGAATAGTCCCAGACCGTGGTACAATGCCACCCGCGGGCCGTTAGCTCAGCTGGCAGAGCAGGGGACTTTTAATCCCAAGGTCCAGGGTTCGAACCCCTGACGGCCCACCATAGAATGGAAAAGCGACTGGCGGATGCCAGCCGCTTTTTTGTTGCCGCGACGTGGCTTCGAACCCGAAAGGGCGCGGAGCTGAGTAAACGCGTGAGCGTTTGCCAGCGCAGCGCGCAAGGCGCGAAGCGCCGCAGCGGCCGCCTGCGGAGCAGGCTGAACCCCTGACGGCCCACCCAAAGTAAGGAATACGAAATGAAGACAAATAGATACGGAATTAGCGGCAGCACATTAAAGATAATAGCAGCCATTTCGATGGTTCTCGATCATGTAAGCAGGATTGTCCTGACCAATGGAATCATGACTCACGCATCGTACAGTCAGATATCAGACGAACAGTGGGCGATTCTAAGCGAGGCTTCGGATATGCTTCATGTTCTTGGCAGAATTGCATTTCCCTTATTTTGCTTTTTGATAGTTGAGGGATTTTTGCATACTCATGACTTAAAGAAGTACCTGCGAAATATGCTTGTCTTCGCAATCATTGCGGAGCCCATATACGATTTCGTCCAAACCGGGCAACTATTTGACCTTCGGCAACAAAATGTTATGTGTGAGCTCCTGCTTTCCTTGGTCTTTTTGATTGTTCTGGAAAAGATACAAAGTCTTTCAAAACGGAAAAGATACATCGCAGAAACTGCTCTGATTGTTTTGACAGCACTGGCAGCTGAATACACTAAACTAGATGGCGGTGTGTATGGCATTATGCTTGTGACTGCATTCTATTTATTCCACGACAGCAAGGCCAAGATGTTCTTTGCTGCAGTATGTGCAGTGCTCCTTTCGTCATGCCATATAGTTGGCGGCGGATTTGAGTTTGCTACAGCTAATGTATTTAATCCTGATGTTGCTGCCGCGGTCGTTTCGTTGCTGCTTATCAATCTTTATAATGGTAAGCGAGGGCTGAAGCTCAAATATTTCTTCTACATTTTCTATCCGGCACATCTTGCTCTGCTTTATGGTGTCTCACTTATTGTTTTGAACTGTCTTTAAAAACTCTCAAACAAGTCTCTGAAAACGGAAACAAATTGACTCTAAGACTGCTTGTGAATTTCCGGAAGACCTGAGAGATGCGAGGATAGGCAACGAGGGCTGCAGAGAGATGCTTCTCAGTTCTCTGGCGGATCGCACGTATCTGTATGAGGATCACTTCCACACACTCATTAATAACAGTGATAAACACGGCAGATCCTCAAAACATGAGGCTGTGGAGGTCGAACGATGCTTCGAAAGCATGAATGGCAGCGAGAAAATGAGTTCGGAAGCGCCCTCTGGATGATCCAGCATAGAATAGAAAGCGATCGCCTCCGGCTGGTCGCTTTTTTGTTGCCGCGCCACGGGTTCGAACCCGAACTTCTCTATATATAAGAACGCTTGGCGAACAAAACCTGCCTTTTACCGACGGGAAACAAATAGCTGATGCTTTTGGAGTAAAGTGGCGCTCCAGAGATGACCGATGCCTTAACACCTATAAACCAGCTGGTCATCGCCAATATCAGAAGCCAATGCTTCAGTTTTAACCTCAGTGATGCGACTGAGGGACCTATTCATTTGTGAACAAAATATGGAGTGCGCGATTCCCGCCCCCGGCGCCCCTCCGGTCTGGCAATATATCTCCTTGCCGCGCGGCCCGGTCGGACCGGATCAGCCGCCAGGCGTGCACCTTGAGAACCGGATACTGCGAGGATGGACACATTCAGTGTCGCATCCGGGCAGACATCGAACCATTTGAAATGGTCTAACTTGGATTTGTTTTTCGCAAGGCCGCCGAGAGGCGGCCCCGAGAAATTCCTTTTCCTATACAGAACCATATGAATCGAACGGAACCGATCAGCGATGACTGAGAGGACCGGACGGGCTCGAAGCCCAAATATTTTGGACGGAGAGTTCGATCCTGGCTCAGGATGAACGCTGGCGGCGCGCCTAACACATGCAAGTCGAACGGCACCCCTCTCCGGAGGGAAGCGAGTGGCGAACGGCTGAGTAACACGTGGAGAACCTGCCCCCTCCCCCGGGATAGCCGCCCGAAAGGACGGGTAATACCGGATACCCCGGGGTGCCGCATGGCACCCCGGCTAAAGCCCCGACGGGAGGGGATGGCTCCGCGGCCCATCAGGTAGACGGCGGGGTGACGGCCCACCGTGCCGACAACGGGTAGCCGGGTTGAGAGACCGACCGGCCAGATTGGGACTGAGACACGGCCCAGACTCCTACGGGAGGCAGCAGTGGGGAATCTTGCGCAATGGGGGGAACCCTGACGCAGCGACGCCGCGTGCGGGACGGAGGCCTTCGGGTCGTAAACCGCTTTCAGCAGGGAAGAGTCAAGACTGTACCTGCAGAAGAAGCCCCGGCTAACTACGTGCCAGCAGCCGCGGTAATACGTAGGGGGCGAGCGTTATCCGGATTCATTGGGCGTAAAGCGCGCGTAGGCGGCCCGGCAGGCCGGGGGTCGAAGCGGGGGGCTCAACCCCCCGAAGCCCCCGGAACCTCCGCGGCTTGGGTCCGGTAGGGGAGGGTGGAACACCCGGTGTAGCGGTGGAATGCGCAGATATCGGGTGGAACACCGGTGGCGAAGGCGGCCCTCTGGGCCGAGACCGACGCTGAGGCGCGAAAGCTGGGGGAGCGAACAGGATTAGATACCCTGGTAGTCCCAGCCGTAAACGATGGACGCTAGGTGTGGGGGGACGATCCCCCCGTGCCGCAGCCAACGCATTAAGCGTCCCGCCTGGGGAGTACGGCCGCAAGGCTAAAACTCAAAGGAATTGACGGGGGCCCGCACAAGCAGCGGAGCATGTGGCTTAATTCGAAGCAACGCGAAGAACCTTACCAGGGCTTGACATATGGGTGAAGCGGGGGAGACCCCGTGGCCGAGAGGAGCCCATACAGGTGGTGCATGGCTGTCGTCAGCTCGTGTCGTGAGATGTTGGGTTAAGTCCC
>CAJKGW010000003.1:0-221655 GCA_905199545.1 uncultured Collinsella sp.
AGTAAACGTAAGAGAGCGGAATCTGCGGATCCTCGTAGCGGTCTTCTTTGAGCCAGGGCGCAGGGCCTTGCCTCTCAATGAGTTCCGCACGAACAGGAGGCGCCAGTGGCGCCTCCGTCGTGAGTCAGGACTGTCCGAAATTGAGAGGCAAGGCCCTGCGCCCGGCCCCTCGGTTCCCGTTTACGAGAGCGACGTTCTCAGCAACTCGTTGAAGAGCTTCGGGTTGCCCTTGCCGCGGCTCGCCTTCATGCACTGGCCCACCAAAAAGCCGATGACCTTCTGGTTACCGTCACGATACTGTTGCGCCTGATCGGCACAGTTTGCCAGCACCTCGTCCACAATCGGCTGCAGCGCGCCGGCATCGCTCACCTGACGCATACCGCGCTCGTCGACGATCTTGTTGGGGTCGTCACCGGTCTGGGCCATGGCCTCAAAGACCTCGTGCGCCTGGTTGGAGCTGATGGCATCGGTCGCCAGCAGCTTGGCAAGGGCTGCCACCTGAGCCGGCGCGATGCCGGACTCGGCCAGCGACACACCCGCTCCCTTAAGGTAGGCGATCATCTCGTTGACCAGCAAGTTTGCGACCGTCTGGGCCTCCTTACCGGCCATACTGGCAGCGGCAGCCTCAAAGAACTCGGCAAACTCCGGGTCGCCGGCAATCTGCTCGGCGTCGGCCGCCTTAATGCCAAAGTCGGCCTCAAAACGGGCGCGCTTGGCATCGGGCAGCTCGGGGATCTCGCCACGGCAGCGGTCGATGAACTCGTCGTCCAGATCGAACGGCGCCAGGTCGGGGTCGGGGAACAGGCGATAGTCGTCGGCCGTCTCCTTCACACGCATGACCACGGTGCGCTTGCGACTGGGCTCCCAGTGGCGGGTCTCCTGATAGATGATGCCACCCTCCTCAAGCACCTCGGCCTGGCGGCAGATCTCGTAGGCAAGGCCGTCGTGCAGGCTCTTAAACGAGTTGAGGTTCTTGAGCTCGGTCTTGGTGCCCAGCTTGGTCTCGCCGCGGCGGCGCAGCGACACGTTGCCGTCGCAGCGCATGGAACCCTTCTCCATGGAGCAGTCCGAAATGCCCAGCGTCACAAAAATGCGACGGAGCTTCTCCATAAACAGGCGAGCCTCCTCGGGCGTGCGCAGGTCGGGCTCGGTGACGAGCTCGATGAGCGGCGTGCCGCAGCGGTTGTAGTCGACGAGCGACTCGGCCGCGGCGGTAATGCGGCCCTCGGCGCCGCCCACGTGAACCATCTTGGCGGCGTCCTCCTCCATGTGGATGCGCAGGATGCGGATGGGCACCGTGTAGGAACCGTCCTCGCGACGCTCGGGCATCTGCAGGTTGGACGCATCGTAGCTGGCCAGATGACCGGCGCGCTGATTGCCCTCGCGCATGGTCGACGTCATGGACGTGGACAGGCCCTCGGCGTTGGCCGAGGCGCTCGCCAGGCTCTGGGCCTCGGCCTCGCCAAACGCGCAGTCGGGGCGCTCGGCGGCACCGCGACCGGTCACGTCCAGGTCCAGATGGCCGTACATGGCAAAGGCGACCGGACCCTGCGTGGTCTGGAAGTTCTTGGCCATATCGGGATAGAAGTAGTGCTTGCGATAGAACATCGAGTGGCGCTGGATCTCGCAGTTGGTAGCGAGGCCGGCCTTGACGATGCTCTCGATGGCGCGCTTGTTGGGCACCGGCAGGGCGCCGGGCAGGCCCAGACACACCGGACACACGTTGGCGTTGGGCTCGTCATCGTGGCTGAGCTTGCAGTTGCAAAACATCTTGGTATCGAGTGCGGTGAGCTCGGTATGGATCTCCAGGCCGATCACGGCCTCCCAATCCTGCAGGACCTCGGAAAGCTCCTTCATTACAGCTCGCCTCCCTTCCCGGCAAAATCGGGCGCGACGGAAAGCGCGGGCGCACCCGTGGCGGCATCGGCAAAGCCGCGCTCCAGGGCGCGGGCAAACGTGAGCAGCTGACGGTCCTTAAAGGCAGGTCCCACCAGCTGGGCAGAAACGGGCAGCTGAGTATCCTCGCCCAGGCCCAGCGGCACCGAGATACCGCCGTTGCCGCAAATGTTGAGCGAAATGGTGTACAGGTCGGAGAGGTACATCTGCGTGGGGTCGCTGATCTCGCCAAACTTAAAGGCCGTGCGCGGCGAGGCGGGCATGAGGATGGTGTCCACCTTGGCATACGCGGCGTCGTAATCCTGCGTGATGAGCGTGCGGGCCTTCTGCGCAGCGTAGTAGTACTTGTCGTACACGCCCGAGCTCAGCAGGTAGGCGCCGAGCATCTGACGGCGCTTGGCCTCGGCGCCAAAGCCGTGGGCGCGCGAGAGCGAGCTCTGGTCGGACAGGTTGGCGCAGCCCTCCTCCTGATAGCCGTAGCGAATGCCATCGAAACGGGCCAGGTTGGAGAACGCCTCGGCCGGGCCAATGACGTAGTAGGCGGCGATAGCGGCGTCCAGGTGCGGCAGGTCAACCTCCACGAGCTCGGCGCCCTGGTTCTGCAGCTCCTGGGCGGCGCGCTGAACAGCGGCCTTGACCTCGGGCGTCAGGCCCTCGGCCTCCATAAATGCGGGGATGATGCCCACGCGCTTGCCCTCGATGCTGTCGTTGAGATGCTCGGTAAAGTCGACGGCGCAATCCTGGCTGGTGCAGTCGTACGGATCGTGGCCCGCGCCGGTAAGCGCGTTCATGGCCAGCGCGACGTCCTCGACCGTGCGGCCAAAGGGGCCCACCTGGTCGAGCGACGAGCCAAAGGCAACCACGCCGTAACGACTCACGGCACCATACGTGGGCTTAAAGCCCACCACGCCGCACAGCGACGCCGGCTGGCGAATGGAGCCGCCGGTATCCGAGCCCAGCGAGAGCGCTACCTCGCCGGCAGCAACGGCGGCAGCGGAGCCGCCCGAGGAGCCGCCGGGCACGCGCTCGGTATCCCAGGGGTTGTTGGTGCGGTGGAACGCCGAGGACTCGGTGGAGCTGCCAAAGGCAAACTCGTCCATGTTGACCTTGCCCATGGGCAGGCAGCCTGCGTCGAGCATGCGCTGGACGCAGGTGGCGGTGTAGACGCTCTGGTAGTTCTCGAGCATGCGGGAAGCGCAGGTGGTACGCGTGCCCACGAGGTTCATGTTGTCCTTGATGGCCAGCGGCACGCCCGCGAGCGGGGGCAGAGCCTCGCCGGCGGCGCGGTCGGCATCCACGCGCGCAGCGGCCTCGAGCGCAAGCTCGGGCGCCACCTGTAGGAATGCCTGGACCCCGCCCTCGCGCGCCTCGATGGCGGTAAGGGAGGCCTGGGCCACCTCGGTAGCGGTAAAGTCGCCGGCGGCAACGCCCGCGGCGATCTGGGCGGCGGTAAGGGAATCGAAGCTTAGCGCCATTACTCGCTCTCCCCCTCTCCCAAAATGGACGGCACGCGGAAGTAGCGGTCACGCGCGCTGCCGGCGTTTTCGAGCGCAACGTCGAGCGGCAGGCCGCGCTCGGGCTCGCGCAGGTCGTCGCCCATCACGTTGGACAGGCTTCCGATGGGATGGAACGTGGGCTCCACGTCGGGCAAGTCATATTGCAAGACGGGCTCGAGCATCTGGACGGCATCGTTCAGGTAAGACGTCATCTGGATGAGCTCGTCATCGGTCAGTGCGATCTTTGCGTACTCGGCAATGCCGCGCACGTCTTTCTCGCTGAGTGCCATAGGCGCTCCCTTCCGCATAACAGTTAAACCGCTCTAGTATACAAGGCAACGCCGGCTTGGAGCAGGCGCTTTACCCAAATGCAGCGAAAACGTAACGAGGGCGGCGAGCACGGGTGGGCGGTTCTGCAGCGAAAACCACATCGCGCATAGCGAATGCCGCATCACCCACGGCAAAAACCATCACAACATTCGACGCTTTTCGTCAAAATCGCGATTTTCATCGAATGTTGTGACGGTTTGGAAGCCCCCGACCACCACAAAGGTGGCTGTCCCCTTTGTGGTGGTTCTGAACGATGTCCTATGCCGAGGCCTTGGCCTTGTGGCGCTTGCGGACCGCGTGGATCACGATGTCCAGCAGCAACAGCACAATGGCTACGACCACGATGAGCACGGCAAACTCGCGCTTGCCCCAGTGGCGGCCGGCCAGCGACTTTTGCTTGTCGACGTCCTTCTTGCTGTATTTGGTGCGCACGCAATGCACCAGCAGGCGATGGTCGTTCACGCCATAGGGCGTGCAGGTAACGAGCGTCACCTTGTCGGCACCGGGCTCGATGGTCAGCGACTCCATCTCCTCGGGCAGCACCACCTCGGAGTCCACCATCTTGTAGGCAAGCGTCTTGTTCATGGTGTGCAGCAGCACCAGGTCGCCGGGCTCCAGTGAGTGGATATCGTCGAACATGCTCAGGTTGCGCATGCCCGAGTGCGCGGTGAGCACGCAGTGCGTCGAGGTGCCGCCCACCGGCAGGCTCGTGCCTTCCAGGTGGCCGACGCCGGCCATAAGGACTTCTTCGCTCGTGCCGTGGTAGATGGGCATGCTCACGTCGATGGAGGGAATCTCGACCCAGCTCATCATAGGGTCGCGGTCAAAGATGAGCTGCTGAGCGTAGGGCTCGATCTGGTCGGCGGGAAGCTCGGTGGCCTCGCCCGCCAGCTGCTCGTTAAAGGATCGCGCTTGGAGCAAGATGCGCTCGCGCTCCTCGGCAGACAGCGCGTCCACGGTGCTGGACACGGTGCTGATCTGGTTGAACACGCCCGAGGCCTCGAGCCGGTCCAAGATCCACGGCCAGGTCATAAGGCCCACGCCAATAAGGATGATGACGATGGTGACGAGACGGTCGGCCCAGCGCGGCAGTCGCTTGCGACGGCGCTTGGGCTTTGGTTGAGGTTTGGGCTGAGGGCTTGAGCCGCCGTTGTCCGCGGCGTTATTGCCCTTCATATGTTTGGCGCCCTGCACCATCGCCGGTCACTCCTCTACAGCTCAGGTTGTCTAAACAAATAATAGCCGATTAGCAGGCTCCCCCGCCCGACAACACAGCTAGACCGCACCGTCCAGTCGAGGATAAGCCAGCATTTGAGTTTTCAAAATGTCCCGAATCGGCGGGGCGATTCGGGATACAATGTCAATAGAAAACGACGCACCCCGCGTAAGTGTACGAGAGCGCGGGCGGCCTAGTTTTCAGCTTTAGTTAAATGCCCGGGATCCGACCCCCGGGCATTCTTATTTGCGCTTGTTGCGGCGCAAATGCCTTCTACCGTCCGCACCGCGCGTGCGCCTACGGACCTTAAACCGAACCTCATACGAATTAAGAAACGCGATGACGAACGTGCCCGCATCGGACGATGAAGGCTGGCTACGTTATCCCAAAAAACGGGACAGACTCCAGTGCGGAGTCTGCCCCGAAAAGAGAATGGCAAAGCAAGAACGTAGATAGACGAGAAAAGTGTCCGCAAGTCTCATGGCCATCATATCTCGCCTGCCAGAGGGATAGGTGAGCGAGCGTTACTCCTGCTCGGACTCCTCAGCCTGCTTACGGCTGCGGATGAGGTGCGCCACGCCGATGCACAGCACCGCGCCACCAGCGATCCAGGTGAAGGTCACGCCGTTAAGACCGGTCAGCGGGAGGCCAACCTGCTTGGTGTTGCCGATGGTGATGTTGACTTCACCAGTTTGGACATTGGCAGCGGTATTATCCGTAGCGGTCAGCGTATTATCACCCGGAGTGTTGTTAAGGGTGCCGAGGGCGACATCGGAACGACGCTCGTCATTCTGAGAAGGACTAACCGTAATCTTCTCAAGCTCCGCCGCATTATCCTTATACTTTGCCTCGATAGTAAATGTGAAGGGATTAGCGACGGTATATTTGTCGTTCGGTGCCTTAATCTCAGTCACTGTGTAGGTACCGGCATCGAGACCTTTCACAGCGATCTTGCCCTCGTCCGTAGACGCGAACTTTACATACTCGGGAAGGTCGCTGTTATCGGCAACGTCCACAAGTTCGCCTGCGACAAAACCATTCCCGTCTTTTGAAGCAACATATTTGTTGTTAGACTTGATGGTAAAGACGGCACCCCCAAGGCCCTTCTCGGTGCCCTGATCGACCTTGTTAATGTTGAGCTGGAAAGTAAAGTCTCCGGCACTGCCCTCGACGGACGTTCCCGTTCCCTCGACATAGGGGTTGTTGGAGTACTCGAGCTTAACAGTATTGAAATTACCCTTCTTCTCCCCATTTCCGTTACCGGTAACGGCATTCTTGTTGAGCTTCGCCTTATAGAAGACAACGATCTGGGTGTTGGCGTCTACGCCCTGGATATCCTTGAGGCCCTTTTTGTTGTTGTCCTTGTCAACGGCAAAGTTAACTGTCAAAACGCGGCTGCTCTCATTTGGAAAAGTAACGTCATAGCCGCTATTGATGGGCGTATAAGCGCCATTGTTCACCGCATAGACCTTAAGCGAACCATCTACGTATTCGAGGCCGCTCGAAAGAGTATCCGTAAACTTATATGCATAGGAATCGTAGGTGGCATAGTTATCGGCGACCGATCCGGTAAGCTTGTAGGTCACTTCCTGGCCGATTTGGGAGTCGATAACGCCAGCCCAACCAGTTGCGCTCGTGGGATCATTCGGCGCCGAAGCAAGTACCTGCTTGCCGACGGTAGGGATACTGGTCTTCTCAGTTACAGTTACAGCATTACCGCCAACAACAGCAAAAATCGGGGACGTGCCGGTATCCTTCTTGGACGAATCGCTGAGAGCATTGGTCACAAACAGGTAATAACCGCTACCGTTCGAAGTTTCGGGAGTCCAAGCGGTGCCAGCGACGATATCCGACTTGACCGGCTCCTCACCCCTAATGGCATTCGCAACTGCATAGAGAATATTATCGGTCGCAATTCGTGTTCCTTTGGTCGATTCCGACCCCGCGGTGCAGACTCCCGCATGCGCAGTGATGAAATCCGCGACTTCCTGAGGCGTAGGCTTCGCAGGAAGCTTTTCAGAATCACTTAAACTGTTATAAGCCTTCCAGTCATTCCTAATGGCTGTAATTACCTTCTGGCCAACCGAACTACTCGCCCACGTAATGTCCTGAGCAGTCTTAACTCCATTCGTATCGGTCACCGTGGCCTTAAAGATCTGGTACGCCTTGAACGTAGTATTCGCGTTACCCTCAACTTGGCTGATCGTGATACTGCCCGCGCCGCCCGCAGCCGCAAACGCCATGGTCACCGGCGCCATCACGCCACCAAAGCTCAGCGCTGCGGTGAGGCCGGCGGTTACTGCCAGGCGTGCGATGTTCTTGCTCATGCTCATCTTCTTTTCCTCCGTTTTCCGGTTGGTTCCCATTCGATCGGTCATCATCTGTCTGTGTCTTAGCATCTACTTCGCTACGTCTCGCCCCGCTCTCTGTGGGGCTGCCAGCTACTCTTTATGGCTGCCACCTCCCCGCTTGACCAGGAGCGCGACCACGATGAGCGCGGCTCCGGCGACCGCTGCGGCGGCCGCGGCGTACATTGCCATATCGCCAGTCGAGGGCATAAAGCCTCCGGTGGTAATGCTAGGGGGTGTGCCGGTGGGCGCGTTGATGAGCGACGCCTCCAGGCTGCCCGTCGACCCGTCCGCGCTGTCGGCGCGCAGGGGCGACTCGGCCGTGATGGTGAGCTTGGGCTTGGCGGCGGCCACCTGGTCGACGTCCAGGCCCTCGGCTTTGACCGTCACGGATCGCGTGCCCTCGAAGGCGGTGTAGCCCTTGGGCGCCTTGAGCTCGCGGACCTCCAGCTTGCCCGAGTCCACGCCCGAGACGGTCACGCGGCCGTCCTCGCCCGTGGTGACGGTGGCCTTGCCTTGCGCATCCCACGTGCCGTCGGCCGCCAGCGTGCGACCGCGGTCGTCGGCGATGCTCAGGACCGCCCCGGACAGCGGCTTGTCGCCGTCGCTGCCGCGCTTGGTGAGCGCGAGATCCCAGGTGTAGGCGCACGCGTCGTCGCTCGGCGTGCGGGTGAAGCCGGCGTCGCCGGACTGGTCGGCAAAGGGAGAACGCGGGTAGCGCAGGTAGACCTCGTTGGGGTTGCCCTTCGCGATGCCGTGGTTGCATGCGCTGTTGAGCGGCGCATTGTACACGGCGACCACGCGGGCGCCCGCGGTGAAGGCGTCGGCCCCGCCGAGCGTGGCGATCAGGTCGCCGGTGCGCACGGTGAAGGTTCCGTCCGCGGCCACCTTGGTGGCGCACTGGGCCGTGATGTCGGTCCAGTCCTTCGCGGGCTCGGTGCCGGCGCGCCCGTCCTTGTCGGCCGAGACGGCGTCGAAGCCGCCGTCCGTGCCCGCCGCCACGTACACGCGCATGCTCGCGGCCACCTTGGAGGGGTCGAGCCCCGCGCTCATGGTGTCGACGAACTGCACCGTATAGGTGTCGTAGGCGGTAAGACCCGCCGGGACCGTGGCCGAGAGGCGCCAGTACAGGTCGTCGGCGACCGTGGCGTCGGCGGCCTTCCGCCAGGCGGCGGTGCTGTCCTCCAGCACATGCTTTTGGACCTTGGGGGTCGCCGCCTTGGGCTTGACGGTGACGGCGTTGCCGCCGACCAGGGCTATGATCGGCGCGGTGCCGGCCTCGCCTTGGGCGATGGCGTCGTCCTTAGCGACGATGAGCCAGTAGCCGCAGGGCAGCTCGGCCGTCGTTCCCGCGTTAAGGGCCACGGGCTCGGCGCCAGAGCTCTGGAGGGAACGAGCGAGCTGTGCGCTCAGCGCGCTCGTAAGGTGGGAATCGGTGTTGAGCCACTCGGCAGCTTCCTGCGCGGTGGTCTGGGAATTGGGCATGCCGGCGCTATGCAGCACAGGCAGCGCGGCGTCGCGCACGGCGTCGCTTGCCCAGGCAAGATCGGTGGCGATCTTGGCGTCGCTGTCGCCGTCGACGACGTTGGCGCTAAAGATCTGGTAGGCGTCGTAGCTGCTCGCCACGGTGCCGCTCACCGTGATGGAACCGGTCGAGGTCGGCGCGGCCTGCGCGGAAGCGGGGAACACAACCGCGCAGGCGCCGATCAAGAGGGCAAGCAGCGCAAACAAGATCGGGAAGGAGCAAACTTTCTTATTCACGACGCTCACCTCCCTTCGCATTCGCCTTCCGACGAATGTGCATCCAGGCCGCAGCAGCGCAAAGCACCGCCGCGCCGGCAAGGTACGTCAGAGTGACGCCCGACATACCAGAAAGGGGCAAAGAGGTGGAGTAGGTGTTGGTGAAGGTGGGGTTGAAGGTCGGAGTCGCGCTCTCATGACCGCTGGCGTCGACCTCGTAGTAGGTCGGCGTGCATTCCAGCGTGCCGTCACCCTTGTCCTTTGCCGTCACCACGACCTTGAAAGTCTTGGTGTCGTTCTTGTAGCCTTCGTGTTTGGTGCCATCGTTCTTGTCGGCGTCGCATTCACGGATGTAGTAGGTGAACTGCGCCTGCCGATTATTATCGAGCTCATTAACGCCTAGTGGGCCGATTTGTACCGATCCGAAATCTACTATCTGAAGGTTTTTCGACCCAGCAGTAGTATATTTATATATGGGCTTAAAAGATTTCTCCGTGTTGTCCGAATTCTTGGTATTGTTGTCCGAATTCTTGGTATACAGCTCGAACTTAAATTTCTTCATCTCACCGCCGTCGACCTTCTTGGTCACCTTGGGTGTCCAAGTGCCTGAGGTCTGGTAGGGCGCAAGTTCGTTCGTAAACGCAGGGTTGGAGTCGTTGCCGATCGTTACGGTCGAGATTGTATTGTCTTTCGGATCTACACTCCAGTTATAGAACTCAAGAGATTTACACTCGGTGAAGCCCGTTTCGCCTTCCCTTTTAACGGATACTGTGGAAGCGCTCTTATCAACTTCATAACGATTAATATTGATCCCCAAGAGGTTGGTCGTATTAACTGGTGTCGTACCAACCTTTATATGTATTTTGTAAATGGCCTTATCAAAGGTCGTGCCTTCCTCATTGATAGGGACTTCAACAAGGTAGAGGTCGTAATTGCCCGACTGGTAGTTCGCAGCCGTATCAATGACGATCTCTCCACTTTCATTAACGGTAACCTCGGACGTCGCCTCGCATCCGTTTGCGTTAAATGAGCCGTCCGTATTCCAATACGGCTCCCCAGCTGAATCGGCGGCTTTACCCAACAGCTTGAACTTATAGCCGTGGCCCGTGAGGCCTTGCGGTTTGCCGTCCTTCATGAGGACCTTGTTAGCCTTGACCTTGATTGCAGGATACACGTCCAGGGAAGTAACCTCACCAACGATGAGGTCGCCGTTGGTCATGATGCCGCCACCGTGGGTGTAGGAGTAGTTGCCACTGATGATGGTCGTAGCATCTCTCTGCGCATCACGTTTAGCCGTATCGGAGGGATGAGCCTCAAGACCAAACATGTACTTGGCCTCGGCACCGCCATTAGGATCGATGGTGATTTTCTGGCGATCGCAGGTGCCCTTCCAGCCAGCTGAGCCGCCGCCGAGCATCTTGCCGAGCACAACTGCAACCGTCTTATTGCTGTCATCCTTGCGCACGAGGAAGAAATCCTTGTGGCCGGCTTCTTTGAAGTCTTTGGTAATGTAGTTAGTGTTGCTGTCCTCGTTCTTGCCATTACCACCGGCAGACATGTGATTACTTAAACCATTATCCGTATTGTTGTAGATTGCGGCACCATTTGAGTGCGAAACAATTGTCTCGCCCGTAGGGCAGGCACCGATGCCACCACCCCAGCCGCCGGCCTCATTATCAGTAATCAGCGTCCTTACGATGTTAAGCTTGCCGTCCTTTTGGACAAAGACGCCACCGCCGCCCCAATCGCCGCCACGGCTCTCACCCGTCATGGTCTTGTTGTTGGTGATGTAAATCTTGTTGGACGTGCTCGGCTCAGCCTTAATATCGCCGGTAGTACCGGTGGAAATACGGAGACCACCGCCCTCGGCGTTTTCAGATTCGTTGCCGGCAATCGTGCCGCCAGTCATTTTAAACGTAATCGCCTGGTTCCAGAAACCAGCGTAGATTCCGCCACCGGCCTCTTTGGAGTAATTGGCAGTAACGGATCCACCCGTCATGGTTAACGTCCCTCTGTGCGTGCATGCAATTCCGCCGCCGCCAAGCAGACCGAAGTTGTAAAGATTGGAATCAGTAATCCAAGCGTCAACTCGATTGTTGGTAATATTGGCAGATCCGCCGATGGTGACGTTCGCGCCCTTGGTATAAACACCACCACCGTATCCGCCGTCTCCGGTGTCACCGCCGCAGCTGCTGCCGCCGATGCCCTTAGCGTACGTAGCATTACCTGAGATGACACCGCCGGAGAGATCCAACGTGACACCGCTGTCGGCAAAAATGCCACCACCGGAAGCAGCCTTATTCGCTGCAATCACGCCGCCAGTCATATTGAGTGAACCCTTTGCCATGCACAGGCCACCGCCCCAGCCGCCGCCGCTACCGTTGGTGACGTAACCGCCCGCGATTTTGACCGTACCCTCGGAATAAATCACATGACCGCCGTTACTCAGGTTGGCAGCCGTGGTAATCATGCCGCCCTTGAGATCGAGCGTGCCGCCCGCTTCAACGTTGACCACATACTTTACGGAACCGCGGTCCGATGCCGCAACGATAGCGCCAAAGCCCGTAACGTCATGCCTGTACGTAGTCTCGGTGGTGCAAAGTCCATCTGTATTGGGCGTGCTCTTAGTCTCATAGTAAGTAAGACTCTTAGGAGTGCCGTTATTAGAGCTAGACTCGTCTCCTTTTTCCCATGTCATAATCGCAGGCTGACCCGCCGGCGCATTGTCGACCGGAGTCTCTTCGTCTTTTGTGCTATCTGAGCCCTCGATAATGTTCTCGATGGTGAGCGTGGCTCCGTTTTCGACCACAAAGAAGGAGTCTAAGCCGCCGGAGCGGTTGTAGAGCATGTTTCCCGCAAGATTAATGGTGGTGTCTTTTTTTATGTCAATCTGCTGACTCGAATAGACAGAACCCGTCAGTCGGAACTTGCCGCCATTGGTAAATGCCCTAGCAACATCGTTGCTTACCTCGGTATAGCCATCGGCATTGACGGTGGCGGGAGCGTTCGCGTTTTCATCGTTATTCTCATCATCCGCAAGCTGTGCGTCGGAAGGCTGCGTGTCACCCTCGACCTCCGTGTCGTCGGACGGCAGGCCTGCGGCAGCGGCGTCTTCGCTCGCGTCATTCCCGGCATCGTCACTATTCTGGTTTTCGGTATCCCCGTTGTTGGTGTTTTCTACATCAGTAGACTCAGTTGAGGAATCAGCCGCCGCCACAGTTTCCTCGGCTGCACCCGCCTCGGCATCGTTGGCAATGGCCTGCGAGATCGGGGGCATGACGAGCGACAGTACCAGGCTCAACACGGAGGCTCCGCACAAAACGCCTGCCAGTACACGGCGCGTCGCTTTATTACTCTGCTTAGATTTGCCCGAATTCGCTTTCATCGATGTCTCCTCCCCAAGAGACCGCGATCTTGCTCTTTCACCATCAAACGTATCTGCGCAATCTGTAATTGCGCTCGTTTAGTAATGCAATTATAACGATTGTTTAAACATCTGAGCAACAAAACCGACATTTTTGTGGCGAGTTCTCAATTCTCTTGACATTTGCTCAGATTTACCTTCGTTTATTCGCTATCTATTTTTTGTTTCTGCTGGTAATTTAGTTGCGTATTATTTTTTAATGGCATTAGTTTTATTTGCACAACATTTTGCTCAAGAGCGAGCATCCTGTGAACGGTCGAAAATCGACCGTGAGCGGGGGTCATTAACCGGGATGAATATCCTACCAAATTGATGAGAATATCTAAAAACCCATCGGTGGTTAGAAGCATGATGTTCAGACAACCATATTTGAATTTTCACACAGATTTTAGGTATCAATTCGACCAAATCGCCTGAGGCCACCGCAAAGGCGCCTGCCCCCTTTGCGGTGGCTCTCCCCCGGCGCTACAGCAGATGCTCCTCGATAAAGATCGCGATGCCGTCTTCGTCGTTGCTGGCGGTTACAAAATCGGCGGCGGCGCGGGTGGCGTCGCTGCCGTTTGCCATGGCCACGCCCACGCCGGCGTCAGCCACCATGCAGGTGTCGTTATCGGCATCGCCAAACACGCAAATGTTCGTAAGCTCCATGTCGTTGAGCTCTGCCACGCGTACAAGGCCGCGCGTCTTGGACACGCGCGGATCCATGAACTCGTAGAGCCGCTGCGTGGTTTGCAGAGCCGCCGCCTTAACAGTGTTATCGGCAAACGTCGACGCCCGCTCAATCACCCGCGGCATTACCTCGGGCGCCATGGTAAACATCACCTTGGGCTGCGGCTCGCGCAAGAACTCGGCAAAATCGACCACCTGGTAGGGCACGCCGTCGACGCGTGACAGGTGCTCGACGCACGCGTTGCTCTCGGGCACGTAGAACACGCCGTCTCGGGGGCAGACGGGTGTTGCCGGAAGGTCCGCCATGTGCTTGCAGATGCGCGCGATGGTCTCGCCCGGCAGCGGATAGCTCAGCTCGTTGATGTCGTGCGCGCGGTCGATGACCTCGGCGCCACCGCAGCCCACGAGCACGTCCACCAGGCCTTCGATGCCCCAGAGCTCGTACATGGCCTCGGTCGCATGGGCGTCGCGCCCGGTGCACAGGCCAAAGAGCACGCCACGCTCGCGCAGGGCGCGGATCGCCGCCACGGTGCGCGGGGACACCGTGTGCTGGCTCGTGAGCAGCGTACCGTCGATATCGCAGAACACGGCTTTGATGTGGCTGAAGGTGGCGTCCATGGGGGCCTTTCTGAGTTGTGCGGCGGTGTGGGGTGTATTCGCAAACGGCGTACATGGTATACCAAGGCACAGGCGCGGCCCGTCAAAGCAAAAACCACCACAAAGGTGCCTGGCCCCCTTTGTGGGGGAAGTGGCGTTTGTGGGCCAAACCATCACAACATTCGATGTTTTTCGGCAAAATCGCGATTTTCATCGAATGTTGTGATGGTCTTTACTGCCTTGCGGCACGATCAAAATGCCGGCGCCCAAACAGCAGCAACGCCACGGGGACTGCCGTCACGACCATGCCTGCTCCGATGAGCGTCTGCTGCACGCCAAACGTCGCCGCCAGCCACGGAGCAATCGCCAGCGGGGCCACGCCAGCGAACATATTGCCAAAGCCCATGACCGAATTGACGCGACCAAGCTGCTCGAGCGGCGCCGTCGTCTGCACGATGGTGTTGTGGAGCGGGTTGACGACACCCCAAGCTATGCCCAGGGCGACCTGACCGACAAGGGCCACACCCACGTACGGCGTCCCCACATAGAGCAGGCTTCCCAGGCCCACGGACATAAGTGCCACGAGCAGCGTTTTTAGGTTGACCAAGTGCGGCGGCAAGCGGAGCGCGAGCACGGCACCCAGTACCGCGCCCACGCCCGAGGCCGACGAGAGCCAGCCCATCCACTCAACGCCGACGCGTAGGACATCGCGATAGAAAAACGACTCGAGCGGATCGAAGGCTCCGTAGCCAAAGTTCGAAAGAAAAATGATGCAGAAAAGTAGCGCGAGGACACTGTTGGTGAAGACTGTCTTGATGCTGGCTGCGAAGGTGGCGCGGGTGGATGTGCTGGGGTTGGAGCTTTGTCCCGCACGCTCCCCTTCCTCCGCCGAATCGGCATCCGCATCCCCGGCGACATGGCTGGTCTGCGGCCTAAAGCCCCAACCGGCGATGAGCGCCAGCACGGTAAAGAGCATCATGAGAACAAACACCGCGCGCGACGACGCAGCAGCCGCGACAAAGCCACCCAGCGTGGGGCCAACGATGATACTCACGTTTGAAAACATGGCGATGGCGGAGTTGATGTCTTTGAGCTCGACAGGATCGTCGGTGAGGTAGGCCGGATAGGACGTGGCGATGGGCTGGGCGAATCCCATCACAAAGCCCAGAAACACCGCGCCGAGCAGGACGACGCCGGTCGCGCTACCAAAGGCGATGATTGCCGTGCCAGTTGCAAGAGCGCCGATGATGCTCAGCAAGAAATGGCGGCGCGGACCCCAGGCGTCGAGCGCAGCGCCACCCGCAAAGGATCCCAGGATCACGAAAACGTTCATAAACAGAACGGCCAGCGATGTCGCCACGACTGAGGCATCGTCTGCATAGGTGAGCGTTCCGATGACGCCGATAAAATAACTGGTCTGAAACCCGGTGTAGATGAGAAAGCGCATCGCCACCAGCCGCTTGGCCTGCACGGACAGCGATGATTGAGGCTTTGAGAAAAGAGATGCGAGCATGGAGACTCCTTGTTTCATACGAATACGGGCGGTGGGCATTCGCCACCGTCTGTCAAATCAATCTATCCGCATGAAACATTAAGGACGCATCAGGACCCTTCTCTCCGTTTTTCGCCCGTCATGAACTACTTGGTAGATTGTAAGGCATGTCCCACACATCTACCAAAGCAAAAACCACCACAAAGGTGCCTGGCCCCTTTGTGGTGGTTGCGACGTTTACGCTGGTTGAGACTTGGCTAGGCCAGGTCGGCGCCGTTGGTGGCGATGACCTTCTTGTACCAGAAGAAGCTGTCCTTGCGGCTGCGGGCGAGCGTGCCGTTGCCGTCGTTGTCCTTGTCGACGTAGATGAAGCCGTAGCGCTTCTTCATCTCGCCGGTCGAGGCGCTCACCAAATCGATGCAGCCCCACATGGTGTAGCCCATCAGGTCCACGCCGTCCTCGATGGCAATCTCCATCTGCTTGATATGCTCGCGCAGGTAATCGATGCGGTAGCCGTCATGAATCGCACCGTCCGCCTCGACCTCGTCCACCGCGCCCAGGCCGTTCTCGACGATCATCAGCGGCACCTGGTAGCGGTCGTAGACCTCCTCCAGGTAGTAACGCAGGCCCTCGGGGTCGATCGCCCAACCCCAATCGCTCTTCTTGAGGTACTCGTTGCCGGCGCCACCAAAGATGTTGCCCTGCTCCAGCAGCACCGGGTCAGCCGTGGCCGTGGCGCTCATGTAGTAGCTAAAGCTGTAGAAGTCGACCTTGCCGGCGGCCAGCGTGGCGGCGTCCTCGGGCGAAACCTCCACGTGCACGCCTTCGCGGCGCCACACGCTGGGCGCCCACGAGGGATACGCACCGCGCACCTGCACGTCGCCGCAGTAGAAGTTCATCTCGCGCTGCTGCTTTTGTGCGGCCAGAACGTCTGCCGGATTGCACGTGTGCGGGTAGCAGGCGTTGCCGGCGATCATGCAGCCGATCTTGTTCTGGGGATCGATCTGATGGCCCATGGTGACGCACTTGGCGCTCGCCAGGAACTGATGGTGCAGGGCATCGAAGCGCGCCTGCGGGTCGTCCCAGTCGCAGTCGCCAAAGGCCATGGGCGTGTCGGTTGCCTCGGGCACCATGCCGCCGCCCATCACGCCGCCAAAACCGCCCATGAGCAGGCAATTGATCTCGTTAAAGGTGAGCCAGTAGCGCACCAGCCCCTTGTACTCGGTCATGACGGTGCGGGCGTAGTTGAGATAGAAATCGATGAGCTTGGGGTTCTTCCAGCCGCCGTAGTTTTTGGACAGGCCATAGGGCAGCTCATAGTGGCTGAGGGTGACCATGGGCTCGATGCCCTGCTCCTGACAGGCCTGGAACACGCGGCGGTAGAACTCGATGCCGGCCTGGTTGGGCTCGGCCTCGTCGCCGTTGGGGAAGATACGGCTCCAGTTGATGGACATGCGGTAGCACTTAAAGCCCATCTCGCCAAAAAGCTTGATGTCGTCGAGGTAGTGATGGTACATATCCACGGCCTCGTGGCTGGGATAGTGGTACTGGGGCAGGATGCCGTCGGTGATGTGACGCGGCTCGGAGACCGTGCCGCCGGTCATGATGTCGGGAACGCCGAGGCCCTTGCCGTCCTCGTTGTATCCGCCTTCGCACTGATTGGCGGCAGTGGCGCCGCCCCACAGAAATCCATCGGGAAAAGCCATGTTGGCTCCTTTCGTACGTGTTGGGATGTTGCGTGGACGCCGAAGCGGCGTCCACAAGGTAATTTGCGTCCCGATCGGGGTTCGCGTTGAGCCGGCCGCCACGAAACCGGCCTATCTACTACATTTTACCGCGAATCACCGACCACACCGCAATTGTCAATAATAAAACCGCAGGTAGAAGGCTTGACGGTTTTGGGAAAACCGTCGCGTGGTTGGCCCCTACCACTTAAACGTAGTAGATAGACCGGTTTCGTGGCGAGGCATGTTGCGGGACGCGCGCGGACCGGCCGATCGAAACTATGCCGGCTTAAGATATGCGGACGGAGCTGACGGAGACGACGTTTGCCCAGATAAAACCGACCAAAATAAACCTGTCCCTTATTGGCAGGTTCAAAACCATGCCGGTTTACGGAGCAGAACCAGTGCCCCTTGAGCATGCCAGAAACGGCAAGGACAAAACCGCAGGTAGGAAGCTTGTCAGTTTACGGAAAAACGGGGTATGGTCAGCACTCACCGTTTTAGCCCCGTAATCCGGCATGGTTTTGATTTTGGGCAGTCGCTCGGACGAGCGCATGGCATCTAGCCCCTTTGAGAAAAGCCGGCGGGGCGCTCTCCCGCCGGCTTGGTACCGAGTCTTTGTCGTTTGGGCTACTTGGCAGCCTCGGGCTTGTAGGTGACAAACTCGATTGCGAAGCCCACGGCGGCACCCACGAGCGAGGCAACGATAGCCCAGATCATGTGGTTGATGCCGTTAACACCGGAGGGGTCGATGAAGGACAGCCAGTTGAAGACGCCCAGACCACCGGACATGTACACCACGGCGCCGGAGATGCCGATGATGAGGCCGCCCACAGCAGAACCGATGCTGGCGTTGATGAAGGCCTTCTTATCGGGTAGGGCGACACCGTAGATAGCGGGCTCGGTGACGCCAAAGAAGAAGGCGGAGATCATGGCCGGCAGCGCGATGCCGCGGAACTTCTCGTCCTTGTTCTTGAGATACATGGCAAAGAGCACGGCGCCCAGCGAGAAGGAGTGGGCGATAACGGAGCCCAGAACGTAGTCGTAGCCCAGAGTGGACAGGTTGACCAGCGCGATGGGCACGAGGGACCAGTGGAAGCCAAAGATGACCAGGCACATCCAGAAGGCACCGACGAGGGTGCAGCCCAAGATGGAGCCGATCATGGGCAGGCCAAACAGCAGCGCGAAGAACTCACCAAGCAGGTTGGTGATGAGCGTGGCGATGGGGCCAATGACCAGATAGCCAAGGGTGACGGTAACGGTGACGACGATCAGCGGGGTGAAGAACATCTTCATAGAAGCGGGCATCCACTTCTTAACCCAGTGCTCGAGGGTGGAGCCAAACCAGACCATGAGCAGGATGGGGATAACGGAGCTGGTGTAACCCGAGGCAGGCATGATGAGCGGCAGGCCCAGGAACGTGGTGTACCAAGAGAAGGTGCCAGCAAAGCCGAGCTCGACGGAGCCGACAACCTCGCCCGAGGTCAGGGCAACCATGGTGGGATACACCAGGGCAAAGGCGATGGCCATGCCGTTGAACTCGCTCATCTTGAACTTCTTGGCCGCGGTAAAGCCAAGCACCACGGGCAGGAAGTAGAACATGCCGTCAGCGACGGTGTAGAGCAGCGTGTAGGCGCCGTCGTTGGCAAAGCTCGGGACCAGGAAGGTAGCGAGCGCCAGCAGGCCCTTCATGATACCGGCAGCGGCGAAGGTGCCGAGCATGGGGGCGAAGATGCCCGAGATGAGGTCGATGATCACATCGGTAACGCCCTTGGGAGCGGCATCGTCGTCATCGGCGTCGACGGCGCCGCCGTCGCTAAAACCGCCGGCCTTGAGAACGGCGTCGTAGACGTCCTCGACGATGTTGCCCACAACAACCTGGTACTGGCCGTTGGCGTGCATGACCTTGATGACGTTGGGCAGCTCGGAGATTGCCTCGTCATTGGCCTTCGACTCGTCCTTGAGCTTAAAACGAACACGGGTAATGCAGTGTGCGACGCATTTGACGTTGGACTTGCCGCCAACCAGCTCTACGATCTGGGCAGCAAGATCGTCGTATTTACCTGCCATGATCTGTCCTCTCTTTTCCAAATTTCGACAAAAATATCCCCTACCGCGAGCCGGTACCTTGCCCGCAGTTAGAAACCAAAAAGAATTGTTGCGATTGCCGCCGGGCTGGCGGCTTTACTCACTCGGTCTGCGAAGCCGATCGCAGACGGTTGATATGCATCATCAGATACAAGAGCTCCTCGTCCGAGCAGCTCTGCTTGAACTCTTTCTCGAACACGCGGTTGATGGCGTACGCACACTGGTAGGCCTCGGGAAAATCGCGGGCGGCCTGCATAAACAGTGAGGAGTTCTCGGTCTGCGTGCAGCTGCCCTTAACAAGGCGGCGAACCAAAAAGCGCAGGTGCGCAAGAAAGCGAATGTAGCAGTACGACGCCGTGTCGAGCGAGCAGCCGAGCTGCTTTTCCACGGAATGGGTTACCTCGTCAAGCACGCGGGTGCTCTTCATGATGAAGTCCATGTCCTTGGCGCGGCCCATGCCGTCGACCTCGGCGTTAACGATGTGGAGCGCGATGCTCGTGGCCTCGTTCTGACCCAGCTTGGCGCCGGTGTGCTTTTGCACGATGGCGAGCGCGGCCTGACCGATTTCGAGCTCACGCGGGTAGATGAAAGCCACCTCATGCTCGAGCGGGTTGGGAGCGCTGATCTGGTCGTCGTCGCGCTGAACGGCAAACTGCAGGTGATCTGCCAGGATAAAGGGCAGGCCACCGGACAGCTTGCAACCAAGCTGCTGGGATGCGAAGCAGGCAATGTCGCTTGCCGCGAGCAGAACGTCGTCGGGAAGTGTGCCGACCATATCCTGCAGGCTCTCGGGAACGTTATAGAATTTGCGCTGGATGAGCGACTCATCGGCAAGCTCGTAGGGCATCTCGTGAAAACCGATGCCCTTGCCAAAGACAACAACCTCTCGGCCGTCATCGCTGGCGGCGAGAGCAACGTTATTGTTGATCTTCTTTAAAATGAGCATGAAAAAACTCCTCGGACATCGGCGCTAGACGACGGGGCGATATTCCTCGTCTTCTATTATGCGCAAGTGATGCCTCCCGAGGAGTAACAAACTTGTGAGCACGTGGGCGATTGTAGGATGAAACTTGCATGCAGCGTAAGCCCCATTGGTGCGAAAGTCCGCTGAACGGTAGGAAATCGCCTGTAAACGGCAAAACCACCACAAAGGTGCCTGGCCCCTTTGTGGTGGTTTTGGCTGATGCCCCGATGTTACTCGCGCGGGGTGCCGTAGGGGTTGTACAAATCTGCAAGAGCAAATGTGCCGGTAGTAGCATCAAAGTCGAGTTCGAGCACACAGCAGTTGCCAATGCGGTGCTTCATCTTGAGCGGCTCCACGCCCACGCCGCGCATGACCTGAGCCGCTGCGGCGCCATGGCTCACGCACAACACGCTCTCATGTCCAGGGCGCTGCATGAACTCGGTGATGGTCGCCATCATACGCTCGCGAAACTCGACTTCGCCCTCGCCGTCATACTGCTTGTAAAAATCGCCGTACGGCAGGCGCGGATTCAAATCCTCGCTCGCGCCCTCAAATTTGCCAAAGTTCCACTCCTTAAGGCCCTTGACGCGCTCGTAAGGCTGACCGGGGAACGCAAGCTCAAGCGTGTCGCACGCACGCTCGGACGTCGAACTGTACGCATGGTCAAACGTAAGGCCACGCCCTCGCAGGGTCGCACCGACAGTTTTAGCCTGCTCGATTCCCAGCTCGGTGAGCGGCGAGTCACACCAGCCCTGCTTGCGACGAAGCAAGTTAAAGAGCGTTTGACCGTGACGCATAAAGTACAGTTTTGACATGAGGCCTCCGTGATCGCAATCGTTTGTCAGCGATTATGACACCTTGAGCTAACTTTAAGTCAAAGCTTTTTTTGCAAAAACCACCACAAAGATGCCTGTCCCTTTTTGGCAGGTTATGGCAGCGCAGCGAGCCGGTTCCAAGTGCCCCAGGTCGCCCCGAAAGAGGAGCGACGCGTACTTTGGTACGCGAGCGACGGCTTGAGGGGCGAGATGGGGTGCTTGGGGCCGGCGCAGCGTCGAGCCTTAAAGGTGATCTTGGATCAGATCGCAGATGGCTCGGGCGTCGTTGATGTTGATGGCTCGGGTCGCAAAGCCGGCGTCGAAGGCCTGGCGTGCCAGGGCTTCATTGCAGGCAAGGGCCAGCGTGTGACCGTCGACCAGGTCGAGCGAGCTCTTGCCGCGCAGACGGTCGACACCGGAGCGCGCGACGACGATGTTGTCGAAGCCCTCGGTCTTGTAGCCCTCGATAATCACCACGTCGACATCGTTGTAGCGCGACAGCAGCTCGCGCGCGGGCATCTCGTCCTCCTCGCGCGTGTCGGCGTACTCCGCCCAGCGCGTGGCGCAGATGAGACCCACGTGCTTGGATCCGGCCTGGTGATGGCGCCAGGTGTCCTTAGCGGGCACATCGATATCAAAGCCGTGGTGCCCGTGATGCTTGAGCGAACCCACGCGCAGGCCGCGGCGAGTGAGCTCGGCGATAACCTTCTCGACGAGCGTGGTCTTGCCCGAATTTTGGTAGCCGATAAACGCGATTGCGGGGACGGCCGGGGCGGGAGCTGCGGGTGCAACGGCGACGGGTGCGCTCGCGGGCGCGGCACCGTCAGCGGCCACGGACTCAACGGCAGCGGCCTGACGCTCTGCGCGGTCCCACACGCCCGAGCGGCCGCCCTCCTTGTGCAGCAGGCGAACGTCAACGATCTCCATGCCGCGATCGACCGCCTTGCACATGTCATAGATGGTCAGGCACGCGGCACTCGCGCCGGTCAGAGCCTCCATCTCAATGCCGGTCTTGCCCGTTACGCCGGCCGTAACCAGTACGTGAAAGCCAACCTGCCCGTCCGCGCGCGCCGGCGCCCAGCCCTCGGGCACGTCCTCGGCCGGCGTCCCCGCCGCAGCGATGGGCGCAATATCGCACTTGCTCTTGGTAATGAGCAACGGATGGCACATGGGGATGATGTCGCTCGTGCGTTTGATGGCCATAATGCCCGCCACGCGCGCGCAGGCAAGCACGTCGCCCTTTTTGGCGCGGTCCTGCAGTACCATGGCCTGCGTCTCGGGATGCATGAGGATGGTGCCCTCGGCGATGGCAATGCGATGGGTCTCGGCCTTGTCGGACACGTCGACCATGCGCACCTCGCCCTTGGCGTCCACGTGCGTCAGCTCGTCGCGGCGGGCGTCACGGGCGGGTTCGGTGGCAGCGCTGGCAGTCGGCTGTGCGGACGCGTCGGCGTTGCCAGCATTCGCCACGGCCGTGACTTTGTGGGCAGACATCGCGGCCCTGCGAGCGGCCTTGGTGGCATCGGCGTACCTGCTCTTGGCCATATGATCATCCTCCGATTTGGGACATAAATCGTTGCGTGCCCTCAATTATCGCGTGTTCCTGCGGTTTGTGGGCCACGGCATCGCGCCAAATCGAAAGTACCTGCATATCATCACCACGGCGCAGCGCCTCACGCACCGAATACTCGGCATCGCTGAATAGGCACGGACGCACGTTGCCATCGGCCGTCAGGCGCAGACGGTTGCAATTCGCGCAAAAATGGTTGGACATGGCGCTGATGAAGCCGACCGTTCCCGCCGCGCCCGGAAAGTGCCAATAGCGCGCAGGGCCCGCGCCGGCAGGAGCGTCGCTGATGTCGAGCGGCTCGAGCTCGCCCAGTCCCGTCGCGGCGACCCCGGCATTGATGCGCGCCCGCAGCTCGTCGCTCGGCACGGTATCGCTCGCGTCCCACAGCTCGGGATTGAGCGCGGGCGCATGCGGGTCCACAGTGCAATGCGAGCTCGTGTGTTCGTCGCCGATGGGCATGTATTCGATAAAGCGCAGGTGGATGGGGCGGTCGAGCGTGAGCCGCGCGAGGGCCGCCACATCTTGGTTGAGTCGGCGCACGACAACGCAGTTGACCTTAACGGGCTCAAAGCCCCAAACCAGCGCCGCGTCGATGCCAGCCATGGTCTGCTCGAGCCGACCCAGGCGCGTGATCTTTCCAAAGAGCGTAGGGTCGAGTGTGTCGAGCGAAATGTTGACGCGGTCAAGCCCGGCATCTTTGAGCTGGGGCGCCCGCTTGGGCAGCAGGGCGCCATTGGTGGTGAGCGAGATGTCCTCGATCTGCGGAATCGCGCGGATGTCGCGAATGAGCGGAATGATACGGCGGCTGACCAGCGGCTCGCCGCCCGTCAGGCGCACGCGGCGAATGCCCTCCCCCGCCACCAAGCGCACAAAGCGGGCGATTTCCTCGGCGCTGAGTAGCTCGTCGTGTGCACGGGGCGCCACGCCATCGACCGGCATGCAGTAAATGCAGCGGAAATTGCACTTGTCGGTAACGGCAATGCGCAGGTAGTTGATATCGCGGCCAAAGCCGTCATGTTGCACGTGCCCGTCCACGCAGCCCTCCCCTCACGCGGCGTTTTATTCTTCGGAAAACATAATACCCCACGGGAGAATCATGCCGACACCCGTACGACAGGACAGGTCGCTTCGAGCAAAACGGACTTTCCAAGCCCATCCTCAACACACAGACCATCACAACATTCGATGCTTTTCCCGTTTTTGGCAAAAAACGTCGAATGTTGTGATGGTTTGCCTGCCCACGGCACCCCGTAGAAAGACCAAAGCGCCCCTAGAGGCCGCCGTCCCAGTGGCGAATCACGAATTCTCGAAGGTCGTTCTGCCGCTTTTGGAACGCTTCGCTTCGGTCGCACTTGAGGCCCATAGCGAGCGCAATGGCGTTCATCGCCCGGTGCAATTGCAGCTGATGGGCAAACTGAGTCCCGGTGAGGACGATCATCCTAAAGCCCAGCGCGCTCAGTACGGTCATACGCTCCGCATCCGACGCGCTGCGCTGTTTATCAAGATGGTCCGAGCCGTTGTATTCAATCCCCGTACCGCTCGCAGGCGCATATACGTCAATCTCGAAATACCCGGCCTTTGCGAGACACTTGAACTCGTTGGGAACATCGACCCTATGGTTGAGCTCGATTTTGGCGTATCCCAGCCCGCCCTGGAAACGTTTTGCTACGACCATGATTGCGGTGGCCGTCTCCATGGGCGACCGCGCGCCATCGTGCACGCGCTTGAGCACGGCGGCCGCGCGTATAGCCCCCTGACGAGATCGGTTCTCATTGCAATAGGCAATCAAGTCGGCAACGGTATACCTCTGCCCCATCTCGATATAATCGCCTGTCGACAGATGATTCAAATGGTATCGGGCGCAGATTTCGTAGCCATATTCCAGCTGCTCGGGCTCACTCATCCACGAACCCGCCTGGACAAAGCACATGGCCTCATCAACCACCAGAAGGCCCTCTGCCACCTCGATAAGATGGCCTGGAGGTACCGGCGCCCCAAACACGTGGCACCTAAATCCAGCCGGCGTCGAGCGCTCAAAATCGAAGTTGACGAGCGTGTCGATATGATCGAGCTCTTCTCGTGGAATACCAAGCGAAACCAGATAGTCGGTAACGATCCCAACTGCCGTTGAAGCCCTCAGTCCCTTGGCATCGAGTCCCAATTTGGGCAGGCTCGCAGTCGGCTCCGCCTCGCTAGCAAGCGAGTCCTCATCGTATAGGCTGCTTGCTCGCGAGAGCGGCTCGGACGGGCGCGCCACGTTGTGGTACAGCCAGGCAGTCTTATGGGACAAGACGATCGGCAGGTCCATGAGCCCTCCAATGGAGTCGGATAACCAACCTTATTCCCCTGCCCACGGGTCCGCACACCTTCGTGCACAAGAAAGCGATTCCACCCGGCCGAGTGGCAGAAAAACCATCACAACATTCGATGCTTTTCCCGATTTTGGCAAAAAACGGCGAATGTTGTGATGGTTTGAGGCTAGGTGAGGGGCATGGAGGGGTCAAAGCATCGTGCTTGGAGCGTGACTATTTTCGCCCCGTCGTCATCACAAACCTTGACTCTACAATCGTTATAGGGTTTTCACTACACTGGTACGTAAACAAACCAAGCCAGAAAGCCCCGCCCATGGAACACGACCTCACACGCGGCAATGTCCCCAAGACCATCGCGGTCTTTGCCCTGCCTTATATGCTCTCGTACTTTTTGCAGATGCTCTACGGCATGGCCGACCTGTACATGATGGGGCAGTTCAGCGGCGCCGCCGGCATCACCGCCGTAGGCAATGGCGCGCAGACGCTCTATATCATTACCGTGACGCTCGTGGGCCTGGCCATGGGAACGACGGTTATCGTCGGCCACGCCGTGGGCTCGCGCCGGTTTGACCGCGCCGAGACCGCCATCGGCAATACCATCACGCTGTTTATGGGTGTCTCGGTGGTACTGGCAGGCATCTTGCTCGCGCTGTGCCCGCAGATCGTGGCACTCATTGGCACGCCGGCCGAGGCGGTCGAGGGCACCGCCGCCTACCTGCGCATTTGCTTTATCGGCATTCCCTTTATCGCCGCGTACAACATTCTTTCGGCCATCTTTCGCGGCCTGGGCGATTCGCGCTCGCCCATGTACGTGATTGGCGTGGCATGCATCATCAACATCGCGCTCGATTTTCTGTTTATCGGCCACATGGGGCTCGGCCCCGTGGGCGCGGCGCTCGGCACGGTGACCGCGCAGACGGCCAGCGTTGCCCTCGCGCTCGTGTGGCTCAAGAGCCGCCGCACGAACATCCACGTTAAGCGCAGCGACCTGCGCCCCCAGCCCGAGGTGCTCGGTAGCATTCTTAAAATCGGCGTGCCCGTGGCCGTGCAGGACGGCTGCATCCAGGTGGCGTTTATGTTCATCACCGTCATCGCCAACCACCGCGGTCTGGTCGACGCCGCCGCCGTGGGCTTGGTCGAGAAGATGATCAGCTTTTTATTCATTGTCCCGAGCTCCATGGGCGCCACCGTCAGCGCACTCACGGCGCAAAACGCCGGTGCGGGTAAGGGCGACCGCGCACGTCAGGTGCTCAAAGACGCCATGACCATCTCGGTAGTGTACGGCTGCCTGATCACGGTGCTGATGTGGCTGGTGGCGCCGGCGTTTATCGGCTTTTTTGCCAAGGACGCTGCAGTAGTCGCCGCCGGCACCGGCTATATGCGCAGCTACATTTTCGACGCGATTTTTGCCGGCATCCACATTTGCTTTAGCGGCTTTTTCGCTGCATACGGCAAGAGCTACATCGGCTTTGCGCACAACGTGCTGGCGGTGGCGCTCATTCGCGTGCCGGGCGCGTGGCTGCTGTCGAACGCCTATTCCGATACGTTGTTTCCCATGGGCATCGCTTCGCCGTGCGGATCGATTTTGTCGGCAGTCATCTGTGTTGTCGCGTTTACCGTGCTCAACCGGCGCGGGGCTTTTGACAAACTGGTGGCGTAGCGGGGCAACGCGAAATCGCCCTTATCGACGACATCATCAGCGATGATCCGGCAACCTACGTGACGCAGATCACCGTGCCCGTTGCCCCGTCAAAATAAGAACCGCCCGGAAGGCATCGTGCTTCCGGGCGGTTCTTCAATTTGGCTATCGATGCCTTACGCCTGGGGCACCTGACCAGTAGCCAAGATCTGCTCGAGTGCGTCCTCATCCAGTACGGGTACACCCAGCTGCTCGGCCTTGGTAAGCTTGGAGCCCGCTTTGGGGCCGGCGACCAGATAACTCGTCTTCTTTGACACACTGCCCGAAACCTTAGCGCCGAGCACCTTGAGCGCCGCACCCGCCTCGTCGCGCGTGCGGTTGACGAGCGTGCCGGTGAGCACGAAGGTCAGGCCCGCAAGCGGCTGTGCGTCGACAAGCTCGCCCGCCACGCCAGCGTCGGCTGCAGCCTGTGCATGCGCGGCGCCCAAGTCGACCTCGAGCGACAGGCCCGCCTGACGCAAGCGCTCCAGCACGGCGAGGTTCTCGGGCACGGCCAGGAACTGCTTGACGCTCGCCGCAATCTTGGGACCGATGCCCTCGCACTCGGCGATATCCTCTTCGCTCGCCAAGATGAGCTTGTCAATCGACAGGAATCGCTCGGCGATGACCTCGCCCACGCTTTTGCCCACGTGGCGGATGCCTAGGGCAAACAGCACGCGACCGAGTGGCTGGCTCTTGGACTTATTGAGCTCGGCGATGATTTTCTCGGCCGTCTTGAGGCCCACCGGAATGGGATCGCCCTTCTTGACGCCCTTTTTGCTGTTGGAGCTGGCGTACACGCGGCCCGTGTCCAGGCCGGCGATGTCGTCGACCGTGAGCTGGTAGAAGTCTGCGACATCGTGGATCAGCCCGGCGGCGATCATCTTGTCGACGATCTCGTCGCCCAGGCCATCGACGTCCATGCAGCCGCGGCTCACCCAGTGGAGCAAACGCTCCTTGAGCTGTGCGGGGCAGTCGATGGACACGCAGCGGTAGGCAACCTCGCCATCCTCGTGAACCACGGGGCTACCGCACACGGGGCAGACCTCGGGCATGTGCCAGTCAACCGAATCGGCCGGGCGCTTGTCGAGCACCGGGCCCACGACCTCGGGAATCACGTCGCCCGCCTTGTGCACGATGATGGTGTCGCCCTCGCGCACGTTTTTGCGACGGATCTCGTCGATGTTGTGCAGCGTGGCGCGCGCGATGGTGGAGCCGGCAACCGTCACCGGGTCGAACTCGGCGACCGGCGTGAGCACACCGGTGCGACCCACCTGGATGCGAATTTCGCGCAGGACGGTCTGCTTTTCCTCGGGTGGGAACTTAAAGGCAATGGCCCAGCGCGGTGCGCGGGCAGTAAAGCCCAGGTCGAGCTGCTGCTGGAAGCTGTCGACCTTTACGACCACGCCGTCGATGTCGTAGTCCAGGTCACCGCGATGCTCGAGGGCCTGGGCGCAGAACTCGTGGACCTCGGCCGGCGTGGCGCAACGGGCAACGTTGGGGTTGACGCTAAAGCCGGCGCTACGCAGCCAGTCCAGGAACTCGCGCTGGCTGTGGACGTGCAGCGGATCGGTATCGGCAATGGCGTAGATAAAGGTAGCCAGGTCGCGGCGCGCCGTGACCTTGGGGTCCTTTTGGCGCAGGCTGCCGGCGGCGGCGTTGCGCGGGTTGGCGAAGGGGTCGCGCCCCTCGGCATCGGCCTCGTCGTTCAGACGAACAAAGCTGCCCTTGGGCATATAGACCTCGCCGCGCACCTCAATGGTGCGCTCGCGGTCGGCGCCCATGTGGGCGAGCGCCGGCTCGGACAGGTGCATGGGCACATCCTTGATGGTACGGACATTGAGCGACACATCCTCGCCCGTGGTGCCGTCGCCGCGCGTGGCGGCGCGCACAAAGGTGCCGTTTTGATAGGTAAGCGCCACGCCCAGACCGTCGATCTTAAGCTCGCAGGTATAGGTAACGCTACCGGCACCGAGCGCATCCTCGGTGCGCTGGAGCCACGCGTCAAGTTCGTCCAGGTCCATGGCATCGTCCATGGAATACATGCGGGCCATGTGCGTGACCGGCGTAAACTGCTCGCTCACGTATCCGCCCACGCGCTGGGTATAGCTGTCGGGCGTCACCAGATCGGGGTAGGCCGCCTCGATTTCCTGCAGCTCAACGAGCATTTTGTCAAAGGCAGCGTCCGTGATCTCGGGCGCGTCGAGCATGTAGTAGCGGTACGCGTGGTAATCGAGCTCGTGGCGCAGCTCGGCCGCGCGCGCTGCCGCCTGGGCACGGGCGTCGGTCGGTGCGGCGGCATCCGCGCTCGCGGGCGTTTCGGTATCGATGTCCACACCGTCACCAAACAGGCTCGATTGCTCCATAGCGGCACTCCTTCGCTCGATTTCAAACGGATACAAGAGTACCACCGGTCACCATGGCGCCGAATAACCCTTTCGAACCGCACCGAATCGGCAGCCGCCAGACTGGGGTAGATCGCGCGATTAAACCATGCCCTTGCCGTTTCTAAATGATCCGTTTTCCTCCGTCTCCAAGGGATCATCGCGAAAAGAGGGGCTGTCCCGCGCTGGCGGAACAGCCCCTCTGGCTTCGGCATGTGCGAAACGGCTCGTTAGAAACCCTGGCCATAGCCTTGGCCTTGACCCTGGCCCTGCTGGCCCAGCAGCTCCTCCAGATACTGGCGCAGCTGCTCGTCGGTAATACCGCCGTTGCCGGTATCGGTCGCGCTGTCGTTCTGCTGCTGGTTCTGCAGCTCCTCGTCGGAGCCCAGCTCGACGGTGACCTTCTTCTCTTCCTTGCCGCGCATGAGCGTAATCTCGACCTTCTCGCCCACCTCGTGGCTGCGCAGTGCGATGATCAGGCCGTCGGCACTCGTAATCTCGTCGTCGCCCAGCTTGGTGATGACGTCGCCCTCCTGGATACCAGCCTTGGCAGCGGGACCGTCCTCGACAACGCTCGCCACGTAGGCACCGCTATCGGTGCTCAGTTTGTTGGTACGGGCGTTGAGCGCGTTGACGCTCGAAAGCGTGGCTCCCAGGTACGGATGAACCGGCGTCTTGCCGTCGATGATTTGGTCGGCAATGTTCTTGGCGTAGTTAACGGGAATAGCAAAGCCAACACCCGAGCTGGAACCTGAGTAGCTCTCGATGAGCGAGTTGATGCCTACCAGCTCGCCGTTGTCGTTGACGAGCGCGCCGCCGGAGTTGCCCGGGTTGATGGCGGCATCGGTCTGGATCATGTTGGCATAGATGGTGTTACCGTTGGTAGAGCTCATGGCCGTGGAGCGGTAGAGCGCCGAGACGATACCGGTGGAGACAGACTGCTCGTTGCCGAACGGCGAGCCGATCGCCATGACCCACTCGCCCACGTTGAGCTTGGAGGAATCACCGATCTCAATCGGCGTGAGCTTGGAGGCGTCTGCGTCCTTGAGCTTGATGACGGCCAGGTCGCTCGAAGCGTCGTTGCCCACGAACTCGGCCTCGTAGGTGGTGCCGTCATCCATGGTCACCACGTACTGGTCATAGCCATCGACCACGTGGTTGTTGGTGAGGATGTGGCCCTCGGTATCGAGCACCACGCCCGAACCGACGCTGCCCGAGCTGTCCGACTCGTCGGCAGACTGCGAAAGCGAGCCATTCTGGCTGCCGCTCGAAGTGGCGGTAATGGAAACCACGGAGGGCAACGCCTTGGCAGAAACGGCCTCGGCCAGCGTGGTGTCCTCGGAATCAATCGTAATCTTTTGCGTCGATGAACCCGAAGCACCCGCCGTCACGGCATTCTTTCCGCCGCCAATGTTGAGCGTGCCGCTCATAATGAGCGCAATGACCAGCAGGGCGCCGCAGGCACAACCGGCAAGCGCCGTAATAAAGATCGGCAGCTTTTTGGTCTTAGTCTTGACCACTGTGTGCTTGTTCACGACCTGTTGGCCGCCCAGCGGCTTGCCGGTCTGCGTATCGTAGGCCTGCACGTAGGGAATGTTGTTGCCGTCGGCAGGCGTCGACTCCACCTGCACGCGCGGCTGCTGCTGAGTCTCGCCGGCATTGCCAACATCCTGGGGACGCTGGGAATCGTTCTCGCTCATAGCTGCGATCCTTTCGTCAAATAACCAAAGGCCCGCCAAACACCGTGGCGGGCCATCATTGTTCACGTTGAGTTGTACCCCAATATGCGGGCGTACGTGTACGAGAACGCAATCTTTTAGGAAGGCTTAAGTTCTGCTGCAAACTCGAAAGGAACCCGCACCTGCGTCAAAACCACCACAAAGGTGCCTGTCCCCTTTGTGGTGGAAATCTAGTCCTTAAACAGATAGCCCACGCCGCGGACGGTGGTGATGTGCGCCGCGATCTGCGGGCCCACCTTGGAGCGGATGCGTCGAATGTGTACGTCGACGGTGCGCGTGCCGCCGCAGTACTCAAAGCCCCACACGCGGTGCAGCAGCACCTCGCGGCTGTAGGCGCGATTGGGATGCGTCGCCAAAAAGCTCAGCAGCGAGTACTCCATCAGCGTCAGGTCAATGGGCTCGTTATCGAGTGTCACCTGGTAGGTAGCCAGGTTAATCTCGAGGTTATCGATATTGAGTACATCGTCGGCGGTGACGGTCTCCTCCTCGCCCATCAGGCGCTGCGCGCGAGCCTTGAGCTCGTTGGGTGTCGCCGTGGGGCATACAAAGTCGGCATGCGCGTGATTGGGCAGGCGCAAGGTACCGAGCGCCTCGTCGTCAACGATCACCAACATGGGGACGCCACCACGATCGTCAAGCCACTTGGCAATCTGATCGATGCGGTCGCTGCGGATGCCATCTGAATCGAGAATCAGCAGGTCAAAGTCGTGCGCCGCAGTTGGCGAATCGGGGGTTGCCAGGCTCACCTCGACACCCAGGGTAGTCGTCAAGCTGCGGGCAAACTCGTGGAAGCGCGTCGTGCGCGCCATGAACAGGGCACTCTTTTCGGACATATCGGCCTCCAAAGAAATGAGCTCAATCGTACTGGAACAAGCCAGCGCGATTAGGAGTTCGCCAGGTAGTGCTTGATCTCCCACTCGGTGATCGTAGACTCAAACTTATGCCACTCGTCGCGCTTCTTTTTGAGGAAGAAGCTGTGGATGTGCTCGCCGAGGGCATCCTTCATAAACTGCGAGTCCTCAAACACGTCGAGCGCCTCTTTGAGCGAGCGCGGCAGCGGCGCGTAGCCGGCCTCGACCATCTGACGGTCGGTAAGCTTGAGCGTCTCGGCCGTTGCCTCGGGCGGGAGCTCCAGCTTGCGCTCGATGCCGTCCAGACCAGCCGCCAGCGTGACGGCGTTGACCAGGTACGGATTGGCCATGGGGTCGGGGCTGCGAAGCTCGATGCGCGTGGACAGCTGCTTGCCGGGCTTGTAGACCGGAATGCGGACCATACTCGCGCGGTTGCGCAGGCCCCACGTGGCGTACTGTGGCACGGAGTCGCCGCCCGTCGTGATGCGCTTGTACGAGTTGACCGTGGGGTTGGTGATGGCGCTGATCTCGCGGGCATGCGCCAGGATGCCAGCCATATAGTGCTTGGCGACGTCGGAGAGATGGTACTTCTCGTCGTCCTCGCCCCAAAACACGTTGTTGCCGTCGTGGTCGAATAGCGACTGGCACAGGAACATGGCACTGCCGTCCTCGCCCGCCAACGGCTTGGGCATAAAGGAGGCGTGGCAACCGCTCTCGTAAGCTTGCTGTTTAATGATGAGCTTGGCCGTGGTAATGGCGTCGGACATGCTCAGGGCCTCGGCGTGGCGCAGGCTCATGCCGTGCTGCGAGCGACCGGCGGCGTGGAAGGTGTACTCCACGGGCACGGACATCTTCTCGAGCGTAAGGACCGTGTTGCGACGCAGGTCGCGCGCGGCGTCGCTCACCGAAAGATCGAAGTAGCCCACGTTGTCGAGCGGCTCGGGGGTGTGCTCGTCGGGGAAGTAGTAGTACTCCAGCTCGGCGCCCACGTTAAGCAGATAGCCAGCCTTCTCGGCCTTGTGGAACATGCGGCGCAGGGCATCGCGCGGGTCGCCGGCAAACGGCTTGCAATCGGGGGTGCACACGTCGCAGAACACGCGAGCGACGCCGTTGTGACTCGGGCGCCACGGCAGGATCTGGAAGGTCGAAGCATCGGGGAACGCCAGCATGTCGGCTTCCTCGGGCGTGGCAAAGCCCTCGATGGCAGAGCCGTCAAAGCCAATACCCTCCTCAAAAGCGACCTCGAGGTCCTCGGGGCTAATGGCAAAGTTCTTGAGGCGGCCAAGAATGTCGACAAACCACAGACGCACAAAGCGGATGTCACGCTGCTCTACGGAGCGGAGTACGTAATCGATGTTCTGCTGGTTCATGTCGCTCCCCTTTCTTTCGGGCGGGTTTCGACTGGTCTATATCGCAGATACTATCGCAGAAAAATGTTTCCGCAGGGTTAAAGCGTATCAAGCGCTCAAAAAACGTGCGCGCAGGCGGGTGCCAAGCACGAACAGACCGACTCGGACGGGCGGCTAGCGCGAGGTCGAAGCGCGGTGTTCGATGTGGCCGGGGACCTCGATGCGCTTGGGGGCGAGCTTTGCGGCGTCGCCCACCGTAGTGGTAACGACGTCGATGCGCTCGGACAGACGCTCGATTACGCGCTCGGCGATGGTGTGGGTGTCTTGCGCGGCCGTGGTCACACCGCCAAAGAGCACGTGGTTCCAGGGGTAATCGTCAAACGTTGCGATCTTAAGGCCCGCCGGCAGCGAGGGACCCAGCTGCGCCAGTGCCTCGGTCAGGCGCAGGAAGACCAGGCCGTTGACGGCAATGAGGCCGAGCTTTTTACCTGCGTACTCGCGGATGGCCTCGTCCAGGCGACTGACACCCTCGACGCCACCGTCCGCCAAGGTGACGACCTCGCCGGCCAGGCCGCGGCGCGAGAGCTCGTCGGCAAACGCCTCGGCGCGCTCGCGACGCACGGGACTGTCGTCGCTTGCCTCGGTGAGCAGGCACAGACGCTCGCTGCCCGCAGCAGCCAAGGCGTCTACCAGGCCGGCAACCAGCTCACGGTTGTTGGAGGTCACCAGATCGATGCCACCGTCGGCAACGTCGCGGTCGAGCAGTACAACGGGCAGGCGCCCCGCGGCCGCGGCAATCGCCTTGTCGTTGCCTCCGCAGGTATTGACGACCAGGCCGTCCACGCCGGCATCGATAAGTCTGGTGAGCGACTCCGCTTCCTTGGCGGGGTCGTTGCCGCTAATGGCCGTCATGAGCGAGCAGCCGCGCGCGGCGGCGCTGGCGGAAAGCCCTTCGAGCATGGCGCTGGAGAACGGGTTGGCGATGTCGGCCAAGATTACGCCGATGAGGTTGGCGCGCGAGCTGCGCAGATTGCGTGCGGCGGCACGTGGGCGATAGCCGGTGCGCTCGATAACCGCCGCGATGCGGGCGCGGGTCTCCTCGGTCATCTGCCCGGGGCGGTTATTGAGATAGCGCGAGACCGTGGCCGGGCTCACGCCCGCCTCGGCGGCAATGTCCTTAATCCTCATCTGCGCCATAGCGCACCCCGTTTCCCAATTGTCAGCAATCTGAGCCATTTTAGGCATTTTTTAAAAATCTCGGTTGCAAAACGCTGTAGGTGAGCAGCATCGTTTTTGTGTCTCGAGCAGATGCGGCGATGGGCTAGATTGACGAGTCTTTCGACAGCTCAAAGTAGTCGGGATGCAAGGCGATAACCGGGCCCTGTTCCTCGGGCATCAGATGCAGGTGCGTCTCTGCCAGGTAGCTCGCCGCGTCGGTATCGCCCTTCTTAATGGCCTCGAGAATTCGGCGATGCTGCCGACGAATCGGCTCCCAATCCAGATCCTGCGACACCATACGCAACCAGTTGTATCGCTCAAAATGTGTGTTGACGCTCTTCATCCAATCCCACAACATGTGGCGGCCGGCAATCTCAAAACACGTCTCATGGAACAGGTTGTCCAGATCGAAAAAGCGACGCGTTTCGCTATGGTCGAGCGACTCGGACTCGGCAAGAATCCGCTCGAGCCGCTGCTTTTGCTCGGGCGTGACGGCAGAGCAGCATTTAATGAGCACGCTTCTCTCGAGTTTCTCGCGCAAGAAACAGGCGTTCTCGGCGCGCTCCATGCTGATTTTTGAGACATAGGTGCCGCTTTTGGGACGCGTTTCCACCAGCTCCTGCTCACGCAAGCGCACAAAAGACTCGCGAATGGGCGTGCGCCCGATTCCCGTCTCCTTTTCCAGACCAATCGCCGAAAGGCGCGTGCCGGGCTTGAGCTCGGCATAGATGATCTTGGAGCGCAATGCGTTGTATGCCTGATCTTGCAGGCTCTGATTATGCTGGTGTTGTTCCATAAAGCCCTCGGATGAAGCTCACGGTTTGTCGAATTTCACCACGTAATACTATCGCATCGACACGCCCCAGCTCCCAATCAGTCTTTTTGGGACGGGGCTCTTTTAGCTACCCTGGCCCGCAGATCGGCCCCCCTTGCCACAAAAGTGGCCCATCTATTACGTTAACACGGATAGCCTCGGCCATACCGAAAACCGTGAAAACAAAACCGCAGGTAGACAGCTTGTCGATTTTCGAAAAAACCGACTATGGTTGACCCCTGCGGCTTAAACGTAGTAGATAGGCCCTTTTCGTGGCGCAGCACTACTGCACCCCAAATTGGCACCCCGAGCCTGTTATAAGTTGCTGTGAAATACGGACGGTTGATAATCAAGGGTTGAAAATCAAGGCGCGCTATACGGCTTGCTATATCTCACTATACTTTGCTGTACGTCGCTGTACTTTGCTATAACTTGACAATAATCGGCCCATTACCATCCGGGATATAACGGACCCCAAGCCAACGCTGGCTTGGGGTCCGTCTTGTACCATGGCTCTTTTGGACTATGAGCGCTCGTATTTCGTGGCCCGCCCGGTTCCCTGCCTTACGATTGCATTCCGTTCAAGCAGAGATTCGAGTGCCGCCAACGTCCGCATGCGGCTCAGCCCCGTCTGTTTTTCAATCTCGCTTCGCGACATAATTCGCCCGCCCGACAAGGCCTTGAGAACCTGGACCTCTTCCTCGGACCCTTCAAAGGCATCGGTAACGGGCAATGTGACGGCCACCATGCCGCCGCGAACATCAAAAATTGGTTGATTGATCGAATCGCGATAGGCACGTCTAATGCGCGCAATTCCCGTACCAAATTTCTCGATGTAATCCAGCTTTAAGAAGGCCTCTGCAACGATGGGGTTTCTGAGCACGGATATCTGCCCATACAGGTATTGTTCCGTCGTCAAACCGGCGGGCAGCGATCCGGGGGAGGTCACAACGACGCGATCATCGTACAGGGCAATTTGAACGTTCGCTCGAACGTCCCACGTCCGATGCACTAAAGCGTTTGCAACAGCTTCGCGGAATGCCTCAAGGGGAATTCGATCGGTTTGGACGCGCTCCATCCCTTCGATACGCTCATAACGGTAGTAGCGTGCAAACATAGCCACCGCCCTGTCCGCCTGCTCAATTGCGGATACATTTGTCGCCGCCTCGCGATCCAAGATCACATCCTCGGTATCGCCAAAACGGACGCAGTCGATGCCCGGAGAATCATTCTTATCCGCCAAAATCGCCGCAGCGTTGGTATAGCCATCTTTGCCGAGCAAGCGAAGCGTGCGCATAATATCCGGCGTTAGCTCGGAAATGCCGAGATGTTCAACACACTTATGCTCGAGCGTGTGAAAACTCAAGTCCTGGCGAGCCGACGTGAGCGCGTCGAACGTTACGTTGCTGCCTTCGAGCGTCAGCCTGCCATACTCAAACCGGTCGACCTCCACCGTTGCCGAATCGTTTCGCCTGTAGGCCTTTCCCTTGCTTCGATAGGGTTTGTCCTGGCCCTCATAAACCGTAAGGATTACGGTCCCGTGTTTCTCATCGCGCTCGAGCGTGTAACGGGGAGCGGGATCCAAGCTGTCATTAATCATGTTCTCGATGCGGAGACACTCTGCGACCGGATCTGCAAGGCCGACAGCCACGCCCTCGTCATCAACGCCAAACTCAATCTTGCCCGTCCCGTAGTTTGCATAGGCGCTCACCGTTTTAAGAAACGTCGGCGTAACGCTTTCCTTGTATTCGACTGTAGGGTTCTCTCTAACAACCATATGCACAACCCTCTCGTTTCGTACCATTCATAACCGTATTATAAGACGAAAACCGTTTGCGTACTGATTTATCAAAGACGCAAACGGTTTTCGTCTTTATTTGCGTACGGAATTAAGACGCATAATTTCGCTTTCGTATGGCTCAATACCGGACACAGACTGTTTTCGTCTGTCAATACGCCTGCAATCCAAACGAAAAGAGCCCCGAGCTCGTATGAACTCGGGGCTCTTTGTGCCGCACATCTATGAGAGGAGAAATTCGATGCGTACGGGCGCTACTCCATGAAGCCGCAATGGTGCAATGGGGCCAGATTTACATGCACCAAGTTGGTGCAAAGTAACCTGCCCCCACGCAACAAGGAGTTGACTAGAGCTCGCAGGCAACCTTGTAGCCATCGCCGATGGCATCGCGGATGTTGCCGCACTTGTTGGCATCGCCCAGCACGTGGGTGGCAACACCGGCAGCGGCAAGGTCGTCGGCCAGCTTGGTATTGGGACGATAGCCCATGGCGAGCACCAGCGTATCGGCATCGGCGATGGTGTGGGCCTCGCCATCCTTCTCGTAGCTGATGGCATCCTCGGTGATCTCGGTCACCTTGGCCTCGGTCAGCACGTGGACGCCCTTGGAGAGCATGCGCGTGATGAGCACCGCGCGACCGGCACCACCCTCGTTGGCGGCGAGCGTCTTGGTCATCTCGATAACGGTGACGTCGCGATTGGCCGGCGACAGATCGTTGACCAGTGGGGCCAGGTAGTCGGCCGTCTCGCAACCGACGGTGCCGCCGCCCACGATGACAATCTTCTTGCCCGGGAAGGCCTTGCCACCCAGCAGGTCGTCGGCCGTCATGACCTGCTTAAATCCCTGCATGAAGGCCGGGGCGATGGGCTCGGCGCCATAAGCCAGGACAACCTCGTAGCCCGCGTAGTCACGCTGAATGTCCTCGGCCGAAAGCTCGGTACCAAAGACGCACTTCACGCCCGCCTTAGCAAGACGGCGATACTGGTACTTGATCACGCGGGTGAGTTCCTGCTTTGCCGGCGGAACGGCCGCGATGCGCATCTCGCCGCCCGGTTCGTCCTGTTTATCCACGAGCACCACATTGTGACCGCGCTTGGCGGCAATGTAGGCTGCCTCCATGCCCGCAGGACCAGCGCCCACAACCAGTACGTTCTTGGCCTCGGCGGCAGGCTCGTAGCCGGCCTCATCGCGCTCCACGTCCGGGTTGACGGTGCAGGAGATGCGCTTGCCAAACATAATGCCGTTCAGGCAGCGCAGACAACCGATGCAGGGACGGATCTCGTCGGCGTTGCCGGCAGCGGCCTTGTTGCAGAACTCGGCATCGCACAGATTGGCGCGACCCATCATGCAGATGTCGGCGGCGCCGTCCTCGATCAGCTCCTCGGCAATCCATGCCTCGTTGATGCGGCCGACCGTGGCAACGGGAATGTTCACATGCTTTTTGATCTCGCGCGAGCAGGCGGCGTGCGAGGCCTGCTGCGTGCCGGCAGCGGGAATTGCAGAGCCGCGCTTGATGGTGGTACCGCCCGACACGTGAATCATGTCCACGCCGGCCTTCTCCAGGCGGCGCGAGACGTAGATCATGTCGTTGAGGGTCAAGCCGCCATCGGTGTACTCATCGCCCGAGATGCGGACGTCGATGATGAAATCCTTGCCGCAGCGCTCGCGAATCTCGGCGATAACCTCGAGCAAAAAGCGCATGCGGGCGTCGAGCGAGCCACCGTACTCATCGGTACGCTTGTTGTAGAGCGGAGTCAAAAAGCCGCCGAGCATACCGTGGGCGTGTGCCGCATGGACCTCGACGCCATCGACGCCGGCCTTCTGCATACGCACGGCAGCGTCGCCAAACTGATGCGTGAGCTCGTGGATCTCGTCGATGGTGATAGGACGCGGAGCCTCGCGGGCATAAGACGGGCCCACGAAGGACGGAGCAATGAGGCGCGGGGTGCCCGGAATGTTAAAGGCCATGTAGGCGGGGTGGAAGAGCTGCGGCATGATCTTGCAGCCGTACTCGTGGACGGCGGCGGCGAGCTTTTCCCAGCCGGGGATAAACGTGTCGTCGTAGCAGCACATGTCACCCGGCAGATAGGTATAGGTGGGCTCGACCGTCACGACCTCGGTGATGATCAGGCCCACGCCGCCCTTGGCGCGGGCACGGTAATGATCGACCAAGTCGTCGGTCACATAGCCGTGATCGGCCAGGTTGGTAGATACCGGCGGCATAAAGACGCGGTTCTTGACCTCGGTCGTACCGACCTTGATCGGACTAAAGAGCATCGGATAGGCGGAGGACTCCATACAGGGTTCCTTTCGTTTGAGCCGCTCGGCGGCAGTTGCTAACGACCCTATCGTATCAGCAACTGCCGTATCCGCAGTCATATACGCTCAAACGCCAGTCGGCTAATGAATACCGCGGCCCAAGTCTTCGGCAATTTTGTCTACGCCCTTAAGTGCGGCGCAGGTCTTTTTGTTGGAGCAATGTCCTGTGCAAACGCCACCTTGAGCGCAGTCGGCGCAGGTGCCCTTGCGATAAATGCGCACGCACACGGCGACAAACGCAATGCCGATAACAGCCAGTACAACAATATCGATAGGTGCCATAGCAAGCCTCCTCTAGTTAACCACCACTTACTTTACCCCATTCTCCACCTGCCAAAAAGGGACAGGTATATTTTGGTCGGTTTTATCTGCGGAAACGCCACATCTCCCTCACCAAAAAGCCCGAGTGTCGCTGGGACACCCGGGCTCGTGGAAAGGGGCTAATCCTTATTCGGACTTAAGCGGAAACTGCGGCGGAAGCAGTGTTGGTCTCGTCCTCGTCGGTCCATGCATGCTTGGGCATGGGACGGAAGATCTGGAAGAGCATCGCAACCAGCAGCACGATGGCTACAATCGTCCAAATACCAAACTGGCCCAACACAAACAGGTTGTAGAACTGGTTGATGAACAGGCCGATCACCCAAGCGAAGGCGCACTCATAGCCGATGGCAATCGCGGTCCACTTGCCGGAGTCCATCTGGTTGCGGATAGTGCCCATGGCGGCAAAGCACGGAGCGCACAGCAGGTTGAAGGCACCAAAGGCCACGCAAGCACCCATGGTGGGGAACATGCCCGCAAACGCGGTCCACAGGCTCGGGTCGGTCTCGCCAGCATCGGCGACGGAGAGCAGCGAGCCGGCGGTAGCGACGACATTCTCCTTAGCCACGAGGCCGGAGACGGTCAGCGCGGTGGCCTGCCAGGTGCTAAAGCCGAGCGGGGCGAAGATCCAAGCGACCAGGTTGCCGAGCATGGCGAGCACGGAGTAATCCATGAACTCCTCGGGGATGCCGTCCATCGCAGGCAGGAAGCCAAAGGAACCGTTATAGCTGCCAAAGTTGGAGAGGAACCAAACGACGACGGTGGACGCGAAGATAACCGTACCGGCCTTCTTGATAAAGGCCCAGCAGCGCTCCCACACGTGCAGCGCCCAAGAACGGATCGCCGGGAAGTGGTAGGCAGGAAGCTCCATAACAAACGGCGTCGGGCGACCGGCGAAGAGCTTGGTCTTCTTGAGCATGAGGCCCGAAGCAATGACGGCAAAGACGCCCAGGAAGTAGAAAAGCGGGCTGATCCACGCGGCGGTGGTGGAAGAATCGCCGATGATGGAACCCATGAGCAGGGCAATGATCGGCAGCTTAGCGCCACAGGGAATAAACGTGGTGGTCATGACCGTCATACGGCGGTCCTTCTCGTTCTCGATGGTCTTGGTGGCCATGACGCCGGGGACGCCGCAGCCAGAAGAGACGAGCATCGGGATGAACGACTTACCGGACAGGCCAAAGCGGCGGAACACGCGGTCCATGATAAAGGCGACGCGGGCCATGTAGCCGCAGTCCTCCAGGAACGACAGCATCACAAAGAGCAGGAACATCTGGGGCACAAAACCAAAGATGGCGCCCAGGCCGCCGACGATGCCGTCGCAGACCAGCGAATCGACCAGGCCACCATCCTCGGTGCCACCCGCCACAAGGGCGTCGTGCACCACGGTGGTGATACCCGGGACATAGGGGCCGTACTCCGCCGGGTCAATCGAATCGGCGTCGTCGCCCGCGGCCTCGACAGCCTCATCGTAGGCGTCGCGGCCCTGACCGAGTACGTACCAACCGTCGGTGCCGAAGAGCTGGTCGTTGGTGAAGTCGGTCACCGTGCCGCCCAGGGTAGAAACGGCGATGTAGTACACGCAGAACATGATGACCACAAAGATCGGCAGGCCCAGGATACGGTTGGTAACCACGCGGTCGATCTTCTCGGAGGTGCTCATCTTGGCAGGAGCCTTGGTCATGCACTCGTCGATAATGTGGGCAATCACGCCATAGCGCTCGCCGGTGATGATGGACTCGGCGTCGTCGTCGCAATCCTGCTCGCACTGGGCAACCAGCTGCTCAACGCGAGCGGCCTTCTCCTTGGTGAGGTTGATGAGCTTGCAGGCGTCCGCGTCGCGCTCAAACAGCTTGACAGCGTAGTAGCGACGCTTGTTGGCGGGAACGCTCGCCGGCAGGTTGTTCTCGATGTGGTCCAGAACGTCCTCGATAGAGGAATCGAACTTGTGCTCCGGCACCTGGCCCTTGGAAGCAGCGGACTTCTTAACCTGCTCGAAAAGCTCCTTGATGCCCTTGTTCTTAAGGGCCGAGATCATCATGACCGGGCAACCGAGCTTCTTGGACAGCTTGTCGGTGTCGATCTTGTCGCCGTTCTTCTCGACCAAGTCGGCCATGTTGAGGGCGACGACCACGGGCAGGCCGGTCTCGATAACCTGAAGCGCCAGGTACAGGTTGCGCTCGAGGTTGGTGGCATCGACCACCTGGACGACGACATCGGGCTCGCCGCTCATGAGGTAATCGCGCGAGCACTGCTCCTCGGGGCTGTAGGGGGAAAGCGAGTAGATGCCGGGGAGGTCCGTAATCGTGACGTTCTTGTCACTCAGGAGCTTGGCTTCCTTTTTCTCAACCGTGACGCCGGGCCAGTTGCCAACGTAGCCGTTGGCGCCGGTGATCAGGTTGAAAAGCGTGGTCTTGCCGCAGTTGGGGTTACCCGCCAGCGCGACATGGATCTGAGAATCCGCCATTCAATCCTTCTTCCTTGTGTGCCTGCGCTGCTTTCTCCGCGCGGGCTGGATAATGTGCTTCAACGTTGCAAGTTTAAGTTAGAAAATCCTAACTTTATCTGCAGAAATATTCGCCGTCGGCCCTTACTGGACCTCGACGACGGCAGCCTCCTCCTTGCGGATGGAAAGCTCGTAGCCGCGCACGTTGATCTCGACCGGATCTCCGAGCGGTGCAACCTTAACGACCTTGAACGAAGTGCCCTTGATGAGTCCCAGGTCCATAAGGTGACGGCGAAGCGCGCCCTCGCCGTGAAGCTTGACGATGGTAGAGCTCTCGCCCACCTTAACGTCACCCAACGTCTTCATATTCTTTTCCCCCTTTCAGCTTTTATGGAATGCTGCGAACTAACCGACAGTCATGATGTGCATGGCGACCTTGGTATCGATGCCAAAGCGCGCGCCGAGCACGGTGACGATGATATTGGCGCCACTCGAGCTCACCACGTGAATCTCGTTGCCCTCGACAAAGCCGAGGTCCTTGAGGTGGTGCTTCATGTCCTCATTGCCCTTTACGCGAGACACGCGCACGGTTTCGCCCGCTTTTACCATCGAAAGCGGCATAGCCGGCATCTGCGGTCCGCAAGACATGAGTGAGCTCCTAACGTCAGTTCGTCCTCAACATCGACGCAGCAAAAGTTAACCACGTCTATGTTCGCTACAGTAAACTAGCACGTGGCTAACTTTTTGGAAAGGGTCCCTATTCAGTTTTCGGAAAAGTTTCCTATATGCAACAAAGAAAGATGTGACAAAGGGACTGTCCCTTCGTCACATTGTTGCGCTTTAGAGCGAGAGGTTTCTGATCGACGTGACGCACGAGGCCTCGTCCACGCCCGAAACGCGGAACACGATGTCTTCGCCACATTCGCCGTAGAGAGCCATGAGTCCCATCACATCGCGGCCGTCGGTATGGCGATCGCCGATGCTGACCGATACGTTGCTACGATGCTTGGCAATAATGTCATAGAGCAGCGCAACCGGGCGGGCATGCAATCCCAACGGATCTTTAATCGTCTTTGTAAACTCGACCATGTCCCCTCCCACGACGTCGCACATTCGGCCGGCAAAACCCAGCCACGTGGTAGTTATTGTACCGTTAGATGCTTGTCGAGACCCGCCAGAAGCTCGACCGGAAAGTGCGTCCCATTATTTGGCTGGATTCTGGGCCCCAGTTTCCCAAAGGGCCCTGTTTGGGAAACCGCAGCCCACTCTGGACGCAAATTCCGGGTCGCAGTTTCCGCTGAACGGCCCTAGCGGAAAGCCCATCCCGCTCTGGGTGCAAATTCTGGGACACAGTTTCCGCGACACCCGGTCATCCCATGCCCTCGCAACGCCCGCGCATAAAAAACGAGGGAAGGCACGTGTCCTTCCCTCGTTACGGGCAATATGTAGCCGCTTGCCTACATCAGGCGCAGGCTGACGTCCTTGAGCTGGGCGCCGGAAACGGCACTCGGAGCACCCGACATAAGGTCGGAGCCGCTGGCCGTCTTGGGGAACGCCATGACGTCGCGGATGGAGTCGGAACCGGTAAGCAGCATGCACACGCGGTCCAGGCCCAGAGCGAAACCGCCCATCGGGGGCGCACCAAACTTGAGGGCCTCCATGAGGAAGCCAAACTGAGACTCGGCGCGCTCCTCGGTAAAGCCCAGGAGCTTGAGCATGGACATCTGCATCTCGGCGTTGTGGATACGCATACCGCCGCCGCCGGCCTCAAAGCCGTCCATGACAAAGTCGTAGGTGCAAGAACCGGCCGCCAGCGGGTCGGCCTCGATCTTGGCGATGTCGGTCTCGGTCGGCAGGGTAAAGGGCTGATGCTCGGCAGCGTAAGCCTTGCGGTCCTCATCCCAGTGGAACAGCGGGAAGTTGACAACCCACAGGAAGTCGTGGCCCTCGCGCTTGATCTCGAGCGCGTTGGCCATGTGGGAACGCATGCCGCCCAGGATCTCGTCAGAGAGCAGGCGCGGGCCGGCGGCGAACATCACAAGGTCGCCGGGCTCTACGTCCATGCGCTCGCGCAGGGAAGCCATCTCCTCGTCCGAGAAGAACTTGACGATGGGGCTGTTGATGGAGCCGTCCTCGCGGAAGGCGATCCAGGCCAGGCCCTTGGCGCCAAACGTGGAGGCCACGCCGGCGAGCTTGTCGATCTTGGCACGTGCCCAGGCACCGGCGCCCTTGGCGTTAATGGCCTTGACGACAGAGCCCTCCTCGTTTGCGGCAGTCGCAAAGACCTTGAACTTGGAGTTGGCAAAGATGTCGGTCAGGTCGACCAGGTGCATGCCGTAGCGGGTATCGGGCTTGTCGGAGCCATAGGTGTCCATGGCCTCCCAGTAGTCCATGCGACGCAGCGGCGTGGGCATCTCGACGCCCATGCGGCCGAAGGCGTCAGCCAGGACCTCCTCGAGCGCGCTCATGACATCGTTCTGGTCCACGAAGGACATCTCGATATCGACCTGGGTGAACTCGGGCTGACGGTCGGCACGCAGGTCCTCGTCGCGGAAGCACTTGGCAACCTGGTAGTAGCGCTCAACGCCACCGACCATGAGCAGCTGCTTCAGGAGCTGCGGGGACTGCGGCAGGGCGTAGAAGTTGCCCGGCTGAATACGGCTGGGAACGATGAAGTCGCGGGCGCCCTCGGGCGTGGACTTAAACAGGGAGGGCGTCTCGACCTCCATGAACTCACGGTTGTGCAGCGCCTCGCGAATGGCAAAGGTAAAGTCGGAGCGCAGCTTGAGGTTGGCCATCATCTCGGGACGGCGGAGGTCCAGATAGCGATAGCGCAGGCGGGTGTCCTCGCTGGTCTCGATGCCGTCCTCAATCTGGAACGGCGGGGTGACGGACGTGTTGAGCACCTCGGCGTGGTCGGTCAGGACCTCGATCTCGCCGGTCGCGAGCTTAGTGTTGGTGGTCTCCTCGCCACGGGCGCGCACGACGCCGTGGATCTTGATGGGCCACTCGGGACGCATGGTCTCGGCGATCTTAAAGGCACCGCCGTCGGAGTGCTCGGGGTCGAAGGTGAGCTGTGTGATGCCCTCGCGGTCGCGAAGGTCGCAGAAAATAAGGCCGCCGTGGTCGCGGCGACGGCTCACCCAACCGGTGAGGGTGACCTCTTCGCCCACGTTCTCGAAGCGAAGCTCGCCGCAGGTACGGGTGTGCATGGAATGCTCATCGATGGGACGGGTCTGGCTCATACCAGTGATCCTCCTTTATGGATCTGTGCCGCCCCGTGTCGTTCCGGGCGGCGTCGTACAGATTTGCCCAGCCTGCGTAAACCGCGCAGCCAGACATGGCGTTCTATCTTATCGCACTCGCGTCGATGTGCCGCGAAAAAGTGGCTCCTGCCCAAAGACTTGACGGAGACGAAACAATTGACGCGCCGTGACACCCGCCCGCGCTCGTCACGTGCGACAATATGCCCCAATAAAACAGCACTCGGAAAGGCCCGCCATGACTGCACGCCTCATCGTTATGGATATCGACTCCACGCTCATCAACCAGGAGGTCATCGACCTGTTGGGCGAAGAGGCCGGCGTGGGCGAGCAGGTGGCACAGATCACCGAACGCGCCATGCGCGGCGAGCTTGACTTTAAGCAGGCGCTCGAGGAGCGCGTGGGGCTGCTTGCCGGCTTGGACAAGAGTGTGTTCGAGCGCACCTTTGAGCGCGTGACGTTTACCCCCGGCGCGTTGGAGCTTGTGCGATCGGCGCACAGCAAGGGCTGGAAGGTCGGCGTGGTAAGCGGTGGCTTCCACGAGGTCGCCGACAAAATCGTGACCGCCGCGGGCATCGATTTTTGCCTGGCCAACCGCCTGGAAGTCGTGGACGGCAAGCTCACCGGTAAGTTGGCTGCCGGCATTGTGACCAAGGAGTCCAAGCTCATCCAGCTGCTGGACTGGGCAGTTGAGTGCGGCGTCGATATGGCCCATACCGTCGCGATCGGCGACGGCGCCAACGACATCCCCATGATTCAGGCCGCGGGCACGGGCATCGCGTTTTGCGCCAAGCCCAAGACGCGCGAAGCTGCCCCGTTTGCCATCGACGAGCGCAACCTGATGCTCGCCATGGACATCATCCTGCGCGACTAGCCGATCCGTCTAACAATTGAATCAGTCTGTCCTATAGTTTCCGAACAATTTTGTCTTAGTGTTCGGAAACATACCCTTTGAGTGCTAGACTTTGCGCCGTCGAAGGGAACATATATGGATAAGCGAGATCTTGAGCAATTGCTGAGCGATGTTGCCGGCGGAGCAGTCACCCCAGCCGTCGCCCTCACGCGCATCCAGACGGCTCCGACCGCCGATCTGGGTTTTGCACAGCTCGATCTTTCGCGCGGGGTGCGCCAGGGAGCCGGCGAGGTTGTCTACGGTGCGGGTAAAACCGCCGAGCAGATTGCCGCCATTATCGAAGCGCTGCGCGATGCTGGCCAGGAGCGCATCCTGGTCACGCGCCTGGACAGCGAAAAAGCAGCCCGCACCTCGGAGCTCCTCGACAACGGCATCGACCTGGGATATGTCCCGGACGCACAGCTCGCCCTCGTGGGCGGCAAGCCCTCCCCCACCGGTAACGGACGCATCGTCGTCGCCTGCGCCGGCACGAGCGACTTGCCCGTCGCCGAGGAAGCCGCGTTGACGGCCGAGTTCTATGGCAACGAGGTCGACCGCCTCTACGACGTAGGCGTCGCCGGCCTGCACCGCTTGCTCGCGCATGCCGAGGAACTTGCCCAGGCGCAGGTGGTCATCGCCATCGCCGGCATGGAAGGCGCGCTGGCGAGCGTTATCGGCGGCCTGGCGAGCTGTCCGGTCATTGCCGTTCCCACCAGCGTGGGCTACGGCGCGAGCTTTGGTGGCGTAGCCGCACTGCTCGCCATGCTCAACTCCTGCGCCAGCGGCGTTTCGGTCGTCAATATCGACAACGGCTTTGGTGCCGCATACCAGGCAAGTCTTATCAATCATCTGAGCGCCGGCACACCCCGCGCCCGCTAAGGAGCATTCCATGTCCAACCATCAGCATACGCTTATCATCGACGGCACCTCGGGCATCAGCGGCGATATGACCGTCGCGGCCCTGCTCGACCTGGGCGCCAGCGAGGAGCATCTGCACGAGCAGCTCGCCACGCTGCCGGTCGACGGCTTTTCGATTGCCGTGACGCGCGTAAACAAGCACGGCATCGACGCCTGCGATTTCGATGTCCAGCTTGCAGAGGAGCTCGAGAACCACGATCACGATATGGCCTGGCTCTACGGCAACGAAGCAGCTGTCGAGCATATGCACGAACACGAACGCCACCATCATGACCATGGCGAGCACGAGCACTGCCACGACCATGACCATGAGGCCCACGGTCATGGCCACGAGGGCCATCATCACGCCCACCACCATCACCACCGTTCTTTGGCGGACGTCACCGCCATCATCGACGGCTCGCAGCTAAGCGATGGCGCCAAGCGTCGTGCGCTCGCCATTTTTACCGCGCTCGCCGCCGCCGAGGCCAAGGCCCACGGCAAAACGCCCGAGACCGTCATGTTCCACGAGGTAGGCGCCGTTGATTCCATCGTCGACGTCTGCTCTGTCGCCATCTGCCTCGATGACCTGGGTATTGAGGACATCGTGGTCGAATCGCTCTCTGAGGGCCACGGCACCATTCGCTGCGCCCACGGCCTCATGCCCATTCCCGTCCCCGCTGTCGTCAACCTGTGCCAGGCGGGCAATATCGCCCTCACGCCTGCACCGGTCGCCGGCGAGCTCGTGACGCCCACGGGCGCCGCCATCGTCGCCGCACTGCGCACGTCCGAGCACCTGCCGGCCCGCTACCGCATCGAGGCCGTCGGCTACGGCGCCGGTAAGCGCCCCTACGAGGGTTGCTCCGGTACGCTCCGCTGCCTGCTCGTTCACGCGGACGCATAGCCATGGATGCCCGCAAGGCAAAAAGCCGCGCCGCCATCGTCGCGGCGTTCTCCGAGCTCCTGTGCGAGGAAGATTACGGCAAGATCACCGTCGGCGACATCATCGCTCGCGCCAATGTGGGTCGGGCCACGTTCTACGGCCTCTTCAAAAGCAAAGATGACCTGCTCGCTGAGCTCGTGCGCGATATCTGCACCCATGCCCTCGACGATGACGGTGCGCCCCTCGATGACCCACTCGTACAGGTCGAGCATATCCTCAACAACCTCTGGGAGCGCCGTCAGGGCGTTCGAGCCCTCGTAGCCGGTGCCGGCTCACGCGTCTTCGCCGACTGCTTACGCAAGACCATCATGTCACGAGCAGCCGAAACCGTCCCCACCGACCTAAACGGCCCCGCCGCCACCATGGACCGAAGCTTCCTACTACACCACATAGCCTCAAGCTTCGTAGGAATGGTCCAATGGTGGGCCTGGCACAACTTCCAAGCAGATAGGGCCGAAGTAGCCAAAGACTACCTATCAGCCATACAGCCCCTCTTCAGCTAAGTAAGCCCCCCATCCCAAAGCGCCATCCCAACAAAGCGCCCATCCCTTCCCCAAGTCACGTTTTCTTGTAAGGGCACCCAAAAACAAAGCGCCCCTCCCATCCAAATTCAGATATATATGTTGGGTTGCTTGTTCCAACGCGACTAAGATCCCGCAGCTGGCCGCATGGGGTAACTTCCCAGCGCATTCCGCAGGACGCAAAAAGGCTCGCCGCACGAAGTGCGCAGCGAGCCTTTTTGCATGTCCGAGGACGCGCTGGGAAGTTACCCCATGCGGCCAGCGGACAACTATGTAGCCTCAGACTAGAACATGCCCAAGAAACCATGCACAAACAGCGCGGCGACAATAGCACCGACAAACGGCGCGATGCCAGGAACAAGCAGACCATACTTCCAGTTGTTGTCAGCCTTGTTCTTGATCGGCAGCACCTGATAGGCCATGCGAGGACCAAGGTCACGCGCCTGGTTCATGGCGAAGCCGGTGATGCCGCCCATGCCCATGCCAACGGCCCAGACAATCAGGCCGACGCAGATGGCGAGCAACAGAACGTTCTCACCAGCACGGCTAGCAGCAGCAAGGATGGCGCTGATGAACACGAAGGTGCAGATAGCCTCGCAGAAGAAGTTGCGGGCATAGTTCGTGCCCTCGGTGGTAGGGTTGGTCGAGAAGATGTTGCGCTGAGCAATGGGATCGACGACACCCTCGGAAGCCTTGAACTCATCGGCATACATAAACCAAGCGATCACAGCACCCACAAAGCCGCCGAGCATATCGGCAAGCATGAAGGGGATGCAGTTGCCCCACGGCACCAGACCGACGATGCACTGGGCAAGCACCATAGCGGGGTTCATGCACACGGCACCGCCAAAGACAAACAGGCAGACCGAGATGCCAAAAGACCAGGTGGTGATGGCAAACATATGGCCAGAGCCCTGATACTTGGTGCCTTTGAGCACGGTATCGCAGTGCACGCCCACGCCAAAGACGATCATGAGGGCCGTCGCGCCGAATTCGCAGAGGAGTTTGGTAAGCATAAAACCTTATCTTTCTTGTCGGTTATAAACGATTCGTTTAAGCCGCGCACTAGTGCTGTGCGACGACAACACCCAGGCCATCGGGGATGACGGCGACCTTGGCGTCGGCGCCCTTCATCTCAAAGGCGAGCTTGAGCGCCTCCTCGAGGGTGTTGACCGGCGTCATGTGCATATCCTTGAGCATCTGGTGATCGCACAGATCGGTGACCATGATCACAGGGTGATGCGCCAGGATGCGGGCAAAGATCTGGCTCGTCCACTGGTCGGGCAGGGTCTCGTCCTTAGGACGGTCGATGCAGGCGCGCTCAAACTCTGCCGGATCGTTGTCGGCGATGTTGTGATAGAAGCCCTCGCCACCGTGACCGTCGGCACAACCGGCGACATCGATGATCACGCCGCCCTCGGGAAGTGTGGCCTCGGCAGCGCACATGCCCTTCACGGCCTGATAGATGTTCTGGTCGAGAGGGTAGCCACCATTGGTGGTGATGGCGATCTCGCATTCGACGGGCTCAACGCCGGCAAGGCTCTTCACGAACTCGCAGCCAGCCTCGTGCGCCTTATGGATGTCGCCGGCAAAGGAGCCAATGACCTCGTGCTTACCGTTGAGCACCACGTTGAGCACAAAGGCAAGGTGAGCCATCTCGGCAGCGGCAAACATGTCCTCGCTCACGTGGTTGTGGCACAGGTTGCCGGCACGCGAATGGGAATCGTTCACAAACTGACCGTTGTGGTTGTACATGATGGTCTTGTAGCTGGCGATGCCAGGCAGGACGGACTTGCGGCTACCAGAGAAACCGGCAAAGAAGTGCGGCTCAATAAAGCCCTCGGCAAGCAGCAGATCGCAATCGGCGGCAATCTTGTTGATGATGCACTCGCCACCAGAAGGCAGGGTGCCGATCTTTTTCATCATGCTGTCGTCAGTCGCGACGTGCATAACGATTTCTTCGTTGGCAACGATCTCCTCGCCGTACTTGTTGACGAGCTCCTCGTGCGTCGACGGACGATGCATACCCGTAGCAACCAGAATGCGAACGCGCGCCTCAGGCGCAGCGGAGTGGATGTGATGCAGCAGAATAGGCATCGTCACACGCGAGGGAACGGGACGCGTATGATCTGAGCTAATGATGACAATATCCTTCTTGCCAGCACAAAGCTCCTCGAGCGAAGGCGAGCCGTAAGGGTTGGCAAGCGACTCCTCCACCAGCTTTTCCTGCGATTTCGTGGTCTTAAACTCGTTTTGATGACCTTCCATCACACCCGCGAAGTTCTTATCCTCGAGTTCCAGATGCAACGTCTTGTGGTCAAACGGCAGTTCACATTCAAACAATGACGAGCGCCCTCTTCCTTTCAACTGACACACTAGATAAACCGTTGGAAGGATACGCCGCTCACCGAAAAACACCACCGTCTACCGACTCATTAACACAACGTTCATATTTGACCCACAACAAAACGACCGCGATCCCAAACAGGACCGCGGCCGCCACAGTCGTAAGGCGAGAAGCGCCAAATGCGCCACCAGGATAGACCCCATCCAAAACGCGCGAAGCGCGTTATCTTTTCCCCAGCAGTAATCCGTCGAAGACCGGACATCGCAGGGCCCGCCATCAGTTTACTTTTAGGCACACTCCGCAGCACGCAAGAAGCCCTCGCCGCACCCCACATTAAGCGCGAAGCGCGCCATTATTCCCCCAGCCAGTAATCCACCGAAGACCGGACATCGTAGGGCCCGCCATCAGCTTACTTTTAGGCACACTCCGCAGGACGCAAGAAGCCCTCGCCGCACGAAGTGCGCAGCGAGGGCTTCTTGCATGTCCGAGGACGTGCCTAAAAGTAAGCTGATGGCGGGCCCGGACGACTACAGGGCTATCGATTACCCCGTGTTCTGCAATCCTGCCGAGACGCCGGTCACAGTCGAAAGAATCAGGCTCATGTACTCGGCCTTCTTCTCCTCGGCCATCTCGTCCTGGTTCATACGCACCTCGCGAAGGGCGCGGACCTGGGCGATGGACAGGGCGTCGACGTAGGAGTTGCGCACGCGGACAGCGCAGCCAAGCACGCGGCGGCGCTGTAGCGGCCACTCGTCACCGACGATGGCAAGGACCCACTTACGGGTGAGCTGCATCTCGGTGAAGACCTTCTCGGACAGATCCTGGCGATCGCCCAGGTGCAGATACATCTTGGCAATGCGCTGGTCGGTCTTAGCGATCGACATCTCGATGTTGTCGATAAAGGTGCGGAAGAACGGCCACTCCTGGTAGGCAGCCTTGAGCTGATCAAGGTCGCCAAGCTGCTCGCAGGCAGTACCCAGGCCGTACCAAGCGGCCAGATTGATGCGCGCCTGGCTCCAGCTGAAGATCCACGGAATGGTACGCAGGTCGTCGAGCGACTTGGCGCCCAGGCCGCGCTTGGCGGGACGCGAGCCGATCGGCAGCAGACCGACCTCGGTCAGCGGCGTCACGGTCGAGAACCACGGTGTAAAGTCCTCGGTGTTCAGCAGGTCCAGATAGCGCTCATGGCTTACTGCGTTGAGCTTCTCCGCCATATCCCAGAACTTCTGCGTGGTCTCGGTGTTGGTCTTCTCGACACTCGGGGCCGACTGCAAAAGCGTTGCGGCGGCAACGGACTCAACATGGCGCTGGGCCAGCGTGCGGTTGCCGTAACGGGCAAAGATGACCTCGCCCTGCTCGGTGAGCTTAAAGAAACAGTTGACCGAGCCCTTGGGCTGCGCCAGCACGGCCTTGTTGGCCGGGCCGCCGCCACGGCCCACGGCACCGCCGCGACCGTGCATGAGCACCAGGTCGATATCGTTCTTCTCGGCCCACTTGGCGATGCGCTCCTGCGCGGAGTGCAGCGCGAGCATGGCCGTGGTAGGACCGGCGTCCTTGGAGGAGTCGGAATAGCCCAGCATGACCTCCATGCGGCGGTTGGTCTGGGCAAGGCGCTTTTGCACCACGGGCAGCGTAAGCATCTGGTCGAGCACGTCGACGCAGCCCTCAAGGTCCTCGAGCTGCTCGAACAGCGGGATCACGTCGAGCTCGGGGACATCCTCCTCGTGTGCAAAGGACAGGTGGGCAAGCTCAAAGACGTCGGCCACATGCTGGGCGCTCTTGGTAAACGAGATGATGTAGCGATGCGCCATCTTCTTGCCGTAGCGCTTCTGGATGGAGCCGATGGCACGGAAGGTATCGATGACCTCGCGCGTCATGGGCTGCAGGTCGCCATGGATACCGTTCTCGTGGATATCCTTGAGGGCGCGGGCGTGCACCACGGAGTGCTGACGGAACTCCATCTCGACCATATGGAAGCCGAAGGACTCGACCTGCCAGATGATGGTCTGGACCGGGCCGTAGGCAGCACGGACGGCACCGCAGGCGGCCAGCGAGCGCTGGACGACGCGCAGGTCCTCCAGGAACTCATCGGCGCTGTGGTACATGGTGTCGGTGATGCGACGGACGGTGGCGTTGAGTCGGTCTGCCATGACGAGCATGACGGCGCGATGCGGCTCGTGCTCGGAGATCAGCTCGGCGCGTGCCGTGTACTGGGTGCTCATCTCGACCTGATGGTTCCACAGGTTGATGAGCTCGGCAGACGGCTTGCTGTAGGTGGCCTCGAGCGTGAGGTTGCGGCCGATGCGGCGGCACTTGTCCTCGAGCTTGAGCACCATATGGGTGAAATACTTGGCGGCGACCTCACGGCTTACCTTGGCGGTGACGTTGGGGTTACCGTCGCGGTCGGAGCCGATCCAGCTGCCGGGATGGAAGAATGCCGGGCACAGCGGCGGCACGGTACCGGCCTTATCACCCAGCACCCAGTCGTCAAAACGACGATAGATGACGGGAATGACGTCGAACAGCGTGTTATCGAAGATGTCGATGATGGTATCGGCTTCCTCGACCGGCGTGGGCTTCTTGAGCGCGATGGGGCTCGTACGCACCAGGGCGTCGATCTCCTGCAGCATATGGCGCTCGTTCTCCACCAGGTCGGAGCCGCCCAGACGCGGACGCTCCTCCAGCAGGTTGGAGATACGGCGAATCTTGTCCTCGACGGCCTTGCGACGGGCTTCGGTGGGATGTGCGGTAAAGACAGGGTGGAACTCAAGCTTGCCGAGCAGCTCGTTGGCACCCTCGACACCCATCTCGTTTACCAACTGGTGATAGGCGACGGTGAGTTCGTTGGCGGGATCGACCTCGGTATCGGTCGACGCACCGGCCTCGCGCTCGCGCAGCTGCGCCACACGGTAATTCTCCTCCGACAGGTTTGCCAGATGGAAGAAGCTCGTAAAGGCGCGGACGATAACCTGCTGTTTATCGAGCGGCAGGCTGTCGATCAGATCGACGACTTCGCGAAACGCCACGGCGGTGGGCTCGTCGGCAGTGGGCACGCCCTGCTCGTCGACGGACTCGTCGGCAGCACGGCTACCGGGGTTGCCGGCATTGGCCACAATCTCGGCTGTCAAAATCTTGTCGAACAGGTCCGCAATCTCGGGATCATACTCGCTAAGCACACGGCGCTCCAGGCGCAAGAACAGCGCCAGATTGTCGCGCAGCTCCTCGGGGATCTCGATCTCAGCGAGACGCTCCTTGGATTCGGCATTCGAGCCGATTCGGTTAACGAGGCGGTTGACCACGGCAGCGACGCGCGCCGCGGCTTCGGGTACAGACTGGTTGCTTAGGTTCTCAGCCACGTTTCCTCCCATTCCTCCTTCTATGCACGTAACATGCGGTATTCATTATAGGCGCTTGCGAAATACTTTCGACACTGATTGCGCTTTACCACACAAAAGTTTTTTCTGCATTGCAAGGGTTTTTGCTCTAAATGGTCGTATTTCTCGGTGGACGGCATACACAAACGGGGGCATTCCGCATAAATGCGAAACACCCCCGTAACAATCGCTCGCAATGGACGAGACACTCAAGCGGACCCGCAGCTCAAAATGATGCGCTACAGGCGCTCGCGAACCGCCTCGACGACGTTGGCCAGATCGGCAAGGACCTCTTCATGGCTCTCCATGTCGCGCACCTTGACCTTGCCGGCGGCAAGCTCGTCGCCACCCAGGACCAAAATGAGCTTGGCGCCAACCTTGTCGGCCTGCTTAAACTGAGCTTTGAGCGAACGACCCTGGTAGTCGGCCTCGGTCACGATGCCAGCGGCGCGAAGCTCCTGCGTGATGGCAAAGACGTTCTGGCGCAGCTCCTTGCCGGCGTTGGCGACGTAGACGCACGGGGCCTCCTCGGCACCCAAGTCGTTACCAAAGGCCTGCAGGGCCAGCAGGGCGCGCTCAAAACCGACAGCGAAGCCGACGCCCGCCGTGGGCTTGCCACCCTCGAGCTCGACCAGACCGTCATAGCGACCGCCGCCACCAATGGAGCCGACACCGGCGCCGGGAGCCTCGACCTCAAAGACGGTACGGGTGTAGTAGTCCAGACCACGCACCAGTGTGGGATCCTCGACATACTCGATACCGGCGGCATCCAGATAGCGCTTGACCTGCTCGTAGTGCTCGCGGCACTCGTCGCACAAGTTGTCGCCCATCAGCGGCGCGTCGGCCATGATCTCGCGGCAGTGGTCGTTCTTGCAGTCGAAGGCACGCAGCGGGTTGAGCTCGGCGCGCTCGCGGCACTCGTCACACATCTCGTCAGCGTGATCGAGGATAAACTGCTTGACCTGCTCGCGGTAAGCCGGACGGCACTGAGCGTCGCCCATCGAGTTAATGAGCAGACGGAGCTTGGAAAGATCGAAGCCCAGGCGCTTGTAAAACTCCATGAGCATGATGATGCACTCGGCGTCTGCCGCCGGATCGGGAGCGCCGAGCCACTCGATACCCACCTGGTGGAACTGACGCAGGCGGCCCTTCTGGGGACGCTCGCCGCGGAACATGGCCTCGGCGTAGTAAGCCTTAAACGGCGTGGAGCCCTGGGGCACCAGGTTGTTCTCCACGACTGCGCGCACCACACCGGCCGTGCCCTCGGGACGAAGCGCCAGGCGCTGCTTGGGCTTGAGTTTTGTGTCGGTGCCCTCGGTAAAGACGCGCTCCAGGTTGGCGCCGCTAAAGACGCGGAACATCTCCTTGCGCACGACGTCGGTCGACTGGCCGATGCCGTGGACAAAGACGTCCACCTGCTCGATCGCGGGCGTCTCGATGGGTTTAAAACCAAACGGCTCGAACACGCCGGCAGCGATCTGCTGCATCTTTTGCCAAGCGCGCATCTCGGCGCCGATAAGGTCGCGGGTTCCCTCCGCCTTCTGTGCCTGCATGGGCAAACACCTTTCTTTTGTATCGCGTCATAGGTAGTGGACATTATACGGCACAAAGCAGCAACGCGGCGGCGTGTCTGACCGAACGAGGGTATGGGGACTCGTTCGGCCAGACACGCCGCCGCGGTTTGTGATCCCTTTTCCTCCGTCCCCTTCGGATTACGTGATCCCTTGGGGACGGAGGAAAAGAGATCATTTCGTAGGCCCGTGGCTGCCCTGGAAACCGAATGACGGTACGAGCATCCATTCGGCTTCCAGGGCAGCCACGGGCAGAACAGGCAAACAGGAATAGGCGGCGACCCGCTACTCCCCCGCCACGCTTGCGCGCAGCTTGGCGGCGATGGGCTCGGATGCCAGCAGGAACACGAGCATGACCACGGAGCACGCCAGGCACACAATCCAGGTGCTCGCAAAGGAGCCCGTGGCATCGAACAGCACGCCCGAGACAATGGCGCCCACGGTGCCGCCGACCATCTCGAGCGAGGTAATGGTGCCCGTGACCTTGCCGAGGTCGGCCATGCCAAACTGCTTGGACGCGGCGATGGTAGGCGTGATGGTGCCCATGCACGTTCCAACACCAAAGCTCACAGCAGCGACAATAGGACCAAGGTCCGTCGTCGGGAAGCACAGCGCCACACAGGCGACAATACACGCAACGGATCCAAGGATATTGCCAAAGCGCAGGCCAAAGCGGTCATAGATGGCACCGAGCGAAATTTTGGCGATAACGACGGTGACCATGTAGGCCGAAAGCACGGTACCTGCCCACATGGGATCGTGGCCGCCCGTGACGATCTTGGCGCCGTTGACGGTAACACTCGTCATGTTGGTAACCTGGTTGGGCAGGATGGCGCCATTGACCAAGCCCATAAAGAGGAAGGCGACGACGAGCAGCCAAAATGCCGGGCTCTTCTTGATACGAGACCAGCCGACGCTAACCTCGGGGGCTGCCTTCTCGTTCTTATCACCCGTGGCAGAAGCAGACGGGTCGCCTGGATTCTCGCCGAGCGGCTTAAGACCGATCTCGGAAGGCTTGGTGCGGAAGGAATAGGCCGTGATGGGCAGCGCCGCCACCATGCAGATAGCCGCGAGCACCAGAAAGGCGGAACGCCAGCCAACGCTCACGATGAGCGAGCTCACGATGGGAGACAGAATAGCGCCGCCAAAGCCCGAGCCCGAAAGTGCGATGGAGATGGCAAGGCCTCGCTTGGCCGTAAACCAGTTGGCGGTCACTAGGCTGATGAGCAGGCGGGTCGAGGCGACGGCAAAGCAGCCCGAGACGGCAAAGAGCACGTAGACCTGCCACAGCTCACCGACAAAGCTCATGCCGGCAAGAACGGCAGAGGTGGCGATTACAGTGAGGGAGCCCAAAACGCGGCCGCTTACTTTATCGGCGACATGGCCAATGACAAGCGAGCCGATAACGCTCACCACAGTGGAGATGGCGTTGGAGATGTTGTACTGCGCAAGCGTGATGCCCAGATCGCTGACGATCAGCGGCTGAAACAGGCTCATGCAGTTGACGAAAATCGTGTAGCACGTGGCCATGATCACGAAGCCAGAGGCCACCACGAGCCAGCCGGGGAAGAACTTACGCTGCTGGGACATACTGCTCCTTATTTAACAAACGAATAGCCGGCGCCGGGCGCCGGTAGTGCCCAAGATTGCCTTGAAAGACAAGGGCATAGGCCTTACGGCCATGCCCGCAGGCTTGAAAGGCAAGGTTGGGTGCTACCGGTGGTCGGCGATATAGCCCAAAGCGACGGCGGTATAGGCCGCGGCACCGAGCGGCAGTTCTGCATCGTTAAAGCGCGCCTTGGGATGATGCTGAGCAAAATGCTCGTCCGTATCAGTCACGGCAGCGCCCACGGTAAAGTACGCACTCGGGATCTCGCTCGAGATCAACGCAAAGTCCTCGCTCGCCATGGCGTGGAACAACGGCAGGAAAGCTGCCTTGGGCAATGTCGCGCCCACATAGCCCAGCGATGCCTGGGTCATATCGTCATCGAGTACGAGCGGCGGAACATCCGAGAGCGTCTCGATGGTCGCCGGCGTGCGATACGTTGCCGCGACGCCATTGACGACCTCGGCGATGCGGGTCTTAAGATGCGCCATGAGCTCGACATCGAAGCCGCGCAACGTTCCCTCGAGCACGCAGGTGTCGGGGATGACGTTGGCCGCCAAACCGCCAGCGAACTTACCCACGGTAAGCGCGACCTCCTTGGCCGCCGGCACCTCGCGAGAGATAAGCTCCTGAAGCGCCAGGTGCACATGCACGCCGGCCGTGATGGGGTCGATGCAAATCTCGGGGCTGGAACCGTGGCCACCCTTGCCCTGCAGCGTGATGCGGAAACCGTACACGCCCGAGAGCGCCGGACTCCCATAGAGCACCAGGCCAAGCGGCGACTGGCTATTGACATGCATGGCAAAGGCGGCCTGGGGACGCGGGTTCTGCAGCAGACCGTCGGCGATGGCGGCGCGGGCACCCTCAAAGGTTTCCTCGCCCGGCTGGAACAGCAACTTAACTGTGGCGTTAGCGTCGACAAGCTCGGACTCGCGGGCCTTGAGCAAACGGGCCGCGCCGAGCAGCGCCGTCGCATGCATATCGTGGCCGCAAGCATGCATGCAGCCGTTGACAGAGGCAAAAGGCTCGCCCGACTCTTCCGCGACGGGAAGGGCATCCATGTCGCCGCGAAGCATGATGACCGTGCCGGCCTGATCGTCCGTGCACGTACCGTTGCCCTGGGCCGCCACGGCCGCACCGGCACCGATGAGGCCCACAACACAGGAGCCGTCGACGAGCGTGGCGAACGGGATGCCCATCTCGGTCAGACGTGCCTGGATATACGCAGAGGTTTGCGGAAGGCAATTACCCAACTCGGGCGTCTGATGCAGATCGTGGCGCCACGCAGCAAGCTTGTCTGCAAAAGCTTGAGCCTCGGCAACAAGACCGTCACCGATAGCGTCTTGCGCTGCCGGGGTGGCCTTGGGCGCTGGTTGCGGTTGAAAATCGGACTGATCTGGTGCCATAGATGCCCTCCAGTATTATTTGTGCAGCAAACACTTTGATGGTCTAAAGTGCAAGGTATAACTGTAAGGGCGTTACATAAAAAACGCCGCCCCAGGAGGGCGGCGCAACAAGTTGTTTACAATTGCGCGCAATTATTTCGGCGCAAAAAATCGAAATGTGTCTCGCTCAAGATGATCGACAAGAAGATGAGCGCGAAGCCGGCGAGCAGACGCGAGGTGAGCGCCTCCCCCATCAGCAGCACCGAAAACAACACGCCCGAAGGGGACTCCATCGATAGGAGCAATGAACCCGTCGAGGCCGGGACGTGCGCCAAGCCGACGTTTTGGATGAGCAGCGCCACGCACGTGCAGCCCACCGAGAGAAAGGCCATCACGCCGATAAAGCTCGGCGTCCACACGGACAGAGGCGCTTGGGTCTCGAATAGCAGGGACGAGACCAGGCTCAGCACGCCGTTGCCCACAAACATCCAAAACGTGATGACGTTGATGTCCATTTTGCGACCGTACTTGGCCGTCACCGACATCTGAATGGCAAAGAAAACCGCACCGCCCAGCGTGATGGCATCACCGATGTTGAACTCGACGCTATCGAGCGCCACCAGGCCAATGCCCGCCAGACAGAGCAATGCGGCGCCCAAGTTGTAACGAGTAAGCTTTTCGCCGCTTAGGAAATAGCTCGCGAACGGGACCAGGATGCAATAGGTGCCCGTCAAAAAAGCGTTCTTACCCGCCGTGGTCTGAGCCAGACCGACCGTCTGCAAGGCATAGGCTGCCCACATGAGCGCGCCCATGCCCAGTCCAACAATCAGGTTGCGGGCGTTAAGGTGGGCGGCGATGCGCTTGCGAAAGATAACAAGCATGACCAGCGCTGCGGGAAGAAAACGAATATAGAGCAGTTCGAACACCGGGATGGTGTCGAGCGCGTCCTTCATAGTGGTAAAGGAGTAGCCCCAGATAATCGCCACCGAAAGCAGTAGAACTTTCCAGAACAGCGGCGAACGAGCACCGGCACCACGGGAGGTGCCGCCCGCACCCAGGTCCTCGCGAGCAACAGGGCTATCGGGCATGTTTTCAATTTCGTTGGCAGCGTATTGGGCCATGGAACATCCTCACACTCAAACTGGGCGTGGTGTCCGCACGCGTATGGCTGCGTGCCGCCTCATGGTCAAATAAAAACGGGACGCGCCGGACCCCCGGCACGCCCCGCTACTGTAGCAACAACCAAGCAGCCCGTGCAATTCACCGCACTAAAGCGTTTTGTTCCGCCGTTCTACCGAACGGCGGACCGGCCGACGCTGCGCGAGCCGCATTCACGCCAATCTGACGTTCAATTTCAAGGGCGCGACCAGAAGGTCAGCGCCCTTTCATTTCACGTCACCTTGGCGCAAATGCGGCTCGCTCGCTGGCATTAGCGCTGCATCGGCGTTAACGTTGCTGTACTAGATAAGCTTTGTTGATTCCAGCTTTTCGATGATCCAGTCGTTGGCCTTGATGACCGGGCGGCGGAAGACGACGCCCAGGCCCAGCGACGGAATCAAATAGCTCGCCAAGATACCCAGCTCAACCCAGTACTCCATATGGTAGGCGCCAGCCATGGCGGCGTGCATGGCGTTGATGCCGTGGGTAAACGGCAGGAACGGGTAGATCGCCTGGAACACGGGGCCGGTCATCTCGATGGGGAACGTACCGCCTGAACCGCCGACCTGCATGACCAACAGCACGACAGCGAGCGCCTTGCCGATATCGCCAAACGAAACCGTGAGCGTGTAGACGATATTGGAGAACACGAGACTCGCGACCCAGCCCGCCAGCACAAACTGCAGCGGGTTGTCGCATTGGATGCCAAAGAACAGGATGTCGCCCGCGCACACGAGTGTCGCCTGCAGCAGGGCCAGACCTCCAAAGAACAGGTAGCGGCCCAGGTAGATCTCGTGCAGGCGCACGGGGATCAGCTCGTTGATGAGCTCATCGTCAACCGATACCTTCATCATGGCCGCCAGCACGATCGAGCCGACCCACAGCGACAGGATCGTATAGAACGGCGCCATGGCCGAACCGTAATTGCGGATCGGATAGACCGGCTTGCGGTCGAGCGCGACGGGGCCGGAAAGCGACACGGCCAAACCCTCGGGATCGTTGCCGATCATCGTCTTGATCGTGGCAAGGTCGTCCGACATCAGGGCGCCATCGAGCTCGTCCTTAAAGGCGCTGATCTTGTCCGATGCCTCACCCAGCTGATCGGAAGCCTTGTTGACCAGCGTCGCAGCCTTGGAGAGGCCCTTTGCGAGCGAGCCAGAGGCGTCGGTCAGACCGCTCACGGCGCTATCCAAGTCACCCGAGATACCGTTCAGGGAATCCAGAACGCCCGAAATGGTCTTCTTGAGCTCCTTGGCCTTAACCGAGAACGTGGAATCGTAGTCGGACTTGGCTCCCGAGATACCCGCCTTGGCATCGGCGATGGCCTGGTCGACCTCGGCACGCGAGTTGTTGACCTCCGCCATGCCGTCCGAAAGGGACTTTGCGGTCGCCGTCAGGTCCTTCGCATTGTTGCGGTACTCCACGGCAATTCTGCCCAGCGACGTCGCAGCGGACTCGAGACCGTCTTTGAGCTTGTCATCACTCACCTGGTCGGCAAGGTTACGGAGCTGATCGGTCATCGCATCGATATCGTCAGCACGCGTATTGAGCGCCGCTGCGGCTTCGTTGAGCTGAGACACCGTAAGGTAAACATGCTGATTCGCGGCATCGAATGCCTTCGCAAGCTCGGCGGACACGTTGTCGAACGAGCCCGCGCTTCCGTCAATCGCCGCGTCAACGGCATCGTTGGCGGCCTTGAGCGCTTCCTTGGAATCATTGATGCCACTCTTGGCGTGCTCCATCAGCTGCTTCGTCGACTCATCAACGGTGCCCGTCTGCTTGAGCATGCCGCCCGCCGATGTCAGTGAATCGGACGTGGAGCTCAAAATGCCCGCGAGCGACGTCGCACTCGCCTGAACGTCCTGCAGGTCCTCGACCGAATCGCCCAGCGTCGAGGACAGATTGGCGATAAAGCTGCTCACCTGGTCGGTACTCATATAGTCGAGCAGGCTGGACACGGTCTTAAGGCCGATGGTCGTGATGGTCTTGGTAAAGGTCTCGTTGACCTGACTCTGGACGGCGCTCGAACCCTTTTCAGTCACGATCTGTGCGATGGCGTTGGCCTTCTGATTCTCATAGAACTCGATATCGGCGTGCTTCACCTCGGTCGAGAAAAGCGTCATCATGTCGGCGCTAAACGTTTTAGGGATAACGACGGCAGCGTAGTACGCGCCCGACTTAACGCCCTCAATCGCCTTATCACGGTCGTTGAGGACGACCCAGTCGAAGTTCTCGTTGCCGCGCAGGGTGGCGGTTACGTTTTCGCCCACGTTGACCTCGACGGGAATCAGATCGCTCTCGTAACCCTCATCGGTGTTGACCACTGCAATCTTAAGGTTGCCGGTATTGCCGTAGGGATCCCAGCTTCCGGCGATGTTAAACCATGCATAGAGACATGGCACGATGATCAGGCCCATCACGACGACCATGCCGATCACGGAGCGAGACACGTTTTGGACATCGCGCTTAAACAGGTGCAGGATGTTTTTCATTTATGCCTCACCTCCTTTAGAGTGCTTGCCAAGCGAGGTGGTGTCCCCGTCGTTTCCGTTTACGTTGTCAGCGCCGTCGGCATCTTGAGCCTTACGATGCGCACCGATATGCGACAGACGGCTCGTAGGCTGTTCGCCTCCCTTGGCGCCACGCTCGCTGGCGTTGAGACCAAACATGCGACGGGCGGCAGGGATGGCAGCCGTGTGCTCGCGCATCTCGCGGCGAAGGTCCTCGTCCGAAAGCGCCGAGATACGCATCTGGGTATTGAGGCTCGCACGGATGTATTCGATGTTGATGAGCCAGCCGCAGATGGCGATAACCGAAATGATCCAGATAACGAGCAGGATGATCTTGCCGTTATTGTCGATATCGAGCACCGTCGAAAGCACAAAGAGCAGAACCTGCACGCCTACCACGGCGGCAAAACCGCCCTTGATGTAGTACGGGTAGCGATGCTCAAACGCCACGGCATGATCGAGCAGCTCGCGACGGTACGAATCCGAATCGAGCATGACGCGCATGGCCGTGCGCAGCGAATAGCGCTGGCGCGGCAGGTCGTTGGACTCGCAGATCATGAGGCCCGTCGTGGAAAGCTGCTTGTCAAAGAGCAGGTTGAGGTTGAGCAGCAGCGGACGCAGCTGCAAGCCAATAAAGAGTGCGATGGCAAGGAACACGCCCAGGATGCACAGGTTGAACAGGTAGTTGAACGAATACATGCCACCGACGGTCTCGCGCAGCAGGTTGATGCCATAGGTGAAGGGCAGCAGCGGATGCAGCCATTGGAAGAAGCCGGGCATCATCTCGATGGGATACATGCCCGACGAGCCGGGGATCTGCACAATGACGAGGATGACGCCAATGGCTTTACCGATATGCTTAAACGTGGTGGACAGCGCATAGATGATATTGACGTAGGTGAACGAAATAGCGATGCCGCCCAGTACAAAGAGCAGCGGATTGACGCACTGAACGCCAATGACCAGATCTCCCACCGTAACGATGATGGCCTGCAACGCACCCAGGATCACCAGCAGCAGCCAGCGGCCAAAGTAGCCCTGACGCGCCGTAAAGCTACCGATGCCCTCGCGGTCGACCTCGAGTTTATAGATAGCGATGAGCACATAGCCGCCTACCCACAGCGCCAGATTGGTGTAGAAGGGCGCGATGCCCGAGCCAAAGCTCTTGACCGGATAGATTGACTTGGACGTCAGCTCAACCGGAGATACCATGAAATCTGCCACGTCATTGACGTCGACGTCCATGAGGTCGGCTAACTCGCCCATAGACTCAGAGGTCTGCAGCGCCGCAATGTCATTGGCGGCGGTCGCGAGCTTGTCCTGAACCTTGGCAAGGGAGGCGTCGGTTTGGGACAGTGTGGTCTTTGCCTGCTTGAGCGTGGCGTCGAGCTGCGCCAGCGTGCCGCGCGCGCTCGCTATCGTGGGGGTCATACCCGACACAATGCCGGTCAAATCGCCCGAAACGGCGGCAAAGGAGTCAAGCGCGCTCGAAGCCTTCGGAAGTGCGTTCTGACCCAGATCGGTCTGAGCCTGACCGAGGTTAGCCGTACCGGTCTGAATTGCCGCGTTGAGTGCGTTGCTCGCGTTCGAGATTGCCGTAGCGTCGTTTGCCATGGCGCTCGACTGTGCAGAAAGGCCATCCTTGATGCTCTGCAGCTTCTGGTTTTGCTCGCGAAGCGAATCGATGGTCGATACAATGCGCGCGTCAATTTCCTCGGAACCTGTCGACGTGTCATTAACGAGAATCTCCAAGTGCCCGATAACGGCCTTATTGTGATCGATCGTCGCCTGGAGAGACTCGAGCGAGTTGTCGATGCGGGTGGTCGTAGATGTGACCGTACCCGTTAGCTTGCCAATCGCAGCGTTCGCGGAGGCTGACGTCTTGGTGAGTGCAAGGCTACCTTCCGAGAGTGCCTTGGAGAGCGAGGTGATAGAGTTGCCCGCCGTGGCGCGAGCCTCGCCCAGCAGGTCGTTGCCCTGGGAGATCGCCTGCGTTAGAGAGGGCGCCTGCCCCTGCAGGCCCGCCAGCGCAGCATCGGCCGAAGCAATCGAGCTGCTCGTCTTGTCGATGGCGGTGTTCATGTCGCCGATGGAATCGCGTACTTCGCCCAGGGTATCAGACGCCTCGGACACCGAGCCCGCCAGCGAATCCCGGGTCTGGGTCGCCTTGTCTTTAAGGTCGATGCCAGCATCTTTAGCAATGCCCGCGACGGTCTCGCCCACCGTGGAGACAAACTCCGAGTTGATCTGCTCCTCGATGGTATTGGCGCCAGTGTCGGTGACCTTGGGCGCAATAGCGCTCTTCTTCTCGTTGACGTAGTACGTGAGCTTGGGCTGATGGTAATTGCCGTCGAGCATCGAGACCAGGTTATCTGAGAAGTTCTTGGGGATTACGATGGCCGCATAGTACTCACCACTCTCGACGCCCTCTTTGGCATCGGCGGCCGAATCGACGAAGGTCCAGCCCAGCTGATCGTTTTCCTTGAGCTGGTCGACCACCTTATCGCCTGCGTTAAGCTCGCCCACTAGGTCGTTCTGGGTGCCCTGATCGTTGTTGGCGATGGCGATTTTAATGCCCTGGGTATTTCCGTACGGATCCCAGTTAGCAACGATGTTGTACCAGGCATACAGCGAGGGAATGACGCACACGCCCAGGGTAACCACCAGGGCGACGGGGTTCATAAGCAGTCGCTTAATGTCGCGCTTAAATATCGCAAAGGAGACCTTTGCGTTGGATAGTTTGCTGCCGAGACTCACGCTTGGACCATCCATCCTGTCGTTGAATCAAATCGTACTATCAAAAACCATTGTACGTAGGCGCTTTAGCGTCTCAGCGCACAATGGCATCGAGTTTTGCGGGTAGCAATATACTACGAAGACGAATTAACGTACAGTTGTACAGTATCTTTAATTTTAGCAGGTCACAAAACCACAACCCGCACAAATTAGCAATCCGAATAGTCATCGGGTAGTCATTGGGGACGTTCTTAAACGACTAGTCGAACAAGAACGTCCCCAATGACTACTTTGGGCCACGAAAGCGTCGCAGGTTGAGCATAAGTCAGCGAAAACGCCCCTAAGCGAGCAAGGTGACGTGAAAGAGGAGGGAAGCGTACTTCGGTACGCGACCGACGATTGAACGTCAGATTGCCGCTTAGGGGCGTTTGCAGCGTCGAGTGGTTACGCGGTTCGTAGAACCGCGTAACCCCCTAGTTACATAAGCTCGCAAACAGCCGCCGCGAAGGCAACGGGGTCCTCAGGGAGGATGCCCTCGACCAGCAGGGCCTGATCGTAGAGCAGGCCGGAGTACTGCTTGATCTTGTCGGCGTCGCCGGCCTTCTGGGCAGCGACGAGCTTGGCGAAGACCGGGTGTTTGGCGTTGAGCTCGAGCACGCGCTGGCTCTTGGGCATACCGTCGGGCGCGCCCTCGGGGCCCTTCTGAAGCACTTTCTCCATCTCGAGCGAAAGCGGACCCTCGGTGGTGATGCAGGCGGGAGCGTCAGTCAGACGCGCAGAGACGGCAACCTTCTCGACCTTGTCGCCGAGCGCCTCCTTCATGGCGTTAAAGAGGTCCTCGTTCTCCTTGGTGGCGTCCTCGGCCTCCTTCTTCTCGTCATCGGTCGCCAAGTCAAGATCGCCGGTCGCGACGTTCTTAAGCTCCAGGTGACGATCCTCGACCTCAGGCTCAGCGCCATCGGCAACTGCCTTCTCAGCAGCCTCGCGAGCAGCGTCATCCTCGTAGACCTTAGGCATATCGGCAGCCACGTACTCACGCATGGCCTGGAAGGTGAACTCATCCACGTCCTGCGTCAGCAGCAGTACATCGTAGCCGCGGTCGAGCACGCCCTTCACGACGGGCATCTTGGCCAGACGCTCGCGCGAATCGCCGGCGGCATAGTAGATTGCCTTCTGGCCCTCGGGCATGCCCTTGGCATACTCGGCAAGGGTGATCATCTTCTGCTCCTTGGCAGACCAGAACAGCAGCAGGTCGGCGAGCTCGTCGGCCTTCATACCATAGCTCGAGTAGATGCCGTACTTGAGACCGCGACCAAAGTTCTCAAAGAACTTTTCGTATGCCTCGCGGTCGTTGTCGCGCATGTCCTCGAGATCGGCGGTGATCTTCTTCTCGACACGCTTGGCAATGGCCTTGAGCTGACGATTCTGCTGCAGCGTCTCACGCGAAATATTGAGCGTCACGTCGGCAGAGTCCACGACACCGCGCACAAAGTTGTAGTAGTCGGGCAGCAGGTCGTCGCACTTCTCCATAATCAGCACGTTGGAGCTGTAGAGCGCCAGGCCCTTCTCGTAGTCCTTGCTGTATAGATCGAACGGGGCGCGACCCGGCACAAACAGCAGCGCATCGTACTCAAGCGTGCCCTCGGCGTGGAAGCTGATAGTGCGCGCGGGTTCGTCAAAGTCGTGGAATGTGGACTTGTAGAACTCGTTGTAATCCTTCTGCTCAACGTCGGAGCTGCGCTTTTTCCAGATCGGCGTCATGGAGTTGATGGTCTCGAGTTCCTGGTAGTCCTCGTACTCGGGCTTGTAATCATCCGGCGCGTCCTCGGGCTTGGGCTTCTGGCGGCTCTTGCTCACCATCATCTGAATCGGGTAGCGCACATAGTTGCTGTACTGCTGAATCAGGCTCTTGAGGCCCCACTCGGTCAGGAAGCGATCGTAGGTCTCGGCCTCGCCGTCGGCGTCGAGCTTCTCGTTCTCGCGCAGCGTCAGGATGACATCGGTGCCGTGCTCGGCGCGCTCGCCGTCTTCGATGGTGTAACCCTCAAGACCATCAGACTCCCACACGTGAGCGGTGTCCTCGCCATAGGCGCGGCTGACAACCTTTACGTGGCTGGCAACCATAAAGGCAGAGTAGAAGCCCACGCCAAACTGACCGATGATGTCGACATCGGAACCCTGCTGCTCGGCGTTCTCAGTCTTAAACTCCTCGGAGCCGGAATGGGCGATGGTGCCCAGATTGCGCTCGAGCTCCTCGGCGGTCATGCCGATACCGTTATCCGAAATGGTGATGGTACGGGCATCTTTATCAAAGGAAACACGGATGGCCAGGTCGCCCTGGTCGAGCTTGACACTCGGATCCTGCAGGCTCTTAAAGTTGAGCTTGTCGACGGCATCGCTCGCGTTGGAGATAAGCTCGCGCAGGAAGATTTCCTTATTGGTGTAGATGGAGTTGATCATGAGGTCGAGCAGTTTTTTGCTCTCGGTCTTAAATTGACGCATGTGCAGTCCTTTCGCGCTACCCCCGTCCGCAAAAACGGCCCGGTTGCCCGAGCCGCATTGCAGACCTGCTATGTTCAGACTTAGATTTTATAACCCATTAGCGCGCATATATACATACGGAATCGAAAAACTGTATGTCCAAACGCTCTGATGCACCAATTGCCAAGGAGTGTCCCCGACTGCCGGCAGGAAAGGAACGTCCCTATCTGCCATCTACGCGCTTGGCCATCCAAACATGGGGCTGGCCCTCGTCTTCGTAGTCCACCGGGGCAATCTGCGTGTAACCCGCCTTGGCATAGAGTGGTAGCACGTATTCCTGCGCGTGCAGCTTAATGAGCTTGGAGCCGGCATCACGCGCGCACGTATCACTGGCCTCGACAATCTTGCTCGCCAAACCGCGACGGCGCATGCTCGGCAGCACGGCCACGCGCCCCATAATGTAGGTCTCCCCCGCCGCGACGCCTTCGTCCAAGTCGCACGCCGGCAAAACTGGGGCTTCGGCATCTGCCGCGTACTCCAGTTCCTCGGGAAACACGCGCGAGCAGCCGGCAAGCTCGCCGTCTACATAGAGTGTCACATGAATGCAGTTCGGATCCTCGTCGATAGCGTCGAACTCATTCTCGTAGCCCTGCTCGTCCATAAAAACGACGCGGCGCACCAACGCCGCGTCGTCAAAGCATCCCGTCTTAAGTTGGATATCCATAGCTGCCCTTTCATTCAACGCGAACGTTAGGGACAGATTTTAGCGAAAATGAGCTCCGCGCACGCTAAACTTCGCGCGAGCCTTCGCCAGACAGTCGTAATGACCCACGTTATGGGCATCGCTCGCGATGAAGCTGTACAGGTTCTGATCGAACAGGCGCTGTGCCGGCTTTTTCTCGCGACCAAAGCGACCGCCGGCAATAAAGTCCGCCGAAGCCTGCAGCTTGCAGCCCATATCGACCAGGCGCTCCGCCACGCTTACATCCTTTTGAACCGCACGATAGCGCTCAGGATGAGCGATGATCACCTGATAGCCACGGCACTGCAAATCGTAAATCGTGTTCTCGTACTCTCTAAACGCATACGCATCGGCATGCGTCGAAAGCTCGAGCAGAAACTCGTTGGTCCCATCGAAATGCAAGTGATCCGCGGCATCGATACCAAGCTCAACGAGCTTTCGATGGTTGACCTCGAAGCCCATCTGGAGCGGAAAACCGTCAGCGTTATCGCGCAGCAGCTCAAAGGCATCCCACATCTTGTCGTAATCAAAATAGGGATCACGGCAGTGAGGAGTGCAAACGATTCTGGTTACACCGGCCCGCTTGGCAGCCTCGAGCATCGCCAAGCTCTCTTCGAGATCGGCGGCGCCGTCGTCTACACCCGGCAAGATATGGCAATGAATGTCACGCATAGGTCAGCCTTAATCAACTAAACGTTTGCTCGGTTGGTGAAGATGCCCTTTTTGGAAGTGCCCTGATCGTCGGAGCCCTTCTTAACCTTCTTACCGTCCTTGGTGTAGTAAGAATAATAGTACTCGCTGGTCTCGGTCTCACAGTAATTCATGACGGTACCGATGAGCTTGACCTTCTCGGACTTCTTAAGCTGGGCGATAGCGTTGAGCGCCTCTTCGCGCTTGGTAAAGTCCTCGCGCACCACGAACAGCGCGCCGTCGGTCAGGCTGGCAATCTCGGCAGCATCGATGAAGGTGCCGACCGGAGGAGCATCGAAGATGACGTACTGGAACTTAGCAGACAGTGCCTTGACCAGCTTGGCAAAGCGATGGGAGACGATGATGTCGGCAGGATTGGGAATATGCGGCTCGGCATCGAGGAAGTAGAAATTCTTCTGACCTGTCTCGACAATCGCCTGGTCGATAGAAACCTGCTCGGACAGGACTGCATAGAGTCCGCCGCGGGAGCGGACGCCGAGCATATCGGCAAGGGACCTGCGACGCATATCAGCCTCGACCAGCAGGACACTCTTGCCGCTCGTGGCGATTGCCTGAGCAAGATTAATGGAAACCGTAGACTTGCCCTCGTTGGGAATCGAGGAGGTAACGGTGATGGTGCGAATGGGGTCGTCCACGCTCGCAAAGCGGATGTTGGCCAGAAGGGTCTTGGCGGCATTCTGCACAACGAGCTTATCGGTGTTCTTTGCCTTAGCCATGCCTATTTACCACCTTTCATAGCCGGAATTCGGCCAACAACGGGAATACCCAGGAGCTCTTCTGCCTCTTCGGCACCGCGGATGCGGGTATTGAGCATGTCTGCCAAAACGACATAGGCAACTGCGATAAAGATACCGGCGAGGAACGCGACGGCAATATACAGCGTGCGCTTGGGGCCGCTGGGGGCTTCGGGGGTCTTAGCCTCGTCGATAACGTTGATGCTCTGGGCAGCGCCGACGTTCTGAGCGACCGTACTCACCGAGCTGGCAATGGCCTTTGCGACCTTAGCCGTCTCCTTGGCATCGGTGCCGGTAACCGAAAGCGTAATGACACGCGTGGTGGTCTCGGAGGAAACAGACACCTTGTAGTCATCCAAATCGGTGAGGCCCAGTTCTTTGGCGGCGCCGCTCTTAACGCTATCGCTATCCAGCAGCGTGGCGATATCGTTGGAAAGCATCTGGCTCGCCGAGAGATCGTTGTAGCTCATCTGACCGCTATCGTCGGTCTTGGCGAGAATGTACATGCTCGTCGTCGCGGTATAGGTGTTGTCCATCGCAACGAAGGACACGATGCCCATGGCGATCGCGCAGACCACCGGAAGGGTGATGACCAGCTTGAGGTGCTTCTTCAGCAGCTGGAACAGTTCGAGAAGGGTCATGCAGCTTGCCTTTCATTTCCCCAGTTCGGATTGACAAAACTGTCCGTATGTTATCGCATCTTTTTACCGAGACCAAACTCTATACATAAGAAACAGGCTCTCCTGTAAAAATGTCGGAAGCAATCGTAAAATTGCACAACAACGCCGCACCCGAAAGTCAAATGCGGCGTCTACATCAATATCTGTGTTGTATCGCTATGCGAATGGCTCGTCCTGCTGTATGGGAAACGTCACCGTAATGGTGGTTCCCACGCCCAACTCGCTCGACAGATCAAGCGTAGCGTGATGATACAGGGCCGCATGCTTGACAATGGCAAGCCCCAGGCCGGTTCCGCCGCGTGCCTTGGACCTACTCTTGTCCACGCGATAGAACCGCTCAAATACCTTGCCCTGTTCTTCAGGCGCGATACCGATTCCCGTGTCGGCGACAGCGAGGAACGGATGGCCTTCGTCGTTGGTGCCGCACTGCAGCGTAACCGTACCGCCGGGCCGATTGTAGCGGATGGCGTTGCTTGCCAGATTATAGATGAGCTCGTCGACCAAGCGCGACACGCCTTCGATGACCACAGGCTTGGTCTCATGACTTATCGTCACATTCGCCTGACGGGCGACCTGTTCAAGACGCTGCTCAACCGCGTAGATCGCACGCGAGAGCTCAATAGGCTCCGTGGACCCAATGGGCACTGCCTCGCCTTCAGTTGCACGTTCGGCCTCGTCCAAGTTAGACAGCGTAAGGATGTCGTTGACAAGCGCTGCCAAGCGGCCCGCCTCACGATAGATGCGACCGCCAAAGTTGCGCAGGTCGTCCTCGCCCTCGACCATGCCATTTGCGATGAGCTCGGCATAGCCCGAAATCGCCGTAAGCGGCGTCTTGAGCTCATGGGTGATATTCGCCGTGAACTCGCGGCGCATACGGTCGTTGTCCGCTAGCACCGCCATTTGGCGCTTGAGTTCCTGGCGCTGCGACTCGATGCGCTCAAGCATGGGGACCATCTCGGCATAGGCGTGCTCATAGCTACGGCGTGGGTGATCCAAATCCACCTCTTGTAACGGCGCGATGATGGCACGGGACTCACGGCGCGCCATAAAAAACGAGAGTACTGCACCCGCTGCTGCGATAAGCAGCATCGGCGCCAGCATCGACAGCAAAATCGCCGCAACGCCAGGCTGGGCCTGCGCCAAGCGAACGACCTGGCCGTTATCAAGGGTGACGGCGCGATACAGCATAATCTCGTCGAGTGTAGAGCTTGCGCGCTCCGCGGAACCCAAACCACTCTCAAAGGCCTCGATGACCTCGGGGCGATCGCCATGGTTGGGCAGTGTGGAAGGCGACGCCTCGTTGTCGTAGGCAACAGATCCGTCCTTATTGATCAGCGTGATACGAAGATCCTCGCGATCGAGGCTTCGCAAGAACGGAATGGGCTCCTGCTGCTCGTCGAGGGCGGCAGCAATGAGCTCAGTTTCCTGCGCCAGATTGGCACTCGTGGCATCCGCCAAAGTGTTTTGCACAAAGAACGCACCCAGCACCGTAAACGCCACGATAACCGCCATGGCGCAGACAAAGATCGTCACAAAAACGCGGTGCGACAGCGTATGTTTTCCCTGGGGGGCGAAGACCACGGGTTACTCCTCCGATGCGGTGGCCGCGGTGTCGTCGCCTTCGGCACCATCACCGGCAAAAGGCTCGGCCAGGCGATAACCCACGCCGCGCACGGTCTCGATGGCGCTGGCATGCTCGCCCAGTTTTTGGCGAAGCGTCTGCACGTGCACGTCAACGGTGCGCGAACCGCCGTCGAAGTCCCAGCCCCACACGCTCTGCAGCAACGACTCGCGGGTAAAGACCACGCCGGGCTTGCGCATGAGGTACTCGAGCAGGTCGAACTCGCGCAGGGTGAGCTTAAGCGGCTCGCCGGCAACGGTCACCTCGCGATGGCTGGGCGAGAGCACGATGTCGCCCACGCTGAGCACATCGCTCGCCTGCTTGACCATGCCGCCGCGACGCAGCAGTGCGCGGCAGCGGCTCGCAAGCTCCATGAGCGAAAACGGCTTAGTCAGGTAATCGTCGGCACCGCCATCGAGCGCCATCACCTTGTCGAGTTCGGTGTCCTTGGCGGTAAGCATCATGATGGGCACCGTCGCCGTCAGGCGATCGGCACGCAGGCGACGCATAATCGCCAAGCCATCGGTGTCGGGCAGCATGATATCGAGCAGCACAGCATCGGGCACCCGTCGTGCCACGGCAGCTTTAAACTCGCCATCACACGAAAAGCCCTCGGCCTCGATTCCCTGCTTGCGCAGCGCGTAGACTGTCAAATCCCTGATGTTGTCATCGTCCTCGACGTAATAGATCATGTTGAACCCCTTTGCGGCCGATATGACCGCATCTTAACCCTAAAGGCACCTGTAAAAGACAGCGTCAGCCAAAACGCCCCGTCAAATAATCCGCGGTGCGCGGATCGGACGGATTCTTGAAGAGTTGCGCGGTGGGCGCGTGCTCCACCAGCTCACCCAGCAAAAAGAACGCAACCGAATCGGAAATACGCGCGGCCTGCTGCATGTTGTGCGTCACGACCACCAGCGTGCAGGTCTCCTTGAGCTCGCAGGCCAGCTGCTCCACCACCAACGTCGACACAGGGTCGAGTGCCGAGGTCGGCTCGTCCATCAGCAGAATGTCGGGCTGCACGGCAAGTGCGCGGGCGATGCACAGGCGCTGCTGCTGTCCACCCGAAAGACCCAGGCCTGACTCTTTGAGCTTGTCCTTGACCTCGTCCCACAGGGCAGCGCGACGCAGGGAGTCCTCGACCAGCTCATCGAGCACGGCGCGGTCGCGCACACCCATACCGCGAGGACCGTAGGCGACGTTGTCGTAGATGCTCATGGGAAATGGGTTGGGGCGTTGGAACACCATGCCCACGCGCTGGCGCAAACGGCAGATGTCGCAATCGCCCAGGATATCTTGACCATCGAGCGCAATCTTGCCCTCGATGCGGCAATCCTTGATGCCGTCGTTCATGCGGTTAAAGCAGCGCAGCAACGTGGACTTTCCGCAGCCCGAAGGCCCGATGAACGAGGTGATCTGCTTGTCGCGGATCTTGATATTCACGTCCTTGAGCGCATGGTGGTCGCCATAGAACAGGTCGATGCCCTCGACGTCGATGCGCGTCGGCGAGGCGGCAAGACCCTCTGCCGTGGGGCGAGTCGCATCCCCAACCTCGCGCTCATGCGCGGCCTCGGCCTGCGCTTCCATGAGTTCTTCAAGCTCCGTGGGCTCCACAGCCGCAGCAGCCGTCATACCGCACACCTCCATATCGATATCAATTCAGCAGTATCGATAGTAGGAATCGCGGCTCATACGCACGTGAGCACATTGTCAAGTGTTTGTAAGGGCACGCTGGCTATGCGGCGGGCAGCTCGATGGTGAATATCGTGTGTTCGGGCGTCGATTCACATGCAACGGTACCGCCGTGTGCCGCGATGATCTCCTTGGCAATAGCAAGGCCCAAACCGGCACCACCGCGATTGGTCGCACGCGCCGCATCCAGGCGATAGAACTTCTCAAAGATTACCTTGAGCTTAGCCGCAGGGATAGGATCGCCCTGATTGATAAAGCGCACGCGCACGCCACCATCGTCTTGGCGCCTGGCCTCAATCGTGATGGTCGAGCCCTCGTAGCTATAGGCGACGGCGTTTTTCATGATGTTGTTGAACACGCGGGCCATCTTGTCGCCATCCACGAGCACCGTCAGGTCCTCGCGAATATCAACTTGGGCTTCCTTATGCTGCTCGTTGAGGATGGGATAGAACTCGTCAGCCACCTGAGCCAGCAGCAACCCCAGATCAACATAGCCGCGCGTGAGCACGATATCGTGGAAGTCAAAGCGCGTGATATCGAAGAACTCCTCGATGAGCGCATCGAGCCGGTGCGCCTTGTCGAGTGCCACGCCCGTAAAGCGCGCACGTTGCTCAACCGGCAGCTCAGGAGCCTCTTGCAGCAGCGAAAGATAGCCCACCACACTGGCAAGCGGGGTGCGTAGGTCATGTGCCAAGTACGTGACCAAATCGTCCTTGCGATGCGACTCGTCACGCAGAGCTTGCTGCACCTTGCGCTCACGGTCACGCACGCGGTTAAGGGCGCCCTCGACCTCCAAGAAGTCGCCGTCGATGTTATCCCAGGTGTCGGGGTGATCGATCAGGCGATCTTGAATACGAGCGGCCAGCACACAATCGGCATGCTGCTCGCCCTGCTCGTAGCCATGGTAGTACAGGGCGCGGCCGCAAAAGAACAGAACGCACACGGCAAGCGCCAGCACAAAGCCAAGCATGTTGAATACAAAGCCGGCATCGAACAGCACCGGCCCTTCGATGCCGCCGAGCGCCATGGCGCCAATCGCCAACGTCATGGCCCACGCGGCACCGCCAATCACCACGCAACGGCGTACGATTTCAAATCGATCGATCAGCAAAAAGCCGACAAGCAGCACCGCTAAGACTCCGGCGATGTTGTCGATGCCAATCAGCAGCAGGCTCAGCAAAAAGAGCAGCACCGTCGCAAGCGCGCGGTTGTCGACGACTGCCCGTACGTATTCAAAGAGTCGATCGGGCACCTCGAATGCCTGCCTATCGTCTTTTGTCATATCCACTTCCCCACCATCAAAGGCGCTATTCGATTATGTAGCCGACGCCCCAGACGTTTTTGATAAAGCGCGGCTTTTGAGCGTCGTCGCCAATCTTTTCGCGCAGGTGGCGAATGTGCACCATCACCGTATTGTTGGAGCCGGGCATAAAATCCTCGTTCCACACCGCGCGGAACAGATCCTCCACGGCTACCACGCTGCCGCGATGCTCAACCAGATACAGCAAGATGGAATACTCGATGGGCGTGAGGCGTACCGGTGCACCGTCCACCGTTACGGAACGAGCATCGCGGTTGATCTCCAGGCCGTCGAGCTGGATGGTCGGCGACTCGGCCGCCTGCGAGCGGCTACCGTAGCTGGTGTAGCGGCGAAGCTGAGCGTGCACGCGCGCGATGAGCTCCAGCGGACGGAACGGCTTAACCACGTAATCGTCCGCGCCAAGCGAAAGGCCCTCGATCTTGTCTTGCTGGGCATCGCGCGCCGTCAGCATGATCACGGGATAGGTATGGCTGAAACGGATCGTACGCAGTAGCTCAAAGCCATCGATATCGGGCAGCATGACATCCAACAGTGCCAGATCGAACTCCTGCTCCAGGATTGCCTTGGCAGCATCGGCCCCGCTATAGGCGACCTGTACGTCAAAGCCTTCTTTTGTAAGGTAGATACCAACCAAGTCGGCGATGGCCTTTTCGTCATCAACTACCAAAATGCGCTCGTTCATGCGTGCTCCTCTCGCGCTCCATTATGCCCGAGGGGGCGCATGCCACACACAACAAGCGTGGGTGATTAAGTCGGCCTTAAGCACCCTTGTGCCCGTTCGGGCGCGGATGTGGGCCACGCACGCACGCGATGATCGCCGACACCGGCAAACGATATACTCTAGTTCCAGAAGAGACCATCCCGTCGAAAGCGAAATCTGTGAAGTCCCTCACCTCTTTTGCAAAGCGCTCAGCTCAGCTTGCCGCCGGCTTTGTCTGCGCTATCGCCCTTGCCGCTGGCGTGCCCACCGTCGCCGGCGCCCAAGTACTCACGACCGACAATGTTTGCGGCAAAACCGCCGATGCGCGCGGCATCACGGCCGAAAACCTGCCCGATATCGATGCGACCAATGCCCTCGTCATGGGCAAAGACGGCACCGTCTACTATGCCCGCGGCGCCGATGAGCAGGTCAAGATTGCCTCGATCACCAAGGTCATGACCGCAATCCTAACCGTCGAGAATTGCAAGACGGACGAGAAGGTCACGGTGAGCAACGCCGCAGCCACCGTGGGCAATTCAACAGCCGGCCTACTCGAAGGCGACGAGCTCACCGTGAAGCAGGCACTGCGCGGCCTGATGATTCCCTCGGGCAACGACGCCGCCATCGTGCTCGCCGAATATGTGGGCAAGAAGATCGACCCTAAGACCAAAGACGCCGAGGCAACATTTGTGAAAGCCATGAACGAGCGCGCTAAGAAGCTCGGTTGCACCGGCACGCTTTTTGAAAACCCGCATGGTCTGGACTTTGATGAGTGGGCTGGCGATATGCACTCAACCGCACACGACGTAGCGCTGATGATGCAGGAGGCCATGAAAAACGACACGATCCGCGAGGTCGTAGCGAGCGAAGATTCCTGGATCGAGGTCACGGGCGCCGACGGCACCGACCATTCGCATTCCATGGACACGCATAACTATTTGCTAGGCCAAGATGGCAACATCGGTGGCAAGACCGGCACCACCGATGATGCAGGCTATTGCTTTACGGGTGCCTACAACCGCGATGGCGACGAGATCTACACCGTCGTTTTGAACTCCACCACCACCGACCAGCGCTTTACCGATACCGCAACCCTTGCCAATTGGTACTACGGTCACAAGGTGACGGTCGCAATCGCCAACACGCAGGAAAAGACCGCCAACGGCAACCCGCTTATGGCGCGCATTGGCCAAGCCGACTGGACGGATAAGACGATCGACGCCACGCTCGCCGATCCTACGGCGCAAGCGACCGTGTTTTCCCTTGCCGGCGAGGTGACCGAAAAGGTTAGCTACGACGATCTTTCGGGCACGGTGCATGTGGGCGACAAGGTGGGCAGCGTTACGCTCAAGCAGGATGGCACCAAGATCGCCGTCATGGACCTGGTTGCCGACGAGGAAGGCGCAGGGCCGAATCCCATTGAGTGGCTACTCGTGAAGCTCGATCGCTTGGGCCGCCGCATCGACAACCGCCCGCTCACGGCAGAAAGCGAGACCGTCGCCAAGGCGCCCGAGGTGTAGTGCGCAAGAATAATAAGCCCACTGAAGGGAGGCGTCCGAAAGGATGCCTCCCTTTTTGAGGTTCGAATCCCCAGCCTCCTTTCTCCGCACCAAAAAAGGGCCCCAGATGGGACCCTTCTTTCAATTGATACTGGCGGAGAGCTGGGGATGTCCGGGCATGCTGCGCATGCCCTCCGGCTTCAAAGCCTGGCGGCTTTTCGCCCACGGGCTACAAACGCTTTCGCGTTTGCTTAACGCCCGTGCCCTCTCGGGTTCGAATCCCCAGCCAACGTTCTTCGCACAAAAAAGGACCCCTTTCGGAGTCCTTCTTTCAAGTCATACTGGCGGAGAGCTGGGGATTCGAACCCCAGATGCCCTTTTGGGGCATACTCGCTTAGCAGGCGAGCACCTTCGGCCTCTCGGTCAGCTCTCCGTAACAGCCGTTCTATAGTAACCAAACAGCCAAGGATGAGCAAGAGGAAATTTTCTAATTGCCTAGCAGCCTTTCCTCCTTGAAAGCTTCGCCTACCCCAGCGAGCGGTTGAGAGAGCCGAGCTCGTCGTTGCCCATGGTGCGCCACATTTGGAAGATGCAACCGCGTGCCAGGAAAAAGAAGCCGTTGTCGACCAGTTGCACAGCGGCATCGGCAAGCTGATTCGTCACGGCGGACACCGGCGGCAGCTCGAGTCCAGCCTTGCGGATGGTCTCGACCGCTTCCTCGAACGTCGGAGGCTCGCTGACGCCCATCTCGTTCATAAGGCCCTGCATTTCTTCCAGTGCGCTGCTGCCCGACTCCTCGCCGCGCGGCACCAGACGGTAACAAGCCAGCGCCAGATCGAGCTGATCGCAATTCCAATAGGCAAACGCCAAGCGATAGAACAGGTAGCCGATTGCAGAACGATCGCTGGCAATACGTAGGCCGTGGCGCGCCACCTCGATAATCTCGTCAAAGCGCTCCAGACGCGCAAGCACGTTGATGAGCGCAAAGTGCGACTGCATGGACGAGCGCGCCAGATCGTAAAGATGGCGCACCTCGGGCAGTGCTCGTTCAAAGTCCTCTTGCTCGGCGTAAAAGCTGCAGATCTCGTGCTGGGCAAAGTACAGCGCATCGGGCGCACGAAGGATTCGCACAGAGCGGTCTTCTTCCAACACCGGTAGCACCATGCGCACCAGCTGGTTATCGCAAAACTGCGTTTGAACCGGACCTGTCGCCAAAAGCTCGGCGACGGCGCACTTAGCCTCCAACTCCTCAACAAGACGGGAAAAGCCTTCAAAAGCACCTGTACGGTCGACTTTTGCCTGCTCGCGCAATTCAACAACACGGGCCACGTATGGGTCGTCGTCCTCTTCCATGACCTCCAGCTCGTCAGCCGTATCGGCAAGCAGCAGATCGCGCAGCGCCGGCGGCAGCATGCGATGGTCATCACGCGGACGAGCATGAACCTCCGCAGGTTCAATCGTCTCCGGAGCGGTTGACTCATATGCCTCAAGCACACGCTTGCACGGCATATCGTCCATGTCCATGCTCTCAAGATCCTTGGCGACAGGCACGCAATCGGCCAGATAGGCCGCGCGCCCAAAGAAATACGTTGCGACAACGCACTCGCCCTGCTCACTGTCGGGAGCAGCAATCTGCACATAGCAGCGCGTGATGCAGGTGCCCGCGGCAAAACACGCTGCCGCAAGCGTGAGCGCCACGCGCGCATCGTGCTCCGCGGCCCAGATCGCGCGCGTGTCCTCGTCCAACTCGCGCCAGGCGTCATCTTGAGCGTCGTATTCACGTTGTGGCATAGCATCAACGACAGACTGCCCAAACCGAACGAGCATGATCCCCTCGGCAACGTTTGCCCGATAGGTATAGTCGAGCCGCGTGACCACGTTAAGTGCCTCGACAATACGCGCGAAGCGGGTACGCACATCCCACTCACCGCCCGGCTGGCAAGCCACCGTACCCGGTTTGCCCCACGGGTTATCGCTCGAGGCCGTATCGAGCAGTCGGGGAACATCGTTGGTCGTCTTGGCGATATGCCACGCATCAAAGAGCGCGCAGCCCTCAAGGCTCGGCGAGGATGCCGCAGGGACCAATCCGGCCCCGATGTGCTCAAGGATGGCGGAGAGACGGTTAAGACGGCACTCGATGGCAAGCAGCATGTCAATCTCGTCCTGGTCCAGCAGGCTGCGATCAAAATTGAGATAGAAAAGCTTTGAGCGATCGATGCGAGCCAGGCTCATCTCGGACTTAGCGGCGATGGTGCGCAAGCGGGGCAAGTCAATTTCACTCATAAGGGCGGCGGCATAGCGCTCGATACCGCTCGGATTCTCGGCATGGTCAACGCGGTAAAGCAGCGTCTCGATAGCATCAGGGAGCGGTGCCGTGTTAAAGCCCAAAAACACCTCGACCGGCTCGGGCAACTTTACGAGCTTGATCTTGTCGATAACATTTTGCATACCCTCGTCGAGTCCGCCGGCGTCCGCCGTGCTCGCAATGGCATTTTCGGAGTCAGCGAATATCACGTAGCGCAGGAACATCGATGCCATGAACTCGCCGTAAGGAAGGGAGCGGGTCGAATTCCATGTCTCGTGGTCGGACTGCTCGCGCATGGGGCCTTCGGGAGAGCCGACGGTTCGCGCGCACGCGCGCATTGTGCCGTTGGCTCCCCGAACCACAATCTCACCAATACCGGAGTCCGACTCGTCAAGGACCAGTTCCATGTCGGGATCGTTGGGCAGCGGAGTCTCGCTAACGGGGCGGTCCACCTTGTACACCTCGCCCGAAACGCTTACGTAGCCCAAAAGCGACACATGACTTTTGCCAACGAATTCGACGACATAGCAAGATTCATGCTGATCCTCGCCAAAGAGTTTCCAGACCACGCCATATGAGCGTCCCGCAGGCTGCTCGGGCATCGCCGGAAAGCGCTTTTTGGGATCGAGAAACCTGAGCTTGTATGTCGGACGCTCTGCCACGAAGTATCACCCTGATCGGTCGCTTGAAGAAGGAGTGGTCGCGAATAAGTCGCGACATCTACTCGGAATCTTACACGAGTCGACAGGAAATCGTCCGCTTTACGCCAGCGCCTCGACCGAGGTTCGGATCAATGCGGTGTTTACGTAAAAGAAAAGCCCCCGTTGCCGGGAGCTTTAATCTCAAATGGTGCGGCGTATAGGATTCCGCGCATCCGCTGCGCGGATCCGCACCGGCTTCGCCCGCCTGCCGGCGTGCTCGCCCGCGGGCTAAAAACGCTCCGCGTTTTCTTTACGCCCGCGCCTCGACCGAGGTTCGGATCAATGCGGTGTTTACGTAAAAGAAAAGCCCCCGTTGCCGGGAGCTTTAATCTCAAATGGTGCGGCGTATAGGATTCGAACCTATGACGTTCTGATTCGTAGTCAGACCCTCTATCCAGCTGAGGTAACGCCGCAACTTGTTGATTATTATGCACAGGGACTGAATAATGGTCAAGCATTTTTTCAAAAAAAGTTATCGAATTTGATTTTTAATCATTTGGAGGGCTTGGCGCGATCTTCGACGCATCGCGATATAAGAAAAGCCTCCGTTACCGGAGGCTTTAAAGTTCAGTTGGTGCGGCGTATAGGATTCGAACCTATGACGTTCTGATTCGTAGTCAGACCCTCTATCCAGCTGAGGTAACGCCGCAACGCACGGATTATTATGCACGCGAGCCCCCGATGGGTCAAGCGACAATTAGAAAAAATTTTACGGAGTGATAATTAAGTTGTTCGTGCCTCGACCGAGGTTCGAATCCATGCGGTGTTGCCATAAAAGAAAAGCCCCCGTTGCCGGAGGCTTCAAGTTCAATTGGTGCGGCGTATAGGATTCCGCGCATCCGCTCCGCGGATCCGCGCCGGCTTCGCCCGCCTGCCGGCGTGCTCGCCCGCTCGCTACGGACGCTCCGCGTCCGCTTCACGCTCGCGCCTCGACCGAGGTTCGAATCCCTGTCTGGTCTCCAAAAAAGAAAAGCCCCCGTTGCCGGAGGCTTCAAGTTCAATTGGTGCGGCGTATAGGATTCGAACCTATGACGTTCTGATTCGTAGTCAGACCCTCTATCCAGCTGAGGTAACGCCGCAGCGCAAAACATATAAAACCACTTTAGCTTATTGGAGTCAAGCACAATCTCAAACTTTTTTGTGGAACGCAGTTTTGTCATGCTGCTCCGCATATACCGTCGTTCCCCGTACGATCGATTGGCTTTTCGATCACGTCAAACTTAGCATCAAGTTCCCTCAGGAGCGATCTCACCCGCTGGGCACAATCATAATCGGCAAACGAGATACTCAACATGCGAGCAACCTGGTTAGATGTCCGGACCCCATAGAAATGCTCCAGGGCCACAAGCCCCTCGTGCGCCACAAACGTCTCAACCACATGCGGCGACTCCTCGTAGCACCATTGGGTCAACGGACCCTCGCTCGTCTGTCGAACCACCAGGCCACCCATGCCAGACGGCTCACACGTCACAAGCAGGTACTCCCCGCCCTCGTCGCTCTCAAACAAAACCACCCGATCATCAAACAGCTCCATCGCGTCCCCTTTCTCTCGCTCTTATTTAGCAAAAGCATAGCAGGTAGATGGCTGTATACAGAACAGTTGTTCGTGTGTTTTCTATTGAGCTGTCCGCACAGCATGGTATGGCCGCACACAAAAAGGGCACCCCAAAAAGGAGTGCCCTAGCAAATCGCTTATGCAGCCAATCTACGCGACCGGCTCGATCTTCTCGAGGCCGCCCATGTAGGGACGCAGAACCGCGGGGATCGTGATGGTGCCGTCAGCGTTCTGGTAGTTCTCCAGAATGGCTGCCATGGTACGGCCAGCCGGCAGACCGGAACCGTTGAGGGTGTGCAGATAGCGCGAACCCTTGAAGTTCTCGGGGTCGCGATACTTGATGTTGGCGCGACGGGCCTGGAAGTCACCGCAGTTGGAGCAGGAGCTGATCTCCTTGTAGGCGTTGTAGCTCGGCAGCCAGACCTCGACGTCGTAGGTCTGACGGGCAGAGAAGCCCAGGTCGCCGGTGCACAGGCTAATCACGCGATACGGAAGACCCAGCTGCTGCAGCAGGAACTCGGCCTCGGCGGTCATGCTCTCGAGCTCCTTGTCGGACTCCTCCGGCTTGGCAAACTTGACCATCTCGACCTTGTCGAACTCGTGCTGGCGAATGATGCCGCGGGTATCGCGACCAGCGGAGCCGGCCTCCTCGCGGAAGCAGGGGGTGAAGGCGGTGTAGCGGCGCGGCAGGGTATCGGCGTCGAGGACCTCACCGGCGTGCAGGTTGGTGAGCACGACCTCGGCGGTGGGGATCAGGAAGTTGTCGCCCGAGACGTGATAGGCGTCGTCCTCGAACTTGGGCAGCTGGCCCGTGCCGAACATGGTCTGACGCTTGACGACGATGGGCGGCCACCACTCCTTAAAACCACGGCTGGTGTGCGTATCGAGGAAGAAGTTGATGAGGGCGCGCTCAAGACGGGCGCCGGCGCCACCGAGAACGGTGAAGCGGCTGCCGGAGAGCTTGTTGCCGCGCTCGAAGTCAAGGATGTCGAGGTCGGTGCCCAGATCCCAGTGCGGCTTAAAGTCGAAGTCGAACTCGCGCGGGGTGCCCCAACGACGGCGTTCGATGTTCTCGTCCTCGTCCTTGCCGTACGGCGTGGCCTCGCAAGGAATGTTGGGCAGGTGAGCCATGAAGTCGTACTGCTCCTGCTCGAGGGCGGTGCGGCGCTCGGCCAGACCGTCAATTTTCTCGTTGACGGCGCGCACGGCCTCTTTGGCGGCCTCGGCCTCGTCCTTCTTGCCCTCCTTCATCAGGGCGCCGATCTTCTTGGACTCGGCATTGCGCGTGGCTTGAAGTTCCTCGACCTCGGTGATGACGGCACGACGCTCGTCGTCGAGCTCAAAGAACTTCTCGCGATCCCAAGACGTCTGGCGGTTAGCCATGGCGACATCGATGGCATCGGGGTTCTCGCGAACAAACTTGATATCAAGCATTAGATCCTCCGGCGATATACATTCCATTTAGGTTGCAACCTTGTACATGTATGGGCAAGTATATACTTATGAGCGTTTACGACCCAACTCAACTACGCAAGAAGGCACCCAATGGACGCAGTTTTTTCCTTTTTGTTTGGCACCCGCACCGGTTTTGCCATCCTTTTCGCCGGCGGCATCCTGCTGTTTGCGATTATTGCCTTTGTAATGGAGAAGCGCACCCATAAGATGTATGTCGACCGCGGCCCCAAGTCCGAGGACGAAGAAGACAGCTTCTGGGACTAACCTGCCAAAAAGGGACAGGTTTATTTTGGTCGGTTTTATCTGGGCAAACGCAAGTGCCCCGCAACTGGAATTGAGCCAGTTGCGGGGCACTTTTCGCTAAAAGGACAAAACCGCAGGAAAAACCTGCCAACATAAACCTGTCCCTTTTTTGGTCGGTTTTACTGGAGGGTTGCGTCGATTGCCTTGACCAGGGCGCTGCGCATGCCGGCGTCCTCGAGCGCAACGACGCCCTTGATGGTGGCACCACCGGGCGAGCATACGGCATCCTTCATCGCCGCAGGATGCTGGCCAGTTGCAAGCTGCAGCTTTGCCGTACCCAGCACCATCTGGCTCACAATGCGATAAGCATCCGCACGCGGGATACCGTGCTTGACCGCCGCATCGCCCAGGGCCTCGATTGCCATGGCGACAAACGCCGGAGCGCAACCACCCACCGTGCCGCCCACAAACAGCAGGCTTGTGTCGAGCTCGACGACAGCGCCAAGCTTACCGAGCAGGTCGAGCACCACAGCACGCTGCTCGTCGTTAAGCGTCGAAGCCTTCTCGCAGGCGATGACGCCCTCGCCCACCGAAACCGGCGTGTTGGGCACCGTCGAGATATGCGCGACGCCCGGCAGGACCTGCTCCCACTTGGCACTGTCCCAGGTCCAGGCAACCGACAGAACGACCTTTTTGGCAAGAGCATCCTTGAGCGGGGCGAATACCTTCTCGATCATGTACGGTTTGACCGCAGCGACCACGATATCGGATGCGGCGACAACCTCGGCGGCATCGTGGCAGGCGACCATGCCGCGCACCTCGCAACGCTCGACCAAAGCATCGTAGCGGCCTGCGCAGGCGCACATGTCGCCCGCGGCCACGCCGGCGGCAATCCAGCCATCGGCCATAGCACTCGCCATATTGCCAAAACCGACAAATCCGATCTTCATATCACACAGTCCTCTCAGATGCGTTCCTCAAAAACGAAAGTCATTGTCCCACGCTATTGTTTCGTATTGCCGACCTACTTGTGATACGGCTCGCCACGGCTAATCTTGCAGGCGCGGTAGATCTGCTCCAGCAGCACCACGCGCGCCAGGTTGTGCGGCAAGGTAATGCGCCCAAAGCTGAGCATCTCGTCGGCGCGGGCGCGCACCTCATCACTCACGCCGTCCGAACCGCCGATTACAAAGGCAATGTCGCTACTACCTCGCAGCATAAGATCGTCGAGCCTCGCCGAAAACTCCTCGCTCGAGCGCTCCTTGCCCTCGATAGCCAGCAGGATCACATGCGCTCGAGATGGCAAGGCGGCAAGAATCGCCGCCCCCTCCTTGTCGCGCGCGGCATCCACGCCGCCCGCCTTAGCCGGGTCGATATCGGCCACCTCGCGGATATCCACCTTGGCATAGGCACCTAGGCGCTTGGTGTACTCAGCGCACGCGTCCTTCCAAAAGCGCTCCTTGAGCTTACCGACGCATACAACGGTGTACTTCACGCGCACCTACTCCTTCGAGTCGTTTTGAACTTTGCCGGCGGCCAGCATCTGCTCGAACATCGAGGCCGACTGTGAGAAATCGCTCGGCAGCACGACCGTCGAGGTTTTACCCGTGCGAGCGAACTCCGTCATCATCTCGGACCACTGCGTGAACATGAACAGCTGGTTGGCCTCGTCGTTACCGACTCCCGTCTCCTGGATGATCTCGAGCGAATCCTTGATGCCCAGCGCGATGGCCTTGCGCTGGTTGGCGATGCCTTCGCCCGCCTTTTCCATCGCCTCGGCCTCGGCGGTCGCCTCGGTGACGCGCTTGATGCGGTCGGCCTCGGCGAGCTCCTGCGCAGCAGCGCGCTTGCGCTGGGCGGCGTTGATGTCGTTCATGGAGTTCTCGACCTCGGTCGGCAGCGCGATCTTGGTGATGAGTGTCGACACGAGGGTAAAGCCGTAGGCAGCCATCTGCTCGGACACGGTGGCATTAACGTCCTTGGCGATGTCATCCTTCTTGGCAAAGACCTCATCGAGCGTATAGACGGGGATGGAAGATCGCAGGGCATCGGTGATGAAATCGCGCATCTGGTCGACGGGCTCCTGCAGCATGTAGTAGCTCTTGTAGATGCCCGAATCTGCCGGGCCGGCGCCCATGTCATAGCTCACGTGGTACTGAGCAGAGACCTCAAGGCCGATGGTCACGTTGTCTTGGGTCTTAACGTCGATGCCGAAGCCGTTTTTCATGGTGCGCAGACTCACCGTGGCGGCCTTGCGGTCGATCACGGGCACCTTCATGTGGAAGCCCGCGTTGACGATGCGGTTAAACTTGCCCAGACGCTCGATGATCACGGCATGCTGCTGTTCAACGACATAGCAGGCGTTGGGGAGCAGCAGCAACAAAATGATGATGGGAAGTAGAAGGCTCGTAAGAGCAGCGATAATACCGGACAACAGCATGGTCTCTCCTCTGATAGGCACACGTTAGCACTAGGATACCCGCACGAAGCAGCCACGTGACACCAACAGGAGGCCCATAACAAAAAAGCCCCCATTGCTGGGAGCTCTTTCAATCAATGGTGCGGGCGAAAGGACGTCCGCGCATCCGCTTCGCGGATCCGCACCGGCTTCGCCCGCCTGCCGGCGGACTCGCCAGCTCGCTAAAAACGCTCCGCGTTTTCTTGACGCTCGCTCCTTCACAGGTTCAAGTCCCTGCGATGGGCACATAACAAAAAAGCCCCCATTGCTGGGAGCTCTTTCAATCAATGGTGCGGGCGAAAGGACTTGAACCTTCATGGGGTTGCCCCCATACGGACCTGAACCGTACGCGTCTGCCAATTCCGCCACGCCCGCGTGCAGGAATTAGAATAACGGAGCGCCACCGCGAACGCAAGAACTATTTTTGAAAAAGTTTGCAGGCATTTTCCCAAGCGGCTTGCGCGATTGTTTCGGCGTCCTCACCAGTGCGATCGACACGGTCGTTAACCAGCGCGTTTGCCGTAATGGAGATCATTGCGGGCTCGCATTCAAGACCGCGGATGGGCTCCGGAGCCATATACGGGCAATCCGTCTCGAACAAAATGCGGTCGAGCGGGGTCGCCGCAAATGCCTCGCGCACGTCGTCGTTGCGCTTAAAGGTGGCCGCACCACCATAGGCGATATAGCAGCCCAGCTTCACAAAGCGCTCCATCGTGGCGCGGTCCTCGCCAAAGCAGTGCAGCACACAACCGGCCTGGGGCACGCCCACCTCACGAAGCACGTTGTACGCATCCATATGCGAGGTGCGCTCCCCATCCGAGTCCTCGTGCCGCAGGTGCAACTCCACCGGCACGTTACGGCACGCGGCAAGCTCGAGCTGGCGCGCCATGCAGTCAATCTGCACGTTATGAGGTGCCGGCGCGATATCGTCATCATAGTCCATGTGGTAGTCCAGGCCGATTTCGCCAATACCGGCGCATAAGGGGTCATCGAGTGCGGCAACGACCTGTGCGTGAACGTCGTCGGTATAGTCCGGCGCGCCATACGGATGCACGCCGGCAAGATACTTGATCTGCGGGATATCCTGCATCGGCAGAATCTCGCGCGTCAGCCAGTCGCTATAGTCCGTCACGCTGCGCTTATCGGCAATGGGATCGAAGACCGTCACCAACAGGTCGATGCCCGCGGCTTTGGCGCGCACGAGTGTCTCGGGCACTTCTTTGCCCCAAAACGAAAGCAGATGCGCATGCGTGTCAGCAAGCGGTGCCAAGGGCACGGGACAAGCAACCGTCTTCTTTTTCTTGGTAAACGTCACGCGTTCGGCATTAGGCATCATGGATTAGCTCCTGGGCCAGACGGACAAAGTCGGCAACATCAAGCGTCTCGGCGCGCGTGGTGGGTGCGATACCGCAAGCCTCAAAGGCGGCATCGAGCACGTCCTTGGCAAAACCGTTGGCGCTCATGGAATTGCGGATGGTCTTGCGACGCTGAGCAAATGCAGCGTCAATCACGCGGGCCACAAATTCGCGATCGAGTTCTTCGGGCACCACACCGTCAACACGGTCGATACGCACGACGGCCGAGTCCACGTGCGGCGCCGGCATAAAGCAACGCGGCGGCACCTCAAAGCGACCCGTCACCTGCGCATACAGGCCGAGCTTTGCCGTATAGCCGCCATAGGTCTTGTTGCCCGGCACTGCGGCAATGCGATCGGCAACCTCCTTTTGCACCATGACGACAGCGCGCTTAAGCGCGGGCATCGTCTGGAAGAACTGAAGAATGATCGTCGCCGCCACGTTATAGGGCAGATTCGCGACAAACACCGTGGGTTCACCACCGGCGGCCTGCTCAATCTGCTCCGGCGTCACCTTGAGCGCATCGCCCATGATAAAGCGGAAGTTGGCATAGTCGGCGGCGTGGGCATCGAGCACCGGCTCAAGCTCGGGATCGGCCTCAATGGACGTAACGCACGCCGCTTCCTGCAGTAACGCAAGTGTCAACGTTCCACAACCCGGACCCACCTCGAGTACGCGCTCGTCACCTGCAAGCTCGGCAAGCTCGCAGATACGCTCGATCACATGATTGTCGATTAGAAAGTTCTGGCCCAGGCGATGCTTGGTCGCAAGGCCAAACTCCTCCAGCAGCTCCCTGGTGGCCGTGGGGTTTGCCAAAGGCGAAGTTGTCATGGTTGCCTCCTTAGCATGATGGCGGCGTCTTGAAACAAAAGGGCATGGACCGTGGCGGCCATGCCCTTACAGCTAAACAGCAAATTGCCGATATGGCGCTCGCGCGGTCTCTACGCCAGACGCGGGAACAGCGGATCGCCCTTCTCGACGGGCTGACCACCAGCAAGCAGGCCCCAAGCGCAAATGCCCTTGAGGTCGTCGCTCGCGGCCTCGCCCTCACAGGACAGGCGGCGCAGAGCCTCGACAGAAGTCTGGGGCATGAGCGGCATCAGCAGGTGGGCGGCGATGCGGATGGCCTCGAGCAGGTTGTAAATCACAAATGCCAGCTCGTCAGCCTTGGCCTCGTCCTTGGCAAGCGCCCAGGGCTCGGAGTCCTCGATGTAGTGGTTGGCGGCATGGATGAGCTCCATGACCTCATCCTTGGCTCCGCCGTAATCGAGCATGTCCATCTTGGCCATGTAGCGCTCGACCAAACCGTCGGCAATCTTTGCCAGCGGGTTATCGAACGCGTCGGCAGACGCCGGTTTAGCCGGGGCGCAGCCGTCAAAGTACTTTGCGCTCATGTTGAGCGAGCGCGAAATGAGGTTGCCCCAGCTGTTGGCCAGATCGGCGTTGTAGACCTGCTCCATGCGATCGAAGCTGATGGCGCCGTCGGTGCCGGGGACCACGTCGGTCATAAAGTAATAGCGATAGCCCTCAACGCCCAGCATGTCGATAACGTCCTGCGGAGCGATGGCGTTACCGCGGCTCTTGGACATCTTCTCGGCCTTGCCTGTCTCGGCATTGCGCACGGTCAGGAAGCCGTGGGCAAAGACGTGCTCGGGCAGGGCCTCGCCGATGGCCATGAGCATGGCGGGCCAAATGACGCAGTGGAAGCGGATGATGTCCTTACCCACGATGTGGAACTGCGCGGGCCAGCGATAGGCCAGCTCGGCACGCGCCTCGTCGGTGTCGACACCGTAGCCGACGGCCGTCATATAGTTGAGCAGCGCATCGAACCACACGTAGGTCACGTGACCCTCGTCAAACGGGACCTGAATGCCCCAGTCAAAGCTCGTGCGGCTCACGGAAAGGTCGTTAAGGCCGCCCTCGACAAAGCTACGTACCTCGTTCATGCGGAACGCAGGCTCGACAAAGTCGGGGTGCTCGTCATAGAGCTTGAGAAGCTTGTCCTGGAAGGCGGAAAGCTTAAAGAAGTAGGACTCCTCCTGCACGCGCTCAAGCGGACGGTGGCAGTCGGGGCATAGATGCTGGCCGACGCTGCCGTACTCCTCGTCGCCCTTCTGGACCTGCGTATCGGTGAAGTAGGTCTCGTCAGGCACGCAATACCAACCGTCGTAGCTGCCCTTATACAGGTAACCGGACTCCTTCATGCGCTCCCACAGATACTGCACGGCATGATGCTGGCGCGGCTCGGTGGTGCGGATGAAGTCGTCGTTGGAAATCTCGAGCTTGCTCCAAAGCTCCTTGAAGTGCGGAGCCTGGCTGTCGGTCCACTCCTGCGGCGTCATGTTGTGCTTGGCTGCGGCCTCGGCGACCTTCTCGCCGTGCTCGTCCATGCCAGTCAGGAACTTGACGTTATAGCCGGCGGAGCGGCGATAGCGAGCCTGAACGTCGGCGATGATGGTGGAATAAGCCGTGCCCAGGTGCGGATCGGCGTTGACGTAGTAGATGGGCGTCGTGATAAAGAACGAAGGCTTGCTTTGATCCATGGGGTTTGTCCTCCAGAAAAACGTTGCATACAGGGGATGATTCTAGCGCAAGGGCTGGATATCCTCCATCTATTGCATATCGAGCACCATGGCATAGACATCGCGCTTGCGGCGCGAATACTTCTGAGACAGGCGTTTGGCCACCGCAGAGGCGGGCTCCCCCTCCTCGAGCGCGGTGCGGATATCCTCGCGCAGGGCCTCGTCGGGATCCGCTACCGCAGCGCCAACCGGCGCGATGCCGGCCTCCTCGTCCTCGCTCGGCGGCGCGATGACCAGCGCAATCTCGCCCTTTACCTCGCCGCGAGCACGCAGCTCCTCGGCAAGCTGGTCAGCGGGCCCGCGCAAGACCTCCTCGTGCAGCTTGGTGAGTTCGCGGCAGACGGCGACCTCACGCTGGGGAAAGACCTCCGCCACGGCCTCGAGCGTCGCCACGATACGATGTGGAGACTCGTAGAAGATGAGTGCGCCAGGCACCACGGCAAGGCGCTGCAAACGGCGCACACGGTCACCGTGCTTTCGGCCAAAAAAGCCCTCGAAGAAAAAATGCTCGCAGGGAATGCCGGACGAAACAAGCGCCGTGACGCAAGCAGAGGGCCCGGGAATAACTTCGACGGGCACATCGGCCTCACGCGCCGCCTCGACCAGCGCCTGGCCGGGATCGGACACGCTCGGCATGCCGGCGTCCGAGACAAAGGCGAGGGTCTCCCCCGCCAGCAGACGGTCGACCAGGCCGGCAGCGCGGCTAGCGATCACATTCTCGTCGCAACGGACAAGCGGCTTGGAAATGCCCAGGTGCATCAGCAGCTTTGACGTCACACGCGTGTCTTCGCAGCAAATGGCATCGGCGGCGGCAAAAGCCTCGCCAACGCGCGGGGACAGGTCGCCTAGGTTGCCGATGGGCGTGCCGACCACATAGAGTTTGCCCGTATGGGCGCTGTTTTGCGTCATATCAACCTATTCAATCATGCCGCGCTCGAGCGTACCAAGCGCCGCGCGGGCGTCCCATGCTGCAATACGCTTCTCGGTCTTCCACGTTTGGAAGAACCAGCCAGCCGCCGGCGCAAACGATGCCAGCTGGTTGGCGATAAACACGCGCTCGTAGGCATTGCGGCCTTCGGGCGTAACCGACGAGTTGGCAAAAATCGCCGCACCCGACCATTCACCCACCAAAACGGGGAACCCAGTTGCGACCGCCTCTTTGAGCTCACGCTTGTTGCGCGAAATCGCCGTCGTCAGACCGCGGGGGCTCGTGATGTCGAGCGCATACTCGTCGCGGTAATGGTACAGGTGAAGGTCCATGTAGACGTTCTTGTACTTGGCACCGCGCATAAAGTGCTTCCACTCGCCAGGGTGTCCCGAAGAGGAAAAGACGACGATCTTGTCCTCGGGCATATACGAACGAACGAGCTCATACGCGTCACGATAGAAGTTGCGCAGGTAGTGCGCCGGAATACCGTCCGTCATGGTAAAGAGGCTCTTGCGTACGCTCATCTGCGGCGTATCCAACAGCTCGATGCCCAGCAGGCTCTCGGCTTCGCCATAGCGATCGGCCAGGCGCTCCAGAACATCGAGTGCGACGTGCCGGCCATTGGTGGACGAATGCCACTCAGCGACGACTTCCGGCGTCGTGGGTGAATCGTTGGAATCGCCCTGACCGCCGGGTACAGTCGCCAGATCGAGCAGTACGCGGATGTTGTACTTGGCGGCCCACTCAATAGCACGGTCGATATAATCGACGACCGAGATGTAGGAAGCGTCGGACTCCTGCGAGCCAAAGGCATACCACGGCACCGGCAGGCGCACGGCGTTGAGACCGATCTGCGCCATACGACGAAAATCGTCCTCGCTCACAAACGTCTCGTAATGGCGACGCATGCGCTCGTTATAGGCAGCGGTGCCCATGGCCTCCTGCAGCTCGGCTGCATTGGATGCTCCGGTCGCTGCATAGAGCGACGGGGTCACCCAGGGCTCGGGAATAAACCAGCCAGAGAGATTAACGCCGAGAATCCTCTCCATCACGGCCCCCTTCAAATCGCGCAGGTCGAACCTGCATCGTATTGCATAGGAAAAGTATCGTTTTGAGTATACCCGCGCGTGCGGACAGGCGACCGAACGGTCTACAAAGTGGCGCAAAAGTGGGAGGAATGTCCGGGCAGGCGGAACCCGAGATGTACACGTGCGTCGGAAGCAGGCGGCCGGAAAGCGTGCCCCGTTTTTTCGCAAAAAACTGGGATGCATTTTCCGCGGAGCCATGCATAAAAGAAAAGGACCCCTTTGCAGAGGTCCTAGTCAATTCAAGGTGGCGGGGAAGGGAATCGAACCCCTGACACGAGGATTTTCAGTCCTCTGCTCTACCAACTGAGCTACCCAGCCATTTGAGGTGTGCCTTGTTTCAAGGCTTGATTAGTATAACCAAGGACGCGCTCCGGTCAACCGAGAATTTTAAAAAAGTTTTTGAGCGCAACTCGGCCACGACCTCGATCCTATAGAACGGCACGTCAGAAGCATCAACCGGCCGCAAGAAGTTTTTCACTCAGGGCCGCACGGGCAAACTCACTTGGCGTCATCCCCTCGGCAGCCGCCCGTCGACGAATAGCTTCCTTCATTCCCAGAGGAATCTTGACCGATAGCGTTGCCGTTCCCTCACCCGAGAGCGGAGGCCGTCCATGCACGATCCCACCAACGGTGTGTTCGCCATCCGGAAACTCTCCGCGCTCGTACGACTCACACCACGCGTCAATCATTTCATCCGTTACAACCTGACCGTTGGCGGTCGTATATGTCTTGCCCATCATCGACCCCTTTGCCGAGCTCGATCGATCTCTTGCCAGAATTTCTTCTGAACCGGAGACAAGGCATGAATAATGAGCCATCCACGAATAAGTTCGACCGCAACGAGCTCCACGCTCCGTCCGTCCGGAAGCCATCCAATTGCAAGCCATCTCGGCGGCTCGTCTTCCGACTCGCGGCGAATACCCTCAGTAACCGCGAGCCAGGCACCGAGCACCTGTTTTTCCGTCAGGTGCTTTTTGACGTTGGGATGGATCTCGACATCCATGCATCTCCTCCTCCATCGTACCAAATTTCGTATGACGAAAGTCCACTGTCGCCAATTCCTATGCCGGCACGCGTTGGAGAGCAGGGGGCGAAACAATGATTGAAGGGCGCTCGAGTGCCGCCCAGGCGCTGGGGCAAGAACACATGCGCCAGGGACGTACGTTTTCGTAGCATACGAGGACATTGCCATTGCGATCGATAAAGGCTATGTCGATGGGATAGGCCATAAAGCAGGTGTGAACCGAGGAACAGCGCGGAAACGCCATGACAAGCGGCAGTCCGCTGGCGGCAATCGGCCGCCGTCCCAGCATGCCGCGCAGACGCACGGCAAACGACTCCGCCACCACAAACTCGGCCGGCGTCCAGCCCAACCTGTTGAGCGCCCGCGCGTAGGCGATATAGGACGAGACCGCGGTCACATGACCACCCCCGGACGCCACGGATCGACCGTCACCGCGCGTTCATGCGTGAGCACGGCCGGCGCCCCCAGGGAAACGCCGGCGATGCTCAGCGAACTCGGCCACGGTTCGTAGTGCATGGTGCAGGTATAGGTCCTAAACGTACCAGAAAGAGAGAGCAGGCCACCATCCGATGACGCCGTGCCTTGCTCGCTCGAGACCTCGACCTGTAGGTCATATCCCTCCATGGCATCCTGAATCTGAGCCTGAACGGTCGCGGAAGCGTCAATGGAGCTCTCGTCACCCTCCCCGCCCGGCGCCACAGCGTGCGCCAGCACGATGTCGGGCACCACGCGGTCGAAGCGCGCGACCGCGCCGGCAAAGATCATGACGTTGTACGCGATGAGAGCCAGCACGATCAGGACGGGCGCAACCACAGCCATCTCGACCGTCGCCTGGGCACGCTCCTCGCGCAAGCCCGTGCGAATGCCCATTACGACCCACCGCCAAAAGCTCCCACCAGCGTGGCAACATCGACCGTGAGCGGGATGGAGCCGCCGCCGGGCAGCGGGATCTCCGCAAGCGTGAACACCGCGCCGCTGATGGTGCGCTCGACGTGATATTCCAATGCCTCGCAAAGTGCCTTGGGGTCAGTCACGCCCAAAGGGATTTTTCGCAGGGTATCTTGAGTTTTGGAGATGCCCGCGATATCGGACCCCGGACTTTTGATGACATTGGCGGTATCGGTCAGCACCGGTTTTCGCAGACGCAAATCGCACGGCTCGAGTCCCAGCGCCACCACGGAGGACGAGACGGTGTCACCGAGCCAAGACGCGATGGAGCCCAACGCGCCACTACCCCCTCCCAAGTCACCAATCAGCTCTCCCATAAGTTCGTCGGCCGAACCTTGGATGTCTCCGTATCCCACAAGCAGCCGTCCCCAGACATCCATGACGCCGTCGAGCACGCCGGCAACGCCGCCCGAGCGTTCCTTCAATGTCGAGAAAAATCGCGAAAGCACGTTGTTTTGCGCCGTCGCCCCATCGGGCGCCAGCACCGCGGCAGAGATGGCACCGCGATCGCCAAGTCTGACTGCCGTGTTAAACGAAGAGTTGAGTTCATCGGAGCTCGAGATGGCACCCGAAACCGCAAAGGCAACCACGCCGTTGCGACCGGGCGGAGCGATACGCGGGCGCTCACCGGAAAGTTCTTTGATGGCGGTATCGAACGCATTGCCCGCACGGTCGGCTTCGTCCTCGGTCTGACGCTCGAGCTCGAGCTCCTTGTTGCGACAGTCGACGTAGTCCTCCAGGGCGTCTTTAAACTTGTCAAAGTGATACTCGAAGCCGTTTTCGATAGAGGTTGAAGGCGCCGCAACAGCACCAAGCGACAAAACGCCAAAATGGCATTTGCTGCATTTATCCTGTCCATCGTAATCGGCAACCGAAGCAAATCCGCTCGGCGTCCCTTTCTTATAGTTAGGGCAGGTCGTCCCGTAATGCAGATACGCCTTGTCATCGTTCACGCTAGTCGGCCACACCGCATCGGTATAGAGTTCCGTCGCCCGAACCTCATCAGAGTTGCGCGGCAGCAGCGGAATATAGGAGGAAACCCTGTCTCCGTTCTCGGTTATATATGCCCGATCGACCTCCGCGTTCGCATAGGTATAAAACGCCTTACGCGCCGCAGACTCTGCCTTCATCTCGACACTCGAGCCCTGGGGCTTCTCATTTGTCAGACGCCAATGGTAGTAGTCCTTCGCGCGATCAAGGGCAACTTGAGGCTCCCACGTAACGCTCGATGAGTAATGCGGATTTTGAACACCGGAGAGATCCGTTAGGCTTTTCGCGCGCTCCCACATGCAAGAACAGCTGCCGACCGAGCCCTTGTCAGACCCACCACAATCCGCCAGCCAAGCACGCTCTTTAGCCTTCGCCGTGTCCTCAGAAGCCTTCCGCAGCTCCTCGGCCGCACGCTCTAAATCATCTGATGTGTCTTTAATGGTATCGGTCGAGATCTCTGACCCTTTGATCGCAGCGAAGTCCGACTCGGATGTCCTGGGCACGGCAAGCGCCGTACCGGTATAGGTCACACTATCGGTATCCTGCGCCGACACCGCCTGCGTGGCACGCGCGGCGATCAGATACGGCAGAGCCGTCTCGATTTTCTGTAAGCCTTCCGATGCGCTTTTGGCAAACTTGTTGCGCGTTTTAATGATCTCGATCCCGGTGTCGACCATATTGCCGGCAACCGGCTCGGCACCCGGGATGAGGATGGCGACCAGGCCCGTCCCGATCGTGGCAAACCCCGCCAGCCCCAGACTCAAGATACTCGCATCAACCACCGTGGCAGCCGTGTGATAGGACGACACCACGTTGGCACCCGCCAGCGCGCCGCTATCAGCCGCCACCTGGGTGTCCCCGGCACGCGACATGCTCCATATCGCCGCGGTCGACGAAAACAGCAGCGTAAGCACTACCAGAATGACAACCGCAGAGGAGAGCGTGGTATAGGCGCCGTCTTCGATAAACAAGTCGATACCGGCACGGCCCATAAAGCCGCCCCGCTTGCGGCGAGTGCCTGGTCGACGGTGGGCCGCAAGCCCTTGCGTCACCCGCAGCAGGCAGCGCCTAATCCCATGTAGCAATCCATGAATCATAATCTCCCTCCAGCCATTCGGGACGTGATCGATACGAGACGTCAACCTTGAGCTCGACATAGCCGCCCTCACCCGCACTGCCCATGGCCTGCACAAATGCACCGATCACAGGCAGCGGCTTAACCTCGCCGGCAACAGACACGGACGAAACGCCGCCGGCATCGGCCCGCCCCAACTCGATATCCCACGACAGCGGCCCTCCGGCATGAAAAATCGAAACGTTGGGCACCGCGGCAAGTCTGCGGCGAGTGAACTCCTTAAGGTCATCGTCGTCCTCCACCGTCGTCGTGGTCATAAGCCGCGCGGTCTCGGCGGCGGCAGACTCCATGACCGCGCGCGTATAGAGCAGGCACACCGGCTGCAACGCGAGCAAGATAAGCGTCAAAAACGTCGGCAGCAAAAAGGCGGCCTCGACCGTAGACTGCGCCCGATCCTCGCACGCGATATCAATACAGGGCGATGTCCTTGGCACCCGTCGCAGCATCGATAACCGACGATGGGGCGACGCCATGAGACGCTGCCCGCTCGACCAGTGCCGCCAAGCGTCCATCGGTGCCAGCGCGCCAAAGCCCCGCAATCGCCAGCACAATCGACAACAGCGCCACGGTGACGATGGCGTATTCGACGGTCGACTGAGCAGATTCCTCACGCAGGACGCTATGCATTTCACGACCCCTCCTTTGACTCCGTTGTTTGCGGAACCAGACGCACGGCACGCAGGCGGCACGAGGCATCGCCGGCATCCGCAGCAACCGTCACCATGTCGACCCAGCCTCGCCCATCGCGCACGATGGCGCCCCATACGTTGCCCTTAATATCGAGATAGCCGCTCAGGGCGAGCTGGGCCGTGGGCACCTCGCGGTAGGCGCGCAACAGGTCTGCCGCCGCCTCGGTCATCGGCCGGTCCTCGGACCATGCGAGTCGAACCGCGATCGCGTTGTCTACAGACGGCTCCGTCGCGCTGGCCGCTCGCTCGTCGAGTGCCTGCAAAAAGGTCCGCGCCGTGACAGCGGCATTCTGACCGCCCATATCCCCCGCGCCTTCCGATTGTGTCACCGCCGCCGGGCCCGTTCCCAAATCGGCAGTAGCGCCTGGACGCTGCTGTCGCGCAACACCCAGCCCCCAAAGCGTCACCGCTATTGCCACGAGCAAACAGACGAGCACCAGCGGCGAGACAACAGGCCGCCTGCCTCCTACAGGCTGTTGATGCCGTCTTTGATCGCGTTCCATAGTTCTTCGACTTTGCTCTTAAACGCGACGATGGCGATAATCGCGATCACTACGAGCACGCCGACCAGGATGGCGTATTCGGTAGTGCCCTGCGCGCTCTCCTCCAGCAACAGCGCCTTGGCACGCTGGCGAGCGCGAATTGCCCGGCAAAAAGCCCAGCTCCAAGCCTTGCCCGCAATATCGGTCATCGTGTTCATGTATTCCTCCCTACATCATCCCGCCTGCTCCCAGCAGCGGGCCCAATATGGACAGAAGCAACGCCGGCAAGATGAGCGTGCCGGTGGGAATCAGCAACTTGACCGGTGCGCGCTCGATCTCGCGCTCGACTGCGGCGCGATGGGCCGCACGGATCTCGCGACTCTGAGCAGCCAGCGTCTCGGCCAACGGAGCGCCCAGGGCAAGCGCCTGCCCCACCGTGATGGCAAAGGTCTCGAGCGCCCTCACGTCCAAATCACGCGCGGCAGCCAACAGCTCGGCCTCGCGCGTCCCCACGCCCACCTGCCACGCCATGCAGGCTCGCTCAAGACGGACGGCCAGCACCGACCGACGATTGGCGCAGAAAATCTCGAGCGCCGCGTCAAACGAAAGACCGGCAGAAAGCCCCAGGCGCACCACGTCGATCATCTCGGACACCTCACCGAGCGACACCCGCGCCGGGCCGCCCGCCCCAATCGCGCCCTTCACTCGCGCGGTCAGGGCATCAATCACCGAGCAGCCCGCAGCAATGACCAGTACCGCCTCACGCTTGCACGTCTCTGCAATCTTGCGAGCATCCGCACGCTCCAGACCTGTCGCGGCAAATACGCTCAGGGCACACAGACAAGCCGCGACCCCGACCAGGGCGCTCATAACTCCACCCGCATAATGCGCCGGATAACTACCAGGGCAACGACGTTGAGGGCAAGTCCCAGCACCACGGCGCCCGCACCAGCCGGCGTCGCAAGACCGCGGCGAAAGTCTGCCGAAAGCAAAGCCAGTACCGCGCACATGCCCGCCGGCATCGCCGCGACCATGTGTGCCGACATACGCGCCTGTGACGTCTTAACGTCCAGACGGCGTTTGAGCTCAATGCGCTCACCCACCATGCTCGACGCCTCGGACAGCAAGCCGGCAAGCGGAGCCCCGGTACGCTGCGATACTTTGAGCGCCAAGGTGACAAGCGAAAGGCCGGGGGCATCGATGCGAACGAGTAGGTCATCGAGTGCGTCGGTCGCCGAGATACCGCAATCGATTGCCGCCGCCACCCGCAAAAACTCGGTATGCACCGGCTCTTGCGCATGGGCGCCCACAAAGCGCATGCCCTGTGCCAGCGAATGCCCCGAGGCAAGCGACATGGATAACGCCGTGAACGCCTCGGGCATGGCCTCTTCCACATCATGCTGTTCGCGTCGGCGATCGAAGGTGTCACGCGCGGCACCCACGCCAAACGGCGCCACCAGCCCCAAGACAAAGCCGGTGGGCGACAACGACGCAACGGCCAGCAAAACGCTGCAGATACCGCTCGACAGCAGCAGAAATGCCAGACGAGCCGGGTTATCCTCAATAGCAAGCCCAAGGCGATCTGCGGGGATCAGCGACGCCCACGAGCGGGCAATCTTTGTCAGCAGGTCGTTTTCCGTCAACTCACGCGGCAGCTTCTCCGCCATCGATTCGAGCGTCTGGCGCGCCAGCTCCGCCAGCGGCATCCGCGGCACACGAGGTTCTGCCCCACACGCCGTCGCGACAGAAAGCCCCGCCAAACCCCCTACGACGAGGGGCATAGCGATCTCCATTCGTCCACCTCCTCTTGCGTGAGCGTTCCCGACCGCAAGCCCTCCGCAATAAACGGCGGCTCGCGGTCGAGCGTCCAGGTACGTTCGGCGGCATCGAACGTCACGTAGCGTTCGAGCTCAACACCACCCGACGCGCCGCGGTGAACCCCAGAATATGAGGCCACAAAGCGCCTGCCATCTGCATGGCGCTCGGACATCACGATGCCGTCGAGCGCCATGGCGATCTGCTCTTCGATAAGCTCACTCGGCAAATCGATGCCGTAGCGCGCAAGCAGCGTCAGGCGAACCACGGTCTCCTGCTCGGTACCCGCATGGAGCGTGGTGAGCGAGCCGTCATGGCCCGTGTTCATGGCCTGCAGCATGTCGCAGCACTCGGCACCGCGCACCTCGCCCACGACGATGCGGTCGGGGCGCATACGCAGAGCATTGGTCACCAGGTCGCGAATCGTCACCGCACCCTCGCCCTCGATTGACGCCTCACGCGCCTCCAGACGAACGACGTGTGGGTGATGTGCAAACTTGAGCTCGGCGGAATCCTCGATCGTCACGATGCGCTCGCCGGTGGAAATCTCGCACGACAGCGCGTTGAGCAGCGTGGTCTTGCCCGACCCCGTGCCTCCCGCAACCGCCAAGTCCTGCCGCAACGACACCGCGCACGACAGCAGCTGCGCATACCAAAGCGGCAGTGACCCCAACCCCACAAGCTCGTCCAGCGAACAGATACGGTCCGAGAACTTACGGATAGTGAGGATTGGCCCGTCGATCGCCACGGGTGGAATCACCGCGTTGACGCGATAACCCGTCTTGAGGCGGGCGTTGACGATGGGGCTACGCTCATCGATACGACGGCCGAGCGGCGAGATGATACGGTCGATGAGCACACGGATCTGTTCGTCGTCCTCAAACGCGTGCTCGATGGGATACAAAACGCCACTGCGCTCAAAAAAGGCAGAGCGACAGCCGTTGATCATGATTTCGGTAACGGTGTCGTCCTCGATGAGCGGCTGCAGCGGTCCCAGGCCCACCACGTCATCTAGGATCTCGTCGATGATGGTCTCACGCTCAGGCGTCGCCAAGTCGGTCGGCTCTTCCACGTTGAGCGCCGCCTCCACCGCCGGACGCAGCTCAGAGCGGGCAAGGGCCGGGTCGACGTAGGCACTGATGCGCGCCACCTCGTCGTAGCCCATACGGTCCATCACCGCACGCTTGGTGCGGCGTTTAACGGCACGGTGGCGCCCCGCATCAACGGGGGCAGCCGCGGCGGCCGCGCCAGCGGCTTTAATCCTCGTCTGCAGACTCATCGCGAATCACCCTCACGCGACCAGGGAAGACGAATGCGTGGGCGCTCGGTGCGGGTCGCGCGGTCGGCGACCATATCGCTCCAAGGACCGACGGCGCAGCCCAGCTCCACGAGCATCTCGCGCGTGGCTTCGCGCACGCTGGTCGCAAAAGCGCTCGTCTGACCCACTGCCTCGTCGGCGCGACCGAATGCCATGAGCGCGGCCAAGTCCTGACCGCCATCGGCAATGCGGATCTTGGAGCTCAGTGCGCAGGCAATCTCGAAGCGCATGGCGACGTCCTCGTCGGCACCGCGCGCACCAAACCGGTTGAACACGGCGCTCATGCGTGTGCGCGGCACGCCCACACGGCTCGCCAGCTCAATGACGCGCGAAGCGGATGTCGCGGACGATACTGCCGCATCGCCTACGACCAGGCAACGGTCGCTCGCCGCCACAGCGGCGGCCACGGCATCACCCCAAAAGACCGAGGTGTCGACAAAGACCACGTCGGATTCGCGACGCAAAACATCGAGCAATAGCTCCACCGGACGTGCCATGAGCTCGGCCTTCTCGGGGGCCGCGACAGGTCCCCAGAGCGTGACGCCCGGGGCGACACGCATCGATGCGGCCACGATATCCGGCTCGGCAAGTGCGCCCGCCGCCGACGGCTCGATAAGCGTCGCCATATCGTGCGGGGCATCGACACCCAGCAGATCGTATAGGTTTCCAAACATGAGGTCCAAGTCGAGCACAGCGGCACGCAAACCCAGCAACGACGCCGCATGCGCCATAGTGGCAACGATCGTCGACTTGCCGCAACCGCCCGAACCCGAAACGGCGCAGACAACCGGTGCCCGACGCGAGGGAATCGAAGCGTCCGCCGGCAGCGCGGGGGCTGACGGCGCAGGAACCGGCGACACGGACGCGGGCGATAACATCCCCGTCTCCCCCGCCGCGGTCACGTGCTGAGCCCAAGCCGGCATGGCAGGCTGCCCGGGCTGCGGTTCCGAAGCCAAAGACGCAGCGGCACACGGCTCGCCAGCCCCGGCAAAACCCTCGACCTCGTCGAGCTCATCGGCCAGATTTACGCCGTGCACGTATCCCATATCTTCAGCCAGAACGTCATCGCCATACGGCACCGGCCCTCCAGCGTCATCGTATGCAAGGGGGTCCCGGGGGCGCCGACCATGCTCGGCTTCCGCTTTTCCATATTCATCAACACGCGGGCCTCTTGTAGCGCGAGGCGCCCCGGGTTCCCTATCAACAAAAGCATCGGGCTCAATCGTCATGCGCCAATCGGAATCAACCGTTCCCTCACCCGCGCGCCCGTTGCCGCACAAACTGTGCGCAGCGATGACCTCGGTCGCCCCCGCGCGAAACAGCCCTTCGATATCCGACGGGTCGAGTGTCTCGATCAACACGACGACACGACTCACGCGGCCCTCGGCCGTCAGGCGCGCAACGGTCTTCCGCACGTCTTCGGTATCGAACAGAGACGCCGCGATGATGGCGGCACCGCGACGCGACGGAAACGCCCGCGCCATGGATACCAGCCCGTCCAGGTCGCCCACGCGAAGCACCTGTGCACCCGCATCACGGCCCTCGACTTCCCGCTGCAACAGCCCGTAATCGCCGCACGCGCAGCACGCAAGCCAGATCGCCTTCATCACTCGTCGCCTCCGCTCTTTTTGCCGCGCACCGTGGCGGGAATCGTCAAGCTGACCGTTCCCTTTCCCGAGGCTCCCAGCAATTCCTTGACATCTTCGGGGTCTGCCGCCAGCGTCACCCACTCGATCTTGCCTTCACGCGTGGTGCCGGCATCTTCGCTGGTATCGATCACGTACGCGCCGCACAGCCGATCGGTTACGCCGTCTTTTTGCACGTACACGTCCACGTAGCTGCCCACGCCCGCAGCACCGCCGACCGAGCGCTCGGCATCGACCGCCACCGAAACGGCGACCTTGCCCTTAGGTACCTCGAGCATGTGGCTCTCGGCCTTGGTGTAGACATTGCAGATCACGGCGTTTTTGGGAATACGCGAAGTCGTCACGTCGCCGCGCACCTGGCGTAGCTCGGTCGCCGCGTCACGCGGCAGCAGACTCGTCAGCCACTCCTGGGTTATGACATTGGTCTCATCGAGGGTCTCACCCACATCGATATCGCGCGCCGCGACGCATACCTCGACGCGATCGCCACCGTACTTGGCCAAGGTCTCAGCCTGGACCTGTTCGGCTTGCGAGCGGATCGACGAGCCGTAAACCATGCAGAGCAGAGCAGCGAGCACGCCCGCGACCAGACTGATGGCGATGCGCTTGCTCTTGTTCACGGCCGCTCCTCTCATGGCAGTGCCGGGCGAATGCCCGTACCACCATTGTCTGGGCGGCCAGAGTGCAAAGCGGCGCAATCGCAATCTTGGTTTTCGATGTCAAACCAATCGCTGACCAAAAGCTGACCAGCCCGTCAAGCTCGTGGCAAGGTTTTGGTCAGCACGTCAGCAAACTGCATGTTTCGAGGCTTTTCCGCAGCAAAAAAGCCGTCTCCCGAACAGTTGGGAGACGGCTGTCATAGGAAAAATCAATTACAGATGGACATCGGGATCGAGCATTTGAGCGCTCACGCGCATGGATGACGCCAGATTTTGGAAAGTTTCCAGACGCAGGCTGTCGATCTGCCCGGCGTCCTCGGCCTCGCGAACGGCGCAACCCGGTTCGTGGGTATGCGTGCAGTCGCCAAACCGGCACGCACGCGATGCCTCGACAATCTCGGGGAAGGCGCGTGCCAGACCCCGCTCGTGACCCACGAGCGGCAAACTGCGCAGACCCGGGGCATCGGCGATCACGCCGGCGTCGCCCGGCAGCGCCACCATCACGCGCGCGACGGTAGTGTGACGGCCCTGGTCGTCGCGTTCGCGCACACCGCCGGTCGCCAACGTATCGTGGCCCAGCAGTGCATTGAGCAGCGTCGACTTGCCGGCACCCGACTCGCCCAGAATCATGGCGCAGCTCCCGGCAGGCACGCAGGCACGGACCTCGTCCAGACCGCGGCCCTCGGCAGAAGACGTCACGATCACGCGCACGTCCGGACCCACCAGGCGGCGCACGCGGTCCAGATCGCGCTCGAGTTCCTCGGCATCGCAGCGGTCAGCTTTGGTGAGTACCACCACCGGCTCGGCATCGCAGTCGAGCGCCAATACCAGCGAACGCGCCACACGGTCGAGCAGCACCTCGCCGGCACCGAGCGCCTGCACGATTAGCACGCTATCCACGTTGGAGCAGAGCACCTGGCGCTCTCCGCGGGCACGGCCGCGCCAACGCTCAAAGCTCGTACGGCGCGGCAGCACGCATTCAATCACGCCCATATCGTGCCCGGGAGCGCGGCGCACCGCCACACGATCGCCCACGGCAGGCAGCAGGACCTCGTCCCCACCGCGCGACTTGGCAAATCCCACGGCATGCTCGGCGCGGAAGGTATCGTCGGCAGTCGCCACCAGCGGAAACCCACGATCCAAGCGCACCACGGCGCCAAGCTGCATCTGCTCGGGCTCCTCGGCATGTGCGCAGAAATCATCAAAGGCAGCCTGCTGAGCTTCATCGACCGGCAGGTCATCAAACGCCGGAACATCCTGCAGCGCGTCAAGCCCCGGTACACTCGCCAGCAACTCCTCAGCAGATGCAGGGGGTTCGGTCGCGAGCTTCCGACGACGATCACGCTTAGCCCGCGCCCCCGTCGTCTTTTTCTTCGCCTTAGCCTTAGCCTTGCCCACAGATGCCTCCCAGCACAAAACCACACAACTGAGCAGGTATTTTAAATCAAAAAGAGCTGGCCGGGCAAAGCCCGACCAGCTCACAAACTTTCCCTCAGCCAATGGTCCCGAGAGGTTATCCGAAGGCCCGCCCGCCGGGAGGGGTTTCTTCCGAGCGATCCCGCAGCGCGAAGCGCGAGGACCAGCGAGGAAGAAACCCCGCAGGCGGTCGGGCCGGTGGGAAGGATGGACTTTCGACCTACTCCTTCTCGACCGCGCGCATGATCGCCTTGTAGATCTCCATCAGCGGGATGATCAGGAAGGCCAGGCCCAGGGCAGCGACAACGCCCTTGAGCTCAAGCGTCACGGGGCCAAAGAACATCTCGGCAAGCGTCGGCTGCACGGTCACGATCACCGTCAGCACCAGTGCCAGCGCGGCGGAAGCCCACAGCCACTTGTTCTGCTTCTTCATGGTGAACAGCGACGCACGACGGCTGCGCATATTGAAGCAGTGGAAAATCTCGACCATGTTGAGCGTGATGAACGCCATCATCACGCCTTCCTCGTCGGCATTGCCGGCGATCATATCGGCGATGTGGATGTAGCCCATGTCAAAGTACACGCCCACAAAGAAGCTCGCCAGCACCAGCGCGGTGATGATTAGGCCCTGGACCACGCAGTCCAGACCCATATGTCCGGCAAAGACACCGTCCTTGGCGTTGCGCGGCTTGCGCTTCATGATGTCGCCCTCGGCATCCTCCATGCCCAGCGCAAGCGCGGGGAAGCAGTCGGTGACCAGGTTCACCCACAGCAGCTGCACCGGCTGGAAGATGGTAAAGCCGATGAGCGTGGCGATAAACACCGAGAACACCTCGGCAAGGTTGGCCGAAAGCAGGAACTGGATGACCTTGCGGATGTTGTCGTAGATGCGACGACCCTCTTCGCAGGCGCCGATGATGGTAGCGAAGTTGTCATCGGCAAGTACCATGTCGGCGACGTTCTTGGTGACGTCGGTACCGGTGATGCCCATACCAACGCCAATGTCGGCGCGCTTGATGGACGGGGCGTCGTTGACGCCATCGCCCGTCATGGCCACGATCTGGTCGCGCGACTTCCAAGCCTCGACGATGCGTGTCTTGTGCTCGGGCTGGACGCGGGCGTACACGCCGTAGTCCTCGATGTGCGCGTCGAGTTCCTCGTCGCTCATGCGATCGAGGTCCGCGCCGGTGATGGCCTGGCTGCGATCGGCGACGATGCCCAGCTGCTTGGCGATGGCCACGGCGGTGTCGATATGGTCACCCGTGATCATGACGGTGCGAATACCGGCATCGTGGGCCTCGCGGATGGCGTCGGCGACCTCGGGGCGGACAGGGTCGATCATGCCGGACAGGCCGCAGAAGACCAGGTCGTGCTCGAGCGCAGCGGGGCTGCAGTCGCTCGGGACCTCGGTGTAGGTGCGGCTTGCCAGCGCCAGCACGCGCAGGGCCTCGTCGGCCATGGCCTTGTTGGCGGCCACGAGCTCGGCACGGCGCTCCTCGGTCAGGGGGACGACCTTATCGCCCTCGTAGATATGGGTGCACAGGCCGATCACCACGTCGGGCGCGCCCTTGGTGTACTGCTCATACTCGCCGTCAAGGGTCTCGACGACCACGGACATCATCTTGCGGCCCGAGTCAAACGGGGCCTCGCCCACGCGCGGGTGCTCGGCAGTCAGGCCAGTGAGGCCCGCCTTGCCGGCATCGTTGACGAGCGCACACTCAGTCGGCTCACCCACGGCCTCGCCCAGCTCCTCGTCCCACTGAGCATCGGAGCACAGCGCCATGCCGGCCAGGAACTTCTCCTTGGGCGCAGCGAGCTCGTGCTTGACGACGGTCATCTTGTTCTGGGTAAGGGTACCGGTCTTGTCGGAGCAGATGGTCTGTGTGCAGCCAAGGGTCTCGACAGCAGAGAGCTTGCGGATAATCGCCTGGCGCTTGGCCATCTTGGTCACGCCAAGCGAGAGGACGATGGTCACGACGGCAACCAGGCCCTCGGGGATGGCGGCGACGGCGAGCGAGACGGCAACCATAAAGGTGTCGAGCAGGGCAGTCGGGTCGGTAAGAACGTTGCCCACGCCGTGGCGGATGATATCAACGCCAAAGATGACGACGCAGATGACGATAACCATAATGGTAAGGATGCGGCTGAGCTCGGCGAGCTTCACCTGCAGCGGCGTGAGCTCTTCCTTGGCCTCGGCCAGGGCGCCGGCGATCTTGCCCATCTCGGTGTTCATGCCGGTGCCGACCACGACGGCGCGACCGCGGCCGTACACGACGGTGGAGCCCATATAGCACATGTTCTTACGGTCGCCGAGCGGCACGTCATCGGTGCCCGCAGCGAGCTCGATCACGTTGGCGTGCTTCTCTACGGGCACGGACTCGCCGGTGAGCGCGGCCTCTTCGATCTTCATCGTGGCGCTCTCGAGCACGCGGCAGTCGGCCGGGACGGAGTCGCCCGCCTCGAGCATGATCACATCGCCAGGCACGAGCTCGGCGCTCGGCAGGTGCACGAGCTTGCCGTCGCGCAGCACCTTGGACTGCGCCGCACTCATCTCCTGCAGGGCCTCGAGGGCCTCCTCGCTCTTGGCTTCCTGGACCACGCCCAGCACCGAGTTGACGATAACGACGAACATGATGATGGCAACATCGGCAAAGTCGGGCTCGCCCTTGACCATGCCCGTGAGCGCACTGATGACGGCGGCAACGATCAGCATGATGACCATGGGGTCGGCCATCTGCTCAAAGAAACGCTTCCACAGCGGTGTCTTCTCGGCTTCCTCGAGCTTGTTAGGGCCTGTCTTGGCGAGGCGCGAAGACGCCTCGTCGTTGCTCAGGCCGAGGTTCTCATCGACACCTTGGTCGCTGAGCACCTCCGCCGCGGCGGACAGGTATTCCTTTTGCATATAGAGTCCCCTCCTGGGATTCGGGCCACTCAGCAGATTGATGCCCGATCATAATTCCCAGGAGAAGGGCAAGGGCTCATCAAGGCTGCCGTGCTGAGCGGCAGTTGATAGTGGAGCTATGGTACCCCAAAGCGACGCGTCTAGCCAAAACAATCGGTTTGGAAATATGGTCCGCACGCAACGGTGCAGACCGTGTGATGCTCAACATTGGTAAAACGTTTTTTCTTCGGCACATCGCCAAACTGACATATCTCCCAGATAGCAGCGGTTGGAGTGGTTGGTAAAGATTTTTCATATACCGTTTTTCCCGCAAAAAATGAACTTCCATTTCGGCATACGGTCGATTTTTTGGGGTATTCGGTCGGCATTTCGTTATAATCATCTCGGTTTTATTTCTTATGGTTTATCTATCAGCGCAAGACGATGTCAGATGGAGGTCTGAATGTACAAGCGCACTAAGATTGTATGCACCATGGGTCCCGCCTGCGATAGCGACGAGACCATCCGCGAGATGATCAAGGCGGGCATGAACGTCGCCCGTTTTAACTTCTCGCACGGCTCCTACGACGAGCACCACGGTCGCATCGAGCGCGTCCGCCGTATTTCCAAGGAGCTCGGTCTGCCTGTCGGCATCCTGCTCGACACCAAGGGCCCCGAGGTCCGCACCGGCCTTCTGGTCGACGGCAAGAAGGTTGCCGTCAAGACCGGCGATAAGATCGTCGTCACCGCTCAGCCCACGTCCGAGGATTTCCACGGCACCGCTGAGCACATCTCCCTCGACTACCTGGCTCTGCCTTCCGAGGTCGAGAAGGGCTCCCTCATCCTGATCGATGACGGCCTGGTTGCCCTCGAGGTCGAGTCCGTCAGCGGCCAGGACATGACCTGTGTCGTTAAGAACGACGGCCTGATCGGCGAGCGCAAGGGCGTCAACATGCCCAACGTCAACATCTCGCTGCCCGCCATCACCGAGCGCGATCGTCAGGACATCCTCTTTGGCCTGACCGAGAACATCGACTACATCGCCGCTTCCTTCATCCGTGACGGCGAGTCCGTCCGCGGCATCCGCAAGCTTTGCCGCGAGAACGGTGGCGAGCACGTGACGATCTTCCCGAAGATCGAGTGCGCCCTGGGCGTCGAGAACTTCGACGAGATCCTCGAGGCTTCCGACGGCATCATGGTCGCCCGTGGCGACCTGGGTATCGAGATCAAGCCCGAGCTCGTTCCGCACATCCAGAAGGAGATCATCGCCAAGTGCAACGCGGCCTACAAGCCCGTTATCACCGCTACGCAGATGCTCGACTCCATGCAGCAGAACCCGCGCCCGACGCGCGCCGAGGTTGCCGACGTTGCTAACGCCATCTACGACGGCACCGACGCCGTTATGCTCTCTGGCGAGTCCGCTGCCGGTAAGTACCCGGTCGAGGCCGTTAAGATGCAGGCTAGCATTGCTCTCGAGGCCGAGAAGTACCTCCCGGCCCACGCTCCGCTCGAGGTTCCGGCCGACGCTCACGGCACCCGCGTCGTCAACAACGTTGTGGGTATGTCCGCTGTGAACATGGCCACCACCGTTGGCGCCAAGTGCATCACCGTGCCGACGACCACCGGTCGTACCGCACGCCTGATCTCGCACTTCCGTCCCAACATGCCGATCTGCGCGTTCTCCCGCCACGAGTGGGCCGTCCAGCAGATGATCATGTACTGGGGCGTTATCCCGCACCAGGCCGAGATTACCCAGGGCACCGTCAACGGCACGATCGTCAAGGCGATCGAGACCGCTAAGGAGCTCGGCTACGTCGAGGCCGGCGATCTGACCGTCGCTACCGCCGGCGATCCCCGCATGAGTGTTCAGCTCGAGGACAAGGTCTCCTCGACCAACGTCGCTTACGTCGCTCAGGTGCGCTAAATCGCACTTGCAAGCATGCTTGCATTGCAAAGGGCCCGGAAGGCTTCGCCTTCCGGGCCTTTTTTCTGTGCCAATGTCGGCGCACGGCAAAACACGCACTCATTTCTTTACCAAAAGCGCGAAATCCACCCTTCGAGGCCCAAAAAATAAAGTCCCAAGCGCTAAAAGTGTTCGCCCGGTGGCAAACCCACACCTTAACCGACGCTGATAAATCGTTTTAGCAAGAGCCAGATCGACCTAGTTTTCGGAAGTATGCGGCAAATTCTGAGACCTTCGAACACACCCCGTTTTTTTACAACAAAATGCCTGATAAACTAGCCTCAAAAGCCAGGTCTGCTCACAGGGTTCAGATTTTGCCGCATACTTCCGAATTGACGCTGGCATCGCACGGTCCAAAAGCACATTTCGATCTGGAGGACGTCATGGACCTGACGCTCTGCGGTCAATCCGCTTTTTACTATTACCGTATCCCGCCGCAGGTATTAGGCCTTTACCCCGCCATTAGCCTTGGCAATATAGATCGCAGATGTTGCGGCCTCGGAAGTCATGCAGTTGTAAAAGACCTGCTTCACGCACCGCTTCACAGGCTTGTATTCACTCGGGCACAATCGGGGTCGCGAAGCCTCTTTAAATCGCACCTCCTGACCCAAGAGCCGCCTCCTGGGTCGTTTAGGCAGACTGAACATGGATTTGATGTCACTTCACCGGAATTCACGCTGCTCAGCCTTGCTACGCAGGTCTCCCGCAACCAGCTACTCATGGCTTGCTACGAGATGTGCAGCTCATTTGCAGTGTTTACGCCCTGCGAACGTACGCAACAGCAACTTGATGAGGCAATATCTCTTAAGTTCATTCCGCCCGACTGTGGTTGGAAGCGTATTGTCGACACCAAGGGCAATGACACCAACTTGTGGAAACGCGCGCCGCTCCTCAGCGCGGCGGATATCGCCGCGTTCGCCAAGCAGGCCGCAGGCCTGCGCGGTGTTAAGCAGCTCCGCTGGGCCGCCGAACGCATGGCAGGGCAGACCGCCTCGCCCTTCGAGGTCCAGACGTCCATGCTCGTCTCACTCCCCCGCGACGAAGGCGGTCTGGGTATAGGCATCACCAATAACGCACGCATCCCGCTCAGCGAAGCCGCACGTTCGCTGTATGACAAAACCTGCTGTTATGCCGATATCCTCATCGAAAGTGTCACCGACAGCATGGGCGTCATTCTGGAATGCCAAGGCCGCTCCGCTCATGACAGCGAAGCTGCGAGTCTCTCCGATGCCGAGCGCACTACCGCACTCACAAGCATGGGCTACGACGTCATCCAAATTACCTATGGCCAGATCAAGGACAAAAGGAGCTTTGGCAACCTTGCCGAACTCATCCATAAAAAGGCCGGGCTTCCCTACACCCCAAAGATCAAACAGGAGTGCGACGCCGAAGATGCTCTGCGGCAAGAACTGCTTGTCGATTGGGATGACCTATTCGCTGCCAGGCAGGCCAGCTAGCAGCTAGCGATCAGAGGCAGCGCGGGCGCGCTGGGCAATGCGACGCGGGCGGCAAAACCTGCCTCGGTTAACTCGACGACCTCGGTAAACGTTGCGTCAAAGAACGCTTCGGTCAGCAGGCGGTACGGCGGGTGATCCGGCTCGCCGGGGTTTTCGCGCACAATCTCGTGCATGACGCCAATGGTTTTGAGCACATACTCTTGCGGGATCGAATACTGGCCAAACTGGGCCGCAGCGGTATAGAGGCGATCGGTCGCACGCGGAATGGAAACGATGCCCAGCGTCTTGCCAAACCAGTCAAAATCGCCCTGCTTTTTAATGCGGAATTCCTCGCACGGCTTGCCGCCGCGTGCTTCCAGATACTGGTTCACACGCGTGTTCCATACCGTGTCGGCCACCAGATGCGACCAGACGCCCAGCGTTAAATCGAGCAGCGACTGCGCCACATCTTCGGACGCAAGCGAGAACTCACAGGCGCCGGGACCGACAACCGGCTCGGCATCCCTGTAGCGCTGAGGATAGTGCACGCGGTTCAGTCGCTCGCGCTCCTCGACAATCGAGGTAGCCTCAGCAGGTTCGCCCGCGGGTGCGCCTTTAAGCAGCGGCGCCACATAGGTATCCCAGAACTCGTGCTCGCGCGGCTTAGGGATAGGCTCGGGCTTTGCAAAGTGCGTAATGCGATACGGAATGGGATCGGCGATGCCAGGGACCATATAGCCCACGAAGATATCCGGAACCACGCAGCCAAACAAAAAGGCATTACGGTCGCGCACGCTATCGGCAAGCACGCTAGCACGTGCCAGCAAGCGCTCCGTTTGAGCGATATGAATGTTCCAACTTGGCATAGCCACCCCCATAAAACCTGGTTAACTATACCATCACGGCAGAGTCGCACAGGCGGCCATACATACCCTACGCAGCAACTATTCCGCAGCACCGCTTTCGGTTCCATACGACGGCACGGGCGCCTCGACCACATGGTGATATCGATCGATATAGATGGCACGGGCCTCCAGGCGGCGCACCAAATCTTGATGGTGCGTACTCATCAAAACCGTCTTACCGGCAGCAACGTAGGCCAGCAAAAAGTTGACTACGATGTCGCACGAGTCCTCATCGAGCCCGTTGGTGGGCTCATCGAGCACTAGGATATCGGGGTTCATCGACACCACCGCAGCCAGCGCAACGCGCTTCTTTTGCCCGCCCGAAAGCTGATAGGGCGAGGCATCGACCAGATCGGCAACCTGGAACAGCTCCATGGCATCGCGGACGCGGCGCTCGAGCTCGTCTGTCGGCAGCCCCATCTGCGCGGGGCCAAAAGCAACTTCCTCGCCCACCGTAGCGCAGAACAGCTGGGCGTCGGCATTCTGGAACACAAAGCCCACGCGCTGATGAAAACGCTGAGCGGCTGCGGAATCCTTGAGATATGCCGCATCGATCACGTGCCCGTCAAACAGGTACGCACCCGCGTCCGCTAGTTCAAGACCGTTGATAAGGCGCATAATCGTCGTCTTACCGCAGCCGTTGGGACCGAGTAGGGCAACGAGTTCACCACGATCGACCTGCAGCGACACACCATCGACAACCGTATGCCCCGCATAGGAGAACAGCACGTCGCGAAACTCGATGAGCGGCACGCTCTTGGCGCCAGTAGCACCGCTCGCGCCCATCACGCCATTCGTATCGTTTGCCAAAACGTCGCCCTTCCCTATCCACATCGACGGCTCGGCCGCCCGCGCTACAGCACCGCGCACAACACGGCGAGCAGCACCACGACGACCGCATAGACCGCATCGCGCCAGCCAAAGCCGCTCCGCGCGGGAGTCGGATACGCACCGGCAAAGCCACGGCAAAGCATAGCCTCGTCCATCGCGCGGCTGCATTCCATCGCCTTGATAAAGGTCATGCCCATGATACCCGCGATCGAATCGGTACGCGAAAAACCCGCAGGCGCACGACCCACACTGCGCAGCATGACCGATTCGGTCAGATCGTGCGCCGTGCGTCCCAGCACCTCGATGTGCTTGAGCGCCATATCAAACGTAAAGATGACCTCGTCGGGCAGCTGTAGCGTCTTGAGCGCCGCCGACATGCGGCTCCAGGTGAGCGTCCACGAAACGCCCAGCACGAACGACACGTTAATGAACGTCTTGAGCGCGATCTTGAGCATGGCGCCCGCGGCAGAAGCGCCCAGCAGCAGGGCAGGCAGTGCCAGAACCACCGCAAGCCCCGTGGCGCCGAGCGCCGGTACAAAGGTCGCACGCAGCCCGCGTACGGGGCGCACGGCAACGAGCACCAGCGCGATGGCCGCCATCAACATGAGGTACAGCGGGCTCTGCGTCAGACACACGCACAGGACGCAAACGAACATCCCCACCAGGCGCACCGGAGCCGAAACGCAAGAAAGGGCGCGGTCGACCATCGACCCGCCCTCGTGCGCGCCTCCACCCAGGCGAACCCGCTCAAGCAGGCTCGCCAGGTGCAGGACATTCTTTTGCATCACACGATGCCGAGCCCCCGCGGGCTCGTAACGCTCCTCGGCCGCAAGCCAACTAGGCAGCTCGGCTATTGCCATGAGCACCGCTTTCCTTGACCGTCAGCGAGACCAGGCGGAATGTGATGGTGAGCACCGCCACGCCAATCACGCCCGAAAGAATATACATCGCAGCCTGGCCGGCAAAGCCAAGGCCCTGCTCCTCGGAATAGGCCTGCAGATAATCGCCCGTGGGCAGGGCGTCGGCAAAGGTCGGGGTGTCGAGGCCGACCGAAGCCTGCAGGCTGTCGTCGCCAGCCTCCTGAACGGCGGTCGCGGCGCCCTCGGCGTCCCACTCACCCCAGGCGTCACCGGTGGCGAGCAAGCCGAGCGGCGTAGCCACGACAAGCACGGCGACCAGAATGAGCGTGGGAATCAGGGAAGTCTTCTTGGCGGTACCATCGGCGGCAAGCTGGCCATCGGCGGCTTCGGGGCCGACGATAATGCTCGGCGCCGTCTTCTTAATGAAGCCGTAGATGGCGGCCGTCGCCACGCCCTCGATCACGCCGGCAACCAGCATATGCGGGATCAACATGGCCGGAATAGCCACGGACAGCGGGAAGGGGCAGTACAGAGGGGCGCCCGAAGCGTTGGTGAAGAGCATCGGCTGAATACCAAACTCGATTGCCGCGCACAGGGCCGCCAGGCACAGGCCGACCCAACCGCTCACGATGGCAGAAACCGAGGTGCCCCAGCTCTTGTCGTGCAGACGGCTGTTGAGCGCACGGAACACGATAGCAGCGACAAACGGCAGCACAAAGGCCATGTTAAAGCAGTTGGCGCCAAACGACAGAACGCCGCCGTCGCCAAACAGCAGCGCCTGCAGCGCCAGAGCGACCGAGACAGCGATAGCCGCGGCCTCGGGGCCCAGCAGCAGCGCGATGAGTGCGCCGCCGACGGCGTGACCAGTGGTACCGCCGGGCAGCGGAACGTTGAACATCATGAGCAAGAAGGAGAATGCGGCGCAGATGCCCAGGAACGCCATATGCTCGCGATCGAGCGTGGCGCGCACCTTTTTGATGCAGTGAACCCATACGGGCACCATCGCCACCGCCATAACGGCATCGGTCTGCGGGGACAGATAATTATCGGGAATATGCATGAGCCCTCTCAATCAGAACGTTGTGTGTTACGTTTCCAACAATCCGTAACACCGACTCTGCATACTAACAAAAAGGCGCACCGCCCACAACGCAGCACGCCCTTGCAATACGTACGTTATTAGCCCAGGTCCACGCACCGCCCAATAAAGGGCCCATGCACTCCCAACTTTCCGGTCACCCGGAAGAAGGTGCGATCCGCTCGCAACAAGGTTAACGCAGGAACCCGCCCCCGAGAGGGGTTTTCTAAGGCAACATCCCGCAGCCGCGAAGTGGCGAGGACGTTGCCGCGAAAACCCCGCAGGGGGCGGGTTCCGAACAGCAAAGATTACGAGCGGACTTCGCCGTTTACGCCCTTGCACACCTTGGTGACGATCTTCTGGTGCGCCTTCTCGACCTCTTCGCTAGTAAGCGTGTGGTCGTCCGAGCGATACGTGAGCGCAAAGGCCATGGACTTCTTGCCCTTGCCGATACGAACCGGATCGCGGTAGACATCGAACAGGCGCACGCCCTCGAGCAGCTTGCCGCCGGCGCTGGTAATACGGCGCTCAAGATCCTCGCAGGTCACGGCATTGTCGACCACAATGGCAAGGTCGTGCTCAACGGCCGGGTACTGCGAGAACTCGCGGTAGTTCTCCTGGTTGCGGGCGCCCTTGATCAGCTTGTCCAGGTCAAGCTCAAAGGCAACGACAACCTCGTCGATGCCGCAGGCCTCGCGCGCCTCGGGGTGGATCTCGCCGACCCAACCCAGCACGGTGCCGCCGGACAGAACCTCGGCCGCACGACCCGGCTGCAAAAAGGCATAGCCCTCGCCCTCGACGGGACGGAAGCGAACCTTCTCGATGCGCAGCTGGGCGAGCAGCTCCTCGACGATACCCTTGCCAAAGAAGAAACGCAGTTTACGGTACTTCATGTTCCAAGACTGCTCGCTCCACTGGCCCGAGAGCACACCCGCGACGGACTTGGTCTCCTTGGGCAGGCTGGCGTTCTCGCGACCGTGGAACAGGCTGCCGACCTCGTACAGGTGCACGTTGGGCGTACCGTGCGCCTCGTTGTAGGCCACGGACTGCAGCAGGCCCGGCAGCAGCGAACGACGCATCTCGGTCTGCTCGGCCACCAGCGGGTTCATGAGCACCACGGGGCAGCCGCGACCCTCGGTGGGCATGCCGATCTTCTCCAGGTCGCCCGGGGCGGCAAAGCCAAAGGTCGTGGTCTCGTTGAGGCCGCAGGCGCGCAGGATCTCGCCGACCTTGCGGGTGAGCTTCTGCTCGCGGGTCAGGCCGCCGATGTGGTTCTTGGCAGCCGGGATGGTCGCCGTCACACGGCCCATGCCCCATAGGCGCAGGACCTCCTCGATCAGGTCAATCTCGCGCGGCAGGTCGGGACGGAAGCTCGGCGGGGTAACCATAAAGTCCTCGCCGTCGCGCTCGACGGTGCAGCCCAGACGGGTAAGCGAACGCTCGATAAAATCGGGCTCGATGTCGGCACCGCAGATGGCATGCACGCGGGCCAGGCGCAGCTTGATGCTGTCGATGGTCTTGGGCGCGGGGAAAACATCGACATAGCCGGGAGCAACCTCGCCGCCGGCGATCTCCTCGATGAGCGCGCAGGTAACGTTGGCGACATCCACGCAGCCAGTCTCGTCAACCTGGCGCTCAAAGCGAATGGAGGCGTCGGAGATCAGCGACAGATCGCGGCTGGTGTGCGAGGTGCGACCGGCGTTGAAGCAAGCGCTCTCGACCATCACGTCGACGGTGTCGTCCTCGATCTCGGAATCCATGCCGCCCATAACGCCGGCCAACGCCACGGGGCGCTCGCCGTCGGTGATAAGGCCCATGCCGGCGTCGAGCACGCGCTCTTCGCCATCGAGCGTCGTGAATTTCTCATCCTGCTGGGCGGCGCGAACCACCACGCGACGGTGGCCATCGCGCTCGGCAAAGGTGTCCAGGTCAAAGGCGTGCAGCGGCTGACCGGTGAGCATCATCACGTAGTTGGTGATGTCGACGATGTTGTTGTGCGGACGCACGCCCAGGGCGTTAAGGCGCTTGACCATCCAGTCGGGCGACGGGCCGACCTTCACGTTGCGCACGATGCGGGCGACATAGCGGTCGCACAGGCCCTCGTCGGCAATCTCGACGGAAAGCTCGTCGTCGGTCGCGCGGCCAGTCTCCGCCTTGATGGCGGGCAGCTCCACGTGGAAATCGCGGTCGAAAATGGCACCGGTCTCGCGGGCCATGCCGATCATGGACAGGCAATCGGGACGGTTGGGCGTGATCTCGCAGTCGAGCACAGTATCACTCGAGCCCACGTACTCGGCAAACGGCATACCGCAGGGCGTGTCCTCGGGCAGAATCATGATGCCGGAGTGGTCGCCACCCAGGCCGAGCTCGCGCGCAGAGCAGTTCATGCCCATGGACACGACGCCGCGAAGCTTGCTCTTCTTGATCTTGACGTCGCCGGGCAGGACAGCGCCGATCATGGCCGTGACGATGTGGTCGCCGGCCTCGAAGTTCTGCGCGCCGCAGACGATCTGCAGCGGAGCGGGATTGCCGTCGGCATCGAGGTTCTTGTCGCCCACATCGACCGAGCACACATACATGTGGTCGCTATCGGGGTGCGGGGTCTTGGTGAGCACCTTGGCGGTCACCACGTGGTCGAAGGACTCGCCCACGGTGTCGATCGCCTCGACCTCGGTGCCGGTACGGATATATTCGTCCGAAAGGGTCTTGGGATCCTCCGGAATATCGATCATGGTCTTGAGCCAGTCGTAAGAAACACGCATCTAGCTCTCCTTTCATACTGAAAGCCTGCGAAGAGATGCAGGTGGAAACTTCAACTTTGTGAACATTCCTTACAAAGCGAGGGTTGTCCAAGTGCGGCAGATCGGCCCGAAAGAGGAGTGCCGCGTACTTTGGTACGCAAGCGACGAATGAGCGCCGAGGTGCCGTGCTTGGGCAAGCCGCAGCCTAGAACTGATTCAAGAAACGCATATCGCCTGTCATGAGCGTTCTGAGGTCCGGCAGGTCGTAGCGCAGGGCCGCGACGCGCTCGGCGCCAATGCCAAAGGCGAAGCCGGTGTACTTCTCGGGATCGATGCCGCAGTTGATCAGGACGTTGGGGTCGACCATGCCGCAGCCCAAGATCTCGATCCAGCCGCTGTGCTTGCAGAAGTTGCAGCCCTTGCCGCCGCACACGTGGCAGCTCACGTCCACCTCGCAGCTGGGCTCGGTGAAGGGGAAGAAGTGCGGGCGGTAACGCGTCTTGCGATCCTCGCCAAACATGCACTTAACAAAGTAGTCGAGCGTGCCCTTCAGGTCGCCAAAGGTGATGCCCTCGTCGACGACCAGGCCCTCGATCTGGTTGAACTGCGGCAGGTGGCAGGCATCGGCCGTGTCGGGACGGTAGACGGTGCCCGGGCAGATCATGTAGATGGGCGGCTTCTGCGACTCCATAGTGTGGATCTGCACGCCCGAAGTCTGGGTGCGCAGCAGCACGTCGGACTCGCCGTGGGCGTGAGCCTCGGGGTGCGCGACGCTGCCGGGGTTGTTGTCGACCACGTAGAAGGTATCGCGGGCCGAGCGGCTCGGGTGATCCATGGGAGCGTTGAGCGCGGTGAAGTTGTAGTAAGAGGTGTCGACCATGGGGCCGGACTCGACGGTGTAGCCGATGCCGCAGAAGATGTCCTCGGCCTCCTCGATGATTTGCTTGATCAGGTGCTGGTGGCCGATCTGCGGACGGATGCCCGGCAGCGTGATGTCGACGGCGTCGTGCTCGAGTGCGCGCTTGAGGGCGGCGGCCTTCATCTCGGTGTTTCGCTCGTCGAGCATGCCCTCGATCAGCTGGCGCATCTCGTTGGCGCGCTTGCCCATCACGGGACGATCCTCGGGGGCGAGCTTGCCCATCATGCGCATCAAGCCGGTGATACGACCCTTGCGACCGAGCAGCTCAACACGCGCAGCCTCGAGCTTGGCGGCGTCATCGGCGCCTGCGACGAGCTCCTTGGCCTCTTCCTCGAGTTTGACCAGATCATCAATCAGACTCATGTCTTCCCTTTCGTCTCTCGCGCATCCACTTGCCGCGGCGGCTGGAGCCACCCGGAGCTGCGGATGTGCGGCCCGGTTCGGTAACAAAAAAACCGCCCTCGGGCGTGTGCATTGCCCAAGGACGGTTGAATTCCGCGGTACCACCTTGTTTGACCCGGCGGATGTCTGGCCCGCCGTGCCCACTCTGCGCCCCTTATCGCGAGGCTCACGGCTTCCCTACTGGGGCTTCGCCGCCGCTAGCCGCGCGCCCGTTGAGGTCGCTGCTCGGGAGTGAACGCTTGGCCCTTGCCACCGCAGGAAGGCTTGCAGCCCATGACCTTCCCTCTCTTGCCGGCGACGCGGCGGGCAAAACCCTCTCCGTCAACGCATTGGGCTATAGGATAACACATTCTGCGTGTGCATCGCCGCGTTCCGTTTTGTTCGCACTGGGTACAAGGCAGGTAGCTGTGCAAACTGGCCGCACGCCCACCCGTGGCGCTCGACCTGCGAGATCAAGGATATAGGTATGAGAAAGAAACTCGATAAGAAGGCCAAGGCGGGCAAGAGCATCAAGAAGCTCCGCAAGCTCGAAGGCAAGCTGTGGACTCGCGAGTACCTGCTCAAGATTGCCGAGTTCGATGGAGCGACGATTGCTCCTGCCAACGGCGCAGCAGCGCGTGCCGACGCCATGGGCACGCTTGCCGGCGAGCATCACAAGCTGCTGACCAGCGAGAAGTCCGTTGAGCTCGTACGCTCGTTAGCGCGCGAGACCGTCGCCGGCGGCAAAATCGACGACCCTCAGCTGCTCGACGAGATCCGTGTGCTCGGCCGCGATCAACGTGAGGCCAGTGCCATCCCCACCGAAGAAGCCGAGGCCTGGACCAGGCTCACCTGCGAGGCGGACGCCGTGTGGCACAAGGCCAAGGCAGCCAACGACTGGGCGAGCTTTGAGACCTATGTGGATAGAATCGTCGCCCAACTTAAGCATCAGGCCGAGCTCATGGACCCCAAGCGCGATCCATACGACGTTTGGCTCGACCAGTACGAGCGCGGCCTTTCCGCCAAGAGCTTCGACGCGTTTTGCGACGAGGTCAAGGCCACGGTCGTGCCGCTCGTGCACGCCATCGGCGAGCGCGGCCAGCAGCCGGCTGCCGACTTTTTGCACGCCCACGTGCCCGAGGCTGCCCAGCGCGCCATGAGCTTCGACCTTATGAAGCTTGTCGGCCTGGACCTGGACGACACCGCGCTTGCCTTTACCGAGCATCCGTTTAGCGAGGGCTTTGCCGTGGGCGATGCGCGCATCGCGACGCACATCTACGAGGACGACTGCATCTCCAACGTCTACAGCATCATCCACGAGGCGGGGCACACCATGTACGAGCTGGGCGTCAATCCCGCCTATGCGCGCACGTGCCTGGAGGGCGGCACCTCCATGGGCATCCACGAGAGCCAGAGCCGCTTTTTCGAGAACACCGTGGGTCGCAGCCGCGCCTTTATGGGCCCGCTGCTCGAGGTGCTGCGTCGTCACGCGCCCGAGGTCTACGGCGACGTCGACGAAGACACGCTCTACCGCGCCGTGAACATCGCGCAGCCGTCGTTGATCCGCACCGAGGCCGACGAGCTCACCTATCCGCTGCATATTATGGTGCGCTACCAGATCGAGCGCATGCTGTTTGCCGGCGAGGCTACGGCCAAGGACATCCCCGCGCTTTGGAATCGCTTTATGGACGAGTACCTGGGCATTCCAGTTCCCGACGACACGCACGGCTGCCTGCAGGATACGCATTGGAGCGGCGGTTCGTTTGGCTACTTCCCCACGTATGCGCTGGGTAGCGCCTACGATGCCATGTTTGTGCCGGCCATGTGCCGCGACGGCGTCGACCTTACCGGTGCCTGCGCGAGTGGCGATCTGTCACCCGTTCGCGCGTGGCTGGGCGAGCACATTTGGCAGTGGGGTCGCGCCAAAGACGCGCCGGAGCTCATCAAGGGCGCCTGCGGCATGGCCTTTGACGCCCGCTACTACTGCAGCTACCTGCAGGACAAGTTCACCACGCTGTACGAGTTGTAAGGATTGACCAGCACGCCATCGCCAACGCCAACCATGTTGACGCCAATGTCTTGGCAACGTCAGCGAAAACGACCCTAAGCGAGCAAGGCGACGTGAAATGAAAGGGCGCTGACCTTCTGGTCGCGCCCTTGAAATTGAACGTCAGATTGCCGCTTAGGGGCGTTTGCAGCGTCGAGCAGTTACGCGGTTTGGTAAAACCGCGTAACTACAGAGCCTCGAGTGCGTTGGCGATGCGCTTCATGGCGGCATCGGCGGATGCTTGGTCGGGCGCCTCGGCCAGCACGCGGATAACCGACTCGGTTCCGCTCTTGCGTACGAGCACGCGGCCCTCGCCTGCCAGCGCAGCCTCGGCCTCGGCGATGGCGTTCTGCACGCCCATGTTCTCGAGCGCGGCGTCCTTGTCCGCCACGCGCACGGCCACCTGCGCCTGCGGCAGCAGCTTGCACGGAGCCGTGAGCTGCGAGAGCGTCTCGCGCTCGGCGCGGATCACTTCCATCACGCGCAGCGAGGTCATAATGCCGTCGCCCGTGCGCTCGATATCGCCAAAGATCGTATGGCCCGTCTGCTCGCCGCCCAGGCTGTAACCGCCCTCGCGCATCTTGGCATACACGTGACGGTCGCCCACACCGCTGGTCACGACACTTAGGCCGGCAAGCTCCAACGACTTGATCAGGCCAAAGTTGCTGGCAATCGTCGGAACCACGGTACCGCCCGAAAGGCGACCGTGCTTGTTCAGGTACACGCCGCACACGTACAGGATCTGGTCGCCATCGACCACGCGGCCGCGCTCGTCCACGGCCAGGCAGCGGTCGGCATCGCCGTCGTAGGCAAAGCCCACGTCCAGGCCCTGCTCCACCACATGGCGCTGCAGACGCTCCATATGCGTGGAGCCGCAGTCGACGTTGATGTTAAAACCATCAGGCGCGGCATTGATCACGCGCACGTCGGCGCCCAGCGCGTCGAACACCGGCTTGGCCACCGAGGACGCCGAGCCGTTGGCGCAGTCGATGCCGATCTTGACGCCCTGAAGCGAAAAGTTCGCGCTGGCGATGAGCGAGGCAATGTAGCGGTTGCGGCCCTGCATGTAGTCCACCGTGGCGCCGATGTGGTTGCCCGTGGCCAGCGGCACCTCGCTCTTGCTATCGACGTAGTCCTCGATGAGCTCCAGTACGTCCTCGTCCATCTTAAAACCGTCGCTATTGACGAGCTTAATGCCGTTATCGCAAAACGGGTTGTGGCTCGCGCTGATCATGATGCCGCAATCGAAGCAGCCTTCCACGGTCTGATGCGCTACGCCCGGCGTGGGGATCACGTGCAGCATATAGGCGTCCGCGCCGCTCGCGACCAAGCCGCTCACCAGCGCCGCCTCAAACATATAACTCGAGCGACGCGTGTCCTTACCCACGATGACGCGCGCCTTGCGCTCGCGGTTGGCGCCGTAATACCAGCCCACAAAACGGCCAATCTTATAAGCGTGCTCTACCGTCAGCCCAACGTTAGCCTCACCGCGAAAGCCGTCGGTGCCAAAGTACTTCATGCGCTCTCCTTACAAAATAGGGGCGAACAGATTGCCTGTCCGCCCCAAAATGGTACTCGATTATCTGCGCTACCAGAAAAACCCTACGCCGACGCGCTGTCGCGAGCCGCCTGGCATGTAGGAGTCTGACGCAGCGTAAGCGGCTTGTCCCCCGCCTCGGCTGACGTGGTCAGCGTATATGTGATCGTCGTCGTCTCGCCAGCATGCAGGTCAACGGTGCCCGAATAGAAGGGGATTCCATGCCACGTAGCGGCGCCAAGACCAAACTGGGTGCCCTCGACGGTCAGATCAGTAATGTTGCCGCCCGTCGGGGCAAACAACGAGACATTCAGACGCTCGTCGTCGCGCGCGGCATCGGGCGCGCTCGCCGCGACGTAGTCGGGCAGCTTGCCGGCCTCCTCCTGCGTCATGATGTTCGTCAGGGTAACGGCGATGCGATACGAGCATGTGCCGTCACCGTTCTTGATGCCCTGGCCAATCTGCGTATCGGCATTCAGGTACCAGTCGAGCTTGGAGAAGCTCAGGTTGTTAAAGTAGACACCAGCAACGGGATCTTCACTCGGGTCATCCGGATCGGGCAGCGAGGCGTCGATGTTCATCTCCTTGATAGCGTTCTGCTCGTCATCGTTTTTCATCCACGCGATCAGGCGGCCCTCTTCGGCACCGCGCTCAACGGCGCTGACAAGCTTCGTAACATCGACATCGCCGATACCGCCAAGGATCTTGTCGAAGGCAGCGCTGGCGACGGATGCAAAGATGCCGTCCGACTCCTCGACCGGATAGTTCCAGTACACATCGTGCATGAGGACCTTTGCGGCGTTGGTGCCGTCGACAACCGTTCCGTCGGGCAGCGACACGTTACCGACCAGGCCCAGCAGATACTGCAGGAACACCGGGTCGATGCCGACGACGCCATCAACGTCCTGCCCATATTGGGACTTCCACAGCGCGGCGACACGCTGCGAGTTGCGGGGCCAATCAGGCGAATAGGTATTGCCCGAGTTGTACAGGTTACTGTGGTTGCCGAACAGCGCCTCATCCTCTTCGTCGACACTCTCGACTGCCTCATCCTCACTGAGCCCAATGCGGGGAACAAACTCGCCAATCGACATCTGGCCGTCGGTGACCGAAATCAAACCTTGCGAACCGCCAAAGCCGCCGCAGGCACGAATTTCGACGTTGTTCATGGCGTACACAAGGTAGTTACGCGTCTGGCCGTTGGCGCCGAGCATCTGGGGAAGGACGGGGGCGACCTTCTCCGCCGCGTCAACCGCGCCGTTGAGGGTGGCAAAGCCGTCCTTGGCCTTATCGACCAGCTCGGTCACCTGGGAAATATGAGTATCGCCAATGCCCTGGATCTTCTCGTTGGCGCTCTTGAACACCTTCGAGCTGCTGGAAAGCGAATCGGCGACCGCCTGCAGCGCGGACACGTTAATCATGCCGTCCTGAAACAGCTTGCCGGGCGTGGCCTGCGAAAGGTTATCGGCCATGGGAACCAGCGCATTGCTCGAGACATCGGACAGGGCGTCGATCATGGTGCGGGCCGCATTGATGTCGCTGCCATACACCGGGATAAACGAAGCCGCCGTCCACAGCGGGCTCGAGGTCTCCGCCTTCATGCTGTCGCAAAGCTCATCAATCTTCTTCGCGTCGTCAGGCAGCGTCGAAAAATCGCCCGACGTGACCTTGTCCTTAAGGCCACCGACAATCTCGACGGCCTCCTTCGCTTCACTCTTTACGGTCTTTGCCGAGTTAAGCAGCATAAAGCCGCTTGCGCCAAGCGCAACGAGAAGCACCGCGGCTACAGCGGCAATAATGGCACCGGTGTGACGCTTTTTGCGCTCGCCCTTGCGATGGCGATGACGGACCAGACCGTCAGAGGTCGAACTCGACGAAGCGTCGCTACCGTAGTTCAAGCCAAAATCGTAATAATCTTCCTTGGAACCCGAGCCCGCAAACTCGGTACCGCTATCATCCAGGCGAGCGAACGTGCCAGTCTCGGAGGCGCCGGTGTAAATCGTGCCGAGGTTACCCGTAAGCCCCGCGCCACCGGCAGAGGGAGTATTGTTGTCGGCCTTGCCGGCATTAACGTTGCCGGCGGCATTCGCGGCGTTGGCAGCACCTGCGTTGTTCGCAGGTACCGAAGGAGACCCACTCGGCTGCGACGTGGAGGTTGCACCGTCCGCAAAGACATTCCCTCTTGCACGGCCGGTCTTTTTTGCCTTTTGTGACTGCTCGTACAGAGCGGTAAACATCGCCGTCTCGCCCGGGGACACGCGCTTACCGGAACCGCCCTGTCCAGTGCCGCCCGGCGTGCCGGCCTTACCAGCCCCGTTCGGACGCGGCGGAACTGCAGGACGGCCGCTATCGCTGCCCTTAAAGTGATTACCAGCCATAAAGAAATCCTCGCAATTGAGTCGCAATGAAAAAGTCCATAACGTTACTAGTTTATGGCATTTTGGGCATCGACAGCTAAACTCCAGACACGGACATCAATTGGCGAAAATGCGGCACAACACCTTTTCCGTCTTGGCGGCGGCGCCAGCTACACCGTGAGGAACATCATCACGATGATCATGGCAAAGCCGATAAGGTCGGTCGGCAAAAACACCGTGCCCAGCATAACGGCGCTGGTGATGGTCGCCGAAACCGGCTCCACAGTTCCGATGAGGCTCGCACGCACCGAGCCGATGTCCTTAACGCCCTGCATATAGAGCATGTAAGCAAAAAACGATCCGATAACCACGAACACCGCGAGCGCCTCGACGCCGGCAGCGTCGAGCGCTGGCATATGCGTCCAGGGCTGCACGAAGACACACGAGAACACGCCCGCCGTGAGCATTGCCGAGCCCGTGACGATGGGGCTGCCGTATTCGGGCAGGATCTTGGCGGGAATCACCGCCATACACGTGGCGCTGACCGCACACATAAGACCTGCTGCCAGGCCAAGCGGCGAGATATTCAGGCTGGTGGGGTCGCCGCCGGTGGCGATTAAAAAGGTTCCACCCAGAGCCAGGCCAATGCCGATAACTTCGCGAGTACGCGGCATGCGGCGATCGGTCACGCAGGTGTAGCCCATGATGATAACGAGCTGCAGGCACTGGAGCACCGTCGCGGTTCCGGCGTTCGTCAGGCGCACGGCCGAAAGATAGCAAAACTGGTTGAACAGCAGACCAAAGGCGGTAAAGAGCAGCAGCTGCTTGCGATCGGCGGGTGTGGTCCAGAGCTTAATCAGGCGCTCGCGGTCGCGCGTAACAACCACGGCCATAAAGAGTAGACCGGCGAGAATCTGACGCACGCTCATAAGCCACAAGGTGTCGACGTGGTAGGTATCGAACAGAAAGCTCGCGCTGGTGCCCGAGAAGCCCCAAAACGAACCGCCCACCAGCGTAGCCAAGACGCCCGTGATCATCTTGCGCGTCGAAGCGCTGTTCAGGCGCTCGCGCCAAGCGCGGCGGGTGCTACGGCTGAGCTCATCGGTGCCCTCGGGCACATCAATGTTCGATATATCGGTCATCGGCACCGAAGCCCCTGCGCCTTCGACCTGCTCGACACGCTCTTTGCTCATTCCATTCCCTCGAAGCAACCTGGAAACAATTCGGCTTACCTTACCACGGCGAAGGCACCAGCCGAAGGCTTGTCCGCTTATCGGTAGGACAATTCCGCAGACGTCTTTCCATAGCTCGATACCGCAATGGCCTTGCATTATGCGACAGTCAAATCGCGGCAGCAGGCTCTTTTGAAATGGATATGACAAAGCCCCCGAATTCCACAATGTAAGCGATTTTTAAAAATGTTCTTGCCACCGAGTTCAGGCTCCGTTATATTATCCCTTGCGCGCTTGCGCACCCTTGATCGGGCGTTTAGCTCAGGGGGAGAGCGCTTCCCTGACACGGAAGAGGTCAGAAGTTCAAATCTTCTAACGCCCACCAAATGTTCGCAGCTCAGAGGCTATGTCCTCTGGGCTGTTTTGTTTTATGTCGCTAAATCCGCTGGCAGTTCCAACCGTCATCGCAACGTAACATCAATTCACCTGACGAATGGCAGCCAAATATATTCAATACCCCAACATCAACAATAGCCAGGCACAAAACTGCGCCGCAAGCTGCTCCAACCGCCCAACTGGTCAAAAGCCGACCATCTACTTGCCAATTTATCTAACGGCGTAACCAAGCAGTCCGCGCCGCAACTTCTCAACAAAACGCCGCGATGTCTGCGCCCTGCGGTATCCTTGAGCCACTCGCACCTGCAGCACCAAGGAGCCGCCATGCGCACCGAGCTCGATGTCCCCTTTTCGCACAAAGAAGAAGCCAAAGCGCTGGGCGCCAAATGGGACCGGACCAAGAAGATCTGGTATGTACCCAGCGGCGTCAACCCCGAGCCCTTTGCCGAGTGGCTGCCCGGTGTTGACCGATCCGACCCCTCAGCGCCGTATATATATCTAGTACTGGGCAAGCGCGAGTGCTGGAAGTGTCACAAAGAGACCTCGGTCGCGGCCTTCGGCATTCCCTATCGAATCGATGACGACAAGGGCATCGCCATCGCGCACGCGCCCAACGAAGCCGGGCACATTACCATCGACACGGCCAATGCCAACGCGCTCGCCATTGTTCCCGCTCTTGGCTGCGTGCCGGGCGAGATCCGCGACTATCTTTCTAAGCGCTGCGGCTACAAGCCCGTAGGCGCGCGAGCCTCCAAAGCCCCGTCGCTCGGCAACACGTGCACCAGTTGCGACGCGCTGCAAGGCAGCCGCTATCTGTTCGAGGAGCCCTCGTCCCCGTTTGCCCTCACTGCCATCAACAAACTGCCGGCACTGGAGTTTGTGCGCGTCGAAGTTGCCGGCGTCTTCGGCGTCCCGGCCACACGCACCGACTTTGACCAGGCGCTCTTTACCTGGGCACGCGACCATCACGCCAAGTTCCACAAGCAGCTCGGTGAGGGGATTTATTTATAGGGACAGAGATGCCTTCACAGCCAGCTCCTCCGCATCACCTATCCCTCGTCGCCGGCGTCGTACACGATATCGAGGCCACAAACAGGGCATTTCTCCTGATACACCGGCATATGAACGCCTGTCCGTTTTCTCACTTCGTCGCTAAGTCTGTCGCACGCATCGATGAACCGAATGTCGAGCCACGGTATTTGCGAGCCGCAGCAAGGACAGGCGACGACAAACGACCCGCAATCAACTTCTACGCTCGGAAACATTTTGTTGTCTATAAGGGCGCACGGCAGTTTTCCGTACTTCCCCATCGCAATATCGCCTCGCCAGCTCACGTTCGCTCCCCTCTCGCTATACAAATCAGGAAGAGCATGCACCGGCAGGCGTGTGCGAGATTGCATCGCCACGCGATCCGATCAAACAGCACGATCGTAAAAGACCGCCAAAGCCAAATTTCATCGTCGGTCGCACCCTGTCCGGCAAACTCAATATCGACGGGTATGTGCTTCAGATAACTCATGTCGGGCGCAAAACGAGGGTCCGGTCCGCCTTTATGAACAGGACCGTGCAGAACAAACCATCCGTTTTCGGGCTCGAACCGCTCAACAAACGCAAGGCCGAGCACCTTATAGCCCACCTCGGTTGCAAATATGACTCCGACTGGGACGTCACATTCCATGCAGTTGAGCATTTTACGGTTGTAATTCTGGTCTCGAAAACCAACGGTACCCGACGCTTGAACCGAGTACTTAATGACCCACGTACCATCGTCCAAATAGAGCGGAGGCACATTGTTGATGCTCTCGGTTTGCCGCTGGCGCGCTTGTACCCCGCTACCCCACTCCCCTGTATACTGATGTAGCACGTGTTTCATCCGGGCTTGTTGGACCGGGTCGTTCATGGGAGGGTCTTATGGCTGCTTCGAATCCGCCTAAGGGGAGCGTTTCTTCTTCGTCCATCAAGCCGGTTACGCGCAAGGCCGTGCGTTGCCAGCGCGAGGTCGCTTGGCTTGTCACGCAGGCGGCGGGCAGGCTTGTGGCGAGCACGGAGGACGTCAATGCTCCCACACCGAGCTTTGTGCTGGCAGCGGCGCTTGATCGAGTACGCCAGCTGGAATTCGCCGCGCAAGAAGACGGCAGCCACCTTGACTACCAGAACGCCATGGCGCCCGACCTGCAAACGTTCTGCCACATGGCCAAGTTGCCCGCCGCGCCCAATGCGCTTTCGGACGCAGGCTACATGTTTACGCTTTCGGGCGCGGACCTTATCCGCGACATCTACGCATACTGCAGCGAGCTCGCCGAGCGCAGCGTCTTTGGCACGGCAGAAATCAAACCGGGATATGTCATCAAGCTGGTTCTTAGGCTGTTCTTGATGGACGGGTTCGGGGCCATGCCGGCGTAAGCCGAGTCTTTAGCATCACCGTCGACTGGGCAACAACCGCTTTACCTTAGTGGGCGCCAATCGAGGGTCGATTATTGGGTCGCCTCGTCCACTAACGCATTTATTCCACGCGCTCTGACAGTCTATATTTGCGGTTGCGGCTTGTCGACGGCGCCGTCGGCTCAAGCTCACCCTGCTCAATGAGCGCATTGACGCGTGCCCTAACCTGGGAAACCGTGAGTCCCGTGCGCTCCGCCAGTTCGCGCGTCCCCAATTCGCCGTAGCGCTTGAGTGCCGTCATAATCAAGTCCCCGCCATGATCGACCGGCTCGATCTTTGGACGGTAAAGTACGACCTTGAACCGATCGAACCCCGGGCAGAACAGGGGCTCGGCCAGACCATGCGCGCGCATGGCATCGATCATCATCGGGATGCCCGAGCCATTGCCCTCAGCCGGCGAACCTGCGCCATCCGGCAGCGGGACAATCGACATGAGTTTCACGAGCGTCGCGTTACGGCATCGGGAGCTGCCGTCAAACAAGTTCTCGCGAGTCTTTCCCCCGTAAAGGCCGCCAGGATTCGTCACCTCGACACGATCGTCAAAGACGTCGACGGCAATCGATTGTCCACAGAACCGATCCCCGTATTCTCGATGGATTACGGCGTTGGCGATTGCCTCGCGCAGAACCTCCTCGGGAATCTCCAGCGAGTCGACACGCGAGACGCCTTGGACGGTCGAGGTTCGCCGCAAATTCTTGGCGACGGCCGCGACAGCATCCGAGATCATCTCGCCCAACGTTCCCTCACAGATTGTGCGGTCCATAAACCTTAGTGGCCCCGCAGCTCCCTTTTGAGTTCCCACGTGGACAGCCACATCAATGAAGAGCTTGGGATAGAACTGCTGAGGGTAAACGCCCGCGGCAAGGAGGCCGGCCTTGGTAACATTGCCCTGGAAGTCGAGGAAATTCAGACGCTCCATCTTTGTCTTCTTGTCCGCCGCACCGCGCATCGCTCGAGGCGTCAACGAATAGGCACGCTCTATCGTGCGGTCGACCAGCGACTCGTCGAGATCGCCCACACTCGTGCCGGGCACCGCATCGCGATCGCTAGGACTCGTCCGTTCATATGACGACAGTGCCAAAACCTCGGTCGACGAAAGCGGGACATCTTTGTCATCGATGCGTTTGTAGCTGCCACCTTGAGCGCCCCGCTCCATGACATAGCAAGGCTTGCTCGACGGGTCAAGCTCCTCAATCGCGATGACTAGAACCACGGTGCCCTGGAGCTCCACGCGCTCAATGGTGTATTTGGGCGGATTGGCCAGCTTTCCGCGACCGCCAGCATCGCCCATGCCCGCCACGAATTGGTTGAGCACTTTCTCGGTCTCAAAGTTTGCAACTGGGACAAAACCCGCGCGCTCGCTCACTCCGAGTACGATGATGCCGCCGGCGGTGTTTGCGAAAGCGCTGACCGTTTCCCATACGTCGCGGGAAAGCGTCGTGGCGCTCTCCTTGACCTCAACGTTAAGATCGTCCGAGCCCATGCGCCTTAAAGACTCGAGCAGACCGGTCAGTTCGTTTTCGTTCATCTGCACGTCCTTTCGCTCGGTTCTGCGAAGAATACCGCGAATAGATTTCCTTCGTCTCTCAGTTATCTCTCGTAATTATCTCTCATCTTTCTGTTATCTCTCATATTAGAGAGGAGTGAGAGATGAAAGATAAGATGTCTGTCATCTGTTTCATTTAAACATGTTTTCGCTGGTAAAACAATCTATATTGAGACAATACCATGGTTGTCTGTCTCTTTGCAGCATTGTTATCTCTCATATTTATCTCTCATCTTTCTGTTATCTCTCGTATTAGAGACGAATGAGATATGAGAGATGTGCGGGCGGCGGATGAGCGTGGATTTTGGACGGTCGGGAAATGAGGGTGGATATTTGGACGGTTTTTGGGCGTTTTGAGGCTGATTCCGTCCGAAAATCCACTCTCATTCGATAGGCGTCCAAGTTTCCACGCTCGTGCGGTGAACGCGCGGGGCCTTTGTCCAATCCGCTGGCATCGTCTTCAGTTCGTCGCAGAGCCGCGGCCCCATATGGGTATACTCTCGGGGATTCGACTCGATTCGCCCCCGCTGGGGCGTCAAAGGAGACTGCATATGCCCACCACCTCAACCGACCCGCGCGCCGCAGCCGCCGCGCTGCTGGCACCCGGCACCACCTGCCACGGCTTTGCCGTCGAGCGTTGCGAGACCGTGCCCGAGCTCGACTCGGACGCCTACGTGCTGCGCCACACCGCCTCGGGCGCTCGCCTGCTGTACCTGGCGTGCGACGACGAAAACAAAGCCTTTGCCATTGGCTTTAAGACGCCGCCGGCCGACTCCACCGGCGTGTTCCATATTCTTGAGCACTCGGTGCTGTGCGGATCGGCTAAGTTTCCCGTCAAGGAGCCGTTTGTCGACCTGATCAAGAGCTCCATGCAGACGTTCCTCAACGCCATGACCTACCCCGACAAGACCATCTACCCCGTTGCCACCACCAACGAGCAAGATCTGTACAACCTGATGGACGTGTACCTGGACGCGGTGTTCAACCCGGCCATCTATACCAAACCCACCATTTTTGAGCAGGAGGGCTGGCACTACGAGTTGGACCTGCCGGAGGGCGCCGAGGGCGAGGGCGATGGCAGCGCCGCGAGCCTGCACGAGGGCACGCTGCGCTATAACGGCGTGGTGTTCAACGAGATGAAGGGTGCGCTGTCCGACCCCATGAGCGTGCTGGACGACGCCGTCAACGCCGCGCTCTATCCCGACACCGCCTATGCGCATGAGAGCGGCGGCGATCCGCGCGCGATTCCCACGCTCACCTACGAGCAGTTCCTGGACACGCACGCGCGCCACTACAATCCTTCCAACTCCTACATCACGCTCTACGGCGACCTGGACGTGGACCGCGCGTTGGCCTTTTTGGACGAGCGCTATCTGTCGCAGCCGAGTGCCGCGAGCTGCCGCATGGACGCAGCCGTTGCCGCCGGCGAGGACCCGTCCATGCTGGCGCCCAATCCGCTGGTCGTGCAGGCACCCGTGACCTGCGAGTACAAACGCATCGAGATGTCCACCACACCCGAGAACGCCTTGGTGGGCCTGGGCCTTGTGCTGGGCAGCGCGCTCGACCGCAAGCGTACGATCGCGGCGGATATCCTGTTTGAGGCGCTGCTGGGTTCTAACGAGGCGCCAGTTAAGAAGGCCATTCTGGCCGCCGGCCTGGGCGGCAACGTGGTGAGCTATACCGCGGCCGAGAGCCTGCAGCCCTACGAGCTCATCATGCTGCAAAACGCGCAGCCCGGCGTGGCGCGCGAGCTGCGTCGCGTGTTCCAGGACGCCTGCCGCGACCTGTGCGAGCACGGCGTTCCGCGCGAGCGCCTGGAAGCTATCATCAGTAGCAACGAATACGACCTGCGCCAGCGCGACTACGGTATCGCTGACGGCGTGGCCATTGCGTGCGACGCGCTGAGCACCTGGCTCTACGATGACGATGCTGCAACGCTGGCGCTCAAGTACGGTCCGGTGTACGAGGAACTGCGCGGCGAGCTGGACGGCAGCTATTTTGAGGACCTGCTGCGCGAGCTCGTGCTGAAAAACGACCACATGGCGCTGGTCGAGCTGGTACCGGTGGATGCCGCCGAGGGTTCGGAGGGCGCCGGAGCCGCCGAGCTGGCAGCCAAACGCGACGCCATGACCGATGCCGAGCTGGCCGACGTGGTCGAGCGCACGGCCGCGCTGCGTGCCGCGCAGGAGGCGGAGGACACGCCCGAGGCCAAGGCCACGCTGCCGCGCCTGCGCGTGTCCGACATTGGCGAGGCGCGCCCCGAGCCGCCGCTGGTCGTAGACACGACCGCGCCCATCCCCTGCCTGCGCCACGGCATCCCCACCAACCGCCTGGCCTACGCCATGCAGTATTTCGACCTGAGCTGCGTCGCGTTTGAGGACCTGCCCTATGTAACGCTGCTCTGCCGCCTGCTCAAGCAGCTGCCCACGAGCGAGCACTCGGCCGAGGAACTCGACAACTTGCTCGCCGGCAAGCTGGGCTTTTTGAGCTTTACGACCGAGGTCATGACGCAGCCCGACGTGGACGGCGTGCGCCCCTACCTGCTGGTGAGCGCCGGCGCCCTGTCCGAGAAGATTAATGCACTGGCGAGTCTGCCGCGCGAGGTATGGTCGAGCACGCTTTTGGCAGATGCCGACGCCAACCGCGTGCGCGACGTGCTCACGCAGATTCGCATTGGGCTTGAGCAGGGCTTTATCAACAACGGTCACTCGGCGGCGCTCGGTCGCGCGATGAGCTACAGCTCGCCTTCGGCCGTGGTGCGCGAGCAGCTTTCGGGCGTGGACTTCTACCTGTTCCTGCGCGATCTGCTCGACCACTTTGACGAGCGCCTGGACGACCTGCGCGCCAAGCTTGCCGAGCTGGCAGGCCGCATCTTTGTGGCCGATGGCTGCATGGCGAGCTTTACCGGCAGCGATGAGGACTTTGACGCGTACTGGGATGCCGCGGGCAACCTGGGGCTGGGTGCGGGCGATGGTGCCGGCCGCGACGCGCTCGTGGTGCCGGCGCCGTGCGACCGCCACGAGGCTTTCGTGATCCCCAGCGACATCTGCTTTGCGGCAAGCGCGTGCGACCCGCGTCGCCTGGGCATTGACGTGACAGGCACTTGGGCCGTGGCTGCCAACGCGCTCTCCTACGACTACCTGTGGAACGAGATCCGCGTGAAGGGCGGGGCGTACGGCTGCGGATTCCGCGCGGCAGGTGAGCGTCAGGCGGCGTTCTACACCTACCGCGACCCGGCGATCGATCCTTCGATTGAGCGCGTGGCGCGCGCAGGCGAATGGCTCGGCAGCTTTGAGCCCGACGAAGCCGCCTTTGAGGGCTTTATCGTGAGCTGCGTGAGCGGCATGGACGCGCCGGTGAAGCCGTACGCGCTCACCAAGCGCCGCAACACGACCTACCTGGCCGGGCTCGATCCGCATGCGCGCGAGGAGCGTCGCGCCCAGATGCTCGCCGCCACGCCCGGTGAGCTGCGCTCGCTCGGCACCGACGTGACGCGCATCGCAGCCGAGTCGCCCACCTGCGTCTTTGGCGGCCGCGACGTCATCGCAAAGAGCAACGCCGGCTTTAACGTCGTCGACCTGATGGGCTAACCACAGCAAGCAAAACCACTACAAAGGGGACAGGCCCCTTTGTAGTGGTTCGAACACTTGTTCTATACGTACACATGTTCTATAGTATGGGTGATTGCATCGGATCAAAATTGCAACTAGAATATAGTTGCAGAATGTGAGGCGGGATGACTCGAGCCGATAAACTCATCGCCCAACTGTTTAGCTGCCCTTCGACGTATCGGTATGCCGATTTTTTAAAAGTCATGGCCTCATATGGCTTTGAAATGGACAGCAAAGGCAAGACATCCGGATCGCGCATTCGCTTCTACAGGCCCTCAGATGGCAGGATGTTCGTGATGCACGCGCCTCATCCATCTGACGAATTGACAGCGGGGACAATTCGAAACATCGTTCGATTTCTGCAGGATGTCGGAGGCAGTCATGAGTAACGTTTTGGCATACAAGGGCTATTTCGCCCCAGTCGAGTTCGATGCCGAGCAGCATGTACTAACAGGTATGGTCGCCGGCATTAGGGACGCAATTGTATTTGAAGGCTCCAAGGCTGAAGAAGTGGAGCAATGCTTCCACGACGCCGTCGACGATTACCTTGAGTTTTGTGCCGAAAAGGGCAAGGAACCAGAGCGGGCTTTTAAGGGCTCGTTCAATGTGAGAACAGGCTCCGAGCTTCACAAGCAGGCAGCACTGGCGGCGGCAAAGAAGGGCGAGTCACTCAATAAGTTTGTGACCGAAGCAATCGCCGCGGCGTTATAGCGTTAACGCATGGGCCAAAACCACCACAAAGGGGACAGGCACCTTTGTGGTGGTTTCGACATTTGCCCAGATAAAACCTGCCAAAATAAACCTGTCCCTTTTTGGTAGGTTTGGGAGAGGAAGCCGGGATGGACAAGGCTGAGTTGCGGCGGGCGGTGATTGCTCGGCGCGATGCTCTTGATTTGGACTTGCGGGCGGCGAAGTCTGCTGATATCTGTGCGCGGCTGGTTGAGCTGCTGGGCCGCTTGGATGCCGCGGCGCCGCACACCGTTGCCGTCTATGCCGCGATGGGTTCCGAAGTCGACTCAGCCGCGTTTGCCGCAGCTGCCTCCAAACGTGGCTGGCGCGTGGCCTATCCGTGCATGCTCTCGGCAACAGACGCCGCAGCTTGTGGCCAGCGCATGTGTATGCGGGCAGTTGCTGCCGGCGACGCGGACGCGGCTACGTTTATCGCCCACCCCACGCGGGCCTTTGCGGCCACGGACATCGACAGCAGCCGCTTCCCTATCGTGCCTGCCGAAGCTCTCGACATGATCGTCGTGCCGCTCGTAGCATTCGACCGCACCGGCACGCGCCTAGGCTACGGCGGCGGCTGCTATGACCGCTACCTGCCCATGCTCTCGCCCGCATGCCAAATCATCGGCATCGCCTTTGACGAGCAGCGTGTCGACCACGTTCCCACCGATGCCCACGACCTGCCGCTGCCCAACATCATCAGCGCCTAACGGCTGGCACGCTGCACCCCACAAAAATGAGCGTGGAAAATTTCCCACTTTGGGCCTGTTCGGGGGCAAAAAACGGGAGATTATCCACGCTCATTATTCAAACGTCCGATAATCCACGCTCGTGTGTCCGAAAATCCACGCTCAACCAAATCGCGTCTAAATTCCCACGCTCATCCGTCCGGATTTCCACGCTCGTGCAGCCTAACGCCCTGCCACCGCCTCAGCATGCACGCGGCACGCCGGCAACCTTGAGCTTGCGATCGAGCTTTGTCGGGTCCCTTAGATCATCCCAGCACAAGCGCACAATCTTACAGTTATCGAGCAGCGAAAGCCTCGACTCGCGCTGGCGCTCATCAAATTGCGCCTTTGCAAGCTTGCCCTCCTCCGCCGCCTTCTCGCTTTTAACGAATCCGTCGAACTCCCCAATAATCAACCGGTCACCCACGCGCCACAAATAGTCAACGCGATACGGCCGTCCCGGCTCAACCGGGTCGAACAGCTCAATTTGCAGCTCCGGCGTCTGCCAGCCGCGCTCGATCATCAGGGCGCGCGCCTTGGACTCGCCACCGCTTTCCGACAGGCCATCGGCATACCGTGCAACCCTGCGCGCCGTCACAACACCGCGACGATTTAAGCCAAGCTTGTTGACTGCCTCAACGAGATGCTCCTTCGACAACAGCTGCTCATGAAGCGCCGAGTCCGCAATGATCAGTCCCTCGACAAACGATGCATCGACCAGGCAATCCGTAATCGTTTGATCGATATCGGTCACGGCAATGTCCATCTGGGTGGCCCGTGTTTGACGAACATAACGATGGCGAACGACCTGAGAGCCCGGCGTCGTTGATTGTGCCGGTGCCACGGCGATATGGATGTGCGTCAAATTGGCATGCGAAACCGAAAGGCCATAGACAACGGCCGCCGTATAGGAGCAAAACGTCCAGTCGGGGTGCTTTTGCGCAAGCGCCCGCACCCGATGCAGATAACGCTGCCGAAACTTGAGCTCGGACCAGTATTCCGGACGCGCATACAACCCCGGCATGACCACCTTGAGACTTCCCGCCGCCACCCGCCGCTCAATCTGCTTTGCCTCCGCCGTCGTACGCGCGTACACGCAGCTCATCTGCTGCTCGCACGCTTTAATGTGGCCTGTGAGTCTTTGATTCGCCGTCGCGTTTGCCATGTCGCCTCCCAACTCTTGGAACGGCGCCAACGTACCAGACGGTTTCATGCGAAGTCTGACCAAATGCTGTCCAGCAGCTGACCAAATGCTTGACGGTTTTGGACGTTTTAGGTTAATGGCTTATATCTGCAGGTAGAACGGTTGTCGAGAGGTCCCTGTCTCCACATCTTTATGCCTCAAAAGCCGTCGATTTCCTTAAAAGAAAATATGCTGTGGCTCGAAACTACCTAGTTTGCGATGCTGTCCGTAAACACTCGACGCGTGGTGCTGCCGCCTACGACAGCCGCAGAAAAATCGAGCGTGGAAAATCTCCCACTTTGGGCCTGTTCCTCGACCAAAAGTGGGAGATTATCCACGCTCATTCAACATGCGTCCGATTATCCACGCTCGTCGCGTAGCGGCCACGATAACCGCCGCAGCCACAGCCACGACAGCGGCCTAGTGCTCCTCGCCGGCGCGGGCTAGGTCGTAGGGCGTGGTCTGGTAGACGTAGTAGTTGAGCCAGTTGGTGTAGAACAGCTGAGCCTGGCTGCGCCAAACGTTGCGCGGCTCGGCGGTGGGGTCGTCGCCCGGGAAGTAATGCGCCGGCACCTGAGGGTTGAGCCCGCGCTTCACGTCGCGCTCGTACTCCAGGCGCAACGTGTCGGTATCATACTCGGGGTGGCCAAAGACAAAGAAACGGCGGCTGTCGGTCGACTTGACGATGTACAGGCCCACCTCGTCGGACACGGCCACGACCTCAAGCTGCGGCTCGGCCTCCACATCCTCGCGACGCACATCGGTGTTGCGCGAGTGCACGGCATAGAAGCGGTCGTCGAAGCCGCGCACCAGCGGGCTTTGCGGCTTCACCAGATAATGCTCGAACACGCCGCTCGCCTTGGCCGGCAGGTCGTGCTTCTGGATACCGTAATGATGGTAGAGCCCCGCCTGCGCGCCCCAACAAATGTGCAACGTAGAGTGCACGTGCGTGGTAGACCAGTCCATGATCTGGCAGAGCTCGGGCCAGTAGTCGACCTCCTCGAACGGCATCTGTTCCACCGGCGCGCCTGTGATGATCAGGCCGTCGTAGTGGATGTCGCGGATGTCGTCGAACGTACGGTAGAACGTCTCCAGGTGGCCGGCACTCACGTGCGTGGCCTCGTGCGTCTTGGTGCGTAGCAGGTCCACCTCCACCTGCAGCGGCGTGTTGGAGAGCTTGCGCATGATCTGCGTCTCGGTGGCGATCTTGGTGGGCATGAGGTTGAGGATGAGCACGCGCAGCGGACGGATGTCCTGGTGCAGCGCGCGGTACTCGGTCATGACAAAGATGTTCTCGCTCTCGAGTTGCGCGGCAGCAGGAAGGGCGTCGGGAATGCGAATGGGCATGGATGCTCCTTACGAGTCAGTTGCAGTTATGGTACAACGAGCGGCCCCATCCGCGCGAGCACATCGCCCGGCGATGTCACCAGCGGCCCAAATCACTCCAAAAGTAGAGATTAAAGCATGTCCCAAAAATCTACGACGCTTTAGCCTAGCAAAGTGACGGCAGGAGGCTACAATGGTTCGACGCGAGAAACTCGGCCGAAAGGATACGTATATGTACCAGACGCGTAAGATCGGTGTGGTCGGTCAGGGCCACGTAGGAGCACATGTTGCCAACAGCCTGCTTATGCAGGGCATTGCCGATGAGCTGTACCTGTGCGATATCAACGAGGCCAAGGTGACGTCCGAAGTCCAGGACCTGCGCGACTCCCTTTCGTTTGTCCCGTATAACACCAAAATCGTCAACTGCTACGACCACTACGAGGAGCTGGCTTGCTGCGACGTCATCGTCAACGCCGCCGGCAAGGTCGCGCTGGCCGCCGGCAACCGCGACGGCGAGCTGTTCTTTACCACCGACGCTGCCCGCACCTTTGCCAAGCGCATCGTCGACGCCGGCTTTGACGGCATCTTTGTGAGCATCTCCAACCCCTGCGACGTCGTGTGCACCGAGCTGTGGCACCTGACCGGCTACGACCCCAAGAAGATCATCGGCTCGGGCTGCGGTCTGGATTCCGCCCGCCTGCGCACCGAGATCTCCAAGAAGGTCGGCGTGAGCCCCAAGTCTATCGACGCCTACATGATCGGCGAGCACGGCTTTAGCCAGCTGGCTGCCTTTAAGGCTGCGACCATCGCCGGCAAGAGCCTCAACGAGCTCCAGGCCGAGAACCCCGACAAGTACGCCTTTGACCACATGGAGGTCGAGGAGCTCGCGCGCAAGGGCGGCTACGTAACCTACCAGGGCAAGCAGTGCACCGAGTACGCCGTCGCCAACTCCGCCGCGCGCGTCTGCGCTGCCGTGCTGCACAACGAGCACGCCGTGCTTTCCGCCTCCACGCTCATGACCGGCCAGTATGGCGAGGAGGGCATCTTCACCTCCCTGCCGTGCGTGATCGGCGCCGAGGGCGTCGAGGAGGTCTACACGCTCGACCTGTCCGAGTACGAGCTCGAGGGCTTCCACAAGAGCTGCCAGCACATCCGCGACAACATCGCCCAGCTCGACTGGTGGGATGCCGAGGCCTACGACGCAAAGTAGGCCGTCGCTTGACGCGACACCTCGCACACACGGCCGCAATAAAAAGCGGGCCGCGCCGGAAATCCCCGGTGCGGCCCGCTTTTTATTGACCCCAACAGCATGCCTGCAGATTTAGGTCTAATACTTTTCCTGCAAAGTGAACGAGCCAAATCGGACCCCCAAAGCATCGACACTTTTCAGACGCCATTTCCTGCGATTTCGTCGAGATTTACCTGCGGTTTTGGCACCAAAAAATGTCGATGCTTCGGGGGTCCAAAATAGGTCGTTCACTTCTGGGGAAAAGTATTTGACTTCATTATTCGACAGCTGGGACGGGGTGCCGCGACGCAAACGGGACCCTCGTTTGGCGAAGGCCCCGTCGTAAAAGTTCGCTTTCCCCGCTACTTAGTACTGCTCAACGCCCATGTAGCGACGAACCTCGGGGCTGTGGTCGAACACCTTGCCGCGGGCGGCGCGCAGCTCGCAGCTCATTGCGTAGAAGAAGATCGGCTCCAGGAACGAACGCACGCTGGCGGGCACCTCGCCCACGCCGTACTCGAGGGCGTCGAGCACCATAATCGTATCGGTGTGCGTGTTGAGAAACGCGAGCGCGCGCTCCTCCATGGGGCGGCACTCGCCCGATCCGAGCTGCACAAAGTAGAACACGCCGGGCTCGGTGGCCTCGAAGGGACCGTGGAAGTACTCGCCGGAGTGGATGTAGCAGCAGTGCTGCCACTGCATCTCCATGAGCGAGCAGATGGCCATGGCGTAGGTCTGGCTAAAGTTGGGGCCGGACCCCAGGATGTAGAAGAACTTGTGCTGCTGGCAGAGCTCGGCAAAGCGGGCGCCCAGCTCGGCGTTGACCTTCTCGCGGGCGGCGGGCAGCAGCGCATCCATCTGCTTGAGGCCAGCGTACATGTCGGCGAGTGCCTCGTAGCCTTCCTGCTGGTCGAGCAGCTCGGCAGCCATCAGAACGCCGATGCCCTGCGGAACCTCGGCCTGCGACACGCCCTCGCCCCAGGGGTAGACCCAGGTGGTCCACTTGCCGTTGTCGATCTTGGAGCCTTCGCAGTCGGTGAGGGCGACGACCTCGGCACCGGCAGCCAGCGCCATCTCGCAACCGTCGACGACCTCCTGCGTGTTGCCACTGTGGCTGCAGGCGACGACGAGCGACTTCGGCCCCAGGCTCTTGGGGGCCATCAGGCAAAACTCGCGCGCGGTGTAGACCGTCGAGGCAAACGTAGTGGCCTCGCGCTTGAGCAGCTCGTTAGCCGGCATCAGGTCGATCATCGAACCGCCGCAGGCGATCCAAAAGACGTTCTCGATCTTACCCTTGCGCTCGATAATTTCCTGAATCAGATCGTGTGCGTTCACGGTAACGCTCCTCCTTGTGTGGCGGCTTTGGACGACGGCAGCTCGTACCTGCAGTCGTTCTATGTTGTTCTATTTATAGCATGCAAGCAGGTGCTCGTGAAGTCATTTCAGCAAATTTGTTCTATGTTGTTCTATCTATGGACGTTAGATGTCGAACACGTAGCGCGAGCCCACGATCTTTTGGCGCCCGAGCAGCAGGGGCCGCTCGTCCTCATCGGTAAAGTACGCCTCCATATAGAAGAGTGGCTCGCCGGCCGGCACCTCCAACAGCGGGGCCGCCTGAGCATCGGCAAGCGCAATCTCCACGGTACAGGGGTCGGACTTGAGCGGCGCGCGACCCGAATGCTCGGCAACGAGCGAGAAGATCGAGTTGTCGGCGAGGTCCTTATCGGCAAGCGTCTGCAGGTAGGGATGGTCGGCGAGCACAAAGGCGTTGTTCTCGAGCATGACGGGCACGCCGTCTGCCGTGCGCACGCGCTCGACCACAATGAGCTCGCAGCCGGGTTCCACGCCAAAAAACGCCGCGTCCTCGTGCGTCGCCGCAACCACCGTGCGCGACACCAGGCGCGCTCCGGCCACCATGTCGTTGGCGGCGCAACCCTCGGAAAAGCTCTGGACGTCGCCTTTCTGGACAATCTTGCGCTTGAGCTTGGGGGCGCACACGAAGGTGCCCCTCCCCTGCTGGCGGTTGAGGTACCCCGCGCGCGACAGCTCCTCGATGGCGCGGCGCACGGTAATGCGCCCCACGCCGTAGGACTTCGCGAGCTCTATCTCGGAAGGAATGCGCGAGCCGGGCGCGTACACGCCGCGTGCGATCTCGCCCTTCAGGTCGTCCATGACCTGCTGGTACAGCGGTACGGCGGATACGCCAGCGCGGTCGGTTTTATCGTCGGTTGCCATCGTTACGCTCCATCCCGCGCATGCTCGGATTCAAACTCTTCAATCGCCGCCATAAACTGCTCGCCAAAGGCGTCGGCCTTTTTCTCGCCAATGCCGTTGACCTGAATCAGCTCGTCGCGCGTCTGCGGGCGCAGGCGGCACAGGCCGCGCAGGGCCTTGTCGGAAAAGACCATGTACGGCGCCATCTCCAGCTCGGCCGCGATCTCCTTGCGCAGGGCGCGCAGGCGCTCGAACAGCTCGGCATCGTCGCCCACGCGCGGGCGCTGATCCAGCTCGGCCTCCTCGCGCAGCAGATCCACCGCACGGCGAGCACGGGCCGAGGCCTTGCGCTTGGACGCGCGACGCTTAACGGTAAAGGCAAACGCCTCGTCCTCGACCTCGCCGGCACGCGGACCCAGGCCCACGACCGGGTACTGCCCCTGCGAGGTGGCCAAATAACCGCGGCCGCACAGCTGGCCAATGATGTCCTTGATGCGGCCGACCGATTCGCTCGACAGCTCACCATAGCCGCGATCCTCGTCCAGATGCATCTGGCGAATGCGCTCGGTGTTGCCGCCGTGAAGCACATCGGCGATGAGCGACTTGCCAAAGCGCATGGGACGCGTGGCCACATAGCGCACGGCGGCGCGAGCCATACCGGTGACGTCCTCGACCTCGAACTGCGTGAGGCAGTTGCTGCAGTTGCCACAGCCCTCGGCGTCGTCCGCGGCGGCGCCGCCCACGGCCGCATGCTCGGCCGCGGCCTCGTCGCCAAAGTAGCGCAGCATGTATTCGCGCAGGCAGCCGGTGGTATTGCAGTAACCTTCCATCTGGCTGAGCAGGCGATATCGGTTCTGGAGCGCCCACGCGCGCTGCTCGTCGTCGAGCGTCTCGTCGGCCGCATCGCCGCGGTCGATCAAAAAGCGGCGCATGCGAAAATCGTTGCCGTTCCACAGCAGGTGGCAGCTGGCCGGATCGCCATCGCGGCCGGCGCGGCCCGCCTCCTGATAGTAGGCCTCGATGCTCTCGGGCACGTTGTTATGGATGACGTAGCGCACGTTGGGCTTGTCGATACCCATGCCAAAGGCGTTGGTGGCAACCATCACCTGAATATCGTCGTCGATAAAGGCGCGCTGGCTTTGGCGGCGGGCGTCATTACCCATGCCGGCATGGTAGCGGCCAACGCGAATGCCGCTGGGACCCAACGCCTCAGCAAGCTCTCCTGCCAGCGCATCAACCGTCTTGCGAGTCGAGCAATACACGATGCCGCTCTCGCTCGAATGCGCGATCACGTAGTCGCGCACCCACGCGGTCTTAGCCTTGTCGCCCATCTCCTCGCAACCAAAGTAGAGGTTCTTGCGATCAAAGCCCGTCACCACGGTCGCTGGGTTTTGCAGGCCGAGCATCTGCTGGATATCGGCGCGCACGCGCTCAGTCGCCGTAGCGGTAAAGGCCGCCACGATGGGGCGCTGCGGCAGGGAATCGATGAACTCGCGAATCTGCAGGTAGGCGGGGCGGAAATCCTGACCCCATTGGCTCACGCAGTGGGCCTCGTCAATGGCCACAAGCGGAACGCCAATGCCGCCTTCGGCCGCAGCTTCCTGCGCAAAGGCCAGAAAGCGCGGCTCGAGCAGGCGCTCGGGCGCCACATACATAAGTTGGTAGCGGCCTTCGCGCGCCCGCTTGAGCACGGTATTTTGCTGAGCCGGCGTAAGGCTGGAGTTGAGATAACTGGGTCGCGCACCCGCCGCGAGCAGTGCGCGGGTCTGGTCCTCCATAAGCGACAGCAGCGGACTCACCACAAAGGTGATGCCGGGCAGCATGAGCGCAGGCACCTGGTAGCAAATGGACTTGCCGGCACCTGTGGGCATAACGCCGAGTGCATCGCGGCCGGCAAGGATCGCATCGACCATGCGGTCCTGCCCCGGGCGAAACGAGGTGTAGCCAAAATAGGCGCCGAGCGTGTCGAGCGCCATCTGCTGCATGCTATCGGTCATGGTTTCCTAACGTCAGAATCATCTGCCGCCGATTATACGCCGCCACGCGGACCGGTGCAGAACTGCCACCAGCCACGGCCAACGCGATCAAGAGATTAGTCATTGGGGACGTTCTTAAACGACTAGTCAGACGAGCGTGCACTCATTGGGGACAGACTTAAATGAGTGCCCCCAACGACTACTCATTTAAGTCTGTCCCCAACGACCACCTGGAGCAAGACAATGCCGCAGGTAGAGGACGGACAGCGAGCGACGTCCAGGGCGAACAAGTTGGCATGAAAAAGGCAAGGCATAGACCTTCTGGTCGTGCCCTGCCTTTTGAATGACAAATTGTCGCCCTGGACGTCGCGCAGCGTCGGCCCGTTCCGCCGTTCGGTAGAACGGCGGAACAAAACCTACATCACCATGACGTAGCGGCTGCCCACGTAGTACTGCTTACCCATCAGGACCGGCTCGCCATTGGGGCCGATAAAGCCGGCACGCAGGTTGAGCAGCGGATCGTGCGGGGCAATGCCCAGCTCGGTGGCCTGCTCGGCGTTGGCACGAACGGCCTCGACCGTACGGTAGCCAACCGAGACGATCGGTGTTCCGCCAACACGCTCGACCTCGGCAAAAATCGACTTGTCCTCAAGATCTGCCGTCAACAGCTCGCGGTATGCATCAAACGGCACAAAGATGTTTTCCTCAAAGATGGGCTCGCCGTCGGCCGTGCGCACACGCTTAATATGCAGCAGCAGCGCATCCTTCTGCAGACCAAAGAATTCCATCTCGTTTTGGCGCGCCGGCACAATCTGGCGATCGATCACATGCGCGCCCGCCTTCATGCCATTGTCGGCACACAACGCAGTAAACGTCTGCAGCGTCGAAGCATGGAACTGGCGATTGATGTGCGGCGTGGAGACAAAGGTGCCGCGGCCCTGCTGCTTAACCAGGTAGCCATCGGAGCACAGCTCCTCGACGGCGCGACGCACCGTAATGCGGCTCACCTCGTACTGCTCGGCAAGCTCAAGCTCGGACGGGATGCGCTCCTTAGGTGCATAAACACCTTTCTCGATCGCTTCCTTGATCTCGTCGTAAATCTGCTGGTAAAGCGGTGCATTTTTGGGCGCTGGCATATCTGATCACTCTTATCAAAATATCGAAATAACTAATACGTATATAACGTCTTTTTATATGTTACCTTAGTTTGATAAAACGATACACCGCATACAGCAAATCTTTACTTGCCGTCGTCCTGCTGCAAGCTTTCCTGATCGTGCAGACGGGCCTGCCTGCTGGCCATGCGCGCGGGCTTGTCGGGATCGGGTACGGCCGCAGGCATGGGCTCGTCGACATGACCGCCCCACCAGCCGCCCACAAAGTTAAGCGTGTGGAACACATTGATCACTGCGCCGGGATCAATGTCGCACACCAACTTGATGATGTCCTGGCTCTCGTAGGTCGAGACAACGGTGTGCAGCAGGTACATCTTTTCGCGGCTGTATCCGCCAACGACCTCGGCGCAGCTGATGCCGTGCTGAAAATGGTCGATATAGGCGTTCATGACCTCGTCGGCCTTGCGCGTCGTGATCTGCAGCGTCACGCGGTCGTAGCGACGGTAGAAGCTGTCGATGGTCTTGGTCGAAATAAACTGGAACACGATAGAATACGCCGCATTGTCCCAGCCAAACATAAAGCCGAAGATCGCCAGGATAAAACAGTTAAAGCCAAAGATGACGCCCCAGATGGTCTTGCCCGTGTGGTTGGAAACCCACAGCGCGATAAAGTCGGTACCGCCGGTGGATGCGCCGGACTTAAGCGCAATGGCAGCGCCCAGACCCGAGACCACGCCGCCAAAAATGATGAGCATGATCTTGTCGCCCAAAAACGGGGCGAAGTGAAAGATATTGAGAAACAGCGACGAAAGCACGACCTGCATCATCGAGAAGATGACGAAGCGCCTGCTGATGCCGCTCCAACACAGAAGCGCCACGGGGATGTTGAGCGCGAGCATGCCGAGCGAGATGTCGATATGAACGCCGCCGAGCGAGGTAACGCGATCGAGCAGGACCGCGACGCCGGTGAGACCGCTCGGAAGCAGGTCGGCGGGGCGAATGAACGCCTGGATCAGGAATGTCTGGAGAACGGCGGAAATTGTGACCGCCACAGCAGTGATGGCGCGGCGGACAATGGTAAGGCGGCCGAGCACGAGCACGCGGTCCGTGAGCTGATCGATGGCGTTCGCCACGTAGGCTCCTTTCGAAGGCAGATGTAGTTGTGGGGCATGTCGGCGATTGTAGCATGGAGCGCGAAAGGGCGCTTCAATTCACCCGCTCTCGACAACCAAAACGAGCCAGCATCTCCCCAACCAAAGAGCCCAAAATCTAAGTGAGTAGACTATTCGCGACCTGTCGAGCACACCCAAAACAGCCACCTCTGTGACCTGCAGTTTTACTAAGGCAGATTCGCTTTGTGCTCTGCCTGAGCTGAAAAGTCTACTCACTTAGTCTGAGTCGGAGCCAAACGGATCAAATCGAAGCCAAAATGAGCCGATCTGCCGCAAAAGACGCGTGAATCGGTACTTCTCGTAGCGAATTGACGCTATAAAGCGGTCAGAATGTCGGCGAGGCTATCGATGATGGCATCAGCGGCGGACTGATCCAGGTTGACGCCCTCGTGCGGGCGCAGCGCCAGGACGCGGGCGCCGGAGCGCTTGCCGGCCTCGATACCCAAAGGCGAGTCCTCGATAACCAGGCACTCGGCAGGCTCCATACCCAGCGCCTTCATGGCACGCAGGTAGATCTCGGGGTCGGGCTTAAACGCACTGCACTCGTGACCGCTGATGGTGTAGTCCAGCACGTCGGCGATACCGGCAATCTCAACCAGCTCGTCAATGAGCTCACGATAGGACGAGCTTGCGATGGCGCACTTCACGCCGCGCTCGTGCAGCTCGCGCATCACCGGCTCCGTCTGCTCGTTGAGCAGCTCGGCATACGGAACGGGGTGAACCGGGCTGTAGACCTGCTTGTACTCCACGCGCAGACGCTCGCGCAGCTCAATATCGTCGGGCACCAGCGACTTCCAAATGGCAGGCTCGTTAGACCCCGAAAGATCGGGGATCTCGTCAAAATGGAACCCCTTCTCTTCCATAAACGCCACGCGACGGCGGTTGTAGAACCACTCGGTATCGACCAGCACGCCGTCCATGTCAAACAGCACTGCCTTAATCATACGCATCTCCTCCCACCTGCCAAAAAGGGACAGGTTTATTTTGGTAGGTTTTATCTGGTGTTTTGCGACGCGACAGACACGCCCTCCCCAAAGCAAAAAAGGGGACGGGGCAAAACCCCATCCCCTCTCAATCAACCCGTAAGGTCTACTTACTTGTGATTAGTAGGAAAGCTTCCACATGTAGCGACGCATGGTCAGCGGGTGCTGACGGGCCTCGGCGATCTGGTTGCCGTACTCGCGCATAACGGCGAGGTGCAGCAGCGGGTTGAAGTAGGTGACGACGCTTGCCGGCACGGCGTCGGCCAGACCGTAGTCCTTGGAGTCGATCAGAGCGACCTTGGCGCCCATGCGCTTAAGGAAGGTGAGGGCGCGGGCGTCCATCGGACGGGTGGCACCATCGGACATGAAGAAGACGTAGGGCTTACCCTCGGTGGAAACCTCGAACGGGCCGTGGAAGTACTCGCCGGTGTTGTAGGCGGCGGCGTCGATCCACTGCATCTCGGTGAACAGGAAGGCGGCGTGAGAATAAGCCATCTTCTCGGAGGCACCGGAGGCCATGAAGTAGATCATCTTGTCGTCCTTGAAGTCCTGGGCGAACTGCTTGGCGAGGCCCTTGGCGGACTGAGCGGCGTTCTCGCAGAGCTCGAAGACGTTGGTGAGGCCGGTGATCATGTCCTCGTAGTGGTCATAGCCCTCGGTCTGCTGAAGGATCTCGAGAGCAAGAGCGATGGCGTAGCCAGGCTTCTCGCACTTGGCAGCGTAGTTGGCATGGAAGCCGTGAACGATGACGTGGTCGGCGTCGACGGTCAGAGCGGAGCCGGCCTTGTTGGTGAGGGAGACGACCGGGCAGTTGTGCTTCTTGGCGGTCTTGTTGGCCTCGACGGTCTCGGGCGTGGAGCCACCGAGGGAGCAGGTGATCACGAAGGTGTGCTCGTTGACCCAGGAAGGCGTGTCGTAGTTGAACTCGTTAGCGGTGAAGATCTGAACGTTCAGCTTGTCCGTGTTGTTGGCCAGGAAGTACTTGGCAGGGTAAAGGTCGGACATGGAAGCACCGCAGCCGACGAAGGCGACGCTGTGGATCTCGTGGTTGGACAGGACGTCAGCGACGATCTGCTTAGGGAGGTTAAGGTCGATCTCGTACATCTGACACATTCCTTTCGATTTTTTGCGGCGCCACATTGCCGGGCGCTCGCAGGGTTACCGTGGTTTGGACCGAGTCGCCGGCCCGTTGAGGATGTGTCAAAAGAACTGTCCCTTTGACACATCTAGGGATGGAAGCCTGCCTGGGGTATGGGATGCCAGGCAGGCCCCCGGGGGAAAGCGGTTAGGCGCTTGGTCGCGACTAGGCCAGGATGCCGGCCGCGGAGAGGGCGATGCCGCCCACGATGGCGATCACGAGAAGCCAACCGGTGTTGACGTTCTTCTTGATGAGCCAGTACATAAGGCCGGTGAGGCCAAGGGAGATCATCTGGGGCATCATACCGTCCAGGATGTCCTGGATAACGACGGTGCCCTCAGCGAACTGCAGCGGGGTGGTGGCGCCGATCAGCGTAGCGATCATGCCGCCCACGGACATAAGACCTACGATGCCGCAGACATACATGAGCTTTTCCATGAGGTCGCCGCCCTGAAGCTTGCTCAGGTACTCGTGGCCGCCCTGATAGCCCATCTTGGCTGCGAACCAAGTGATCAGCACAGAGGGGACGATGGAGATGAGCATGGCCAGGATCGGGCCCATGATGGAGCCCTGCTGAGCCAGCTGAACGCCCAGGCCAAAGGCGATAACGCGGATGGTGCCCTGGAAGAGGGAGTCACCGATGCCGGAAAGCGGACCCATGAGGGAGGTCTTGACCGCGTTGATCGAATCGGGATCGAAGTTCTCGGGATCCTTGGCGTACTCCTCCTCCATGGAGGCGGCGAGACCTAGGACAAAAGCGCTCGTCTGCGGGGTGCAGTTGTAGAACGCCATGTGACGGTGGTAAGCCTCTTTCTTAGCAGCGAGCTGCTTGGGGTCGGACTCGTCCGGATAGAGGCGGTCGAGCGTAGGAACCATGCCGTAGAGGAAGCCCATGTTCATCTGACGCTCGTAGTTCCAAGAGGCCTGGATGGCCCAGGAGCGCCAGAAGAACTGGCTGACCTTCTTGTTCAGGGACACGTCCTTGGTTGCGGTTGCCATAGTGTGTTCCTCCTTAGTCTTCGTCGTCTTCGAGCGGATCGTAGTCGGAATCGACACCGGCGGTTGCATGGGAGCCATTGAACTTGAAGCCCATGAAGACGATAGCCAGGCACACACCGATCAGAGCGACCGCGATGACGGACAGGTTGAGGTAGGCGGCGAGCAGGAAACCGATGAACAGGAACGGGGTCATACCCTTCTTGATCATCATGGTGAGCAGCAGAGCCAGACCGTAGGCGGTCATGATCTTGGTCGAAACGTTCAGACCAACGGACAGCCACTCGGGAACCATGTTGACGATGGCCTGAACCAGGTCGGTGCCAACAAAGACGGCCAGGAAGATCGGCAGGAAGTACATGATGGCGTACAGACCGGAGCCGGCGCAGATGTGCATACGGTAGGCGGTCTTGAAGTTACCGTTATCGATCGCGCTATCGGCCACATGGGTGAGGGCGGCGATGATGGAACGGAACACGATGCCGAGGAGCTGACCCAGGACGGCGACCGGGATGGCGATCGTCATGGCGGTCTCGGCGGAAGCATCGGTCAGGCACGCAAAGGCAGCGGCCACGATGCCGCCCAGGACCATATCGGGCGGAACGGCGGCGCCGACCTGCACCAGGCCCATGGACACGAGCTCGACGGCGGCACCGACGGCAAGGCCGGTGGGCACATCGCCCAGCAGCAGACCGACGAGCGTAGCGCCAACGAGGGGCTGCTCGAAGTTAAGACGACCGAGCAGGCGGGAGTCCCACATGCAGAACACGCCGACGAGGCCGACGAGCACCGCACTGATGAACGTATTCATACCCTTCTCCTTTCAGTCAGGCAAAAGCCTGGTTGATTACAGCTTGGCGTCGATGTCGACGCTCTGATACGTAGGGGTCTGCTGGACGTAGAGCTTGATGCCCATGTCGAGCAGCTGGTTGACGTCGGCCTTCTGGGTGGCGTCGAAGAAGACGGAGCTGTCCTTGCCGCCGACCTGATCGGCACCGTCGTGGTTGGCGGTGGCGCCCAGGTTGATGGCGTCGAGCTTGTAACCCTGGCAGAACTGCAGCATCTCGGCCGTGTTGCCAAAGACGAACATGACGCGCTCGCCGAGGGTGTTGAGCTTGTCCATCTTGGCGAGGGCACGCTCGACGGTGAAGACGTTCAGGCGCACGCCCTGGGGCTTGGCCAGCTTAAGAGCGCCCTTCTTGATGTCATCGTTGGCGGCAGCGTTGTCGACGACGATGATGCGCTCGGCCTGAACCTTGGTGGTCCAGGTAAAGACGACCTGACCGTGCAGCAGACGGTAGTCAAGACGTGCGAGGACGATCTTGGCGGGACCGGAGCTGTGACGGGGCGCCTTAGCCTTCTTGGCGGGAGCCGCGGCAGCCTCGACCGGTGCGTTGGGGTTGGTCAGACCGGTGCGGGCCTCGTTGATGAGGGCCGCGAGCTCGGCACCCTTGACGGGGGCGGGGCTCATAGCGAGCGTCAGTGCCAGCGGAATGTTGAAACCGCTGATCACCGTGAATGCCGCACCGTTGCGGGAAAGCTCGACCATGCTGTTGTTGACCGAGCTGCCGAGCATATCGGTCAGCACATAGACGGTGTCGTCCGCGTTGAACGTGGCGATCATGGCGTCCACCTTGTTGGTGATGGGCTCCTTGTCGTCACGAGCAAGCGACACGACGTGGACGTTCGACACGTCGCCGAGAACCATCTCGAGCGTGTCTTTGGCGCCTGCGGCCAGGCCGCCATGAGATGCGAGAATGATCTGATTCATCTTGCCTCCTCCTTTTCGTTATGGTCATTATAACGTCTTATACGTTGCGGATATTGCTAATTAGTATAAAGACCGTTCGCGGGTGAAAATCGACCGTTGACGGGTTTAACGTACTTGAAACGTTGGGGCTGGGCAGGCCGGCACTGGCGGGATAACCCCAAGTCGGACCCTGCGCGCAATCCCCTATCGCACGAAGTACCAGGGGCTTTCCTGCACGGTGGGCTCCAGTGCGATGCCGGTGCGCTCCTTAAACAGATCCATGTCCTGCGTTTTCTCCGTCCACCACGCGTTGGGCTTAAAGGTCATGCTCTCAGCGACATGACCGACAAATACACTGTTGCGCAGCTTGGAGAAGTCGGTGTTCATAATCAGGATGGACATGAGCACCAGCACAATACCCAGGACCTTGATCGCGCCGGCGGACTCGGCATAGACACCAATGCCCACCAGTACGGTGACGACCGTCTCGAAAGACATTACGACGGGAACTTTCGATGTCTCGAGCCCCATGGACAGACCCTGCATATATAAGATGTAAGCCACGGCTGTGGGGATGAGTCCAAAGCCAAGGAACAGCAGCAGCAGCTGTGGCGACATTGCCGCGGCGACATCCGGCCACGGAGCCGCGATAGCCGCCATAACCGCACCGCCAAAAACAAGGCCCCAAAACGTGACAGCCAGCGGGTGGACCGTCTTGGTTGCTATCCGGCTAAACACCGCGAGCGACGCCCCACAAAAGCCTGCAATCACGCCCGACGTGACGCCCCAAACCGAAAAATGGAAACCGGAAAGGTCGCCATTAGTTACTGCAAGTACACAGCCCCCTATGTTAAAAGCGATGGCAACGAGCTTGTTGGGGGTCACGTCCTCGCGATAAAGCACGCGGCCGAGCACGACGCCAAACACCGGCGAGGTATAGAGCAGCACCGAGGCCGTGGACATGCCCACCTCGCCCATACACTCGTAATAGCAAGTGTTGGCGGCGGCCAAACCGACGATACCGACAAGCGCGCAGGGAACAAGCTCTTTAGGGCTTGCCTTGAACAGGGCCAGCGGACCCTGAGCCACGGTAGACCCCTCACCCGGACGGCAGCCCATAAACATCAGGACCGGCGCCAAGATAAGCGCTCCGACCAACAAGCGAAAGGCAGCCATACTCTGGGACGTAACGCCCATGGCCGAGATGCCGTTTACAAAGATTCCGATGCTGCCCCACATAAGCGCGGCGATCAGCACCAGCACATAGCCCAGATTGCTTTTCTTCAACGCAGCCTCCTCGGTATTGTTTCCAATATGTTTCACACTACGTTATAGTCGTTATATACATTTTTCAAGGCACAAATCGGCAAACGGGAAATCTCTAGACAAAGGGAGTGTCCCGCCAGCCACGGTATCGTCGATGTTTTGGCAATGTCAGCGAAAACCCGCCAGAGCGAGCAAGGTGCCTTGAAGTGAGGCGGCATTGACCTTCTGGTCATGCCGCCGAAGCTGAAAGGCAGATTGCCGCTCTGGCGGGTTTGCAGCGTCGGCCGGTTACGGCGTTTGGTAAAACGCCGTAACTAATAATCAAGCTTCCACATGTAGCGGCGCGTCATGTAGTCCTTGTGGGTGACGGCAGAGAGCGCGCGCATGTACACGTTGTTGAGGATCGGGGCAAAGATCAGGTGGTTGAAGTACTCGCTCACGCTGTCCTTGATGTCGTTGAGGCCGAGCTCCTTGGCGTCGAGCTGGTAGACGCGCTCGCCACCGTACTGGTTGACGAAGCGGATGCCGCGCTCGTCATTGCAGCGGCTGCGGCCGACGCTGATGAGCTGGAACAGCGAGGTGCGCTTGTCCAGAATCTCGAAGGGGCCGTGGAAGAAGTCGCAGGTGTTGATGGTGCAGGAGTCGATCTGCAGCATCTCCTGCACGTTGCAGATGCTAAAGACGTAGGCGGCACCAAAGAGCGGGCCCTGGGCCATGACGTTGATGCAGGGCTTGTCGGCGTTCTGCTCGGCCCACTTAGCAGCGAGCGGACGGGTGTACTCGACGGCCTTGCGATAGATGGGGTCGACCAAGTCGAACGCGGCCATAGCGGTCTCGTACTCGGCATAGCCCTCGGTCTGCTGCGTGAGCTCCATGGCGATCATGGTCACGACGGCGGAGTTGGTGCGGCCCATGCAAGACTCGTCAACGGCCAAGCTGTCGTACTGGATCTTGTAGTCGCAGACCTCGGTGAGGCCGGACTCGTCAACATAGATGGCGATGGTGCTGGCGCCGTGGTCCTTGGCGACCTGGGCGGCGACGATGGTCTCCTTGGTGCCGCGCATGGACACGACGACGGCCAGGGTGTTCTCGTTGACGTAGGCCGGGGTGGCGTGCACAAACTCGTTGCTGGTGTAGCTGGAGCTCACGACCTGCGTGGCCTCGTGCTCCATAAAGTACTGGGCAGGATAGTTACCACCGTTAGATCCGCCGGCGCCGATCCACACAACGCGCTTGATGCCGCCCTTGTCTGCCTTGTCAGCCAAAACCTGGGAGACGACATCCTTAACCTGTTCCTGAGTAGTCATCGTGCATCAGCCTTTCTTCTCGTTTGATGCTCTTGATGGCATACAAGTTACATACATGTTTTGGTTATGTCGACTAGTTATATGCTATATTTGTCTTAGATATTTTGCTGGTAAAGTTTTCGGCAATCCATTATCAGCGGTTTTGTTGTCATGTTGGATACATGCTTGGTTCAGTAAGCATACAGGTTAGATACAGGTTGTTCGCATGAGCACTTCGTCGAAAAAGAACTTGGCCCAATACGAGCGCTTGGCGGGCATGCTGCGCGACCGCATCGCCGCCGGCACCTACGCGCGCGGAGACAAGCTGCCGTCCGAGATGGAACTCATGGGCGAATCGGGCCTGTCGCGCAGCACTGTGCGTCACGCGCTTAAGGTGCTTGTTGACGAGGGTCTGGTTCGCACCGAGCGCGGACGCGGCGCCTTTGTGGCTGACACGCCGGCGCTCCACGAGAACAACCTGGTGTTTTCGAGCTATACCAAGCAGGTCGAAGGCCAGGGTATGAAGCCCACCACGCGCACGGTGGACTCGGGCTTTGCCAAAGCAATGGGCAGCGTGGCCAAGTTCTTTGACGCTAGCGTGGGCAGCAAGCTTGTCAAACTTGTCCGCCTGCGTTACCTGGACGATGCGCCACTGTGCCTGGAGACCACCTATTTGCCGCCAAGCTTTGGGTCGCTCATCGATCGCGATATCAACGGTTCGCTCTACGCCACGCTGCGCCAGGAGTTCCATCGTGCGCCGGCGCAGGGGCATAAGACCTTTGAGGTGTGCTATGCCTCGCAAAACGAGGCGTTTTTGCTCAACGTTGAGCGCGGGCAGGCGCTGATCCTGATCACCGACTACGTCTACGACACCGACGGTCGCCCGCTCCATGTCTCCAAGCGCATCCAACGTACCGACCGCGCCAAATACACCGAGCCCATCGGCTAACCTGCCAAAATAAACCTGTCCCTAAATGGTAGGTTTGGGGAGGTCGGGAAACCAGGTTGGTTTGGGCTGGTTGGGGACGCGCTCGGCTAGAACCAGCTCCATCCAGCACATGTCGTACCAGCGACCGAACTTTTGGGCGCAGCGGTCGAAGGCGCCCACCAGGCGATACCCCATATGGGCATGGAAATCCTGGCTGTTGTGCGTCAGATACTCGTCGTCCTTATCGTGCGGCACGGCGATGAGCGCGCACATGCTGGTGATGCCCATCGCGACCAAGCATTGCTTGAGCGCGTCGTGCAGCCTGCGGCCCAGCCCGCCGTGGCGCACGTCGCGCACCAGATAGATCGACGTCTCGACCGACCAGTCATAGGCCTCGCGGCTGTTAAGCGCGCTCACATAGGCATAGCCCACTGGGTGCCCGTCCAGCTCCATCACCAAATACGGATAGCGCTTGAGCGTACGCTCGATGCGCCCGGCGAACTCCTCAACGCTCGGCACCTCGTATTCGCAGGTTATCGCCGTCTCGCGCACATACGGCTCATAGATGGCAAGCAACGCCGGCGCGTCTTCGGGCGTCGCCAGGCGAATTGTCGGCTCGGACATCTCGGGCATACAGCCCCTCCCCCACAAAAGCAAAGGCCGCTCTGCGCCAAACCCAGGCGTAGGGCGGCCCCTCGTCATTACATCAAGCTACAGGACAGCCGCCAGCGCGTCGATGTCCTCCTGCGTCGTGGCCCAGCTGGTGCAAAAGCGCACCACGGTGTGGGTCTCGTCGTACTTTTCCCAATACTCGATCGCGGCATGCTCGCGAATGCGCGCCATGTCCTCGTTGGGCAGAATCACAAACTGCTGGTTTGTGGGCGTCTCCAAGAAGAACTGGTAGCCGCGCTCGTGCAGCACGCGACGAAGCGCCTGCGCGGTTTCGATCGCCTGACGACCAATCTCAAAATACAGGCCATCGGTAAAGAGCGCCTCAAACTGCACGCCCGTCAGGCGGCCCTTGGCCAGCAACGCACCGTGCTGCTTAATGCGCGGAATGGGATGCGCCGGAGCGTGCATGCCGCAAAACACCACGGCCTCGCCGCACAGAGCGCCGCACTTGGTGCCGCCGATGTAGAACACGTCGCACAGCTGTGCCAGCTCGGGCAGAGTGAGGTCGCACTCGTCGGCTGCCAGCGCATAGGCCAGTCGGGCGCCATCCACAAACAGCGGAATCTCGCGCTTCTGGCACACCGCATGAATTGCCGCGAGCTCGGCCTTGGAGTACAGCGTGCCGTACTCGGTCGATAGGCTCACGTACACGGCGCCCGGGAACACCGTGTGCTCGTAGCTCTCGTTTTCGTAGAACACCTGGATATAGTTCTCGAGGTCCTCGGCGTGCATCTTGCCCTCGTAGCCGGGGATGGTGAGCACCTTGTGGCCGCCAAACTCGATGGCGCCCGCCTCGTGGCAGGCGACGTGACCGGTCTCAGCAGCAACGACGCCCTCGTAGGGCGCAAGCAGCATGTCGATCACCGTCGCGTTGGCCTGCGTGCCGCCCACCAGAAAAAACACGTCGGCATCGGGGGCCTGACAGGCCTCGCGAATAAGGTGCTTGGCACGCTCGGTGTGCGCATCGGTGCCGTAGCCGGGCTGCGGCTCCATATTGGTGTCGACGAGCGCCTGCAGCACCGCCGGATGGGCGCCGTGGGAATAGTCGTTGTTAAACGCGAGCATGGCAATCCTCTCTTACCGGGTATCGGCCAGATGATTCAAACGGGGCTATTGTACGCCGTTGGGATAGGCAATGCGCGCGGCAAGACACTCAAGTGCCAGCACCAGGGCAAAGCCGCAGCTCACGTCACTCAAAAAGTGCGCGCCGATCACGATGCGGCCAAAAGCGACGAGCGCCGCAACCACAGCGGCAGCCCAAAAGACCACGCGGCGGCGCGACGGCCTTTCCTTAAAGGCCGCCGCGGGAAGCCCGGCGAGCATAAGGCCGATCGCCGCGTGCGCGGTGTGCCCGCTCGCGAACGACTTAAAGCCGTCCTTGATCACGCCGGCGGCAATATAGCTCCACTTATCGGGATTGCCGATTACCCACCACGGCTGAAAATTGAGCCCCGGCGTGACCTCGATCACGCGCATGCGCGGGCGCGACCACAGCGGCTTGACAATGACGTTGAGGATAATGGCCTGAGCGACCCACACGGCAAGCACCATCAACGCCCAGCGCGTGAGCTCGTCGTGATCGGTGTCGCGTGTGAGGCGGTAGGCGATAAGGTTGGCAGCGATGACCAGCACAAACGTCAGCACCAGCTGAAACGCGATGAGTTTGCCGCCGACACGCTGCGATCCGACAATCTCGTAGCCGAGCAGGCCCACGTTGATGAGAATGCCCAGCGCGGCGAGCCACTTGCTTGCCTTGGAATCGGGGCGCACCGCTCGCACGAGCATAACGCCCGCGATGCTCGCCGTCAGCTCAAACGGTAGCTCGCCGGCCGCCTCGACAAAGCGACCGTACATGCTGCCGATGTTGAACAGCGCGCTCGAAATCTGATAATCGAAGAAACTGCCCACGCCCAGGCAGAGGGCAAGGATAACCGCGATAGCAGCGGCGTCTTTCTTATAGATGTACCCGAACATGCTTTCCTTTCGATGGAACCAGATTGCCCAAATGGGGCGTTTGCAGCGTCGACCCGTTAGTCATCGTCGCTCGCGCCCAGCTGCTGCAGCAGCATGAGCGCAGCCGCCACCGGGCCGGTGCCGTCGTTGGCATCGAGGCCGCGACCCAGGCCGCTGCCCGCGCCGGCGCCCGCCTTGTAGGGCACCGACAGCTTGCGGCTCTTGGGGAAGTTCACCGCGCCATAGCGATTCTTGAACTCAAAGGCTACCTTCTTGGGAACGTCAACCCCCAGGAAGGTAATGCGCCCACCGCTGAGTGTGACGCTCTCGAGTCCCAGGCGCTCGCCGCGGATACGGATGCGCGCGCGGTTGAACAGGTTGAGCCCCGCCAACGGCAGCTCACCGTGCGCGGCCTCGGTCTCCTCCTGCACCTCATCGATGCTCTCCAGGTCCTCGACCGCCGCAAGTTTGCGGTACACGAGCACGCGCTGATCCACCGCCGGCATGTACTCCTCGGACAAGAAGTAATCGGCCGGCAGGTTGATGCCCACGCTCGCCGCCTCCACGCCGGCATCGTCATCGCCGCGCGCCTCGGCCACGGCCTGTCCCAGCATCTGCGTAAACAGGTCGAAGCCCACGCTCGACAGGTTACCGTGCTGTTCGGCACCCATAAGCGAACCGGCGCCGCGGATCTCCAGGTCGCGCATGGCGATGCGCATGCCGCTGCCCAGGTCCTGGAACTCGGAAAGCGCGGTCAGGCGTGCCGTGGCCTCCTCGGTAAGCGGCAGCTCGCCTGGGAACATAAAGTACGCGTATGCCTGCGTGGCTGAGCGGCCCACGCGGCCCTTGAGCTGGTAGAGCTGTGCCAGGCCCAGGCGCTGCGAGTCCTCGATGATGAGCGTGTTGGCGGTCGCGTTGTCGATACCGCTCTCCACGATGGTCGTGGCGATGAGCACGTCAATCTTCTTGGTCGCGAACTCGATCATCACATCCTCGACCTCGCGCGGGCTCATCTTGCCGTGCGCCACGCCCACGCGCGCCTCGGGCGCGGCCTCGTGCACGCGCGCCACGGCGTCGTCGATGGTCTTGACGCGGTTGGACACGTAATACACCTGGCCGCCGCGGCCCACCTCCAGGCGAATCGCCGCGCTCACCACGTCGGGATCGTACTCTCCCACGTGTACGATCACGGGGCGGCGCCCGGTCGGCGGCGTGGTGATCAGGCTCATGTCGCGCACGCCGCTCGTGGCCATCTGCATGGTTCGCGGAATCGGCGTTGCCGAAAGCGTGAGCACGTCAATCTGCTCGCGCAGGTTCTTGAGCTGCTCCTTGTGCTGCACACCAAAGCGCTGCTCTTCGTCGATGATCACCATGCCCAGGTTCTTGGGGTTCACGTCGGCCGAAAGCAGACGGTGTGTGCCGATCAGCACATCGATCGTGCCCTCGGCAAACGCCTTGAGCGCGCGCTTTTGCTGCGCCGGGGTGCGGAAGCGGCTGAGCACCTCGACCTCGAGGCCAAACGGGGAAAAGCGCTCAAAGAATGTCTCGTAGTGCTGTTGGGCCAGAATGGTCGTGGGGCAGAGCACCATGACCTGGCGGCCGGAGTCCACGCACTTAAAGGCTGCGCGCAGGGCGACCTCGGTCTTGCCGAAACCCACGTCGCCGCACAGCAGGCGGTCCATGGGCTTGGGTGCCTCCATGTCGGCCTTTATGTCGGCGATAGCCTCCAGCTGGTCGCGCGTCTCGTCGTAGGGGAAGCTCTCCTCCATCTCGATCTGTTCGGGCGTATCGGGCGGACAGGCGATACCGGTAATCGAAGAGCGGCGCGTATACAGGTCGACCAGGTCAAACGCCAGCTTTTTGGCATTCTTGCGCGCCTTGTTGGTGGCACGCGTCCAGTCGGCGGTGTTGAGCCTGGTCAGGCGCGGCTTATCGCCGTCGGGACCAACGTAGCGCGTAATGCGGTCAACCTGCTCCAGCGGCACATAGAGTTTGTCGCCGTCGGCATATTCCAGCAAAAAGTAGTCGCGCTCCTTGCCGCCCACTTCCTGGCGCGCAATCTCGCTAAAGAGCGCGATGCCGTGGGTGGCATGCACGACGTAGTCGCCCGGCTTAAACGGGAACGTGATCTGCGTAATGTCAACCTTGCGGCGGCTGCGCGCGCGGTTGGCATCCATGCGAGCGTTGAGGTCGGCGATCGAGAACACAGCCAAATTGGCGTCGGGCACCACCACGCCCTGCGGCAGGGCAGCGTCCACAAAGGTCACGCGCCCGCGCGAGATGGTGGGCACGGCGGCGCCGGCGGCAGCCTGCGCGGCGCCCGCCTCGAGCGAGCGGGCGTTGAGCGCGTCGGCCTTACGCTCGCGAATTGCAGCATGAGCATCCTGGCGGACAGCACGATCGGCAGAATCCGCCGCTGCCACGCGCACGCGGTCGCCGATAGCGCCGGCATTTTCGGGCGCCGCGGTCAGCGATTCCTCAAAGGTAATGCCCTCGTCGCCAAAGGTGAGCTCCATCGACTCGCGCGCACCGCGGTCGGGGATGGCAAACACGCAGGCATAGCGCTTGCCCACGACCTCCTGGACGCGCGTCATAAAACGGTTGTCCGAGCCTGCGATGGCAGGCTGCTCAATCTTGAGCTCGGCCGTCACCGCACCGCCGGCACGGATGAGGCTCACGTAGTTCAGGCGTTGCTGGGAACCAAAGTCGAGTTGCTGGGCACGCACGTACAGGCCGTCCAGACGGTCGACCCCCGCCTCGCCGGCACGCGCCTCGATATCCTCGTAGGCGCGCAGGCAATCGTCGAACAGCGAGCGCGGCTCGGACAGCACCACGAGCGCCTTGCCGCTCACATGCGACAGCGGGCTCACGGTTTGGCCGTACATCACCGGCAAAAAGCGGTCGAGCTCAGGCGTGACGATGCGCGCATCCACCATCTCGAGCAGCGCCGCCAACTTGCTGTCGTCCTGGCTGGCGCGGTAGAGCGCCACATGCATGTTGTGGACGGCGTCGTCGGTGAGTGCGAGCTCGCGACAGGGGAAGATCTCGATGCTGTCCTCGTTGCCGATGGTCTGCCCCGTGGAACTCACCATGCGGCGGATGCGATCAATCTCGTCGCCAAAGAACTCAATGCGCACGGGTGCCTTCTCCTGCGCGGGGAACACCTCGACGGTATCACCGTGCACGCGGAACAGGCCGGGCGCGTCGGCGGCACCGGCATTGGTATAGCCCATGCCCACCAGGCGCTGCGGCACCTCATCGAAGGGAATCTCCTCGCCCACCGCAAAGGTTGTCGACTCCCAGTAGCGGCTCTCGACTGGCGGCACGCAACGCAGCAGCGCGCGGGCCGAGGCGACCATGATGCAGTCGTCGCCGCGCACGATGCGTCCCAGGGCCTCGCAGCGCTGCGCCACCACGGCATCGTCGGGCGCCTGCTCACGCCATGGATAGTCTTTGCGCTCGGGAAAGCGGCACACATGCGCCAGACCCACATAGGCGGCCAGGCTGCGCGCGGCGCGATCGGCCGCGTCCTCGCCGCTCACGATGTAGACCGTGGGACGCGGACGGCGCGCAAACTGAGCTGCCGCCATGAGCGTGCGGCCCGACTGCGACACGGCCAGCGTCACGTCCTCGCCGGCATCGAGTCCGGCCTCGACGGTCTGCAGCGCCTCGGCAGTGTAGAGCTGCGCGGCTATACGGTGAATGAGCATGCTGTTCCTCCGGCATCGCAACGCCAAAAGCCCGCCGGGGCAAGCTCGGCGGGTCGTACGTCAAATACATTGTCTGTCATGGTAGCGCATGGAGAGGACTCCGGCTCAAGGGCAAACCCGGCCCCGCAAAAAACGCCAGACGAAGATGCGTTCCGCCCTACCCCGTCACGCGCACGCTGGGGCACAAATCTGCCAGCGGACACTCGCCGCACTTGGGTTTGCGGGCGTCGCAGATCTCGCGACCGAAGGTAATCCACTGATGGTTGACCGACTCCCAATACTCGTGCGGCAAAATCTTGAGCAGATCCTGCTCGGTCTTGAGCGGCTCCTTGGCATGCGTCTTGGGACTCAACATCAGGCGGTGCGCAATGCGGTTGACGTGCGTGTCCACCGCAATGCCCTCCACGATGCCATACCCCACGTTGAGCACGATGTTCGCCGTCTTGCGTCCCACGCCCGGCAGCTTTACAAGCTCCTTCATGTCGGCCGGCACCTCGCCGCCATAGTCGGCGACGATCATCTGCGCGGCCTCGACGGCATGCTTGGCTTTGCTCTTGTAGAAGCCGAGTGACTTGATGGTGTCTGCCACGTCAGCCACGCTCGCCCCGGCCATGGCCTCGGGCGTGGGCCACTGGGCAAACAGCCGCGGCGTCACCTTGTTGACCTGCGCGTCGGTCGTTTGCGCCGAAAGCAGCACCGCGATCAGCAGGCGGAAGGGATTCTCGTGGTCCAAAAAGCACTCGACCGGGCCATAGCGACGGTTGAGGCGCCCGCACACCTCGATGGCGCGCTCGCGCTTGGCGGCATTGGTCTCGCGTGGCATAACGACTCCTCGGCTCAACGGCACAATAAACTTATGGGCACAATTGTCCCACGTCCGAGACGCTTACGCCTCCAAGAATGCGCCGGTCTGACGGCTCCACAGGCTCGCGTACTCGCCACCCGCCTCGACGAGCTGCGCATGCGTGCCGTCCTCGACAATCTCACCATCGGCCAGCACCACAATGCGGTCGAGTGCCGCCACGGTGGACAGGCGGTGCGCCACCACAATGGAGGTGCGCCCGCGCATCAGGTTCTCGAGCGCCTCCTGCACCAGCGCCTCGGACTCGCTGTCAAGGGCAGAGGTCGCCTCGTCGAGCACTAGAATCGGCGCGTCGGTGAGAATCGCGCGGGCGATAGCCACGCGCTGACGCTGGCCGCCCGAGAGCTTGACACCGCGCTCACCCACCATGGTGTCAAAGCCACGGGGCAATCGGTCGATAAACTCCAGGGCATTGGCCAGGCGCGCGGCCTCGCGAATCTGCTCATCAGTGGCGTTGGGACGACCGTAGGCAATGTTTTCGCGAATGGAGCGGTGGAACAGCAGCGCCTCCTGCGGCACGTAGGCAACCTGGCGGCGCAGGCTTTGCTGCGTGCAGCGCGAGACATCCTGACCGTCCACGAGCACGCGGCCGCCCTGAACATCGTTCAGGCGCAGCAGCAGCTTGGTAAGCGTCGTCTTACCCGAGCCCGATTTGCCCACCAGGCCCACGCGCTGGCCCGCCGCCACATGAAGTGTCAGGTCATCGAACACGTTCTCGCCCGCCGCAGCGTCACGGTACGCAAAGCTCAAGTGCTCAAAATCAATTGCGCCCTCGCGCACCTTGAGCTCGGGGGCGTTCTCGTCGTCTGCCACCAGACGCGGCTCGTCCAGCACGCGCGTCATCTCTGCCGCATCGCCCAAAGCGCGGTTAATACGCTGCATCATGGAGCTCACGTAGTTCAGACGCATGGTGAGGTTATAGGTGTAGGTAAAGATCATGACGAGCGAGCCGGCCGAGATGCCAAACCACGCGTTGCCGCCCGCCACGAACACACTCACCACGGCCATGGTGATGACGATAAGGCCCGAGGTCGTAAAGTTGCGCTGCATCATGGCGTGCATCGATACCGTTTCGGCATCGCGCGCGGCACGGTCGGCGGCATCGAACAGATCGCGTTCAAAGTCCTCTCGCCCGCAGGTCTTGACGGCCAAGATGTTCGTTACCGCATCGGACAGCACACCCGAGAGCTTATTCTGCGCGGCGGACGTCGCGGCCGAAAGTGGCATGATGCGCTTGTACATAAGCCAGACAAACGCAATGTAGACGACCATGATGCCCACCAGGATCACGGTAAATGTGGGCACCACCGGAGCGAGTGCGGCCACGGTGCAGATGACCGAGGTGATGGTGGGGATGAGCGAATACACCGTCACGTCGACCAAGCCCGTATAGCCGCTCATAAAACGGCTAGTCTGGCTCACAAGCGATCCGCCAAAGCGGCTGGTATGGAATGTCATGGATTGGTTGGAGAGCGTGTCGAAGCACAGACGCGCCAGGTGATAGTTGCCCGCAATCTCGAGCTTGTAGACGGTGTAGTCCTGCAGCTTGGAGAGGATTTGACCCACCAGGTTAACGAGCACGAGCGCCAGGATATAGGGGGCGAAGACCTCAAACACCTGGTCACCCGCCACGGGACCGGCTTGAATGCGGTCGACAATGAGGGCCATCACATAGGTATTGGCAAACGTCAGCAAAAAGATGTAGCCCGCCGACGAGAGCACCGAGAGAAAGACAATCAGCGGCTGCGTGCGCGTGACACCCCAAAAACGCTGCAACGTGCGGCGCACGGTGGAGCGTTTGAGCGGACTGGTGCTTCTCTGAGACATGGGCTTCCTTTCGCGTCTGATAGGGCGAGAGGCCATTGTTGCACATTAAAGCGCACTTCAGGCAAGCGCGATGCGAAAAGCGGTGGGGCACCCGCGTTTACGCCGGCGCCCCACCGTCTTGTTGCAATTAGCCCTCGTCTTCTTGATCTGTGGGAAGGCCCGCGGGCGTGAGTCCCAAGATCTCATCGGCTTGGTCGGCATCTTCCAGCGCGTCGATGTCCTTGAGCTTGCGCTCCATGACGTTGGTGCGCGTGGTGATGATGCCCTCGACCGTTTTGCCCGCGGTCTCGATCTGCTGCTGGGCGCGGCGCAGTGCCGCCTGATAACGCGGCAGCTCGGCCTTGACGGCGGAGAGCACGCGCAGTACGTCGTCGGTACGTTTTTGCAGCCTAAACGTCTGGTAGCTCATCTGCAGGCTGTTGAGAATGGCGGCCATGGTGCTGGGGCCGGAAACGTTGACGTGATAGTCGCGGCCCAGGGTCTCGATAAGCCCGGGGCGACTGACGACCTCGGCATACAGGCCCTCAAACGGCACGAACATAATGCCAAAGTTGGTGGTCGCGGGTACGCTCAGGTACTTTTCGCAGATGTCCTTTGCCTCGCGCTTCACCATCATATCGAGCGCCTTGCGCGCGGCGGCCACAGCCTCCGCGTCGCCCGACTCCTGGGCGTCGAGCAGATGCTCGTACGCGTCGCCCGGAAACTTGGAGTCAATCGGCAACAGCACGGGGTCGCCCTCGTCCACCGGCAGCTTGACGGCAAACTCAACGCGTTCCGAGGCGCCGGGCTTGGTGGCGACGTTTTCCAGATACTGGTCGGGCGTGAGGATGTCCGCCAGGATCGCGCCCAGCTGCACCTCGCCCAAAATGCCACGCGCTTTGACGTTGCCCAGCACGCGCTTAAGGTCGCCCACGCCGGTGGCGATAGACTGCATGTCGCCCAGGCCCTTGTACACGGCCTCGAGCTGGTCGCTCACCTGCTTAAACGATGCCGACAGACGATCGTTGAGCGTGCGGGAGAGCTTCTCGTCCACCGTCGCGCGCATCTGATCGAGCTGCACGTTGTTGTCTTTGCGGATGGCGCCCAACTGGGCATCGACCGTCTCGCGCACCTTGTCCAGGCGGTGCTCGATGCCTTCGCGGTTGGCGCCAAGCTGTTGGGCCGTCTCGCGGCGCAGGTCATCCATACGGTCGCCCGCCTGCGAGAACTCGCGCGCAATGGTCAGGTAGCGCTGCTGCTCTACGGCGGCGTCGGTCGTCTGCTGCTGCGCGATGGCATTGGCCGTGCGGCGGGTTTCGGACAACGCGACGTTCAGGGTGTCGAGCGTGCTGTTGGCCTGCTCGAGCGCTGCCAGCGTTTCCGCGCTACTGTCGCCACGCTCCCGCAGCTCGGCACGAAGACCTTTAAGCTGCAGGGCGCAAGCCACAGCAACCCCCACCGCCACCAAGGCAATCACAACAAGCACAATATCAATAGCAGACATAAACTCCGCCCAACAAACCCAATCGATTATCAATCAAAACCGCGATCAATCTTACCCCGCCACACGCACCGGGCGCCCGGCCCCTTCTTGGGTGCTTCTCTCCTCCGCATATTCCATAATGCGACGCGCTGTCTTCCTGCTCACCTTCGAGTCATCACCGGCTAAGTATGCGTACACGTTTCCCTTATTCAGATTCAAATCGCGGCAGAGACCGTAGCGCGTTACACCCGATTCCTCCAATGCTTTAAGTGTTCTCTTTCTCATCAGGGCGTTCACCCTTCTGTCGGCCGCTGGCTTTTCTTTCACCCCTCTATACGCACGCCAAACGTTGGCGTAACGATTGGGAAGCTTATCCTCGGAGCATAGAGATGCCAGGCTACTCGCTTGGCCATACAGAGACAAAACACCTCGATAGCCCTCTTCCATCCACGAGCCCTCGGATAAACCCAGAACGTATTCGGCCTTACCCTGCGCCAAAGCGAGCAAAAACAGAGGCTCCGCCACACGCGGCTCAACCGTTGTTGCCTGCTTTACAAGCTTCCTAAAACTCAGCGACTGCTGTCCGGACAGCTCTCGGCAATAGCCTTTCAAAAATCCCTCAAAAGTCAGATTCAACCGAGCACCTCCTTTTTGTATTGCCTGTATGCACAGACCATCTCTTGATAACTCCGCTCTGAAGGCGACGAGGCCAACGCCTCTCCTTCATCGAATATAAGCCGCTCGAGCAGATCCCAATCAAGTCGGTCGATAAATGTTCGACTATGGAGGTCGACGATGTCGTTCGGACGATAGGCATAAAGCTTCATCACCGCCAGATCCTCCAAAGATGGCGTAAAGTACCTGATAAAATGCGCCCCGATCTCCAATGGGATCAGTCGATCTTCGTAATTGAATGGCATCTGGTTGCAATATGCCACTACCATGCCATTCACCTCGGGGTATCGAGCTATGATCTCGCGGAGGCACCTGTCTGCCTCAAACACATCAATGTCATGTGTAACCGACCGATTCGTCACATCGTTTAGCATGAAGGCGCTTCCTCCCACCAATACAACGCTCGGCCTATCGTCTCTTGGACCTATTTCCAGCTCCGCCTCTTCGTCAATATCCAAAAGAGTCTGCTCTAAATCCTGCTTATACATAGCAAATCCTATTATTATTCATCTTCAATAATACTATTCAGTCGCACGACAGGACCCACAGGATGCAAGAATCCTACTCGTGGCGAGAATCCCTACACCCTAGAAGTCCTAATGTGACAAACGCTAACTCTCCCAGCCGGCGCGGATGGTTGTTATGACGTCACCTAAGCGCTGGCCTAGGGCCGCTAGATGCTGGAGCACCTCGTTGGGCGATGCGCCGTTGAGGATGCACGTGAGGGCATACGACGCCAGAAAGATGGCCGCAAGCCCCAGCGGGATGAGCACGATCATCGCCAAGGTGCGCAGGCGCTGGCCCACGCGGCGACGACGCGCACGACGCTTGTCGAACGCGAGCTCCTGCGCATATGAATCTTGCTGTACGGAATAGGCCTCTGGTGCCGATTCACACCCGGGCACAGCTGCAGGTACAGCAGCGGGCACGACATTTTGCGCAAAGGGCTGGACTGCCGCCCCTTGCATTTGCATCTCCATGAGTCGTTGCTGCTGACGCAGCATGCGCTCAGCTTGTTGCTGCGGAGTCTCAAGAAACAAATCCATGCTGGCCTCCAAAATCGGAGCATTCGACGCTTACGCCCAGCATCCCGCACCGCCATGACCGCGACAACGCAATCCGTAGCAATAGCCGCAAAGTTTCTTGTTGACAAAAGCTGTCGAAAACCTCAACAACTCCCCTACCAGCACTTTCTCTGAGCTTTTTTCGCCAACAATCTTTTGGCCTTCCACCCTTACGCCAACTGACCAAAATCTAACCAAAAGCTTGACGAAAATTGTGGGGACAGGGACCCCGCACAAAAACGTGCCGCCCCAAAAAGGGGCGGCACACAACCTTTAATATCAGCTTTTCTGTAGCGAGCACGCAACGACCCGAAGCCGGAGCGCAGGGCGGGAGGCCGGATCGTCTTCCCTCAACGCGACCCTGCGGAGCCGTGAGCGGGGAGGGGAAGGCGATCCGGCCTCCCGCCCTGCGCTCCGCAGCAGCCAGCGCCAAGCGCTAGTAGTTCACCACCTGCTCCTCAAAGTACGCCTTGGGGTGGTTGCACACCGGGCACACCTCAGGCGCCTCGGCACCAACATGCAGGTGCCCGCAGTTCAGGCACTTCCACACCTTCACGCCCTCGCGCTCAAACACCTCGCCCGACTCGATGCGCTCGACGAGTTTGTTGTAGCGCTCCTCGTGGGCCTTCTCGACGGCGGCGACACCACGGAACTTTGCGGCAATCTCGGCAAAGCCCTCTTCCTCGGCGGTCTTGGCAAACTCGTCGTACATCGTGGTCCACTCGTAGTTCTCACCCGCGGCGGCATCGCGCAGATTGTCCAGGGTATCGGGGACGGCGCCATCGTGCAGATACTTAAACCACAGTTTGGCGTGCTCGGACTCGTTGCCAGCCGTCTCGGCAAAGATGTTCGAGATCTGAACGTAGCCGTCCTTCTTTGCCTTGGAGGCATAGTAGCGATACTTGGTGTGTGCCTGGGACTCACCGGCAAAAGCGGTCTCGAGGTTCTTCTTGGTTTGGGAATTCTCAAAATCCATAGGTGTACTTCCCTTCAACGCATGCCGCCCGTAGGCTTCGAGCGGCCTCGTCTTTAGGATGCCCTCATGCCGGAAATCTAAACCTTACAATCCTGTTCTTCAGATTTGCACGGGCTAGATGCTCAGCCAGCGATCGCCCTCGGCTCGGCAAAAGCCCTCACGCTCCAGGTCGGCCAGAATGCCCGCGACAAGCTCGCGCTCGACCGGTCCACGCCCAGCCGCCGCTTCCATCTCGTTAACGCCCACCACGGCATCAGCAAGCGTAATCCCCGCCGGCTGGCCATCGCGCGCTGCCAGCAACATGCGCACGATATGCGCGCGCTTTTGGCGACGTGAGCCCTCAAACTTTGATTGACGGCTATAGCCCGCCGAGCGCCTGGACGGATTGGGCAACGTCTTTTTTAGATATGCGCCGTAATCCAGCAACGCGTAATACCACGCGCGCGGCGTATCGGCATCATCGAGCGGCACGGCAAAGGGAGCGATCTCGTCGGTCGCCGCACCGGGGACCGCCGGACAGGCCGCCTGAATCAGCGGCACCAGCTCGCGGTCGGGAACAGCCGGTACATCGGGAAAGAAGTGATGCAGAAAGACCGTGCGCACGTTGGTCTCCAGATACACGCCTGGAAGGTCAAACGCAAACGACCGGATACCTTGCGCCGTTGCCGGGCCAATACCAGGCAGAGCGACCAAGTCACGCGTCTCGTGCGGAAACTCCCCGTCCCAGTCCTCTACAACGCGCTGGGCGGCCTTGTGGAGCGCCAGAGCGCGTCGGTTGTAGCCCATCCCCTGCCAAGCGTCCAAAACATCGGAAGGCGCGGCCTGGGCAAGCGCCTGCACAGTCGGAAAACGATCGAGCCACACCGGCATGCGCGCCTCCACGCGCGGCACCTGCGTTTGCTGCAGCATGACCTCAGAAAGCCAAATGATGTACGGATCGCGTGTGCGGCGCCACGGAAGGTCGCGATAACGCAGGACCCCTTCCGAACGAATCATCGAACGAAAGGGGTCCTGAATCATGGCTATGCTCCTTATGCGGCGCTATTCCTCCCGGTAAGCGCACGCGCAGGTGGCGTACTCGGGAAACGCTTCGCGGTCGGCGAACTTGGGATCGACGGCCGGGAACTGGCGGTGAGCGACGATGTCGCCGAGCGAAACGGAATCGAGGTAGTCGCGCATCAACGCCTGAGCTCCGGCCCACAGGGGATGATAGCAGCACGCGCCCATGCGCGCACAGTCACCATCAGGCGCGGTGCAATCGTTCATAACCATAGGACCCTGAACGGCCTCGACGACCTGGCGGATAGTGACGTCGTCCGGACTGACCTTGAGACGCATGCCACCGTGGACGCCACGCAAGCTCTCCACAATACCGGCCTGGACCAAACCGTGTTGAATCGAACGGGCAAAAGAATACGGGACATTGACCTCTTCGGCAGCGGTGCGAACAGAAAGCAAACACTCCGGATCCTCGGCAAGCATCGCCAGCATACGAAGGGCGTAATCAGTCTTCCTCGATATGTCCATTTTTCCCCTTTCAAGGAATACGAACAGCTCGAACGAGCTCCGGGGCCGAGCTTGTGTCGAGACGCTAAATGACCGCCAGGACATCCAAATGGTAAATCGGATATCCACTGAGTGCCGCGCTTGGAGCGAAATGCATCAGATGCGGCGCACAGTGCAATTTAGTATAACCTAACCCCCTGTCTCGTTGAACAGGTGTTGCGCAACAAAGCTGTTGTTTAGACAGATATGCTTATTAGATTTTACTTGCGTTCCCGAAGGGGCGGGGATTCTGGGCGAAGATGCGCCAGGGCGATCGTTCTATCGAAACAAAGTGCATCAAACGCAAAAAGCCACGTCCGAAGACGTGGCTTTAATTGCGTTGGCGGGAAGTACGGGGCTCGAACCCGCGACCTCCGACGTGACAGGCCGGCGCTCTAACCAAACTGAGCTAACTCCCCAGGCAGTCGTTCGCGTTTGTTTCCGCTCGCGTGCGCTGCGGGGATTAGTATACACAGAAGTCTGTCCGGCGCGCAACAACTTTTTTGAAAAAATTTTTGGGGCCATCCGGGAGGGTCTCCGGGGCTGGGGGCGGGGGTTAAGTTTGCTGCTCTACAGTCCTGCGCAAGACGGAAAGCACATTAAGTGCTTTCCTTTGCGTGCGGAACTCGCGACAAACTTAACCCCCGCCCCCAGCCCCGGAGACCCTCCCTGCCGTCACATTATTCAACCAGTTTTGCGGGCGTGCGCCGCTGCGCGGCTAGCCCGCGTGCTTCCCGGCGGGGTTGGTCTGATTGTTCTGGTTGGACTTCTGACTTTGGCTCAAAGAAAAACGGGAGATGCGTTGTGCATCCCCCGTTTTTGTTGCGGTTAGTCCAAGTCAATAAACTTAGTGGTCAGTATCTTGCCGTCTTTTACTAGCATTCTGGCCATGGTGGGGCCTCGGGTGCCTCTGGGATAGCTGGCGCTGCCCGGGTTGAGGACTAGGCAGCGGCCCACTTGGGCTTCTTTGGTTACGTGGGTGTGACCGTTGATGGCTACGTCTACGGATCCCACCGGAAGGTCTTCGCGGTAGTGGGCTACGGCGAATTTGAGGCCTTCGTAGGTAAAGAGCGCAAGACGGTCTACATCGGGGCCGTAGTCGCGGTAGTAATCGTTGTTGCCCAGTACGGCCCGCACGGGGGCGATGGTGCATAGGTGCTCGTAGTCCATCTCTGACGTGAGGTCGCCGGCGTGGATGATCAGGTCTGCGCCCTCAAGCTCATCCAAGAGCGCAGGCGATAAATAGCCGTGGGTGTCCGAGATGATGTCGATACGCTTGGCGCTTGCACTGTTCATGGGATCCCTTCCGCAAAAAACGATTCGGCAGATACATACAAAAAAGGCCCCACGGCTCCGCAGACGATGGGTCTACAGGGCTGCGGGGCCAGTGCGCTAGAGACTCAAGGCCTTCTTGAGCGGCACGACGCGGCGGCGCGAAACCGGCACGCGTTCGTCGACGCCCGTAATGCCCAGCTGGATGGCGCCCGAGGGCACCGTCTCGACGTCCGTAACGCACGCCAAGTTGACGATATAGCGGCGGTGAACACGGAAGAAGCCAAAGTCGCAGAGCTTGGCCTCAAACTGCGCCAGCGAGGTCGTCGACAAAAAGCGATCATCGACGGTATAGATGCAGGAGTAATCGTCCTTGGCCATGATAAAGCGGATGTCGTCCACGGGAATGAGCACCTTGCGGCCGCCCTTTTCCACCGGGATACGCTCGATGGTCACTTTGCTGTCCGTAACCGGCTTGGCGCGTTGCATGACCTTCTCGATCGCGCGATCCAAGCGAGCTTCCTCGACAGGCTTCATCAGATAATCGACGGCATCGACGTCGAATGCCTCGACCGCATGGTCGCTATACGCAGTCACAAACACGATCGCCGGCGGATTTTTGAGCTTATGCAGCGCCTCGGCAAGTTGCAGGCCCGAGGCACCGGGCATCGAGATATCGAGAAACACGACATCCACGCGACTTTCCATAAGCATCTCGATGGCGGAGCGGACGCTCGACGCCTCCGTGATCGTGCCGATCTTGCCCGTTTGCTCGAGCAGGAAGCGAAGCTCCGAGCGAGCCGGCGCCTCATCATCCACAATCATCGCACGCAGCATAGGGATAAAACCTTTCGTCAACTAACTACGCCGGGCATCCGTCGCATGACGTTGAGCCCGTAGCCTTTTATTTTACTCTTGAATGTCAAAGATGCTCTCTGACAAATCAAGATGAAGAAGCACTTTGGTGCCCTTGCCCGGCGCCGATTCGACACGCGTATAGGAGTGCGGCCCATAAAAGCGATGGATGCGCTCCGAAATATTGTGCATGGCCACACCGGCGCCGCCACCCTGGGGAGAGCTGGCGTCGGGACGGGCAGAGCGCTCGTCAAACAGTCTGGCGGCGGTACCCTCATCCATGCCCACGCCATTATCGGCCACGGCAATCAAGATTGCATCCTCGCCGTCTTGGTGAACGGTCACGTCGATCCTCAGGGCGTCGTCATCGCCCATACCATGACGTACGGCGTTCTCGACAATCGGCTGGATCACGAACGCCGGCACCAGCGTATCTTCCACGTCCTCGGACACATCGAACGTCGCAAGCACGCGGTCCTCGCCAAAGCGGGCCTTCTCAAAGGTAAGGTAGCGCTTGGTCTGTGCGACCTCGCGCGAGACCGGAATAAGCGATCCCGAGTTGTCGAGCGTGGCACGATAGAACGATGAGAACTCACGAAGCAGTTCGCGGGCCCGCAGCGGATCGGTGCGCGTAAACGATGCAATGGTGTTCAGCGTGTTGAACAGGAAGTGCGGGTTAATCTGCGCCTGCAGCGCACGCACCTCGGCGCGCGCCGTGAGCTCCTTTTGCACCTCGAGCTCGTGGATGGCGAGCTGTGTGGACAAGATCTCGGCAAAGCCCGAGGCAAGCGCGTACTGGGTACGGTCGACGGCGCGCGGGGTCTTGTAGTAGAACTTGAGCGTACCGACGGTACGATCGCCCACCTTGATGGGGGCGATAATGCCGGCGGGGACTTGGTTGTGCGAGCCGTCCGAGCCCACGACATCCACCATACGGTTGAACGACTGCACGATGCCATGTTCGATAACGTAGCGTGTGGCAAGCGTGTGGATGGGAGTATCGGGCAGCAGTTTTTCCTCAAACTCGCCCGCGCAGGCAAGCACGTTGCCCTCGTCGGTGATGGCCACCGTCATGGCGCGCGTCTCGGGCAAAATGCGCCGGCACACCAAACGCGCCGACTCCTGCGTCAGACCGCCCTTAATGTCCTCGAGCATGGCCGAGGCCACCGAGAGCGTCTCCTCGGTGTACTGGGAGCGCACCGAATCGGGATTGAGCGTCAAAAAGATAAAGATGCACAGAAAGATGCACAGCAGCGCGCAGGCAATCACCGTGGCGATCGGCTCGATACCGGTCACCAAGGCAAAAATAAAGTACACCAGCACGCAAATGGCGCAGGCAACGGCAATGATGCGAAAGATTGATATTGAACTATCGCGCTGGGCGCGGCGGTCGATCATTCGGCCCCCTCCAGGATACTGATCAGTTGTGCGTCACGCCAAAGCCCGTCCATGATCTTGGGCCAAAAGCTCTGGAAACGCAGATAGCTTGCAGCGTTTTGGCGCGCATAGGCCTTTGCCTCGTCGATACCATGGCGCCAGATGCGCAGGTAGCCCTCATGCTCGCGGGTAAACACGCTGCGGACCATAGCGGTCTTGCGCACGCGGTCGTCGAGCTCGCGCGAAATCCACGGGCCCGGGTAGGGCATGAGCGATGCCGCCGTAACGGGGATGAGCTCCTTTTGATGCGCGGCGAACGTCAACTTGGCCCGTTCGTAGTACCAACGGTATACATCCTGCATAAAGCGCGGTGAGCGCTTTTCGGACTCCGGAGGCAGATGGCGCACGGTCCACTCGTTATCAAACCACACGTCGTAGCCAAACATACGCATGTTAAAGAGGTAATCCAAGTCCTCGCCGCGGGTGATAAACGGGTCAAAGGCCACACGCGTAAAGGCGCGGGCGTGCAGGGCCATCAGGCCGCCGCACACGTAGTTGGAGCGCGAGATGCGGGTGCCCGAGAGCGCCTTTTTCATCCAACGGTTGAACTCGATGCGCTTGGTCCACCAACGATGGCAGATGCCCGCCTTGTCCGTGGGAGCCAGCGGCGAGCCGTCGCGATCGTAGAAATAGCCGCTCTTGACCAAGATCGGCAAGCCCTGACGCGTCTGCTGCCCCAACGCATAGGTCGCGCGCTTCATAAAGTCGGCGTCGATGACAGCCTCATCGTCATCCAAAAAGATAACCGCGTCATGCCCCAGCACAGCGGCACAGGCTAGCCCCATGTTGCGGATGGCACCGTAGCCTCGCAGGCTCACGCACTCGCCCGAACCCTTGGGCGCGATCTGAGCAACCCGGTCTGCGATGCGCGAGGCCTGGGTGTTGGTGACAACGGTGACCTTGAGCGTGGGATGCGCGTCGACAATCTCGTGCACGCGCAGCGACACATCGGCTGTGGCAGAAACAGGACAGACCACCAAAAGGATGATGCGCGGGATGTCGCACACTTGCTCAAGCGAGGCCAGGCAGCGGTCGAGTTCGGGATTGTCGGCGTTGAGTCGCGTCGAATGGTCATAGGTGCCAGGGGCGTTTGCGCAAGCGTCATCGCCCGCCCAATACGTTGGAATCACGACCGTGGCGTTCATGCCTTACCCTCCCTGCAACACAAAAACGGGACGCCGCCAAACACAGGCGACGCCCCGCGACCTAGCTGATTCCATCATACCCACTTGGACAAATCATTGCTCGCAAGTCGCAATGTTTATTGCGGATAACCCCAAAAGAGTACCGTGGACAGGCACAATAGCCGCTCGCTCCTATGCGGCATGCTCTGCCGCCCGAGTCATGCGGGACAGGCGGACCAGCAGCATAAAGCCAACGACCAGCAGCACACCAATGGAAAGGACGCCCAGCGACGGGTTGCCGGTCAGCGAGGTGACGACCGACACCAGGAAGGTGCCCATAACGCTTGCATAACGACCAAAGATGTCAAAGAAGCCGTAGTACTCGTTGGACTTTTCCTTGGGAATAATGCGGCCAAAGTAGCTACGGCTGAGCGCCTGCACGCCGCCCTGGAACAGGCCGACCAAAATGGCAAGCACCCAGAATTCAAAGGCGGTCTTGAGGAAGAACGCGGCAAAGAGCACGATGCCCATATAGGCGGCGACGGCCACCAAGATCATATTGAGTGTGCCCACGCGACCGGCAAGCTTGCCGTAGATGATGGCGGACGGAAAGGCCACAAACTGCGTAACGAGCAGAGCCAGCACCAGTTGGGTCGAGTCGATGCCCAAAGCCGATCCATAGCTGGTTGCCATGGAAATGACCGTGTGCACACCGTCGATGTAGAAGAAGAACGCGATCATGTAGACCAGCACGGTCTTGTTGTGGGCAATCTCGCGCATGGTGTGTCCGACCTCGGAGAACACGCCGCCCACGATGTGGCCGATGGTGTCCTCGGGACCGCGCTCGCGACCGTACTTCTGCTTATAGGCGCGAATGAGCGGCAGGGTAAAGATGAGCCACCAGGCACCAGTGATGACAAACGACAGACGCGTTGCCAGCATGGTGGGGACGCCAAGAGCGGGGCCACCCATGATAAGCGCCAAGCAGATGATGAACGGCACGGTGGAACCGATGTAGCCCCAGGCATAACCCGAGCTGGACACGGCGTCCATGCGCTCGTCGGTGGTAATGTCAGGCAGCATGGCGTCGTAGAACGTCATAGAAGAGTTAAGGCCGATGGTGCACAGCACGTACACGGTCAAAAATGCCATGGCGGACATTGGGATAGCCTGCGCCAGGCAAAGAACCAGGCCCGTGAGGAAGAAGCCCAAGAAGAACTTGATCTTGTTGCCGGCGTAATCGGCAAGCGCGCCCAGAATGGGCATGAGCATGGCAATGACCAGCGAGGCAATCGTCTGAGCGTTGCCCCAAGCGACCACCAGGTCTGCCGAGGAAGCACCGGTATTGATGGCGTTAAAGTAAATGGGCACCACCGAGGTATTGAGCAGCACGAGGGCCGAATTGCCCACATCATACATAACCCAGTTACGCTCGAGTTTGGTGTATTTCATGGACAGGGACCCTTCGTATTCGCCCGATATGCAGTTAGTTCATCGTACCCCAATTGTCCAGAACCGCCGGTAAGGATTCGGCAAAGGGGCACTCACGGGCCCTATTCCTCGCGGTCGAACTCCTCATCGGCATTGAGCACGCGACCGCTGTAATTGACATGGTTGGTCACGGCTTCCATATCGCCGGTCTCGATAAAGCGGGCAACCGTGCACTCGTAATCGAGCAGCGCGCGGTCAAAGACCTCGGGGAAGCTCTCGGTCGAGACTTCATCGGTAAAGGGGTTCTTCCATGCCAAGTGGCCCAGGTTGCCGGTACGCTCGGGCAGCTCGGTCGTCACGCGGTGCGCAAGGCCGTCGAGCAGCGAGTAGTCGTGCACCAAGCCCTCAACCAGCGAGATCGCGCGCGTCTTTGCGGAGCCGGCCGGCTCAATCGCGCGGTAAAGTCGCTGCATATTAGCAACGGCAGCACCGTACTCCCCCGCCGGAATGTCAATGCCGTACACGCGTCCGGCAACATAGCTCATCAGCACGCCGGCCACGCGATTGATGCGATCGGTGGTGACGATCTCGCCCGCCGGCGGGTAATCGTCGACCGTAGCGCCATCGCGTTTAAGCTGCAGCATCAGTACATCCAGGTCGCTCTCGATCACGGCATGGACCTGACTGCTCGAATCCTCAAGCTCTGAATCGGACTCCACGATGCCAAACTGCTGCTCATAGACAAAGGGGTGAGCGTTGCGGTCGAGCACGTAATGAGACAGCAGGCCCAGCGCAAAGGCACGACCCAAGCTGGCATCGCGCGGCAGCAGATGCGACACGCCGTCGCGCAGGCACGCGAACTGGCGAGACATGCGCGACCGATGCATGACCTGCGCCAGCAGCGTGCAGTCGGAAACACGCGGTGTCAGAATGTGAAAGAAAAACGGGTCGGGGCCTTGGTTGCCCAAGATAAAGGCAATGCGCTCTTCATCGGACGTGATGACGCCCTGCGGAAGACGGTCGATGCTTTCCTCGCCAAACAGATGATGGGTGATAAGCGCGGGCATAATGATCCTTTCGATTTCATTCGATGCCACCCATTATGCCCACCGCGCGCCCATGCCAAACCTGCGATGGTAAACGACAGCACGCAAGCCTCTTACGCAAGCCCCAGGTGCGACTTGACCTCGGCGGCACGACGACGGGACACCGGTACCGTCGAGTTCACGCGGTCGAGCCTGAGCTCCATCAACCCCGTGGAGCCAATCTCAACATTGTGCACGTCTTCCAAATTGACCAGGTAGCTGCGATGAACGCGAATAAAGCCCTCGGAGTCCAAGCGACGCTCGAGCGAAGAGATCGACTCATTGATCAGGTACGTTCCCTCGGCGCAGATGGCGTTGCAAAAATCGGCGCGCGCCTCAAAGTAGCAAACGTCTGCGGCGGGAATGAACACCTTTTTGCCCCCGCGGTCCACCGTCAGACGCAAAGGCTGGCGCGGAGCGTGGATAACACGACGGACGCCCAAGGCCGCCTCGATCTTGTCGAGTGCCTTTGACAGGCGTGCGTCCTCAACCGGCTTGACGACATAATCGACGGCATCGAGGTTATAGGCATCAGCCGCATACTCGGCAAATGCCGTCACAAACACCACGACCGGCGGCGTCTTTAGGTTCTGCAGCGTCTCGGCAAGCTCAATTCCCGAGCGACCGGGCATGGTAATGTCTAAAAACAACACGTCGGGCTTGTTCGACAGAATCGACTCCACGGCTTCGGTGACATTGCCCGCCTCGGCAATATGACCCACACGCGTATCCTTTTCCAATAGATAGCGTAGCTCAGCCCTAATTGGGGGCTCGTCATCAACCACCAAGATGTTCCAGCCTTCGGACATATGTGCTTCCTCTCTTTTCTCTCAATCCAACCGCGTGCTACGCCGTCAACGGCGCGGGCTCATGCGGCTCGCCGTTCAGCTCGACGATGACCTGCGTTCCCACGCCCTCTTGGGACTTCACGCGCATGCCGGAATCTTCTCCGTAAAAGAAATGGATGCGCTGAAGCACGTTGAAGAGCGCCAGGCCGCAACCTCGCTTGACGGAGCCGTCGGCGGTAATGCTCTCGGGCTCCTCTCGGCGATGTTGCTCAAACAGATGCGCGCAGACCTCTTCGCTCATACCGATGCCGTCGTCCTCGACGATGATCTCCAAACCGTCATCGGTCTCGAAAGCCCTAACATGAATAGAAAGCGGCTCGGTCTCGCGCTGCGCGTGCTTGATGCAGTTTTCGAGCAACGGCTGCAAGATAAACGGCGGCACCATGCAATCGCGCACCTCAAAGTCGATATCGACCGAGACGCGCAGACGGCCGTCGCCATACCGGGCCTGCATAAGGTTGATGTAACGAGTGCCCTGTTCCACCTCGTGCTCGAGCGTTGTGAGGGTATCGGAATCGGACAGTGTCTGACGGTAGTAATTGGAAAAGTCGATGAGCAGCGACCTGGCCTTGTCCGGCTCGGTACGTACGAGCGACACAATGGTGCTGATGGTGTTAAACAGAAAATGAGGATCGACCTGCGATTGCAAGGCGCGCAGCTCCACGCGGGCCGTAAGCTCGTCCTGGCGCTCGAGCTCAAAGCTCGCAAGCTGCGTGGAAATGAGGTCGGCAAAGCCCGAGGCGAGCGCCGTCTGGCGCATATCGATGCTGCTCAGACGGGGATAATACAGCTCGAGCGTGCCCACGCAATGCCCGCGCACGGTAAGCGGTGCGACAATACCGGCGCGCAGGCGCGGAAAGTAGCCACCTGTCTCGGTCGAGGCATCGCGCGAGAAAACGCTTTGCTCACCGCTGTTGATCACATTGAGCGTGGTCCGCAGCACCACCGGGGTGCCCGCGAGGCATTTTGCCGAGTCCTCGCCCCAGCTTGCCAACACCTGCTTGCCGTCGGTAAAGCAGATGGCAGAGGCGATGGTTTCGGACAGGATGATCTTAGAGGCGCCCAGGGCAGCTTCGGGCGTAAGGCCGCGCGACGTGTAGGCGAATATTTTCGACGCGATGGCGAGCGTGCGGTCGGTAGCGCTCGATGTGAGGTCGTCGGGAACGACAAAGACGTACGAGAAGAAGAAGCACAGCATGACCAAGCCGGCAATGACGACAACGGCCGGAACGGGATTGGGATTATCGGTTAGATCCCAGATGAGCAGCAGGATAAGCAGCGGAACGACAATACCGAGCAAGATGGCTTGAACCACATGCTGAGCGGTACGAAAGACCTTGGTAGAGTTGTAGCTCTTGCCCAGAATCAGCCTATTGAGATCCACCGTCATCTCCTTCTTACTGACGCACCCCATAGCAATAAAGAGGGCCGCAAGCGACCCTCTCCATTGCATTATGCAATCAAAAACTGTGTTTTACATCCAGCCATCGACAAACGGTATCTTAGGCGCTGTATTTGTTGGCCTCGCCAAAGGTGCCAGCCTCGACGATCCAGCCGTCCTTCATGATGACGTCCATGTTGTCGGTGTTGAGCACGTGGATGTCGGCGGCGACGTCACCGTTGACGACCAGCAGGTCGGCGCACTTGCCGGCCTCGATGGAACCGGTCTCGTCCTCGATGTGGCACATCTTGGCACCGTTGAGGGTGGCACAGGTGATGGTCTCGACCGGGGTGAAGCCGATCTTGTCGACGAACTCGTACATCTCCTCGATAGAGCAGGTGCCGTACGGGGTGACGAAAGAGAAGGAGTCGGAGCCGATCGTCATGACGACGCCGCGCTTCTTGGCCTCGCGCAGGCAGTCGTAGTTGCGCTGCAGCTCCTTCTCGACCAGGGTGCCCTCGTACTTGTCGTGCAGCTCGGGGACGTAGACGGGCGGATAGGTGGCGTACCAAGTGGGCAGGAAGGCGATCGTCGGGGTGAAGAAGGTGCCCTGCTCGGCCATGAGGTCCATGGTGCGCTCATCGATATCGAAGCCGTGAATCAACTGCTCGCAGCCAAAGCGAACGGAATCGTAGGCAGCGGCGTGGTTGTTGTAGCAGTGGCTCCACACGGGGATGCCGACCATCTTTGCCTCTTCGACCACGGCCTGGATCTCCTCGGAGCAGTAGTGCTGGTCGCGGCCGGAGTCCCAGCGCCAGATGCCGCCACCGGTAGCCCAGATCTTGATGGCATCGGGGTTCTCGCGCAGGCGACGACGGACGGCCTTACGCAGATCCCAAGGACCGTCGACCTGATCGCCCCAGGGGTGCGATTCCTTGTTGAGCTCCTGGCTGCAGTGGTGGGAGTCGCCGTGACCGGCAACGCGGCAGAAGCCAAGGCCGGTTGCCAGAACGCGCGGGCCCTTGAAGACGCCCTTGTCGATGCAGTCACGGATCTGGATACCAAAGCGGCCGATCTCGCAGACGGTGGTGAGGCCGTGGGTGAGGCAGTCGTAGGCCTGCTTGACGGCGACGGCCTGCTTCTCGAGGAGCGGCTGCATGACCCAGTCGGTGTCATCGTCGGTCAGGTTGCCCGAGAAGTGCAGGTGGGTGTCGATCAGGCCGGGAAGGACGGTCTTGCCGGCGGCGTCGATGACCTCAACGCCCTCGGGAAGGTCCTGCATGACACCGGCGTACTCGATCTTGCCGTTGTCGTCGACGAGAACGAGGGAGTTCTCGACCGGCTCGGCACCGGTACCGTCGATGAGCTTGCCGCCAACGATTGCATACTTAGTGGACATGGTTCCTCCTTATGGATCCATATAGTGGGCGAGGCCGTGTTGGGTTAAGGCCTCACAAAACTACCCAAGTGGTGCCGGGTTCGGTGCGCGGAAGAGAGGGCTCCGCGCACCCGATCCGCCCCGGCTCGGCGTTACTTTTTGCGGGAATTGGTGAAGGCCATGAGGGCCAGGCCAACAGCCAGCCAGCCGATCACGATGCTCCACTCCACCATGTTGAGGGAGGCGGGAGAGAACGGGATCACGAGCAGGCCAATGATGGTGCCGCAGGCAACGATAGCGAGGCTGATGCCAAACTTGCCGCCGGGCACCTCGTAGGGACGAGGCAGGTCGGGCTCAGTGAAGCGCATGCGCAGGCAAGCGAGGGCGACCATGCCGCAGGAGAAGATGAAGGCGAGAGCCGACACGTTGGTCAGAGGGATGAGCATGTTCTTGCCCAGGAACGGACCGACGACGGTGATGATGCCCAGAACGACGCAGGCGAGCTTGGGAGCACCGGACTTGGGATCGACCTCGGCGAACTTCTCGGGCAGCTGGCCCTTGCGGCCCATAGCGAGCATGATGCGGCTCGTGGCGCCGTAGAAGGAGTTCATCGGACCCATGGGTCCAAGCGTGGCGATGACGAGCATGGCCAGGTACAGGAGCATGTTGATACCCTTGAGGCAGGCAAGCGCGGGAACCGGGCTCTTAACAAACTCATGCCAGTCGAGAATGGTGCCGAACGAGTAGATGCAGACCATGTAGAAGCCGCCGGCGGCCAGCAGGGCCAAGGAGATGATCTTACCGAACTTGTTCCAGTTGAGGCCCTCGGCTGCTTCCTCAGCCTGCTGAGGAATGGTGTCGAAGCCGGCGTAGAAGAACGGGGTCAGAACCAGGACCGAAACGATACCGGCGAACAGGCTGGTGCCCTCGGTAGCGGGCTTGCCGCCACCAGCACCGGTGACCTGGGAGAACACGGGCATGGCGTTGTCCGGCGAGCCGGTGAACAGCGAGACGCCCATGGCGAGCAGCATGCCGCAGAGCAGGGCCTTGGTCAGGAAGGCCTGCAGCTTGGCGGCCGAGCTGGCACCGCGGAAGTTGAGGAAGATGACGTAGGTTGCAAAGCCGAGCGCGATCAGCGTCGGGAACAGGTAAACGTCGGCGCCCAGGATGGTGTAGAGCTTGACGGCGCGCAGCCACTCAAGGCCGGGCAGGCTGCCGAACATCTCGGACACGAGGGTCGAGATGGCGATGGCCTCCCACGGGCACAGGATGCCGTTGCCCAGGGCCAGGAGCCAGCCGGTGATGTAGCTCATCGTACGGCCAAAGCTACGATCGACATACTCGACGATGCCGCCCGAGATGGGGATAGCAGCCGTGAGCTCACCGAAAACAGCTCCGACGGGCACGAGGAAGATTGCACCCAAGAGGAATGCGATCATAGCGGGAACGGGACCGCCGCCCACGACCATCCAGTCGCCGACCTGCAGAACCCAACCGGTACCGATGATGGCACCGAAACCGATGGTGAAGAAGTTCCAGAGCGAAAGCGTTTTCTTCATGCCGCCGTTATCCTCGACTGCAACTTCTGCATTCTTGTCCGCCATTGTTCCCCTCCTTTCCTTTTTGACGCCCCTTGGCGTCACCCCTTGCGCGGTCCGTTTTGCCGCGCGCTTTTATTCCATGGCTTTAAGATACGGCCTTGGCGCAGCAGCGCCGCTTGTGGCTCGACCGAAGGCAGAACTGCAAAACGAGCGGCGCCGTTTTTGGGACGAACGGCGGAAGACGTCATTCGTCTTGGACGCTTTCATCTTGTCTGCTTTTGAATACCTGTTGCCGTGACGCTTGGCGCGCGGCGCGGCAACGTTCATACCATTTGTCAGGCTTTTGGCGCACATACCCATGTGTCGTGCATCTTTTTATGTAGGATAGACAAGTTACACATGAGGCAAGGTGATTCGAATGGCATACGGATACAATGACGGCGACCAACGGCCACAAAGCGTGCGCCTTGCCGGCCGCACCACGCCAACGCCCAGAAGCACCTCCGACAACGGCAACCCGCAGCGCCCCCAAGAGCAACTCGGGGCTTCTTCGCGGCAACAAAGCCGTACCGTGCAGCAGTCAGACCGCGTGAGCACGAGCGCACGCCAACGCCAGATCGACACATCGCAGCCGCGCCGCTACGATTGCCGTACGACCGACTACTACGTTAAGCGCTCCTTTTCGCCACCTCAACGCAATCGCGGCAATTCCGCCCCTCGCCCCGCGTCGCACACCACAAGCCACGCACTTCCAGCCCGCCGTCTACGCCTTGCGCTTTGCTCCATTGCCGCCTGCCTCGTCTTTGTGTTTTTGGGATCCTGTATCTCGCACGGATCAGCCGGTCTTGAGCCCACTGCCGAGGACAAGCTGCTTAAAGCTCCCGTCGCGCCCGGTTACTCCTTTGCGTTCTCGACCCCACGCTCGCAATGGCAGGCCGGCACCATGCCCCACATCTACCAAATTGACCCCGCATGGTCGGAGCTGCCCTATGCCGGTGGCACTATTCGCGAAAACGCTTGCGGCCCCACTTGCCTCACCATGGTCTATATCTTTAAGACCGGCCACACCGATAAGACGCCGGTCGATATATGCGCACTGGCCGAAGCCGGCAACTACGCCCCCACTGGTGCCACCGAGTGGTCGTTTATGACAGGCGGTGCGTGGCAGCTGGGGCTCAACGGAACACAGCTCTATAACAATCGCGAATCGATTACCCAAGCACTTCGCTCGGGTGCGCCCGTCATCGCCGCAGTGCGCCCCGGTACGTTTACCAACGTAGGCCACTACATCGTGCTCTACGGCATCGACGATGCCAACCAGATTGGCGTCTACGACCCCAACTCGGCCAGCCGCAGCGCCCGCCGCTGGGGCGTGGTGGAGGTCCTCAACGAAATCGAAGCCATGTGGGCCTACTACTAGTCATTGGGGACAGACTTAAATGAGTAGTCGTTGGAGACGTTCTTGTTTAACTAGTCGTTTAAGAACGTCCCCAATGACTACCCGGAATGAGAATGGATAATCTCCCACTTTTGGCCTGTACGCAGGCTCAAAGTGGGAGATTATCCACTCTCGTGATTTGGGCGCGGCGCGCAGCACTCCTCATGAACAGCGACCTCAATAGCAAAAGCCCCGCAGTCGGAGCGGACTGCAGGGCTCATGAAGAGAGGCTAGTTTGTGGGCGCTTTGCCTGGCGCCCACGGGAGAGGCAACGGAGTAGGGACTACTCGTGGATGCGGGTACCGGAGAGGCCGGCCATGGTCTCGGCGGCCTTGTCCAGGGCGCCGATGATGCAGGTGCGGCCCTTGCGGGAGCGGGCGAACTTGATGGCGGCGCGGACCTTGGGCTCCATGGAGCCCTTGCCGAACTGACCCTCGTCGGCCAGACGCTCGGCCTCGTCGGCGGTGAGGTCCTCGAGCTCCTCCTGGTTGGGCTTGCCAAAGTTGATGGCGACATGCTCAACGGCGGTCAGCAGGAACAGAACGTCGGCGTCGCAGTCCTCAGCCAGCAGCTCGCCGCCCAGGTCCTTGTCGATGACGGCGGGAACGCCCTTGTAGCAGCCCTTGTTCTCGTAGTCGCGGACGACGGGGATGCCGCCGCCACCGCAGGCGATGACGATGAACTCGTTGTCGAGCAGGTTGAGGATGGAGTCGGCCTCGACGATCTTCTTGGGATCGGGGGAGGCGACGACGCGACGCCAGCCGCGGCCGGAATCCTCGACGAAGACCTTGGAGGGATCCTCGGCCATGAACTCCTTGGCCTGCTCCTCGGTGTAGAAGGGGCCGATCGGCTTGGTCGGGTTCTTGAACGCGGGATCGTCGGGATCGCACTCGATCTGGGTGACGACGGTGGCGGCGTGCCAACGCTTATAGCGCTTGTGCATCTCGCGGCCGATGCCCTGCTGCAGGTGGTAGCCGATGTAGCCCTGGGACATGGCGCCGCACTCGGGCAGCGGCATCTCGGGGGTGCCGATGGCATCGTGGGCAGCAGCGAAGGCGTTCTGGATCATGCCGACCTGCGGGCCGTTGCCGTGGGTGATGATGATCTCGTTGCCCTGCTCGATAAGACCAAGGAGAGCGTGGGCGGTGTTGCTCACGGCCTCGATCTGCTCGACGGGGTTGTTGCCGAGGGCGTTGCCGCCGAGGGCGACGACAATACGATCGGGCTTGCCAAGAGGCTTAGACATTGCTGGAATCCTTTCTGTAAAAGGCCTACAACCCATTAATAACCCGCGTCCGTGCGATACGCGAGTTTATTAAGGTTTATATTCTCTTTATCGCTCATTTTATTCATTTTGAAAATACCTAAGCGGCGAACGGTCGATTTTACCCGCTCAGCGTAAAGAAGCCCAGTTCAGGCATATCTACGCCATTTACGTGCAACTTTATTTAAATAGAGCAGGGATTAGACCAGATTATGCAAACTATATCTTTGCTAAACACAAAACGGACAGCGCAATATCTTACTCGCACTATACGCGATTCTATACATTAATTTGACGAGTATGCACCCCTGCAAAAACATGGGGCTTTTCATCCAACATAAGGGATAGCCGATCGCGCTTCACCCCGCGGCAAGCGACTGCGAGTTCGCAGTATGGAACTTTACCGTCGGCTTCTGCATGAACGCTGCCGACGCCCTTTCGCTCCTGCGCGCCCAAGCAGCCGAGAACGCTAACGGCGCCACTGTCAACCTGGCCACCCTCAACAACGGCGCCGCCAGCCTTTTCGCAAAGTACCGTGCTGGTTCGCTGGCTTTGAGGCCTAAGTGAGCTTTGCTATTTGCCAATTTTTGTATGATTTGGGTCAAATCTATTTGTCAATTTTTGTATGATTAGGGGCAAATCTATTTGCCAATTTTTGTCAATGAGGTGTTTTAATGCTACGCCGCAAGGTCACTGATAGGCTTTTGAGCTGGAAGAATAACTCCCATAAGGCCCTGCTTGTTACCGGTGCGCGTCAGATTGGCAAGAGCTATGCGATTCGCGCGTTTGGAAAGAGCAACTACGCTTCGTATTATGAGGTCAATCTGCTACTTGATGCCGAGGCAAGAGACGTACTTGTTGGCGCTAAGAACTCCATTGACTTCATCAACCGTGTGGCCCTTCTTGCGGATGCACCGCTTGTTGAAGGAGACACGCTTATCTTCGTCGATGAGATTCAGGAGTATCCGCAGATCGTTACACTTATGAAGGCGCTGGTCGAGGACGGACGCTTTAGCTATGTCTTCTCGGGGTCTATGCTTGGGACTGAGTTTAAGGGGATCTCTTCTTTCCCGGTGGGGTATGTCGAGCACATTGTTATGCGGCCAATGGATTTTGAAGAGTTTTGTTGGGCAAACAGCATCAGCGAGAATGTGCTTGCAGACATCCGCAGCTGCCTTGTCGAGAGGCGTCCCGTCGAAAATTTTATTCATGAGGCGATGCTCAAAAACTTTAGAGCTTATATCGTTTGCGGCGGCATGCCGGAGGTCGTTCAGAACTATATCGATTCGGGCTATTCGCTCGTGAGAACGCGTGAGCTTCAAATTCAGCTAGTCGATCAGTACAAAAGCGATATCTCTAAATATGCATCGACTCGAGCGTTTAACGTTCGCTCCATTTTCGAGCAAATTCCCGTTCAGCTTGAGGCGGAGTCCCATCGCTTTATCGTCTCGTCTCTAGGCGAGGGAGCTCGTCTTCAAAAATACGAGCAGGATTTCCTATGGCTGGTGAACGCAGGCGTTGGATTGATGGTCCCCCAGGTGACGGAGGCACGAAGTCCTCTCAAGAGGACGGAGAAAACGACGGCCTTTAAACTATACGAGTCCGATACAGGTATGCTCGCATCGCGGTATCCCGGCAGCACGGCACGCGCCGTCTACCTTGACATGAAAACCCCCAACCTCGGCGGCCTCTATGAGAACGTGGTCGCACAGGAACTCGTTGCCCTCGGAGCAGATACGTGGTACTACCAAACGCGTGAGGTCGGTGAAGTCGACTTTGTAATCGAAGGTGCCCGCGGGCATGTTGTCCCAATCGAAGTCAAATCGGGCAAGAAAGTTCGAGCACATGCAGCCCTCGACCGTTTGATGAGTGTGGGCGAGTACAAAATTCCCGAGGCCGTTGTGCTGAGCCACGAAAACCTTTGCAAAGAGGGCAAGATCCTTTACGTTCCAATCTATATGACATTCTGTCTCGATGAGTTTATGGAAAAGGACGACCCCAACAACGATTTCTCGTTTGCACCCATATCTCTCTAGGTCATCTGAGTCCGCAAGCCAGCCCCCACGCCCAAAGTACTGCGCCTTTCGCGCCAAAGGCGCGAAACAGCAAGGGGATAGAAGGCAGCGACAACCAACTCCCCCACTATGCCCAAAGTGCTGCGATGTTTCGCGCAAAGCGCGAAACAGCACTGGGGCAGCAGAAGGCCACAATCAGCTAGCCCTCCATGCCCAAAGTGGCGCGTGGTTTCGCGGCCACGCCGCGAAACAGCGACCGGGACAAGGCACCCCCACAGCCACGTCCTTCATTCAGCCCCACAATCCGAGGACGTAGTCGTAGCAGGATCTGAGGGCTAACCTTCGCGGACACTCCGCAGGACGAAAGAACCCCCGTCGCACGTAGTGCGCAGCGGGGGTTCTTTCATGTCCGAGGACGTCCGCGAAGGTCAGCCCTCAGATCCTGCGGTGGGAGACTTAAGCCTCGTTGTACACCGTCTTGAGCTTCAGCAGGTGCTGATAGCGGTCCATAGCGGCCTGCTCGTTCTCCTTGAAGAGCTCCTCGGCGCGCTCGGGGAAGGAACGCGTCAGCGAAGCGTAACGGGCCTCGTTCATCAGGAACTCCTGATAACCGCCCGCGGGCTCCTTGGAATCGAGCGAGAACTTCTTGCCGGCAGCAGCCTCGGGGTTGAAGCGGAAGAGGTTCCAGTAACCGCACTCGACAGCCTTCTTCATCTCGGCCTGGCAGTTCTGCATGCCGCCCTTCTTGATGGAGTGCATCTCGCAGGGGCTGTAGCCGATGATGAGGGATGGGCCGTCGTAGGCCTCGGCCTCGTGGATGGCCTTGAGGGTCTGAGCCGGGTTGGCGCCCATGGCGACCTGCGCCACGTAGACGTAGCCGTAGCTCATGGCGATCTCGGCCAGGGACTTCTTCTTGGTCACCTTACCGGCAGCGGCGAACTGAGCGACCTGGCCCAGGTTCGAGGCCTTGGAGGCCTGACCGCCGGTGTTGGAGTAAACCTCGGTGTCGAAGACAAAGACGTTGACATTGTGGCCGGAAGCCAGGACGTGATCCAGGCCACCGAAGCCGATGTCGTAGGCCCAACCGTCGCCGCCGAAGATCCAGAAGGACTTCTTGGTGAGGTAAGCCTTGTCGGCGAGGATTGCCTTGGAAGCGTCGCAGCCGCACTTCTCGAGCTCGGCAACGTAGGCAGCGGCAGCAGTCTTGGAGGCCTCGGCGTCGTTGACGGAGTCGATCCAAGCCTGACCGGCGGCCTTGAGCTCATCGGACGGACCATCGGCAGCGATGATGTCCTGGGTAGCGGCGATCAGCTTGTGCTGAACGGCCTCATAGCCAACGGCCATGCCCAGACCGTGCTCGGCATTGTCCTCGAACAGGGAGTTGTTCCACGCCGGGCCGTGACCGTCCTTGTCCTTGCAGTAAGGAGCGGTGGCGGCGGGGTTACCCCAAATGGAGGAGCAGCCGGTGGCGTTGGAAATGAACATGCGGTCGCCGGCGACCTGGGTCACCAGACGTGCATAGGCGGTCTCGGCACAGCCGGCGCAGGAGCCAGAGAACTCCAGGTAGGGCTGCTTAAACTGGCTGCCCTTGACGTTGGCCGCGATGAGCTCCTTCTTCTCGGAGACGTTCTCGACCATGTAGTCCCAAACGGGCTGCTGGTCCATCTCCTGCTCGGTGGGAACCATCTCGAGGGCGCCCTTGGGGCAGACCTTGACGCAGTTGGTGCAACCCATGCAGTCGAGCGGGGACACAGCCATGGTGAACTTCATGCCCTTGGCCTTGGGGCCCATGGCGTCGAGCGTGCGGGTAGCCTCGGGCGCGGCGGCAGCCTCGTCCTCGGTCATCGCGAACGGACGGATGGTGGCATGCGGGCACACATAGGCGCACTGGTTGCACTGGATGCACTTGGTCTCGTCCCAGTGGGGAACGACCACGGCGACGCCGCGCTTCTCGTATGCGGAAGCGCCCAGCTCAAACTGGCCGTCGGCGCAACCGACGAAGGCGGAAACAGGCAGGCTGTCGCCGTCCATGCGATCGATGGGCTCGAGCAGGTTCTTGACCTGCTGGGCGATAGCGGACTTGGCCTCCTCGGAGAGCTCGACGGGAGCGGCGTCCTCGGCGGTAGCCCAGTCGGCCGGAACCTCGAACTTACGGAAAGCGGTAGCGCCGGCATCGATGGCCTTGTGGTTGGCGTCGACGATAGCCTGGCCCTTCTTCATGTAGGACTTGGTAGCCGCGTCCTTCATGTACTGCAGGGCGTCCTCGGCGGGCAGGACCTTGGCCAGCGCGAAGAAGGCGGACTGGAGCACCGTGTTGGTGCGCTTGCCCATGCCGACCTTAGCGGCCAGGTCGATAGCGTCGATCAGGTAGACGTTGACGTTGTTGTTCGCGATGTAGCGCTTGGCCACGGCGGGCATGTGCTCGGCGAACTCCTCGTCGCTCCACTGGCAGTTGACCAGGAAGGTGCCGCCCGGCTTGACGTCGCGGACCATCTTGAAGCCCTTAACGATGTAGCTGGGGTTGTGACAAGCGACAAAGTCGGCCTTGGTCACGTAGTACGGCGAACGGATCGGAGAATCACCAAAGCGCAGGTGCGAGACGGTGACGCCGCCGGTCTTCTTGGAGTCGTACTGGAAGTAGGCCTGGACGTACTTGTCGGTGTGGTCGCCGATGATCTTGATCGAGTTCTTGTTGGCGCCGACGGTACCGTCGCCACCCAGACCCCAGAACTTGCACTCGATGGTGCCGGGGGCTGCGGTGTTGGGCGCATCCTCGGCCTCGGGCAGGCTCAGGTTGGTCACGTCATCGACAATGCCGATGGTGAACTCGCGCTTGGGCTCGTCCTTCTTGAGCTCCTCGAAGACAGCGAACGCGGACGCGGGAGGCGTGTCCTTGCTGCCCAGGCCATAACGGCCGCCGACGACCTTGATGCCCGTCTTGCCAGCCTCGTAGAGAGCGGAGACGACGTCCTGGTAGAGCGGCTCGCCGATAGAACCCGGCTCCTTGGTACGGTCCATGACGGCGATCTTCTGGACGGTCTCGGGGAGAACGTCGACGAAGTGCTTGATGGAGAACGGACGGAACAGACGAACCTTGACCAGGCCGACCTTCTCGCCGTGAGCGTTGAGGTAGTCGATGACTTCCTCGAGCACGTCGCAGAAGGAGCCCATGCACACGACGACGCGGTCGGCATCGGGAGCGCCGTAGTAGTTGAACAGGCCGTAATCGGTGCCGAGCTTCTCGTTGATCTTCTTCATGTAGCCCTCGACGACGGCAGGGAGCTCGTCGTAGACCTTGTTGCAGGCCTCGCGGTTCTGGAAGAAGATGTCGCCGTTCTCGTGGCTGCCGCGGGTGTGCGGGTGCTCAGGGTTGAGCGCGTGATCGCGGAAAGCCTGGACGGCGTCCATGTCGCACATCTCAGCCAGATCCTTGTAGTCCCACATGGCGACCTTCTGGATCTCGTGGCTGGTGCGGAAGCCGTCGAAGAAGTTAAGGAACGGGGTCTTACCCTCGATGGCGGCAAGGTGAGCCACCGGCGAGAGGTCCATGACCTCCTGGACGTTGCCCTCGGCGAGCATGGCGAAGCCGGTCTGACGACAGGCCATGACGTCGGAGTGATCGCCAAAAATGTTCAGGGCGTGGGAAGCGACGCAACGCGCGGAGACGTGGAAGACGCCCGGGAGCTGCTCGCCCGCGATCTTGTACATGTTCGGAATCATCAGGAGCAGACCCTGAGAAGCCGTGTAGGTGGTGGTCAGAGCACCGGCGCCCAGCGAACCGTGAACGGTACCGGCTGCACCTGCCTCGGACTCCATCTCGACGACCTTGACCGGGGTGCCGAAGATGTTCTTGCGACCCTGGGCCGCCCACTGGTCGACATGGTCGGCCATCGGGCTGGACGGCGTAATGGGATAGATTCCCGCTACCTCGGTGTACGCATACGAAACATATGCGGCCGCCTCGTTGCCGTCCATAGACTTAAACTTACGCGCCATATACCCCTCTCCTCTCATATAGGTATACAGGCCCCGGCGATCGCCGGGATGTTGGCGTGATGGGATTTACGCTGTTGCTTCCAATCATCTGGCAGGCAGGCTCAGCAGCAGGTACGTGGCGTGGAGAGAAGACATGCCGAGGCGAGGGGCAACTGATGCGCCCCACAGACCCGACCGCCCGTCTTGCACATGACCGAGCGCCGCAAAGGCCGCATGCCGGATGCTCCCGGGCACGCCCCGGCGATGGGAGGCACCCGCAACGGAAATCCGCATGCGGGTTTATTGTACCCCGCCGCCAAGTGTAATTTCGACAAATATAGGTGGGCGGTAAAGGTTTACCTCGGGTGACCGCCAAGGGCCAAAATGAACGCTTCGTCCCCGGGCGATTGGCCCTGGCGCGCCGTGGAGTGTCCCGGAGTGCCGGCATAAAAGGAACGTCCCCATCTGCCGACTAGAGGGCGCCGACGCCGAGGAGGATAGCGTAGGTGGTGGATTCGCCAAGTCTGAGCTCGTCGCCGGGGTTGAGCTGAGCGGAGCGGCCGGGCTCGACCTGGATGCAGACGTTCGTCGCGCCGTTTACCACCATGGTTCCGTTGGTGGACGACAAGTCCTCGACGTGCCAGATATTTTGAGCATCGCACCAGATATGGGCATGGCGGGCCGAGACGTCGTCGGTGATGCCGCCCTCCCCCGTTGCCAGCGCGCCGATCTCAACGCCTTCCTCACTCGGCTGAATCCAGCGCGGGACGCTCACCACGTAGCCGTTTTGCACGCACAGCAGTCCCAGCGGATGCGCCGGCGCGACCTCGTGCTCGCCCGCGACCGAAGATGTGCTCAGCGAGCGCGGCGTCGACGTGTCGCCGCCACGGGTCGCATGAGCGCGGCGGCTCGCCCGACTTGGAACTAAGGCGGGCGTGAGAGCAAACGGCATAGGGAACGAATCTTGCGGATGTACTCCTCGACGTCAGGCAGGTAAGCCCCACGAAGTCACCGGGGAGGCCCAAGCGGCCCGGCACCACTTCCAGATTCTGACCAGGGCGAGTCGTTCGCCGGTGGCTGAAGGCTCGCTCCCACCCAAAAGGGGAGATTCGCGTTGTTCCCCAATCGCTCTCGCATCTTTCATTTTGCTCGAGGTGGGCTATAAAAACTTTCCTGGTGAAAGGCGGCGATTGGTTTCCTTTCTTTCTAGAGGAGCGCGCCTGTAATCTGTTTTCATCCTAAATCAAGTTAAGATCGGACCTTCCAGAGGCAAGTCGACTCAAACTGCGAGGCTCCATGTTGGAATAAAGAGCGCTGTCGAAGTGCCAACAACACAAAGCTTGTCAGTCTCAAATAGAACCTTTTGGGAGTCCGATTGGGCCGCACACCGAATCCCCGCTGGTGGTTTTTTATAGCTGCGCAACAATAAACAAGGTTAGTGCCAGTCCAGCATGAAATTGAGGAACGTATGCATTTTTTTCTCAGTAAGTGATCGTCGTTACTGCTTCGATGAGGTCACTCGCAATTGCTTTCAGGTTGACCAAGCATCAGAAGATGCGCTTCGCATATTTGAAGCATCGGGAAGAACGGTCAACTCGAAGTTGCTAACAAAGTCACTTGCTGCGAAAGGCTACGACCAAACGACCATAGCAGAACTTGAAGACGACATTGATGAGTATCAACGATTGTCTGAGCGGACTTTCTTAACAAAAGACACGCCTCGAAAACTTAGATCCATCGAACTCCACGTTTCACATGCATGCAACCTTGGTTGTAGTTACTGTTTTGCCGGTAAAGGAGATTATGGAACGTCTCCTCTGCTGATGACAGACGAGATAGCCTTCAAGGCGGTCGACTACCTCGTCGCAAGTTCATCGGAAAACGAAACGCTTGCGATCGTCTTTTTTGGTGGGGAACCCATGATTAACGAGCCGCTGATATGGAAAACGGTCGACTATTCAAAAAGAATATACCCCAATAGAAACTTTACCTATTCTATTACGACCAACGGAACGCTTTTGAATGACACTGCTGTGAATTCTTTCAAGGAGCACGGGTTTTCTGTTCTGATTAGTCTCGATGGTACAGGATGCAAGCACGATGCATCGCGCCCGTACAAGACGGGAGGCGGCTCTTTCTCCGATATCGACAAAAACGTTCGTCGTTTTTCCGAGTCGTTCCCCTTCGGCGCAAGAGCGACCTTAACAAATAATAACTGTAACCTTGTTGAAGACTATCTTCAGTTTAAAGAGATGGGCTTCAGAAGGATTTACTTCTCGCCCGTGAGCTCATTCGATGAGAATATCAAACTCGACGAACACTCATTAAACAAAATCAGGGCGGGCCTAATAGATTTGGCGGATCAATATCTCAAACAGATTGATCAAGGGGAAAAGCCCTTGTTTAGAACATTGAAAACTGCAGTTGATTTGATTATGAGCAACAGGATCGCCTTTGTCGGATGCGGGGCTGGCAGGCGTTTTATTTCCGTGACTCCCGAAGGGGACGTATACCCCTGTCACAGGTTTGTCGGGATGATGCGATTCAAAATGGGCAACATCGTCACCGGAATTGACGAAACTAGGTATATTGAAAACTGGAGTCAGGGTGTCGAAAAAAGAATTGACTGTACGGACTGTTGGGCTCGGTCTTTCTGTGGTGGGGGCTGTAGCTGGGAGGCTGCAGGCGAGCACGGCTACTTGCCCAAGAGTCTACACCCTGCATCATGTGAATATAGAAAAATGTGCTACGAGATGGCTTTTGACCTTATTTCCCGCCACTCATCTTCGCAGGAGAAAAATCAACGAGAAGCTACTGTATCGGAATAAGCGGTTCAGCGCATTGCTGTCACCATTGTGGAGGTGTTCGTTCTTCTGATTACCGTCTGCGAAGCTTATTGCTACGTTCGCCGAAACCATTCTAGAAATATGGTGAACTAGACATCTTGGTTTGTTATACACAATATTGAGGTTTTTCTGCACTCAAAGGGAGGTAGTCGTAAAGCATATTCATCCGATTAATCCAGGAAGTGGCGACGAGGCAGGCGTGAAGCCGATGTCTTTTGACTGCCTCTTGGGCATTACTGACATCTGTACTGTTTATGATAAAGCAGATGGCTGTGGTGCATACGATTACTGCGACTATGACATGGATGGCGGCAGCATCTGCGTTGTAGATCACTGTGGCATTGATCAAACGTAGTCTCTAATTGGATTAAGGTGAGGAGCTGTTATGAAGCATATCCATCCTGTTGGTTCAAATGAACATCCTCCCGTTGAGCCTTGTTGTCTTGGAGTTGATATATGCAATTTTTACGACATCGCCGAGTGCCCTGTTGCGGATTGGTGCTATGTCGATAAAGAATCAAGCTGTGTTTTGCCAGCAGATTGGTGCGATCCAGTTGACGAGTAGTTTTGTGGCTAGGAACTATTTGGTCCAATTCAGAATAAGATGGGAACAAATACCAAAATCTCGTGTCTGGGAGGAGTTATGCCATTATTGCAAGGTCTCGTTGGATTAGCCTTTATACTTGCGTTATATCTGGCACCTTTTTTAATTCTATTCTTCATTATCCGACTCTTTCTTCGGAGAAAATAGGAGTGTCACGCAAACATTAGCGTAGCTTTCTTCCAATATGAGCCGAGCATTGGCAAGTGGAATAAGAAGCCCGACCGTTCGCCACATGAAAGTGATCGGACGGGCTTCTCTATTTAACCCGGGCCGCCACCCATAGCGGCTTTCCAAGCGTATTCTCAGTGCAAAGCAATCGTCAGTTTAATCCTATGCGCTGATACCGCATTTCATTTGTTCGGCTCGAATTCTACGGCCTGGCAACCCTCGCACTCTCCGGCAAATGGATTGAACGCGAAGGCAGAGATGATGTGTGCGTGGACATCGAGGCTGCTGTAGGCAACATACTGGGACATGGACCCCCGCTGCGCGTGGTATGCGGCCCGGCATATTCATTGCCGTCCAACCCCGTGTAGTTGCAGCAAAGGGTGGAACCTCAATGCTCAGCTCATGTTGTCCGTGGGACACGAGAATCGTAAGTACACTTTGGTGCGATTCTCACGCTGATACTGAGCCACCTGGAATAAGATATGTCGCGACAACACTTCGCTTCACCTCTGTCTCGACAAGATGACGTAGACTAAAGTTTCCTTTAGTAAGAGAACGAGAACTATATCTGAAAGCGTTGCGATGGCGTGAAGGCACCGAGTCCGAACCGCCTGAATGCTACGTGCATCTGCATCGCCTTTTTGTTATCTCTGCCAGTTGGGTAGCACTACACTTGTCATCATTTACCCTGGTACATGCTGCCTAAATCCACTACCCCTTCTACCGCGCCGACCATCTCGTCATCGTGAGAGACAACGATGATCAGCTGGCTTTGCTTGTTGCGCTTAACATAGGCCGCAAGCTCGGCGCGGCTTACAGCGTCTAACCCAGTCGTGGGCTCGTCGAGTACCAAAACTGACGACTTGCGTGAAATCGCCGACCATAAGTACACTCGGCGCAGCTCACCGCCCGAAAGCGCGGAGCAACGTTTCCCGAGCAACTCCTTCACGCTGTTTTCCAGCGAAAGTAGGCCATCTACACCCCGGTGATAGGAAGAAAAGGGCGTGTCGAAATACTCTAACAGCTCTTTCACCGTTTCGTCCGGCGCGAAGCACGACTGTGGGCAGCACGATATCTCTCTCGCACGTATGTAATCCAAGTCGCATTCTTCGATTGGCACGCCGTTGTATTTTACTTTGCCTTTCGATGAGTATAGCCCGAGCATCAAGTAAAGAAGTGACGTCTTGCCTCTTCCGTTTTCCCCAACTATGCAATATGTACCAGGACCGGAAAACTTGAAAGAAAACCCGCCGAGGACCTCTCGGACAGATCCGTCTGGAAGGGCAACCGAGAATTCCAAATCAGATACCGAAATGTCATTTATTTCATCGAGTTTAGCTAAATCGGTCCGATTCCACCCCGATCTCTCCTTTTCTCTCGTCGCGATAGCCGTCCTATCCCATGATGCTTTGGCATCTTGATAGGATTTGAACAATGACATCATACTTTTCAAAGTCTTAAAGAGAACCGCGAAGTATGTACCGATGATAGTGTACTCGCCTATTGACATAGTTCCGTTAATGATTCGTACTCCGGAAACAACAAGTATCACCGCTTGAAACAACGCTGCGAAAAGACCATCGAGCGATGTCAGAGAATATGATAGCTTTCCGGAGCGCAAAACTTTGGGAAAATAGCTCTTAAACCCAGCGTCGAGCGCTTGTTCGCTCTTGCCGTACGAAGATGTCAGTTGAATGTTGAGAATCTGATTAAGCTGCGATGCAATTGCGGCGTAAAAGGCGCTGTCCGCCTCTTTCTTCTCATACGTGACCCTATACAAAAGTTTCCTCAACCCAGTAATTACACAGAAATACACGATGAGGAGAATGATGGAAAACACCGCGAGAGTTGAATCAATTGACCATATGATAAGCAATACGATGGGAATGGCTACAATGGACAGCGGCGCACTGATAAAATTCGCCAAAACGAAGGATGAGACCACGCTGGAGTCGGAAATAATCCGTTGCGTTGTATAGGCTGGATCGATGGTCCGACTCACCAAGTAATCGTCTCTTTCAAAACGCAAGACGGCCTCCCTGAGAAGATCAAAGGAAAGTCTCGTGGTTATGCGAATGGAAAGTGTTCCTGCAAAATAAGTAAAGAGGGTGGAGAAAACTCCTATTGACGCAACCAGGAGCGCGAAGAGTACGGCGTCTCTTTCGCTGCGGTTACCGAGAAGAAAATCTAAGAATTTCCCGTTCACGTATGGCATGGCATAGGAGAGAGCGGTTCCAATCACCGTGATAGCAATGAAGACGAAAGCCCCTTTTGCTCTGATGAACCTCGAGAGAACGCATCGAATCAAGGAAGGCCCCAATCTACCCGCCACAAAACATCAATCACTGATACCTTACACCTCAACACAACAGGAGCGAAGATTTGCCAATGAGACTGCTTTAAGATTGCCTTGGGCCAATACGATCTCAAGCTCTTCCTACAAGAGAGTCGGAATCGGACATCTCCTCCGACGAACCTGGCAATCGGGCGGTTGAAATATCTTTTTCAACCGCCCGATTGCCACAATAGATTTGAGCATCCGCCCACAAACGTCCGCGTTTTATACCCATCAAATCCTTTGCCTTTTGTCGTCTAGACTAGAAAAATCGCTCGAAATAACGCAACCGGCCTGCTCGCTTGAAGAAACCTAAGCCCGTAACGTAGATGTGCAAACTTCCGAAACGCCTTGCGCGGCATAGTGCGTATAAACTTCGTCAACCGCCTCAGAAATATCTGAGTATCGCGCCGGGTCAAAAGCATACGATGTCGCAGCTATACCCTGCACCCATTCGGAACGCGGATTAATTGAATAGCCACACAGCATCATCATACATGCATCTAGACCTGATTTCCCAAGTATCCGACGTATTGATGAGAGCATCGCGGGTCGCCCCTGCACCATCGTCGTCACCCCTATTAGCAGTATTTACCGTTTTTCTCTAAATGCGTATCGCCACCCTTAAGAATACGAAGTGTTTTATCCAGACCCGATTGTCCTCCATCTCAAACGAAGGGATAAGGAATCTCATCCGGAATCGGCAGTAACGGAGGATTCACAACGACAAGCGAAAAACATGAGTCATCTCTCAGAGGGGAGTAAAGGCTCCCCTCAAGCACCCTAGTTTCGTCATCCAAAGAGTTGATGGCAGTGTTTTTCTTACAAAGGTCGACAACAAAAGGGTTGATTTCTACAGATGTTACATCCATGCCACAGTTGGTAAGTATCAGGCCCTGTATTCTGGGGCCAGAACACAAATCGAGAGCCTTCCGTGCGCTCTGCGGTGTAAGGCGCCAATCTCAGCAAATCTGTCCCACAATACTGCGCTGAAGAACAAGACGGAACCCCTGAGCCAAACTCCCCTATACCTTATTAAGGCTAAGACAGGCAAGTTCACGCACCCGGCATATTCCAGAATAACATCCTATTGTTTTAGATGCTCTACAAGCATGAACAGCCGCGAATCGGAAAGATCTTCTAGTTTCGCCCCGACTGACCGCCAAGGGCCAAAATGGCCCCTCCATCCCCGGGCGACTGGCTCTGGCGCGCCGAGGAGTGTCCCCAAGTGCCGGCAGAAAAGAAACGTCCCTATCTGCCGGCTAGAGGGCACCGAAGAGGATGGCGTAGGTAGTGGATTCGCCGAGCTTGAGCTCGTCGCCGGGATTGAGTTGGGCGGAACGGCCGGGCTCGACCTGAAAGCAGACGCGCGTGGCCCCGTTTACCACCACGGTTCCGTTGGTGGACGACAAGTCCTCGACGTGCCAGATATTTTGAGCATCGCACCAGATATGGGCATGGCGGGCCGAGACATCGTCGCCGACGTCGGTAATATCGCCCTCACCAGTGGCCAGCGCACCAATCTCAACACCCTGCTCACTCGGCTGAATCCAGCGCGGGGCGCTCACGACAAAACTGTTTTGTACGCGCAGCAAGCCCAAGGGGTGCGCCGGAGCGGGTTCGCGTTCGCCCGCGGTCATCGACATGCCAAGCGAACGCGGCGTGGAGGTGCCTCCGCCACAGGTCGCGTGCGCGTAGTCGATGGCATAGTTCACCGAGGACCGCACATCCGCCGAACAACCGACGGCGACAAACAGCACCAGCACGGCCTCGGCGCGCTCGGCGGGCATGAGTTCCGCCGCCTGGGACAGGCGATCGAGCGCGTTGCGATAGAGATTCGTGTCCTGATGGCACTCTTCGAGCGCGCGTACCATCGGTTCACCTGCAGGACCGCACACCATATTGATCACAGCCGTGGAGTCCATGGGATTGCGCTGGCGCAGGGCCAGTTGCGACATAATACGCGCAGCCGAGGTACCGTATTCGGCAAAGTAGCGCTGCTGAAGCGTGCCGACCGGCGCGCGAACGATAAAGCGGGAAACCCAAGAGCGATCGGCGGCTCGGCTCTGCGGGCTGCGGCCGTCGGCGAGCGGACGGGACGAAAGCACCAAGCCGCACAGCTCGATATGGCTCAGATGCGCCGCGCGCTTAAAGATGTCAAACATGGCCCCGCATGGGGTGAGCTCAACTTGAGATGCCATGACCTAGGCCTCCTTGGTCGTAGAAATAGAATCGGACGATACTTCGACAGGTCCGCCAAAAGTACGGGCAGCTGCGGCTCCACCGGCAAGCGGAGTCGCCATCTGGGCTTTTGTGCGTCGCGGTGCCGAAACGGGAAGTTCAAAGGCAAAGCCCATCGCAAGCAAAAACCACGTAAGCGTATAGGTTGCAACCAAAGCGGCAACAAGGCCGCCCATCACGGCGCGTTGGGAAAATACGCTACATGCAGCCACAGCCAGTACCGGAACCTCGCAGGCAGAAAGCGCAAGCACACCCTGCAGGAACCCCGAGCGTCGATCGCGCGCAAGTGCCCCCGCGACAACGCCGGCCATGCCTGGCAGCGCCAGCGCCAGTGCGGCAATAACACCCGGTAGCGACCCAGGCCACACGAGCGATCCCAAAGTCGCCGTCACGCGAGCGCCCGACGCCAGCAGCGCGGCCGAAACCACGACCGCAGCCCAAACCACGCCACAGACGACCGCCGCGCCGACCATCAGCGCGCGACGAACCGCGCGGCCGGACGCATCCATGGGGCACGGCGTGAGCGGCTCGCCGCGGAGCGAACGACCGACATTTTGCGCATAGTGGTCACAAAACGCCGAGAGCGCCGCCTCGACCGCCGCCGGCTCGGGACGATCTTTTTGATGGCTGGACAGACAGGCCATCACCACGTTGAACAGCTGGGCATCGACAAACGCCAGCGCATCGCGTAGCTCCTCGGAATCCGGCTCAAGCCCCAGCTGCTGGGCCTGCTCGGCCGCGGCGAGCGCCACATCGGGCTCGCGATGAAGCAGCTGCGTCAAATCGCAACCGGGCGCATGGGCACCAATGGGATAGTCGGGCCGCGTGTCCATCTTGAGACGGTAGGGGCTCGCGATGTCGCGCGTCTTTTTGCGCGAACCCGAGGTGCCCGAAGTGCTCGGCGCGGCTTCGTATGGCGCGATGCCGGCAATGAGCTCGTAAACCGTGCTTGCCGCGGCATAGACGTCAATCGCCGGCGACATACGCAAAGCGCGCAGGTCGGGAATATCGTCGGTGAGCATCTCGGGCGGGGCATAGGCAACCGTCGCGCGACGCAGCGTGGCATAACGCTCCGTAAACGACGCCTTGCCGCCGGTACCGGCCACGGCCGACGCAGGCTCAAGCGCCAGCGACGAGCCAAAGTCGATCAGGCACAGGTCAAAGGTGCCCTCGGCAAGCTGCCGGTCAAGCGGTAGACGCGCCGTACGCACCATAATATTAGCGGGCGAGATATCGCGATGGACAAAGCCCTCGCCCACCAGGCTCATACGGCAGAGCAGATCGAACAGGTCGCGACCCAGACGCGCCGCCACAAGCGGCGACAGGCGTCCGGCATCGTCCACGGCAAGTCGCGAACGCAAGCGGGCAAGCGTCTCGCCCTCGACCCATTCCATGACAATTGCAGGCACACCGTCGACCTCGCCCCAGCCATAGAGGCGGGGAAAGCCCTTAAGGCCCGAAAGGGCGCGATGGCATTCGTATTCCTCGCGAAACGCCGCCTTGAACTTGGCGACCAGCGCCTCGTGAGCGGCATCGTCGTCAAACTCATCGCGCGTCGGCAAGATGAGCTGTTTGAGTGCCACGGCCTCGCCTTGGGCGTTGACGGCACGCGTCACGCGGCCGATACCGCCACGACGCATGGTGGCATCGTCGGCAAACAGCATCGTAAAACGACGCAGATAGGCAGGCAGTTCGCCCTGACCGAGCGCAATGGCCGGCTCAAACCCGTCGACACGCGCCAGGCGCAGGCCGACCATGGGATCGCGACCGAGCGATTGTGGTGTGGTGGATGCAAGATCGGTCATCATAGGGCAAGCGCCGCCACGTTATTGTTGAAGTTACCGAGCGCGACGTCATCATCGCCGTAATGGCCGACCCATTGACATAGGTTGGTGTAACAGCCCCACAGATTGGCATACTGCTGATACCACTTTGACCGGGGCGAGAATGTCTGACGACCGAACTCGGCTCGAATGACAAACATCTCCCCGACCAGGCTGTCGCACGGCCTGGGATCTCCCGTAGAGTTATAGGTCGAGACCACGTCATTGGCACGAGAAACATAGCCGTCGAGCATGTTGTACTTGGTCACAAGCCAGCTGTGAATGCTCTCTTCCTCAGCAGCGGAAAGGCCACCGGAGTTTGCATCGTTGTCAGTGTTGCCGCCCGTCGAGCCGCCGTTTCCAGACCCTCCGGCAGAGGAACCCGACCCAGAGCCACCGCCCGAACTCGACGAATCCGAGCCGGAGCCAGAAGTATCCGAGCTACCGGGCTTTCCGGACTGCTGGGCGTCCTGCTCCTTCTGCTGCTCGACCTTATTCACCGTTGCCGCCACGCTATTGTTGGACAACCGATCGATGATCTTGGTGTTGGTGAGCACGATGGTTTTGCCATTGGCAAGCGTGACTTCGTTGTCCGGGGCCTCGGCGCCGTCCGCGTCGCCGGTGCCAAACACAATATGCGCGACCACACTTGCCCAAGCATATCCAGTCGTGGTCCCCAGGTCACTTTTGACCTCATGCCCCACGCGCGGTTCGCGTGTGGCATGTGCCTGTATCATGGACGGCACGGTCATGCCATAGGCAGAAACGCCAGCTATGACCAGCACCAGCGAGCAAGACAGCAGTGCGTACGCCCGCGGCGCCAAGCCCAGTCGGCGTCGCATGCGCACCGCGGCGCCGCGCTTTGTCTGAGTGCCACCGGGCCGCATGCGTTCTCCTCCAACAAAAACACGCCGCTCGGGAGCGGCGCATTCATTCGAATCCATATTTGAGTGTATCAGCGAACCCAAAAGGTTGCGCAACGAATGGGCAAATTAAGGATGCGAGTGGAAGCATCCATGCGATAAGCGGATACAAAGCATCTTTGTTGCACAACAAACTTACAGTCGCACGGGGAAATTATGGCTACCCCGTGCGTCGCGATGAAGACATACGGCAGGAGCAGGCTCGCCACCTAAATCGTGCGACGGGCCTCGATGGCGCGCCCAAGCGTAAGCTCGTCGGCATACTCCAGGTCGCCGCCCACGGGAAGGCCGCTCGCCAGACGCGATACCTCAACGCCCAGCGGCTTGATAGTGCGGGCCAGGTAGCTCGCCGTGGTCTCGCCCTCGATATTGGGGTTGGTGGCGATGATGACCTCGTGGATGTCCTCGTGGCCCAAGCGTGCCAGCAGCTCACGAATGTGCAACTGCTCGGGACCAATCTTGTCCATGGGACTGATCACGCCGCCCAATACGTGGTAGAGACCGTGGTAGCTGCCCGTGCGCTCAATCGCCTGGACATCGCGCGGCTCGCCCACCACGCAAATGCGAGTGGTATCGCGCATCGAATCCTGGCAGATGGAGCACTCGTCGGCCGTGGCGTAGTTAAAGCAGCGGCTGCAAAAGTGAACCTCCTGCTTAACCTCCAGGATAGCCTCGGCCAGGCGGCGCGCCTCCTCGGCATCGGCCTCGAGCAGGTAATAGGCGATGCGCTGGGCCGACTTGGGACCAATGCCCGGCAGACGGCCCAGCTCATCGAGCAATTTTTGCAGACTATGGTTGGCACTCATATATATGCGTGTCTTAGAACGGCATGCCCGGGATGTTGAGGCCGCCGGTGATGGCGCCCATCTGCTTGTTGGCGAGCTCGTTGACACCGCGGACGGCCTCGTTGACGGCAGCCATGATCATGTCCTGCAGCATATCGACGTCCTCGGGATCGAGGGCATCGGGGTCGATGGTGAGGTTGACGAGCTCCATCTCGCCGTTAACGGTCACCTTGACCATGCCGCCGCCGGCAGAGGCGTCGACGGTCTGGGACTTAAGGTTTTCCTGCGCGGCGGCAAGCTGCTCCTGCATCTTGCGAGCCTGCTTCATCATTTGCTGCATGTTCATACCGGCCATGATGGCTCCTTTACGTGCGGCCGCGCGACAAGCTGCAAGGGCAGCCGGAGCGCGACGGGACTTTCAAACTCAAAAATCGTACCACGGCGCGGGGCAAGCAAGCGGGGCGGACACGCTACCTCAGTCGATATACATGTCCTTGAGCGTGACGCACGCCCAAGATTATGCAAGGTCGAATTATGCAAGGTTGCATAATTATCTCAAGCTACATCTAGCAGAGCTGGAACCAGGCAGTTTATGCGTAGGGCTACAAGGCTACATGGCAAAATGCCGAGCCGCTGCTCGAGGCGGCACGCATGGCGGCTGGGTATAATTTGATTGTCATAGATGACGATTTGGAGGTGCCCTCGTGAATGTCCCAGCCGTACTCCAAAACATCCGCTCAAAACACCCCGTTGCATATGTGGTTCTCTATCTCTTTGTCGTCTGGGTATTACTGGTTATCATCACCCATGCCATAGCTTTTGGAGCAGAACTGCTGATAGCCAGCTCGGACCAGCCCGTCGTCAAATGGGAGACGACCGATGAATGCACCGACGGAACCCGAACCATTTACTACAACAGCCCGTCCCTCTACCAAGAGTTCAAGGTCAAGATAAAGGACTCCAAGATTGTCGATGCCGAACTGGGCTCTTTATTTACAATCGGAGCAACCGTCAACGCCGAGCAAGTCGAGTACACGGACAGCCATGCGACGTATCGTATCGACCTCAGCATCCTAGGCCGACCGTCACGCGCCTGTCTGCTCGAATGCGATATACGCGGCACCACGTTGCACATGTCCGAAATACAGATGCGCCCGGGCAAGGGGCTCTCTTCTTGAGCAGTATACCCGCCTGCGCAGCTACTCCACCGGCTTGAAGATGGTGGACTGGCCGAAGACGCTGCGGATGAGGGCTTTGGCCTCGTCCTCGGTCTGCGGGATGCTCGGGGCTGCACCCTGATGGCCGAAGGGGCCGCCCGCACCGGAGTTGGACTCCCAGGGAGCTGCAGGAGCGTCCTCCTCTTTGGGGGCAGTTGCAGCGGACTTGGGCGCGGACGCCGCACCCGGCACGTCGAACGGAGGCAGATCGTCCCCACCAGCATCGGCAACAAAACCGCCAACCATGGCATCGTCGTAGGGAACCTGCTCGGATTCCCATGGCGCAGACGGCGCGGCGGGCTGAGCCTTGGGAGCGGACGCGCGCTCGGGCGCTCGGGGCGCGGGCTCGGTCGGGAGCTTGCCCGTGGCAGGAGCGCCGGCGGGGTTGTCGGAGCGCAGCCAGGGGGCTTTGCCCAGGTCAGACGACTTGGGCGCGGGCGAGGCAGGCTTGGGCGCGGGTGTCGGAGCAGCCGGTTTGGCCATGACGGGCTTAGGCGCCGACGGGGTCGGCGCCGCTATCGGTGCTGCTTTTGGCTGCGTCGCGCTGGCGCTCGAGGATGCAGGGGCCGCCGAGGACACGGGTTGCGGGTCCGCAGATACCGCAGCCCGTGCAGATGGAGAATGCTCCTCATGTTGAGGAGCCGGCGTGCCACCCCCATCCAGGACATAGTCGACGGTACGACGACCGAAGACCGCACTGACTGTCGGCAGGACCACCGACTGCGTGTCGGCGCGTCCAAGCATCTTGATGGCAAAGGTCGAGCCCGCGGGGAACGAGACCGTGAGCCTGGAGCCGTCGTCAGCCGTGGCGCGGGCATTGAGCAAAAGCCCCGCGTAGGAAGCCTGACGCGCCTTGACACGCTCGACAACCTCGGCCCATTTGCGCTGCAGCTCTCCGGCATCCTCGACCGCGGGCGTCTCGGCAGTACCGGCGGCGGCAACCTGGGCGGCATTGTTGGACTGGGGCTTAGGTGCCGGAGCGGTGGCAGGCGCGGGAGCCGCAACGGGCTGAGGCGTCGGAGTCGGCGCAGGCTGAGGTGCAGGCGCTGCAGGCTTGGAAGCTGACACGGACGCAGAACGGGACGCAGGCTGGGCAGCCGGAACAGCAGCACCACGGTCCCAAGGCATACCGCCCTGGCGCGCGGACGTAGCAGCGGGGGCAGCGGATGCCGCCGGAGCGGCAGCACGAGCGCCCGAAATTAGCGTCGGCTGTTGGGCAGCAGCGGGTACGGATGCTGCAGGCGCGGCGGCCTGAGCAGCAGCCACGCTCGCCGGCACGGCGCCGTTGGCAACCATGGCCTCCAAGCGGGCCACGCGCTCGGCCAATGCCTCAATCGTTAAATCGGCCTCGGGACGTGCCAGGCGCGTGCAGGCGATCTCGAGCACCAGGCGCACGTCGCTCGCGCCCCTCATCTCCAGTGCGGCATCGTCGAGCACCGTCAGCACACGGGCCAGGCGGTCGGCAGGATGCTCGCCAAAGGCAGCGGCCTCGGCAGCAAGCGCCTCGGCCTGCTCGGAGCCGCCCTCAAACAGCTCGGCACGGGCACCGGCAACGCAGGCAACGTACACGTCACGCACATGCGCCACCAGGTCGCGCGTCAGCTCCAGCAGGTCGTTTCCTTCCTCGACCTGCGCACGGATCAGTCCATAGAGCTCGGCAACATCGCGATCGGCAATGGCGCGGGAAAACTCGCCCAGAATCTGGTCCGAAACCTCGCCTAAAAGCGAGCGGGCGTCGTCCGCATGCACAGAACCGTTGCCAAAGACGCTCAGCTGCTCCAGCGTGGACAGCGCGTCGCGCATACCGCCCTTGGCATGGCGCGCCACGATAGCCAGCGCCTCATCGTCGTAATCGAAGCCCTCCTGCTCGCACACGTATGCCAGGCGACGCTCGATATCCTCGTTGCCGATGCGATGGAAATCGAAACGCTGGCAGCGCGAGAGGATGGTCTCCAGAATCTTTTGCGGGTCGGTGGTGCACAGCACAAAGATCACGTGTGCCGGCGGCTCCTCGAGCGTCTTGAGCAGCGCGTTGAACGCCGCCGTCGTGAGCATGTGGACCTCGTCGATGATATAGATCTTGTACTTGCCGCGCACCGGGGCAAAGTTGACGGAGTTGATGATTTCCTCGCGCACATTGTCCACGCCCGTGCGGGAGGCGGCATCGAGCTCGTAGACATCGGGGTGGTTACCCTCGGCAATGAGCTCGCACTCCTCGCAAGTACCGTCGGGCATGCAGCCGCTTGCACCCTCGGCGCGCGCCGCCTCGGCATTGCGGCACAGCAGCGCCTTGGCCAGAATGCGCGCCATGGTGGTCTTGCCCGTGCCGCGCGGTCCGCAGAACAGGTAGGCGTGGGACAGGCGCCCCTCGGTGATGGCGTGCTCGAGCGTCGAGACGATATGCTGCTGGCCCACCACGGAGTCAAAGGTGAGCGGGCGATACTTTCGGTACAACGATTCCATGGGTGCTCCCCCGGGTATACTGAGTCTTGTTGCCGCGGCGGCCATGCGGTCGCACGGCATACTGCATTCCATAATAACCCGTACGGCGAGCCCGCCGCGATAGGAGTCCAAAGAGCATGGCAGACGCAGAGAGCAACCTCGTTCCCTCCGAAGCAGCCGACCAGGTCGAGGTCGCGCTCGAGGAGCAGGCCGCAGCCGACGACGGCATCCTGTACCTCAACGAGTACCAATACGAAAACGACCTCGTCACCGACTTCGCCCGCCTGGTCGCCTCGCCCAGGCGTCGCGGCTCGCTGTATGTCGCCGCGGCAATTGCCGCGCTCATCGGCATCGGCATGCTGGTGGCCGGCGGCAACTGGATCAAGTTTGGCGTCGTCTTGATCGTATTCGGCGCCTTTTTGGCCTGGTGGAGCAAAAACCTGCACCACACCCTCGCCCGCGACTTTATCGACGCCGTTGAGGCCGACGAGTCCATGGGTGGCCGCTATCGCCGCGTCGCCGCCAACGAGGACGGCCTGATGGTTTGGGGCACGAGCGGCAAGTCGCAGTTCTTCCCGTTTGAAAAGCTCGACCACGTGCTCGACGGCGAGCGCATCTTTGTGGCCATGTTCGCCGACCAGGGCGTGACGATCCCTAAGGACACCTTTGTCCGCGGCGATGCCGAGCAGTTCGGTCCCTTCCTTAAGGCGCGCATCAACAAAAAACTCCGCATCGAGACCAAACGCAAGAAGATGAAGGCAGAAAAGGCCGCTGCCGAAGCAAAACAGGGCGACAAGCCCCAGGAGACCAAGGGCAAGCAGCGCAAGCAGAAGAAGAGCAAGAAGAAGCGGTAGGCCGGCCGACACCGAAGGCGCCTCGTCCCGCGCCCGATTCCGGGCCGGGGCGCCTGGAATCGGGCGCGCGTACCGCCAATGGACCCGTTTTGCCTTGCTCTCGAGCTATTTCACTTCAAACCTTAAGAGCCTCCGCTCCGGCAGATCGGTCATCTTCATCGTGTAAGTCCCGGGAAATGCTTTCTCAAAACGGACGGTCTCGTAACCTTCGAAATAGTCGTTGGTGTTCTGCATCATAAATGGGATGAGCAACTCGTTTTCTGCCCCAACCTCCACGGCAAACGCAGCAGAGCCGCCAAGGACCGGCATGGCTTGCGTTATCAGATCGGTATTGACTACAAAATCATAGTTTGGCGCAGACTCCGGAACCAGATGCCAAACATACGCTTTGATTCCACCGTCGATATTATCCCTATTTCTGACACGCATCTTTACGGCGATAACGCACGTGATGTCGGCATCCTTCAGTCTCGTTTTCGTATCCACGGTGCCATATTTTGAATAATCGTCATGTGCTCGTTTGAGATACTCGCGCGGCGTGAGCAACTCTGCCCCGTCTATGCAAAACGAATACCCATCAGTCACCACATCCTTCGACCCCAGAAACGCTCCATCCATCGAGAGCCATTCGCCCTCCGCGTAATATTTCTCAGGAATGACCGTCCGGTTCCCGTTAACGACGCTCACCCTCATGCCCGCAAGGCCGGCAGCAGCACAGCAAAAAAGCGCGAGCGCCGATCTTCTCGTCCACAGGGTCTTCTTCATCGCGCTCACGACCTTTCCCGAACTTTCACAACGGCACCGTCGCGCATGCAGTAAACCCGATCGGCCAGTTCCTCGAGCACCTCTCCGTCATGGCTGGACAGAAGGACCTCACGACCCGTTGATGCCGCCATCGCCACAACGCGCTTGAGCATTTCAACGCCCGCTTCGTCGAGGGCATTCGTTGGCTCATCGAGAACAAGCAGCTTCGGCTTCTCCATAATTGCCGCAGCTATCCCCAGACGCTGCTTCATCCCAAGCGAGTATGCTCGGAACTTCTTTTTTTCGTCTGCATCGAGCCCCACGAGCCGCAGGGCAGAGCGAATGTCCTCGGGGGTGGCAACGCCCTTGATCTGAGCGATGAGCTTCAGATTGTCGTAGCCAGACAGATATCCCAAAAAGGAAGGCGCCTCGATCAACATCCCCAGACTCGGCGGGAACGAGATGTCCGCCCCAAGCCTTTGGCCATCGATAGAGATTTCGCCTTCGGTAGGCTTGATCAACCCGCAAACCGCTCGCATGAGCATGGTCTTACCCGAACCGTTTATCCCCTGAAGCCCGACCACAGTCCCAGGGTCAACCTCGATGGACACGTTGCGCAGGACATCGTTTTTACCCATGCGCTTCGATACGCCCCTTACGATCACACTCATATCTTGTCCCCCTTTTCTATAAGGTCGGCCCTTCGAAACCACAGTCCACCCAACGATAGGCATAACGACATAAGCCCAATTGATGACAAGACACTCGAGCCCGCCGCGATTCCCTCTTTGACAATTCCACCCCAGCGCAACAGCATCAAGGCGTTACCCAATAGCGCCCAATGTCGTGCATATGCCGAGCAGATCAGGTAGCTCATTAAAACCACAAACGAGACTGACGACCCAAGCACAAACCCAACCGCTGCCTGCGCAAACGCAAGCGCCTCAAAAGCAAATAAGAGACCTATGAAAAACGGCAGCGCATCTGCCTCGGCAGCTTTGAGAAACCACGGCGCCAAATTAGCCAGTTGAAGCGACTCACCATGAATGACCGCGCTGAACGAGGAGCTCACCACCAAGCTCCAAATCACAACAGAGCAAACCACCACGAGCAGTGAAAATGCCGTTACTGCCGCCACCAAGATAAAACGCGAGACCCACCAAAGGGTTCTTGCCCGGCATCGAACAAGCGCTTGCAAACCAAACCCGTGCAACGATTCGGTCGGATAGTCGAGTGTTGTATAGAGAATAAGCAGAATGAGAAATAGCCATCCTAGCGGAGGCACAAACATGACCCCGGGCCTAGGCTCAAACGGAGCAGATCCGGCAAACACGAGCGCAAGATTATCCGCAAACCCCAAGGTATCCGTTCTAACCCCATACACAGAAGACAATCCGTAGGCGTACACCAAGTTCGCAACGGTCACTGCCGCAATTGCAATAAAAGTGATGATGTTCTTCTTCAAAACGGTCCTCAGGTCCGCGGCGACCAGCCTAAACAGCATCAGACCACCTCGCGTCTTTTCCACGCCCCAGAAAAAGCCAACGAAGCAAGGGTCAATAATATGATTTCCGCAAAACCGGCTCGAATGTCTGGCCAGTTATTCAGCGATTCCGACCTGATGCTGTTGAGGATATTGCAGTTAAACCCCACACAAGCCATTACGCCGAAGATCCAGCCATTTGCAAAATGCCACGCAACCATTAGCAGATACGGGACAATTATCGCTTTGATTCTGCTACGAAACAAAATTGAGAAGCCAGTTACAGCCATGGATAAAGTCCCGAGCGTGACAGCATCGAACAGCGTGTATGCGAGCACATATGACAAAGGATGCGAATAAAATAGACCGGAGAAGTAGCTATGCAGGTAAAGTCCTACGTAAGTCGACTCATCGACCCGAGGAAGATACGCAGGAAAAAGCATCGAGACGATCAGGAAATTGACGAGCAGAGGAATGGCAGTCACTGTAAACGCGGAGAGGAAAGCAGACAGCATCTTTACGTTCACGTACGCCTTTCTGGAAACGCGCGTGCATATCTGCATGTCATAACCACTCAAACGCTCAAAGAGACACGACCAAGATCCAGCCAACATTGCAAGCAGGGGCAGTACATAGAAAAACACCGACGCAGACAGTGGCGCGTTCGCGCTCACAACAATCCAGTTACCGAAGCTGCTTTCACGTGTTTGACCGAGATAATTTTCGGCTTGCACGCCAACGCCGTAACCAAAAGAAAGAAGGTTGTGGCGCTCTTTTTCCAAATTTGCCCACGGCTCCAGCGCGGCAGCTATTGCAACTGCGACCGCAATCAAGAGAGCAAGGATAAAAGCTGGACGTCTAATCGTTTTCGATAGTTCGTATCTTGCGAGCTTTTGGTTCATACGTCCTCCTCCCCCTTCCGACCCAGAAAGCCGGAAGGGAGCCATTTCAAACAACTATGCGGGAAGCTTGTGGAAATGCCCGACGCAGTCGGGGCTCCATACACCAATAACAGTGCCGTAGCCAGACTCCGCCCATGCAGTCAGTCGCGCCGCAGATCGCCCGTTCTCACGGACGAGGTTATACATTTCCCACTGTCCCTTGTGATTCGAACGATACGTTCCCTGAGTACAATTCATGCTGCCGCTACCGCTTGTGTTATACGCACCGTCTGTATATAACCGAAGCGGATTTCCCGTATGGCCCTGGATATCCAGATAGAGCGATGAGGAATCATCCTTTTGACGGTAGCCAGTTGCACTCGTCCCGGCACATTGAAAACTAAATGCCTTATCGGCATTGTTCGTACAGGTCGTAATTCCCGTATCGGCGTTTTGAGTAATGCTGGAAACCTGAGAGGTGTCAAACTCCTCTTGTGCAAACGATGCAGCGGGAACCCCTAGGGACAGACCAGCTGCAATCACCAAGCCGACTCCGATTCGAGCAATAGCGCTCCTTGGCTTAATCATGGCCTTCTCCAATCAAAAGCGGTTAACAATGCGTCGACGCACGGCAACCTTCGCATGAATAGAGAAAGATGTCTGTAAACACCCGCTATTGAGTTGATTGCTCAGGCGTTTACACGTTATTTACCTGCGATAACAATAAAATTAGCTCCGCCTTATTCTTGATCTTCAACTGGCGGTAAGATGCAGACCGCAGCGCTTGCACCGTAGATGCAGCGTAACCGACATCCTCCGCAATGGCCTTTGTCGTTGCCCCCTCTGCCGTCATCAGCAAAATTTGCGACTGAACATCAGAAAGGGAGCGCGACGTAAGCAGGGCCAGCTGGCGCACGCGGGCCGTTTCGGTGGACCCGTTCGCCCGGTACTCCAAGACGGCCTTCTCGTCCTCAACCGAGCGGGCGAGCGCGATGTGCGTAACGAACATGGGCACAGACCAGCAAACAATCACCGTTGCCACGACGACATTGACAGCCGAACTTTGCCCCAACAACGACGCGAGGAACAACGGCTCGAAAACCGTCAGATCCTGCACCATATTGAGCAAGACAGCCCAAACAGGAGCCGTCGCCCCGAAGCAAAGCATCCATATCCCAAGCATTTTGCGCTGCGGACAGCTTCGCATCACTATATATGTGAGCAGCACCCCCGTCAGCACCGCAAGTCCATGGATTCGCCCCCTAGCGACCGCATAGATTAAGGCAACCATGCCCATTGACACCAACGGCACGATAGCCCGAGCATGGGCATGCACCTTAAACGGACGCAGCCCAACAGCGAGCGAAGCCGTAGACGCCACGCCGCAAAACAGGACCGGCACAGCCATCAACGGAACGCGTATGCACATCAATGCCGCGATATAGATAAAAGACCATTCCACAGCAGATAGCACCGCCCATACGTACGGGCTTCCGAGCCAAATCGCTTCACCCGCTCTATCCAGCGCAGCGCCACGATTCGCTTTTCCACCCGCGTAGCGTAGCGACAGAAGCAGTCCGAGACCCAATGCGTAGCTTAAGAGGGAAAAGGCGACAGCCCGCGAAACACCGGACCCCCAATCGCTATCCGCCATTACCAAGGGCCCCGCCGCAAGGAGGATAAAGAATAATGTGAGCAGGTATCGAAACAGCCGGCGCGTTCGAGCTGATGCCACTATATCGTCAGCATGCCGCTGCGGTAGCTCATGCCCTACAGTATCGCCCTCACCCGCAAACAGCGCCACGAGCTCGCGTGAGCCCGCAACCGACGCCTTCCCGTATGCTCGGTGAAGCGTTGTTCTCACCGTCGATGGCTTCGTATCCGTCTCCTTGGCAATTTCCGCCGGCGTTTTCCCTTTGAGCAGCAGTCGAACAAACTGCTCTTCTCTAGGCGACAGGGCAGGGGAAAACACCCCCGCATCGAATGTGTCGGACGCACAGGCGATATCCGAATTGTTGTCCCGTTTCCCCCTTAGCAACATGCATACGAAGGCAGCAGCGATAACGGACCCCATCGCCAGCAATGCAATGACCACGGCATCGCTTGCGAAGTATGCCGCCTCAACAGCCGGAATAAGACCAATAGGAACTGCTACGAGCACAGAACAGGCAAACACGTCGCGCCGCCCATGGCCAAAGGCACGAGGGCGGCAAAACGGCGGGGCCACAGTCAATGCGAGATAGACCAACGGAATTAAAAGCGCAAGGCCAATTGACGCGGCCGTTACAGGGGGCATCCCCCATGGCTCGGGAACGACTCTCCATGAAACTCGACAGCAAAACAGCAGGCAAGACATGACGGCTATTGTTTCTGTAAAAATCGCGTCCTGCGGGTGACGAGTTTCCCTTTCGTCAGTCCGTGTCGACCTCTGCGTCAAAGGAGAGTCCGCCGTGCCCCAAATAACATATGAGAGAAGCAGCGACCCAACAAAGCACGAGACACACGAAACGCCATGTAACAACCAAATCGGTGCAAACACGATTGGAATAGAGTCTCCGCGAGCATAGAAAGCCAGGTCGGCCCATTCGGGAACCGTTGCAATAACACCAAGGAAAACACCGATGGCACCGAGATGCCTCGGCCTTCTCATTCCCCCCTTGCATAGCGCAGCACCATGAACAAACGCCGCGAGGCATGCGCCCAGGATAACGAGCCAGGTCATTGCACCTGACGCTAGGCCGATTGAAGATGAAAACCGGTGATAAGGGGTGACCGCCATTACGACAAGCGCAATGGCGCAGGCAAATGTAGCAGAACGGCGGGAAAAGAGCATACGGCCTCCATAGCGTGTCATTATATCGCTCGAGCCGCTCGTTTATCTCTGTTCTCACACCAGCCAGCATCAATGATTCAGGCGAACTCCAATCCGCGCCAGATCACGGTCCGGCTTTTGTTCGCAGTCCCCACATCAAAGCGGGATGCGGTTTCCTTTTGGACGCCGGTTCGGAAAGCGCATCCCGTTCCAGGGCAATATTCTGGGATGCAGTTTCCGCAGCCCACCCCATTTGGAAAGCGCATCCCATAATTTGGCTGAAAACTGAGATGCGCTTTCCAAACGAGCCGAAACGGGCCGAATCGATCGGGCCACCTCGCATCCCGCTATCCTCGCCATCTGCCCGAGCGTGCTACACTAGCAGCATCTATGCCACCGCGAACGGCTCGGCCCCGCGCCCGCCGCTCGCAAACGAACTTTAAACGCACGAGGGTTGGTCATGCCGCTTTTCTCGCAACATACCGCCCGGTTCTCGCCGGACGTTCCTTTGGAGGGCACCAGCTCTCGCGAGCTGCTCAAGCGGTACCAGCCGCTCGAGACACTTGCGACCGGCGGTTTTGGCTCCATCGAGATCTGCCGCGACACGCACCTGCGCCGCCGCGTCGCCATTAAACGCATCCCCCTTATCAACGGTGCCGGCATGCCCGCTAGCGACATCATGGATGTCCTGCGCGAGGCGCACACTGCCGCCATGCTTCAACATCCCAACATCGTGCAGGTCATCGACTTTACGCACGACACAGCCTATGCCTACCTGGTTATGGAATATGTCGATGGCATGTCGCTGGCCGAGTTTTTGCACCGCGCGGACGGCCACTCACTTACCTTTGACGAGGCCGCGGCCATTGCCGATGCCCTGGGCCAGGCGCTCACCTTCGCCCACAGTAATGGCGTACTCCACCTGGACATTAAGCCCGCCAACGTGCTCATCGACCACTCGGGCAATGTAAAGCTCACCGACTTTGGCATGGCGCGGCTGTCGTCCGCCGGTGGCTTTGGCGGCTCACGCGGCGGCACCATCGGCTACATGCCGCCCGAGCAGCTCGATATCGAGACCGGCACGGTCGACGAGCGCGCCGATGTCTTTGCCCTCGCCTGTGTGATCTACGAGGGCCTGTGCGGCAGCGCTCCTTTTATGGCGGCCACGCCCGCCGACTCGCTCGGCCGCATCATCGGCGGCGCCACCTATCCCAGCGAGCTGATACCACACTTTCCCCCGGGAGCCGAGGCCGCGCTCATGAGCGCGCTCTCCCCCATGCCGCAGGACCGCCCCAACAGCATCGAGGCATTTTGCGACCAGCTCCTTGCCGGTCTGGGCAGCGTGCGCGAAGGCCGTCGCAGCCTGGAGCAAATGGTTGGCGAACTTTCGGATGACGAGCAGGAGCTCGACGATATCGAGCCGTCGCACTACGAGGACGACACCATCGAAGTCGACCCCGCACTCGGCTGGGCAGGCACGCGCTGGAGCCATGCGCGCGACTACGCCATGCACGCTATCTCGGCGCTAACGTGCGGCGCCTTTAGCTTTTTGCTGATGCAGACGGCCGGCGTCGCGGCGCTTCCCGGCCTGGTCATTGCGGCTATCGCGATCGGAGCGGCGGCCGGCCTGGCCCCCCAGATTGGCTCGGCCATCTCGGCTGTGGGCTTTTTGGTGCTCATGGCAAACGCCACCATGCAGGCACAGGGCGTCCTGTCGATGTTGCCCGTCGCGGTGATCTTTGCCGCCGCCATGTCCGGTTGGTGGATCGCCTGGGGTCGCACCGAGGCTGCCGCGAGCGCCGCACTCACCTGTGCACTCGCGCTTGGCTGTCTGACCGGCAATACCTTCCTGGCAGCTGGGGTCACCGCCGGCGTCGCGTCATTTTGGCTCGGCCCGGCAAGCGCCGCCGCGGCAACGGGCATGGGCGCACTTTTTGCCCGTCTGGCCACGGTCGCGCTTTCAGCCGGAGGCGTGCTGGGGCTCGGTAACGTTGCCGCAGCGCTGGGAGACCCACTCCTTTGGGCTGCCTTTGTGCTGGTAGCGGCAACTGCCGCGGCGTCATCTGCGCTGCTCAACGCCCATGCCAAGCGTGCCGATCAGGGCTCAAACCTTGCCGTAATCGCCGCCATCGCTGTCGCCGGCATCGGCTGCGCAGCGGCGTCCTGTCTTGCACACCATATGGAAATTGCCAGCCTTGCAGCCGCGGTCGTCGCCAAGGCGGCGGTTGCGGGAACCCTATCCTCTATAATCGTTGGGATATGCCTATATTTGCTCGGATACCAAAGAACCTATACGGAGAGTGATCTTTCGTGAACTTCCTGAACATCTTCGAGGACCACGTGGCCGGCATCTTCGGTGCCACCCGTGCCCCGTTCTCCTTTAAGAAGCTTGCCAAGCAGGCCGCTCGCGACATGGAGGATCAGACTCTGGTGATCAACGGCGTCAACACGGCGCCGGCACTCTATACCATCCTGATCGCCGCCGACGACGATCCCATGCTCGCCCCGTTCTACCCCGAGCTTTCGCGCGAGGTCCGCGAGTTTGTGAAGGCGCAGGCCGAAAAGCGCCGCTATGTCTTTGTCGGCGAGCCCCTCGTGCGCTTTATGATCGATCCGCAGCTGCGCGCCGGCAAGTTCTCGGTCTTTGCCGAGAACGTCGATGCCCCCACGCTCGGCCGCCTGTACGAAGAAGAGCGCGCCTATCAAAACGGTCTGGGCCAAAACAACTCCGCGGCAAGCCGTGCCGCCAGCGCCCCGCGCGCCGGCCAGCAGCAGTTTGCTGCCCCGCAGCAGCAGCGCCCCGCCGCCATGCCCCAGCAGCAGCCGACGCCTCGCGCCGCCGCTCCCGACCCGCTTGCCGTGGCAGACCCCTTCGCGCCTAGCGTCCCCGACCCCGCCGCAGCACCCATCCCGGTGCCGCAGACCGTCTCGCGCGACGCGCTTGCCGGCATGGGCGGAGCCGCCGCGACCGGTGCCGCCGTGGGCCTAGGCGCCGCAGCCGGCATCGCCTCCAACATGGCGAGCACTCGCGCCCCGCAGCGCCCGCTCGCCCAGCTCGTCGACGTCGTGAGCGGCGAGAGCCATAGCATCACCTCCGCACAGGTGACTATCGGTCGCGAGCGCTCGGTTTCCGATATTGCCCTGCGCGACCCCAACGTGTCGCGCCGCCACGCCCAGCTCACCTTTACGGGCTCGGATTGGTCGATCGAGGACCTCAATTCCACCAACGGCACGCTCGTCAACAACCGCCGCATTACGCGCTGCCCGCTGCGCAACGGCGATCTGCTGACGTTTGGCCTGAGCACCTTTGAATTTAGGGGATAGTCGCTTATGAACATCGATATCGTCCTTTTTGCAGGCCGCATCGTCCTGGTCGCCCTGCTCTATATCTTCCTGTTCGCCGTCATGAAGACCGGCGTGGGACTTGTGCGCGGACAGCGCCGCGACTCGGCTATCTGGACGATCGATGTGGACAAGGGCCCGCGCGGCATCCGTGGCATCCACGTAGACATGCTCGGCCCCGTCATCGTCGGTCGCTCGCCATCTTCGGACATCTGCATCAACGAACCGTTCGTCTCGGCCTCGCATGCGCGCTTTTCGCTGCAGGGCCCGGCGCTCATCATCGAGGACCTCAACTCGCTTAACGGCACGCTCGTCAACGGCCGCCAGCTCGTGGAGCCCGCGACGCTGCGCGAGGGCGACGAAGTCCAGATTGGCGATGTGGTCATGAAGGTGAACCGTCGATGATCGACGAGGAGAACAAGTCCGCAACTATGACCGAGGCACCGGCCGCCGCCACAGCTGCGCCGGCCCACGCCGCTCCGGCGGGCTCCGCACCCGTGGAGCCCGAGGACACCGTGTTCTCCCTGCCTCTTTCGCATGTAACGCATGATATTTCGGATCTCGCCGATAACGAGGACGAAGAGGATGCCGTAGCGGCGCCCATCGGCGCACATGCTGCGGAACAGCCCACAGCGCCCGAAGCAACCCCGGCGCCGGCTCACTTTGCAGAGCCCGTCGCCGCGGCAATTAACGAGAGCGCTGCGGTGTTTGCGGCACCCGAGCCCGCCGCGCCGGCGTTTCCCATAGCCCCGGCATCCGAGGTTGCGCCCGCGTCTACGCCGGCGCCCGAGGCGGGGCCATCCCCCGAGGACGGCCCTGCACCCAAGACCCCGCAGCCTGCGCCCGCAAGCGAGTCCGATGCCGTGGCAGAGCCCGCCGCCCAGTCGCAAAGCACGCCCGCGCCGTCGCACTTTGCGACGCCCGAGCCTATAGACGTCAGCCCGCAAGACGACGAGTCGACCGCCCGCGTGTCCGAGAAGCCCGACTCCCCGGACACCGGCGATTCCGAATCAAACGCCGAGACCGACACCGTCTCTCCCGGTGACACAGCCGAGATCGACGTTGCCGCCGTTGAGGCCAAGCTCAAAGACCCCGGCTCGACCATGAGCTTTGAGCCCCTGACCGAGGAGCGTATCGAGACCGACTCGACCTATGATGCCGGCACCACCACGCAACTCATGTGGGGCGCCCGCTCCGACGTTGGCTGTGTGCGCCCGCACAATGAGGATTCCTACCTGGTGCAGTCGCCGCTCTTTTGCGTATGCGACGGCATGGGCGGTCACGCCGCCGGCGAGGTGGCCTCTTCCATCGCCGTTGAGACTATTGCCAAGACGGCCCCGCAGTCCGCCGACGCCGCACGCCTGGCGGCAGCCGTCGAGGCCGCTAACGCCGCCGTAATCGAGGCCGCCTTGAATGGCCTAGGCAAGCCCGGCATGGGCTGCACAGCCACTTGCGCCTATATCGAAAACGATACGCTCGCCATCGCCCACGTGGGCGACTCGCGCGCCTACCTGCTCCACGAGGGCACGCTCATCCGCGTGACCCGCGACCACTCCTATGTGGAAGAACTCGTGGACGCCGGCGAGATTACGGCAGACGAGGCTCGCGTCCACCCCAACCGTTCGGTCATCACCCGTGCGCTGGGCTCGGACCCCGCCATGTATGCCGACCACTTCACTCTGCATATCGAGGAAGGCGACCGCCTGATCCTGTGCTCTGACGGCCTTTCGAGCATGATTCCCGATAGCGATATCGAGAACATCGCCACGCAGTCCTCAACCGCGCAAATCTGCGTCGACAACCTAGTGGACGCTGCGCTTGCCGCCGGCGGCCACGACAACGTGACCGTAGTAGTCGTTGACCTGGTTGACGATGGCGTTATGCGCGAGGCGCAGCGCGTGCGTCGCCGCAACATTACTATCGCCGCCATTCTGGCCCTCGTCTTTGTGCTGGCAGCTGGCATCTGGGCCTACACGGGTGTCACCGGCTCGTACTACCTGGGTACCTACCAGGGCAATGTCGCCGTCTGGCGCGGCCTGCCCGGCAAGCCGCTCGGACTCAAGCTCCACTGGCTCGAAAGCGAAACCAGCATCAAGCTATCCGACCTGCCCGAAGACACGCAAAACCGCCTCAAGGCGGGCATTCCGCAAACAAGTGTCGACGATGCGCAGGACACGATATCCAAATACCGCCACCAGATCGACGAGGAGCAGACCCGCCAGGTGATTGACGCGCAAACGATTCGCGACAACACCAATCAGGGATCGACCTCCGAATCAGATTCCGAGAAAACCGCCGAACAGTCCGCCGAGGCCGAAGCCTCCGAAAAGAACTAGAAAGGGAGTGCCGCTTATGAGTCGCCGCAACACCGAGCTGCTCTTGCTCATCGCCTCGGCGTTCCCCGTCATCCTGCTGTATGCGATGTACGTGCTCACCGCGGGCGCCGCCATCTCCTTTGAGACGCTCGCCGTGCCGATCGGCCTCTTTGCCGCCTTCGCCGCGGCACATATCGCCGTGCGCATCTTGGCGCCCGGCGCCGACCCCGCCATCCTACCCATCGTATTTATACTTTCGGGCATCGGCATCACGTTCGTGACACGCCTCGCCCCCGCTCTCGCCATCTCACAGCTCATCATCCTGTTTGTCTCGGTGGCCCTGATGGTGGGAACGCTCGCACTGGTCAAAAACCTCGACGTGGTCATGCGCTACAAGTACACCTTTGGCATCATCGGCATCATCCTGCTGATGCTGCCCATCTTTATTGGCACCACGATCTCGGGCTCCAAGCTGTGGATTCGCATCGCGGGCTTTACCATCCAGCCTGGCGAGTTCGCCAAGGTCTTTATCGTGCTGTTCCTGGCCGGGTACCTGGCCGAGAACCGCGAGCTGCTCTCCATCTCCAACCGCAAGATCCTGGGCTTTAAGATCCCTCGCCTGCGACTGCTGCTGCCGCTGTTTGCCGTGTGGGGTGTGTGCCTGCTCGTCGTCGTCTTCGAACGCGACCTGGGTTCGGCCGTGCTGTTCTACACCATCTTCTTGCTGATGCTCTACGTTGCCACGGGGCGCTTTTCGTATGTCGTTATCGGCCTTGCGCTCTTAGCCGTTGGAGCTGTGGGCGCCTACAAGTTCCTGTCTCACGTTCAGGTGCGTTTCCAGGTTTGGGTCGATCCGTTTAAGGACGCCCAGGGCCAGGGCTACCAGATCGTCCAGTCGCTCTTCTCGCTTGCCGATGGCGGCCTGGTCGGTGTTGGCATCGGCAACGGCATGGCCAACAACATCCCCGTCGTCGAGTCCGACTTTATCTTTTCGGCTATCGGCGAGGAGATGGGCCTTTTGGGCGGCGGCGCCGTGCTCATCCTGTTTATGCTTTTTGCCGTGCGTGGCCTCACCACGGCTGCCCGCGCTAAATCCGACCTTGCCGCCTTTAGCGCCACCGGTCTTACGGCAGCCATCAGCTTCCAGGCCTTCTTGATCGTTGGCGGCGTAACCCGCCTGATCCCGCTGACCGGCGTCACCCTGCCCTTTATGAGCCAGGGCGGCTCCTCGCTGCTGGCAAGCTTTATCATCGTCGCGCTCCTGCTGCGCGCCGGTGACGAGGCGACCGGACGCGAGGCCGAGCTTACCGGCACCGGCACCATGGCCGCCATCACCGATGATCAGGTCGCATCTGCCGCCGCCCCGACGGGCACGCGCTTTGCCACCTCGTCTTCCTACGGCAGCGGCAGCCATTCCGTCGGCTCGCGCATGCGCCGTCGCCTGCTCGACACGCCTGAATCCGGTGTGCTCGGCCGCGTTGCGCTCGCCAACCGTCTAACCCGTGCGGTGCTCGCCTTTACGGCGCTGTTCGCCATCCTTATCGGCAACCTCACCTATGTCCAGGTCATTAAGGCCAAGGACTATCAGGACATGCCGACCAACAACCACACCATCGCCCGCTCCAAGTACATCCAGCGCGGTTCCATCATCACGTCCGACGGCGTGACGCTGGCCGAGTCGCTGCAGCAGGAGGACGGCACCTACGTACGCTCCTACCCCAACGGTAACCTGGCAGCGCACGTGGTTGGCTACGTGAGCCAGCAGTATGGCACCACCGCCATCGAGAGCGTCATGAACGACACGCTCACCGGTTCTAAGGACTACTCCAGCTGGAACAACGCCATCGCGTCGCTCGCGGGCCAGACCCAGCCGGGCAACACCGCCAAGCTCACCATCGACTCGCGCATCCAGACGGCGGCCGAGCAGGCACTCAAGGGCTTTAAGGGCGCTGTAGTGGTCATCGACCCGCGTACCGGCGCGGTGCTCGCATGTGCCAGCTCGCCCACCTACGACAACACCAACATCGACGCCCTACTGCAGGCTGGCGGCGGCGAGGACGGCTCTATGTACAATCGCGCCATGGACGCGCTGTACACGCCGGGCTCCACGTTTAAGGTCGTTACGCTTTCCGCGGCACTCGAGACCGGCACCGCCAGCCTTACCAGCACCTACCAGGCGCCCGGCTCCATGGACATCGGCAACGCACCGGTCACCAACTATGCCAACGAGAGCTACGGCACCATCAGCCTGCAGCAGGCCTTTGCCGTGTCCTCCAATGTCGTCTTTGGCCAGGTGGCAAACGAAGTTGGCGCAAACACGCTCGTGCAGTTTGCCAACGCCTTTGGCTACGGCCAAAAGCTCGGCCAGGACCTGACCTCCGCGGCCTCCATCATGGCAGACCCGTCGCTCATGACCGAGTGGGAGACCGCTTGGGCCGGCGCCGGCCAGCCTGTCGGCATGGACCACACGCCCGGCCCGCAGACCACCGTCATGCAAAACGCCGTGATTGCCGCCGCCATCGCTAACAGTGGCGTGGTCATGGACCCGTACTTTGTAGCCCAGGTACTCGCCCCGGACGGAACTGTGGTCAAGACCACGCAGTCCCGCTCGCTGGGTCAGGCCGTCAGCTCCGCCACGGCCGACCAGGTCAAGCAGGCCATGCTCGCCGTCGTCCAGTCCGGTACCGGCACCGATGCCCAGGTCCCCGGCGTCAAGGTCGCCGGCAAGACCGGCTCGGCCGAGACCGGCGGCACCAACGTCAATTCGATGTTCGTTGGCTTTGCACCTTACGATTCACCCACGGTCGCCATCTCGGTGGCCTTGGAGGATTACGACAAACACGACGTCAAGGCGGCCAAGATTGCCGGCATCGTCCTGACCGCAGCGCTCGCCGCACAGGGAGCGTGATGTCCATGATCGAATCGGACACCCGAGGCGCGCCGCGGCCGAAGAGTTAGCGGCAACGCGCCACACGGCCCCAGCGGCCACATCGTATGTACTACACACATCGTTGAGCGAATAGTTATGTTAGGAGCAGGAATGGAACAGAGGGTCCTCGGGGGAAGATACCTCCTCAAGGATAAGGTGGGGACAGGCGGCATGGCGACCGTCTTCCGTGCGCAGGACCAGGTCCTCGACCGCACGGTAGCCGTCAAGATCATGCTGCCGCAGTATGCTGGCGACGCAACCTTCGCCGCACGCTTTAAGCAGGAGGCCCAGGCAGCAGCCGGTCTCTCCTCCCCCTATATCGTGGGCGTCTACGATTGGGGCAAGGACGGCGACACCTATTACATCGTCATGGAGTACCTGCGCGGCACCGACCTTAAGAGCGGCATCAAGAGCCACGGCGCCCTCGACCCCAAGAAGGTCGCCCAGATCGGCTCGCAGATCAGCTCCGCGCTTTCGGTCGCCCACAAGCACGAGATCATCCACCGCGACATCAAGCCGCAGAACATCATGGTGCTGCCCGACGGCAACATCAAGGTGATGGACTTTGGCATCGCGCGCGCCAAGAACAGCCACCTCACGCAAGACAACAACGTGCTGGGAACCGCCCACTACGTCAGTCCCGAGCAGACCCGTGGTCAGGACCTCGGCCCCACCTCGGATATCTACTCGCTGGGCGTCGTGATGTACGAGTGCGCCACCGGCCGCGTGCCCTTTGACGGTGATGACGCCATCTCGGTCGCACTCAAGCAGGTCAACGAGCTGCCTATTCCGCCGAGCCAGATCAACTCCGGTGTCGACGCCGACCTTGAGCGCATCATCCTCAAGTGCATGGAGAAGGACCCGGCAAACCGCTTCCAGACCGCCGACGAGCTGCGTCAGGTGCTCAACAGCTACCTGTCGGGCCGTGCCGTCAACATCTCGGAGCCCACGCGCATCATCGGTGCCCCCGGTGAGCTGGGCACCACCAAGACTCGCGAGCTTTCCGATCAGACGCGCGCCATGGTGCGTCCCGTCTCGGGCGTGAGCGGCCAGAATACCGCCCGTAGCTCGGTTTCGGGCTCCACCGGCTCCTACGAGGTCGAAAAGCCCAAATCCAACAAGAACAAGATCATCGCCGCCGTGGTGGCAGCTGTTGCCGTCATCGGCATCGTGGTGGCCTTTGCCACAGGACTCTTTGGCGGCGAGCAGGTCCCCGTGCCCGACGTGCTGGGCAAGGACCAGCAGACTGCCGTCGAGCTGATCAAGGAAGCCGGCCTCGAGGTCGGCACCATCGACCAAAGCTACAACGACGATGTCGACGAGGGCAAGGTCGCCGAGCAGACGCCCAACGGCCACACCAAGAAGGCCAAGGGCACCAAGGTGAACCTGGTGATCTCCAAGGGCCCCAAGCCCTCCGAGAAGGTTGAGGTTCCCCAGCTTGTCGGTCTAACCAAGGACCAGGCAGAGGCGGCACTGGCAAGCGTTGGCCTAAAGGGCAACGCCACCGAGGAGGCCAACGAGGCCGATGAGGGCCAGGTCTTTGAGCAGGGCACCGACGCCGGTAAGGAAGTCGAGAAGGGCACGACCATCTCGTACAAGGTCTCGAGCGGCCCGGATACCACGTCCGTCCCCGACCTGACCGACATGACCGAGGCCCAGGCGCGCAACGCCCTCGATATGGCAGGCTTTGGCGTCGACGTGAGCTACCAGGAGAACGACTCGGTTACCGAGGGCACCGTAATCAGCTGGAACCCCAGCGGCAAGCAGAAGCCCGGTGCCACGATTACCGTCGTCATTGCCAAGAAGTCCGGCAAGGCCACCGTCCCGGGCAACCTGTACGGCAAGAGCATTTCCGCCGCCGTCACCGCGCTCAACAACGCCGGCTTCTACAACATCGCGTTCTGCGATCAGAACGGCAACCCCGTGAGTGGCAACGAAAACGCCACCGTCACGGGCGTCTCCCCCACCGGCAAGCAGTCCACCGACAGCACGATTACGCTGACGGTTGCACTTTCTGGCTCGGGTTCGGGTTCAGGCACGAGCACGGGCGACGATTCCGGTACGACCAACTAGTCGCAACCCAACCGCTCATTACGGCTCTCGCCGCAAACATATTCGCTCACAGGCGCCCGCTTGCTCCCCCAGCAAGCGGGCGCTTCATTTTTGACATGGCATGAATCAGAAGAGCCCGGCACCGTAGCGGTACCGGGCTCGATATTCCTCTGGTGCCCCCG
>CAJKGW010000004.1:0-171327 GCA_905199545.1 uncultured Collinsella sp.
GCCGCGCGGCAAGGAGATATATTGCCAGACCGGAGGGGCGCCGGGGGCGGGAATTCCACTCTTCACAAGTCCTACACAATACATCGCTTCCTATATAAGTAATAGAAAGGCTGGTGCAGAAATACTGCACGTATCAGATGATGACCCTTCGGTTAAGAGATATATAAAGATCGGTCACCTGTAAGTGTCTATCTACCCACGCTTTTGCTATATAAACCAGCGCTTCAGATAAAAAGAGGGAGCGCCGCGCACAACGCGACACTCCCCTAGCGATTCAAGAGAATCTATTAAGCCTCGAGAGCCTTCTTGGCGATGGTAGCCAGCTCGTTGAAGGACTCGATGTCCTCGTAAGCCATCTGAGCCAGGACCTTGCGGTCGAGCTCGATGCCGGCAACCTTCAGGCCGTGCATGAACTGAGAGTAAGAGATGTCGTTCAGGCGAGCAGCAGCGTTGATACGAGTGATCCAGAGAGAACGGATCTCGCGCTTCTTGTTGCGGCGATCACGATACTGGTACTGCAGGGAGTGCTGGACCTGCTCTTTAGCATGCTTGTAAGTACGCGAAGCGGCACCGTAGTAACCCTTCGCACGGTGCATAACGGTACGGCGCTTCTTCTTGGCGGCAACAGCGCGCTTAATACGTGCCATGTTCTATCAACTCCTAGACGGTTAAACGAAAAACGGGAACGCGAACTTAGGCGAGACGCGACTTGATGACCTTGCGGTCGGCAGCGGCGATCTCGGTCTCCTGACGGAAGCCACGCTTACGCTTGGTGGACTTCTTGCTCAGGATGTGGCTCTTGAAAGCCTTGGCGCGCATAAGCTTGCCGGTACCAGTCTTGCGGAAACGCTTCTTGGTGCCGCTGTGGGACTTCATCTTAGGCATGAAATACTCCTTAATCGGTTACAGAACACTAGTTACTTGGTATCGCTTGCCGCTTTATCCTCATCGAAGGCGCCCTTAATCGGGGCGAGCAGCATAAGCATGTTACGGCCTTCCATCTTAGGCTTGGACTCGACCGTAGCGTAAGGCTTGAGATCCTCGGCGAGACGCTCGAGAACGTTAAGACCCTGCTCCGGGTGAGCCATCTCACGGCCGCGGAACATGATGGTGATCTTAACGCGTGCGCCCTTCTTGAGGAAACGCAGAACGTGGCCCTTCTTGGTCTCGTAGTCGCCAACGTCGATCTTGGGTCGGAACTTCATTTCCTTGACCTCGACCTTGGACTGGTTCTTACGAGCGGCCTTGGCCTTCATGGCCTGCTGGTACTTGAACTTACCGTAGTCCATGACCTTGCAGACCGGCGGCTCCGCGTTGGGAGCGATCTCGACCAGGTCGAGACCCTGATCGTCGGCGACGCGCTGGGCATCGCGGATGGCGAACAGGCCGAGCTGAGAGCCATCGACGCCAATCAAACGGCACGAAGATGCAGTGATCTCGTCGTTGATGCGGGTGTCATCAGACTTAGCTATTTTCCCTACCTCCATTCATAAAAAAATAACCCGGCGCTTCTTTGCAACCAGGTCGTACACATAGACATCCTCGGTATGAGGAAGGGAATCTAAGTTGTATGACCAGTCAGCTGCTCATTGGCGCCAAAAGGTGGGAACCCTCAGGTTCCTCTTTAGGGCATTGCGGGAACAACGCCTTGCGAATAATAACACGTACCGCGCGTTATCACATTACGTACACGAAAAAGGGGGCCGCAACCCCCTTGAAGCGCAGGTGCATGTATGGTGCCCGAGGCGAGACTCGAAGGGCCTTCGCTTCGCGAAGCCCCGGGCTTCGGGCGCACGGCGCCCTCGCCACGCTCCGCTACAAACAGGCCACAGGCCTGTTTGCCTAACGCTCCGCGCGCTCACGCGAGTTCGGCACGAAAAAGGGGGCCTTGACCCCCTTGAACGCTCACTTGCATGTATGGTGCCCGAGGCGAGACTCGAACTCGCACGTTGTTGCCAACGGTGGATTTTGAGTCCACTGCGTCTGCCAATTCCGCCACTCGGGCACGTAATGCGTGAGTTAGTTTATCACAGCTTTCAACTGATTACGCCGAAAATGGAACTTCGAGCATTTCGACGAGTTCGACCGTGCGGAGCATCTCGCGCTGACGGCATCCGTGTCCGTTAACCGAGGCTTCGCCCATCTGGTTGTCATAGGGGTCCTCGCGCATGCCGTCGAAAGCAGGCACAAACTCTGCCTGGAATCGATTGTTGGCCACCATACGCCACGGGTCGAGATTGCCAAAGTAGTGACGACGGCGCCACTCCTCCCCCATCCTGCGAGCAGAAGATCCAAATGACACGTCGGCGTTGAGCCAACCGGTCTGCGGCGTATAGAACTCTGCCCAGTCGTGCGACCCCACCGAATCGGGCGCAACGTACAGGCCGCTCTGCCAACGGGCAGGCACGCCCGCGATACGGCACATGGTGATAAACGTGAGCGCCATAACGCCGCAATCGCCGCGGAGCGAATGCGCGCAGTCATCGGCAATAGATCCCAAAAGCAAGTACGGCGGCTGATAGCGATAGTCGATATGCTGCGTCAGGTAATCATAGATAGCACGGGCGCGATCGAGCGGATCCTCGAGTCCGTCAACAACACCGGCCGTCAGCTGCAGCAGATACGGCGTGAATGCAATGTGCGGACGGTCCTCGGAAATATCCTCGGGCAGAGGCGCGTCCATACGCGGATGAACCGGAAGTGTGCCACCGTAGACATCACAATAAGCAGCATCGATGTGATAACGATAGGTCACCGAGAATGAGCGTTCACTCGAAGAAGACCACGAGGCGGTACGTGCCGAAGCGTTCGCGGGAGCAACAGCACCCTCCGGCGTCATGTCGAGAATCTCGACCCGAGACTGCTGGCGACAGGTGGCGGCAACGGGAAGCCAAGCGCGAACGGTCTCCCCCTCTAGAGCGCCGGGGACAGACACAGACGCTTTAAGCGTAATGACGCGAGCCAATCCGTTTTGCGACTCCATCTCCTTGAGCATCTCGTTGCGCAGTGCAATTCCGTCCGTAGGATCGGGACGCATGCCGGGGACCTCTTTGGGATATACGCGAAGCGAATCGAGGAAGTTGTCGAGAACGAGCAGCTCGCCATCGATAAAGCGCCAGTCAATACGCTTACGGTCAATCAGATCGTCAAACTGCTCCTCGGTAAACTCAGGCCACTCCTCGCGAATCATCGCAATAGCTCGATCGCGCGACACCGAAAAATGAAGTGGCGTCTCAAGCATGCGATACCGCTCGGCACGAACGCAGGCTGCCAGCGAAGGCTCAGGATTCTGCCCCAAAAGACGATCACAAGCCGCAACAGCCTGCGCCAAATATCCGGCATCCTTGAGTCGAAGAATCTCGGGCGGCAGTCCAATATCGAGATGACGAAAGTCATCACAGCAAACATCAACAGAGCAACCAACAGGACCCTCGTCAATAACCTTCCCATCCGAAGGCAGCACATTAATAACAGCCATACCAAACTCCAAGTCATTAGAACTCTTGAAGCACATTGTAGCGAGATAGAAAAGAAAGCCCCAATAAAGGAGCTCTCAACACCGATAAACGGTACCTCTAAAAATGAATTCAGACTTGTAAGCCTGCGGCGTTAAACGAAGGAAGCCCCGTCCCCCGGAACTGTTTCCTTGGCGCGACTTCTGGCGAAGCCAGGTGAGCGCAAAGGAAACAGTGTAGGGGGACGGGGCTTCCGGCGGGAAGTTTAGCGACGCTTACGCCTTGTTGACGGAGCCAAACTCCTCCATGAGCTCCTTGGTGCGAGCAACGATGTTGTCGCGACCAGGCTTGAGGAGCTTGCGGGGGTCGAAGCCCTTGCCCTGCTGATCCTTGCCAGCCTCGATGTACTCGCGGACGCCCTTGGCGAAGACGAGCTGCAGGTCGGTGTTGACGTTGATCTTGGAGATGCCCAGGGAAATGGCCTTCTTGATCTGATCCTCGGGGATGCCAGTACCACCGTGCAGGACGAGGGGCAGGTCGCCGGTCTGAGCCTTAATCTCGCCCAGGCGCTCGAAGGAAAGACCGGCCCAGTCGGCAGGGTACACGCCGTGGATGTTGCCAATGCCGCAGGCGAGGAAGTCGACGCCCAGGTCAGCGATCTGCTTGCACTCAGCAGGATCAGCGAGCTCGCCGCTGGAGGTCACGCCGTCCTCGGTGCCGCCGATGCCGCCGACCTCGGCCTCGATGGACATGCCCTTGGAGTGGGCAAGCTCAACGAGCTCCTTGGTGCGGTCGAGGTTAAGCTGGAAGGTCTCCTCGTGAGAGCCGTCATACATGATGGACGTGAAGCCGGCCTCGATGCACTTGAAGCAGTCCTCGTAAGAACCGTGATCGAGGTGAAGGGCGACGGGAACGGTAACGCCCGTGGCCTCGACGGCAGCCTTGACCATGTCGGCGCAGACCTTGAAACCGCCCATCCACTTAGCGGCACCAGCGGTGCACTGAAGGATCAGCGGAGACTTGGCCTCCTCGGCGGCCTGGAGAATAGCCAGAGTCCACTCGAGGTTGTTGGTGTTGAAGGCACCGAGACCGTACTTGCCGGCCTCGGCCTTCTTGAGCATGTCTGCTGCGTTGACGAGCATAAAAGAAACCTCCTGTAAGGTTGCTCCGATAACGCCTGTGATTTTACCACGGCGTATCCGAACGTAAACGTTCGTTTGTTCACGAATATCGTCCAAACAGACTTTTTTTGACCGTTTGCCCTACAGAATCGACCCGTTGGGGAAAATATCTTGACGTTTGGACGCTTCTCGTGCTTCAGAAACTGACTACAAAGCTACATCTGCATGAAAGGGTTCTGCATAAGCTCGCGTGCCACGGTGGTCGAATCGCCATGGCCGGTTAGGCAAACGGTATCGGGCGGGAGAAGCCGGGCGAGCTTGGAGAGCGAGCGCAGAATCGCCGCCTCGTCTCCGCCGGAAAGGTCGGTACGGCCGTGACCGCCGGGAAAGAGCGTGTCCCCCACGAAAGCGATATTTCCCTGCTCTGTTGCGGCAAATAGAACGATGCCGCCCGGCGTATGCCCGGGCGCCTCGATAACCTGCAGGCAAATGGCGCCCAGTTCAATGGTATCGCCCTCGGCAAGCAGCCGCGTCGGCTCGCCCGGATCGGGAGTCTCGATGCCCCACATCGCTCGCTGCTCCTCGATATTCATATGCGGCACAGCTACGTCCTTGCCGCACAGCTCGTACAGGGCTTCAGCGCCAACGGCGGCGCGAACTCCAGCGACACCACCAACATGATCGGCATGGCCGTGTGTACAAACGGAACCGAGCACATGCACGCCAGGGTGTTCGACTCGGATATGCGCAACGAGGCTCTCGCCTTCCCAAGCGGGATCGATAATCAAGCATTCGCCACTCGAAATAATGGCGTAACTGTTGGTCTGGATGGGGCCGTTTACAAGCGCCTCAATCGAAGCCGTACCCCGAGGGGTTAAATCCAAAGCCGTAGCGTCCATGCGTACGCCCTCCTTCTATAAACGTCGAGGCATCAAACGATGCCTCGAACGTAGCAAATATCATTTCTGTCGCGCGTTCGTCGCGCCTATACGCGACGCTTGAGCTGAGCCCCACCCTCGCCAGGCATCAAACGGCGTGCATCGTAGACCGAGTCGACGCTGCTAATCGATGCCAGTAGCGGATCCAGGCCACTCGCATCCGAGATCTCGACCATAAAGCGCAGGGTTGCAATACCCTCGCGGTTGGTCGACGTGGCGGCAGAAAGGATATTGCCCCCCGCATCGCCAATGGCAATGGTGACATCCTTGAGCAGGCCCATGCGGTCCAGGCACTCGACCACGATCTCGACCTGGAAGAGGGTGTCGGCAGCGCCGTCCCACTCCACTTCGATCATGCGCTCGGGATGTTCCATAAGACCCTTGACGTTGGGGCAGTTGGCGCGATGCACCGAGACGCCGCGACCGCGCGTGATGAAGCCGACGATATCGTCGCCCGTCACCGGATTGCAGCAATGCGCCAAACGGACCAGCAGACCGCTGTTGCTCTCGCCCTTGACGATAATGCCGTTGCTGGCGCTCTTGCCGCGCTTTTGCGGCTTGCGGTTGGAGCCGCGGGCAGGCTGCTTCACGACCTCGGCGATAGCCTCGGCCTTGGTGAGCTGTTCCTCGGGCTTGGGGTCCAAGATTTGCTCGACTTTGTTACCCACGGCGCGCGGGGCAACCTTACCGGCGCCAACGGCGGCAAACAGGTCCTCGAGCTGCTTGTAATTAAACTGCTCCGCCACGGCGTTGAGCGCACGCGTGGATCGCGGCGTAGAGATGCCATACCCGCGCTTGCGCAGGTCCTTGGCCAGTATATCGCGGCCGGCAGCAGCGTCATCGTCTTTGGTCGCGGCGGCGAAGTAACGGCGGATCTTTGACTTGGCCGAAGGTGTCTTGACGATCTTGAGCCAATCGCGCGACGGCTTGGAACTCTTGTTGGTCAGGATCTCGACACGATCGCCCGTCTTGATCTCGTGCGTGAGCGGGGCCACCGCACCGTTGATCTTAGCGCCGACGCAGTGGTTGCCCACCTCGGTGTGAACGGCGTAGGCAAAGTCGAGCGGTGTAGAGCCGGCACGAAGCGCCATGACCTCGCCCTTGGGCGTAAAGACAAAAATTTCCTGGTCGAACAAGTCGACCTTCAGTGAGTGCAGGTATTCCTTGGCATCGGTGATCTCGTCAGACGCCGCCCAGTCGAGTGAGTGCTTAAGCCAGTTAATCTGGTCGTCCAGACGCTGGGCATCATTGGTCTTAGACGCAGACGATCCGCCCGACTTCTTGTACAGCCAGTGGGCGGCAATGCCGTACTCGGCCTGCTCGTGCATCTCATAGGTTCGAATCTGAATCTCGAGCGGGCGGGCCGTGGGGCCGATAACCGTCGTATGGAGCGACTGGTAGTTATTGACCTTGGGCATGGCGATATAGTCTTTAAAGCGACCGGGCATGGGATGCCACAAGGTATGCACGGCACCAAGCGTGGAATAGCAATCGCGCACCGAATGAGTGATGACGCGCAGCGCCACCAGGTCGTAAATCTCGGAGAACTCCTTGCCCTTGCGCTTCATCTTTTGATAGATGGACCAATAGTGCTTGGAACGACCGTTGATCTGAAAGCCCTCAAGACCAATGCGATTGAGCTCATCGGTGAGCGTCTTGATGGTCTCGGCCAGATAACGCTCGCGAACCTCGCGCGACTCAGCCACCATACGCGCGATGCGCTGGTAGGCATCGGGCTCCAAGTAGAAGAAGGACAGGTCCTCGAGCTCCCACTTGATAGAGCTCATGCCCAGGCGGTCGGCCAGAGGCGCGTATACGTCCATAGTCTCGCGCGCCTTAAACAGACGGCGGTCCTCGCGCAGGGCGGCAAGCGTGCGCATGTTATGCAGGCGGTCGGCGAGCTTGACGATGATGACGCGAATGTCCTTGGACATGGCAAGGAACATCTTGCGCAGCGTGAGGGCCTGCTTCTCGTCCATGCTGTCGACTTCGATGTTGGTAAGCTTGGTCACGCCGTCGACGAGTTCTGCCACGGTTTCGCCAAACAGGCCGGAAACATCGGTAAGCGAGGTCTCGGTATCCTCGACGGTATCGTGCAGCAGCGCGGCGCACACCACATCGCAGTCCATCTTGAGGTCGGCCAGAATGATGGCTACCTCGACGGGATGGTTAATGTACATCTCGCCCGAGCGGCGCTTTTGGTTGCAGTGCTTCTCGGCGGCAAAGCAGTAGGCCTGCTCCACCTTGGAGAAGTCATCCTCATTCATATATTTGAGGCACAGGCGCTCCAGCTTGTCGTAGCTGTCCGCCATAATCTCGGGCGGCAGTTCATCGGCATGCTTATAGTGCTCCATCTCCGAAAACGGCTGGAGGGTGGAATCATGGGCGATACGGGCTGCGGCATCCATCGAGGTCCCCTTCCCCTAGGCCCGCGGTACGATCGGGCGGTTAACTTTGGCTAGCATATCAGAAGCGCACGAATCGAGTGCCCAGCTCCGAAAAGCCGTGAACTCCATGCGCGAGCGCAAGCCCTCCAAATAGCGAATTGACCTGCTCAATTGCACACGGCCGGGGTTTTCGGCCATCGCGATGCGACGGGTGTCGTCAAACCCCGAAACGCGGCAGAAGCCAAGCTCTTCGAAGATTCCCAGGCCACTTTCCACCGAGCGCTCGTCGACCGGCGTGCGAGCATCGATGGCAAGGCACATCTGCGCGATGTCGATATCGCTCGCGCTAAAGGAATCGTCCCCGGTCTTGCCGCGGTTGGAGCGCCACATGGTTTGCAGCGCGCGATAGAGCGTGACGAGCTCGTCGCGCTCAGGCGCATAGCAGTCGAGTAGGCGCTCGTTAATGCGGGCGTCGCGCGACGAATAGAGCAGGTGAATCACGGCGGGCTGTCCATCGCGACCGGCGCGGCCACTCATCTGGTTAAACTCAATCGCGCCAAACGGCATGTGATAGAGCACGACATGGCGAATATCGGGAAGGTTGACGCCCTCGCCAAAGGCAGAGGTCGAGACGATGCAGCTGAGGCATCCGTCACGAAACGCCTCCTCTACGCGATGGCGGTCGGTGCGCGTAAGGCCCGCGTTGTAAAAGGCGATATGCGACGCGTAGTCGGGAACGCGTTTGCGTAGCGTCTTGGCAAGCGCCACGGACTGATCACGCGAGTTGACGTAGATGACGGTCTTCTCCCCCGTCGCGACGATGGACACCAGGCGGTTTTCGCGGCTCGCAAGATCGCGGTCGTCCTCGAGCCGCAAGTTCTCGCGCACGGTCTCGTCGACCACCGTACGGGTAATCGGCAGCACGCGGGCGAGATCGGCCACAACCGGAGCCGTTGCGGTGGCCGTCGCCGCCATAACGACCGGGTCGCCCAGGGCCTTGAGGATATCGGGCATGTCGAGGTATGCGCTTCGGTCGCCGCCCTTGGCAAGACCGGCATGGTGCGCCTCGTCAATAACGACAAATCCGATACGCCCCGAGCGCGCAAAGCGGTCGCGGTGAATAGACAGGAACTCAGGCGTCGTGAGCACGATACCGGTGCGGCCCGAAGCTAGGCCGGCGAACACATCATCGCGTGCGGCCTCCACGGTCTCGCCGGTCAGCACGCCAACGCCAATGCCAAGCGCTGCCATCGTCGACGAGAGGTGATAGGCCTGGTCGGCAACAAGCGCACGCAGCGGATAGACAAAGATGCTCGCACGTCCGCGAAGGACAGCCTCGCGCGCAGCATGTACATGGAAGATAAGAGACTTGCCGCGGCCCGTTCCCATAACGGCCAAGACGCTCTGGTGGTCGGCCAAGGCATCGAGCGCCTCAACCTGCGCGCGGTGCGGCTGGTTCGATCCGATAAAGCTATGGATAAGCGAGCGCGTGAGCTCGGTATAGGAAAGCTGGGCGAGCGTCTCGCGCTTACGCGACTCCAGGCGCAGGCCGGAATCCGCCGGCTGCACGCCACGACGAAGCTCGCATGCCGGATCGTCGACGCTGGGCAGCGCGGTATCGCGGACCAGAACATCCTTGATCATGAGCTTGGGCTTCACACGCCCCTGCCAATGCTCGGCAACGGCCTCGAACACCAAGTCGACAGCGCTATCGCAGTTGATGAGCTTATCGATTTGCGGCACGCGGAACATAATGGCCGGCACACTCGCGGCGCCATCGGTCGCCACAAAGCGCATGTGCTCGCCGGTTTTGCCCACCACGGCGCGGTCGCACATCGTCACGCCCTCGGCAGCCAGCAGCGGCACCTTGTTGCCCTGGCCAAACGGCTCAAGACGGGAGATCTGCTCGATGGTCTCGATATTCAGCTCGGAAAGGTCGACGGTGGCGGCGACCTCGTCGGTGTCTTCAAAGTCCTCGGCGGGAAGCTCCGATAGCACGGCGGAAAGGCGGCGGCGGAACTCATCGAGCTTGGATGCCTCGATGGTCACACCCACCGCACCGGCATGTCCGCCGCGACGAATCAGCAGGTCGGAACAACGCTCGACGGCGTCGAACAGGTTGACCTTGCCCACCGAGCGACCCGATCCGCGCGCAACGCCGTCCTCAATCGAGAAGAGCAGCGCCGGCACGTGATAACGGTTGGTCAGGCGGCTCGCTACGATACCCTTGACGCCCTCGTGCCAGCCCTCGCCACCCACGACGATTGCGCGACCGCCGTCATAGGTCTCCTCGACCTTTGCCATGGCGTCGCGTGTGAGCTCCGCCTCGATCTCGCGGCGCTGACGGTTGATTTCCTCGAGCTCGGCTGCCAGTGCACTTGCCTCGATAGGATCGCGGGCAAGCAGCAGGTCGAGCGCCAGCTTGGGATCAGCCATGCGGCCGGCAGCATTCAGACGAGGGATGAGCGAAAACGACAGGCCGTCGGCCGTAATGGTAGAAAGGTCGGCCTTGGCAAGTGCGGCAAGCGCGATATAGCCGGGACGGGCCGTCACGCGCATCTGTTGGATGCCCTCGGCGACCAGTGCGCGATTCTCGGGCGTGAGCGGCATCATGTCGGACACGGTGCCCAGCGCCGCGACCTCGATCAGCGAACGCCAATACGACGGCTTGCCCAAACGCTCGCCCAGGACCTGCACCAGCTTGAGCGCCACACCGGCACCGGCAAGCTCGCGCGAGGGACCCTCGTCCTCGAGCTTGGGGTCGGTCAGGGGCACGCCCTGCGGCACCTGGTCGGACGGCTCGTGATGGTCCGTGACCACCAAATCGATCCCCAGGCTCTCCAGATAGGAGACCTCCTCCTTGGCGGCAATGCCGTTATCGACGGTCACGATCAGGTTGGGTTGGGCGAGCTCGTTGACACGGTCGAGCGCCGCACGCGACAGGCCGTAGCCCTCGTCAAAGCGATGCGGAATAAACGGCGTGACGTTGGCGCCAAACGAACGTAGCGCCTCGGTCAACAGACAAGTCGACGTAATGCCGTCGACGTCAAAATCGCCAAAGACCGCGATGTGCTCGTGGTTGCGAATAGCGCGCTCGACGCGGTCGGCAACGACCGCCATGCCCGGAATAATGAGTGGGTCGGCCCAGTCGCGATCGAGCGAAGGCGTCAAAAACAGCTGGCCTTCCTCGATGGATGTTATGCCGTGCGCAACCATAATGCGCGCCACCAGCCCGGGTATGCCCAGGCCAGCCGAAAGCTCCTTTTCGAGCTCGGGGTTTTGCCGAGCGACTGCCCAGCGATGCGTCGTCTTAAGCGATGACATAGGCGCCCACCCCCGATAGGGGCAGGTCGCCGCGATACCTCTCACGGTTCATAGCGATGAGTCCTCTGTGTACACCCGCTTCGGCAGGCAGATCTGTTGAACGGATTTATTATACCGTGCAGCGCGGACGCACAACGTCCAGCACGCCGCGGTTTCGATAAACGAGGGCGGTAATACCCTCGAAATAATCGAGCGTTTCTGACGCACGGACGCATGCGAGCGTCTAGCATATCCATTCAAAACGGATTCACGAGCAAAGGGAGTCACAAGAGCATATGAAGCAATGGGTTGGACTGGGCAAGTTTCTTGCGGGGCACATGCAGGTCATCGTTCCGATTTGCGTGACGCTCGGCGTGCTCTTTCCCCGGCAGATCGGCGTGCTCAAGCCCATCGTTCCCGCCCTGTTTGCCTTTATGACGTTCCAAGGTGCGCTCAGCAACACCTTTCACCAGGTGGCCGAGGTGTTCCGCCGTCCCCTACATTTGATTTTGGCGTTATTTGTCTCGGCCGTGCTCATCCCCATCGCGGCGTATGCCATGAGCTCACTGTTCTTTGGTTCCAACCCAAACCTTGTCTGCGGCATCGCGCTCGAGTACAGCGTACCCGTGGCAGTCACCGCCTTTATGTGGATTAGCATGTTCGGCGGCAACGGCCCGCTCGCGCTCACCATCATCCTGACGTCCTCGGTCATCTCGCCCGTGACGATTCCGCTCACGCTGAAGCTCCTGCTGGGTGCCACCGTCGCAATCGATGTTCCGGGCATGATGCAGAACACGGCCTTTATGATCGCCATCCCTGCCGTGTTCGGCATCGTGATCAACGAGCTCACGCGCGGATGGGGACATGAGAAACTCTCCCCCGCGCTTTCGCCCGCCTGCAAGTTCATGATGATGGGGGTCATCGCGTCCAACTCCACCGCCATGAGCGAGTACGTGTTGCACATGAATGTTGAGCGCTTGGAAGTCGCCCTCTTTATTTTGGTCTTCGCCATCAGCGGCTTTGTCGTCGGTTTTCTGGTCGCCCGTGCGTTGCACCTGCCGTATAGCGAGACGACCACCATGTGCTTTACCTGCGGCATGCGTAACATCTCTTCGGGCGCCGTCATCGCCACGCAGTACTTTCCAGGCGAAGTCGTGTTTCCCGTCATGTGCGGAACGCTGTTTCAGCAGGTGCTCGCCTCGATTATCGGGCATCTCTTTGAGTGCCTAACCTGCGAGGAGCGCACCAAACAGCGCAAGCGGGTCGAAGCCGGCCGCGACGCCATGGCGCGCTAGGCTGTCCGCGTTACGCGGGTGTTAGTCTTGCTATACGAGCGTTTCCAGATGCGCACGCAGGCGATCAGCATCGATATCGAGCGTGGTCTCGGCATTAACCTGGGCCAAACGATAGCCGACAAAGTAGGGCGAAACCACCCAACGCGGAAGCGCCTTGGCAATGGTCCGGCCGTCCATGTGGTAGAAGAACAAGTTGTACGACTCCGCGCGGCCGCCGTGGTGCTCGTGCAGGATATAGCGCAGGGCCACCTGAATCGCATCGGCAAACAGGTCCGCTTCGGCTTGGTCGCGGGCGTCGTCGCTGGCGGCGATTCCCTGTGGAGCCGAGACGTTGACCTCAAAGAATCCCATAATCGGTTCGGTTGAGATGTTGACCGAGATTCTCCCCTGCTGCCAGACAGCGATGCCTTCAAAGTTGGCTAAGGTCAGCGCCGCATAGCCGTCCTCCTGTTCCAAGCCCACAATCTGCATGTGTGGATGGACGAGGCTGCCGCCCGAAAGCGGACCTTTGTTCTTATACATGAGTACACTGCGGTACTGCTGGGAATCGATCATCTGCTGCCAACAGCCCAGAGCAAACCGCATCACATGGTGGAGTTCATCCGGCTCATAGGTCACCAAGTCGGCATCGTGATCTGCCGATTCAATCAACACGGTTTGACGGGTGGCGCGCAAGGTCTTGAACCTATTCTCGAGCCAGATGCAGTCACCATCGCGCTGGATGATGTTGGCGAGCCCCTCCGTGTCACAAAAGGGGCACGCGGTGCCAGGGCGACGATTATCGTCGGGCTTACCGCTCGCCTGCTGGACGTCAAATACCAGCGCCACGGGTTATACCTCCAGCGGCACGATCTTGGTGCCATGGAGTTCGGAGACGCCCAGTGCCGCCGCCACGGTATCGCGATTGGCCGTGGAAATGCCGCCACCGGGAAGAATGGTCAGGCGGTCGCCCGCATACTCGACAAGACGCGACAGGTGCTCCAGGTTGTCCTCGATCGGCGTTCCGGCAGCACCACCATGCGTCAGGATGCGCGTGATGCCGCAGTCGGCGAGTGTGTCAATGGCATCGAGCTGAGCCTCGAGCGAGAGCTGGTCAAAGGCCATGTGGAAGGTGATATCGATGGCCCCGCGCTTGCACTCCTCGGTCGCGCAGCCCGTAGCCATCACAAGGGCGCCGAGGGTGAGCTCGTCGAGCGCCCAGCCGCCAGCACAGGGCTTGCAGCAGCCAAAGACCAGGCCGTCAACGCCGGCGCTCACGGCAAGACCCAAGTCCATCTCCATCATGCGCAGCTCGTCCTGGTTGTAGTGAAAGTCACCGCCACGCGGGCGAATCATGCACATCACTCGCGCGTCATGCTCGTGAGCGTAGCTGACTGTAGCACTAATAACGCCGGCGGAAGGCGTGGTGCCACCGACGGCGAGGTTGTCACACAGCTCAATGCGCCCCGCACCGGCCTCGATGGCCGCCGACACTCGCTCAAAGTTCTCGGCACAAAACTCGTACAGCATAGATAGGCCCCCAAAGACAGCAGATGTTTTCCGACGGGCATTGTCACACATCCCCATGAAGTTGCGGTGGAATAGGGACTGTTTTGGCGTCCAGAATCCCTATTTAGTCCCTATTTCACCGCAACTTAAAAAGGGGCGCTGACCGGGTTGGTCAGCGCCCCCTTTGCTGAATGGATTAACCACCAAGGTAAGCCTTGCGGACGTTGTCGTCGTGCAGGAGCTCTTGGCCCGTGCCGGTCATGGTGATCTTGCCGGTCTCGAGCACGTAACCGCGTGTGGCGATGGAAAGCGCCATCTGCGCGTTTTGCTCGACCAGAAGCACCGTGGTGCCGGCCTTGTGCAAATCCTCGACAATCTGGAAGATCTGCTCGATCAGAATCGGGGCCAGACCCATGGAGGGTTCGTCGAGCATAAGCAGTTTGGGGTTACTCATAAGGGCGCGGCCCATAACGAGCATCTGCTGCTCGCCGCCCGAAAGGGTGCCGGCGACTTGGCGACGGCGCTCCTTAAGGCGAGGGAACTGCTCGTAGACGCGCTCAAGGCCCGGAGCCACCGTGGACTTGGGCTGCGTGTAAGCGCCCATCTCCAGGTTCTCCTCGACCGTCATCTGCAAAAAGGCACGACGGCCCTCGGGCACCTGGGCCAGGCCCTTGCCCACCAGCTTGTCGGCAGGCGTATGGGTAATGTCCTCGCCCATAAACTTGATGGAGCCGGTCTTGGAACGCAGCAGGCCCGAGACAGTCTTAAGCGTTGTAGACTTGCCGGCGCCGTTAGCACCGATCAAGGCCACGATCTCACCCTCGTTGACGTTAAAGGAGATGTCCTTGATGGCGTGGATAGCGCCGTACCAGACGTTGATGTTGTAGACGGAAAGCATCGGCTCTGCCATTTAGTTCTCCCCCTTATCCTGCTTGCCCAGATATGCCTCGATAACGGCGTCGTTGTTCTGAATTTCCTCGGCCGTGCCCTTGGCGATGACCTTGCCAAAATTAAGCACGCAAATGCCCTCGCAAATATTCATGACGAGCGACATGTCGTGCTCGATAAGCATGATGGCGATGCCAAAGGTGTCGCGGATCTTGACGATGTTCTCCATGAGCTCCGCGGTCTCGGACGGGTTCATGCCGGCAGCAGGCTCGTCGAGCAGCAGCAGCTTGGGGTTGGTGGCAAGCGCGCGGACGATCTCCAGACGACGCTGGGCGCCGTAAGGCAGCGAGCCGGCCTGCTCGTTTGCCAGGTGCTCCATATCAAAGATGGACAGCAGCTCCATGGCGCGCTCGTGGGCAGCCTTCTCGTGCTTCCAGTACGTCGGCAGACGCAGCACGCCCTCAAAGCCGGAGTAGCGCTCCTGGTTGTGCAGGCCGACCTTAACGTTGTCCTCCACCGTCATGGTGTTGAACAGGCGAATGTTCTGGAACGTACGGGCGATACCCATACGGTTGACCTGGTAGACGGACTTGCCCGAGGTGTCCTCGCCGTCGAGCAGGATAGTACCGTGCGTGGGCTGGTACACCTTGGTGAGCAGGTTGAAGACCGTGGTCTTACCGGCACCGTTGGGACCGATCAGACCGGCGATCTCGGTCTTACCGATGGTCAGGCTAAAGTCGTCGACTGCCTTAAGGCCGCCAAATTCAATGCCCAAGTGGATGCACTCGAGCGCCGGGCGCTGGCCCAGGTCGCGGTCGGGAACGATGGCGCCAGAAGGATACGGGACCATCTTGCCCTTGTTGAACTCAAACTTACTGGGCATCGGCTGCTACCTCCTTCTTGGAAGCAAAGCGGTCCTTAATGCGTGCGAAGAACGCCTTGAGCTGCGGGTTGTTGGTAAAGATCATGACCAGGATCAGCACGATGGCGTAGATGAGCATGCGGTAGTCCGAGAACTGACGGAGCAGCTCGGGAAGCACCGTGAGCAACGCCGCCGCGATGACGGAGCCGCGCATATTGCCCAGACCGCCCAGGACCACGAATACCAGGATGAGGATGGACGTGTTGAAGTCGAACTTGGTGGCGGAAAGCTGCGAGAAGTTACCGCCGAAGAGGGCTCCGGCAGCGCCGGCGAGAGCGGCGGAAACCACGAAGGCGATCATGCGGTACTCGGTGACGGAGATGCCCACGGACTCGGCAGCGATCTTGTTGTCGCGCACGGCCATAATGGCACGGCCGGTACGGCTGCGAACCAGGTTGAGCACGATCACGAGTGCGACCATGACCAGGATGGCACCGGCGAGGAAGGTCGAGTACGTCGACACGCCCGATGCGCCCTGGGCGCCCTTGATGATGGCGGTGCCGTCCTCGAGCAGGTGCAGGTCGTCGATCGTGGAGTTACCTGTAATGTTAAAGATCACATGCAGGCCGCGGGAGTCGACGCCCACGATAAGGCAGGTGACGATCTCTTTGATAATCTCGCCAAAGGCCAGCGTCACGATAGCCAGGTAATCGCCGCTCAGGCGAAGGACCGGGATGCCGATCAAGAAGCCCAGGATGGCGGCAGCGATGGCGCCGACCACGATGCTGATGGCTAGGCGAATGGGATCGGAGGGAACGGCGCTCTCGAGGGCGACCGCGGTAACGATGCCTGTATAGGCGCCGACGCTCATAAAGCCCGCGTGGCCCAGCGACAAGTCGCCCGCGATGCCGACGACGAGGTTAAGGGAGATAGCCATGACGATATAGGCCGTGATGGGAACCAGCTGACCGGCGATCATGCGCGGAATCATGTGGTTAGGCTGCATAAAGAACACGATGGCGAACGCCACAAGGCACATGGCGTACGTAACAAAGTCGTGACGCGTCTGCTTGTCTTTAAGAAACTTCATAACGCTCACCTACACCTTCTCGGGGACGTACTTGCCCAAGAGGCCGGCAGGCTTGACGAGCAGGACGATGATCAAAACACCAAAGACGATGGAGTTGGCAAGGCTCGTGGAAATATAAGCCTGTGCCATCGCCTCGATGATACCGATGAGAATGCCACCGACAAAGGCACCGGGGATGGAGCCGATGCCACCGAAGACGGCAGCGTCGAAAGCCTTGATGCCAGGCATGGCACCCGTCGTGGGCTGCAGCACCGGCGAGTAGGAGCACAGCAGCACGCCGGCGATAGCGGCAAGCGCCGAGCCGATGGCAAACGTCATCGAGATGGTGCGGTTAACGTTGATGCCCATGAGCTGAGCGGCGGCCTTGTCCTCGGACACGGCACGCATGGCCTTGCCCATCTTGGTCTTACCCGTAAAGAACACCAGGCCGGCCATGATCACCAGACAGGCGACGATGGTGACGAGCGATACGGCGCTCACGTTGTACTTGGCCAAGAACTCCGGCACTGGGAAGGTGACGAGCGAAGTAAAGTTCTTGGGCGTGGCGCCCCACAGGAGCTGCGCGGCATTCTGCAGGAAGTAGGACACGCCGATAGCCGTGATCAAAACGGCCAGCGGGCCCGCCTGGCGCAGCGGCTTATAGGCCAGGCCCTCAATGAGAACACCGAGAATCGTGCAGACCGCGCAAGAGAGAATTACAGATGCCCAGCCCGGGAGGCCGAGATACGACGTGGCGCAGAACGAGACATAGGCACCAACCATGATGACGTCGCCGTGAGCGAAGTTCAGCATCTTGGCGATACCGTAGACCATGGTGTAGCCCAACGCGATGATGGCGTAGACGCTGCCCATGGACAGGCCGTTGACCAGGTATTGGATAAAGACCGTCATGTTCCACATCCCCCTTTCGAATAGGTTTCCAGTTGATGTATGAAACAGGGACGTTACGTTGCCCCTAGATACCAAGCAAGCAGGGAAGGCCAAAACCTCCCCTGCTTGGGACCAAAACCGCTCTATGTAAGGCGGCCAATTAGGCCTGTACGTACTTGCCGTCGGTGATGACGTACGCAGTCGGGTCCTTCTGGACCTGGCCCTTGTCGTTCCAGGAGAGCTTGCCGGTCAGGCCGTCAACGGTAATGTTGCACATGGCCTCGGGCAGTTTCTCGGCGACTTCGGTTGGATCAGCGTCGACGCCAAGGCCGGCCTCCTTGAGGGCCTCGGCCACAGCATGCACGCCGTCATAGGCGTCGGCGGCAAACTGGTCGGGAGTATCGCCGTACTTATCCTTGTAGGCGTTGACGAAGTCGGCGTTCTTCTCGTCGTCGGCGGAAAACGGGGTCATGAGCAGCAGGCCCTCGGCAAGAGAGGTGTCGAAGCCCTCCACGCCCAGGATGCCGTCCATGCCGTCGCAGCCCATCATCTTGACGTCATAACCCATATCCTTGGCATTCTTGAGCAGGACGGAGGCCGGAGTGTAGTAGATCGGCGCGAAGATCATGGTGGCGCCAGCCTGCTTAGCCTTGGTCAGCTGGTTGGTAAAGCTCGTGGCGGAGTCGTCCTTAAAGGTCTCCTCGTCGACAATCTCGAGCTTGGACTTAGCAGCCTGGGCCTTAAAGGCATCCGCGACACCCGAAGAATAGGCGTCGCCGGAGTTATAGAACAGCACGAACTTCTCGTTCGCATACTTCTCTGCCAGGAACTTGGCAGCGTTGACACCTTGGTTGGGGTCGGTAAAGCAAACCTGGAAGACGCAATCCTTGCCCTTGGTAACGTCCTCGGAGGACGCGGACGGGGTGATCATAAACGTCTGGGGGTTGTTGCCGCACTCGGCGGCAACGGCGACCGACGCACCCGTGGTGGTCGGACCGACGAGGGCCTGCATGCCCCAGTCGAGCAGGGTGTTGAAGGCGTTGACGGCCTTCTCGCCGTCAGCCTGGTCGTCCTCGGCCTTGCTGACAAGCGGCAGCTCCTTAGTCGAGAAATCCTTGCAGCCAAGCTCGACAGCCTGTGTAACGGACTTGCCGTAGGACGCGTTGGCGCCGGTCAGCGGGCCGATGGTGCCGATCTTAAACGAAGCGTCGCCCGACGCGGAACCGCTGTCGCCGCCGTTGGAGGAGCAGCCAGCTAGAATGGACATCGCCCCCAGACCTGCTGCGCTCGCGATAACGCTCCTGCGATTCATAACAGGGTTCAATGACTTACCGGTGAGGCTCGACATGCGGCTCTCCTCTCAAATCTCGTCGGGTTTTGGTTGCCCGACAGGCCATCCTTCGCCGTGTTCGGCGTTCGCAAAATAGTAGACGCTTTAGTTGAGAAAAGTGGCGATTATTTCAACTTTTCTTTTGTTTTGTCCGTTTATCCATAATTATGCGTATTTCTATTGGTTTATGCGGTTTAGCCACTTTATTGTGTGAAAGTAATGTTTCCATTCCGTTACAAGCGCCCTTGCCCTGATTAAAACAGCCTCACCGGTCGCGTTTTGTACGCACCTAGGCGGCGATGTACTTGCCGTCCTGAATCACATAGGCTGTAGGTCGTATGTAGTGAGCATGTTTTCAATGTTTCCGCAGCGTTTCGGGGGTGCCGTTTTGTGCGACTCCTGTTGCCTGGCAAGCACGCGCCCGCACTTCACGCTAGAATGCACTCAACCTATAAGCAGTTAATCCATCCACAAGATGCACGAAGGAGCTATCTATGAGCGAACCCCTGCGCACCGTGAACGTCGGTCTGATCGGTCTGGGAACCGTCGGCGGCGGCGTGGCCCGTCTGATCAAGAGCCACCACGATGAGTACCTGGCAGCCTACGGCATCGACCTTAAGCTGACCCGCGCCTGCGCGCTTGCTTGGGAGCAGGCCGAGGCAGCCGGCATTGAGCGCGAGGCCTTTACGAGCGACTGGCACGACGTCGTCACCGACCCCGCCATCGACATCGTCGTCGAGCTGATCGGCGGCGAGCACCCCGCAACTGAGATCTTCACCACCGCCTTTGAGCACGGCAAGCATGTCGTCTCTGCCAACAAGGCCCTGCTGGGCCGTCACGTCGAAACGCTTGCCGAGAAGGCGCGCGCGTGCGGCGTGCAGATTAAGTGCGAGGCCAGCTGCGGCGGAGGCATCCCCATCGTCAGCACGCTCGAGCACGACCTGGTGGGCAACAAGATCCTGACCATCGCCGGCATCCTCAACGGCACCACCAACTACATCCTGTCGCGCATGGACGCCGAGGGCGCCGATTACGCCGATGTGCTCGCCGACGCACAGGCCAAGGGCTATGCCGAGGCCAACCCGTCCGCAGACGTCGACGGCTTTGACGCCGCCAGCAAGACGGCAATCCTTGCCTCCATCGGCTTTGGCACCCGCGTGACCACCGACGATGTGTACCAGCAGGGTATCCGCACCATCGGCGCCGAGGACATCACTCAGGCCCGCGAGCTCGGCTACACCATTAAGCTGCTGGGCATCGCCCGCAACACCGACGCCGGCGTCGACGTCCGCGTGCATCCCACGCTGATCCCCGCCGACCACATGCTTGCCAAGGTCAACGGCGCCATGAACGCCGTCTACGTGGTAGGCGACGCCGTGGGCGAGACCATGTTCTACGGTGCCGGCGCAGGCTCCTTCCCCACCGCGAGCGCCGTCGTGGGCGATATCCTGTCGCTCTCCGAGCAGATCAGCCGCGGCGTGGCTCCGCTGCCCGAGATTGAGCCCTACGGTCACAACCTCGCCTTTAAGCCCATGGACGAGCTCCAGACCAAGTACTACGTGCGCCTGAAGGTCGCCGACCGCGTGGGCGCCCTGTCCGAGACGGTCGACATCTTTGCCAAGCACAACATTTCGATCTCGCTCATCAATCAGGTCGAGGATGGCAAGTCGGGCGTCAGCGATGCCTGCTCGGTTATCTTCCTGACGCACCGCGCGCTCGAGAAGGACGTCCAGGCTGCCGCCGCCGAGCTTGCCAGCGTCGATTGCGTGGCCGAGGTCGCCAACGTCCTGCGCATCGAGGACGTCGAGGCATGGACCGAAGGCGTCATGGCCAACTAATTCGATTTTCGCTCTACAACCTATATGTGTGAGGGGCTCCCGTTCAGCAGTGGACGGGAGCCCCTTTGCTTGCGCGCATGGGGCGTATTGGCGCAATCCGGATTTGAACGACTTGGCCGCTCCTGACAGCCGAGGGTACCGTTCGCCGACATGCAGCCGGAGCCGATTTTGGCTGCCGTTATGCTGTGCTGCGTATATCCGCCCGCAAAGAGAGGAAGCACCATGTTGCTCGAGGGCAAGAAAGCAATCATCACCGGCGGCACGCGCGGTATCGGCTATGCCATCGCCTGCCGTTTTATCGAGGAAGGTGCTGCCGTCACCGTCTTTGGCTCGCGCCAGGAGACTGCCGACGCTGCCGTTGAGAAACTGACGACCGCCTATCCCGAGGCCAAGGTTTGGGGCCGCTCCTGTGACCTCACCTCGCTCGAGGCCGTAACCGAGGCCTTTACCCAGGCTGCCGCCGATATGGGCGGCCTGGACACGGTCGTCAACAATGCCGGCATCTCCCAGCGTTCTCCCCTTTTGGACTACACGGCCAAAGAGTTTGCAAAGGTCATGGACCTCAACGTCATCGCCGTCTTTAATGGCCACCAGGCTGCCGCCAAGATCATGACCGAGGCCGGCCACGGCGGCACCATCACCACTACGAGCTCGATGGTCGCCAAGTACGGTCAGCCCTCCGGCGTCGGCTACCCCACGTCCAAGTTTGCCGTCAACGGCATGGTCCAGTCGCTCTCGCGCGAGCTCGCCCCCATGGGTATTCGCGTCAACGCCGTCGCCCCAGGCGTAACCAAGACCGATATGGTCGCCAACCTGCCCGAAGAGGTCATCAAACCCATCATCGCCACCATTCCGCTGGGCCGCATGGGCGAGCCCGAGGATGTCGCCAACGCCTTCGTCTTCCTGGCGAGCGACATGTCCGCCTACGTCACGGGCGCCGTGCTCCCCGTCGACGGAGCCGCCCGCTCCTAAAGGTCGCAAGTCACGACTCCTAGCCTCAACATTGCTCAACGCAAAAGGCGCACTGCCTGCATCAACCGCAGGCAGCGCGCCTTGCTCTGTTTATAGGGGAAACTGCGTCCCGGTATTTCAGCTCAGAACGGGGCGCAGTTTCCCTCAGGCCCATCTTTCGGAAACTACGTCCCATTCTGGGCGCGGATTCTGGGACACGCTTTCCGAAACGGCCCCCTCACGGAAACCGCATCCCACTCTGGGCGCCAATTCCGGGATGCATTTTCCGCGGCGACGTTGGCTACTTGCCGTCGTCGTCCTGGGCTTCATCGCGGGCGTAGAGCTCCAGCATGCGACGGCGGTACTCATGCACGGCGAGCTTGGCGCGCTCTAGGCGGCGACGCTCACGCGGGGTGAGCTCGGACGGATCTATCTCGTCGCCATAGGTCTTATCGGCAAGCAGGTGCGCCGCGTCCACGATGCGGGCATCGATGTGGCCGCTCGCTGCCTCGGCGGAAAGACGCTCGGCAATCGTATCGAGCGTAGGCAGGCCCTCGAATACGCGACCATGGCCATGCGATGTCAGCAGCTCGTGCTCGCGTGCGAGCAGGCTCGCCAAATCGTGATGGGCACGCAGGATGTCGAGCGCATCGGATGGATGCTCGGCAACCTCTGCCACGGCGGCAACCGGCGCGGCATCGACCACGCGGTAGAAGAGCTGCGCGAGCAGTGGCATCAGGAACACCGTGATGGCGCCGGCCGCCACCATAACCGAAGCGACGCCCTGTGATAATGCGCCGGCGTTGACAGCGACGCTCGTCACGGCGACGATAATCGGCAGCGCCGTGGTGCAGTACAGGGCCACGGTAATGCGGCCATACGCCGACACATCGCGCGTCGCAGGACAAATGCTCATAGAAATAAGAATGGGCACGGCGCGGATAACCAGCAACGCCACGATAAAGCCCACGAGCAAGCCGGGGCGCGATGCTACAGCAGTCAGGTCGATCTTGGCGCCCGACACGGTAAAGAACACCGGGATCAAAAAGCCATAGGCAAGGCCATCGAGTTTAAGCTCGAGCGTATGGTTGCCCTCGGGGATGATATAGCGCAGGACAAAGCCCGCGGCAAAAGCGCCCAACACGATATCGAGGCTAAAAATGGCGGAAAACGCCACGAGCGTGACCAGGATGAGCACTGTGAGGCGCACGAACGTCTGAGAAGTCGTATCGGCGCGCTCCTGAATAAAGGCAAAGAAGCGGCTGCCAATACGCTTGGAGCGACTGGGGACCACGGCAAGCAGCACGCACACCACGGCGAACAGCCCCAAGATCAACAGCGTCTCGACACCCGTACGGGCAGACAGCAGCACCGACATGGCGAGCACGGGCCCGAGCTCGCCCCACGTACCATAGGCAAGAATCGAATCGCCGACGCGCGTCCCAGCAAGCGACCGCTCGCGCAAGATGGGCATGAGCGCCCCAAGCGCCGTCGAGGTCAACGCCAGCGTCACGGCGATGCCATCAAAATGACTGACCGAAAACCACGGGGTAAAGCGCACGGCAAGCCAGGCGATGCCAAACGTGACGACCCACGTCGCCATGCCGTAACGCCCCTCGACGCCCGTGATGTTCTTGGGATCGATCTCAAAGCCGGCAAGTAGGAACAAAAAGGCCAGGCCGAGCTCGGACACGAGCGAGACCTCGGCATCTACATGGATAATGCCGAGCATATGAGGTCCCAGCACCGCACCAAACACGAGCAAAAAGACCGTCTCGGGAACGGGTTTTCCGGGAATCGCCGAGGCGATGAAGGGGCTTGCAAAGGCCACGAGTGCGATGATGGCGAGTGAAACGAATGCCATGTGATGCCTTTCTCTTGTTTGCGCTTCACTGTAGCACCCTCGCCGTCCTCAACGCGCCGCGAGCTGTCGTATCATAGTGAGGTTTACAAACATGTGGCTCAAGGCGACCGCAGGGCAGGCCCCGCAAACCGACCGCTGCCGCATACCGTACCGTACGCCCAACCGATCAGGAAGGCAGGAACCAATGGTCTCTCGTATCTACGTGGAGAAGAAACCCGGGTTCGACGTCGAGGCTCAGCAGCTCAAGGGCGAGCTGACCGAAATTCTCGGCATCAAGGGCATCGAGGCCCTGAGGATCATAAACCGCTACGACGTCGAGGGCATCGACGAAGAGCTTTTCCGCTCCTGCGTGCCGACCGTCTTTAGCGAGCCCCAGGTCGATGTGACCTACGACGAGCTCCCCGCAAGCGATGGCGCCGTCTTTGCCGTCGAATTCCTGCCTGGCCAGTTTGACCAGCGCGCCGACTCCGCCAGCGAGTGCGTGCAGCTCATCAGCCAGGGCGAGCGCCCCGCCGTGCGCTCCGCCAAGGTCTATATGATCTCGGGCGCTCTGGACGAGGCCGCCATCGATGCCATCAAGCACTACGTGGTGAACCCCGTCGAGGCGCGCATCGCCTCACTCGACCTGCCCGAGACGCTGTACATGGAGACCCCCGAGCCCCAGCCCGTCGAGGTGCTCGACGGTTTCCGCGAGCTCGACGAAGCCGGCCTTGCCGCCTTTATCTCCGAGCGCGGCCTTGCCATGGACGAGGCGGACATCGCCTTCTGCCAGCAGTACTTCCGCGATGAGGACCGCGACCCCACCATCACCGAGATCCGTGTGATCGACACCTACTGGTCCGACCACTGCCGCCACACCACCTTCGGCACCGTCCTGGACGACGTGACGATCGACGACGCCGTGGTGCAGCAGGCCTTCGACCGCTACATGGAGATGCGCCACGAACTCGGCCGCGACGCTAAGCCCGTCTGCCTCATGGACATGGGCACCATCGGCGCCAAGTACCTCAAGAAGACCGGCGTCATGACCGATGTCGACGAATCCGAGGAGATCAACGCCTGCACCGTCAAGGTAAAGGTCGATGTCGATGGCGAGGACCAGGACTGGCTGTTCCTCTTTAAGAACGAGACCCACAACCACCCGACCGAGATTGAGCCCTTCGGCGGTGCCGCCACCTGCGTGGGCGGCGCCATCCGCGACCCGCTCTCGGGCCGCAGCTACGTGTACCAGGCCATGCGTGTCACCGGCGCCGGCGACCCCACCGTCCCCGTGTCCGAGACGCTCGAGGGCAAGCTGCCGCAGCGCAAGCTCGTAACCACCGCTGCCGCCGGCTACTCCAGCTACGGCAACCAAATCGGCCTTGCCACCGGCCAGGTCAACGAGCTCTATCACCCCGGCTACGTGGCCAAGCGCATGGAGGTCGGCGCCGTCGTGGGCGCTACCCCGGCAAACCACGTGCGCCGCGAGTGCCCCGCCCCCACCGACAAGATCATCCTGCTGGGTGGCCGCACCGGCCGTGACGGCATCGGCGGTGCCACCGGCTCCTCCAAGACCCAGAACACCGAGTCCATCGAGACCTCTGGTGCCGAGGTCCAGAAGGGCAACGCCCCGGTCGAGCGCAAACTGCAGCGCCTGTTCCGCCGCGGCGATGCCTGCCGCCTGATCAAGCGCTGCAACGACTTTGGCGCCGGCGGCGTCTCGGTCGCCGTGGGCGAGCTTGCCGACGGCCTGTATGTCGACCTGGACACCGTGACCAAGAAGTACGACGGTCTTGACGGCACCGAGCTCGCCATCTCCGAGTCCCAGGAGCGTATGGCCTGCGCCGTCGCCGACGGTGACGTCGAGGAGTTCATGGGCTACGCCGCCGAGGAGAACCTGGAGGCGACCGTAATCGCCGAGGTTACCGCCGAGCCGCGCATGCGCATGGCCTGGAACGGCGTCGCCATCGTCGACCTGTCCCGCGAGTTCCTCAACTCCAACGGTGCACCCAAGCACCAGGTCGCCCACGTCTGCGCCCGTAGCGTGTGGCAGCCCAGCTGGGCCGGCACCACGCTTGCCGAGCGCATGACCTCGCTGGTCACCGACCTCAACGTCGCCTCCAACAAGGGCCTTTCCGAGCGCTTTGACTCCACCATCGGTGCCGCGACCGTGCTCATGCCCTTTGGCGGCAAGACGCAGCTCACCCCCAGCTCGGCCATGGTCGCCAAGTTCCCCGTGGACGGCGAGACCACCACGGCGAGCGCCATGGCATGGGGCTTCAACCCCTACCTGATGGAGGCCGACCAGTTTGCGGGCGCCTACCTGTCCGTGGTTGAGTCAATCGCCAAGCTCGTGGCCGCCGGCTTTGAGCACAAGCGCGCCTATCTCTCCTTCCAGGAATACTTTGAGCGCTTGCGCACCGAGGCCGAGCGCTGGGGCAAGCCCATGGCAGCCGTCCTGGGCGCCCTTATGGCCCAGGTCGACCTGGGCGCCGGCGCCATCGGCGGCAAGGATTCCATGAGCGGCTCCTTTGAGGACGAGGCCGGCGAGCTCAACGTTCCGCCGACCCTCATCAGCTTCGCCGTGGCCGTGGGCAAGGCCGCCCGCGCCGTCTCGCCCGAGTTTAAGGGCCTGACGCACCGCGTCGTCCGCATCGCCCCCGCCACCTACGGCGAGGACTACCGCCCCGACGCTCAGCAGCTGCTCGCCGCGTTTGACGCCGTCGAAGCGCTCACTGCTACCGGCGACGCCCTGGCCGTCTCCACGCCCGGCTACGGCTGCGGCGCCGAGAGCCTCTTTAAGATGTGCGTCGGTAACCAGATCGGCATCGAGCTTGCCGAGGACGTGGACGTGGAGAGCCTCTTCACCCCGCTCTACGGCAGCTTTATCGTCGAGCTTGCAGAGGATGCCGAGCTGCCCGAGGTCGCCGACGGCGTTGTCGTCGAGCCACTGGGCACCACCGTCGAGGGCTATGTCATCGACACCGGCTCCGAGGTCATCGAGCTCTCCGAGCTCCAAGAGGCCTGGGAGAGCGGCATCGAGGGCGTCTTTGCCTACCGCAGCACCGGCGAGCAGCCCGAGGTCGAGACCGTCGACTATCGCGCCAAGGATATCCACGTGTACGGCGGCGCCAAGATCGCCCGCCCGCGCGTGATTATCCCCGTCTTCCCCGGCAACAACTGCGAGTACGACAGCGCCCGCGCCTTCCGCGCCGCCGGTGCCGAGGCCGACACCTTCGTGATCAACAACCTCACGCCCGAGGCCGTCGCCGAGAGCACCCACGAGCTTGCCCGTCGCATCCGCCAAAGCCAGATCGTCATGATCCCCGGCGGCTTCTCGGGCGGTGACGAGCCCGACGGCTCCGCCAAATTCATCACGGCGTTCTTCCGCGCTCCCGAGGTCACCGAGGCAGTCCGCGACCTGCTCAAGGCCCGCGACGGCCTGATGCTGGGCATCTGCAACGGCTTCCAGGCCCTGGTCAAGCTCGGCCTGGTGCCCTACGGTGACATCGTCGACGCCACGCCCGATGCGCCCACGCTGACGTTCAACACCATCGGTCGCCATCAGAGCCGCCTGGTGCGCACCCGCATCTCGTCCAACCTGTCCCCGTGGCTGTCGCAGTGCAGCCTCGACGACCCCTACACCGTCGCCATCAGCCACGGCGAGGGCCGCTTTGTCGCCAACGACGAGGTGCTCGCCCAGCTGATCGCCAACGGCCAGGTCGCCACGCAGTACGTGGGCGAGGACGGCAAGCCCAGCATGGACCTTTCCGTCAACCCCAACGGCTCCGCACTCGCCATCGAGGGCATCACGAGCCCCGACGGCCGCGTCCTGGGCAAGATGGGCCATGCCGAGCGTCGCGGCGACAACCTGTACCGCAACGTGCCCGAGCATGTCCCCGGCGATAAGTTCATGCCGATCTTTGAGAGCGGCGTAGCCTACTTCGCTTAAAGCTTTCCCATCGGGTACAATCCCCTCGGGTAACAACACCCGCCACCGGCACGCCCGGTGGCGGGTTCTTTTTTGCTTTGCGCGTATAGGAGAAGGACATCATGGAAAGCCGCAAGCCGTATCTCGCCACCCTGCCCGGACTCATCCTGGGCTGTCTCGTTTGCTGCGCGCTCTGGGGCTCCGCCTTCCCCTGCATCAAGATCGGCTACGCGCTCTTTGGTATCCCGGCGCACGATAGCGCCTCGCAGCTACTCTTTGCAGGTTTGCGCTTCACGCTTGCCGGTATCCTGGTTATCGCCGGTATGAGTGCAGCCCAGCATCGCCCGCTCGTCCCACAGGTACGCGACATTAAGTCCATCTGCATCCTGTCGCTCTTCCAGACTATCGGGCAGTACTTCTTTTTCTACCTGGGACTCTCGCGCGCCAGTGCCATGTCGAGCTCCATCATCGAGGCCAGCGCCAACTTCCTCGCAATCCTCTTTGCCGCCCTGGCGTTTCGCACCGAAAAGCTCGATGCGGCCAAGGTGCTCGGCTGTGTACTGGGCTTTGCCGGCGTCGCGCTCGTCAACCTTTCGGGCGCGGACGGCACCTTTGGCTTTACGCTCGACGGCGAGGGCTTTATCCTGGCCTCCACCGTCGCGGGTGCCCTGTCGACCTGCCTGATCGGCATCTTCTCGCGCGAGCACGACGGTGTCTTGCTTGCCGGGTGGCAGTTCTTGGTCGGCGGCCTGGTCCTCACCGCCATCGGGTTTTTGATGGGCGGCGCGCTCTCCCCCACCGCGATCATCCCCGCCATCGCGCTCATTATCTATATGGCACTCATCTCCGCCATCGCGTACTCGCTATGGTCGCGCCTGCTTGCCGTCAACCCCGTCAGCCGCGTCTCGGTCTTTGGGCTTATGAACCCCGTCTTTGGTGTGCTGCTGAGTGCACTGCTGCTCGGCGAGGGCGCCGGCACGAGCCCCGTTACCGTTATAGTTGCCCTGCTGTTGGTCTGCGGCGGCATCATCATCGTCAACAGGCCTAAAAAGGCCTAGCGAACTGCCCTTATTTAGCAGAGGGGATTCACATACTTTAGTTTAATGGAATACATCGGAGAGCCGAGGGCCACCATGCACGCAAGCGTGCGCCCCTATTTCTAGCGTATCTGGACGCCAGCTTTCTTCTTCTCGTACTTTACGCGGTAGAGCTCCTCGTCGGCGGCGCGAAGCAAATCTTGCCAGGTATCGACACCATCACCGACCCGTGCATAGCCGATGGACATCCGCAACAGATACGGCACCTCGGCGCGTGCGAGTTCATCGTTGATTGCCGCGCACAGACGCATGATGTCCTGTTCCGCCGCTGCCTTTTGGAGCACCACGAACTCATCGCCACCATAACGTGCGATAAAGCCACCAGCCGGCGAACAGACATCCTTGAGCGCCGTCGCAACAACCTGAAGAGCATGGTCGCCCTCCACATGTCCATAGCGATCGTTAATCTGCTTAAAGCCATCAGCGTCCATCATAAGCAGATATACATCTTCGGCCTGATCCGCATTTGAGAAGAGCGACAGCATATAGGTCTCAAAACGGTTGCGATTGTTAAGTCCAGTCAACGGGTCGGTCGAGATGAGCTGCTCCTGGTAGATGATGTAGAGCAGCAACATGCTAATCATTATGCCGACACAAAGGCCGGGCACCGAGTATACGACCTGAAAGGTACCGCCCACCAGGGCCGGAATGGCGAAAAATGCCAAGGTTCGATAGATGGCCTTCGTCTGCAGGCTCTCGACCCTGCGAGATTGCACAAACGCATGTAGGGACGTATGTATAACGTAACAGTAGCTGACGATGGGCTGGATCATATAGGCAAAGCCGCGACGATACACGCCCTGCGAATCGATATAGAACAGGGCGTGCGTCCAGTAACTGGTAAACGCCAGCACGACCACCAGAGCCGTAGGCAACGCTACAAGCACCACCCTATAGCGCGAGGTCAAAAGGCGAGAACCCTGCACCGTCTCGGAATAGATAAACCAAATGAGACACGCGATAGCAAAGAGCGAAAACGAAACCGCGTTGGAAATCCAGTTGGCAGCAATGCCCAACGTGCCGTCCACACCGTCCGAAAGCGTCCAGATCATATCGAATAATATGTACGCAGCAGACGTGTAGCCCAGCATGCTAAACAAAAGCTGCTGGGTGCTCGAGAACAGGGAGCGACGGCTTCGTACGGCAAGCCCGATAAGAACAATCATGCATAGCACGAATATCTCAATCTTGAGTGCCTTAACCACTAGCGCCATCCCTTCAATATCCAAGTGGTCAGAATCGCCCAATTCGAATCAGGGCAATAAACACCCCTTTACTCCGCAGGGGTAAAGGGGATAATAGCAGAGCGCCCGAACATCACTGCAAAACAGTTTCTGTTCGGGCGCCCATACGGCGCGAATTGCACACGCCGGCATCATTGATGGGTATCGATTGCTACTCGCCATCGATGTCAGTCGCGACAGCCTCCTCGATGGCCTCGACACCGACAGGCGACAGATCCTCCTTGCCTTGGCAGAACTTCTTGTCGACCCAGCCAGTCAGAATCGGAGCCATGATCGCCGTGATGATAACGGCGGTGGCGATCTGAGCGTACGCGGTTGGCGCAAGCTCGGCGTAGCGCGGTGCGACCTCGGCGAGGGCAACCGGTGTGGTCATAGCCGTGCCGGCAATGGTGGAGCAAGCCACAGCGGCCTTGCCATTGCCGCCGCACAGACGCTCAAACGCAAAGGTGATGGGACCGACGACAAACAGCGTGACAAGGCCCAGCAAGATGCCGGAAATACCGCCGGTGATAAAGCTCGACAGGCTCATGGACGCACCGAGCTGAAATCCGATGACGGCAATCGCGGGATTGGCACCGGGAACCAGCAGGTTCTTGATAAACGGGAACAGGTTGCCCAGAACCATGCCAATAACGAGTGGCAAGATGGAGCCGATAATGGTGCCAATGGGAATGTTGGCAAAACCCGAAACACCAAGGATGATCATCGTGACTGCGGGGCCGGCCGTAAAGAACAGGATACCGACGGCGCCCTGCTCGGACTCATCGCCGAACTCGCCCATGATGCCCGTATAGAGCGCCATGTTGCAAAACGTGATGCCGCCGATGATAGACACGGAGCTCAGACCCAGGAAGTTGTCGTTAAAGAAATATGCCACGCCTAGGCCGAGAGCCGCTGCGACGACCAGCTTGGGGATCAGCACGACGATGCCGGTCTTGATGGCGCCCGGCGTGGACTTAAAGCTGATGCCGGCGCCCACAAACAGCAGGATCGCGGCGACGATGGTATTGGACCCACCGCGGCAGGCAGCCGTAAAGAAGCCGCCGATCTCAAAAACCTGCGGGCAGAAGGTGTTGAGCAAAAGACCGACGATCATGGGATAGATCATGATGTCGCCCGGGATGCGCGGGACCTTGAATTTCTTTTGCTCGTTGGCGTTCGCTTCCTGTGCCATGAAACCCCCATTTCCGCTGACGCAGAACAAAAGCCCACGTCGCACTTTGCTACAGTAAAGTCTGAACATGGTACCAGAAGAAGCAGACCGGCTCGGTGAGAAATTCGATTCGTAAAGTCGAGACGGTAAACGCGCCCTGCTCTTATACGAAGCTCAAAACGATATAGAGCGCAATGCCCGAGACGCAGCACCACAACATCGACTTTGTCTTGATTGCCACCTCCACGACGCCGGCGGCCGCAATCCAGGGAATCAAGCCCTGCCACAGGCCGGCGTCGAAAGCGCCGGGGCTTATCAGGTCGTTAGCGACTAGCGCCGCAAAGGCGGCGGGCGGAATATAGCCCAAGGCCTCGGTAACGCGGGGTGAAAGCGTTCTCCCACGCAAAGCAAACGCCGGGGCAATGCGGAAAAACGCGATGGCCGCCCACGACGAGAGCCACAGGACCAAAAACTCGTTAACGGGCATCGCGAGCACCCCTTCCTTCGGCGAGGGCATCGCACACGAGCGCCGCGGCAACGCCGACGAGTACGCTTACCGGCACGGCGACATTCGTCCACCCCAAGAACTTGCATACGGCGACGGACACCGCGCCCGAAACCGCCGCGACAACGTTGCCGCGCGACAGCCGCTGCGAAAAGAGCAGGCAGATAAAGAGCGAGGTGCAGACAAAGGCTGCAATGGCGGTGGGAACATCGACAACGGCGCCGACGATGGCGCCCATCGTACACGATACGCCCCATGTTGCGATAAGGATCACGTTGAGCACAAAGGACTCGCGCGGGCCCCAATCCTCCCCTTCAACCAACTTGGCAAGCGAGATGCCATATGCCTCCTCGGTAAGTGTCGCGGCAACAGCCAGCGTCTGACGCTTCGAGGCACCCGTCAGATGCGGCGCGATCGATGCCGAGTAAAGCGCAAAGCGCGAGGAGATGGCAGCAACGCTCGCGACGATCGACGCTGCAGGCACGCCCGCCAGCCACAGGTTGCAGATCATAAACTGGCCGCTGCCCGTCACAAACGTGCTGCTCAGGGCAAAGACCATCCAGGGTTCCATTCCCGTCTGCCCCATGATCATTCCGCACGGCGCGCCTATTGCAACATAGGTAAGCATCACTGGCCAGACGGTTCTAACGATTTTGAGCACCATACGCTTCTCATCCTGACAAAGTCTCCGAGCCGCATGTAGCGACACGGCAGAATCATCATCCGACAGCAACCGAGTTCACCTACAATTGCCACCGGATCGAAAGACACAACTTTTTAGGAAGTCATTATGACAGCTATCGATCGAGACCGGGCGCGCGCGGCCTTCAAAAGCTACACCGATGCCTACGACGCCACCAGCCCACGCATCGCGCTCAAAATCGAGCATACGTACCATGTGGCCGAGGCATGCGATGCCGTAGCGCGCGAGCAGGGCTGGTCGACAGAGGATATTGACCTGGCCTGGCTTTGCGGCCTGTTACACGATATGGGCCGCTTTGAGCAGCTGCGGCGCTGGGACACCTTTAAGGACGCCGAGAGTATGAGCCATGCAGCGTTGGGCGTCGGGGTCCTCTTTGGCGAGAACCCCGACGACGCGCCCGCCACAACAAGCATCCGAGATTTTATCGAGGCCGACGAGCACGACGAGCTCATCCGCGCGAGCATCGCCTATCACAGCGACTTTCGTCTACCGGCACAACTCAACGAGCGTACACAGCGCTTCTGCGATATCGTGCGCGATGGCGACAAAATCGACATTATGCGCACCATCGCCGACAGCACCGTCGACACCATCCTCAAGGTGGACGAGAAGACGTTTCTCGGCAGCCGTTTCTCGTCGCCGACACTTGCCGCCTTTGACGAGCATCGGTGCGTCGCGCGCGACGAGCGCAACGAGCCGGCGGACTACCTGGTGGGACTCATCTGCTTTATGTTTGAGCTCGTCTATCCAGCGAGCCGCGCGCTGGCGCGCGAGCAGGGCGATATCTACCGCCTGCTCGACGCGCCCTTTGGCATTACGCGCCCCTTTACCGACCCCGCCACGCAGGCAGCCTGGAGCCGCCTAAAGGACGAGATGCGCAACTGGCTGGCGCGCGCCTAGCGCTCAAGCTGGGCCAGCAGCTCCTCAACGATCTCAACGGCATCGCCGACGACCTTGTACTGGGCGGCACCAAAGATGGGGGCATCCGGGTCCTCATTGATGGCGACAATGCACTCCGCCCCACCGATGCCGGCGAGATGCTGGATAGCGCCCGAGACACCGATGCTCACGAGGAGCTTGGGCGAGACCGATACACCCGTCTGGCCAATTTGGTGGCGATACTCCAACCAGCCTGCCTCCACAATGGGACGCGTGCAACCAAGCTCGGCACCCAGGGCATCGGCGAGCTTTCGCATCAGGGGCAGATTCTTCTTGGAGCCGATGCCGCGGCCCACCACGACCAGACGCTCGGCATCGGCAATTGAGGCCTGCTGTCCCCACTCCTCGGCGGGAATCGAGATCTCGACGCGGGCCTTAACGTCATCCGCAAGCACTACCTGGGCAATCGTGCCGGAGCGGCTATAGTCAAACTCGGGCGCCTTAAAGATGCCGGGGCGCACCGTTGCCATCTGAGGACGGTGGTTGGGGCAGATAATGGTGGCCATCAGGTTGCCGCCAAACGCCGGGCGCGTCTGCTGCAGCAGACCCGTCTCCGTATCCATCGAAAGCACCGTGCAATCGGCCGTAAGGCCCGTCTGCAAGCGCACGGCCACACCAGGCGCCAGCTCGCGACCAAAGGCGGTCGCACCGTACAGAATGGCCTCGGGCTTGCGCTCGGCTACCAAATCGCAGATCAAGCGGGCGTAGACCTCTGCGTCGTTCTGACGCAGGCGCTCGTCACGACAGACCAGAACTTCGTCCGCACCGGCGCAAATCAGATGCTCCAGGTCCCCGAGTGAGCCCTCGGGGCTCATGCCGACCAGTGCCACCAGACGGCAGCCGCGGGCATCGGCAAGCTCGCGCCCCTTGCCCATGAGCTCGAAGGCCACGGATGCAACGGCATCGTGCTCGTCAGTCTGCACGAAGATCCAGATGTCTCGATATGCGTCAAGGTCTGCCGCGCCGGCGGCCTCGTCGCGCTCAATCGAGATGGCGTTGACGGGGCAGGCGTCGACGCACCCACCGCACAGGATACAGCCGTCGGTTACGCGGGCACAGCGATTGGGGCGCTCACCCTCCACCACAATGCCGCCCGAGGCGCAGGCGCGAACGCAGCGACCGCAGCCGATACAGGCTTCGCTATCGATAATCAGCCCGCTCATCTATGCCATCCCCTCAATAATCTTGGCAAGTTTTACCGCCTGCTCGGACGCCGTTCCCTCAACGGCCTCGCACGTTTGGTCACGGTCGGGCACAAACGAGCGCACGACCTGCGTCGGTGATCCGGCAAGACCGCAACGCGCGGGGTCGGCGTTCACGTCGGCGGTACTGACCACGCGCACGTCCGCCTCCTCCGCCGCGCGAATACCGGCAATACTCGGCATACGCAACTGGCCAATCTCCTTGGCAGTCGTCATCGCGCACGGCATCTCAAGACACACCGTCTCCTCGCCGGCATCGCATCCGTGAACGAGCGCCAGCGAGCCACACGTCGTAAAGCCCGCGCTTTGCACGCAACTCACGTCGGTCACGCAGGGAATCTCAAAGGCACCGGCAAGCTCGGGACCAATCTGGGCCGTATCGCCATCCACCGCCATCTTGCCGCAGATGAGCAGGTCGAAGTCCTCGTCGAGTGCCTCGATGCCGCATTTGAGAGCATAGGTGGTCGCCAGGGTATCGGCACCTGCAAAGGCGCGATCGGTCAGCAGCAGCGCGTCGTCGGCGCCTCGAGCGATGCAGTCGCGCAGCAGCGACTCGGTCGCGGGGATGCCCATCGACACCACCGTCACGCGCACATCCATGCCAAAGCCGATAAAGTCGTCCTTCAGCGCCAGCGCGCATTCCAAAGCGCTCGCATCAAAGGGATTAATGACCGCCTGCTTGCCATCGCGCACGATGGTATTGGTCTTGGGGTCCATCTTGACCTCGGTGCTGCCCGGCACGGCCTTGACGCACACCACCATATGGAAATCGCTCATCTTCACGCGCCCCCTTTCTGGACGAGCTCATCCAAGAGCTTCTCCGAAAACAGGTTGCCGCGACCCAGCTGCCCGTCGGGATCGAGCTGGAGCTTGAGCCGCGCCGACTCGACCATGGCCTCGTGACCGTACATCGTCTCTAAGAAGCCCGCCTTGATCTTGCCGACGCCGTGCTCGGCAGAAACGGCACCGCCCATAGCCGTTACCTCCGCAGCCCACTGGGCAAACAGCTCGCCACCGCGACGGTAGTCTTGCGCATCGCGCGGCAGGATGTTCACATGCAGATGGTTATTCCCGATGTGTCCCCAGACAGCAGACTCAAGCCCGCTTTCGGCCAGCGTGCGGCGATAGAGGGCCATGACATCGGCAAGGCGTGCATTGGGCACCGACATATCCGATCCCAGCTTGGTAATGGTGGGGTCGATGCGGCGACGCTCGTCAATGAGCATATTGACGCTCTCGGGGACCGCGTGGCGGAAGAACCGCTGGCACTCGCGATCGACTTCGGTGCGGGCGACCCATGTCGCATCGTCGCGGCCGCCCGCAAGCTCCAGCACCCATCCCAGGTGGCACAGCCCCTCGGTCGCCTGCGCCTCGTCATCGCAGTCGAGCTCCACGTAGACACAGACCTTTGCCTCGTCGTCGAGCGCCGGCAGCGAGGCAAACGCTGTCGACTGCTCGCGCTGGCGACGCAGGATATCCAGGGCGCCAGCATCGAAATACTCAATAGCGGCGGCATGGGACAGCACGGGACGCACGGAATCGGTAAAGGACACGGCCTTGTCTTCGCTATCGAAAAAGCAACTCACACCCCATACGACCGAAGGTGCCGCCTGCAGGGCGATCTCGAGCTCGGTAATGACGCCGAGCGTGCCGCACGCACCGATAAAAAGATCGATGGCGTCCATATCGTCCGCAACGAAATAGCCTGAGGCATTTTTTGTCTCGGGCATGGTATAGCTGGGAAGATCGAGCTCGAGCGTACGGCCCTCTGCCGTCACGAGCGACAGGTGGCGGCCCTGGGCAAAAGCCTCGCCGCGCTGAAGCTCAAGCAAATCGCCATCAGCCAGCGCGACGTGGAGTCCCGTGATATGCGGGCGCATGGGACCGTAAGCGTAGCTGCGGGCGCCGGAGGCATTGCATGCCGCCATGCCGCCCAGACAGGCAGATGCCTCGGTGGGATCGGTGGGAAAGAACTGCTCGGGGGACTCTTGGAACTCCTCGTAGGCCTCAAGCGATGCCTGGTCCCAACCAGCGGTCGGCAGTACCTTCTTGCTCAGCTGCTTACGCAGCTCCGAGAGCACAACGCCCGGCTCCACGCGCAGCAGAAATTGGCCTTGTTCATCGCGGCGAAGGCCCAAGTAGCGATTCATACGGGAAGTATTGAGGATATGCCCACCGTGGGGCACGGCACCGGCGGCAAGGCCGGTTCGGGCGCCCTGAACCGTTACCGGGACACGCTCGGCATGGAGCGTTTCCAAAATGGCACGGACCTCGTCTTCCGTTGTCGGAAACGAGATGCTCGATGCTTCGCCCGATGCGCGAGATTCATCGCGGCCATACTCCTCGAACTCGTCGGTGAAGGGTTTAATGGTTGCAGACACGCGAACTCCCCCCTTAGCTAACTACAGTGTTTGCAGGGAGATGTTACCGCATCGTTTCGTCGACGTGTTCGAGACCGTCTCCATAATTGGCGTTTTTACGTTCGTGCAATTCGGCGAACGGCAAGGCTTCCTCGGCAGACGATGCTTTTGACACATATCGCCCCGCCGTCGCCGACCGCTCGATTGTCGCTCGAAAAAAGTTGAAGTAATTTTTTCCACCTTTTACCTGCGGAGATGTCAATCCGTCAAGCATTTGGTCAGAAATTGGTCAAGTAGCGGCTGATACGGTCGGCATCGACAGCCAAAACCGATAGAAGTTTGGCCCCAGAAGCAGGGAGGTTCCCATGGCATATTACTGGCCCCAGTACGGCGTCGCCATCGAGGTCGACGACGATCCCTATCTCCTGCCTTTCGACGAAGAGGCGTTCCCCGATACGGCGGTCTACCACGTCACCACCGATGTTATCTGCGACCCCGAGTCGTTCTCGGCGCTCGCCCACCACATCGCGCGTATCCACGACATCGAGCTCCCTCACGACTTTGACGAGCTCATCTACTCGCGCCGCCTGATGCTTCACATGCTCTTTGGAGCGGACCCGTCCACGTTCGCACGTGTCTACACCACCAAGGACGCCGCATGAGTGCGAAGAAGCCGCCCCGCCTCGCAGGACTGGGGCGTCGCAAGAAACTCGTCGTTGTCTGTCTGGCTATCGTCTGCGCCCTCATCGCCGTAGGGCTATACGCCTGGCAGTCGCAGCCCGTGCCCGAAGCGGGTGCCTCAGTCACGACGGCAGAGGGTAAATCGCGACAAGAAATCCAAGATGAGCTCGATGCCATCGTCCGCGACAACATGATGACGATTTCGGTCGCGCCGGTCGCTCAGCTACAGGAGGACGGCAAGCTGCGCGTCAACGTGCAAAACGTCCAAGACAATAAATTTCCCCAGCGATTCCGCGTCATCCAAAACGACGAGACCATGTACGAATCCGGTGTGGTCGAGACCGGCAAGACAATCGAGACGTGCCCCGCCGGCGACATCAAAGAAGGCGAGGCATACATCGAGATCCAGGCACTCGATGCCAAGACCCTCGACAGCCACGGCAATCCGACACGTGTCAAGGTACGGGTTGAGCAAGCCGAGAACTAGCTTTTTCGGCCGACGCGGCACCGCACGCAATTCACCAGCATTCGTCCAATCATCGCGGGGACGGCCCGCGGCGAATAGAAAGGAACGACCATGGACATCACCAGGAACATGAACGGAGCCAGAGCGCTCGTCGTGGGCGCAGGGCTCGCGCTCGCGCTCGCAATGGGCGCCGCCCCGACGCCAGCTCTGGCAGCCGGGCGCGTTGGAACCACGAAAGTAATGGTCAGGACCGAGATCGACAACGTAGAGTTCAAAGTTCCGACGGTTATTCCCTTCGTCGCCAAGGCCGACGGCACGCTTCAGGGCCCCTCAGAAGACGCGACCACCATCGACAATCATTCGGCCTACGGCATCCATGTCACCAACATGAAGATCGACGCCATGAACACCTGGACCATTGCCGCCGACGCCAAGGCCGGAACCGCGCAGAATTCCATCGACTTTAAGGTCGGCCCCGACGGCGCACTCCAGAACGCCAGCGCCGCAATGCAGGAGACGGGCCTCGATCTTTCCAAGAATGCAGCCTTCGACATGGGCTACCAGGGCATTGCCGGCGGCACGGACAAAATTAAGCTCAAGACAAGCGGAAACGTCGCCCGCGTCACGCGCGACATCTTCCACGTAACCGGCGAAGGCGATCAGGTTGCAACGATCACCTGGACGGTCGAGCCCGGTGCGCACACGGCATAAGGCCGTCGCCCTGGCCGCCGCCGTCAGTATCCTAGCGTTTGGGCCAGCCATGGCCTTTGCCCAGCAAGAACAGGCGCAGGCCGCCACGCAGGTGACGGTCGACCTCTCGGAGCTCGACCGCGGCAACTGCAAGGAACCGTTGGCACAGACAGACGACAGACGATGGCTCTTGGCAGCAGGCGCCACGGCAGCAGGCGCGGGAACCGCCGGCCTCGGTCTGCACATCAAACGCAGCCAGAAACGAAACACGGACAGGCCGCACTAAATTAGCTAAGGAGACCCCATGGCATCGAAGAACCTTTTGCCCGTCGTCGCACTCTGCGGCGCGCTCGCAACCGGAACGCCTGTCGCCGCTTGGGCGACTCCCGTCATGGCAGACTCCTTACCAGCAGCCCTAAGCTCCGCACCAAATCCGTCGAGCGCCATTGCGTGCAAGCGTTTTTCGTTCGCACAGGCCGCAATCTCAACCTCGGGATGCCTTCGTCGTAATACGGACGGCTCGATAGTCGTGGATATCAATCGTTCGAACGAGGCAAACAGCTCCCAGGCGGGGTGCGCCGTCTGCACGTGGCGCTCGATTGTGCTCGATGCAGATGGCGATCCGTGCGATTTGGGGTTGCGCATCGATATCGCTTCGGTCGATGACTCGGCGAACGGAGCGAAGGTCGCCTTCGACGGTGCGTTTTTCGAGAAAGGAGGCGGTATATGTCTGGGCTGCGCCGCCGCGAATGCAGACGATGTGCAGCCCACCCTCTCATTCACGGCATCGCTGCGGCTGACCAAGGCGGGCACCGATGCCATCGCGGCGGGAGAAGCATCCCTGCTGTTCTACGCCGCCAGTACCGAAGACACAGACATTCATTTCGAGAAGCCGGCCGGATCGCTCAGCCTTACGCGCGGGACGGAGGCAGGCCCTATTGCGATCGATACCCACACGCTAGGCAGGCAACGCATTCTTGCCGACCCGGCGCTTCTCGAGATGGAGTGGAACGGATCCGGAGCCGTCGGGATTGTCCCCTCCGCGCTTGACGCCAAGACGCTCCCCTCAAACGACGAACCCATCAACGCAACCATACAAGAAGAGAGCACGGACAAAGAAGCAGGTGCGGGCGACACGCCGTCGCCGACAAACAGCGTCCCAGCTTCTTTCGAAGCACCAAATGAGCCCGCTACCGGTCCAAACGATCCCGAGCTCGCGGACAGTCTGGGGCTTGCTGATCCTCAGGAGATCGATGAAGGTAACTGCTGCGTGCTTGCCGCCCTCGACCACACAGAGGTCATCGATGCTGCAAACATCGAAGTTGCCGCCGCCAATCAGCCCGTCCGCAAGTCGGCCATCATCGCATTTCCCGAATCCATCGAAGTCGTCTATTTGCCATCGGGCGAGGTCGTGGCCCCAACGCTGCTCACCTTGTTGGGCGCCAAGAATACTCGAAACGAAATTAAAAAGGTCACGGTTGTCGACCCTGCAACCACCGCTAAACTGCGTCTATACGCCGTTGCCCCAGACGGAGGCAAGACCTTGGAATTCGATGGCGACACACTTCTAGCCTGGCGACGTCTGGACATTATGCAAGACGTCTCGTATCAGATCGAACTCGAAGGGTTTGATCGTGCCCGCGATGCCAATATCATCGCCGCGGCTATTGAATCCTCGCAGCGGCTTATGACACTGCGCTTTGACTACTACCCCTATGTCCCGACAACCACCTGAGGCTTAAATGCTGCGCATCATTCCTAATACCACTTATATAACGTATTAGATGAGTCGCGATGTGCCTCGCATTTCGTTCTGCTACGATTGCCACGTTGGCATCAATACAGGAGGGCTCATGCCGGGCTTGGGAACAATCATCAACGTTGCGCTTTTAGTTGCGGGCGGTCTTTTGGGATTAGCGGGCGGCCGCTTCATTACACCGCACATCCAAGACACGCTCATGAAAGCATCGGGGCTGTGCGTCCTGTTTATCGGCCTGGGCGGCACCATGCAAAAGATGCTCATCATCGATGGAAAGGCGCTAGCGACCACCGGTACCACCATGCTCATCGTCTCATTTGCGCTCGGTTCGCTCATCGGCGAGGCCATCAACTTGGAGGCCGCCATCGAGAACCTTGGCGAATGGCTCAAGCGCAAGACTGGCAGTGAGGGCGATAACAAGTTCACCAACGCTTTCGTCTCGACTTCACTCACCGTGTGCATCGGCGCCATGGCCATTGTGGGATCGATCCAGGACGGCCTGCTCGGCGACTGGTCAACGCTTGCCCTCAAGGGCGCACTGGACTGCATCATCGTCTGCACCATGACGGCCTCGCTTGGCCGCGGCTGCATCTTCTCCGCCCTGCCCGTCGCCGTGTTCCAGGGGACGATCACGTTGTTTGCCGGCGCGCTCTCCCCCATCATGACCACAGCTGCCCTCAACAGCCTTTCGCTCGTAGGTTCCATGCTCATCTTCTGTGTCGGCGTCAACCTCATCCGTCCTCAGACCTTCCGCACGGCCAATATGCTTCCCTCCGTCGTCATCGCCGTCATCTACGCCCTCCTGTTCTAAATCTATCAACGCATCGGTATCTCGAACATCTGTTTGATGCTGTGCTATGATATGAGGTCACCGTAGCTGCGTTCGAGAGGAGGAGCGGTGGCCGACCAGGACATCAAGATGCTCATCGAGCGCATTATGGCCGAGGCCCGGACCCATCAGTCCGCCCGCTTCTCAAACGAAACCTACGCAGACGAGCCGATTCTCAAAACCGGCCGACAGATGCAGAATTTCCTCCCCGACCAGTACCGTAAAATGCGCGAGATATCGCGCTGGCAGGATGACCCCAAGGGCGGTGCGGGCCGCTGGCTTTCGGAAGCCGAGCTTTTTTACCGCCAGGGCCTGCTGATGGCCGACTTTGAGGACGACTGTCCCTACAACGGCACCTTTAAGTCGTACTTTCCCACCTACAACGCCATGAGCGACCGGCAACTGCGCGGCTACTTTACCTGGCGTGCCCAAGTGCGCCGCGGAACCGTCGAGGAAACGTCTACGTCCTTTGCCTTTCTGTATCTCTATGAGCTGATCTGCGGCATTGGCGTAGATAATCCACTCGATGGTTTTAACAAGATCAAGGCTTTTTGGGATGTCTATCGCGCCTTCGAGCCCGGCATCGACCGGTTTGCGCGCGTGTGGCTGCAAGATTACGCCGTGTTCCACGGGCTCGACCCCAAGCTGCTTCGCGACTCTAAAACCGTCATGTTCGATAACGCCCTTATCGAACTGCGGCGCGCGGCACGAGACCTTGTACCGGCACCGTCCAGCCAGACCCCTAAGCGTCGCAAAACCTCCGAGCCCACGCTCCCCCTTCCGCCCGATGAGGTGCGCGAGGAGCGACTCATGGCCGCCATCAACGCCCTCTCCACGTACAACCTAAGTAGCTCGCGGCTCGACCGCAGCCACCACCGCGATCTGCGCCACGTGGCGTGCGCCGTGTATGTCCGCATGGTGCGCTACTATGACACGCACCGAAAGACCGGCATCGTGGCAAGTTTATTTGGGGAGGAGACGGCCATGCCCTACACCATGTTTGCCTCGGCCGTATTCTTTGCGCCCGAGCGCCACGAGGACTGCGAATACCGTCTGGACCCCATCCATATCTACCGTTGCCAAAACGGCTTTTGGGAATGCATGCGTATCCACGGTAGTAGGCAAAAGAGCAGCAAGCTCGGTGAAATGATGCGCGCCTGCGACCAACGCCTGCGCCTGGCGCTGGACCCTGCCCACCCCCTTAAGGAAGAAAAGGTCCCCAAATATCTGGCCAAGATTATCGATGACGAGATTGTGGCATGGCTTTCGTGGGACGCCGCACACCAGCCCGTCAAAATCGATATCGATCTGAGTCAGCTGGGGCATATTCGGAGCGCCGCCGCACAAACGCGCGAGACGCTTTTGATTGACGAGGAACGCGAGGACGGCGCGTCCGCAGAAGCCGAGGCAGCGGACTCAGGGCAACCGGAAGCCGAGCCCGTAGCCGACGCGATGGTCGAGGCGGTCGCGGCGGCTGCAGGGCAGGACGAGTCCGACGAGCCGACCATATCCACCGAACAGTTTGGTGTCGTGGCACCGCTTCTCGCGCCGACGCCCGCGTTCGCAGCTGCTACGCCCGCTGACGCCACAAACGAACTCGTGCCCGCCGCAGACGCCTATCTCCGCGCGCTGCTCGAGCACAACGCAGTACAGGCGGAATCGGCGGTAGTGCAATCGGAGCAGAGCGAGGACATGCTCGTCGATACCATCAACGAGGCGCTCTTTGACCTGGTGGGCGACACCGTAATTGAATTTAGCGCGGCAGGGCCGCAGATTATCGAGGACTACGAAGCAGACGTGAGAGGATACCTAGACCATGAGTGATACCGCATCCGCAGCACCTCGCGTGCCCAAGCGCGTCGCTGCCGTCATTCTCAACTCGCTCAAGGGCGGCGTGGTCCCGCGCATCGGCCTTCCTTACATCACCGTAGGCCGCGAGGTCGAGATCCGCGCCCTGCTCACCGATCTGAGCCTCATCGCCGACGGTGGCGCGAGCTTCCGCTTTCTGGTCGGTCGTTACGGCGCCGGCAAGAGCTTTTTGCTCCAGACCATCCGCACGCACGCCATGGGCGAGGGATTCGTCGTCGCTGATGCCGACCTGTCGCCCGAGCGCCGCCTGCAGGGCGGTCAGGGACAGGGCCTTGCCACCTACCGCGAGCTCATCCGCAATATATCGACCAAGACGCGCCCCGAGGGCGGTGCGCTCAACCTTATTCTGGATCGCTGGGTCGCCTCATGTGCCGACGTCGACGAGTCGGTCGTCAATGCCCAACTGGCCCCGCTCGAGGAGATGGTCCACGGCTTCGACTTCACCCGTATGCTCCGCCGCTACCGCATGGCCGTATCCGAGGGCGACGAAGAGGCCATGAGCCGCGTGACCAAATGGATCCGCGGCGAATACCGCACCAAGAGCGAGGCGCGCGCCGAGCTGGGCTCCTCGACCATCATCAGCGACGACGATTGGTACGACTACGTCAAACTCATCGCGCGTTTTTTGGTTTGCAGCGGCTACAAGGGCATGCTGGTGCTCATCGACGAACTCGTGAATCTGTATAAGATTCCCAATGCCATCACGCGCCAGTACAACTACGAGAAAATCCTGACCATGTACAACGACACGCTCCAGGGCAAGGCGCAGTACCTGGGCATGATCATGGGTGGCACGCCAACCTCCATCGAAGACCGCCGCCGTGGCGTGTTCTCCTACGAAGCCCTGCGCAGTCGACTCGCTCAAGGCCGCTTTGCGCGCGAGGATCTTAAGGACATGCTCGCGCCCATCATCCGCCTGCAGCCACTCACCTACGAGGAGTTGCTGGTGCTCATCGAAAAACTCATGCAGATCCATGCCGGCTACTTTGGCTGGACACCCACGCTTACCGAGAACGACTTGGTAGACTTCCTCAAGATCGAGTTTGGCCGCGTGGGAGCCGATACGCACTTGACGCCGCGTGAGGTCATCCGTGACTTTATCGAGCTGCTCGATATCCTGTGTCAGAACCCCGATGCAAATGTGGCCGAGCTGCTGCAAAGCGTCGGCGGCGACGCGCTGGCGCCGGCAGCCGCAACAGGCGACACCGGCACCGCAGGCGGCGACCGCAACTTCGCCGAGTTCACCATCTAACCTACCAAAAAGGGACAGGTTTATTTTGGCAGGTTTTATCTGGGCAAACGTTGAAGCAGTAATGCAGCAAGCCGTTGCCAGCCGCGTTGAGAGATTCGATGTTGAAAGGAGGCCCCGTGAACGCCTTTGACCGCTACGCCCCGTTTATCCAAGACTTCATCTACTCCCACGATTGGGAGAGCCTACGCTCTATCCAGGTTGCAGCAGCTGATGCCATCTTTAACACGCAAGATAATGTGCTCCTGACGGCATCCACGGCTTCCGGCAAAACCGAGGCAGCCTTCTTTCCCATCCTGACCGAGTTTTGGGAGAACCCGCCCGCAAGCGTGGGCGTCCTCTACATTGGCCCCCTCAAGGCGCTCATCAACGACCAATTCGTCCGCCTCAACGACCTGTGCGAAGAAGCCGATATCCCCGTCTGGCACTGGCATGGCGATGTCTCGCAATCACACAAGGCCAAACTCATCAAAAAACCGAGCGGCATCCTACAGATTACGCCCGAGTCGCTCGAGGCGCTCCTGATCCATAAGCACATGGCGATCCCGCGCATGTTTTGCGACCTGCGCTATGTGGTTATCGACGAAGTCCATTCGCTCATGCGCGGCGACCGCGGCGGGCAGACGCTCTGTCTTATCGAGCGCCTCTCGCGCATGGCAGGCGTGCAGCCCCGCCGCATTGGCCTTTCGGCCACCATCGGCGACCCCGAGCGCACGGGCGCCTTTCTCTCGCAGGGAACGGGGCGCGACTGCGTTATCCCCCGCTTTGAGGGACCGCGCCGCGTGTGGCGCATCTCCATGGAGCACTTCTACAACTCGGGCCCCCAGGCTCAGCAACGAGGATTCGTAGGCACAGGTCCACAAGAAGCCGAGGTGCTTGCTTGCGAGCGTATTGAGACGGCGGCGCCCGCGGCGCTGCCCGCATCCGGACAAGACATGTGCCACAGCGGACAGCTTACACAGGAAGAACACCGTCAACGTCGTGAGCAGGCGCGGGACAAGGCCGCTCCCAAAGACCGTCGCACTTCCTCGGCCCCCGAGGGCGAAGTCGACATCCCGCGAGCGACCGAGCAGGCGCTTCTCAACCCCACCGACACGGCGCCCGACAACGCCGACCCCGGCATGGGCTATATCTTTGAGCATACGCGCGGCCGCAAATGCCTGGTCTTTGCCAACTCGCGCGAGGAGGCAGAGGCCGTGTGCTCCATGCTGCGCAGCTACTGCGAGAGCCGGCACGAGCCCGACCGTTTTCTCATCCATCACGGCAATCTTTCGGCATCGCTACGCGAGACGGCCGAGGAGCTCATGCGCGACGAGGAGCAGACGCAGACAACCGTCACCACCTCTACGTTGGAGCTCGGTATCGATATCGGCCGCCTGGAGCGCGCCTTCCAGATTGACGCGCCGTTTACCGTCAGCTCCTTTTTGCAGCGCATGGGGCGCACAGGCCGTCGCGATCTTCCGCCCGAGATGTGGTTTGTCATGCGCGAGGAAGAGCCCGAGCCGCGCACGATGATGCCCGAAACCATTCCCTGGAAGCTCCTGCAGGGTATCGCGCTCGTACAACTCTATCGCGAGGAAAAGTGGGTCGAGCCACCCGAGCTCGATCGTCTCCCCTACAGCCTGCTCTATCACCAGACTATGTCGACCCTCGCCAGCACCGGCGAGCTCACGCCGGCCGAACTTGCCCAGCGCGTGCTCACGCTCAGCTATTTCCACCGTGTCTCGGCAGACGATTACCGTGTGCTGCTACGTCACCTCATTAAGATCGACCATATCCAGGTCACCGAAGGTGGCGGGCTCATCGTGGGTCTCGCGGGCGAGCGCATCATCAACAACTTTAAGTTCTACGCCGTGTTCCAGGAAAACGAGGAGTTTACCGTCCGGAGCGAATCTGCTGAGCTGGGCACGATCGTTAATCCGCCCCCGCCCGGTGAGCGCATCGCCATCGCCGGACACTGCTGGATTGTCGAGGAAGTGGACTGGAAGCGCCACACTGTCTTTGCCACGCAGGTCAAGGGCCGGGTGCCGGCCTACTTTGGCGACTGCCCCGGCGACATTAACACGCATGTGCTCGAGCGTATGCGCCAAGCGCTCACTGAGCACGCAGTATATCCGTACCTTATGGGTAACGCACGGGCTCGCTTGGCGCAGGCTCGTCATACCGCCGAGATTTCGGGCGCGGGAACTAAGCCGCTCATCAACCTGGGTGGCGACACCTGGGTGCTCTTCCCCTGGTTGGGCAGCTACGCCTTCCTAGCACTCGAGCGCATGCTTAAAATCAAATGCGCCGCTGAGCTGGGCCTTCGCGGACTCGACCCGTCACGCCCGTACTTTATGCAGTTTAAGATGAAGGCCGACGAGGAGACGTTCTTTGAGGTGCTCGCCGCCGAGGCCGAAAAGGACTTCGATCCCATCGAGCTCGTCTATCCTGGCGAGGTGCCTTACTTTGACCGCTACGACGAGTTTGTTCCCGAAGAGCTCGTGCGCAAGGGCTTTGCCGAAGGCGTGCTCGACATAGAGGGCATGAAGCAGCGCGTTCACGGCTGGCGCGACCACGCCTAAGACCAGTCTTTTTTGGGACGGGGAGACTTACTTGTCGTGAAGGACGGTGCCGAGGAAGTCGGTGTCGAAGGGCACGGCTTCGGCAAAGGCGTAGTCGCCGTCGCTGGCGATGAGCAGGTAGTTTTCCTCGCCGCTGAACTTCGCATCGCCACATGGGACCACCCAGGCGTGGACGAATACCTCGAGTGCCGTGGCAGCGCAGTCGCGAAGGAACGTCACATCGCTCCCCTCGTTTGCGCTCACGATATTGGCCACGTAGATACCCCCGGGGTTCAGGCTGCCCCGCACCAGGCGCAGCGCCTCAACGGTCGCCAGCTCGCGCACGGGCTCGGCACCGCCAAAGCAGTCGCTCACAACGACGTCGTAGCGACGATGGCCCACGCTCGTCACACCCAGATACGAGCGAGCCTCGGCGGTAATCACCCGCAGGCGATCGCCCACCGCGTGCTCCAGTTCATCCAGATAGAACCAACGGCGCGCCAAGCGCGTTATCTCTCCGTCATACTCGATGACGTCCATGCGCAGGCCCTCGTGCGACATCAGCGCAAACTTGGGATAGGCAAACCCGCCGCCGCCCAGCATAAGCATGCGGTCGATACCATGCCCGTAAGCATCACGCATTGCGTCCTCAGCCTCAAACACATCGTCAAATGCACGATAGTACGCAAAGACTGGCTCCGCCCAACGATCGCCAACATAGCTCGCGCTTTGGTAGACGCCGCCCTGTACGAGCACGCGGACCTCGTCACCGCTCTCGTCGTGCACACGCTTCACACGTGCCAACCCGTTGCGGGTCCTCGCGACCTGCAGACAGGCAGCACGAACAGCGACAGCGGCCGCACCAAGCGCCGCGGCTCCCAGAGCAACGCCGGCAACGACGCCGGCAGAAACACTCGGCTTGTTCATCTAGAGCTCCTTTTGCAGATAAAGGCCATGGTCATAAAATCCAAGATGGCGATAGTACTCGCGCGTACCGATCGCGCTGATCACGTTGATGTGCGTATACCCCGCATCCCGAGCAATCTGGCACGCACGCTCCACGAGCAGACGCCCCAGGCCGTGATGCTGAGCCGCCTGGCCCTGATCGCCCACACGTGCCGCCATACCATAAACGTGCACCTCGCGAATCATCGCCTCCTCCGGCCCCGTCGGCAGCTCGTCCGCGTGCGCGGCAACAAACGAACGGTCGGGCAGCGACAGGCGCAAAAAGCCGGCGATCTTGCCTTCGGGCGTCACCCACTGCAAAAAGCGTTCGCGCGTCACCGGCGTCTCGTACGCCACCTCCTCGTCAAGGATCAGCTCATCCAAGTCGGCACCCGCCGTGCTGATCTCGCGATAGCGAATCTCACGCACCGTCGCGCCTTCTCCACGAGCCGACAAGCGGTTCTCGACGAGCTGACGTAGGTTGGGCTTCTTGTTGCCCACCATGATGTCGTCGGAGCTAAAGTCGCGAATCATGCGACTGATGCGGCAGAACGCCGGCGTCACCACGATGTCGTCGGCCAACACATCGAGCAGCTCGTCCTCGGTATAGGGGCGCCACTCGCCACGCTCGTAACAGCCCACCAGACGCGAGCCCTCGATGAGCGCACACGGGTAGACTTTGACCTCGTCGGGCATAAAGGCCCCCTCGGTCATAAAGCGCTCGTAGTCGCGCTTGTCCCCCTCGGGTGTGGCGCCCAGCAAGTTGAGCATAAAATGCGCATGGATCTTAAAGCCAAACAGGCGCGCAAGCGAAAACGCCCGCTCAATCTGCGCCACCGAAATGCGACGCTCGTTGACATCGAGTAGATGCTGGTCAAGGCTTTGGATGCCCATCTGTATCTTGGTGCAGCCCAGGCGGCGGATGAGCATGAGGGCCTGCGGCGTTACAGCATCGGGGCGCGTCTCGATAACGAGCCCCACCACGCGATGCTTCGCCGTCTCGTTGATGCGCTGCTGGCGCTCGAGCTCCTCCATCGTTGCCGTCTGCCACTCGGTGACCTCGCCCCACGGCGTACCGGGGCCGTACAGACGACGCACCGCGCGGTTATAGCCGCCCACGGCAGCATCCACACGCTCCTGCTCGTCGGCAACGCCGGCAGCGAGCTTGGCCTCGTCTGTCGCAATGCCGGCAGCCCGATAGCACTCGCGGCGCTCTGTTACCACCGGCGGCAGGGCATCGGCGGGAGCGTCATCGAGCAGGCGCCCCGCCTCGGCACGGCTGATGCCCGGACGCGCCAACATGGGGTTTGCCGCCACGCCGGCGACGGCATCGTCATTGAGCGCACGGAAAAGCTCGGACATAAACCACGTCTGATACCCTTGCGGATAGTCGCTCCAGGTGCCACCGAGCACGATAAGCTCGATCTTGTCGGTCGCATGCCCCATCTGCGAAAGTGCGGTCAGGCGAGCGCTCACCTGCAAATACGGGTCAAAGCAGTTTTGCTCCGCACGGGCGCATGCCGGCTCGGCATGCAGATAGCTTTTGGGCATGCGCAGATCGTTGGGGCAAAACAGGCAATCGCCCGAACAGGGCCACGGCTTGGCGATGACGGTAATGGTCGCCACGCCCGAAGCCGTGCGGCGCGGCTTCATGCGCAGCACCTGCAGCAGCTGACGCTCCAGCTCGGCATCGACATTCCATCCAGCCCAACGAGCCGGCTTCTCACGTTTAACCCGCTGGTAGAACGGCAGCAGACGGCGCTTGGCCAAATCTCGTTTGTCGGCACCCTCACGGCGCGCCTCGGCATGTATCAGTTTGACGAGCGCCTTGTCGTCCACGGTCTCACCGCGACGCAGAGCCTCGAGTATGTTCAAAATAATCTGTTCCATGCCCCCATTGTAAAGGCAAAGGCGCCGGAGCCAGTCACGGCCCCGACGCCTCCATCAAAGAGCATGCCTATATGCACCGATCTCCGAAAACCGCATGTCACTCCGGATCGAACGACATGTCGCCCGAACCGACCTTAAAACGATACGTGGCAGACTTATCACCGTTGTCGAATTCAAGATTCAATATGGTCTCGCCATCGTAGCCAAGCGGAAGGAAATCGCTCTCGAAGCCACCGCTGCCCACGGTGAGGCTCGCCTTAAAGCCCGTAGAGTTCGGAACCGTTATCTCCACATCGCCCGAGTCCACGCTTACGTCCATAGACTTCGCGGGGGCCTGGTAGAGCTCGAACGTCACATCGCCCGAACCTACCTTGGCATTCAGGGTGTCGGTTACAGTACCAGCAAACTCGATGTCTCCCGAGTCCAACGTCAAATCAAAGTCGTGGCACGCAATGTCCGCGACCGTCAGGTCTCCCAACCCCACGTTTGCCGTAATGCCCATCATGTTATCGGCAAGCTCACGCGGCAGTTCAATGGTGACCTTACGGTCATGGGCGCGCTCGTCATCGCAGTCGAACTGGCTAATCTTGAGTGTAGAGCCCTCGATCTTGACCAGATTCTGAGTGGCGGCATCGGAAGCAGACACCCCCTTTGCAACGTACCCGCTTTCGATGACACGCACCGGTCCGCCAGAGACACGTTTAACCTCGACCGTTCCCGACGTCACATCCAAGTCGAGCGATTGGAACGCGTCTTCGTCAAAAGTCGTGCTCGAAAGCTGCTGAGGCCGAGCGGAATAGTTACCGCCATCCAAAAGATCGTCCTCGTCAAGCATATCATCCATACCAGACAAGCCGGGTACAACATCGTCGAGATCCCACGGGCCATCAAAATGAATCAAAGTTCGCGAAACGCCAAACACAAGCCCGATAATCAGTACAAACGCTCCGATGCCAACGCCCAAGCGTACCTTCGATTCATGCGAAAGCCTCATCATTCATCACCCTCTTTGACGCTCGGCTCAGCGGTGATCGCGGTAGCCACGTCAGTATCAACCGCAGCGGAAACATCCTGAGCCTTAGCCGCCTCCGGCGCCGGACCAACCTGAATATCCCCGCGCGCCCAATCGCCATCGAGCGCACGCGCCACCCAGTGATAGATGGGGATCGTAAAGAAGATGAGCGCAGCAAAGGGGCCGGCGCCAAACGGGAACATCAGCAAAAAGAACAGTAGCCAGCACACGGCCCAATACGGGAACGACTGAAACGGACCCTTCACCGGAGTCACGCTGGTCGCACCGGCACCCGTCACCTGAGCCGTCGCCGCATTAGCTGCCTGCGCGCTCCAGCTTGCCGCTTGCGCCGCCTTGGCGGCGGCATCACTCGCCTGCGTTGCCGCCTCGGTAGCACGTGCCGCCGCCTCATGGGTACGGGCGCGCTCCGCTGCCTCGGCCTCGCGCTGACGGGCGCGGTCCTCGTTCTCAAACTCGATATCGTCCTCGATCTCATCGCTCGGATTGAGGAGCTCGTCCAAACTCACGCCATAGAGTTTTGCGAGCGAGATCAGGTTCTCGGTATCGGGCGAGCTCTCCGCACGCTCCCATTTACTGACCGCCTGGCGCGACAGCCCCAGCTTTCGCGCCAGCCCTTCTTGGCTAAAACCCTTGCTGCGACGAAGGTCGGCGAGCCGCTGCGCAGTTTCTACATTCATGGTTCCTCCTATGCTTTTGCCAGCCGTGCCGCCGGACCGTTTTTGTTCTTAAGGCGCCTTGCACAGTTAAAAATCTATCCGCCACCGCCAAAAGCATGCCACCTATTCTAGTGAGATTTTTGACAACCGGCGGTTGCGGGTGCATATGAGCTGCGGAAATGTGTCCAAACAAAGCAATGACCCGCAGCTCGGTTGTCCCCGTTGCGGCGTTAACGGTAGTATGGTCGTACTGTTTATTCCGCACCGCCAACGGAGGGAGTTCCGCGCCGTGAACCGCGATTTCGCCTCATCGCTCATTCAGCTCAACAATACGTTCTATCGCGAGCACTCCGCCTCCTTCTCCGATACGCGCCAGGCACCGTGGCCCGGCTGGGTGCGCACTATGGACATAGCGCTCGAGCAGCTCGACGTCGCCACGATCGAGCATCCCGTCCGCGTCTTCGATCTTGCCTGCGGCAACATGCGATTCGAGAACTTTGCCGCCGGCGGCGCACTTGCCGCCAAGGGCGTCGACGGCGCAAACCCCTCGGCAGATGCCAGCTGCCCCTTCGAGTTCTATGGCGTCGACTCGTGCCAAGACCTGGCCATCGATGCACATGGCCACGCCCTGCGCATTCCCAACCTGCACTTCCAGGAACTCGACGTGCTCGACGCCCTCATGAAGCTCAACCCCGCCGAGACACCCGACGTGCTTTTCGACGCCCCGCTCGCCGATATCTCGGTCTGCTTTGGCTTTATGCACCACGTGCCGTCGTGCGAGTACCGCGTACGCGTGCTCGACACCTTGGTGCGCCAGACACGCCCGGGCGGCATCATCGCCATCAGCTTTTGGGAGTTTATGAACGACGAGCGCATGGCGCGCAAGGCCGTTCGCGCCGAAGCCCGCGCCGAACTCACCCCGCCGTTTGAGGGTTACGATTCCGCGCAGTTTGAAGCCGGCGACCACCTCATTGGCTGGCAAAACGACCGCCACGCCTACCGCTATTGCCATCACTTTGACGATCAGCAGATCACCGACCTGGTGCGCGGCGTCCGTACGTTCTACAAGAGCGGCGAGGTCCCCGTGCGCGAGCTCGAGCGCTTCCATGCCGACGGTCGCAGCGGCGAGCTCAACCGCTATGTGATTCTCAAGCGTCTGTAGGCATCGACGACGCGCCGCCGAGCCGCGCCGCATCATTCGGGCAAACTATGCCCACCTTCTTCCAACGCATTGCCGAAACGCGCAGCCATGCGTTTCGCATTTATGACCAAGGAGCCTCATGGGAGCCGTCCACGTTCGCACGCCTAAGAACTTTGTACTCGAGGAGCGCCTGGAGCGCTACGCCGATGCGATTGAGACGAACCCCGAGGCCTATGCCGGAGATTGGCGCGAGGCCTGTGCGCCCGCAGGCAGCAAGCCTTTCGAACACCTTCATCTGGATCTTGGTTGTGGCAAGGGAACGTACCTTGTAGAGCGCGCGGCCCGCGAGCCAAACACGTTCTTTATCGGCATGGACCAGGAGCCCATCTGCATCGCCTATGCCGCACAGAAAATCTGCGAGCAGGAGCTGTCCAACGCACTTGTCCTGCCCCGAGGCGCCGCATCGCTGCCGCAGCTGTTTGCCGCAGGCGAGCTCGATGCCATCACCATCAACTTTCCCACACCGCAGCCCAAGGCCAAGTACGCCAAAAAACGGCTCGTCCATGTCGACCATCTGATGCTCTACCGCCCGCTCTTTGCAGCCGGCGCCACCGTCACGCTGCGCACCGACAGCAAACCGCTGCGCGACTACGCCCTGGGGCAGATTGCCGCGGCCGGCTACGACACGCTTTGGGTAAGCGACGACGTCCGCCGCGACCATCCCGAGCATCCCGAGACCGAATACGAATGCCGCACGCGCGAGATGGGTGCCGTCGTCTATGGCATTTGCGCCACACCCGGCGCGCAGCCCAGCGATGAACAGCTCGCGGCGGGCCGCGCGCAGGAGCAAAGCCTTGCCTGCTACCTGCCCGAAAACCTCGATGAGCTCACCTATGTACCTCTGGGTATGGAAGAGGCCGTCGAGAACTTTAGAAACCGCGCCCGTAAAGGCAAGAAGCGCCTGCCGCAAGAGTCCTAGGGGCTTCTGATGGTCGCGGCGTCGGCAAACAAGCGCAAATTGGCGCCAGCGAACGGCCCTCAAACCTAAGTGAGTAGACTTTTTTGCAATAGCCAGGCACAGCCCGCATAGCGAAACATAAAACCGCAGGTAGAACCCTTGCGCAAAAGTCATGTGCTCGCAATATCGCAAAAAGTCTACTCACTTGGCTAACGACTACACTAAACGGCTGGGCAGAACGCCCATTTCCTGCATTTTCTTGCCTGCGAACGCATCGATGCGACGCTACGCCATAATAGTTGGCGGACAAACGGCGAGAGAAAGTACCCCCACATGGCACAGACCACGATAGATACCGCCGCCAGCACCGTCTCTGGCGCCGGCGCCGCCAGCTCATTCTCGGGCGGCACGGGAACCGAAGCCGAATTCGGCTCACTCGGTGCGCTCTCCCCCACCTGGTGGGAGCCCGAGGACGGCAGCGAGCCCGAACCGTGGCTCACGCCCGACCAGGCCTTCGAGCGCTTCTTTGAATGGACGAGCAATCGCGGTATTGAGCTGTGGGACCACCAAGAAGAGGCCCTCATGGATCTAGCCGCCGGCGATCACGTCATTCTGGGCACGCCGACCGGCTCGGGCAAGTCGCTTGTCGCGCTAGGTATGCTCTTTATGGGCATGGCGCAAGGCAAGCGCTGCTACTACACAGCTCCTATCAAGGCTCTGGTCAGCGAGAAGTTTTTCGACTTGGTGCAGGTGCTCGGCCGCGATAACGTCGGTATGATCACCGGCGACACGCATATCAACACCAAGGCGCCCGTCATCTGCTGCACGGCAGAGATCCTTGCCAACGACGCACTGCGCGAGGGCGAAGATGCCGATGTTGGCTGCGTCGCCATGGACGAGTTCCACTACTTTGCCGACCCTGATCGCGGTTGGGCCTGGCAGGTGCCGCTGCTCACCCTGCCTCACACGCAATTCATGCTCATGAGCGCCACGCTCGGCGATGTCACCGCGATTGCCGCCTCGCTCGAGGAACACACCGGCGCTACCTGCGACTTGGTCGTCGATGCCCCACGCCCTGTGCCGCTGAGCTACGACTATGTGACGACCTCCCTCGAGGGCACCGTCGAGCTCGCGATGCGCCGCGGCGAGGCCCCGCTCTACATCGTGCACTTTAGCCAGGATGCCGCCCTTGCGACGGCACAGTCGCTCGCCAATTTTGGCATCGCCAGCAAGGAGCAGCGCGAAGCCATCAAAGAAGCGGCAAAGGGAACGAGCTTCTCGACGGCCTTCGGCAAGATCCTCAAGCGTTTGCTCGGCTGCGGCGTCGGCGTGCACCACGCCGGTATGCTGCCGCGCTATCGTCTGCTGGTCGAGCGCCTGGCGCAGCAGGGCCTACTGCCCGTCATCTGCGGCACCGACACACTCGGCGTCGGCATCAACGTGCCCATCCACACCGTGGTCCTCACCGCGCTCACAAAGTTCGACGGCTACAAGATGCGTCGCCTGCGCGCCCGCGAGTTCCATCAGATTGCCGGTCGCGCCGGCCGCTCGGGCTTCGATACCGAGGGCATGGTGATTGCCGAGGCACCCGAGCACGAGATCGAGAACGCCAAGCTCATGGCCAAGGCGGGCGACGACCCCAAAAAACTCCGCAAGATTAAAAAGAAGAAGGCCCCCGAGGGCTTTGTCACCTGGAACAAGCAGACCTTTGAGCGCCTGATCGAGACGCAGCCCGAAACGCTCAAGCCGCGCCTTCGCATCACACACTCCATGGTGATTAGCGTGGTCGAGCAGGGCGGTGACGCTCGCGCCCGCGTGCACGACCTCATCGAGACAAGCCTGCAGACCCCCGAAGAAAAAGCCAAGCTCGAGGTTCGCGCCGACGAAATCTTCGCCACGCTCATCGATTCCGGCGTCGTCGTTCGCACCGAGGTGCCACCCGCACCCGATGCCCCGACTGACACCGCACCAGATATTGACTATGCGCTGACGGTCGATCTGCCCGAGGACTTCGCGCTCGACCAGCCGCTCTCGCCGTTTTTGCTTGCCGCGCTGGAGTTGCTCGATCCCGAGAGCGAGACCTATACCATGGACCTCATCTCGATGGTCGAGGCAACGCTCGAGGATCCCAAGCAGGTGCTGCGCGCTCAGGAGCGCGCAGCGCGGGACCGCGCGATGGCCGAAATGAAGGCTGACGGCGTCGAATATGAGGAACGCCTGGAGCGCATCCAGGATGTCACCTACGAAAAACCGCTCGAGGACTTGCTCGATGCCGCCTTCGACAAGTACTGCCAGGAAGTGCCCTGGGCAAACGACTATCAGCTCTCTCCCAAGAGCGTTCTGCGCGATATGCTGGAAAGCGCGAGCGATTTTAAGGGCTACATTCAAAAGCTCGGCATCGCCCGCTCCGAGGGCATTTTGCTGCGCTACCTGGCAGAGGCTTACCGTTCACTCGACCGCACCGTGCCCATCGAGAAGCGCGACGAGCGCCTGCGCGACATTATCTCGTGGCTGGGCTTTGTGGTGCGCTCGGTGGACTCGAGCCTGGTGGACGAGTGGGAGAACGCCGGCAACCCGGCAGCCCTCGATGCTGCGCCGCCGCGGGGCATCGACGAGGTCGTGGCGGACCGCCGCGGCTGCACGCTGTTGGTGCGCAACGCGCTCTTCCGCCGCGTGACCCTTGCCGCCCGCGAGCACGTTCGCGACCTGGGCGAGCTCGACGACGACTGGGGCATGAGCGAGATCCGCTGGCAAAAAGCGCTCGACGCTTACCACGAGCAGCATGAGGAGATCCTCACCGACGGAGATGCCCGCAGCGCCGCGATGTTTTCCATCGACGAGTCCGACGAGAAGACCACGCACGTATGGCACGTGCACCAGATCTTTGCCGACGAGGATGGCGACCACGACTTTGGCATCATGGGCGATGTCGATCTGGACGCCACGCAGGACGGCGGCGAGGTCATCTTCAAGATCTACCGTGTCGGCTTTATCGAGGACCTGCTCGAGGACTAGCCGAACATACTGGAACGAAACGAAGCGGGGCCGTTGGCAATATCGCCAGCGGCCCCGCTTTTGCACTATACGCTATGCCTTACTCGGCATCCTCGACCTCATACGAATCCGCCTCGGCCGGCTTATCGTTTGTCTCTGACGCAGCCCCGCGCGCCTCGTCAAACGCCGCCTTCATGGTCTTGTTGCCCCACGTGAGCTTACGAATGGTAAGATCGTCGGCTTTCTTGTTGGCTAGGCGCAGATTGTTCTCGGAGGACAGCAACGCCTCCTTGGTTTTCTGCAGATGGCTAATCGTCTTGTCGATCTCATCAATCGCCGTTTGGAACTTGCGGCTCGCGATCTCGTAGTTGCGACCGAAATCATTCTTGAACTTCTCCATCTTGGCCTCGAAGTTCGTGACGTCAATGTTCTGCTGCTTGTACTCCGCTAGCTCCTGTTTATAGCGCAATGAACCCATGGCGGCGTTGCGCAGCAGCGTAATCATGGGAATAAAAAACTGCGGACGGATCACGTACATCTTCTCGTAGCGGTAGCTCACGTCCACGATTCCTGCGTTATAGAGCTCGCTCTCGGGCTCGAGCAGTGTGCAGAGCACCGCGTACTCACAGCCTTTCTGGCGACGATCGTGATCGAGTTTCTTAAAGAAGTCCTCGTTTTTATGCTTGGTCGCGGTCTCGTCGTTCTCGTTTTTCATCTCGAACATAATCGAAATGACCTCGTTGCCGCTCGCGTCGCACTCACGGAAAATGAAGTCTCCCTTGGTGCCCTCGGATGCATCGTTATCTTTCTCGAAGTACGCATTGGGAAACGCCGTCATGCGCAGACGGTTAAACTCGGTCTCGCAGTGCTGCTCGAGCGACTCGCCCACCATCTTGGTGGACAGGCGAACCTTCATGTCCTTAAGGCGCTCAATCTCTTCATCCTTGTAGCGAATCAGGTCATCGCTCGCGCGCTTGGCCTGCGCAAGCTCGAGCTCGTGTGCCGCCTTGGCTTGCTCCTCGCGAGAATCGCGCACCGCCAGCTCGCTCGTCAGTTTGGCACGTGCCTCATCGCGCTCTCGCTCCGCCGCGGCGACCGCCTCTGACAGGTTCATTTTTGCCATCAGTTCCTGCTCGCGCAGCTGGGCACGCAGGCCCTCGGCCTCTTGCTCGGACTGAGCCTTTGCGGCGGAAAACTTCTCTTGCACCTTCGCGCGATAGTCAGTAAGCGCGCGCTCGGCCTCGCTGCGAGCGGCATCGAGCTCACGCTGCGACTCTGCCGCGGCAGCGGCAAGCGCCATCTCCTGGGCCTTGTCCGCCGCGGCGATCCTGGCCTGCAGCTCGGCAATCTGAGCGTCGCGCGCGGACAGGTCGTTTTGAGCAGCATTGCGTGCCGCCGCCTCGGCAAGCCTGGCTTCATCATCTTTGCGCTCCAACTGCGCACGTAAATTGTCGATCTCGCGCTGAAGCTCGGCATTCTCCTTTTGAGCATCGGAACGGGCCTCAACCGCCGCGCGCTGACTTGCACTCTCGCGCTCTGCGGCAGCGCCTTCGAGCTTGGCGCGCAGCTCGGCAAGCTCAGCGTCGCGCTTGGCAACCTCTTGTGCCAGCTGCTGAGCTGCAGCGTTCTTCTGCTCGACAAGCTGAGCGTCGCGCTGAGACTCTGCCTTTTGCAAAGCAGCCGTCGAGCGCGAGCGCTCAAGCTCCAGTGCCTGCTCGCCCTCGCGCTGGACCGCCTTCACACGCTCATCAAGATCGCGCGAGAACTCGGCATCGCGCACCTGTTTGACGATATCTGCATAGCCGGACGCATCGACCTTAAACACTTCGCCGCAATGCGGGCACTTGATCTCGTTCATGGCAGCTCCTCGATGGACGCAAATTTAAACCGTCTACACTCTACCGCGCCGCGCGGACAAAAAAGGCGCCGCTGTCATAATGGCAACGGCGCCAGAACCACCACAAAGGCGACTGTCCCCTTTGTGGTGACTTGGGTCCTTACAGGTCGCGGTAGTCGATCAGGCGAAGATCGGATTGAGACTCGAGCCAAGCGCGAAGCTCGGGGTCGATCAGTGCATCGACTTCCTTGGTACGATCGGTCGTGAGCGAGCTGTTCTCCAGGATAAAACGATCGAGATAACCCGGATGGCACACAAAGACGACCGTCTCGCCGTCCACCATCCCGCGAACCGTCTGCATGATTGCCTCTTTGGGCTCGTAGCCCGGCTCCATCGAGCGCATCACCATGCGCAGATCAGTATCTCCGCAATGCACCACAGCCGCGGGGTCGAAGCTCGCCTTTTGCTCCTTAAGGCCCAGCTCCTGAGCAACCGCCGAGATCGCTCGGTTAAGGTTTTTGCTCATGACGGCATGGGCCTCAAAGTAATCGGGCTCGCGGCCCACGATCTCGACAAAGCGGTCATGCTGCGCGCGGATCTCGATGCAGGCCTCGTCGAAGTCTATCAACTCCTCGCCGCGCTTAAAATGATCGCGGAAGGTACGGCTGCTATGGAACTCGCCGTTCTCGTTGAGCATGCTCGGAATGAGCGCCGGGTCGGCACACGGCTTGCCCAGGCACACGTTGGTATGCTGACCCACCGCAATGCCGGCATCCGCCACGAGCGACCAGCCACGCTCGGCCTCGGGCATATTGGGCATAAGTCCCGCCGAGCGCACCAGGCCCTCATTGATACTGCGGGCAATCCCCAGGTTAACGGCATACGAATAACCGATATCATCGGCACGAATGAGCAATTGCTTCATATTGACCCCCATCTACGGAAAGGGACACTTGAAGCGCAGCCAAGTGCCCCAGATAATTGTCCTACCGAACGGATGCTTTAGGCTTTGGCGGCAGCAGCGTCTTCGTCGAGCTGCTCCTTGGTAAAGCCAAAGAAGTAGGCGATGGCAGCGGCGGCAACAAATGCAGTGCCCGATGCAACGCAGCCCCATACGAGATTAGCAGTTCCGCCTGCAACATAACCTGTAATACCAAGGATATTAGTTGCGCCCAAAACATACGTGGTCACATTAGTGAGAGCCGCGATCAGGCCGCCGATAGCGCCGCCCGCGACCATGGCACCCAGGCAGCGAGTATACTTAAAGCCGCAGCCATACAGCGCGGGCTCCGTCACGCCACCGACAATGCCGGAGAGCGAGAAACCAAGCATAGCGCCCTTTTCGTCGACCTCCTTAAGGCGCAGGAAGGCACCGAAGGCCATGCCCCACGTGGCGAACTGAGCGATAGCACCCGCGACCATAACGCAGGAGTCAGACCCTGAGGTGAGCACCTGCACAATGCCGAGGGCAATCAGAACCTGGTGCATACCGGTCATAACCAGGAACTCCCAAAGCGCGGCAATGGCGACGAGGGAGAGGATTGTGACGATGCCGCCAGCGTTTCCGAGGCCGAACATAAAGTTGCCGACCAGGTCGCCCAGAATGGAACCAATCGGAGCTAGGGCGCACAGGGAAACGGGGGTCATCACAGCCATGGTGCACACGGGCACAAACACCGTGGAGAGCATGTCGGGGATGATCTTCTTCATGAACTTCTCGACGACCATCAGCACCGGCATAGACAGCAGCATGGGGAGCACGGTCGCAGAATAGTTGTTCAGCTGAGCCGGGAGCACGCCGTAAACCATCGTGGTCGTAGCACCAGAATCCGCAGCGGCGTTGACCAACGTCATGAACTCGGGGGCAATGAGCACGCCGCCGAGCATCATGCCGAGCGGCTGGCTGCAGCCGAGCTGCTTTGCGGCAGCCCAACCCAGATAGACAGGGAGGAAATAATAGCCGGCGTTGTAAATCCAGTTGTAGAAGAAGTTGTAGATGTCAGAATCGGCAGACCAGATACCGAGCATGCCGTCGCCGCAAAGTACGGCAAGTGTGCGGAACATGGCGGCGCCCATGATAATGGGGATCGTCATGCACATTGTCTTGGACAGGTAGTTAAGGGCCTTCTTGCCCGCAGTCTTGACCGTCAGTGGCTCCTTGGTGCCGTCATCGAGGTTCTCGTCAATGGAGCCTTCGCCCTTGACGCCCAGCGCAATGGCGGCGTCATAGACCTTCGGCACGTTCTGGCCAATGATGACCTGATACTGGCCGCCAGACCACTGTGCGCCCAGCACACCCTTGATCTTCTTAACTTCATTATCATTGGGAATGGACTGATCTTTGAGGTTCAGACGCAAGCGGGTCATGCAGTGCGTCGCGTTCGTCACATTGGAGGCGCCGCCGACGGCAGCGAGCACGTCCTCGGCAATCTTCTTGTTATCGACAGCCATGTCGAATCCCTTCTCTTCCAACTAAAGGCCGTGGGACTTCACGGCACCAAGACGCACGATTCCGCTCGCGCCTGCGCAGCGCGCGATACCAGTTGGCAAGAGATTGATTTGCATGTGATTCCCGGGTGGATCGACATGAAAAAAGCCCCGCGCACAACCGACAGAGACCCAATTATGGTCTCGGCAGAATCGGTAGTGCCTCTCGGAGCTGCGCCGTGAGTAACACCCAACACACGGCGAGTATATGCGGCAGATGCGTTCGTTGCGGCTCAGATTACCGACGAACGGTAGCAAACGACCCGCGAACGGTCGCCATGACGGAAAGGAAATACCAGAGAGCCTATTTATCCGAGTGGACAGAAGCCACGCGATTCACATGCATGATCAGATAGACGAGCTCCTCTTGGGCCAATGGCTCGCCAAAGGTCTCTTGAATCAGATCGTCGACACGGTGAGCGCAACGCGATGCCGCCGGATACTGCTCCACGAGCACGTCGTAAAGACCGGAGTTCTCGGTATCGATCGGCTCTTTCTTTGCCACGCGGTCGAGCAGATAGCGCACATGAGTGGCAAAGCGGGCAAAGGCGAACGACGAGCGATCGACCGTCACACCCAACTCTTCTTGAATAATCGCGACCGTCATATCGAGCAGTCGCTCCTCGTGCTGCTCGGCAAGCACGCGCCGCTCGCTCGGCTTAACCGATGCGTTGACAATCGACATGGCAATGCCCGCGGCCTCGCTTCGGGGCATACGCACACGGAAGCTTTTCTGGATGCCGCGAACAGCCAGCTCGCCCAAGCGGTATTCGATGGGATGCAGCTGCTCCAGATCGCGCTCGAGCGGCAACGACACCACCATGTGTTCGCGGGCGCGCTTAATGGCAAACTGGATATGGTCCGCCAGTGTAATGGGGAGGTTAGGGCTCAATTCGTACGAAAGCTGTCCGGTTGCGATATCAGCCAGCTGAGCAGAAAACTCCAGCACCTCGGGGTCGACCTCATCAATAAACGCCAGGTACTTTGAATCAATGCCGTAAAAGGTACGCGTGATGACATCCAGGTCGACCTCATGCGGCATATCGCCAAAGCCGATACCGCGACCCAGCGCGATAAGCTGACGCCCCGCGCCGTCTTCGCAGATGGCAGCGTTATGGTTAATGCGCTGGATAGCCCTCATGGATTCATCGCTCCTACTGAAACGCGCCGCACAGACCATCCGCGCGGCGCGTTCATTCTACCTGCACTTACAGCTACAGTCCAAAGAAGCCTAGGATTTGGTCACGGCTAACGGGCTTGTAGTTGTTGGCATCGAGGCCAACGTCGTAGCGAAGGACTGGGCGCTCGCGATCGCGATTGCGCGCGTTGGTGCGGTCTCCCCTGCTGTGAATGTGCCCGTGCAGCATGATGGCGCCGCGCGCCTTGCCATTCCAGCTGAGCATGGGGTAATGGCTCATCACCAGACGATGGCCCTTCGCGTAACCGGGAGCGATCTCCAGATAATCGCGCACCTCATCCCAAATGTGCGGCGCGTCTGGATCTTCCCAGTCGCCGTCATGGTTACCGCGGATGAGCGTTATGTTCTGGCAGTCAATGCGCTCGCGCAGGCGAACCGCTTCCGCCAGGGGCAATCGATACGTAAAGTCTCCCAGGACATAAAGGCGGTCGTCCACAGCCACGCACTCGTTGATGGCATCGATGACACGGCGGTTCATCTCCTCGACCGAGTCAAACGGTCGATCCATGTCGTGCAAGATATTCGTATCGCCCAGGTGCAGGTCGGCGGTAAACCACATCATCGTCTCTGTCCTCATTTCGCAACGCGTATAAGACCTGTTTAGTATACAGACGCGGCGATGAGACAGTCACCCAAAGAGCCCGCCGAACAGACCTCGGCGACGCTTGTCCTTTTTATTCGAACCTTTACCCCGGGCGTTCTTATCCTTTTGCTTTTTGCGGTCCTGCTCCAACTCATCGTCATCGAGCAGCAAATCCCACTCAAACGGATCGTCTACCAGATCGAACAGGTCATCGTCATCAAACACGTGCGCCTCCATTACCGATTAGCGAGCATCCACAACGTAGTTGAGAAGTCTACGGGCCCGTGCGGACACAAATTCATCCTGTCTGCGTCTTTCAATCGTTTGCCGCAACGCTTGCGCAACGGAACGCTTGCAGATAAGATAGGAACACGGATGGCACCCGTGGCAGCGGGTCTTGCCAACTCCGATACACGTTTTCATCGTGAGAAATGGCCGTCTTCGCTTACGCGGGGGCGGCCACTTTGTTTATCCCTATGTCATCTGATTCTAATGCACAAACATGCGCACGAACTTGTGCTTCCAGCTTGCGTAAGGGGCATAGCGGAACGGCACGTCCAGCCACGTTGCCTTGTTCACGATGCTCTTCTTGTGGCTAAACGTATCGAAGCTCTCGCGTCCATGGTACTGTCCCATTCCGCTCGCCCCCATGCCGCCAAAGCCCATATGGCTCGTGGCCAAATGCATAATGGTGTCATTAACACAGCCACCACCAAAGGGCACGTAACGCACAAAGCGCTGCTGAACCTCACGGTCTTGGCTAAAGATATACAGGGCCAGCGGCGTCGGACGATCCGTAATAAACGTCTCGGCCTCGTCCAGGCTCTCAAACGACAGCACCGGCAAGATGGGGCCGAAAATCTCCTCCTGCATTACGGCGTCCTCAGGCGCCACGCCGTCCAAAATCGTCGGCTCAATCTTGAGCGACGACTCGCGCGCGGTACCTCCCAGCACAACCTTGTCGGGGTCGATCAGCCCGCGTACGCGCGCGAAATGCTTGGCGTTGACAATATGACCGTAATTCTCATTGTCGAGCGGATGCTCGCCAAACATGCGGCGGGCCTCCTCCTTGATGAGGTCCAGCAGCTCGTCGTGCACGCGCGCATCGACCAGCAGGTAGTCGGGCGCCACGCAGGTCTGCCCCACGTTGAGCCATTTACCAAAGGCGATACGGCGTGCCGCGACCTTCAAGTTAGCCGTCGCATCCACGATGCAGGGACTCTTTCCGCCCAGCTCAAGCGTCACGGGTGTGAGGTTTTTACTTGCACGCTCCATGACGAGCTTGCCGACCGGAACGCTACCGGTAAAGAAGATCTTGTCCCAGCACTCATCGAGCAACGCTTCGTTTTCGGCACGCCCGCCTTCGACGACCGTCACCAAGCGCGGATCAAATGCCTCTTCACAGATTTGCTTGAGCACCGCGCTCGATGCCGGAGCATAGGCGCTCGGCTTGATGACCACGGTATTGCCCGCGGCAAGGGCGCCGGCGAGTGGCTCGAGCGTCAGTAAAAACGGGTAGTTCCACGGAGCCATGATGAGTGTGACGCCATAGGGCACGGACTGCGTCTTGCACACACTCACGGCGTTGGCGAGGTCACACGGACGCAGGCGCGAGCGACTCCATCGAGCCACATGCGCAATCTGATAACGAATCTCGGAAAGCGAGGTGCCGATCTCGCACATATACGCCTCGTCATGCGACTTTCCCAAATCGGTCTTGAGCGCATGGGCAATATCGGCCTCGTGGGCCCGCACCGCATCGCGTAAACTCACGAGCGCACGACGTCGAGCATCGACATCAAACGTGGCGTGCGTCTTAAAATAGGCGCGCTGATCGGCAACGATGCGCGCGATTTCCTCGGTGTTCATGGGCCCTCCTAGTTCTCGTCTTCAAACATACCACCCGCAACGACCTCGTACATATGCTCGAGCTCCAAACGGTCCATTAAAAGCGGAACGGGGTACAGGGGATTGGCCTCGGCATCGGCATGCGCCGCCATCTCAGGAATGTCGGAGCGGCGAATGCCCGTCACATATTTGGGTATGCCCAAGGCGGCGTTCATGCGGTCAACCCAATCGATAAAGGCCTCAGCAGCCACGTTGTCCAGCGCATTAGCCGGCGCAATGCCGGCCATGCGGGCGAGATCGGCGAGCTTGGGAGCAGCAGCTTCGCCATAGGCGCGAAGCATGTGCGGCAGGATGATGGCGTTGGCCAAGCCGTGGGGAATCCCGTAACGCCCGCCCAGGCTGTGCGCGATGGCATGGACGTATCCAACATAAGAGCGCGTAAAGGCAACGCCCGCTTTATACGCCGCCGAAAGCATATTGCGGCGCGCACGCATGTTGCCACCGCACTCATAGGCCTCGAGCAAATTGTCGTGGATGAGCTGCACCGCCTGGCGCGCCATCTTGCGCGTATAGGGCGTGGTGCTGCGCCCGATAAAGGCCTCGACGGCATGCGTCAGGGCGTCCATGCCCGTTTGCCCCGTAATGGAGGCGGGCAGGCCGCGCGTAAACTCGGGGTCGTGCACCGCAAAGCGCGGGATCAGCACAAAGTCGTTAATGGGATACTTGTAGTGCGTCTCGTCGTCGGTAATTACCGCTGCAAGCGTGACCTCGCTTCCCGTGCCCGCCGTGGTGGGAACGGCGATGAGCAGCGGCAGGCGACGATGGATACGCAACAGGCCGCGCATCTTGTTGATGGGCTTCTTTGGCTGCGCGATGCGCGCGCCCACGCCCTTGGCGCAGTCCATGGCCGAACCGCCGCCAAAGCCGATAATGGCCTGGCAGGTGCTCTCTCGATACAGAGATGCCGCTTCCTCCACGTTTGAGACCGTGGGGTTCGCACGTGTTTCGGCATAGACCGCAGCGCTAATTCCCTTGGACGCGAGCGCTGTCTCGAGCGGCGCCGTGAGCCCCAGACGGGCAATGCCGGGATCTGTCACGATAAGAACATGGTGTATTGAACGCTTTTGAAGCACTGCGGGCACTTCCTCAGCGTGCTCTAAAATGCGTGGCTCGGTATAGGGCAGCACCGGCAATGCGATGCGAAAAACCGTTTGATACGTTCGGCACCAGGCGCGGCGGGCTAGATGCATAAAGGAAGCTCCTTCATTTGTTGATTGGTCAACATTTGCTCGACCGATTGTACTCATCGGAGGTCGCACGAGGTCTAGCAATCGTTAATCAATCAACATCTACACATGCTTAAATTGTTTTATTAAAAATCATTCCTAATAGGCTTCACATTCGGTCTCATTTATGGATAATAGAACTCGTCAAGACGCACGTCCGGAGAGGGCCCTTACGGGACCGGACGAGCGCACCATCGCCATCGATCGAAAGGATCGAATCATGAAGTTTGTTTGCCCCGTTTGCGGTTATGTGGAAGAGTTCGACGGCGACCAGCTGCCCGAGGATTTCAAGTGCCCCCAGTGCGGCGTTCCCGGCTCTCGCTTCCTGAAGCAGGAGGAGGGCCAGCTCGAGTGGGCTGCCGAGCACGTCGTGGGCGTCGCCAAGATGGAGGGCGTCTCCGAGGACATCGTTGCCGATCTGCGCGCCAACTTTGAGGGCGAGTGCTCCGAGGTCGGTATGTACCTGGCCATGGCTCGCGTTGCTCATCGCGAGGGTTATCCCGAGATCGGCCTGTACTGGGAGAAGGCTGCCCACGAGGAGGCCGAGCATGCCGCCAAGTTCGCCGAGCTCCTGGGCGAGGTCGTGACCGATTCCACCAAGAAGAACCTCGAGATGCGCGTTGAGGCCGAGAATGGCGCCACCGCCGGCAAGACCGATCTTGCCAAGCGCGCCAAGGCCGCCGGTCTCGATGCTATCCACGACACCGTGCACGAGATGGCCCGCGACGAGGCTCGCCACGGCAAGGCTTTCGCCGGCCTGCTCAAGCGTTACTTTGGCTAAGCCAACCGCCTGAGACATAACCTCTAGCTCGAAGAAGAAGGCCCGGACCGTATTGGTTCGGGCCTTTTTGTGTCTCGAGGACTCGTTAACGCCCTGAAATAGAGCTATCTTCGGCATCGGTCTCTCGTCAAAAACTAAGTGAGTAGACTTTTCGAAACTTGCCGAGCAGACCATCCGTATTGCTTTATAAAGTCGCAGGTAAATGACTTGTTTCAAAACGGCCTGGTCGCCAAAGTGCCAAAAGCCTACTCACTTAGAACCGCAGCCGTCCACGATCGAGCTGTTTTGTGTCTAACGGGCATCTTTCCGTCAATTACTCCCAATTTTGTCCAGTCAACGAACAGTTCAGACCGGAGTAATGTCTCAGCCCTTTGCTCATCTGAGCTTTTATCACGATATTCAGCATCGAGCATCCTGCATACGGCCTTAACGATCGCGCGGAATCTATCCTCATCGGATATCTGTCTGTGTGTCAGGAGAAGCACGTCGTAGCCCATAGCCTGAAGCGCCGTCATGCGGTCTGCATCACGCAAGCCATCCCCTGCGCGTCCGTGCGAGGCCTTTCCCTGACATTCAATGGCCACTTGTCGCCTGCCGTCCGGCGAAGAAAGAAGTAGGTCGATATATACACGGGACTTTCCCACAATCGCTCGAGCACTTGTGCTTAGCATCACTTCAACATTGAGCTCTATGCCGCAAAAACCTTCGCCTCCCAGGGATCGCGGCAGTGCAAGTAGCAAATACGCCTCGACCTCAAAAGGCGACGCGGCGCCCAATGGAACGAGTTGCGATACCGCTATAAATCTATTGCCGTAACGCATCCCGCAAACATCTGAACAAAAGCGGTCAAGGTCTCCGCCCAAAACCAAAGCGTCTCGACGCCATAAATTTGAGGCGGTGCCGTCCTCGGACGGGCAGCGCACCCAACCGAACGTTGTCGAAATCGCGCCCGAATCAATTGCACGCGAAAGCTCCGCCTCAAGCGCCGCCGGCAGAGCACACACCGCAAACAAGCCGCACATTTCCGCCAATACCAAAAGAAGCTGAAGATCCGTCAGATGCCGCGACATGATGAATGCCGTCAGTAGAGGAGACGTAACTAAAAACCCATGCTCCGTTTCCAGCACAGATTCCCTGGGGAGCTCACCAAGAAACAGCCGCTGCCTAATGCTGGCAGAGCATGTCCGCTTGCTTCTCGTCCGAACCAATGTATACAACGGAAAGCCAAGCACAACCGCAGCCGTCGGGTTACGGCCAAGATCATATCGTTGCCGGTCTTCTTCCGGTCGTGGAAGCGGCGGACACAAAGCGCGGACTTGAGGGGGCAAACGCCAGTATCTAAAAGCCGATATGTCACAAAGTAGGTCCTTCATAGGCACAGGAAAACACGAATTTCAACCCAGTCAGTCACGCATTGGCGCGAACGCACCAAAAATGGCGCCGAACGGACTGCCAAGTTTTCAACAGCCCTCCCCAACTGGCCAAAAGCTTGCCGAGAGCTGGACGAAGCCCTGTTGAAAACCCCATTTTTTTCTCATGCAGGAGCTTTGCGCGGCAAGTGAGTAGACTTTTTTGAACATCCCGAGCAGGCCGGTCATCCTGCTTTTCAAAACCGCAGGTAGATAGCTTGTTACAAAACTGCCTGGTCGCCAAAGTGCTAAAAGTCTACTCACTTAGGTTGCAGAGTGCCCCCATTAGCTGCAATTCCAAGGTAGTTAGTACTTTTGGACTCAGATCGTCATACTGAACAAGAATTTGAGTTGAGTTTTCAGGGACAGATGCGCCATCGGCACACCAAAAACAGTCACCGATATCGATAAAAGGGATGCTCGAGCGCGTGAGGGCCCGTGCAAAAGAGCTTCCGCCCGCGTCACGCTCCACGGCCACGACGCAGTAAAGGCCCGCGTCTGCATGATCGATCGAAACCTCCCCTGCCGGAAACGTTTTCCGTACAAGCGCCGCCAGGCCATCACGCGCCCCACGAGCACGAACGCGTACGCGGTTCACATGTCGCTCGTAATCACCCGATTCCAGCAAACGCGCCAAGGCAACCTGATCAACAGAACTTACCGATGAGGCGTAGAAACCAAGGTTGCGTTTAAACCTCTCCATTAGTTCATCGGGCAGCACCATGTACGCCAAACGTAACGCCGATGAAAGGCTCTTCGAAAACGTGTTGGTGTAGATAACCGACTGGGCGGCATCGATCGACGCGAGCGCGGGAATCGGCTTGCCGGCAAGGCGAAACTCACAATCAAAGTCGTCTTCGATGAGATACCGACCTGGCCGCTCGGCGGCCCAGCTCAGCAACGCATAGCGACGTGCAATGCTCGTCACAAGACCGGTCGGATACTGATGAGACGGCATCAGGTGAAGGACATCGGTCCCGGTTTTCTGCAGCGCACTCAAGTCCACGCCCTCAGCATCCAACGGGACATGCCGCACTTCGCAACCCATGGCCTGATAGATGCGCGTCAAGCGCAAATAGCCTGGATCCTCGACGGCATACACCTTGTCCGCGCCAAGCAACTGAACCAACATGGTATCGAGCAGCTGGGCGCCCGCACCGATAACGATATTGTCGGGATTGACATTCATGCCCCTTGTCCCGCGCAGATGGTGCGCAATCGCACGTCGCAGTCGAGCGGTGCCCTGCGCCGGTGCGGGCGAAAAGATTTCACGTTCGTCTTCGGACGTCAGCGTCGCCCGTAGCGCACTTTGCCAAAGCCGCGCCGCCTCCAAAGCGGAAGGAGAAAGTGCGTCGAATCGCTCTGCCTGCCCCATGGCATCATGCGCGCTGGGACCAACAGGGACAGCATCTCGGTCGATGTCCTCCGCAGCCGAAGCCAAAACCGGTGCATCCGGAAGTTCGCAAGCGTAGTAGCCACGACGCGGCATTGAGCAAATATAGCCCTCGGCAAGCAACTGGCTATATGCATTCTCGATAGTAATGACACTGATTCCCAGATGACTGGCAAAGGCGCGCTTAGACGGAAGATGCACCCCCGCCGCAATACGGCCAGCAACAATATCATCGCGAATTTGCTGGTAAACATACTCATAAAGCGATGCTTCGCCGCGATTTTCCAAATTGTAGTCAAGCATGGGTCTATCACCTGACCTTATCGAATCATTCAATCTGGCATTAGTCTGACCTTGTTATTATCTCGAAAACTGAGTATTTCGCCATACCCAGCTCCCCGATAGGATGTTCCGTCAAGCAATGTACATGCCAACCAAGGGAGCAACCATGGCAGAACAGACCAGCAAGGCCGATCGCGTCAAACTCAATCGCGAGCTCGCGCAGATGCTCAAGGGCGGCGTCATCATGGACGTCACCACGCCCGAGCAGGCACGCATCGCCGAGGAGGCGGGCGCCTGCGCCGTCATGGCGCTCGAGCGCATTCCGGCCGACATCCGCGCCGCAGGCGGCGTCTCGCGCATGAGCGACCCCAAGATGATCAAGGGCATCCAGGAGGCCGTCTCCATCCCCGTTATGGCCAAGTGTCGCATCGGTCACATTGTCGAGGCGCAGGTCCTGCAGGCCATCGAGATCGATTACATCGATGAGTCCGAGGTCCTCTCCCCCGCCGATGATGTCTATCACATCGACAAGACCCAGTTTGACGTGCCATTTGTCTGCGGCGCCCGCGATCTGGGCGAGGCGTTGCGCCGTGTTGCTGAGGGCGCCACAATGATTCGCACCAAGGGCGAGCCGGGCACGGGCGACGTCGTCCAAGCCGTGCGCCACATGCGCAAGATTCAAAAGCAAATCCGCGACGTTGCTGCTCTGCGCGATGACGAGCTCTTTGAGGCAGCTAAGCAACTGCAAGTTCCAGTCGAGCTTGTGCGCGAGGTCCATGCCACGGGCAAGCTTCCCGTGGTGAACTTTGCCGCCGGCGGTGTAGCAACCCCCGCGGACGCCGCGCTGATGATGCAGCTGGGTGCCGAGGGCGTCTTTGTCGGCTCGGGCATCTTTAAGAGCGGCGACCACGCCAAACGCGCCGCCGCCATCGTTAAGGCTGTGGCAAACTTCACCGACGCCAAGCTCATTGCCGAGCTTTCGGAGGACCTGGGCGAGGCCATGGTGGGCATCAACGCCGACGAGATCGAGATCATCATGGAGGAGCGCGGACGCTAGTCCGGCAGAAAGGATCGCACATGAGTGATTACGCAGACCAGACGGTCGCCGTGCTGGCGATCCAAGGTGCTTTTGCCGAGCACGAAGCGAGGCTGTCCGAGCTCGGCGCACGTTGTGTTGAGCTGAGGCAGGCGGCCGATTTACAACAGAACTTTGACCGCCTGGTTCTCCCCGGCGGCGAGTCCACCGTTCAGGGCAAGCTGCTTGCCGAGCTTGGCATGCTCGACGGGCTTCGCGCCCGCATTGTTGAAGGCATGCCCGTCCTGGGCACCTGCGCCGGCTTGATTCTATTGGCGCGCGATCTTGCCGCCCACGACGATAAGGGGACGCCGCGTTTGGCAACCATGGATGTACTTGTCGAGCGCAATGCCTACGGCAGGCAGCTCGGCAGCTTTCGAACCAAAGGGCAAGTAGCCGGCATCGACGGTGAAGCGCCGCTGACGTTTATCCGCGCACCCCGCATCGTCGAGGTCCGCGGCGACGCCAAGGCCCTGGCCGAAGTCGATGGCTGCATCGTCGCTGCCCGCCAGGGCAACCAGCTCGGCGTAACCTTCCACCCCGAACTCGATGAAGACACCCGCCTCCACGAACTGTTCCTACAAATGTAGACAGAGTAGAAACGAGCGTGGATTTTCGGACACATAACAAATGAGAGTGGATAATCTCCCACTTTGAGCTTGAATGCAGGCTCAAACCGGGAGATTATCCACTCTCATGCTATGTAGTCGTTTAAGAACGTCCCCAATGACTACCTTGGATCATGGCAACGCCGATGTTTTGGCAACGCCAGCGAGCGCCGCCCAGGGCGAACAAGTTGGCATGAAAAAGGCAAGGCATAGACCTTCTGGTCATGCCTTGCCTTTTGAATGACAAATTGTCGCCCTGGGTGGCGCGCAGCGTCAACTAGTTACGCGGTTCGTAGAACCGCGTAACCCCTAAAAGCGGTTGCCGCGGAAGCCGCCACCGTTGCGGCCGCCACGGTCGCCACCGCGACCGCCGCGGTCGTTACCACGGTTGCCGCCGAAGCCACCACGGTTGCCACCGCGATCGCCATAGCCACCACGGTTGCCACCAAAGCCGCCGCGACCGCCACGGTCGCCGCCACGGTCGCCAAAGCCGCCACGGCCACCGCGATCGCCACCGCGACCGCCACGGTCGCCGCCACGGCCACCGCGATCGCCAAAGCCGCCGCGACCGCCACGGTCGCCGCCACGGCCACCGCGCTCGTCACGGCCGCCGCGAGGACCGCGGTCCTCGTCCAGGCCCATGGCGACGAGCGGAGCGATAACCTTATCGAGAGCGGCCATCAGCTCGGTAGCCTCCTCGTAAGAAAGCTCGGGCAGGAGCTTCTCCTTCTTGTTGGCAAGCTCGACCAGGCCCTCAGCGGCATCCTCGGCAGCGAAGACAACGATCTTGCGCATATCGCCCTCGGCGTCGTCGATGCGGCCGACCAGATCGGCAGCCTCGGCCTCGGCCATCAGGCCATCGAGCTCACGAAGGCGCATGCCCAGCAGGTCGGACATTTCCTTCTGCTCCATCTTGGGCTTGAGGTCAAGAAGCTTGATGGCGCGCTCGATGTTCGCCATGCGCTCGGCCTTGGCCTCCTCCTCCTTGGAAATAGCAAAGCGACGGCTGCGCAGCAGGCGGGCGGCCTTCTGCATCTTGTCCATCAGCTCTTCGTCATCGTAATCAGCGGCGGCCTTGACAACCTCGGCCTCCTCGGCGGAAACCTCGTCAGCAGCCTCAACCTCGGCAGCTTCGGTCTCCACGGTCTCGACTGCCTCGACCTCGGCAGCCATGGTCTCGTTCTCGGTCTCGTTCATGATCTCTTCGTTCTCAGACATGAGACTCCTTCTTGGCCCTCTCGGGCATCATCGCCCCATTCGCGGGGCCCGTCGCGCACTCTTTGCGCTTTATACATTCATGCCTCTCGGCAAAACGTCCATTAGTTTATGGTGTCGCCATCCAATCTAGCTGCAGAATCTATGTGCACACATTAATGCGACATGTGCGACTCGCGGCGAGCGTACACCAGCGACACCGCGAACCCGACAACGGCAATCACGGCCGCCACGCGCACGGCGGCTGCAAATCCTATCGCCTGGGCAACGTCCGACGCAACGCCTGCGGCGCCAGCAGCCACCGCAGAACTCGAAAGCAGGCCGATAAACAGCGACGGACCAAACGACGCGGCAATCATGTTCCACGTGTTAAGCAATGCCGTTCCGTGAGGATGCTCAGCGGCGGGAAGCGTCTCCAAACCGGCGGTCTGCGAGGGGCTCAGTACCAAACCGACGCCGGCATACACCACAACGGTCAGCAGCACGACTACGCCGATGTTCATGCTTGCCGCGGTCATCGAGATTGCCGTCTGCCCCACAGCGATCAGGGCAAAGCCGACCGGCAGCAGCGGCCACGCACCACGGGCATCCATCACGCGTCCGCCCACAATCGAGGTCACAGCGTTGCAGGCGATCGCCGGCAAAATGAGCAAACCCGCGACAAGTGCGGTCATGCCGTATGCGCCCTCAAAATAGAGCGGCAACAAAACGCTCATCGAGAACGTCGTCATCATCGACACCACCACAAGCAGGCATGCAGACCAAAAACGAACGCTCGCCATGGGACGCACGTTAAGCACCGGATGCTTGAGCTTGAGCTGACGAACCGCAAACAGGCCGAGCACCACAACAGCGGCGAAAAGCGTCGCGATACCGGCCATCACATTGGTCGAGAACTCGCCTACGGAATACACAAACGCCGTAATGCCGGCGGCGAGCAAAACAACCGACAGAATATCAAGCGTGGTGTTCGAGCGCTCTCCGACATTCCGAACGAGCTTTGCTGCCGCCGCGGCGACCACGACACCGCCCACCAGCGGCACTACGAACACCGCCCTCCAGCAAAACAACGTGCACATAAGACCACTAATCACGGGCCCAAACGCCGGCCCTAGCGTAATGCAGGCACCGCCCAGGCTCAGATACAGACCGAGCTTCTCGCGCGGAGCACAAGATAGCACCACATTCATCATGAGCGGAAACAAGATGCCCGATCCCGCAGCCTGCAAAATACGACTTGGCAGCAAAACGGTAAACGACGGGGCGACCAGGCACAGGACTTCTCCGGCGACCATGCATCCGCATGCGAAAAACAGCAGCTTGCGCGTCGAGAAACGACCGGACAGAAAGGCCATGATGGCCGTAAAGATCGACGTCACGATCATGTATCCCGAAACTAGCCACTGCGCCGTGGTGGCACTCACCGAAAAGGCCGCCATGATATCGTGCAGTGCCACGTTAATGATGTTCTCGTTAAACGCGGCGACAAAGGCTGCAATATACATTACGACGAGAAACGCCGAAGTGGCCGATGGCGTTGCTTGAACTTGTTGCTGAGATTTGCTCCCCATGCATTTCCTTCCTCTTGGAACGACAGTCGCATCGCCCCAGAGGAACAGTCCAGGGCGAGCATGAGCCCTAGACTTACGTCAGACGCCGCACGCGACGGATCCGACAACATGGTCCAACGTTGAAAGATTGTAACGCTGACGCGCAGCTTTCCTTCCGCGCTATTATTAAAAGTCCACGAAAGCACGAGACATGAGGAGCCCGCCATGATTAAGCCCATCATGAAATCCGAGTTCTTTTTGCGCCTGCCTTCCGAAGACGCGGGACCCGACGATGCCGCGACCGGGCAGGACCTCCTGGATACGCTCCATGAGCATGAGCACGAGTGCGTGGGCCTTGCCGCCAACATGATTGGCGTGCGCAAACGCATCATCTGCGTAAAGGACGGCAACAGGGCGCTGCTGATGTACAACCCTCAAATTCTTGAGCAGGTCAATTCCTATCAGACGAGCGAAGGATGTCTCTCGCTTTCCGGCGAGCGCCCCTGTACTCGCTATCGCCGCATTAAGGTTGAGTATTTGGACGAGAATTTCGTCCACCGCATCAAAAACTTCTCGGGCTACACCGCCGAGATCATCCAACACGAAATCGACCACTGTTGCGGAATCGTTATTTAGTTCCGCCGATTCAAGAAAGCTCCCTGCAGCAAAACAACTGCAGGGAGCTTTTCATAGTGCGGAACTTCTATCCCACTAGCTCTGGCGGTAATGATCGAAGAAGTCGGCGAGATCTTCGAGGGACTCTTTGAGCACTTCCATGCGCGGCAGGTACACGATGCGGAAGTGGTCAGGCTCAGCCCAGTTGAAGCCGCCACCGCGCGTGATCAGGATCTTCTTCTCGTGCAGCAGGTCGAGGGCAAACTGCTCGTCATCGGTGATGTTGAACTTCTTCACATCCATCTTGGGGAAGATATAGAACGCCGCACGCGGCTTGACCACCGAGATGCCGTCGATCTTGTTGAGTGCCTCATACACAAAGTTGCGCTGCTCGTAGACACGACCGCCGGGGCGGATGTAGTTGTTAACAGACTGATGGCCGCCGAGCGCCGTCTGGACGATCGACTGAGCCGGCACGTTGGAGCACAGGCGCATGTTCGAGAGCATGTTGATGCCCATAATAAAGTCGCTCATGCAGCGCTGGTTACCCGAAAGCACCATCCAGCCAATACGATAGCCCGCGATCATGTGCGACTTGGAAAGGCCGCTAAAGGTGACGCAGGGCAGGTCGGGGGCGAGTGATGCAATGGAGACGTGCTCGTAGCCGTCCATGCACAGGCGGTCGTAGATCTCGTCGGCAAAAATCATGAGCTGGTGCCTGCGCGCGATTTCAACGATGCCCTCGAGCACCTCGCGCGGATAGACCGAGCCCGTGGGGTTGTTGGGGTTGATGATGACGAGGGCCTTGGTCGCGCTCGTGATCTTGGACTCCATATCCTCCAGGTCGGGATACCAATCCGCTTGCTCATCACACAGATAGTGAACGGGATGACCGCCGGCAAGGGTTGCGCACGCCGTCCAGAGCGGATAATCGGGGCTGGGGATCAGAATCTCGTCGCCATTGTCGAGCAGCGCGTTCATCGAAAGCTGAATGAGTTCGGACACGCCGTTGCCCGTGTAGATGTGCTCCATCTGAACATTGGGCAGGCCCTTGATCTGCGAGTACTGCATGATCGCCTTGCGCGCGGAGAACAGACCGCGCGAGTTGGAATAGCCTTCGCAGTCGGGCAGCTGCTGGCGCATATCCTTAATGACCTCATCGGGCGTGCGGAAACCAAAGGGCGCGGGGTTGCCGATGTTGAGCTTGAGAATACGCTCGCCCTCGTCCTCCATACGGGCGGCCTCGTCGACGACGGGACCGCGCACGTCATACAGGACGTTATCGAGTTTAGTGGATTTAGAAAAAGTACGCATGGTGGTGCTCCTTGCTATCTGAGCTGAGGGATGGGGTTCGGGCTTGGAAACGTTGCGGGGCGATGATTCCTCGCCTTGATCGGCGTCACCGGCGAGCAGCCAGGAAACATCGACCTCCAAAATACGAGCGAGCAGCTCTGCCACATCGCGCCGCGGGATCGTCTTGCCGCTCACATATTGGCTCATCTGACTCTTGCCGAGTTTTTTTCCGAGCATCTCCGATGCGCGGATTACGTCCGACTGGCGAACGTCGCGATCGGACATGGTCTGTCGCAGGCGATCGCTAAACGTCTCTTGGGCCATTAGAACCTCCTTGCTGGCAAAGTTCAATTTATAGAACACGAATTGAACCTAAGTTCAATTTAGGCAGCAGTATAGCGCCGTACCTTATTCGGAAGTTCAATTTCACAAGAAAACGTACCGAACTCCGAGATTTGTCCAAGGCGGACAATGACGCGCACGCGTTTAGAGATATTCAAGGAATCGAGCGGCGGCAAGCGAAACGTCGGCCGTTCGATATATGGCGTTAATCTGCCGATGGGGACGTCCCTCGAGCGGACGAATGGCGACATTGAACTGGCAGCGCCGCAAGATGAGCGCCGGAAGGATGCTCACGCCCAAGCCGTCCTCGACCATGGCCATAATCGCATAGTCATCCCAGGTCGACAGTTTTGAGCGCACCGTCAGCCCCGCCCGACGGAACAGCGGCGTAATCTCGTCATCGGTGCCGCGTTCCAGCAGAATAAACTGCTCGTTGGCCAAGTCGGCAAGCGAGACGGCCCCCTCACTAGCAAGCAGAGAGTCTGTCGGCACCACCGCCATCAACTCGTCGCGCACCAAAGATCGCGATGTCATGCCATTTTCTCGGGGCTCATGCGGGATAAAGCCCAGATCGCAGCGGCCCTGCGCCACCCATTGTTCAATCTCTGAATAGTCGCCCATCAGTAACTCGTAATCGACGTCTGGATAATCGGCGCGAAAACGCGCGATCACCGGCGGCAGCACGTGGGTCGCCACGCTCGAAAACGTACCGATGCAGATTTTGCCACGCATGAGCCCACGCATCTCATCCACACGCCGCTGCAAGCGAATGAATTCCTCGCAGAGCGCCTCGACAGCCGGCATGACCTGCCGCCCGTCGGCAGAAAGCGTCACGCCCTCGCGGCTGCGGTCGAGCACCTTAAAGCCCCAGTCGGCCTCGAGGTCGGCCACCATGCGGCTCACGCCCGATTGCGAATAGCTCAGGCGCTCTGCAGCACGCGTAAAGCTGCCGGCACGCACCGTCTCGAGCAGCACTTGCATCTTTTGGATATTGGTCTCCACGGTACACCCCCACCCTTGCATGAGTTTTTGTCATGTTTTCCATGCATTATATTCGCTTTTCTTCTAAAGCCAGTTCACCCATAGTGAACATGTTCGGATATATAGGGGATGTCAGCGCATGAACAACGGACTGTTTACGTACTTAGCAGCATTGCTATTGTTTGGCTCCAATGGCATCATCGCCGCTGCCATCGCGCTGCCGAGCTCCGATATCGTGCTCCTGCGCACGTTTTTGGGCGCTCTCACCCTTGCCGCCATCCTCTTCATAACCAAGCGCCATAACCTGCAGGCTCCGTCTCGCCCCCGTGAGGCCGCAGCGCTCATCGTCTCGGGCGCCGCGCTGGGCGCCAGCTGGATTTTCCTGTTCCGCGCCTATCAGACGATCGGCGTTGGCATCTCCTCGCTGTTGTATTACTGCGGCCCCATCATCGTTATGGCCCTCTCCCCGCTCATTTTTGGCGAAAAGCTGACCGGCGGCAAAATCGCCGGGTTTATCGCCGTTGCCTGTGGCGCCTTTCTCATTGCGGCGCAAGGTCTAGGCGGCAATATGCCCATTGCGGGTATCGCTTGCGGCATCGCCTCGGCCTTCTGCTACGCCTTGATGGTCATCGCTAGCAAGGGTGCGCCACACATCGAAGGCCTCGAGAACTCCACGCTCCAGGTGAGCGCCGCCTTTGTAACCGCGTTGATCCTTACGCTCTTCACGCAAGGTGCCCCCTCGTTCCTCTCCCCCAGCATTGCCGCCGGCATCGATTGGGGCGCCGTCGCCATGCTCGGCGTCGTCAACACCGGCATCGGTTGCCTGCTCTACTTTAGTGCCGTCGCCAAGCTGCCCGTCCAGACCGTCGCGGTCGTCGGCTACCTCGAGCCGCTTTCGGCCGTCGTGTTCTCCGTTGCCCTTTTGGGAGAGACCATGACGCCCATCCGCCTCATGGGCGCCGCGTTGATCATCGGCGGCGCGATCTTTTGCGAAGTCGCCGGCAAACGCGCAGACACCAAAGCAAGCATCGCCCAAGCAGCACGCGCCTAAAAGCCCCTCTTCAGTTTCAAAGCAGGGGCGCGTCCGTGGTTATCACATTGCAGCAAGACCATACAGCCGGTGCGCCCCTGTTTTGAAATGCTACCTGCGTACATGAATAATCCCCAGATGGGGATTATTGTCTAAAACACCCCGATGTGCCAAACTGCTCTTATATGTATAAAGATGGCATAAAGGTTATCTGCCCTAGACAGATAACCGGATGTCTAAGGGAGTCCACGTGGCACACAACAAACTGGAGGCAAACCTCCAAGACCAGCACGGACAGAGCGGGCATGGAGCCATTCCCCTTTCTGCTGGTATGTTGCTCGTAACGCTCGGCGTCGTCTATGGCGACATCGGCACGAGCCCTATGTACACCATGAAATCAATCGTCGCCAACAACGGCGGCATCGGTACCGTCAGCGAGGACATGATCCTGGGCGCGCTTTCGCTCGTCATCTGGACCATGACGCTCGTAACCACGGTCAAGTACGTGCTAATCGCCATGAGGGCCGACAACCACAACGAGGGCGGTATCTTCGCCCTGTTCAGTCTCGTGCGCAAAGTGGCGCCGTGGCTGATCCTTCCCGCCATGATCGGCGGTGCGGCGCTGCTTGCCGACGGCATCCTCACCCCCGCCGTCACGGTCACCACAGCCATCGAGGGTCTGCGCACCATCGAGTGGGGCCACGCGCTATTGGGCGACGGCCAGACCAACGTCATCATTATTACCATCATCATTATCTGCGGCCTATTTGCCATGCAGCGCGCCGGCACCTCGTCAATCGGCAAGCTCTTCGGCCCGCTCATGACGCTATGGTTCCTGTTCCTGGCGGGCGCCGGCCTGTTCAACATGCTCGGCAACCTGTCCATCTTGCGCGCACTCAACCCCATCCGCGGCATCATGTTCCTGTTCTCGCCCATCAACCACTCGGGCATCATGGTGCTCGGCTTCGTCTTCCTGTCGACGACCGGCGCCGAGGCGCTCTATTCGGACATGGGTCACGTGGGCAAGGCTAACATTTACGCATCCTGGCCGTTCGTAAAGGCGGCCCTCATCCTTAACTATCTGGGTCAGGGCGCTTGGCTGCTCGCCAACAACTCCAATCCCCAGATGCTCGCGATGGACATCGTCAACCCGTTCTACATGATGCTTCCCGAGCCCCTGCGCCCCTTTGCCATCGTGCTATCGGCCGTAGCGGCCATCATCGCCTCGCAGGCGCTTATCACCGGCTCGTTCTCGCTGGTATCCGAGGCCACGCGTCTCAACCTTATGCCGCATCTGCGCATCCACTACCCCAGCGACACCAAGGGTCAACTCTATATTCCGCTCGTCAACAACATCATGTGGGTCGGCTGTATCTTCATCGTGCTGCTGTTCCAAAACTCCGAGCGCATGGAGAGCGCCTACGGCCTCGCCATCACCGTGACTATGCTCATGACCACGACGCTTTTGACGAGCTATATCGCCGGCATCCTCAAGCACAAGCTGGGCGCCTGCGTCTTTGCCCTGCTTTTTGGCGCCATCGAGCTCTGCTTCTTTGCCTCGTGCCTCACCATGTTCTTTGACGGCGGCTATGTGATGATCTTCCTGGCCTCGCTGCTGTTTGGCCTTATGTACGTGTGGCGCCGCGGCACCGCCATCGAGCGCACGCAGACGATCCTGCTGCCCGTCTCCAAGTACATCGATCAGCTCAACCGCCTGCGCAACGACGAGACCTACCCCGTGCTCGCCGACAATCTGGTGTTCCTCACCAACAGCCCCGACCCGCTCACGCTCGACCGCGACGTGCTCTATTCCATCCTGGACAAGCACCCCAAGCGCGCCAAGGCATATTGGTTCATCAACGTGCACGTTACCGACGAGCCCTATACGCACGAGTATTCCGTCGAGACCTTTGGCACGGACTTTTTGTTCCGCGTGCGCCTGGACCTGGGCTTTAAGGTCAACCAGCGCATCAACGCCTATCTGCGTCAGATCGTTGGCGACTTGATGACATCGGGTGAGCTGCCACCGCAGCATCACACCTACTCCATCTACGAGACACGCGGCAACGTGGGCGACTTCTGTTTTTGCATGCTGCGCAAGATGCTTGCCCCCGAAACGGACATCAACCGCAACGACCACCGCGTGATGGCCATCAAGTACGCCGTCCGCCGCGCCTGCGGAAGCCCGGCACGCTGGTACGGTCTTGAGAACTCGGCGATCATCATCGAGTACGTGCCTCTCTTTGCCCGCATGCGTCCGGCGGTCAAACTCGTACGCACCCATGTGCCGCTCGAGGTCCAGATCGAAGAAGCCGAGGAAATGGAAGTCGATATCTTCTCGGACGACCTGGTCAACGGCAACGAGGCCGGTAGGGACATGAACGTCGATCCCACCGAATTGCTCGAGAGCGTCGCCGATACGCCCGAACAGCAACTGCTCGACGGCCTCGAGAGCGCCCAGCTCAACGACGCCAACTTCTAGCGACGTCGCGCATCAACGACAGCGCCCCTGCACCTCACAGGAGATGCAGGGGCGCTTTGCATTTCAGTAAAGCCCTCGGCTACGAACGACGCGGCTCGGGAACCACAAGCCTATCGGGGCTCGCGCCCTCGGCATCCATCAGGCTCACGTAGCGAATCGACGGATCCTCATACATCGCGTAGTAATAATTGCCTGTGCGCGCGCTAAAGCATCCGGTATAGATAGTCTTCTCGAACTTGCCATCGCCCATCCTGGACGCCCCCTCAATCATCACCACGCCCTCGAGTGAACGGAACATGCGGACGACGTTTTCGGTCTCGCTGTCTTTTTGCGGGTAATTGGCGTTGAGGTACGCTGCCTTTACAAAACGGCTCGGCGAATAGCAGTCGCCGGGAATGCCGCGCATGCCGGCACCGGCTCCATAGGGCTTAAGCTCGGCGCCACGCCACGTCGCCGTCTGCGGAAAATCGCTTGTGGCGGTGATATAAGTGCGTAGGTTTTCCATATGCCACGGGAAGGTGGGCTGATTGGCAAGGGTGTCGACCGGATCGTCGTATACATGCAGGCCGTCAGCCATCATCTCGACCACGATGCTACGCTGGCTGTCGCCGATAATCCAATGGAGCAGCGACACGCCCAGCCCCTCTCCGGCAGATTTGGCGACAATCACCGTGTCGCGCAGCGCGGCCTCGACCTCATCGACCGTCGAGAACGTCGCTGCCACCCACAGGGGAAACTCATAGGCCGCGATATTGGTCTTGCCGTCGACAGGGTCCTCGGCATACTCGGCATAACCCGGGAAATTGAGACCTGCCACGGCGAGGCCCGCATCGTTGCCGCAGTCGAAGAACATAGGGTAGTTCTTGTAATCGATGCACATACCGATCACCGCGTGTGCCGCTGTCGTGTCGTCGATAAACGAATACGGAATGTGAAACCCGCGCGGCATCACGCGAACCTGTTGGCCGTAGTCAAAGCTCCAGTCGAGGTTGCGGCCCAGATACATGTTGCCGGAATTATCGGTAAATCGAATGCTCGTACACATAGCGCCTCCTAGCTTTACGTTCTTGCTAAGTTCATTGTCACCAAACAAAAAGGCGCTAAACACAAAAGCCCGGACATGACAACAATGTCACGCCCGGACCAAAAACGACGAAGTGCGGTGCTGTGGTCGCCCTAGACAAGCTTGCCAAGACAGTGATCGATCATATGCTGGATCATCTGCGCCTCGAAGCCCACAAAGTCCTGCTTGCGCTCGCGCATCTTGCCATCGACGATCTGGTCAAAGGCAACCTTGCACTTGATATAGCGCGTGGACTTGGTGACCCCCTCGTGCGTCAGGCAGCTCTCCTCCATCTTGCTGGCGCCCAGGCCAAACACCAGACGGGGGTTGTAGAGCACGTGGGGCTCGCCGGCGTCGTCCAGGTAGACGCAGACCTTCTTGGTAACGCCAATCTGGTTAGCGGCAAGGCAGCCGGCATCGTCGAGCGACTTGATGGTATCGATCAGGTCCTGAGCAACCGACTCGTCCTCGACGGTCGCAACCTCGCAACGCTGGGACAGGATAGCCTCGTCGTGGCAAAGCTCTTTAATCATACGTTCCTCCATAGGGGTTGTTGTAACCGCTTAAGTATACGGTACCCACACATTTTCATGCGATAAATACCGTCCGTCTGTTACAAAGCGCCGAACATCAACATGCGAGGAACAGCAAGGTTGTAAAGACGATATAGTAAGTGAGTTCGTGTCAATCGGCCTAAACTCGGGGCCGAACAAGGAAAGGGTATGCATGGACGAACTTTTTCACGTCAGTGAGCGCAAGTCCACAATCGGGACCGAACTTCGCGCTGGACTGACAACATTCCTGGCGATGGCCTACATCATCGCCGTCAACCCCGCAGTGCTCTCGGGCGCTGGCATTGATGCGGGAGCGCTCGCCTGCGCCACCTGCCTGGGCGCCGGCATCATGACCATCTGCATGGGCATCTTCGCAAACCGCCCGCTCGCCTGCGCTTCAGGCCTGGGCATCAACGCCATGATCGCGGGCATCACCACCACCATGTGCGGCGGTGACTGGCACGTCGCCATGAGCGTTATCTTCCTCGAGGGTATCGTCATCTTGCTGCTCGTCCTTTGCGGCCTGCGCGAGGCCATCATGGACGCCATCCCCGTGGTCCTGCGCCACGCCATCTCGGTGGGTCTGGGCCTGTTTATCGCCATGATCGGCCTGTGCGACGCCGGCATCATCACCGCTGGCGCCGGTACGCTCGTCGGCCTGGGCGACATCGCCTCCCCCACCTTTATCGTCGGCATCATCTCCATCGTCGTGACGGTTGCCCTGGCTTCCCGCAACGTGCCGGGCTCGCTGCTCATCGGCATCATCGTCGCCGTTATCGCCGGAATCCCGCTGGGCGTCACCCATGCGCCCGAGGGCCTCATCGCACCGCTCGACTTCTCGACCTTCGGCGCCCCGTTTGCCAGCACTGCCGACGGCAACCTTGCCATCGTGAAGGTCCTGACCGACCCGATGCTGCTCGTCGTTGCCTTCTCGCTGCTCATGAGCGACTTCTTCGACACCATGGGCACCGCGATGGCCGTCGCCAAGCAGGGCGAGTTCTTGACCGAGGACGGCAATGTCGAGGACATCCGTCCCATCCTGGTCGTCGACTCCGTGGCCGCTGCTGCCGGTGGCTTTATGGGCGTCTCCTCCATCACCACCTTCGTCGAGTCCACCTCTGGCGCTGCCGACGGTGGCCGCACGGGCCTCACCTCCGTCACCACCGGCGTGCTGTTCATTCTCGCCGCGTTCTTCTCCCCCATCGTCACCATCGTTTCCAGCGCCGCCACCTGCGGTGCTCTGGTCTACGTCGGCTACCTCATGATGAGCGAGGCCTCCGAGATCGACTGGTCCGACGTGTCGCAGGGCTTCCCGGCGTTCATGATTGTCGCCGGCGTGCCCTTCACCTACTCCATCTCTGCCGGCATTGGTCTGGGCTTTATCGCCTACGTGGTCGTCGCGCTCTTTAAGGGCGAGGCATCCAAGATCAAGCCGCTCATGTGGATCGCAGCCCTTGCCTTCCTCGTCTACTTCTTTGTAGCGTAACGGCAAAGCTGCCAAAGCAGAACACCAAAGCGCGGAGTCGCATCGAGCGGCTCCGCGCTTTTCTTTTAAAGCCAGGCACCGCACGGACGCGCGATGTATTGCCTCCCAAGTTTTGGACATTTTGCCCTCCAAACGGCACTACCGCCGGCTACATCCTGCAGATATGCTGGGCGTAATCGCATAGGCCCTATGAGGATGGGAGTAACCATGGCCACCTTGTTCACGACCCCCAAGCGCAATGATAAAACCTCAGGAGCCCATTTTGTCGAGCCCGACGTGCACCGTCGCACGCTGCTCGCGCACGGCAGCTGGCGCCGCGTGACGCGCCGCATCGTCTGCGGCCTGGCCTGCGCGCTCACGGTAAGTTCGCTGCTCATGCCGAGCGTCTCGCTCGCGGCGGAGTGGGTGGACGTTGGCGGCGTCCGCCATGAAGCGGCCGCGGGGCCCACGGGAGACGCCGCCGGCACCTGGAGCTGGGACGGCGCCGACGATATGAAGCTCAACGGCTATGACGGCGGTGCGATCAAGGCTGCGGGCAAGCTCAACATTGCCTACGAGGGCAAGAACACCGTGAAAACCGAGCCCGATTACACCGGGGCCGCCATCAAGGCGCAGGATTGCACTAGCCAGAAAGCAGAGTTGAACATAACGAGCTCGAATAGCACGGATGAGCTCAATGTGACAGCCGAGGCCGATGCAATTAAATCAACAGGTGACCTTTCCATTTCTGGCCCAGGCACTGTGAACACCACAAGCACTAATTCCGACGGAATTGAGGCAAAGGGCGATCTCTCTATCACAGGCTCGGGCACCGTGAATGCAACGGGCGGTACCGAAGGCATCCAATCCAAGGGCAAGACCACCATCGATTCCTCTGGTACAGTGATCGCTAAAGGAGGCGAAGGTTACGGCGTCGCCGCGGGCAGTGACCTGATCATCAAAGGCGGTGGCAAGGTAGAAGCAAGCTCGATAGAAGAAGCGGCGATTTGGGCTGACGACAACATCGACATCTCGGGCGGCAGCCAGGTCAAGGCGAACTCCGAGGGAGATCTTGCCGTCAACGCTGAGGGCAGTCTCGCGGTCACGAACGCCTCCCTTGACGCAAGTGGTGTTAAATATGGCGTCTATGCTTGCAAGGGCGCTATACTCGATCACGCGACCGTAACGGTCCGCACAAGCGCGAGCGGCGGCCAGGCCATCGCCCTCATCACTGACGGGGACGACATCGTCATCAAGAATGGTTCCATCGTGGACGCGTTCGCGGAAGGCGAATTCTCGGTTGCAATCTCTACCAGAAACCACCAGCTCAACGACGCGGGCGGACACATCTACATCAGCGACTCCGTTGTTAAGGCTATAGCCCGCTATGTCGAGTCCGGTAGCGACGGCCCTGACCACTACAGCAACGACCAAAGCGGCGAGGTCATCCCTGAGCCTAGGGGTCTGAACATCGGTATCTTCGCCCAGACCAGCGAGGGCATCACGCCCGCGACTATTTCGATCGTCCGCAGCAAGGTCACTGCCGAAGGAGACACGGCGGCGATCTTCGCCCTTGCCATGAGCGCGGACGGCAAGGCAATCGGCACCATCGAAATCGAAGGCTCCACCATCCTGACGCCTGAAGGCGGCAAGGTCATTGACTATCGCAACAAAGAAGAGCTCAGCAACGGCGACATCTACGAAGCGGGTCAAACCATCGGCACGGGCGACGCTGTGATCGACTCCCCCTATAACGAAGCTGTCGCCAAGAGCACGGTCATCGTGCCTCCCGAGGAGATCAAACCCGAGGAGAAGCCAGGCGAGACCAAGCCCGAGGGTTCCAAGTCCGAGGGCACGAAGACAACCAAGACCGTTGCAGTTGCAGCCACGGGAGCCAAGACCACCGGCAAGCTCGCGGCAACCGGCGACGCCTCGAGCGTAGCCATCGTGGCAGCCGCCCTTGCGGGAACAGCCGCCATCGCCGCCGGCGCCGCGGTGAGTCGCAAGCGTGCATAGACGCCTCGATCTTTAACGCACGGGGCGGCACCCCCGAATACGCCTAGTCCGCACGCCGTTTAGCAACGCCACCGCCAAGCTCCCCTCCGGCGGTGGCGTTTCCTGTTTGCACTCGTATGGCGCACACGCGAGCGGAGTCGCAACAAGCGGCTCCGCGCTTTGTGATTAATGCCCGACAACGCGTAGGTGCGCAGCTTATTCCTCTTCCGGATTTTGGCCATTTTGCCCTCCAAACGGCACTACCGCCGGCAACATCCAGCAGATACGCTGAACCTAGCCGTATAGGCCCTATGAGAACGGGAGCAACCATGGCAGCCTTGTTCACGACCCCCAAACGCAATGACACTACCGCCGGAACCCATGTTGCCGAACCCGACGTTCGCCGTCGCATAGGACTCGCGCACGGCAGCTGGCGCCGCGTGACGCGCCGCATCGTCGTAGGCGCCGTGTGCGCGCTCACGGTGAGCTCGCTGCTCATGCCGAGCGTCTCGCTCGCGGCGGAATGGGTCAAGGTCGGCGAAACCAAATACAACGCCGGCACTGCGGCGGGCGACGAGACCGGCACCTGGTCGTGGGACGGCGCCGACGACTTGAAGCTCAACAACTATAACGGCGGCGAGATCCAGGCCGCAGGCAAGCTCAACGTGAATTACTCGGGAAACAACATCGTCACTGCCGACTGGATCGAAGGCATCAAGGCTTCTCATGGCAAGAATGAGAACGCCGAGCTCAATATCCAAGGCGACGCGGGCAGCACGCTCAGCGTGACATCTACTGAGGACGCTATCCTCTCCACGGGTAATATCAACATCGACGGAGTCGGATCCGTCAACGCCACGAGCGCTGGGTTTGATGCCATCGACGCCGAGGGCGATCTCGCTATCAAAGGTTCGGGCAACGTCAACGCCACGGGCGTATCGGATGGCATCAGGGCAAACGGCAATATCACGATTGACGACAGCGGGGCCGTCACCGCCAGGGCTACCAAGGACAAGGGTATCGGAACCGACAAGAACCTCACCATCAAGGGTGGCGGCACAGTCGAGGCAAGCTCAGCCGATGGTGAGGCCATTTGGAGCGGCGGCAACATCAATATCTCGGACGGCAGCCAGGTCAAGGCGAGCTCCGAGAAAGACGCCGCTGTCGAGGCCAAGGGCAGCCTCGCAGCCACAAACGCCTCCCTCAACGCAAACGGTGTTGAATATGGCGTCTATGCCCACAAGGGCATCACACTCGATCATGCAAACGTGACAGTCCGCGCAAGTAAAGGCAGATACTGTGACGCCATTGCCCTCTTCACCTACCAAGACGATATCGTCGTCAAGAACGGCTCCACCGTGGACGCGTTTGCGGAAGGCGAGGTTTCGGCTGCATTCTCCACCAGAAACGATCGACCCAACGAGGAGGGTGGCCACATCTACATCAGCGACTCCGTTGTCAAGGCCATAGCCCGCTATGTCGAGAACGGCGACGGCCCCATCCCCTACAGCGAAAACCAAGATGGTGAGACGAGCCCCGAGCCCCAAGGCGAGAACATCGGCATCATCGCCCAGACCAGCGAGGGCGTCACACCCGCAGTCATCTCGATCATCCGCAGCAAGGTAACGGCCGAAGGAGATACAGCGGCAATCTTTGCCCGTGCCATGAGCGCTGACGGCAAGACAATCGGCACCATCAAGATTGAGAACGCCGCCATCCAGACGCCCGAAGGCGGCAAGGTCATTGACTATCGCAAGCTCCGTGACGGCATCTACGAGGCAGGCCAAGCCATCGGCACGGGCGACGCTGTGATCGACTCCCCCTATAACGAAGCTGTCGCCAAGAGCATGGTCATCGCACCTCCCGAGGTAGCCAAGCCGGAAGACCCCAAGCCCGACGAGACCAAGCCCGCAGAAAGCAAGCCCGCGGAGTCCAAGCAGAACCCCAAGCCTGAGTGCTCAAAGCCGACCAAGGCCGTTGCGGCTTCAATCACGAAAGCCAAGACTACCGGCGTGCTCGCGGCAACCGGCGACACCTCGGGTGCGGCCATCGTGGCAACCGTCCTTGCGGGAACAGCCGCTATCGCCGCAGGCACCATGGCGAGCCGCAAGCGCTCTTAGACGCCTCTGCGCACATGGCAGCTCCCGCGAAGGCCCCGAGTCCCAGCACCGTTTAACAACGCCACCGCCGAGCTCCCCTCCGGCGGTGGCGTTTTCCATATGCGTCCGCAGGGTATGCACGAGATTGTCTTTGGTCTAGCCCAACCTGCATGAGCCGGCGTGCGACAATGGGGGCCGTCGATATCACAACGCCGAGAGAAGCCCGTCATGGAAGCGCATCAAAAGCAGATAACCGTTCATGCACAGCATGCCGAAAGCGCACCAGTCATCTATCTTCCCGTGGTCATGGGCGACGGCACGGAGGTTTATGAACGCTGCCGAGAGCTCAACTGCCCGCCCTTCACGCTTGTCGGCATTGGCAGCCTCAACTGGAATCGCGAGCTGAGCCCCTGGGTATGCGACGGTACCGTGCGCGATGCCGAGCCCTTTGGTGGACAGGCCGCTGGTTTTCTTGACGAGTTGTTGAAGCAGATAATCCCAGAGGCCGAATCATCGCTCCCGCAACCGCCCACCTGGCGCGGCGTTGCCGGCTACTCGTTGGCGGGTCTTTTTGCACTGTGGGCACTTTGGCAAACAGATGTCTTTGAGCGCGCGGCGAGTGCATCGGGGTCGCTGTGGTTCCCCGGCTTTATCGACTACGCGCGCGAGCGCACGATGACAGCTACGCCCGACGCCGTCTATCTGTCACTCGGCAAAAAGGAAACCAAGACGCCCAACCGCATGATGCGGCACGTACTTGACGACACGCGCGCAATGGAAACGTTGCTCGTTGAGCGCGGCATCCTCACAACACTGGAACTCAACCCCGGCAACCACTTTGCCCAAACCGACCTGCGCATGGCGCGTGGCATCCACTGGGTTCTTGCGCACTAAAAAGCCGGCCATGCGCATCGGACGCATGGCCGGCTTTTTTAACTGAGTTGGACACAGCTGCTATTCGGCAGACCCTTCGAGTTCCGAGACATCAAACTCAAAGTCATTACCCGGCAGAATCGCATTGAGCACGATACCCACCAGCGAACCCACGGCAAGGCCCGAAAGCGAAATCGTCACGCCGCCCAGCTCCAGCACAATGGCGCCGGTGGTACTGTAGGCAATGCCGAGCGAAAGCACGAGCACCAGGGCGGCCACCAGCACGTTGCGGTTGTTTTGGAAATCGACCTGGTTCTCGATGAGGTTGCGGACGCCCACGGCGCTGATCATGCCATAGAGCACGAGCGACACGCCGCCGATTACACACGCCGGCATGGCCGCAATGACAGCCGCGAACTTGGGGCAGAACGAGAGCACAATGGCACAACATGCGGCAATGCGAATCACGCGCGGGTCGAACACGCGCGTCAGGGCGAGCACGCCGGTGTTCTCGCCATACGTGGTGTTGGCCGGAGCGCCAAAGAGCGACGCCAGAATCGTGGCGAGACCATCGCCGAGCAGCGTGCAATGCAGGCCGGGATCGGCGATGTAGTTACGCTCGCAAGTGGAGCCGATAGCCGAGATATCACCGATATGCTCGATCATGGTCGCGAAAGCCAGCGGCATGATGGTGATGATGGCCGTCGTGGCAAGACCGCTATCGAACTGCGGCCCAAAGAGTGCAAACACGGTGTTGTCCCACACGATGGGCAGACCGACCCACGGAGCGGCGGCAACGCCCGAGAAATCAACCTCGCCGAGCGCAGTCGCAACGGCATAGCTCACCACAACGCCCAGCAAAATCGGCACGATCTTGATCATGCCGCGGCCCCAGATGTTGCAGATGACGATCACGGCCACAGCGATAACGGCGACAAGCCAGTTGGTCTGGCAGTTGGCAATGGCAGAGCTCGCCAGGATCAGGCCTATGGAAATGACGATGGGACCGGTCACCACCGGCGGAAAGAAGCGCATGACACGCTTGGCGCCAAATGCGCGGAAGAGTGCCGCAAGTACCGGATAGAGTAGACCGGCGCAGGCAACGCCCAGGCAGGCGTAGGGCAAAAGCTCGGCCTCGCCGTTGGGTGCAATGGCGGCATAACCCGCGATAAAAGCAAACGACGAGCCCAGAAACGCGGGCACCTTACCGCGCGATAGAAAATGAAACAGCAGCGTGCCGATGCCGGCGAACAGAAGCGTCGCCGAAACGGAAAGGCCGGTGAGCACAGGCACGAGCACCGTGGCTCCGAACATCGCAAACATGTGTTGCAAACCCAACACAAACATGCGCGGGCGGCCGAGCGACGATGCATCGTAGATGGCATCGGTGACGGCGGGCGTCGAGGATTGGGACATGGAAGTCCTTTCATGATGGAAGGGCGATCAGGCATATCGGATAACCTGCCCGAACGATACGATCCGAACCATTGTACGTGATATGCCATGTCTCGCACGCGCCGTCACCTGCAAACGGTAGCGTTACTTCCAAACGCGCTCGGAAATGCGCTTGACCAGCGCGATCTTTGCCCACTGTTCGTCCTCGGTCAGTTTGTTGCCAATCTCACAGCTGGCAAAGCCGCACTGGGGCGACAGGTACAGGTTCACGAGCGGCACGTACTTTGCGGCCTCGTGAATACGTTCGACGATGGCATCCTCGTCCTCGAGCTCAGCGGCCTTGGTGGTCACCAGGCCCAGCACGACCTTCTTGCCGGGAGCAACATACTTGAGCGGCTCAAAGCCACCGGCGCGCGGCGTATCGAACTCAAGGTAGAACGCGTCGACATCCTCGTGCGCAAACAGGTACGGTGCAATGGGATCGTAACCACCCTCGAAGGCATACGTGGAGTGATAGTTGCCGCGGCACACGTGCGTGTTGATGACCAGATCGTCGGGCTTGCCCTCGATGGCGGCGTTGTTGAGCGCCACGCCCAGCTCGCTTACCTTTTGCAGGTCGACCGGGCTCATGCCGGTCTTTGCCACGAAATCGGTGTCGCAGTAGATACCCCAAGTACAGTCATCAAACTGGATATTGCGGCAGCCTGCTGCGTACAGGTCGGCAATCACGGTGCGGTATGCTGCCGCGATGGCATCGGCGAGCTCTTCGTCGGTCTTGTAGACGGCGCGCAGACTCTCCTGCTGGCCATCGCAACGGTCGAGCGTGACTTCGGAGAACGTCTGGATCGGTGCCGGAATGGTTTGCCGTGCGATCTGGCCCTCCCCCTCAAGCGCCTTGACGAACTTAAAATGCTCGACGAACGGATGATTCTTGCCGCCAATGGGACCGGTTACCACGGCGGTGTCGGCGGTAGTCTCCTCATCGTGGAACATATAGCCTGTACGCGAGGTGCGGCGCTCAATGCCGTTAAGGCCCCACATAAAATCGAGGTGCCAGTAGCTGCGGCGGAACTCGCCATCGGTGATAACTTGCAGGCCGGCGGCCTTCTGCTTTGCCACCAAATCGCGAATGGCCTCGTCCTCGACGGCCTTAAGCCCCTCGGCATCAAGCGTGCCTGCCGCATAGGCAGCGCGGGCATCCTTTACGGCCTGCGGACGAAGAAAGCTGCCGACGATATCAGCGCGAAACGGCGCGTTCGATTGAATTGAAGTGCTCATAGATATCTCCTTTGCATTGGTTGCTTTACTGGGACAGAGTATGAGCGCTTATATGGCCATCGTAAAATATACGTTTATATAGGTTTGTTATTAGTTTTTTCTATACTGAGCAACAGTGGAGCTCAGCCTCACATGGGCATCTCGAAGTGAGCTAAATATGCTGACGAATCGCTTCGATATAGGCCTGCCCATAGCGCGTGAGCGTCGTATTTTTGCGCGTGATAATGCCGATCTCCATGTACTCGTCTACATCGAGCGGAATCGAGATAATACCGGGGCCGTTAAGCTCATGGCTGATCACGCCCGAACACACCGTGTAGCCGTTAAGGCCCATAGCTAGGTTGAACAGCGTCGCACGGTCGCGCACGCGGATATTCTTGCGGCGCTCAAAGGTTGAGGTCAGCTCCTCAGAATAATAAAACGAGTTATAGCTGCCCTGCTCATAGGACAGGAACGGGTAGTCTTCCAAGTCCTCGAGCGTCACACTCGAGCGGCCCGCCAGCGGATGGTCGGCGCACACGAAGACATGCGGCGTGGCGCAGAAGAGCCCTTCGAACACGAGCTCGTTGGCCGCCAACATGCGCTCGATGACCTCGCGATTGTGCTCCGACAGATACAGGATGCCGAGCTCGCTTTTCATGTGCGCGACGTCCTCGATAATCTCGTGGGTTTGCTCCTCGCGCAGGGTAAAGTCGTAGCGCGCGGCATCGAACTCGCGGATCACGTCGACAAACGCGTTGACGGCAAAGGAATAATGCTGGCAGCTCACGCTAAAGTGCGGCACCTGCTCGGACGCGCCCTTGTACTTGCCTTCGAGCAGATCCGCCTGGTCGAGCACCTGGCGCGCGTAGCCCAAGAAGGTCTCGCCCTCCTCGGACACAATGACACCCTTGTTGGTGCGCTCAAAGATGTGCACACCCATCTCGTTTTCGAGATCGCGGATCGACGCGGTAATCGAAGGCTGCGACACAAAGAGCCGGCGCGAGGCCTCGGTGATGCTGCCACATTCGGCAACTTTGACGACATACCTGAGCTGTTGAAGCTTCATGATGGCCTCCCTAGACGTCCGCGATACCCGAACCCGCCGCATCTGCCTGACGCATAAACGACGGCATCTCCCCCGTCGCGGCGCAGGCGGCAATCTGATGCAGAGCCCCGGCAACCGCATCGTCTGCCGCAGCGCCGATATGCCAGCGCGCGGCAGCCGTGACGGCCTCGTTGGCATTGGCGACTGCAACGGAGTTGGGGACGGCACCGATCATGGGCAGGTCGTTATCGGAATCGCCAAATACGGCCACCTCGTCGGACGTCAGGTCCAAAGCGCGCGCCAGCTCCAGCGCAGCGCAACCCTTGTCCCAACCTGCTGGAAGAATGTCGAACAGGCGCACACGATTGTTGGGAAACACGAGCGAGAGTTCCGGCACCTCAGCGGCAACGCGCTCGCGTAGCTCCGCGAGCTCCTCACGCGAACGAGCACTCCAGATATTCGCCTTGAACACCGACGCGTCATCGACGACAGGACGGCACGGGGCCTCTTCGCCCTTGAGCCATGCGTTGCCGCCCGACTCCATGGCGCGGCGCACGCGCTCGGGGTCGCTCGTCACACAATAGGCATCGTTGCCCCAAAAGTCATCACCCAGGCCGTAGACCTTCAGATACGTATCGTCGGTCTCTTGCTCCAAGTAGTCAGCCAAGCGCATAAGGGCGGCGTTGTCGGTCGCATGCGAGGCTACCACCTCGCCGTCCACAAACATGACCTGGCCGTTGCAGAACGCGCCGGTCGAGAAGCACTCGGCGCGATTGCGGAACATCCAGCCCATCGCAGACGGCTGACGACCCGAAACCGGACCAAAGTGCAGACCCGCCGCCTGCATGGCATGAATGCCCTCGATGGCATAGTCGCTGGCGCCGTCATGCCCGGCCGGAATCAGCGTATCGTCCATATCGGTCAGCACAAGTTTGATCATAGGGTCCCCCAGTCGTTTTCATCGTAACCATTGTACCGATGCGCTAGTATAGGGAACAACAGATTCGCTGCGGGAGTGCCGGCGGTGCAAACCACAAGGCTGAGAGGGCATGGGGCCCAATCCTTTGAACCTGTCAGTTAATGCTGGCGTAGGGAGCATGCCGCCTTTACAGGGGCGCTGTCTATGCACAGCGCCCCTTTTCTATGCCAAGGAGGCATGTGCAGTGATCGATTCGAAACAGCTCAAGCAACAAGTGATCAAGGCCGTGGAGGAGATTCGCGCCACCAATCCGATGGCCGGCTCCATCACCAACACGGTGACGATCGACTTTGTCGCCAACGCACAGCTCGCCGTGGGCGGATCGGCCGCCATGGTCTATCTGCCCGACGAGGGCGAGGCGCTCGTTGCCGGCGGCGGCGCCATCTATCTCAACATGGGCACACTCTTCCCCATCTACGAGCAGACGATTCCCCGCGCGGCCAAGGCGGCACACGACGCCGGCAAGCCCTGGGTGCTCGATCCGGTTGGCCTGGGCATCGGTAGCCTGCGCACCCAGCTGGTAAACGAGCTCAAGCAGTACAAACCCGCCATCGTGCGCGGCAACGCCTCCGAGATTATCGCGCTCGCCGGCCTGTGGGGTCTTGAGGGCGAGGCGGCTGATCTGAGCCGCGTACGCGGTGTCGACACCACCGACACGGTCGACGCCGCCCGCGATGCCGCCGTGGCGCTCGCTCGCTACACCGGCGGCGCCGTAGTGGTCTCGGGTGAAGTCGACCTGATCACCGACGGCACGACCGTGGCCAAGTCCCACGGCGGCAGCCCACTCATGTCCAAGATCACCGGCTGTGGTTGCTCACAGGGCGGCGTGCTGGCCGTGTACGCCTGTGCTGCCGATCCGTTTACGGCAGCCATCTGCGGCACCGCCGTCTACAACGTTGCCGGTACGCGTGCCGCTGCTGTCGCCGACGCGCCGGCAAGCTTTAAGGTCGCCTTTATCGACGAGCTCTACCGTGCGACCGCCCAGGACATTGCCGATAACCGACTCGAGCTCGAGGAGGCATAAGCCATGTCCGAGCCCGCAACCAATGCCGGCATGAACACCCTGGTCGCTGTGGCCATTGCCCCATGTGGCACCGGCGACGAGCTGTCTGCCGAGGTCGCCGAAGTCGTGCGCGTCATTCGCGAGAGCGGCCTTCCCAACCGCACCACCTCGATGTTCACCGAGATCGAGGGCGACTGGGACGAGGTCATGCAGGTCGTGCGCGACGCAACCTTTGTGTTGGCGAGCAAGGGCATCCGCACCGAAGTCGTGCTCAAAGCCGATATTCGACCCGGATTTACCGACACCATGACCGGCAAACTCGAGCGCATGGAAGCACAGATCAAAAAGCAGGAGGAAGCACGATGAGCATCCGCGACAACCTTGATATCTCGGCCTATCTGGTACTCGGCCCCGAAAACACGCTCGGGCGCCCCGTGGGCGATGTGGTGGCCCAGGCACTCGATGCCGGCTTTACCTGCATCCAGGTGCGCTCCAAGGTGGCAAGCGCCCGCGAGATCATCGCGCTGACCGGCGACGCCGCGCAGGCAATCGCACAGGCTGGCAAGACCGGTCAGGTCGCTTTGCTGATCGATGACCGCCTTGACTGCGTACTCGCCGCACGCGAGCAGGGCATTGCGGTCGACGGCGTGCACGTGGGCCAGAGCGATATTCCCGTCGAGGTCTGTCGCAAGCTGCTGGGCCCCGACGCCATCGTGGGCCTTTCGGCCCGTTGCGAGGAAATGCTCGAGTACGTCAAGACCGCCGACATGAGTCTGGTCGACTACCTGGGCATCGGCCCGCTCCACGAGACCGAGACCAAGCGCGACTGCGGACGCGCAGCCGATGGCTCCATCATCACCAAGAGCTTTGAGGACCTGGCCGCACTCCACGCGGCAAGCCCCGTGCCCATCGTGGTGGGCGGCGGCGTTAAGACGGCCGACTTGCCGCAGCTTAAGGCAACCGGCGTCGACGGCTTCTTTGTGGTGAGCGCTGTCTGCAGCGCCGATGACCCCTACGCCGCGGCCAAGGAGCTCGTCGACACCTGGCAGCAGGCATAGGCATAAGCCGAGCAGCTGATCCGCAGCCTCACATCTTCAGCAATGGAAAGCGCATCCCAGTTTGGACCTCCATTCCGGGATGCGCTTTCCATATAGAGGCTCAACGGGAAACCGCATCCCAGTCTGAACGCATATTCCGGGACGTACTTTCCGAAACCCCACTGTTTGGGAAACTGTAACCCGTTCTGAGCGCTCATTCTGGGACGCGCTTTCCGCCGAGTCCACGGCAGCTTGCCCTACCCCGCTAGATACGCTTCCAACGCCGGCAAGGTCGCCTCCGCATCGCGGCGGCCGATCTGATAGATACGCTCAAGCTCATCGGGCTCGCGGCACAGCGACGGCACCTTCACCGATTCGCTCGGCCGCACCACAAAGATCTCGCCAGCGGCCTCGCGACGCGCCAGGTCGTCGAGCGTGGCGTTATATACCTCGTGCCGGTGCTCAAGCGCCGCAACAAACTCCGGATAGTGACGATACACGCGACGCAGCATAGGCATCACGCTATTGGGCTGCTTTACAAAGCCCGCCGGCTGCGTCAGCACCACCACGTTGCGGTCATAGCCCTGCGCAAACAGCCATGCGCTGGGAATGGAATCGGCAACGCCGCCATCCAGGTACTTGTGCCCCTCAATGGCAACGGGTCGTGTTGCCACGGGAATCGCCGACGACGCCCGGATCCACTCGATATCATGCTCATCACCGTAAGGCAGGTCATGGTAGACGGCCCGCCCCGTCTTAAGATCGGTGCACACGCAGGTAAACCGCATGGGGCAGGCACGATAAGCCTCCAGGTCGATGGGATCGCGCTCGATGGGAACCTCGTGATAGGCAAACTCGGCATTGAACATGTCGCCGGTTCGCAGCCAGCTCGTCACGCTCGCATAGCGCTTGTCGGCGCAATAGGCCTTGTTGTAGCGAATGGCACGGCCGATCTGGCGCGATTTAAAGTTGTAGCCAAACGCCGCGCCCGCCGAGACGCCCACCATATGGTCACAGGTCAGGCCGCACTCCATCCATACGTCGAGCACGCCCGCCGTATACATACCGCGGTAGCCGCCTCCCTCGAGAGCAAGCCCCACCGTGGGCGTCGTATCTGGCTGTGCCATGCGACCATCTCCGTTCCTGCGTTTTAAAACGAAACAAGTATACCCGTCAACATATATCGCCTCAGTCGCATTTTCATCGAACATCGTCGCGTTACCGTTTGGCGAATAATGGCGAATAATGGCCGCCCGCAACATGGGCACCCCTGCATAATTCCATACACTTGTTTATACTACTCAGTAGTTATCAGCAACGAACGTCAGCCGGCAAATAAACCCAACGACGCAGCAAGGCGGGGGCTTGGAAACACGCGAGGCGTTGAGCAACAACGCGTGTGCACAACGAGCTCGCCCGACGCAATCCGCCCCGACCCCAGAAAGCCGCCTACAGCATGGATACCCCCAGCAATTACACCGAGACGCTCGAAAAGACCGTCCGTGACCTTCTCAAGCGTCAGGAGGATCTGGTCAGGACCGCCTTTACCGACCAGCTTACCGGGCTTGGCAACCGCGGCGGCTTTGCCCGTTCCCTCGAGGAGCTCTGGGAGCAGGACACCCCCGTTACCATGGCGTACATCGATATCGACAATCTCAAGCACTGCAACGACGTCTTTGGCCATGACGAGGGCAACCGCTATATTTTGCAGGTAAGCCTCTATCTCAAGCTGTATATGGAGGTGGACGAAGCGGCGTTTCGTCTGGGAGGCGACGAGTTTGCCATCCTGTCTACGATTGCAACCGAGGACGACCTCGCCGAACGTCTGGAACGCTGCCGAACGGTCCTGCTCAAAAACAACGATGCCGAGATGCCTCACTCGTTTAGCTACGGAGTGGCACACGCCGACCCCGCCCTGGGCGAAGCCCCCAATCGCTTGACGAACGATGCCGACCATCGCATGTACGACTACAAGCTACGTCATGCCGTGCACCTTGATCGACGCAATATCGCACAAGCCCACACCGACGACTTCGAAATAAGCGATCGAATTTTCGACGCCCTTTCGATGCTCAACGAAGGCCGCTATTTCTTTATCGAGAACTTGGACAAACATCGAACCCTTTGGTCACAAGGCGCCTTGCGCGATCTTGGTCTTCCTTCGGAGCATATAGACAACTGTCACGATTATTGGAAAACGCGTGTCCATCCCGATGACCTTGAGGCCTATACCAACGACATCGACCAAATCTATGACGGCTCCAAACATCGTCACGTCATGCAGTACCGCGTGCGCAATGCCGCCGGCGATTACATCCTCGGCCGTGCTCGCGGGTTTCGTATCGACGGCGACGGAAATGTCCCCTCGCTCTATGTCGGCGAGCTCGTCAACCACTCGCTTGCCGAGACCGTCGACGCCGCCACGGGTCTCGGAACGCAGCGCACGCTGATCAACGCTATCGATGCCTGCCGTCGCGACCGTTGCGAGACGGGGCTTATAGCAGTGCGCGTTCGCGGCACGGCAAAGCTCAACGAGCTCTACGGGGCCGAGGCCGTCGACAACATGCTCGCCGAATACGCAGGCCGCATGCTGTCGATTACTCGCGGCAGGAGTCGCGTCTTCCGTTCACGCAACGCCCAGTTCGTCGTGCTTAGCAACAATTTGGATCACGAAGCATTCGAGCAACTGATCCAACATCTCAAAGAGGCCGTTTTCGCTCCCGTTCGAATCGCGGGCGACACTATTACCCCCGTCTGTCTTGTCGTTCCGGCCTTTTACGAGCACCTGACCAATCAAACGGCCGCCGTTTTAGGCGAACTCGACCGTCGCATTCGCACGGCCGGCGGGCTTGTTCCCAACGACAGCCTCCCCATACCCGAGGTGGAGCGCAAAAGCGCCATCGCCGAACGCATCGATCCGCTCACGGGTCTCTATCGACCCAGCGAGTTTATGCGCCGCGCCAACGAATTTCTCGAGACAAGGCACAACGGCGCCTGGTGTATCGCCACCGTCGATATGGGGCACATGCGACTGTTCAACGAATGGCACGGACAGGCCGAGGGCGACCGCGTACTCGCCGATGTGGGCACGGTTCTCAAGGACATCGAGAATGCCGCCATGGGCGTCGCAGGGTACTGGGGCCAAGACGATTTTTGCGTACTCATCCCCTTTGAACACGACACCGTCCATCAGATCTATAGCCGCGTTCGCCAGGCCGTGGTCAAGCATGATGACGGCGTGGGCTTCTGGCCGTCCATGGGCGTCTACCCCATCGACTCCAACGAGGAAATCACCATCGATGCGCAGGCCAAGGCCATGTTTACCAATCGGCGCGCAAAAAACGACTTTAAGGAGCGCATTGCCATTTTCCGCCCCGAGGAATACGAGCACGAAATCGCGTTCCACCGCACGCTGACCGAATTCCAGTATGCGCTCTCAAACGGCCGCATTACCTACTACGTGCAGCCCCAGGTCGACATGGAAACCGGCGAGATCATTGGCGCCGAGGCACTCACGCGCTGGATTGACAAGGATGGCTCCCTCATTTCACCCGCTACCTTTATCCCCGCCCTCGAAGAAAGCGGTTTTGTGGTGACGCTCGACAAATACGTTTGGCAGGGCGTTGCCTCGTGGCTGCGTGAGCGCATCGATCGAGGGCTGCGCGTAGTTCCGATCTCGCTCAATGTGTCGCGCGTGGATATCCTTGCCTGCGACGTCGCCAAGCATATGGGGGCGCTTGCCGCCCAATACAACCTACCGCCCGAGCTCATGCGCATCGAGATCACCGAGACGGCTTATACGGGAGAGTCCGAGGCCGTGGATAGGCTGACGGCTGACCTGCACACTCGCGGTTTCTCGACCTACATGGACGATTTTGGCACCGGCCAGTCTACGCTCGCGATGCTCAAGAACGTCAACGTCGACGTCATCAAGCTCGATCGCACGTTTGTGCCCGCCGACCGCGATCAAAGCCGTAGCGCGCAAATCGTTTCATCAATGCTCGAGATGGCACAATCGCTCCATCTGCCCGTTGTAATCGAAGGCGTCGAGACCAAAGAGCAGGCAAACATGTTGCGCCAAATGGGTGCCCGCTACGCTCAGGGCTTCCTCTACTACCGCCCCATGCAGGTGGAGGATTTTGAAGCGCTGCTCGATGGCGGCGGCCGCAACTGATACGCTTACGCGCAAAACACTACCGCCGAAGGGGCGTTTGTCCCCATCGGCTAACTTATTCCCCCAATCCAAACCGAATTGGGAATATGATACAAACCACTGTTGTGCCCAAGGAGGTTATCCATCATGAACGAGCCGTATCGCCTGGGCGAGCAATCAATCATTGCCTATCTTCAGCGACTTGCGAACGGGGTCTCGACCGCCGAGCTCGATGTTGCCGCGCTGCCCACGGAACTGTGCGCCATCGGCGAGCAGTTACAGAAGACATTTGCCATCCTGCAGCAAGAACGCGAGCTGCTTGAGCGCGGCGCCTATATCGATTCACTCACCAATCTTGGCAACCGTGGTGGGCTCGATTGCCATATCGACCAGCTCTGGCGCAAAGGTGTTCCCTTCACCTGCGCCTATATTGACATCGACCACCTCAAGCACTGCAACGATACGTTTGGCCACGCCGAGGGCAATCGCTACATTCTGAGCATCTGCCGCGCGCTTACCGAGACAATGGAACCCAATGACCTGCTGTTCCGTATCGGTGGAGACGAATTTGTACTTATATCCCCCACGACAGACGAATCCGAACTCGAGCAGCGCCTGGAGCGGACGCGCGCCAACCTTATCGAGGCAATATCGGGCGGCAAAGCGCCCATGATCGCTAGCTTTAGCTTTGGCTGCTCGCGCGTCGACCCGCTGGCAGGCGATACGCGTCGCCAGATGACAAAGGACGCCGACCGCAAAATGTATCGCTACAAGCTCATGCACCGTGTGCAGCAGCCGAAGGAAAACGACGCATCCATGCGCCCGATCGCCAATCAGCCTCCCTGCAACGACCGGGTGTTCCAAGCGATCTCCATGAGCTCCGAGACGCGCTATCCGTTTATCCTTAACCTCGATACCGGCGAATCGCAATGGTCGATTAATGCCGTGCGCGATTTCGACCTACCCTCCCAGCATCCCTACAACTCACTCGATATGTGGCTTGCCCGCGTTCACCCCGAAGACCGCGACAACGTGCGCAGCGAGCTCGATATGGTGGTAAACGGCGCGTGGCACTTCCATTACATGCAGTATCGAGTCCTGAATACCGCCGGAAAATATGCGCTGTGCGATTGTACGGGTTACCGCCTGGATAGCACCGAAACCGAGCCCAACATGTATGTGGGCATTATCATCAACCGAAGCTTGGCAGATACGACCGATTCCGTGACCGGTCTGGGCGATATCCACGCCCTGGTCAACGCCATTGGCGAAATGCGTCGCGTGGCACGAAACGCGGGCTTGATCGCCATTAAAATCGACGAAATCGCCAAGGTCAATGCCCGCTTTGGCTTTGATGCAGGCGACCGCGTTTTGGCAGAAAGCGCCGCCTGCCTCATGGATTGCTCGCGCGGCAAGGGTCGTCTGTTCCGCTCGACCGGACCGATGTTCGTGGCGCTCTTTGACGAGCTTGATCCCGAAGAGACCGACGCGGTTGCAGACGAAATCGAACGGTTCTTGGGATCGCCCGTGCTCCTCGGCTCATTTGAATATCAGCCGCCCCTTCGCGTGGCGACGCTTCATCTGGACGCCGTCGACCGACAGCCCGTTTCCATTTTGAACGAACTTAATGCGCTGATTAAAGAGGCGCCACAGGTACCGGGCACCAAGCTGGACTAGCGTTATGGGGCGCATGATGGTTAATTTCCGATCTCGGGCGAACACATTGGGCAAATAGGCCGTACCCGCAGTTAGCCGAACGCCCCCCGCAGTCCCTAGCGGGCCCGGGGGCACCGTTTCGATACTCTTGGTTTACTTTGCCTGATGCAAATAAGTGCTCAACAAGATAGAACCTATCCCCCGCCACGGATATGCCCTCGAGTAAATCTGTTAAGCCAAGCCTATCAAATTCTATTGACAATTGGCTGCATTGGTCCATTTTGTCGTCCAGCCACTTCCGCTGGCTATCGCCTCATAAACACAAACCTAACGAGCCGCACGAACGACAAAGAGGCCAAGCTGAACAGAAGTAGAACCAAAACTTCAAAAACGCTGGTATTCCAATCGCGTACCCAGCCCTCTACCGCCCACAAGAAAAACAGCAGCCCCATCCATAACGTCACAGAAGAAATCAGCTTTGCGTAGGGGCGTATATCAATCTCGCTCTCCCTTTTTGTGACATCATATCCAGCAATTGAGCAGAGCCATCTTCCTCTTCGGTATTGGATTGAAAGGACAATCAAGGCAATCGAAGTCATCAAGCAAACAGCATCCTCTGTTTCCATAGAGTTTCCTTTGCTTTCCATCCTAGTTACGCATTCACAATCGAATCAAACCAAGTATGAATTACTCGATAGCAACCGCCTTAGTATAAACCATAGCCGCCGCAGCAGCCCGCCTTCTAAGACCTCAGAGTTCGCCATCGAAGGCGACCTGCCCAGACTCCTCACAATCGGCTTGCATGAGGCCCCGAGCTCCAACATACTCTGGACCGTGTCCCTCTCGTACCTGGTGAGCGAGCCCGCCGTTGGCCCTCGGGGCCGGCTTCCCGGCCCCGAGAAACACTCGGATGAAGCTACCGATCGAGACGGGGCGCATGATGGGCGGTCGCTGGAATCGCGCCCCACGCCATCTGCCCGCTCGTGCGATAATCCTCCGCAGAAGTCACCGACAGCAGAGGGAGTTTGTGATGAAGGTTCTTTTGGTCAATGGCAGCCCCAAGGCAAACGGCAACACCGACCGCGCACTCGCCGAGATTGCCGAGCAGCTCAACGCAGAGGGCATTGAGACGCAGGTGTTTCAGCTGGGCGCCAAGCCTATTCGCGATTGCATCGGGTGCGGCCAGTGCGGCAAGCTCGATTGCCGCTGCACCTTTGACGACGATATGGTCAACGAGCTGATTGCCGCTGCCGAGCAGGCAGACGGCTTTGTCTTTGGTTCGCCCGTCTACTACGCGCATCCCAGCGGACGCATCCTCTCTGCCCTCGACCGTGCATTCTATGCTGGCAGCAAGGCCTTTGCGCACAAGCCGGGCGCCGCTGTCGCCGTTGCCCGTCGCGGTGGCACGTCGACCACCTTCGATGTGCTCAACAAATACTTCACCATCAACCAGATGCCCGTGGTGGCATCCACCTACTGGAACAACGTCTTTGGCGCCATGCCGGGCGAGGCCGCCCAGGACGCCGAAGGCCTTGCCACCATGCGAAACATCGGCAAAAACATGGCCTGGCTCCTACGTTGCATCGAGGCGGGAAAGGCCGCCGGCATCGAAGCCCCCCAGGCCGATCGCGCTAGGACCAACTTCATCAGGTAGAACGGCGGAACATAGATATGAATATTCAAATTTTCGGGACTAAGAAGTCCTTCGATACCAAGAAGGCCCAGCGCTATTTTAAGGAGCGACGCATTAAGGTGCAGTTTATCGACCTTAAGGAAAGGGAGATGAGCAAGGGCGAGCTCACGAGCGTGATGCAGGCGGTCGGCGGCATCGACAAGCTGCTCAACCCCAAAGCCAAGGACGAGGAGACGCTCGCACTCATCCAGCACCTCACCCCCAGCCAGCGCTTTGATAAGCTGCTCGAGAACCAGCAGGTTCTGGCCGAGCCCATCGTGCGCAACGGCAAGAAGGCCACCGTCGGTTATTGCCCCGATGTGTGGGGAGCCTGGGAGTAGCCTGTGTTATTTGCCGGCGCGTGGGTATAAGAGCAGGCGTTTGGCATAAGATTTAACTGTAAGCCATGTCTAACAAAGGAGGGCACATGCCCAACAGACCCGTGAAGATCATCATGCTTACCGGATACCTCGGTGCCGGCAAGACCACGCTGCTCAACCACATCCTCGCTAACGACGGCGGCATCCGCGCCGCCGTGATCGTCAACGATATCGGCGAGATCAACGTCGACGCCAGCCTTATCGCCGACGGCGGCCTTTCCGAGACCGACGACCTCATCCCGCTCACCAACGGCTGCATCTGCTGCACGCTTTCGGACGATCTGGCCAACCAGCTGCAGGGCATCGCCGATTCGGGCAAGTTCGACTACATCATCATCGAGGCCTCGGGTATTTGCGAGCCCATCCCCATCGCCTACACCATCTCGAGCTTCTGCGACGAGGCCAAGGTGGGCGGCGAGCCCAAGCTCGCGCTCGACAACATCGTGGCCGTGGTCGACTGCGCCCGCATGTACGACGAGTTCAACGGCGGTCGCGACCTGCTAGCCGAGGATATCGACGAGGACGACATCGAGAGCCTGCTCATCCAGCAGATCGAGTTTTGCTCCACGCTGATTCTTAATAAGACTGACACCGTCACCCCCGAGCAGATCGCAGAGCTTAAGGCCATCGTGCGCAGCCTGCAGAAGGACGCCGTGATTGTCGAGGCTCAAAACGGCGAGGTCCCCATGGAGGAGCTGCTCGACACCGGCCGCTTCGACTTTATGCGCGCCTACAACTCCGCCGCCTGGATCGAGGCCATGGAGCATCCCGAGGAGCACGACGACCCCGAGGTGCTCGAGTACGACATCGAGACCTTTGTGTACTCGCGCCGCAAGCCGTTTGACCTGCAGAAGTTCACCGATTTTGTTGAGCAAGAGTGGCCCGACGAGGTCATCCGCGTCAAGGGTCCGCTGTGGCAGACCGGCGATCCGGACATGTGCTACATGTTCGAGCAGGCCGGCCACCAGATGCGCCTGATGGAGAACGGTCTGTTTGTCGATTCGGCGCCCGAGGGCGAGAAGCAGAAGATCATCGACGAGAACCCCGAGATCATGCAGATTTGGGACGACGAGACGGGCGACCGCATGACGAGCCTGTGCATCATCGGCCGTCACATGGACAAGGACGCGCTCATCGCCTCCCTCGATGCCTGTCTGACCGACTGGCACCGCGCCTAGGCTATCGAAGCGAGCATTTTCTGCCACGTAACCGCCAAACCACCACGAAGGTGCCTGTCCCCTTCGTGGTGGTTTTTCGTTCTGAGCCAAGGAGATTCATGTTCAATATCGTGCTGTATGCGCCCGAGATTCCGGCCAATACGGGCAATATCGGCCGTACCTGCGTGGTCACCGGTACCCGCCTGCACCTGGTGGAGCCGCTGGGCTTTTCGCTCGACGACAAGACGGTGCGTCGCGCCGGCCTGGGCTACTGGCAAAACTTGGACGTGACGACCTATGCCGGCTGGGAGGATTTCCTTACGTGCAACGGCCTCTCCCCCGCCGATGAACGCCTGCATCTGCTGACCAAAAAGGCGCGCCGCACCTATGCGCAAAGCACCTACCGCGACGGTGACTATCTGGTCTTTGGCAGCGAGAGCTCGGGGATTCCCGAAGAGCTGCTCGCCGCAGAGCCTGCGCGCTGCGAGCGCATCCCCATGCTGCGCGACTGCGACTCGCTCGATAACGCCGAGGCCTGGGAAGCCCACGAGGAGGCGCTCGGGCATAGCGAGAGCGGCCACGAGGCCATCCTTCAGCAGGATATCTGCGGCAACTATGTAGACCCGGACGACTACCGCATCAGCGCCCTCAACCTCTCCAACAGCGCCGCCATCGTCCTCTACGAGGCCCTCCGCCAGACAGGCTTCCCCGGCATGTGACAAAGGGACTGTCCCTTTGTCACATATTGCACCTACTGATTTAAATGGAATTAACCGGTTTTAAACGCTTTTAACTAGAAAAGATGCCAGTATATTACTAACTTTTACTGAGTTGCACCGTATGGGTTTCTATGCTTCTACCCCGTAAAGGACAGGAACCCCGCAGCAAATGGTCCCCACACATCAGAATTCAACTTCAAATACAAACGATTGCCGGAGTTCTCGCTTAGCTTGGCTTGTCAGGCTCGAATTCGCCCTTATGTTCAGTTTGCTGCATGCCTCGTCGATAGCCATAGCAAGTGATACAGACATGGTCATGGCCGTTTCACTTTTCAATTCGACCCGATAGCTCTTCGCCTTGTTTTTATCCTCTCCACCACATCTCGTCTCAATTAACAAGAGAACATCTGAGTCATGGGCATACCAATGGAGCTCAGGGCGCTGTGGAACCATGTCGCCCTCAAATTCCTGTGTAAACAGAATTTTCTTCTCGCTTCTCGTTGAATCGCTCAAGGAACCGTCGATTCGAACCGAGCCCTTCTTTCCCGCCTTGGCATTTCCCTTAACCTGGCGGCCTCGCCGAGTTTCCTCGTACTCCGTCACCTCCAGCTTGCAGCGCTTCGCGCCAAGCATGAACGCAATCCGTCTCAACTCGGCCATCTTGTCTTGTTGCATGGTTGCAAAATAAGAGTCAAGGTCAACAAAGCGAGACCGATCAAAAGCATCTATGTAATATGTGGAGTAAAGAGATGGTTTAGGATAGAAAGACAATTCGCTATCCCCGATTGCCTCGCGGTACAGATTGAAAATCTGCGTGCCCTTAACAGTATCCAGCCAACCAATAGCATCTCTACAGGCGTCGATGCCCCGGCGCTCATTTCCGTCAACAATTCGAATCATGTTCGGCAAATGGAATGAAGGACTCTGATAGGTCTCCTTGGTTACCGGCCTGTATCTATTAAGCTGCTGCTGGTATGCCCAATCGTTGACCGCGTCACCGATATCCGCAGCAGTACCTGCCGCACCATCGGCCGCATCAGCAATAGCTGCCAAGGCGTCATCGACCAGCGGAGTTGCAGCACGCATTGCACCATCGGCAACTTTCTGTACGGTTGCAACCGCGCCCGCCATCGCGCTTCCGGCGCCATCAACCAACCCGGCAGCGGCCTTACGGATATCAAAACTCTGCTTATGTCGCGGCGGCTCCTCCCTTTCGACAACAGCCAGATCGTCTTTATCCTCCATTGTGACCTCCTATTTCCGATAGTCGAAATCAACCGTATATTCATCGCCAAATGCCGAGTTGAAGGTAGTGTCGAGAAAGGTGGTGTAGTGCCCGATCAGAAGCGAGCCGGCCCCAGCGATCTGTTGCCGTTTATCCAACATGCTATTCACCCCTACTCAAACGCAACGTCAACATTGACGTCATCGCCGCATAAGGCTTTGACCTGTTTTTCGATAAGGGCGCAGGCTCTATCATCAGATTCTTGGAGCATATTGCTTTCCTTGACCTTCTTGGTCTGCTCTTTCTTTGCCTGTTTCAATAACGTGTTTAGATCATCCGTGCTTACTTGATTCCAGTTAAGAAAGCCATTGTCCTCAACATATTTCTTAAGCGTATTGGGGTCTGTCGAGAACGAGGTGATCTCCGAGTGAGGCAGTATAACCTTTACGCTCTTGACCTCTGAATTCTTATCGGCCATATTAGCCCGTACGATTGTAACCTTCATCTTATCGGCATCGATCCCGATGTCAGCTTTGCCGTCAATCGTTGCGACATATCGCTTAGACGTAAAGGGGTTTTCCCACCCAAGCGGATTGCCCGCCTCATCAATTGAAAGCAGCTGGGTGAAGTTGTACTCGTACGTCACGAGCTTAACGACTGGCGTGATCTCCTCGCGAATCGAATCATCGCTGATCGTTGTAGGATTACGCGTCAATGATATCCAGATACCCCAGGCAACCGCTAGAACCGTAACAACGACTAACCCGCCAAAGGCAACCTTTTGCGGTATCGTTGTAAGAAATTTTGTTTTTGCCATCCTGTTTCACCTTTCCTTTATTGCCCCGACGTTCCCATCATCTTCCAGCGCGAGCATGATGGCACGAATCATTCCGTCAACGGCTCAATGCAAAGCGCGACCGTTCAAAGAAAACGGCCGCGCTTTCTTTTCAATTCCCGCGAACTATTCCTTGACGCTGTAACCCGACACCGTCGGCGCAAGCCTCGAGGCGTCAACCTCGCTCATTACCTCAAACTTCACCTTCTCGCCAGGCGCCCAGGCAGATGTATCTGCGTAGCATTCTTCCGCCCTCACACCATCGGCATCGTAAAGGGCAACGTTTAGATAAACGTTTTCGAACGATATGTCAGAGGTATTTTCGACGATTGCGGTGTACGTATAGAGACCGTAGCCATCATCACTTTTCTCAAAATTCGCCGATGAGAGCAAACCGTTGATAACCTCATCGTTATGCGTCTTCTCCTCTACGGTCCTACCGTTCTTAATTAGCTCGTCAAACTCATCTTGATACTCGTCATCGACTGTTAAGTCATATCGATCGACCAGTTTCTTAAGCTGTGCGGATCGTGCGTCGTAGGCCTTTTCCCATTCCTCGTAGTACTTAGGATCAGATTCCGCATACTTCTTGGTAACATCAAGCTGATTGTCAAGCAGGTTGAGATAGGCGATGACATCTTCCTGCATCTTAGCGTCTTTAAAAGGCGCCTTTTTGAGTTCTTTGTCGTTATCGATCTCGGTTTTAATTATCTCTTTTCGCACTTTATTCGAGCTTAGATCAGCATCTTCTCCAAGCGATTCGATATAATCCGACCGCTTTTGATAACCTTGAGCAATCACAGCCATTGCACGGTCATCGGCATAATCAGGTTCATCATTTTTCTTCTCAGACTGCGAACAGCCGCTCAGCAGAAGCGCCCCACAAAACACCATCGCAAATAGCGCGGTCACCAGAGCCATTCCATAACGCCTTTTCATTTCGTCCTCCTTTAAATACAAAACAAAACACGATATATAGCCCTCGTCAAAAAGCAGACGAATTGGCAACGCGGTGGCACTATTTGGTTCAAGGGCGTGAACTGGATAAACATCGAGGGAAGGAGTGGGCTCTGTGTAATTAACTCCCCTCGTCAAAATGTCTAGCTAAAGAGGACGAGCAGACGACAAACGGTCAAAACTGGTCGCGTCCGCCCGTCTCCAACGATCGAACGTCGAGACGCTGACGTTCAAAAGCGCAGCAGCCTCTCGCCTCGTAACCTCTCCCCCTTCGAATAATTTGATGACATCGCGATAGCTATCTGGGCGTTCGAATGCCGGCCTTCCAAATTTCACGCCACGCAAACGCGCCGACGCGATGCCCTCCGCCTGGCGTTGCTTGATGTTTTCGCGCTCTAGCTGCGCCACATAGCTCAAGATTTGAAGAACCAGATCCGCCATGAACGTTCCCGTAATGCCATCAGGCTGCTCGCGCGTATCGAGCAATGGCATATCAAGCACCACGATGGCAGCATTCCTATCCACCGTGATGCGTCGCCACTCATCGAGGACTTCACGATAATTGCGGCCCAAACGATCGATACTTTTGATCACGAGAACGTCGCCTTCGCGCAGCCTGCGAAGAAGACGCTGGTACTGGGGACGCTTAAAGTCCTTACCGCTTGCCTTGTCAGCATAAATCTGGCTCCGTTGCACGGGAAACCTTGCCAGCGCGTCTAATTGGCGGCCCAGGTTCTGGTCTGCGGAAGAGACACGCGCATACCCAAAGATTCGATTGTCCATAATTGCCCCTATCGGCTGCCTCTTGGCAGCATCAGCTCAAGCGAGAGCCCACTCACTATAGGGCGTGCAAATTTCGCGAATGGGTTGAGGCCATTTTGACCCTCACGCGAAAACTGTTCAAGCGCCATGCCGACAGATGCTGGCTTTAACGGGAATGTGACAAAGGGACAGTCCCTTTGTCACATTCGGTTAGAGGTAGCGGCCGGTGATGCTTGCGGAGCAGGCAGCGATGTCGCCCGGCGTGCCGACACAGACGATTTGTCCGCCTGCGTCGCCGCCGCCCGGGCCCATGTCGATCACGTAATCGGCATTACGGATAAGATCGAGGTCGTGTTCGATCACGATAACCGTGGCGCCCTTGGCAACGAGACCGTCGAACACGCTCAGCAGCACCTGAACATCGAGCGGGTGCAGGCCGATCGTGGGCTCGTCGAACACAAACACGGCATCATCCTGCACGCGGCCCATCTCGCTCGCGAGCTTAAGACGCTGCGCCTCGCCGCCCGAAAGCGCCGGTGTGGGCTCGCCAAGTGTGAGATAACCCAAGCCCAGGTCGTGCAAGGTCTGCAAGCGCGCCTGAACCTTCTTGAGTCCCACCGTGGCGTCGAGGGCCTCGTCCACACTCATGTCCATAAGCTGCGGCAACGTCAGCAAGCTCCCGTCCTTGCCCTCGCGATGGATATGCGAAGCCGCATCTGCATAACGTGAGCCGCGACATGCCGGGCAGACGATCTCGACGTCGGGCAAAAACTGCACGTCGAGCGATACCGAACCCGTACCATCGCACGTAGGGCAGCGCAAAGCGCCAGTGTTGTAGCTAAATGCGCCTGCCTTGTAGCCGGCTGCCTTGGCCTCGGGCGTGCGGGCGAAGGCGCGACGCAGTTCATCATGGATGTCGGCATAAGTCGCTACCGTCGAACGCACGTTGGCACCGATGGGCGTGGCGTCTATCAGGTTGGCACGTGCAATGCCCTCGGCATCGACCCAACGCACGTGTTTTGGCAGGCGCTCGCCGGCTGCCTGCGCCTTAAGTGCCGGGATGAGTGTCTCGAGCACCAACGTCGTCTTACCCGAACCCGAAACGCCCGTCACCGCGACAAGGCGACCGCGCGGGATATCGACTTCGAGCGGTTTGACGGTATGGATGGCATCGGTCGCCATGCGGATATGGCCCCGGTCAAACATTTCGTCGTCAGGCACCTGCGGACGCAAGCGCTCAGGCTCCGAGCGCAAAAATGGGGCGATGCGGCTGCCCTGCGATTCTTCGACCTCGCCTACCGCGCCCGCGGCGATCACATTGCCGCCGCCTGCTCCGGCAACGGGGCCCATCTCGACCAGATAGTCGGCTTCCGCCAGTACGCGCGTGTCGTGGTCGACAACGACCACGGTGTTGCCGTCATCCACCAAATCGCGCATCACGCCTACCAGGCCGTCGACATTGGCAGGATGCAAGCCAATCGAGGGCTCGTCCAGCACATAGAGCACGCCCGTCGATCGGTTACGCACCACGCGGGCGAGCTGCACGCGCTGACGCTCGCCCGTGGAGAGCGTGGCACCGGCGCGGTCGAGCGAAAGGTAATCGAGGCCCAGATCGACCAGTCGACGGGCCGTGCTCAAAAACGAATCGCAGATATCCGTCGCCATGGGCTGCATCTCGGCCGGCAAGGATGCGGGCACCCCGCGCACCCACTCAATCGCCTCACCCAGCGTCATAGCCGCGGCCTGCGCCAGATTGATACCGCGCACCTGGGGATGGCGTGCGGCCTCGGAGAGACGCGTGCCGCCACAGTCACGGCATGGCCCCTCGCGCAAAAAGCGCGCCACGCGCTTGAGGCCCTTGTCGTCCTTAACCTTGGCGAGCGCATTCTCGACGGTATAGACAGCGTTGTAATAGGTAAAATCGAGCGGCGTGGCGCCCTCGCCGTTTTTGGGAACGTAGAGAATGTGCTTTTTAACCGCCGGACCGTGGAACACGATGTCGCGCTCTTGAGGCGTGAGCTGGTTAAACGGCACGTCGGTGCGCACGCCCATCTCGCCAGCCACCTGCTTCATCAGATCCCACATGAGTGTGCCCCAAGGAAGCACCGCGCCCTCGTTGATAGTCTTGGACTCGTCGGGCACCAGGCTCGCCTCGTCCACCTCGCGCATGACGCCGGTACCGCCACAGGTGGGACATGCACCGCCGCTATTGAAAGCCAAATCCTCGGCACTCGGCGCGTAGAACTCGCGGCCACATGTCGGACACGTGAGCGACAGGCCTGCAGCCACGTTAAGGCTCGGCTCCACGCGCGCCCCGCAATGTGGGCACACGTGATGGGCGCAACGGCTAAAGAGCAGACGCAGACTATTGTTGAGCTCGGTCATGGTACCAAAGGTCGAGCGCACGCCCGGCACGCTCGGACGCTGGTGCAGCGCGAGCGCCGCCGGCACGTGCAATACCTCATCCACCTGGGCGTGCTCGGCCTGTGTCAGACGACGTCGAGTATAGGTGCTGAGTGCTTCCAAGTAGCGACGCGAGCCCTCGGCATAAAGAACCCCCAGCGCCAGCGAGCTCTTGCCCGAGCCCGACACGCCGGCAATACCCACGAGCTTTCCCAGCGGAATATCGATATCGATGTCCTTAAGGTTATGGACGCGCGCACCACGCACCTCGATAGCCTGCGGGCTCATCTTCTGTTCCGTCACCTTTATCACCCTACTCATGCCATAAAATGCGATCGCGAATGTACTCGCCCAGCATGGGCACGGTAAACCGGACAAGGCCGTATCCGGCAGCCTCGACGACGCGCTCGCGAATCAGACTTGCACGATATTTACTCGCCCAGCTCTGGGTACGGTCACAGCGTTCAATGATATCCGCCGTGCGCGTCGGCTTGTCCTCGTCAACCGCCATAGCCTCGATAAAGAGGCGCTGAGGGCTGCGCAGACCGTAATACAGAGGTGCGTCAACCGCTTCGTAGAACTCGGAGACGGCATCCGCATGGCCATTCTCGACATCGCGCCTTTCGATGACCTGCGAGCCACGCCGGACAGCAGACCGCCACATGTAATAGCCCACCAGCTGAACCATATAGGGATGCCCCATGCTCTTGCGCGCCGCAAGGTCCGCCGTCTCCGCGTCAACGTAAAGACCAGCGTCTTTGACCGTCTGGATATACGAATCGCGCACTTTGGGCAAAGATATTGCCCTCAACGTACGCTGCTGGGCACGCCGCAAAAACGTCACGCTCGGCTCTTCGAGCAGATCGTCAACCATACTGGGCAAGCCGGCGAACGCCAGCGCAAGACCGCGCTGGTCGCTATCGGGCAAGCCCGTGGCATCCTGGTCTCCGAGCACCTGCTGATAGAGGACGGCAAGAGCCGCCAGTTCCTCGATAGACGCCGATTGTGCCTCGTCAATCGCAAACAAGACGCCCTTGCCCGGACCGAGCTTCTTGAGACGCTCGTTGACCAGCCCTCGCAATGTCTCGCCTTTTGCCCGCGCCGCCTCGACCGACATCCGGCCAAACGACGGCCCAAACTCCATTGACGTCACAACGGGTTTATTCGAGCGAAGCGCGTCGACCAAGCGGTCGCACAAACCAAGCGAAGCGGAATCGGAGACAACCGCCCATCCGCGCTCGCTGGCTAGACGTTGCAGCTCCCGCAGGAGAACCGTTTTGCCATAGCCGCGGTTTCCCGTAATGAGCATGAGCCTGCCCGGCGCTCCGGCGCCGTTGTCGAGCCCTTCCTCAAAATCTTCGATGACCGACTCGCGACCGATGAGTATCGGAGGCCGCTTACCAGCTGTGGGCTTAAAGGGATTTGGATTCATATCGGCCTCCTCGGATTGGCAAACCCTGGTAACAGTTATACCAACTTATACCGAGTTATACCAATAGCATGTGACAAAGGAACTGCCCCTTTGTCACATGTGGCCGAAAAACTCGGCGTCTGCTGCTCGCCAGGGGCGGAAGGTGGCGGGATCGACCTTTACGTGCGCCGCAGCGGGTGCGTCGTACCATTTGACCGTGTAGCCGGCGCCGTGGGCGCAAAAGACCGAGTCGGGCGTGTTGGGCAGATCGGCCTCGGGCTCGTAGGCGGCAGCCTCGATTACGCGCTCGCCATCATGGCAAGCCGCATAACCGGCGAACTCCAGGTACAGATGCCCGCGACCGCTCGTGTAGGCAGCCACCTCCAGCGCATAATCTTGCACCTCGGATGCCGGAACGCGACCCACAAGCTTCGCCCGGTCTCCCGCCATCGTCGGCGGCTCGTACTCGGCACTCATGCGCGTGGCATCCGAGAGCGCCCGGCCCACGCACTCCCCCGGCACCTCGAGCTCAAAGCGATACCACGGCTCCAACAACACCGCCGCGCCGGCCTCGCGCGCCTGCATCAAACCCTGGCGAATCGCGCGGTACGTGGCCTGGCGAAAATCGCCGCCCTCGGTGTGTTTGGCATGCGCGCGGCCGCCCGTGAGCGTAATGCGCACATCGGTGATGGGCGAGCCCGTCAGCACGCCCAGGTGGTCGCGCTCCATAGCGTTGGTGAGTGCCAAACGCTGCCAGTTAAGATCGAGCTCGTCGGTCGAGGTCACGGTGCCAAACTGCACACCCGAACCCGCCGGCAACGGCTCCAGGCGCAGATGCACCTCGGCATAGTGGCGCAGCGGCTCAAAGTGGCCCACGCCCTCGACCGGCCGCGAAATAGTCTCCTTATAGAGAATGCCGCCGGGCTCAAACGCAACCGAAAGGCCAAAGCGATCAGCCAACACCCGCTGCACGACCTCGAGTTGCACGGCGCCCATCAACTGCAAATGGATCTGCTCAAGATGCGTATTCCAGCTTACGCCGAGCATGGGATCTTCGTCCGCCAACTCACTCAGCGCTTTAAACACCGCATGAACGTCGTGTTCGCCCGGCAGCACCGTATAGGTGAGGACCGGAGCGATGACGGGCGCATCGCCCGCGGGCTCCGTGCCCAGGGCGTCCCCTGGGCGAACGTGCGCAAGACCCGTCACGGCGCAAATACCGCCAGCAGCAACTTCTTGGGCAAGCTCATACTTCTCGCCGTTATAGATGCGTACCTGATCGACCTTCTGTTCCCACGCCTCGGCACTGGAATGCCCGCTGATCATCTGTTTTGCGCGCAGCGTGCCGCCGGTCACTTTAACCCAAGCCAAGCGCTCGCCACGATCCCCGCGGCTGACACGATAGACGCGCGCGGCAAACTCCGGGAGCCACGCCTGTTCACGCATCAGCGCGCATATGCCATCCAGCAACTCGTCCACGCCTTGGTCCTTGAGCGCCGAGCCGGCAAAGCAGGGAAAGAGCTTGCGCTCGGCAACCATGCGCGACAGCGTTGCGACGGAAAGCTCACCCGCTTCAAGAAACTCCTCGAGTGCCGCCTCGTCCAACGCAGCAGCGTCCTCCTGAACGGCGCCGCCCGCCAGCAGTTCGCTGGCATCCAGGCAGCCTTCGGAAAGACGTTGCCCAAGTTGTGCCAGCAAAACCTCGCGGCCGGGATTCTCCAAATCGATTTTGTTGATATAGATGAACGTCGGGATGTCATAGCGCGCAAGCAGGCGCCACAGGGTTTCGGTGTGCCCTTGTACGCCGTCGTTGGCGCCCACAACCAAAATCGCGTAGTCGAGTGCGCGCAATGTGCGCTCCGCCTCGGCAGAAAAATCGACATGCCCCGGCGCATCAACGAGCATGACGTGGGTATCGCCATGGTCGAGCACGGCCTGCGACGAGAAGATCGTAATGCCGCGCTCGCGCTCGATCGCGTTAGTGTCCAGATGCGAATCGCCATCGTCCACGCGGCCGCGCTTGCGAATACGACCTGCGTTGAACAACATGGCCTCGGCCAGCGTGGTCTTGCCGGCATCGACATGCGCCAAGATTCCAACGACCGCTTGTTTCGACATGGCTCTCCTCTTATTGCAAGCCCATCGCACGCGGCAACGGGCGCTCTCGTTCCACACTGGATGATACAATTTACGGGCCGGCGGGCGAAGCGGGCCCTATCCCCCGACCGAGCTCATCGCCCCGCGTTGCCGCGCAGCGATTTTCGTAGGTTCGCGCCTTGCGAAAGCCGGCACCTCCCCTTTTTGTCTGCCCGGGTTCATCTGGAACGGCAGCGACGCGAGCCCCACAACAACGCGTTTTGCCAAAAAATGGCCCCACCCGGGGCCATTTTCATTTAGATGGAGTGTTGGTATGCGCCTGGGCGCTTATGCCTCGCGCAGCCAGTCAAACGCAACACGCGGTGTGCCGTCCGACACATACACGACGCCGGCGCGCTCGAACCCCGCCTTAACGATCGCACCCTGCATGGGAAGGTTGTCCTGATGCGTGTCGATGCGCAGGTGGTCGGCGCGCTCCTTGGCAAAGACAAACATCGCAGCCGCGATGCCGTGCACGGTGCCGTCGGATGCCACACGGTGCAGCACGGCGTATGGAGTGTCGCTACGCCATTGGCCGCCCTCAATCACGTCATAGCACTCGTCCGGACCCGGTAAAAAGGCAAACGTCGCCACCACGCGGCCGTCGACTTCGCACACGTAACTGCCACCAGCGGCAATATCGGCAGCCAGCTGCTCGGCCGAAGGCGTGCCCTCGGGCCACTGCATGGCGTTGCCATGCGCGCGCATAAAAGCGCGGGCCGCGTCATAGATAGCCATGACGGCGGGAATGTCGGTATCGAGGGTTTTTCTGATCATCACGCGGCGACCTCACGTTTATTGGTATCACTTTGATTGAGCAATGATACCAGCGTTTGAAGAGGGGCGCGAAGCAGATGGGGAGCAAAAAGCGAGCCGCCTGGTCAAAGGCAAAGAGCGAGTTTTTGGGCGCTGCCACCGGCGGCGATATGAGCGATCTGTTTGCGCGCGAAGACGAGCGCCGCGACGCCCTGGACGCCGAGCGCGATGAAGCCTGGCGCTACAAGTCGTGCGAACGCAAAAACCGTTACGACACGCGCGCCGAGGCCGAGGCAGTTATGGCCGACTGCGAAAACCGCGGGCGGCGCGGCCTTGCCTGCTACAAATGCGAATACTGCGGCGGATGGCATCTGACGTCGCACCCCTGGAAATAGGCCCCGCATCGGCACGGCGCTGGCGAAGCGCCGGCCATCGCACGCAAGCTACGGGCGCGGCGGCACCAAAACGTCGTAGCGAACGGCCTTGCCCGCGAGCTGATAGCTCGGCTTAACGCCGGCAAGCAGCGGCCCCTTCACCGGCCGTTTGATAACGACTTTGCGCGGATACACCGCAAGCGCTGCCTGGACCAGCGTCTCCTCGTCGGCGCACGGCTGCTCCAGATGATGCAAAAGCTGAAACTTCTTTTTAACCGCCGCACTCTTGGCGCGCTCGGGAAACATAGGGTCCAGATACACCACGTCGGGAGCGGCGAGCTCACCCTGCTCGATCAGCTCGGCCGTATGGCGAAGGCCGGCAATGCTGTCCTCGCCGGCATGTAAGCGCATTCGTGCCACGGCTGTCGCAAGCGCCGGATCATCTGTCGCGCGATCCAAGGCATCCTTGAGAAGCGCCGCGATCACGCAATCCTGTTCATACAGATCGACGGTAAAGCCCGCGGCCGCCAGCAGCAGCGAGTCCTCGCCAAAGCCTGCTGTGGCATCAATCGCCCATGGTTGTTCGATGCCTTTTGTGCGCGCAGCCTTTACCAACAGCTCTTGCTGCAGACGACCCTGCTTGAGCCGTGGGCGCATGCGGGCAAAATCGGCACGCAGCTCCATCGTGCCATCGGTGAGCGTGAGGCCCTCGAACGTCCGCACGAGCTCTAGCCCTGCGGCCCGAGCAACAGAAAAGGGATCGACGACGCCCATGGACACTCCTTAGCAAACAAAACGAATACATGGGCGCCATTCATGTCGGCACCCAACCGTCCGTTATTGTCCCACATGCGACATGGTCCACAGCATCCCAATGCAAAGCACAGCCATCAATACCGTGCACACGGCAGCGATCACAGAATCACTCATGCGCCTTCCCAGCGACCGCGGCTCATCCACTTGCTTGACTCCGTACATCATGGCTCCTCCTTCGGTCCAGCTCTTACCATGGCCTCATCATCGCAGCGCCGCGCATGCGCTGCCATCGATTTGACTTACGTCCAGCTTTCCTTTTTGAAAGGTTGAACCGTGCAGGCAAGAGACGCTTTCAGGCGCATGCATCGCCGCGTTGAACTACAATGTGCTTCACCATATGTGCAGCACATAGGGTGCGCCAGGTTGGCGTACTCGTATCGAAAGGACCAGCCATGAGCTTCACTCGCAAGACTCTCAAAATCCTTGCCCTGATTTATTTTGTTCTGGGCATCGCCAGTCTCGTCATTGGAATCGCCGGCATCGCGACCGGCAAGTTCGAGTCCACCTACGGATCGAACGCCATGCTCGCCGCGGCCGTGATTATCGCCAAGGGCCTCATCGATCTTGCCGCGGGCGTTGCGGGCATCAAGGGCGCCAACAAGCCTTCGCAGGTGGATGGTGCGTTTAAGCTCGGCATCGTCGCCGCAATCGCCACGATTGCGCAGGCCGTGCTCACGCTTCCCGCGTTTGGCGGCGACGCCATCAACTTTGGCGCCTTTGTCATCGTGGTGTACGACCTGTTCTTTATTCAGCAGGCACACGACATTAAGGCCGAGAACAAGGACCGCCTGTAGACTCCCTCCTTCCACTGCCCCCTACATCCAAGCAACCAACAAGGACCGATCGCGCAGCAACGCGGTCGGCCCTTTACATTTGCCCAGATAAAACCTGCCAAAATAAACCTGTCCCTTTTTGGTAGGTTAGTGGCGGTACTCGGCGATGATGAAGTCGATGTCGGTTTGAAGGGTGTCCAGGTTTGCCAGGCGCTCTTTGTCGGCGGGGCGCGTGCGGTAGTAGTACGGCGTCATCTGGAACACCGCCTCGATGTCGGCCTGGGTCTGGAGCGTAATGTTCGCAGACACCCGCTGCGTTCCGACCAACTCGAGCTCGGTAGTCTTCGGCAGCTTCTCGTCGTTGAGATATGGCGTGTCGTAGAGCACCTCCTTGAGCCCAAACAGATGACGGGCACCCGGCACCACGGTGTAGAGCGAGCCCCCGGGCGCCAGCACGCGAGAAAACTCACGCTCGTTAAAGGGAGCAAAGAGCTCGGTCACCATATCAAAGGCGCCATCAGCCACGGGGATATCCTTCATGTTGGCCACAAAATAGGTCGCATCGCCGCGCTTGGCGGCCAGGCGCACCATCTCTTTGCCCAAGTCGAACCCGTAAGCGTCCACGCCCGGCACCGCACCCATGGCGCTGGTGTAGTAGCCCTCGCCGCAGCAAATATCGAGCAAGGTCATGGGGCCGTTCGTAGACGCGGCACGTTCAGACACCCGCTCGCGCACCAGCTCGACCATCGCATCGCGCAACAGCGCATAGTATCCACGGTTCAGAAAGTCACGACGGCTGCGCGCCTGCGACTTGGGATCGCCCATGGAGTCGCCGCTCTTGGACGAGCGCAGCAGATACAGATAGCCCTCGCGCGCACGGTCAAACCGGTGTCCACCCGCACATGCAGCACCGCGCTCGTCGTCCACCAACGGCTCATGGCAAACGGGACACAACAACATGGCAACTCCTTAGCGCGAACAACACAACGCCCACCATTGTCGCACGCCTTCCCCACCTAGTCATAGAAGAGACAAGGAGTGTCCCCAGCTGCCGACAGAAAAGGAACGTCCCTAAGTGCCGGCTGGCTGCATTAGGAGTATCATCGTCTGCGCAAATAAGCACGAAAGAGCATATTAGAGATTGAGAGCGTATGGCAGGCACCGCATCTAAGCACATTGACATGACCACCGGCTCGCTATGGCGCAATATTCCCCTGTTCGCCTTCCCCGTGGCCGCCACGAGCATCTTGGAGCAGCTGTCGAACCTCATCGCCACGGTCATCATCGGTAACTTCTCGGGCGACCAGGGAACCCTCGCCATGGCGGCGGTCGGCTCCAATGTTCCGCTTACCAGTCTTATGCTCAACCTTTTTATTGGCATGTCGCTTGGCTCCAACGTGGTCATCGCCAACGCTATCGGCCGCAACGATCAGAACATGGTCAAACGCGCCGTCCATACCTCGATTTTAATGGCGCTCGTGGGCTTTGTCGTCATCGCACTGGGCGAGATCTTTGCCGAGCCCATGCTCGCTGCGCTCAACGTGCCTGCCGAGACCATGCCGCTCGCCTCGCTCTACCTGCGCGTCTTTTTGCTCAGCATGCCCTCGATCTTGCTCTACAACTTTGAGGCCGCGATCTTCCGCTCCGTCGGCATCACCCGCATGCCGCTGCAGGCGCTCGCCGTGTCCACCGTCCTCAACATTGGCCTGGACCTCATCTTTGTCCCCGTGCTCCACTGGGGCGTCACGGGCGTCGCCATCGCCACCGCCATCGCCTACACCGTCAGCGCCGCCACACTCTTTGTCCACCTGCTCAAGACCGACTCCGTCGTCCGCGTCACCCCACGCGACTTAGGCTTAGACCCCGTCGCCCTCAAGCGCATCGTCAAGATCGGCCTGCCCGCCGGCATCCAAAGCGCTGTCTTTGCCGTCGCCAACATCATCATCCAGTCCGCCATCAACAGCTTGGGCACCGAGGTCATGGCGGCATCAAGCGCCGCCATGAGCTTGGAGTACGTGTGGTACAACCTGCTCAACAGCTTTAGCCAGGCTTGCACCACCTTTGTGGGACAAAACCACGGCGCTCGCCAGATCGACCGCTGCACCAAGACGCTCAAGGTCTGCCTGATCGAAGGCGGTATCGTTGCACTCACCACGATTATCGTTATCGTCGGTCTGGGGCGCGAGATCCTATCGCTCTTTAACAGCGACCCCAACATCGTCTCGATCGGCTACATCCGCGTGTGTTCGATCTTCCCGGCATACGCCTTTAGCATGTTTTACGAAAACATGTCCGGCTACCTGCGCGGCTTTGGCATCTCGCTCATGCCCGCCCTCATCACCATGATCTGCGTCTGCGGCATTCGCTTCTATTGGGTATTCTGCGTGTTCCCGCACTTCCGTACCTTTGCGAACATCATGATGGTCTACCCCATCAGCCTGGGCACCACGGCATTCTTTATGGTCGTGGCGGTATTGCTCTGCCACCCGGCACGCACCTATCACACCGCCCAAGCCAAAGCGACAGCCCGCTAAACACCGCACTCAACGTCACGCCAGTCATTAATTGACAATATGCGAGCTCATATAGTCGATAAAACGCCTCGTGGCGATAGGCATGGTGTCCCAGCTGCGCCAAGCTGCCACCACGTCGCGCGAGGGAGCATGCACGATGGGACGTACGCGGATATCGGCCCGCATGCCCTCGACGGTACGGCGATACAGCATACTTACGCCTAGGCCCTCCTCCACCATCGCCATGATGGTGTAGTCGTCGGTGACCTCACTCGTCACGTGCGGCGACAGCCCGTGCGCCGCGAATGCATCGAGCACCAGGCTCTGCTCGCCCTCATCCAGTAACACAAACGGTTCGGACGCCAGGTCGGCGAGTGTCACCTTTTCCTTTGCCGTCAGCGGATGCGCGGCCGGCAACAATGCTACCAACTCGTCGTGATAGACCACGCGCTTCTCGAGCCCAGCGGTAAATCCGCGCGCCGTAAAACAAAAATCAACCACGCCATCGTGTACCCATTGAGCGTTGCGCGTGTAATCGCCCTGCTTGAGGGTAAAGCGTACGCCCGGGTGCAGCGCACCAAAGTCGCGGATCACGCGTGGCAACACGGTACGACTCACGTTGGTAAATGTCGCAATGCGAATATCAGTCGAGGAGAACCCCAGCAGCTCCTGGCGCTTGCCCTCGAGCTCGGCCTCAGCGGTCACAATCTGGCGCAGGAACGGCAGATATTGTTTACCGTCGCGCGTAAGCGAAACGCCCTGCTTACCGCGCTCGATAAGCGTGGTACCCAGCTCGCGCTCGAGCGCTTTGACGGCCTGGCTCACCGCACTTTGCGTATAGCCCAGTTCGTCGGCCGCGCCCTTAAGACTGCCGCAATCGACCACCATACAAACAATCTGATACCGCGATGCCATCGTGCCTCCACATCGATGTAGCCGTAAAACGTTTTGCCAGGGCTTTTTCTACTAGCATTAGTATTTCTTAATCATACTGAAGATACATTCGCTTTACTACATCCATATCTGGGAGCAGAATCCTTTTTGCGAAACCGTTCTGTAACAAAAGGAGTCCCATGGATCGCAAAAAAGCAATCGCGCTCTCATTTTCCGTTCCCGTCGCATGGGGCTTTTCGTACCCCCTCATGAAGATCGGCATGGACAGCATGAACGCCACGAGCATCGTTGCGCTGCGCTGCATCATCGCCTTTGCAGCTTGCCTTGTGCTCTTTCACAAGCACGCGCTGCGCATCAACCGTGACCTGATGGTTCGCGCCGCCATCATCGGCGCCATCATGGCAACCGAGCTCACCTGCATGTGCCTGGGCTCCAGCCTCACCTCCGCCTCCACCGCTGGCTTTTTGCAGAGCCTGACGGTCGTGATCGTGCCGTTTGCCAACGCCGCCCTGCTGCGTCGCGCCCCCGAGCGCAAGGTACTCATCGGCACCGCCATCGTCACCTGCGGTATGCTGCTGCTCTCTGGTGCCGACTTTACCAGCCTGAATCCCGGCGCGATCATCATGTTGCTCTCAGCCTTTATCTATGCCAGCCACATTATCGTAGCCAAGCGCTTTGTCGAAGAAGTCGACCCACTGGCCTTGGGTGTTTGGCAGCTGGGCTTTGGCGGCCTGTTCTCGGGCATCGCCGCGTGCACCTTTGGCGGCTTCACGCTTCCCAGCACGCCCAACGAAATCGTCGTGGTCGTCGCGCTCGCACTCATCTGCTCTGCCTACGGCTTTATCACCCAGACGCTCGTGCAGCCCCACGTGCCCGCCGAGACCACCGGCTTTGCCTTCTCGCTGGAGCCGGTCTGCTCCGCCGTCTTCTCGTTCTTCCTGGTCGGCGAGGTCCTGAGCCCCATCGCCTTCTTTGGCGCCGCCCTCATCCTCACCGGTGTGATGGTGGCAACCGTCGAGCTCCCGCGCCTTCGCTCGCAAGGACACGCTCACATGGCAGGAGCGCCCGAGCGCGTCTCGTAGACCCCACTCTTCATGCAGCCGCGGCATAAAGGCAACCGGTGCGCCTTTACAATAGATGCCAACAGAGCATCTGCCGTAAAGGAGCCCCATGGACACCGCAACTCGCGACCGCAACATAGCAACTTGGTTGGGCGATGCGCCGCAGCCGGTACGTGACACAACGAACCAGCTGCTCGAGCGCATCGCCCTTTTACGTGCCGAGCAGACTATCTACCCGGCACAAGACGACATCCTCAATGCCCTCGCCTATACGCCGGCCAACCAGGTCAAGGTTGTCATTTTGGGTCAAGATCCCTATCACGGACCCAACCAGGCCATGGGGTTATCGTTCTCGGTCCCCGCGTCGCAAACCAAGTTGCCGCCGAGCCTGCGCAACATCTATAAGGAACTCAACGCCGATCTGGGTTGTCCCATTCCCGCCACGGGAGACCTAACCCCATGGGCACAACAGGGCGTCCTGCTCCTCAACACGACGCTCACCGTGCGCGAGCATGCCGCCAACTCGCACGCCAAGCTGGGCTGGAGCACCCTGACCGATTACGTCATCGAACGCTGCTGTCAGCTGCCCCAGCCGGTCGTCTTTTTGGCATGGGGTCGCTTTGCCCAGCAGATGGTCGAAGGCAAGCTCGCCGCGACCGGCGCGGGAAAGGCAACCGGCAAGTTCTGTCTGGCCTCTACGCACCCCTCGCCGCTTTCGGCAAACCGTGCCACGGCAGAACTCCCCGCTTTTATGGGGTCGTGCCCCTTCTCCGCTGCCAATCGGCTACTCGAACAGCACGGCTCGACCCCCGTCAACTGGACTTGCCTCGGCTAAAAATCGATACATCAAAAAACGCGCCCGACGGCTTCCCATCGGGCGCGTTTCCTATTCGGGCCAAATAAATTGTGTGCGGCCGGCCTCGCCACCGTCAATGAGCAGACTCTGCCCGGTCATAAACCGGTTGGTCACGCCCACAAAGTAGATCCACTCGGCGATCTCTTGGGCGGTGGCCCAGCGCTTAAGCGGCGTGAGCTCCATAATCTGACTCCACAGGTGCTCGTCCTCCATCACGCAACGGTTGAGCGGCGTGATAACGCCGCCCGGGTCCACACTGTTGGCGATGGCCTGCGGCGCCAGGCGGTTTGCAAGGTTCTTGGTGTAGGCGATAACGCCGCCCTTGCTGGCAGCATAGGCGGGAAACTCCGATCCCGTATGTCCGCTCGCCGACCCCACATTGACCACGGATTGGATAGCAGGCGCCGGCTTGGCGGCGAGCCCCTCCCCCACAAAGGCGTAACGCTCGGTCACGTTGATGGTGCCACGCAGGTTGGCAGCGATGTCGTCGGCCGAATCTTGCGTGCCGGCAACGTTTACGATCGCCTGAGGCTCAAGGCCGTCTGGAAACGAGTCCGGCTCGCGGACATCAACGATCAGATGGCGATAGCGCTCGTGCTCGACGGCCGCCGGCAGCAGATCAAAGCCCACGACCTCGTGGCCCTCGTCCAAAAAGCGCTGCACGCACGCGGCTCCAATGCCGCCCGAAGCGCCCGTGATCAAAACCCGCATAGGTGCTCCTTAGGCAGCTGCGTGGCGCTCGAGGTACTCGGCGCCCACATTCTCGCGCTCCCAGCCACGCACGACCTTGTAGCCCACGGGGCTCAGGAAGACCTCACACAGCAGCTCGGCAACAGCGCCGGTCAGCGAGCACATAAGGACCTGCACCCAGGTCCAGCCAAAGAACGTGTGGCTCACCACAATGGCAAAGACCAGGTTGTCGATAAACTGGCCAACACCCGTGGACACATAGGAACGGAAGGCAAAGCTCGCAAAGTTATTCTTTTTGAGCATACGGCCGAGCGACTGGTTGAGCGTGGAGTTCACCACGGCAGAAACGAGCATGGCGAGCGAAGATCCAAACACCACGTACCAGGTGCCGCCGATGGTGGCGTTAAGGGCGGTGTTGACCTCGATCATGCCCGTGTCATAGTAGGCGCCCCACATGCCGGGCGTGAGCGAGCATGCCCAAAAGCACAGGCTCACAGCCAGGTTGACCAGCAGCGCGAGGATAGAGATTTTGATGGATGCCTTGGCGCCAAAGCGCTTGCAGATCATGTCCTGGCACAAAAACGAAACCCAGCTCACCACAAAGCCGCAATCGAGTGCCAGATACGGTAGGCTGATAAGCTCTTTGTTGGCCAGCAGGTTCATCATGATGACGCTCACGAAAAACAGCGAAACCGTTGCCGCGGGAATGCTCCGCAACAGGACCTTGTAGTCCTCCATGACCTTCTTGATCATTATGTACTCCTTTGGTTTTAGGTTTAACGAGCAGGATATCGGACCCGAACTGCTCGGCCGCCACGGTCTTGAGGCGACGGTGGGTATGATAGCCGCTCACGCGGCGGCAGGCAAGCAAACGGCGCGGCAGCCCCGCAGGACCACCGCGCCGGCGCACTAAAACGTTACGTTGCCAAACTCCGACAGGACAAGGTCGGGGTTGTGGTCGGTCGCCCAGTCAACGTTCCACGGGCTCGTGAACAGCAGCAGCTTGCCGCCGCGCATGTCCTCGACACGCAGCGTGTCGCGCGTGAGCGAAAGACCCGGGATATCGATAGTGTCGGGGTCGTTCTGGATCCAGCGGATGTCCGTATAGGGCAACGGCTGGCGACGAACCTCAACACGGTACTCGGCCTTAAGGCGGCGCTCGAGCACCTCAAACTGCAGCACGCCGACCACGCCCACGATGACGCTCTCCATGCCGGCACCCAGCTCGCGGAAGATCTGGATGGCGCCCTCCTGGGCAAGCTCCTCCATGCCCTTTACGAACTGCTTGCGCTTGAGCGTGTCGACCTGCGTAATGCGAGCGAACATCTCGGGGGCGAACGTCGGGATCTGTGGATACTGCACGTGGCGCTTGCCGGAGCACACGGTGTCGCCGATGCTAAAGATGCCCGGGTCGAACAGGCCCACGATATCGCCCGCATAGGCCTCGTCCACGATGGCGCGGTCGTCGGCCATCATCGAGGTGCCCGTAGCCAGCTTGAGCTTGCGGTTGCCCTGCATATGGAAGGCGTCCATGCCGCGCTCGAACTTGCCCGAGCAAATGCGCACAAAGGCAATGCGGTCGCGGTGGTTCTTGTCCATGTTGGCCTGGATCTTAAACACGAAGCCGCTAAAGTCGTTCTCGGCAGGCGCGACCGGCTCGCTGGTGAGCGTATCGGTATAGGCACGCGGCGTCGGGGCCAGGCGCAGGAACTCTTTAAGGAAGGGCTCCACGCCAAAGTTGGTGAGTGCCGAGCCAAAGAACGCCGGGCTCAGCTTGCCGCAGGCCACGGCATCCAGGTCGAGCTCGTCACCGGCGCCATCGAGCAGCTCGATGTCGTCCATCAGGTTCTTGTGGTTCTCCTCGCCAATAAGCTCGTCCATGGCCGGATCGCCCAGCTCGGCCTCGACCTCGGCGACCTTCTTGGTGGCGTTGGCGTGGCCGTCGCCCTCAAACGCGATAACGCGACGGGTCTGGCGGTCGAACACGCCGCGGAAGTTGCGGCCGCTGCCGATCGGCCAGTTCATGGGATACGTATTGATACCCAGGACGTTCTCGATCTCTTCCATGAGCTCAAAGGGGTCGCGAGCCTCGTGGTCGAGCTTGTTCACAAAGGTGAAGATGGGAATATGGCGCAGCGTACAGACCTTAAAGAGCTTTTTGGTCTGGGCCTCGACGCCCTTGGCGCCGTCGATAACCATGACCGCGGCGTCGGCGGCCATAAGGGTACGGTAGGTATCCTCCGAAAAGTCCTGGTGGCCGGGGGTATCGAGAATGTTGACGCAGGCGCCGTTGTAGGTGAACTGCAGCACCGAGGAGGTAACGGAAATACCGCGCTCTTTCTCGATGTCCATCCAGTCCGAAACGGCATGCTTGGCCGAGCTCTTGCCCTTGACCGAGCCGGCAGTCTGGATGCTGCCGGTATAGAGCAGCAGCTTCTCGGTAAGCGTGGTCTTACCGGCGTCCGGGTGGCTGATGATCGCGAATGTGCGGCGCGACGAGATTTCATCCGACAGGCTTGCCATGCGGATCCTTTCTTGCATTGAGTGCATTACGTCGATGTAACCGCACTATTGTAGCCGCGAAATCCCGCCATAGGGCACCTATCAGGACAAATTCATCAGTTGGGGCCTGGGTAGCAGTCGATGGCGGCACTCCGCAGCAGTTCGTCTCGATCTGTAACATCTAGACGGTTTTTGAACCTCTACCTGTTACAGATTTAGACAAACAGGCGGGCGTCCCAGAAAGATCTCGATCTGTAACATCTAGCCACTCAAAACGGGTCCATCTGTTACAGATTGAGATATAAGGATAGACGGGTGGCCAATGTCTCGATCTATAACATCTAGCAGCCAAAATCTTCTCCAGTTGTTACAGATTGAGACAACCAGGTGGGGCCCGCCAGCAAAATCTCAATCTGTAACAGGTAACCGTCCAAATCGGTTCCAGATGTTACAGATTGAGATGAATGAACGCGCGGACAATCCCTATTTGCCTCTTGCATAACTGTGCATAGTGTATATATACTGTGCTTACCGGTTATATACACGTGTAGCCCAACAGCTAAGGAGCCGCTGTGGACATCATCCTATCCAATTCGAGCGACAAGCCCATCTACGAGCAAATAGCCTCGCAGGTCAAAGCTCAGATCCTTTCGGGCACACTCGCTGCGGGAGCCAAACTCCCCAGCATCCGTGCACTCGCGAGCGATCTTGGCGTGAGTGTCATCACCACCAAGCGCGCCTACGCCGACCTAGAGCAACTCGGGTTTATTTGCACCGTGCAGGGCAAGGGCTGCTTTGTCGCCGAGGGCAACCAGGAACTCTTGCGCGAAAACCAGCTCTGCCATATCGAAGAGCTACTTGCGAAAGCGGCGAGCCAAGCCGAAGTCTTGGGCGTCACGCGCGACAAGCTGCACGAGATGCTCGACCTGGTAGCCCCCGAAACTATGCAGTAGCCATCTGCAAGAAAGGCTATGCCATGCAAAACCTTTTAGAACTCAAAGGTATCTCACGCCGTGTGAGCGACCGCTTTTCGCTGCGCGACGTCACACTTGCCGTGGAACCCGGCCAGATTGTTGGCTTTGTGGGCGCAAACGGCGCCGGCAAAACCACGACGATTCGAACCGCGCTCGGGCTTATAAAGCTCGATGCCGGCGAGGTGCACCTGTTTGGACAGCACTGTGGCGCCGACGCGCCCGATGAAACGCAGCGTTGCCTGCGCACTCGTGTCGGCCTCGTGCTGGACACATGCCCCTTCCCTTCCACACTCAAGGTGACCGAAGTTGAGGCACTCGTAAGCCCGGCATACCCCACCTGGAGCCACGACACTTTCTCCAGCCTCATCGACCGATTTGGCCTCGATCCCAAGGCAAAGGTCAAGGACCTCTCCCGCGGCATGGGCATGAAGCTGCAGCTTGCCTGCGCGCTCAGCCACAAGGCCAAACTGCTCGTTTTGGACGAAGCCACCGCGGGCCTCGATCCCATGGCACGCGAGGAGCTGCTTGATGAGCTGCTTGCCTTTGTCGCCGACGGCCAGCACAGTGTGCTGCTCTCGAGCCACATTACATCCGACCTCGATCGCGCCGCTGATCGCGTCATCTGCATCGATAATGGCTCGATTATTTTTGACCTGCCGCGCGAGGATATTACCGACCGCGCTGGCATCGCCCACTGTACCCAAGCACAGGCCGCCGAGCTTATGGCTTGCGTCGAAGGCGCCCGTGCCGCCCGCCATGCCTACAGCGTGGACGTGCTCGTGCCCAACCGTCGCGATACGCTCGAGGCCTTCCCCGAGATTCCCTGCGATCGGGCAACCATTGATGACTATCTTCGCCTCATGCTGAAAGGAGCTTCGAAATGAAACGCGCCTTTATGTCCGAGCTCGCCATCGCTCGCTCGCTTATCCCGAGCATTGCGGGCGTCGGCTTGTTCATCTTCGTCGTGTTGACCCTCGCCAACGCATCGGACGGTGACTCTGGCATGAGTGCTGGCGCCTGCGCGGTCAGTGCCATGTCGCCTATCATGGTCATGAACTCACTGGCTGGTTTCGACAATCAAAACGGTTGGGAGCGCTACCGGGCAACGCTGCCCTTCTCGCGCAAAGACATCATCTGCGCACGCTACCTGAGCGTTATTGTCTTCTCCGCCGTCATGGCATGTGCAGCTACGCTATTGAGTATCGTCGCCATCCCGCTCTTCAACAGCGCGGGCATTCCTTCGACGGGACAGACGGTCTTTGAAATCGCAATCGCCTCGGCAGCATCGATGCTTATCTCCCTCATGATGGTGTTTTTGGCACAGCCGCTGTTCTTTCGATTTGGACACATGGAGGCGTTGCGCCTATCCGTTGGCCTGTTTGCCCTGCTTGGTTGCGGCACCATGGCCACGCTGAGCTCCTCCAACCCCATCAGCAACTGGCTCATGTCGATTGCCGGGGCAAATCCCGATCCTGCCGTTCTGGGCTGTCTGTGCGCAGGAATTGCCGTGCTGGCCCTCGCGCTATGCGCAATCAGCTGCACCGTCAGCACCAAGGTTTATCGAGTACACGACCTGTAGGCACGCGAGTCTCAATCCACGAAGGACGCGATCGCCCCCCCCGCAAATCCGTGACAAATGGCATATCCCCGGCACGCGCTATCGTGCTACTTGCGCAGCGGCTTGGGCAGCGGAATGCCTGCCGCGATGACGGCGGCGATGATCATGCAGACGATGCCCTTGAGTGGGAAGCACATGAGCAGCAAGCCCACAACCATGACCGGCTGACGCATAACGGCGCCCATCGTCGAGGCCGTGCAGACGGCGACGCAAAAGACCGGATCGGCGCCGGTGAGGATGGCAAGGCCATAGCCCAGGCTCACACCCGAGAAGATAACCGGGAAGAAGTGGCCGCCACGCCAACCAAGGTTGATGAGGGCGGGCGTCAGCATGGCCTTAACAAGACCGGTCGCGATAAGCACGCCGGCGGGAATGGTCAGATAGGTCTCCATGAGCACGTCGGCTTGGGTCTCGCCGGCAAACATGGTGTAGGGCAGGACCGTGCCACAGATGGCGAGCGCCAGACCGGCCAGCATGGCCTTGACGACAGGGCGCTCCCCTATGGCGTGAGCCAATGCCTCGCTCGCGTGCTCCGAGACAAAGTACAGCCAGCCGCAGGCCGTACCGATGAGTGCCAGGGGAATAAGCCAGGCAAGCTCAAGGTTGCCCACTTGGGCAGCCTCGAACCTCGGCATACCCATACCGCCGCCCATAAGCTGGCCGAGCAGCAGATAGGTGCCCAGGCCGCCGGCAATCGCGATGCCGTAGACCACGGTCTTTTGCGCCTTGGGCAGCTTGATGGTGATCTCGTCGGATTCGGAGTCTCCATCGTCGTCGGCGCCCTGGCCGTCAGCGCTACCGGCGAGCGGCGCCACAAAGCCAAAGACGGGCGCGGTGAAGAGCGCCGTCAGGGCAGCCTGGGTGCCCAGAAGCGTGAGCTGCCTAAACTCGGCGCCAAAGTGACGCATGCGGTCGCCGACCCAGCTGCACAGACCTGCGATAACGCCGGTCAGGCCGGCCTCCGGTCCAATGCTTCCGCCAAACAGCAGCGGCAGCAATGCCGCAAGCGACAGCTTGCCCAAGTTGTCGTACGGGTAGCGACCGTCGCGCTTAACCTTGGCCATCACCTGGTTGAGGTCATCGGTCTTGACGCCCGTCATCTTTTCGTACAGACCGATCAGCAGGCCGCCCAGCAGGCAGACGAAAAACGGATACGGCAAAAACCCGAACGGGCCGCTCGCGAGCTCGGGTGAAGCGACGCCCAGCATATGCGGGATCTCGGTCCATAGATAGTCGATACCGCGCTCCATCGCAAAGAAGAACAGCCAGACCGCGGCGCCCGCAAACGCACCGGTCGCAGCCACGCTCGCTAAGAACAGCGCACGGTTTTTGGGTTTTGCAAGGGTATCCATCGGGACCTCCCGTGGTCAAATCGACAAAGATACGTTTTATTGTAGGACGAGCAGGCCTCGGGCGGGCTAACCATCTACGCCGCGAACGGTGCCGTTGGGTGCCGCACGAGCGATGAGCCTAAGGCTTAGGCGCCGATAATCGATGCGATTTGACGCAGGTCGTCGGCAAAGTAGATGCCGGTCTGGCGCTGCGGGCTCGATAGGCCCTTGTCGATCATGCGCCCGAGCAGCGCCTTAAGATCGTTGTAGTAGCCCCCGAGGTTGTACAGGATGCACGGCGCACTCAAGTGCCCCAACGACACGGCGGACATGACCTCGGCAATCTCCTCGAGCGTGCCCGTACCGCCCGGGAAAGCGATGAACGCGTCGCCGAGCTCGATCATCTTGGCCTTACGCTCGGCCATGTCACTCGTCACGATGAGATCGTCAATACCGTCGTGTTGAAACTCTGCCTCGATAAAAAAGCTCGGCTCAACGCCCGTCACATGCCCGCCAGCATTGAGCACGCTATCGGCAAGCGCGCCCATCAGGCCCGACTTGGAGCCGCCGTATACCAGCGCGTGGCCGTTGGAGCCAATCCACGTGCCGAGCTCTCGCACTGCAGGCAGAAACGCCGGGTCGTTGCCGACGCTCGCGCCCAGGTATACCGTGATATTCATATTCAGTCCCCCTCGTCGTGACGCGCGTCGCCCGTTCTAGCGTTGGCGTCGGCGATATTCGCGCACACGGCGCGACAGGTCGGCGAGCTCGTCACGATCGAGCTCTTCCAAATGCTCGAGATCGTCCATAAAGCGCGCCATGGTGTCCTTTTGACGCATCTTGATGAGCGTGTTGCAGTAGTTCACCGCCACGCCCGTGAGCATGGCGATGTAGAAGATGCTGATGACGCTCAAAACGACGGTGATAGCGCGGGCAACCGGCGTCTCGGCCGGGATATCACCGAAGCCGATCGTCGATACGGTCTCAAAGCTAAACCAGAGGCCGTCGCCAAACGTGAGGGTCGTGGGCTCGGACAGCCAGACGGCCGTCGAGCACAGCAGATAGAAGACGAGAAACAGGCCCGTGATGCGCGCAAAGCCAGCCTGGCGCAACACGTCGGCAAGCGTCCTCAACTTGTTCATCGCGACCCCTTTTCCCAGACGCCCAATCACATTCGCTCGGTATTGTCCCACGCCTCCCCCGCAAACGGAACTAGTCATTGGGGACGTTCTTAAACGACTAGTCAGTTAAGAACGTCCCCAATGACTACCTAACCGTTTAGCGGTGCGGAGGCTGAATGGGCAGGCTGAGCTGGTATCCTTATGCGAAACTGTCTCAACTCGATAGGATTTCATGTGAAACCTTCCGCCGTCCTTCGCTTGGCTCTATATCGCACCCTGGCCGTCGCGCTTGCCGCGCTCGCCATACTGAGCGCCGTCATGCCCGCCCCCGCCTTTGCCGCCGACTCCGACCAGCAGGTCAAGACGGTCCGCGTTGGCTGGCTCGTCAACAACAAAGGCTTCCAGGAAGGCATGCCGGGCGAGCGACTCTCGGGGTGGGGCTACGAGTACCTCCAGACCCTCTCGTATTACACAAAGGGCTGGCAATACGAATACGTTAGCGGCACCTTCTCCGAGCTTATGGACATGCTCGAAGCAGGCGAAATCGACCTCATGCCCAACATCTCGTATTCGGCAGAACGCGAGCAGAAGCTGCTCTTTTCCTCGAACCCCGAGGGCACCGAGCGCTACTACATCTACGCCAGGCCCGACCGCGACGACCTGGCCAAGGGTGACCCCCAGGCGCTCCAAGGCCTCACCATCGGCTGCAACTCTGGCGTTATGCAAACTATCGTCGGCCAGCAGTGGCTCGCCGACGAAGGCGTTACCTGCACCTATAAAGAAATCGACACCGGCAGTGCCCTCTTTGAGGCGCTTGCAGACGGCGAGGTCGACGCCGTCATCATGAACGACACCATTTCGTCGCCCGATGCGTCACCCATGTTCTACGTAGGCTCGAGCGACTACTATTTTGCCGTTCCCAAAAGCCGCCCTGATCTGATGAACGACATCAACGCCGCCATGACGACCATCGCCCGCGATAACCCGCGCTATAACGAGGAAGTCAAATCGAGTTACTCGACCCAAAACAGTGGCTCGTCATCGCTCACCGGCCCCGAGACCACCTGGCTCAAAGAAAACGGCAATACCATCACGATCGGCTATCTTAAAAACCAACTTCCCTACTGTACGCAAAATGACGACGGCGAGATGGAAGGGTCGCTCGCCTCGCTTGCAACGACGTTGCACGACAAGTTTGGCATTACGGTCAAAACAATCGCACTCTCGAGCAACAAACAAATGATCAAAGCCCTTTCCAACGGGACCATCGATGTCGCCCTGCCGTTGTTTCGCGACTACTGGCTCGCCGAGCAGACAGGGGTCATCCAGTCAAACTCGATGGGAACGGTTTCGCTGACCGCCATTCACAGTGGCAAAAACCTGAACAGCGACCTTAAGAACATCGCTTGTACAAAGAGCACAATCGTTAACCGTTTTGAGCTCGAAAGTCTCTTTCCGAACGCAACGGTAACCGAGTATTCGAATGACGGCGAGGTGCTCAAAGCCCTCGATGAGGGGAAGGCACGTTGCATCATTGTCCCCAGCACGCGCCTGGAAACTCTCCGCGACATCTACGACATCGAGGATTTCGAAACACAGGAACTCACCAACACGGCACAACTATCGTGTTTAATTTCGCGCGGCAAGCCCGAGCTGCTGGGAATCATCAATAAGGGCATCGTCAATGCAGGTGAATCGCTCTCTGCAAACAGCTATTTCCCCACATCGTACTCGGCGCAAGAATCGGATGCGTTCCGACTTCTCTACCGCAACCGCATCGTCATTGCGGCAGTCGTCATCTGCATTTTGCTCACCGGCATCGTCATCCTTGTCTGGTCGCTTTACCGCGCACAGGAGGAACGGCAGAAAGCCGATGCCGCCAACGCCGCCAAAACCGCTTTCCTCACGCGCATGAGCCACGACATCCGCACGCCGCTCAACGGCATCCTGGGCCTTATCGAAATTGAGGAATTGAGAGAAGGCGACATGCAGGTCGCCCGCGAAAGCCGCGCCAAGGCGCGCGTTGCCGCTAATCACCTGCTGTCACTGATTAACGACATCCTCGAGATGGGCAGGATCGAGGAGCGCAAAGTGACGCTCGAGCACGAATCATTCAACCTTAAAGAGCTGTGCGACAATGCGCTCGTACTGTGCAAGCTCCGCGCATCGGACCGCGGCATAACCATGCTCGACACCAGCGAGCCCTACGCTGTCGACCAATATATGATCGGCAGCCCCACCCATATTCGGCAGATCCTTGTCAACCTGCTCGACAACAGCATCAAGTACAACAAGCACGGAGGCACCGTCACGTTCTCATCGACCATCAAGCCGGTCGACGACGAGCACGCCGTGTTTTGCTTTAGCGTCTCGGACACCGGCATCGGCATGTCGCCCGAGTTTCTAAAGCACATCTACGAACCGTTTGCCCAAGAGGGCAACGATGCCCGCAGTAAATTTCAGGGAACTGGCATGGGCATGCCGATCGTCAAATCGCTCATAGACATGATGGGCGGCACGATTGAGATTTCGAGCGAGGTCGGCATGGGAAGTACGTTCAACGTCCAGATTCCGCTCGATATCGACAAGAACCCTCAGGCAAGAGAAGGTGCGGACGAGCAGGCGATCAGCTGCTCGCTTGCCGGCATGAACGTTCTTTTGGCCGAAGACAACGAGCTCAATGCCGAAATTGCCCAGGCCCTGCTCGAAAGCGAAGGCATCGTCGTAACTCGCGCCGCCGACGGCAAAGAAGCGGTCGAACTATACACTAGTCGTCCCGCCGGCAGCTTCGATGCGATCCTGATGGACATCATGATGCCGGGTATGGATGGCTACGAGGCAACTCGCGCGATTCGTCTGAGCGAGAAGGCCGATGCAGCCGACATCCCCATCATCGCGCTCACCGCCAATGCCTTTGCCGAGGACGCCAAGGCGGCACACGATGCCGGCATGAACGCCCATCTGCCCAAACCGCTCGACTTTAACAAGCTCAAAAACATCCTCGCCCGCATCAAGAAAAACGGAACTGTTTCGCTATAGTTTGTGCCCACCCACCATGCACAGTTAGAAAGGAAGCCAACGATGTTTAGGCCCTTACGTCGAAAGAAACGCGCCATCACTGACGAGGAAGCGCGCGAGTTGCTCGCTATCTGCAAGCGCGGTGTCTTTGCCGTCAACGGCGATGGTGGCTACCCGTATGCCATTCCCGTCAACTACTTCTTTGACGCCGAGCACGACAAGATTTATTTCCATGGTGCCAAGGCTGGCCACAAGGTCGATTCACTCAGGCGTGATGATAAAGTCTGCTTTACCGTTTACGGCAACGAGTGGTACAAGGACGATGACTGGGCTCCCTATGTTATGAGCACCGTGGTCTTTGGTCGTTGCCGTCTGGTAGATGAGACACCTGCGTTTATCGAGGACAAAGTCCGCCAGCTCGCGCTTAAGTACTACCCCTCTGCCGAAGAAGTTGAAGAGGAAATCGCCAAAGACATCAAGGGCGTCCAACTCTACGAGATTTCGATTGAGCATCTTTGCGGCAAGCAGATCCATGAAAAGTAAGCCCAAAAACAGGTCCTGCAAATAGCAAAATGGCTCGGTTCCAACCAGTATTGGAACCGAGCTATTTGTTTATGAAGCGTCGGCGGCTATGTGCGCAAGCGCCTCAACGAGATCCTGAGAACTCACGGGTTTGCTCAGATGCGCGTTCATGCCCGCCTCGCGCGAAAGCCTACGGTCGTCGGCAAAGGCATTGGCGCTCACGGCGATAATCGGCGTGGTCGCGGCGTCCTCGCGATCGAGCGCTCGAATCTGACGCGTGGCCTCAAGGCCATCGATGCCGGGCATCATGATGTCCATCAATACCACGTCGTACTCGTGCGGCGCGCTCGCGGCAAACGTCTCGACGGCAGACTCGCCATCTTTAACATGTGTCACGACGGCACCGGCGCGGTCGAGCGTAAACTGTGCGATCTCGGCATTCAGGTCGTTATCCTCTACGAGCAAAACACGCAGGCCCTGGATCACGTCGCTGTCGCCTGCATCCACGCGAACTGCCTGGGGAATCTCGGAACTCTTGCACTTCTCAAACGGCAGGCAAATGGTAAACGTCGTCCCCCGCCCCAAGGCGCTCGTAAAGCTCATGGTTCCGCCCATAAGCTCGACCAACTGTTTGGCAATAGACGCGCCCAGGCCAGTTCCCGATGAAGCGCCTTCCACCTGCTGTTCCTCGCGGCTGAACGGCTCGTAGAGGTGCTGTTGAAACTCCTCGCTCATGCCAATGCCGTTATCGGCGATCGTGTATTCATAGACGGGGACACCGTCCACCGGCTCCACCTCGCGGCATGTCAGGCGAACATAGCCGCCCTGGCGGTTGTACTTGACGGCATTACCGGCAATATTGAGCAACAGACGCTTGAGGTGCGTCACGCTCACCCGGGCATAGGGATGATCAAGAGTCCGTTGGTCGCAGATAATTGTCACCAGGCGCTCCTCGGCTTGGCGCTCCAGAATATCGCACACCTCACGGTTGAGGGCCACCATATCTGTAGGCACGAGATTCAGGTCGACCTGCCCGCTCTCCAAGCGGCTCATATCGAGTGCCTCGTTCGCAAGGTCGAGCAACAGTCCCGACGCCGTCCAGATCTTTGAGCGGCACTCAGTCTGCTTTTGCAAGTCGTCCGCGTTGGCATTGCCCACCTCGACCATACCGCGAATGCCGTTGATGGGCGTGCGCAGGTCGTGACTCATGCGACGCAGGAACTCCGTCTTTGCAGAGTTGGCAGACGAAGCTTCGCGCGCCGCTTTTGCCAGTTTGTCGCCATAGTCGCGCTCCTGCAGCAACAGGTCGGCAAAGCGTTGGCTCTCGGCGCGGCGGCGCACCAACACAACAGTGGCTATAACACCGCCGTAGAGTGCCAACACGCTGGCAACAACAGCGGCAACAACCTCAAAGTAACGCTGCGCGGGAGCATAGGTGTACACGTAAAAATCGCGCGCTTTACCAAATGTGCCCAAATACCACTCACCGCTGTCGTTAACCAATCTGACCTTACCAGCCAGGCAACGCTCCTTAATGCCGTTGACAACGATGGCATCCGTCGCAGGCAAATCGAACACGCCTGACACGGCGGGCTCAACAGCGTTGGTCGCAACGACCTTACCGTCGTTTTCGATCACGATATTGCCGCTATCGATGGTCTCATAACCATCGAGCAAGCTCTGCAACTTGAGCGTATTGCTCGCGACCGCCTTGGCGCTCTGGTGCCTCACCGCGACAACGATGCCCTCACCGTCCCGCCGGGCCACGCAGCCAATGTCTGCGACCGAATCGTCCGCAAGCGTAATGCGAGCGGTATAGGACTTAAGCGGATGGGCTGCCACCTCCAGCACAGGCGCCTCTTTGAGATTCGCGGCGAGCGACTCGTAGCCCACGTCATCCTTCGAGGACTCGGACACCAAGTTGCCCGATGCATCCGTTACGATCAGCGCTGTCACATTAAACTGGTCAGCATATTGCTCCAACGTAGCGTTATCCACCGAGCCGTCGCGCTCCATATCGCGCGCCGCCTCTCCGGCGATCTCCATAACGCGAATCAGGTTTTTGGTCGCATAGGCGCTGTTGAACGCATCGTAGGAAAGGCTCTGTGTCGCCACGTAATCGACAACGTCGGCAAAGCGCTGCTCGGCCTGAGCTGTCGTGTAGGCGTAGCTCGTCACGCCGGCAACAATCGAGAGCGCTATCCCCAACAGGACGACGATGAGCCATTCCCGTGCCGAACGATCGCCCCGCTCCTGAGCGGTGTGGTCGGACGCATCAATCATGACAGGCCCTCCACATTCAAAAAGGGCGAAGGGTCATCAAAATACTTTGACACCAGGCGCTCCATGGTGCCATCGGCAAGCATTTCTTGGTAGGCATGGGTGAGCTTAACGTCGATGCCGCGTGTGTCGTTGATATCGAAAGCGGTGCCCAAACCAACCTCTAGCAGCGGCTCAGACAAAATGCGATACGTCACGCCATAGTCTTTTTCGTAGGTGAGCAGCGAGGACTCATGCGCGGCGATGGCGTCGACTAGGCCCTCGACAAGCGCCGGGTTCAGGTACGAGCGGTCCGAAAAGCTGTAGAGCTCCTTAATCTGCGGAACGTTTTCATTGGTGTGATTGAGCAGAATCGATTCGGGCTTGGTGGTGGACTGGACCGCCACGACCCTACCCTCAAGATCGGCAAGCGTGTAGATATCGCTTTCGGGATCGACAGCAACCACCTGTCGGCTCGCAAGGTACGGCCCCGCCCAGCGATACTCGCCTTCGCGGCCCGTCATACTAAAGCTGCCCATGACGCAATCGAGCTCGCCGCTCGCCAGCAGCTCTTTCTTCTTTTCCCAGTCGATCAGCTGGTACTTTGGCTTGTAGCCAATGCGGCCCAAAGCCTCGGTCAAAATATCGACATCCAGGCCAACAATATCGCCGTACTCGTTGCTATACACAAACGGTGGATAGAGGTCGCTGCCAACGTTGAGCGTCTTAAGGTTGTCGTCTTTGACCTGCGAGGCGGCCGCGCCTTCTGATGCAGACGCCGCGGCCCCATCATTCAACCCGGAACAGCCAGCTATCGCCACGACAAAGGCGCCCACCACTGCAAGCGCAACAAACAACGATATGGCGGCCGAGCGACGAGGTCTTTTCATCGAGCTCCAGACGATCCTGTTTACAGACTCAAGAGCAAAGATATTAGCAGACAAAACCGCGCTTGCGCTCAATGGTTACAGATGCTTTACCATACGGGGCCTTCCAGCCAATCTGGCAGACAGCCCCGCATGCAGCACTCACTTACCGTGCATTAAAAACGTAGCGGTCCAAGCGGTCGCACGCCTCCCTTACACGCGAAAGCGGCAGCGCCAGATTCACGCGAATGTGGCAAGGTCCATGGAATGGACGGCCGTCCTGATAGCCCACGCCCACACGCGCCCCCTCGTCGAGCAGCCACTGAATATCGCAGCCATGCTCGCGGCACCACTCCGTGCAGTCCAGGAACACCATATAGGTGCCCTGCGGGCGCGAATAGGACACGCCCTCAAAATGCTCGTCCACGTAATCGCAGAAGTAGTCAATGTTGCCCTCGATAACCTCGTTGAGCTCATCGAGCCACTCGTAGCCCTGCGGCTGGTAGGCGCCGATAAGCGCATGCATCGAAAGGACATTCATCTCGTTGTAGTGGGTCTTATTGGACACGGCGCACACGCGGTCGCGCAGCGTCTCGTTATAGATGATGTGGTAGCTGCCGACCAGGCCCGCCAGGTTAAACGTCTTGCTGGGCGCATAGAGGGCGACCGTGCGCATGCGGGCATCCTCGCTCACCGACTGCGTCGGGATATGCTTGTGACCGGGCAAGATGATGTCGGACCAAATCTCGTCCGAAATCACCACGCAATCGTGCCGGCGATAGATGTCCATGGCGCGCTCGATCTCGTCGCGCTCCCATACGCGGCCACAAGGATTGTGCGGCGAGCAGAACACCGCGGCGTGGATGTGGTTTTGGGTGAGCTTGCGTTCCATGTCCTCAAAGTCCATGCGCCACACGCCCTGGTCGTCGAGCTTAAGCGGGCTGTGGACAATGCGATAGCCCGCGGCTTCGATGGACTTGGTAAAGCCGATGTAGGTAGGGCTGTGGACCAGCACCGCATCGCCCGGCTGGACATACGCCCGCAGGGTCGACACGACACCGCCCAGCACGCCGTTTTCGTAGCCGATATGCTCCGGGAGCAGACCCTCGACGCCATTACGTCGGCTCTGCCATTCGATGATGCGGTCGAAGTACTCGTCGCGCGGATCGAAATAGCCAAACATGGGATGCTGGGCGCGCTGAATGATGTGCTCCTGGACCGTGGGCACCGTGGCAAAATTCATGTCCGCCACCCACATGGGGATGCGGTCGAAGCCCTCGTCGGGCGCGTTCGGAGCCATGCCAGGGATCTCGCCCCAGGAGTCAACGGCGATGGCGTCCATGCCGTGGCGGTCGATAAGCGAAGTAAAGTCGTATTTCATGCTGAGCTCCCGTGCAAAGCGGATTGTTTTGATAGGCGTTATTGTCCACCAGCGTGGGCGATTTTGGCACGGGGTTTGGCGTTGAATTTGGCGAGCGCCATCGAATGGCTGGCTAGTCCCGCGCGTCGTTGACGGCGGTTACCGTCAACTTGGATCCGTCAACCGTAAAGGATATGTCGAGCCCAGCGTAAGCCAAGTGGTAAATGCGGTTTGGCTCATGCTTGCTACCCGCGCGGCGCGGATCTTGGCGAAGGACCTCGACCAACCCGGGGAGCTTCGTGGGCGGGACCATCTCCTGCAGCGCTTGCGGGAAGTCAACGTCGAGCTCTTGCCACGGCGCATCCTCAATCCAGCCGCCGGTCGCATCCGAGTGGCAGTCCGCAAACGGAATGTAGGGCTTAATGTCGTAGATGGGCGTGCCGTCACGCAGATCCGCTCCCAGCACATGGATGATGGGACCGTCGTCGGTAAGCTCGACACGATCGAGCTTGACGCAGGTAAGACCGATGGGATTGGGGCGAAACGGGCTGCGTGTGGCAAATACGCCCACGCGCTCGGCTCCACCCAAGCGCGGCGGACGCACGGTCTTCGACCACTTGGCGTTGGTGCCGGACCTATCCTGTGTCTTGGCATCGGCGGCGATGTCTTCGGCCGCGCCGCCGGGTGTTCCGTTTTCAAAGCGCCAGAGCAGCCACAGGTGAGAGAAGGAGTCCAGACCCTCAACTGCCGCGCTGGAGGCAAATTCCGGCTCAAAGACGATGCGTCCCTCAAGATGGGGCGCCAAAAAGCTGTTGCGCGGGATGCCGAACTTTTGCGGCAGGTCGGTATGTATGTGTGCAATAGGTTTCATGCCGGTCATTGTACGGCATGAGGGCATGCGCGATGCGCGTAATCCCTCACCGCGACCGCCCCTTTTGCAACCAACGGTTGCTTGGAAGGGCGTCGGCCGCCGCGTATGCTTAAGCCAACAAGCAGCAGAAAGGAGCCGTTATGGCCTTTGCAGAAAAACTCATCGCCGTCCGTCGCGCCAACAACCTTACCCAAGAGCAGCTTGCCGCCAAGCTCTATGTCACGCGCCAAGCCGTCAGCCGCTGGGAGCGCGGCGAAGTCACCCCGGGCATCGACATGATGAAGCTCATTGCCGCCGTAACCGGAGAACCGCTGTCCCACCTGCTCGAAATGCCCGAGCACTATTGCCAGAGCTGCGGCATGGTGCTCACACCCGACGACTGCGGCACCGATGCTGCGGGCACCGCGACCGATCATTACTGCAAGTGGTGCTACGACCACGGCAAGTACACCTACGACACTACGATGGAGGCAATGATCGAGGATTGTGCCCCGCGCCTGGCACAAAACACCGGTATGTCGCTCGACGAAGCTGTCTCGCTCATGGGCGCCGTGCTGCCGCAACTGGAACGCTGGCGCGCCGTGCAAGAAAACGAGGAGCGCTACGGCGCCGAAGCGCGGGCGCGCTATGGCGATGAGGCTATCGATGCAGCAAACGAAACGTTACTGGATATGGATCCTCAGACATGGAACGACATGAAGGAACTTGAACGCGCTATTCTGGGCCAGCTCTCGATTGCCATGAGCGACGGCGAACCGGATGGAAGCGAGGCTCGCAAGCTTGTCGCGATGCATCGTCGCTGGATTGCTCTCAACTGGGGATGCGAGCCCCAAGACGAGGCGTACTTGGGGCTCGCCCACGGCTATCTTGCCGACCAGCGCTTTGTTGACTACTACGACAAGCCCTGCGGCACCGGCGCCACGGCGTTTCTGGTACAGGCAATCGAGTCGTCGTTGACGCGTGCATAGGCCGCGGCGGCTTTGGGTATTTCAATCGAAACCTCAACCGATTGGAGACCTATGGCTACTGATCACGAGCTCGCGCTCTACGTTATGACCGGCTGCCCGTATTGCATAAAGGTCAAGCGTTTCCTGGCCGATAACGGCGTGACCATCCCCGAGCGTAATATCTCGACCGATTCCGATGCCGAGCAGACGCTCATCGCCGTCGGCGGAAAGCGCCAAGTTCCCTGCCTGTTCATTGACGGCACGCCACTCTACGAGTCGGGCGACATCATCGCGTGGATACAGAAGAACCTGCTCTAGCGTTCTATTGCGGTCGGCCGGCCCCAACGCACAAACCCATACGGCACAAACATGTACGTCAGCATCCAAAGTCGATATTTTTCGACATCTTTGGATGCTGACGTACAGCTATTTGTGGGCAGTCGTTGGGGACGTTCTTAAATGACTAGTTACTTGTATTTTTGTCTACAAAATTGTATACAAAAAGAGAAGCCGCCTCATGGAGCTCATCGCTCGATGTTGCCCCGATCGGGATGGTTACATCATTTACCACGCCCTTGTCCCTCCTACGCGCAAGGTGCTCAGGGAAATCGGAATCGATCGATAGGAGGCGCTATGGACGCTAAACAGCTCGAAAAGATGATGGGGTTTGCTCCCGGTGAGCTAGAAAAAGCCGCAGCGGCATACGAAAAAGATGAGTGGCCGAAGGGCCACACCGTCAAGTTGGGAAGGCCGCCGATTTCCGATGAACCAAGCGTTGTTTTATCGGCACGTGTGGGCGAATCGGTTCTTGAAGCATTTGACGCAAAGGCAAAGCGCCATGGGCAAACGCGCACGGAGCGACTCAGGGAACTCATTACACTCGATGCAATGATTGCCTAGTCCCCTGCCGAACCAAACATGTACGTCAGCATCCAAAAACGATATTTTTCGACATCCTTGGATGCTGGCGTACAGTTTTTTGCATGGGTCCGGCACAGGCGATCCGTTCTTCTCCGTCCCCAAGGGATCATTTAGCCACAAAAGCGGGCGATGGGCGCAAGCTGCTGCTCGCGAAAGACACGGTCGACAGCGGCACGGTATTCATCGACCTTTTTGGTCTTGCGTACGAGTTTGTGAACGGTCGCGGGATCGGCGAAGGCGCATTTGGCGTAGAACCACCACTCCTTCATGCGAAAGACCGCGTTGCCCCCAATCTCGTCCGCATAGGCCGCAAACAGCATGTCATGGAAGCGTTGCAGCTCAGCGGCGGTAGCGGCAGGGTCGCCCTTAACCATGCGAGCCAGCGCGGGATTCGCAAGCAAGCCGCGCCCCAACATTACGTGGCGTGTTCCGGGATAGGCCTTCACCAGCGCATCCATGTCCTCAAGATCAAAGATGTCGCCGTTATAGGCCACGGGGAACGGCGCCCGTTCCAGCGTCTCGCCGTAAAACTCTTTGCGCGGTGAGCCCGTATAACGGTCCTTTTGCACGCGCGGATGCACGATCAACTCCGCCAGCGGCATTCGGCAATAGAGGTCGAGCACGCGCTCGTACTCGTCATCGCATTCGAGCCCCAGTCTGGTCTTGACCGACACCGGCAAGGGCGAGCGTTCGCACACGTCGCTCAAGAACACCTCGAGCTCATCCAAATTGCGCAGAAAGCCCGAACCCTTGCCCTTCGCGACCACCGTACCCGAAGGGCAGCCAAGGTTGAGGTTGACCTCGCGGTAACCCATATCGGCAAGCACCTGCGCCGCCCACACAAACTCGTCCGCATTCTTGGACATCAGCTGGGGCACCACGTTAAGTCCCTGGTTGTTGGCAGGATCGACCTCTTTAAACGCCTTGCCGCCAAAGCGATTGCCCACCCGCGGCGGCGGCAAAAACGGCGTGTAATAACAATCGAGCGCGCCGAAGCACTCCGCATGCACGCGACGGAACACATGCCCGGTAATCCCCTCCATAGGAGCCAGCGATAAATACATCAACATCCATTCTCAAATCAATGTGACAAAGGGACTGTCCCTTTGTCACATAATACGCCCACCGAGGGCGGGGGTTCTCTATACTGAGTCACATATGACGGTATCGCGCCAAAGGAGAACGCCGTGACCACGTCGCAGATATCCCTGCTCGCGCTCATCTTGGTTGGGGGCATCGGCATCCTGCTTATCGGAGTGAGCGCGCTCATGAAAGCCGCCGCTCGCAAGAAAGCCAAGGCCTGTACCGCCGTGACCATGGGAACGGTCATCGACCATCGCTTTATGGGCGAAGGCAGGATGTATCCCGTTTTGGAATACGCCGTCGACGGCACGCAATACCGCGCGAAAAAACAATTCCGTGGCATAAAGACCAAAAGCTTGTCGGGACTCCCCATCCGCACGCAAGCCACCGCCTACGAAGACGCCAAGGGCTGGCTGCACGTGCAGACAGGCCCCATCGCCCGCCTAGGCACCCTCGCGGAGCAGCTTTGGCCCCTCGGTAGCCAAATGACCGTGTACTACAACCCCAGCAACCCAGACAAAAGCTATGTCGAACGCCCCATCGTGGGCAACTTTGCCACACTGATGTTTAACATCGCAGGCTTCTTGCTCATCGCGATGAGCATCTTGCTCTATGTTCTTATCCAGCGCTAGCTCAAACTGATGCGCCCCGCACCCCATGCGCCGCAACGACCGCCACGACACCAAGGAGCAACTATGGCTACACTTTCCGAACAAGAACGCAAGCGCATCCAGCGATACTGCATCTGTCCCAAGGTTGCCGGCGCGGCGCTTGCCATGGCGTTTGTGCTGCCTTTTTTGATCATTCCCTTCGAAATGATTGACGATATCGTCTTCCATCATGAAAGCTTCCAGGAGACGGGCATGATGACCGCCTTGGCGCTCACCGCCGTCGAGCTCGCCATCTTCTGCTACTGCGCGCTCGCGCCGCGCTTTGGCATGCGCGGCAAGCAGTGGAAAGAAATGCAGCACCGACTCGTCGTTGAGCAGGCTGAGAAAGACCGCTCGGCACAAATCGCAGGTGTTATCGGTACGCAGGCCGCCGCGCGCCTGCTCAAGAACAGCGACAACGAGACCGCACGCAACCTGGGCGGCGCGGCAGAAGTCGCCGCTGCCGTAGGCGCCGTCGCCACCGCGGCAGACGTGCTTGCCGAAAGCTTTGCCAACGCAAAGGCCATGGCAGAGGCCTGTGGCGTGCCTATCCCCCGTGCAAAAAAGTGGATCGTCGCGCTTGTGGCACTGCCCCTCGCAATCGTGTGCGGTGCCTATATCCCGCAGCTGGCGCAGGGAAACATCGAGATGCAACAGAACGCCGCGGCCGCGGCCGAGCAGATCGCCATCGCCCGCAAAGCATTAGAGCCCGCATGCGAGTACGTGTCCGCCGATGACCCCTACGAGCGATATCAAGATTACGGCTATCATGTCCGCGGCTATCTGCACGAAGGCGACTCCGACGCCCAGAAGACCTATACGTATCTGGACTTTGACAACAAGGGGACGCTCAAGGAAGTGAGCTACGCGGCAGAGGTCGACCCCAGCGCGAGCCTCGAGGATAACCTTGCCCGCATCGAACGCGAGCTTGACGAGCTTTCCTCTGCCGTTCAAACCGTTGACGTCAAGACGGTGAGCCCCGAGCTCTTGGCACCGCAGAAACTCCCCAAAGAGTTTAGGCAGGCATTTTTGAACGGCTCACTCTACGAGAGAATCTCTATCAGGACGAGTGACGACCTCATCAAAACGTATTACTCGTTTGATACGGATCCCGAGGACGAGTTTGACGAGTACACCCATCCAAGCGTCCGTATTACGCTGATGGGCAAAACAAACTAGAAGGCGCGGGAAGGGGCCACCCCCTTCCCGCGCCTTTTCATCCAATGTGACAAAGGGACTGTCCCTTTGTCACATTATTCGGAGCGTAGGGCTTCCACAGGGTCTTTCTTGGATGCGCTGCGGGCCGGCAGCAGGCCGGCAACGACCGTCAGCAGCACCGAAACTGCAATAAGCACCAGCGCATCCTGCACGGGCAGGCTCATCAGATTGGGTACCTGCTTGGCCGCAAGCGCCCAGGCATTAACCGGAAGGCTCACAGCCACCACGACGACAATGGCAAAGACGCCGGCAATGAGACCTTCGATAAAGGTCTCGGCATTAAATACGTTGGCCACGTTGCGCTTTGACGCGCCAATCGCGCGCAGGATGCCAATCTCCTTTTTGCGCTCCAGCACGCTGATGTAGGTGATGATGCCGATCATGATGGAGCTCACCACCAAACTGATACTCACGAATGCGATGAGCACCAAGCTGATGGTGTTCACGATGTCGGTCACCGAACCCATGATGATACCCATGTAGTCGGTGTACGAGATCGCCTGTTCATCATGGCCGGCGGCTTTGACCTGCTTGTTGTACGCATCGATGTGATCGAGCACGCGCTCCTTGGCCTCAAAGTCGCGCGGGAAAATCTTGACCGAGATGGGGTCCGCCTCGTCCGCATAGCCCAACGTGGCCAGATTGTTTTCGTAGGTGAGCTTTGACGCCTTGGCATAGCTCATCATGAGCGAACTCAGGTCCTCAGCGTCCATGCTAAAGTGGATAGCGCGAGCAAAGGCGTTTGCATCCACGCGCATGGCGCTCGCCAAGTTGGCAAAACTCGAAGACATCTGCGTCGCCATTTGGTCCATGAGCCCTGCCGCACCCGCCTTGAGCTGGGTTGATACCGTCGTCGCAATCTGCTCGCTGACCGCCTTCATCACCTGATCCATAGACTGCTGCAAATACGGAGCCAGCTGCTTTTGCACATAGTCGCCCATCACCTGCTGCAGACGCTCGGCCAGGGCATCGCCGCCGAGTGCCCTGAGCTGAGCCAGGTATTGCTGGGCCGCGGCATCATTCTCAAGATACGCCGAGAATGCGGCAGCAAGCTTTGACGCATCCTTAAGATCTTCGGGCGACAGCGCCTTAAACTGATCGGACTGCATAAAGCCCTCAAACAGCTGATTGGCAAGCGTTCCCACCTGCTGCATTTGCTCGGGCGTGAGCTCCAGACCGTCAAAGATGCCCGAGAAATCTGGGGCCGGCGCTTTGGCCATGATGTCGCTGAAGTCGATGTCCTTCCCAACGCCCGAAAGGTCAAGGTCCAGCCCGGACAAGTCGATACCAGAAAGGTCTATACCGCCGGCCGCACCCGAGAGCGCCGACGTATCGAACGAGAACGCACTCTTCAGCGCCGCTTCGTCCACACCGAACATGCTGCCCAAATCCACGCCCTGTTTGGCCTCGCCTTGCAGTTCATCGAAAGACTTGCCCGTAAAGACATCCGTCTCGGGGTGGGCAAGCTGCTCCTGCACGATTTGCGAATCGGCAGCACGCTCCATAAGCTGGCGAGTCAGCGCATGCGTATAGGCAATGCCCGGGGACAATGCGCTCGCGTTTGCCGCCTCGTTGGGTCGCACCACGCCCACAATGCGCACGTCAATACCGTCGGCAACCTTGGCTTTCATAAAGTCGGCGTCGCCAGACATGTCAGTCCACATGCCGGTCTCTTCGTTTTTGCGATAGGCATCGGCCGGCGACAACACCTTAAACGTCGTGGACAGTGCATCGTCGTAGGTAAAGTCGCTGCCGGTCTTGGGCGTCTTGACCTTGCCGTCGGCCGTCATGGCACTGTTAACCAGGTCGTTGAGCTCATCGATATCCAGCGCGCCGATGCTGTAGAGCGTGTAGTCGCCCACCGTTCCGCGGCTCGAAAGCACCATCACGGCCTCGTTGGCGGACGTAGGCCAATGGCCGGCAACGACATCGTACTGGCTGTCGAGCAGGCTCTGGTCGTCAATCATCTCGTTAAAGACCGACGTTCCCATGGAATCCATGCTCACCGTTGCCGCCGAGCTCGCGCCTCCGCTCATGGCCTCGGTCATAGCGTTGGGAACAAGGCGAACGGGCTTCTCGTCGCCCTTACTCGAACGATAGACAACCGGCGTCACGCCGTAACCATACTGAATAGCGTTGACCTCTTTGTCGATACCGTTGCCGCCGTCGTCAAGCCATGCCTTAAAGCTCGTCATATCGTTAGATTTAACACTTGCGAACATGTCCTTTACGGCCGTGACCACAGGGATCTTATCGGTCCCCTGAGCCTTGCCGCCGGTAGCGCCATCGGACGAGTCCTCGCCCTTGGACGCCTCCTCATCCGTGCCCCCCTGTCCGCCCATCATAGACGACAGGTCGTAATCTTGTTTGGAAATCGTAAGCGGGTAGCTTGAGAGCGTGTCCTCCTCGACCTTTTTGATGTAGCCGTTTACGCCGTTGGAGAGCGCCAGAATCGCCGCGATGCCAATAATGCCAATCGAACCTGCAAAGGCAGTCATGGCCGTACGGCCCTTCTTGGTCATGAGGTTTCGGGCAGAAAGCCCCAGCGCCGTCATAAAGCTCATCGAGGTTTTGCGCGTGGGTTTTGCCTCGCGATGTGCGACCGTGGCCACATCAAAGGGGTCGGAATCGTCGGTGACCTTGCCGTCCGCCAGGCTGACGATGCGCGTGGCGTACTGGTACGCCAGCTCGGGATTGTGCGTGACCATGATGACCAGACGATCGCGCGCAACGTCCTTGAGCAAATCCATAACCTGCACGGACGTCGTTGAATCCAAGGCGCCGGTCGGCTCGTCAGCCAGCACAATCTCGGGGTCGTTAATCAAGGCGCGGGCAATGGCCACGCGCTGCATCTGCCCGCCCGAAAGCTGGTTCGGGCGTTTGTCAACGTGCTCGCCCAGACCAACCGTCTCGAGCGCCTTACGCGCACGCTGGCGGCGCTCGGCATGTCCCACGCCCGTGAGCGTAAGCGCCAGCTCCACGTTTTCCAAAATGCTCTGGTGCGGAATGAGGTTGTAGCTCTGAAACACAAAGCCAATGCGATTGTTTCTGTAGGCATCCCAATCGCGGTCGCTGAAATCCTTGGTCGAGATGCCATCGATCAGCAGGTCGCCGGAATCGAAATGGTCGAGTCCACCAATGACGTTGAGCATCGTAGTTTTACCCGAACCCGAGGGACCCAGGATGGCTACAAACTCGTTATCGCGAAAAGACAGGCTTACGCTGTCGAGCGCTACCTGCGTAAACGACTGCGTAACGTACCTTTTGCAAATAACTCTGAGATCCAGCATGGACGGCAACCTCTCTCGCGCGGGCGCGCTCGCCCGCTCCCCCGCCGTTCACGTTCGGCGCGTTTGTCCTACTCTATCCTCATTTTTGGCCGATACCAGTGAGGAATGTAACGAACCGCGCCAAAAAACGAACGGGACAGCACGCCGCATGGCGCACCATCCCGCATATAACATCCCCGATGCGACAAAGAGGCTGTCACTTTGTCACATTCCAATGCGCGCTACTTTTCGAGCCCGCACGGCATAACGTTAGCGCTGCCGCGGCGAGCCTCAGTCACGGCTGCAAAGAAGCGATAGCCGCCCGAGAAGTTAAAGCACTCAAAGCCATGCTGCGCCAAAATGCGGCAAGCAATGTAGCTGCGAATGCCGCTCTGGCAAATCACGTAGACCGGCTTGGCCCGGTCGAGCTCGCTCAGGCGATTGCGCAGATCATCGACGGGAATGTTTACGAAACCATCGATATGCCCGCGCTCATACTCCCCTTCCGTACGAACATCGAGCAGCTGCACGCTGCCATCGCGTGGCAAGTTGGGCTCATCCTCCCAATGCCACTGCGCCAGTATGCCGCGATTGAGGTTCTCGATCATAAAGCCCGCCATATTGACGGGATCCTTCGCCGATGAATACGGCGGCGCGTATGCTAGGTCCAAATCCTTAAGCCTATCGCCGCGCATGCCTGCCTGGATGGCAGTCGCCAGAACGTCGATACGCTTGTCCACACCATCGATGCCCACGATTTGCGCACCCAGCAGGCGCAATCCCTGCTTCTCGAAGACAACCTTCATGGTCATGGGCGTTGCACCCGGATAATAACCCGCATGCGAACCGGGCGACAGGACCACGCTGTCGCAGTCAATTCCCGCCGCGTGTGCTGCCTTTTCGGATAGTCCCGTGCTTGCCGCCGTCAAGTCGAATACCTTGATAACCGATGAGCCCAACGATCCGAGGTAGCAGCTGTCCATGCCGGCTATGACATCGGCGACGACACGCCCCTGCTTGTTGGCGGGGCCGGCGAGCGAAATGACCGCGTCCTCGCCGGTCACCTGATGCGTGACCTGCACGGCATCGCCCACGGCATACACGTCGGCAGCAGAGGTCTCCATGCGGTCGTTGACCACAATAGCCCCCTTGATGCCCAGTTCGAGCCCCGCCTCTTGCGCCAGATGGTTCTCAGGTGCCACGCCAATGGCAAGCAGCACCATATCGGCTCCGATAGGGTCATCGCCCGCAACATGGGTGACAACGCGGCCATCAACTTCCTCAAAACCTGTCACATCGGCCTTGAGGCGCAGATCGATACCGTGCTCACGCACCTCGGTATGCAAAAGGGTCGCCATGTCGTAATCCAGGTTGTTCATAAGCTGGACGGGACGCTGTAGAAGGGTCACCTGGAGCCCCAGCTCACACAGATTCTCCGCCGTCTCGACGCCAATGAAGCCGCCGCCGATCACGACGGCACTGCTCGGTCGCCGCTCTCGAACATAGCTGTGAATACGCAGCGTGTCCTCAACGGTGCGTAGGCTAAAGATTTTATCCGAGTCGATGCCCGGCAACGCAGGGCGAATCGGCTTTGCACCCGGCGACAGGATGAGCTTGTCATACGTCTCGACAAATTCCTCGCCCGTCAGCATATTGCGAACCTCGACCGTATGCGAATCGGGATGGATGGCAAACACCTCGTGACTCGTCTTGACCGCAATGCGAAAGCGATCCCAAAAGCCCTTGGGAGACTGCAGCGTCAATGCGCTCTCTTCTTCTATCACGCCGCCAATGTAGTACGGAAGCCCACAGTTGGCATACGATACAAAACCCGTGCGCTCAAAGATGACAATTTGGGCCTGCTCGTCGAGTCTGCGCAAACGTGCCGCCGCCGATGCGCCGCCCGCGACGCCTCCAACGATAACCACCTTCATAGCCAACGCACCACCTTTCCCGTGTAGCCGCTTATGCCGCCGATATTCTTGACACTGCCATACCCAGACCGCTTAAGAAAACTCACAGCTTGGTTGCTTCGCGCACCGCTCAGGCAATGCACGAAAAGCTGCGTGCCCTTTCGACGTATACCCATGATGCTACCCCGAAGCAGAAAAAAGAGTCGCTGTTTCCAGCGACTCCCCTTCAGTTGTCTGTCCCACGGACTTACTGTTCGCTCTTCGCGAGTGCCTGATCGATCAGTTTGTTGAGCGCCTCGCGCTGCTCAGCGGAGTTGATGCCGCCCATGATCGGCTCTCCCACAATGTTACCGTTCTGGTCGATCACGTAGGTGGTCGGGAACGAGTACAGGTTGGAGGTGAACTTTCCGGCCTCGCTGTCCGACTTAAACCAGATGTTCTTATACGTCACGCCCTTCTTGGAAAGCACGTCCTTGGCATCGGCCACCGCGTCTTTGTTGCCATCGAGCGTAAAGGAATTAACGCCCACGACCTGGCCGCCCTTCTCGGCAAGCTCCTTGTTGAGCTTCTCCAGATCGCCCAGCTCTCCCACGCACGGCTTGCAGGTGGTAAACCAGAAGTTCATGACGGTGACCTTGTTCTTGGAGAACAGCTCGTCGCTGTTTACATCGTTGCCGTCCAAGTCCTTGCCCTTAAAGCTGGGGAACTTCGTCTCCCCGCTCTCGCCGTTGGTCACGCCCGCGGTCGAGGCATCAACACTCTCCCCCTCGCCGGGCGTGCTGCCACATCCGGGGAACTCCTTCTCCAGCGCCATGAGCTTGTCCTCGATCTCCTTGACCTGCTGCGCGCCGGCCTTAAGCGTCTTAAGCTCGTCAGCCGCAAACTGATCCTTGGCGCCCTCGATGGTATCGAGCAAGAAGTCACCGTAGTTCTTGCCGTCCTCAATCATGGGAGTGTCTTTGTTGGCCGCAAGGAACACCTTTTCCCATAGGGCGTTATCGCTCGCAAAGATCTCGTTTTCCTTTTGCAGCAGCTGCTGGTACAGCTTGGCCGCCTCCTCGGCGCTCGACGGCTTTTGCGCTATGAGCTCGGCAATCTGCGCATCGCCGCTCGTAGCATCCTTCGCGTCGCCCTTGGGGGCAGAGCACGCCGCGAGAGTCAGCGCCAGCACGGGCAGCATCAACAGAGCCGCAATTTTTGACAGTTTCATGGTTCCTCCGTTTATATCGAAACTTATATAGGTACCTATTTGTTTTCGCAGGCTTGCGTGGACTGCGCGGGTTTGTCGCCCGTCACACCCAGCCCATAGCGAAAGCTAATGGCATCGACGGGGCATGCGCCCACGCATTTGCCGCAACGAATGCACTCGGCATGGTTGGGCGTACGCGTAACGTCCACGTCCATCTGGCACACTTTGGCGCACTTACCGCACGAGACGCATTTGCACTGGTCAACCTGAATCCCCAGCAACGACACCTTGTTCATGAGCGCATAAAACGCACCGAGGGGGCAAATCCATTTGCAGAAGGGGCGGTAGAACAGCACGCTCAGCACCGCAACCGCAATGAGGATCGCGAGCTTCCAGGAAAAGAGCTTTCCCAGCGCGGAGCGGATTCCCGTATTCATGATGGACAGCGGAATCGCGCCCTCGAGCACACCCTGCGGGCAGATGTACTTGCAAAAGAACGGGTCGCCCATACCCACATCGTTAACCACCAAGACGGGCAGTAGCACCACGGCAAACAGTAGCACGGCATACTTGATGTACGTGAGCGGCTTGAGCTTTTTCGTGGAGAGCTTTTTGCTGGGAATCTTATGCAGAAGCTCTTGCAGCCATCCAAACGGACACAAAAAGCCGCATACAAAACGTCCCAGTAGCACGCCGATCAGAATGAGCGTTCCGGTGACGTAATACGAAAAGCTAAACTTAGACGATCCCACCACCGACTGAAACGACCCGATGGGGCACGCACCCGAGGCCGCTGGACACGAGTAGCAGTTAAGCCCCGGCACGCAGACGGCTTTGCCGGCTCCCTGGTAGATACCGCCCTTGGCAAAGTTAGGCAGGTGAATATTGGTCGCAAGCGTCGCCGCCGCCTGAATCAATCCGCGGAATCTCGCCAAAAGATGCGATGCAGTGTTTTTTCTTTTATCCAATTCCGATACACTCCAAGCACAGCCTGATTGCCTTGGCCAGCACGGCATCTGCCTCGCCGCGCATAATTCCAAAGCCAACCATGGCTACCCCAACGATCAGCAAAGCCACCTGCGCCACAGGCTTAATCGCTTTGAACAATCTGACCACTCCTTTCGTTTCGCGACCCATTGGACCATACCGACTATAAAATCCGTGTTAAGCGTGAATGACTATGCAAGGAGAACGTTATGCGCATCTTGGTCGTCGAGGACGAGCGGGCGCTGTGCGATGCGATCGCACGCAGCCTGCGCAACTTGGCCTATAGCGTCGACTGCTGCTACGACGGGCAGCAGGCCCTCGATCTACTCGATGTCGAGACCTTTGATCTTGTCGTGCTCGACCTCAATCTCCCCCATGTCGACGGCATGACCGTGCTCAGGCAACTCAGGACAACTGATTGTGAGACCAAGGTGCTTGTGCTCTCGGCACGTGGCGAGGTCTCCGACAAGGTAGCGGGGCTCGATGCGGGCGCCAACGACTACCTCACCAAGCCGTTCCATCTTGACGAGCTGGCGGCACGTATACGCAGCCTCACGCTCAGGCGCTTTACGCAAAGCGACGTTGTTCTAACCTGTGGATTGTTGAGCTTTGACACCAAGGCGCGCCTCGCCTCCGTGGGCGGCGAGACCCTATCCCTCACGCGCAAGGAGACCGGCATCTTGGAATACCTGATGCTTAACCAGGGGCGGCCGGTGAGCCAGGAAGAGCTTATCGAGCATGTATGGGACAGCAGCGTCAACAGCTTTAGCAACGCGACCCGCGTGCACATCTCGTCGCTGCGCAAAAAGCTGCGCGGCGCGTTGGGGCACGACCCCATCCGCAACCGAATCGGCGAAGGCTACGTTATGGAGGACGGCAAATGAAGCGGCTGTCGCTGCAGTGGCGCATCACGTTGATGACGGCACTGCTGATATGTTCAACCTGCGTACTTATGAATTGCCTGGTTGGCTACTCCGGCATGCGCTACATGGACTCGATCGGCAATGAACTATCGGCGCACAGCAAGGTGGAGGCGGCCTCGCCCAGCTCATTTGACCCGACAAACAAAGAGCTCGACGACGCGCTGACCATCGTCGTGAACGACGCCCAAGAATCGTTTGGCGCGACGAGCTGGTATATAACTGCGGCGGTGACGCTGCTCGGCGGCGTGCTGGCCTACTTTGTGAGCGGACATGCGCTGCGGCCGTTGCGCTTCTTTGCGACGCAAGTCGAGAGCGTGCGGCCCGACAACCTCGCCGACACAAAAATCAGCGAGGACGTGCCCTCTGAACTCAGGCGCTGCAGCGCGTCGTTTAACGACATGATTACCCGCCTTGACGAGGGATTTTCCGCACAAAGACAGTTTACGGGCAATGCGGCGCACGAACTGCGCACACCGCTTGCGCTCATGCAGGCCCAGGTTGAGCTGTTTTGCGCCGAGCACCCCGACGTCGACGCCGATACAGCGAGCCTGCTCGGGCTGCTGCAGGAGCAGACCGAGCGAATGACGCACATGACAAAGACCCTGCTCGAGATGAGCGAGCTGCGCAGTGTCCCTTGCAACGATGTGATTGACCTAGCGCCGATGATCGAAGAAGTGCTCACGGACCTGGCACCCCTTGCCGAGCAAAAAGACATCACGCTTACAAGTGAGGGCGACGCGCAAACGATCGGCAGCGACACGCTGATCTATCGGTTGCTGTTCAACTTGACCGAAAACGCCATACGCTATAGCGCGCCCAACTCGACCGTGCAAATCAACGCCTGCGCCGAAGGCGACCGCGTGCTGCTACGCGTGCGCGACCAGGGACCGGGCATTCCCGAGCAATACCAGACGAGCATCTTTCAGCCCTTCTTTCGCGTCGACAAATCGCGCAGCAGGGCATATGGCGGCGTGGGGCTGGGGCTTGCACTGGTCTGGGAGATTGCCGCACTCCACGGCGGCTCCATCGAGGTCGAAGAGAGCTCGGAGCGCGGAACGACCATGCTCGTGACTCTTCCCACTCGCGCACTCGGCTCATTAAAATAACGAACGGGATGGCACGCCGCGTGGCGTACCATCCCGCACATAATATCGAGGATGTGACAAAGGGACTGTCCCTTTGTCACATCTGCTAGTTCTCGTCGCCTACCAGCTGAGTTAGCTTACTCCCACTCGACCGTGCCAACGGGCTTCGGCGTGAGGTCGTAGCAAACGCGGCAAATACCGGGGACCTCGGCGGTCACGCGAGCGGTAATGCGCTTGAGCAGCGCCCAGTCGAGCTCAGGCACCTCGGCGGTCATGACATCGACGGTGTTGATGCAGCGGATGATACAGGGCCAATCGTAGGCGCGCTTGCCCTCGCGCACGCCGGTGGCGCGGAAGTCGGGCACGACGGCAAAATACTGCCAGATGGTCAGACCCGCCTTGTCGATCTCCTCGCGCACGATCGCGTCGGCTTCGCGCAGCGCCTCAAGACGGTCGCGGGTGATGGCACCAAGGCAGCGGACGCCCAGGCCGGGACCGGGGAACGGCTGGCGCTCGACCATGTTCTCGGGCAGGCCGAGCTCGCGACCCACGACGCGGACCTCGTCCTTGTACAGCAGTTTGACGGGCTCGCAGAGCTCAAACTGCAGATCCTCGGGCAGACCGCCCACGTTGTGGTGAGCCTTCACGCCGTCTTGGGACTCAAGAATGTCGGGATAGATGGTGCCCTGGGCGAGGAAACTGACCTCGTCGCCAACCTTGCGGGCCTCCTCCTCGAACACGCGGATAAACTCGGCACCGATGATCTTGCGCTTGGCCTCGGGCTCCTCGACGTCCACGAGCTTATCCAGGAAGCGATCGGTCGCGTCCACATAGACCAGGTTAGCGTCCATCTGGTTCTTGAAGACGTCGATGACCTGTTCGCTCTCACCCTTGCGCATCAGGCCGTGGTTCACATGCACGCAAATGAGCTGCTTGCCGATGGCCTTGATGAGCAGGGCCGCGACAACCGAACTGTCGACGCCGCCGGAAAGAGCCAGCAGGACCTTCTTGTCGCCGATCTGCTCGCGGATTGCAGCGACCTGCTCATCGATGAACACCTGGGCAAGTTCGGGAGTGGTGATACGCACCATGTCGTCGGGACGCTTGTTGGGATCCATGCAGAGCTCCTTCTCGGTTCGATGGAAATGCGCCGCGCGTATGCAGACGCACCGTCATATGACCTCATTATATGCAGAACGAGATACGTTTCCCATCGCTGCGACAGAGCTTTTTGCAGGGGCGGCAGTTTTTCTATATCCCAAGGTCAGCTAGACTTCGGTAGCCACCTTGGGAGCATCGCCAATAGACTCTTCCTTTATACGTTCGGCACAATCGTAGGCGATACCCACAAATTCCAGTCCCGAGCAACAAGAGTACAATTGCTGCTAGTGTTGCCAGCTGTTGGGAGATGGAAGATGGACTGCGATGGCTACCCATGCGTTCCCATGCCGTTGATGTGTACCGCCTTTGTGCCGGGGCAGATTGACGCTGCGGTTGCAGGCATTTCCGACCCCGATTCGCGCGCCATTGCCACGGCAGAAGCGCTGTACTTTCGCGGACAGGCCACCCTCGCCGCCGAGACAGCACGCCCCCATCTTGACGCCACCGACCCCGCACTGCGCTATTCCGCATGCTTTATCTGCGGATATGCCAGTCTGTCGCTCAACCGTATCGCCGATGCCCGCCGTTGCCTTGCGGGCATCCTCGATACGCCAACTGACGAGGAATCGCCCGCCGTCCACGCCACGCATATCCTGTTCGCCTCGGCCGCGAGCGTCCTGCTGCACTTGCCTTCCCCGTATTCCGCCGAAGAGTTTTATCCGCTTGCGGCGCATCTGCCCGAAGGCCTGCGCCTGTTCGCCAGCTACGTGATGGCGCATGCCCTGTACCTGCGCGGCGAATATGGCCGCAGTCTGGGCATGGCGGAAAACGCCCTGATCATGAAACAGGGAAGTTATCCGATCTCGGAACTGTTCCTGCACCTGGCAGCTTCCATGGCATGCATGAGCCTCAAGGACATCGACGCCGCAAAAACGCACTTCGGAGCCGCTTGGGACATTGCGCGCCCCGACGGCCTTATCGAGCTCATCGGCGAGCACCACGGCCTTTTGCAGGGGCTTATCGAGGCATGCCTAAAAACGCAATACCCTGACGACTTCGCGCGCATCATCGAGATCACGTACCGCTTCAGCTACGGCTGGCGGCGCATCCACAACCCCGATTCGGGCGAGGATGTGGCCGACGATCTAACGACCACGGAGTTCACCATGGCCATGCTCGCCTGCCGCGGGTGGACCAACGCCGAAATCGCACGCCATATGGGCGTGTCGCCGGGCACCGTTAAAAACCGCCTATCCGGCGTATACGCAAAGCTTGGCATCGGCACACGCGCCGAGCTGGTCGCGCATATGTTGCGTTAGCGACCGGGCTGGCAAGCGCATCGAACGCGTTCCGGAACCCGGCGCTTCGCTCGATCAATTTGGACATTTTGACCCTTGAACGGCACTACCGCCACGGGGCACCTTCTCGCAAAAACAGCAACGCTCCCCCTACGGCACCAGCTGCAGCACTCGCCGCGGCAGGCGCCGGCCTCGTCGCCTACAGCGCCCGCCGCACGGCGCTCGAAACCGACACCGCCAATGAGGTCAATTCGGATAAGCCTCGCTAGCTCCTAGTTACTTTTGTGTGAAACGCCGGCTCGGCTCATCGAACATCAAAATGGGCTGGTTCTGGATACCCAGAGCCAGCCCATTACGCATTAAATGTCGTGTGAGGAGTCGAGTTCTGCCTCGATCTTGGCGCGACGCTTTTTCGCCGAGAAGAATGATGCGCATAGAGCGGCGAATGTGGCTATGGAAATCGTCGCACCACAGAACACGCCCGTGGCCAGGTTCGCCAACCAAAAGACGCTTTCGAGCGGTACGATCTGCGCCTCAGCGATACAGCGCATTGCGGCAATAACAAGCGCGAACGCGGCGCCGCTAAGACCGCTGACAAGCAGGAAATATCCAACAGGAAGATGCTCGGTTTGCCCAAAACGATTGGTATCGACATAGCCCTTCCGCGTTTGCAGTCCTGCGCAAATCAACATCACGAGAACGAGCCACAGATACATGGCTGCCTCGAACGGCGTTGCAAAGCCATGCGGCATTTCACTGGCGTCGCTGCGAACCCACGCAACCTGTCGAGCTATAAACTGGTAGAAAAAGATCATCAACATGCCAAACGAAAGCAGTACGAAACCAATCTTGTAGATCTTCGCGTTCTCAGCCTCCAGGCGTTCATCCTTTGGGCCGGCATATTCACGCCACTTTTGCACGATTTTCAGATCTTCATATTTCATAGTGAACTCCTAAAGAGTATTAGGGTCGGCGTCGGTTTCGCCTTCCCAAAACAAGTCGTTCAACGTAACGCGCAGCGCCTTACAGATTGCCACGCACAAATTGAGCGTGGGGTTGTAGCCGCCCGCCTCGATAAGGCCGATGGTTTGGCGCGTAACGCCCACGGCTTGGGCTAAGTCAGCTTGCGAAAGGCCAGCCGCCGCGCGTGCCGCCTTCATGCGTAGGTTCTTTTTGCCCGGCATGGAGTTCCTTTCGTAAATGTGGACAGATATCCGTTGCAACATGACAGAAATATATTGCATCCTTCACAAGATGTCAACTATATCTGTCATTATGGAAACCATGTTCGTCATCGCCGTGTGGACATAACAATTTCGATTCGCTATTCAAACTTACTCGGACAGAACCGACTCGGTTTTGTCCGAGTAAACTCGAGCATAAACTTGTTCATGCGATACAATTAACTCGGACAAAACCGAGTCGGAAGGAACCGAGTAAGTGGAATTCATTGGCAGGGAGCTTGAACTCGCCCGTATTAAGAAAACACTCAATGCGCCCGAGCAGCGCAATGTTCTCATTTACGGAAGGCGTCGCGTCGGCAAAAGTGAGCTCATCAAGCAGGCGCTAACCGATTTATCGGACGTCGCAACGATCTATTACGAGTGCCGCCAAACCTCCGAGGCAGACAACCTCGAGAGTCTGTCCGCCCTTGCTGCTGAAGCGCTAAGCTTTCCTCCGCTCGCCTTCACGGGCATCCGCGAGCTCATCGAATTTCTGTTTGCCCAAGCCAAAGACAAGAACATTACCCTCGTTCTCGACGAATACCCCTACTTGAGAGATGCGGTTAAAGGCTTAGACAGCATTCTCCAGACCTCAATCGACGCTCACAGGGAAGACTCACGTTTAAACATTGTCCTGTGCGGCTCCTATGTTGAGATTATGAAATCTCTCATCGAGCATGAAAGCCCCCTCTACGGGCGAATTGATCTCGCGCTTGAGCTTAAGCCCATGGATTACTTTGACGCTGCAAAGTTCTATCCCGCGTTCTCACCCGAGGACAAGGTGCGGCTCTATAGCGTTTTTGGCGGCATCCCCTTTTACAATCGCCTCATCGATCAGTCCCAAAGCGTACGCGACAATATCATCGAGCTCGTCACAGAACCTGGCGCCCGCTTAGAAAGCGAAGTACCGTCCTATCTCAACGCCGAGATCTCGAAGATGACCAACGCCAACGAAGTTTTCGGGGCTCTCGCACAAGGTTACTCCCGTTGGGGGGACGTGCTGGCACAGTCGCACGTCTCGAGCGGTCCGGCCATGGCAGACGTACTCGACAAGCTCATGTCACTCGAAATCGTCCAAAAGCGTGCACCCATCAACGACCCTACGAATAAGCGCAAGTCTGGCTACTTTGTGGTGGACCCACTTTCGCTCTTTTACTATCGCTACGTCTTCCGCAATGCTTCTGCGCGTCAGCTGCTCGACCCGGAAGTCTTCTATGATCGTCACGTCTCCCAAGACTTCGAGGAAAACTACACTCCACATATGTTCGAGGAGATCTGCCGTCAATACCTCGTGCGGCAAAACAGGACTGGCAAGATCGAACCGGCTTTCGATGCCATAGGCAAGTACTGGTACGACGATCCCGCAAACAAAACGAGCGGCGAATTCGATGTGGTAACGCAAGACCCCGAGGGCTACGCATTCTACGAAGCAAAGTTCCGCAAATCCCCCGTCACGCAAAAAATGGTCGACGAGGAAATCACCCAAGTCGAGGCAACGGGGCTCAAGTGCCATCGCTACGGATTCTTCTCCCGTTCGGGCTTCGAAGCTGACGAAAGCGATCGAACCGTCTTCATCGACCTGCCGCAGATGTTTGAATAGGACAGACCCCACCCGCATCCCAAGCATCCATTATCTAATCGAACGATTGTTCGATGGATTTCGTGTTGGGTGGAATCGTCTGTGGGCTGGGCTATGCTACCTTGACTATCTATATGACTTAAACGCAGCAAAGGAGCACCGAGAGAGCGAGTATGGCAAAAAACACCGCAAACTATGGTAACGACAGTATCCGCCAGCTCAAGGACGAGGAGCGCGTACGACTGCGCCCCGCCGTCATCTTTGGCTCGGACGGACTCGACGGTTGTGCGCATGCCGCCTTCGAAATCCTGTCCAACGCCGTTGACGAGGCGCGCCAGGGCTACGGCAAGCTCATCACCCTCACCGCCTTTCGCGATGGCTCTATTCAGGTAGAGGACAACGGCCGTGGCTGCCCGCTCGACTGGAACCCCTCCGAGAAGCGCTTTAACTGGGAGCTCGTCTTTTGCGAGCTCTACGCCGGCGGCAAGTACAACAACAACCAGGGCGGCGACTACGACTTCTCGCTCGGCACCAACGGCCTGGGCTCGTGCGCGACCCAGTACGCTTCCGAGTACATGGACGTCACCGTTTGGCGCGACGGTAACAAGTACTCTCTGCACTTTAAGAAAGGCAAGGTCGTCGGCGCCAAAAAGAAGGCGCTCGAGATCGAGCCCAGCGACGAGGACCGCACCGGCACCACCATCAAGTGGCGCCCCGATCTTGAGGTCTTTACCTCGATCAGCATTCCCCACGACTGGTATCGCGAGACCATGCGCCGCCAGGCCGTGGTTAACGCCAACGTGACCTTCCGCCTGCGCATCGAGGGCGACGACGGCGAGTTTTCCGAAGAGGATTTTTGCTACCCCAAGGGTATCGAGGACTACGTGCTCGAGAAGGTCGGTGCCGATTACCTCACCGAGCCCTTCTTTATCGAGGCCGACCGCCGCGGTCGCGACCGCGAGGACCTGCCCGACTACAACGTAAAGATCACCGCGTGCATGTGCTTCTCGCGCACCTTCATGATGCAGGAGTATTACCACAACTCCTCCTGGCTCGAGAACGGTGGCTCGCCCGAGAAGGCGGCCCGTAGCGCTCTGACCAGCGCCATCGATGCCTACATCAAGCAACAGGGCAAGTACAACAAAAACGAGAGCGGCATTAAGTGGCAAGACGTCCAGGACTGCCTGGTACTGGTGACCAACTGCTTCTCCACCCAGACGTCCTACGAAAACCAGACCAAGAAGGCTATCAATAACCGCTTTATCCAGCAGGCCATGACCGCCTTCTTTAAGGAGCGTCTCTCGACCTACTTGATCGAGAACAAAGATGCCGCCAACAAGATTGTGGAGCAGGTGCTCATCAACAAGCGCTCGCGTGAGAATGCCGAAAAGACGCGCCAGAGCATCAAGACCAACCTGCAGCAAAAGACCGACATGGCCAACCGCGTGCAAAAGTTCATCGATTGCCGCTCCAAAGACAAGAGCCGCCGCGAGATCTACATCGTAGAGGGCGACTCGGCAGCAGGCGCCATTCGCACCTCGCGCGATGCCGAGTTCCAGGGCGTCATGCCCGTCCGCGGCAAGATCCTTAACTGCCTGAAGGAGGACTATCCGCGCATCTTTAAGTCCGACATCATCATGGACCTTATGCGCGTGCTGGGCTGCGGTGTGGAGATCAAAGACAAGCGCATCAAGAACCTCGGTGCCTTTGACCTGGACAACCTCAACTGGAACAAGGTCATCATCTGTACGGACGCCGACGTAGACGGCTACCACATCCGCACGCTCGTGCTCACCATGCTCTACCGCCTGGTGCCCACACTTATCGACGAGGGCTACGTGTATATCGCCGAGTCGCCGCTCTACGAAATCAACTGCAAAGAGAAGACCTACTTTGCCTACACCGAGCTCGAGAAGAACGGCATCCTCAAGGAGATCGGCGACCAGAAGTGCTCCATCAACCGCTCCAAGGGTCTTGGTGAAAACGATCCGGACATGATGTGGCTCACCACCATGAACCCCGAGACGCGTCGCCTGATCAAGGTGGAGCCCGAGGACGTCACCAAGATGGAAACCATGTTCAACCTGTTGCTGGGCAACGACGAGACGGGCCGCAAGCGTCACATCTCCGAGCACGGCAAGGAATACCTGGACCAGCTGGACCTGCAGTAGCAGCAAATCGATAACGACGGCCCATAAGAAGTTCAAGAGGAAATCGTGGCAAAGAAGAAGACGAAGAACCAGCCCAAGAAAAAGCAGGTCAACGCCGAGAACGTCATCGGCCTGCACTCCGAGGTCACCGATCAGCCGATCACGCAGACGCTCGAGGTCAACTACATGCCCTACGCTATGAGCGTCAACGTCTCGCGTGCGTTCCCCGAGATTGACGGCTTTAAGCCCTCGCACCGCAAGCTGCTCTACACCATGTACAAGATGGGTCTGCTCAAGGGCGAGCGCCAGAAGAGCGCCAACATCGTGGGCCAGACCATGAAGCTCAACCCGCACGGCGACGCCGCGATCTACGAGACGATGGTGCGCCTGGCCACCGGCAACGAGGCGTTGCTCGCCCCCTTCGTTGAGTCGAAGGGCAACTTTGGCAAGTACTATTCGGGCGACCTGAGCTACGCCGCCTCGCGCTATACCGAGGCCAAGCTCTCCCCCATTAGCGCCGAGATCTTCAAGGACATCGACAAGGACCCGGTCGACTTCGTCGACAGCTACGACGGCGCCATGAAGGAGCCACGCCTGCTGCCCACCACGTTCCCCAACATCCTCGTCTCGGCCAACAAGGGCATCGGCGTCGCCATGGCATCCGATATCTGCGGTTTCAACCTCAACGAGGTCTGTACCGCCACAATGCATTACCTGCAGGATCCCGACTGCGACCTGCTCGAATACATGCCCATGCCCGACTTCTCGACCGGCGGCGAAATTATCTACCGCCGCGAGGAGATGGAAAAGATAATCGAGACCGGCCTTGGCAGCTTCCAGATCCGCTCCCGCTGGCGCTGGATTCCCGAAGAGCGCATCATCGAGGTCTACGAGATCCCCTACACCACCAAAACCGATGTCATCATCGAGCGCATCGTCAAGCTCTCCAAAGAGGGCAAGGTCAAGGAGATTGCCGACATCCGCGACGAGACCGACCTCTCGGGTCTGCGCATCGCCATCGACCTTAAGCGCGGTGTCGACCCCGACAAGCTCATGGCGAAGCTCTATCGCTCGACCACGCTGCAGGATTCGTTCTCGTGCAACTTTAACGTGCTGGTCGACGGCTATCCCCGCGTTATGGGCGTGCGCCAGATCCTGCACGAGTGGGTCAAGTGGCGTATTGAGTCCACGCGTCGCCGCATTAACTTTGACCTGGGCAAAAAGTCCGAGCGTCTGCACCTGCTGCACGGCCTCGAGGCAATTCTGCTCGACATCGACAAGGCCATCGCCATCATCCGCGGCACTAAGCTCGAGGCCGAGGTCGTGCCCAACCTTATGAAGGGTTTCGACATCGACGAGACCCAGGCCGAGTTTGTTGCCGAGCTCAAGCTCCGCAACATCAACGAAGAGTACATTCTCAACCGCACCAAGGACATCGCCAAGCTCGAGGGCGAGATTGCCGAGCTTGAGGAGATCCTCTCCAGCGAAGAGAACATCAAGAAGGTCATCAGCGACGAGCTGGCAGCGGTCAACAAGAAGTACGTGATGCCGCGCCGCACGGGCAGGATTGAGCCCCATGAGGTCATCGAGGTAAGCTTGGAGCCCGAGGTCGAGGAGTACCCGGTCACCATCATGCTCTCGCGCGACGGCTACCTTAAGAAGATGACGGACCGCGTGCTCAAGAAGGCGACCACGCTCAAGTACAAGGACGGCGACAAACCCTTTATCGAGTTCCCGTCCTCCAACACCCACGAGCTGCTGGTCTTTACCAATAAGAGCCAGGTGTACAAGTGCAAGGTTTCGGCGTTTGAGGACACCAAGTCGGCCCAACTGGGCTCGTACCTGCCGACCGATCTTGAGATGGAACCCGACGAGAGTGTCATCTGGGTCATCGACCCCGAGGATTACAAGGCCGATGTGCTGTTCGTCTTTGAGAACGGCCGCGTGGTGCGCGTCGCGCTTTCTGGATACGTCACCAAGACCAACCGCAAGCGCCTCAAGAACGCCATCTACGGCGGCAGCAAGCTGCTGTATGCGCAGGTGCTCAAGGAAGACCGCGACCTCGCGCTGGTCTCGAGCGACTACCGCCTGATGAACTTCAACACGTCGCTGCTCAAGACCAAGACGACCACCAACACGCAGGGCGTCCAGGCTTTCACGGCCAAGAAGGGCCGCTCGGTCACCACTGTCGGCACGACCGAGGAGATTCTTGGCGCCGGCGTCTCGGCCGAGAAGTTCACCGCGCAGAGCCTGCCCTCTGCCGGTGCCCTCATGAAGGAAAACGACATGCCGAGTTTGTTTGACTAGGACGACGGCGACCAAACCGTCATGGTTTAACTAAGCAGCGGGGCCCGGAGCGCAGTAAACGCTGCGCCCTGGGCCCCATGCATTACACCAGCATCATCCCTATAGACAAAATGCCGCATAAAGTGGAACAGACATAAGCCCATCATTCATTCCAAAGGGCTTAGTCGATAGCCTGATAAGGCGTACGCCCGGATGGGTCTTTTTAAGTGAGGACAGGCTTCGAGATCTTGTGTTCTCTCCCGCCTTGACTTCAATCGCAGACAAGCATCCCTGCTTCTCTACTACAAAGTCGATTTCCGCACGATTATCTCGCGCCCAATAATGCAGCGGATAGCCCATGGCTGAAAGCTGTTGGGCGACGTAGTTTTCGGTAAGTGCACCCATGAATGTGCCGCCGATGCCGGCAAGAATATCGGCGCGTTGAGCACCGGCCTTGGAGACGAGCAGCCCTGTATCCGCCTGATAGATTTTAAAAGCAGAAGGGTTAACGAAGGCCTCTAAAGGGCTTTCGATCTGCCCGACTAGGCTGCAGCGCGCCACCGTACCCGACAATACAAGCCAGTCGAGAGCATCTCCAAAGAGAGACGCATTGCCCCCCGCTCGCACTACCTTGTATTGAAATTTGCGATTCTCTTTGGCAAGCTGCTGTGGAATGGAATCGAAGCACGCACGCGTCTTTGCGCTCAAGCGTTCATCAGCATATTTATTGGTGTCGGCGGAATATCCGTCGAGAATAATCCGATGCTTTTCGGCCACATCAATGATTGACTGATCATCGATATACGTTTGGACCGCCTCGGGCATTCCGCCAACAACAAGATACTGTCGATAGAGCCTAAGCGCCTTTTCATGAAGGCTTGGCGCAAGAGGACCCATTAACTCGAATGACGAGCGTATCTCATCGACCAGCTGATCGTGCCCCATTGCCCAGAGAAACTCCTCGAAATCGAGTGGAGTCATCTCGATCAAGTCGGTCTTTCCGACGGGGAACGAATACGACTGATGGTTAATGGCAACCCCAAGAAGCGACCCGGCAGCCGCAACGTAATACTCGGGAGCATCTTCGCAAAAGTATTTAAGGGAAGTGAGCGCTTCCTCGCATGCCTGGATCTCGTCAATGAACAGTAAGGTTTTGCCAGGCACGATACGCTGTCCCGTACGAGCCTCGATCGCGCGCACAATCGAATGAGGGTCAAGACCGCCCGAAAAATCCGCTCGCGCCGACCGGTCGTTCTCAAGATTAACGTAGACAACCGATTCGAAAAGATCCTGGGCGTACGTTCTGAGCAAATAGGTCTTGCCACACTGGCGCACGCCTTTGACCAGCAAAGGTTTTCTATCAGCTCTGTCTCGCCATTCCCTAAGTAGCTCGTCTGCCTTGCGACGCATACGCAACCTTCCCTCATTAACTTCTGTTTGACAATATTTTAACGCGGATTAATTTGTTTTCAGTTATTTTTCTGCGTTTAAAAATTGTTCTATACGGCGCTTGAGGGAATGCGCCCCTATCTCTCGGTAAGGACAGCAAGCATTTCCACCAACACCGATTGCCATGCGCTCTTCTTGCCCTTAGGCGAGCTTGCGAGCGAGCTCTCGCACCTCTTCCAGCTTGGGCGAGGAGGCCATGCTGTCGCGCTCGGTCATACCGCTGATGGTGACAATGCCCTGGTCCTCCCACTTGCAGTATGCGCAAGTGGACTTGTACATGGCGATCGCCGCATCATAGACGCCCTCGCTGTGGCTATCGAGCAAAAGGGCCGTCTTGGTGAACGGGAAGCCCGTAGCACCGAAGGCGTACAGGCGGTCGATGACAGCCTTCTCCTGCGCAGTGATATCGAACCAGTAGATAGGCGAGGCAAAGACGACCATATCTGCGTCTTTCAGCGACTCGATCACGTTGACCATGTCATCCTTCTGCACGCAGACGCCCTCATGAGCGAAGCAGTACTGGCATCCCAAGCAGCCGGCGATCTTCTTGCTGGCAACGCGGACGACCTCGACCGTATTGCCGCCCTCACGCGCGGTCTCGGCAAACGCCTCGACCATGGTATCTGTATTGGCGCCCTTACGCGGGCTACCGCTCAATACAACGATATTCACAAGAATCTCCCTTCTTCATGCCGCAGGCGCGCGGCACACATTTTGTTGTAACCAAAACGGATGGAGCTATTCAGACGTCTGTAGATCGCATCTCTCGCTCGCGCTCTCCAAAGAAGGTGCAAGCAGAAGCATCACGGACATTAATCAGCGCCGATATGGATCACGACATGAAACCGTAAGGGTTGGCCAGAGGTTGCCAGATTCAGTAGCTCGCAGCAATAGAGCGAATGACGACTTCGGCGATATAATCCGTGTCATCTTGATTGTTCCCGCGCGGAAGGTACAGCTCATGTCCAAGCTCAACATCGACCAGCGATCGATTCGCGATCTTCTCACCGATAAGCGATCAGACTTCCTCATCCCCGACTACCAGAGGCCCTACGCCTGGGGCGAGGACGAATGCGCAACGCTGTGGGATGACCTATTCGCGTTCGCTTTTCCGGGCGATGACTACGAGCGCTTCGACAGCGAGAACGACGAATACTTCCTAGGACCCATCGTCACCTTTAAGAACCTCTCTGGCCAACTCGAAATCATTGACGGCCAGCAGCGCCTCACCACCATCATGCTGCTGCTCCGCGCGTTCTACGACAAGTTCACCAACATGAAGGATAAGCAGTCTGTGAAGATGCGCGAGGCAATCGCCCGTTGTGTATGGAAAACCGACGAGTTCGACGAGCCCGACATGGAACGCCTCAAGATCGACTCCGAGGTTGCATCGGACAACGACAAGAATGAATTCCTCGAGATTTTACGAGAGGGCAATGTAGGCGATGGCTGGAAGAGCGCCTATGCCCGCAACTTCGCTTTCTTCCAGAGGAAAATTGAGCAACTGGTGAGCGAGTGGCCCACCTACACCGTCTACATGGCCACACGCGTCATCAACAATGTGATACTGTTGCCCATTGAAGCGGAATCGCAGGACACCGCGCTACGCATCTTCTCGACTCTAAACGACCGAGGGTTGCCTCTCTCGGATGCCGACATCTTCAAGAGCCAGTTCTACAAGCATTATTCCGACACGGGGCGCAAGGACGAGTTCATCCGTCGCTGGAAGGGACTCGAGGAGGGAGCGAACGCTATCTTCCGGCCCATGCGCGGCACACCAACCGATGAGCTATTTACGCGCTACATGTACTACCGCCGCGCGAAGAAAGGCATCCGCGACACGACCACCGCATCGTTGCGCGACTTCTTCGGTGCCGATGGTTACGCCATGCTCAAGGAGGACGCCACGCTCGCCGATCTCGAGGCGCTGCTCGGCTTCTGGAAACGCGTCGACGCGCAGGAAGGGTTCAGCGAGCGCGTGCTCCGCAGGCTCTTCGTGCTGAACTACGCCCCCAACGGCATGTGGACCTATCTGCTAAGCGTCTGGTTCCTTGCCAACAGCGACAGCAAAGGTGTCCTCGATGACGAGGCACTCTACGGCTTTCTAAACAAGATCACGGCATTCATTTTCGCCTACGCCATTGAGCGACCCGGCGTGAACGCGCTGCGTTCGCCAGTGTATCCCGAGATGATCAACATCGTGGAGCACCGCCCGGTGGAGTTTCCTAACCACCACTTCAATCGCGCAAATATTGCTGAGCGATTCCGAACCTACGTGTTCACCAACGGCAGGCCTGTAACAAAGTCCATACTCACTTGGTGGGCGTACGCAGACCCAGATCAACCACTCATGGACCTAGACACCACGCTCGAAATTGAGCACATCTATGCCAAGAAGCGCAACGAGATAGACCCGCTCGTCGATCAATCCAGCCTGGAGGCGCTGGGTAACAAGGCGCTGCTCGAGAAGCGTGTAAACATCCGCGCGGCCGACTACAGATTCTGCGATAAACGCAAATACTATGAGGGATACACCGACGGCAATGGCAAGCGCAAAGCCGGAACAAAGATCACGGAACTCAAGCGCCTGGCACAAGTCATGGGAGACTTCACCGAAATAGACATCGCGACTCGCACGGCACGGATCATCGATGCCTTCGTGGACTACCTGGGCGACAACGGACTTTTGAGCTAAGGAGCGAACATGTTCGAAAGACTAACCAAGTACGCTGGCAAGCTGGCGGACAGAAACATGAATGTCGAGTTTGGGGGCGGGACGTTCGGACTCGAGGATTTCGTCGACGATTTCTATGGACTGGACGGGTTCGCGGACACCAGCTACTTCGAGACGCTTGAACGCCATAGCATCGACACCTCGGAAGGTATAGACAGCTGCGACATCGACCATGGGGACATTGACCTGATACGTGCATGCATCACGTGGTGCGTTCGTGGCGACCGCTTTTGCGACGGACTCCTTGCCGCGCAAGCTAGGAGCGGGTTTCTGGACCGCTGCCTCTCCCGGCTGAAGGAGCTCGACGAGGGCTGAACGGCAGCCACGAAGACGTCTGGCGCTGCGACAGCACGGCGATGCGACAATGCCATGCCGTCCACTCCGTCATGCCACCAAATCAAAAGCGGAACCAACGCTCAATCTTGAGATGCGTTAACCAAAGGACTCACGTTTCTGCCGGGAAGTCGAGAACGCGGGGCACACTGTGGCGCTTTATCCTCAGCTTATAGCTGCACTGCTTACTTGAAATGAACCCGTGGTCAAGATGAACTACGAGAATCATAGCGGGCAGACACCGCCCGCATGCCCCCTTCGGAATAGGCGCTGAGCAGCTCCTGAGCGTGGGCAAACTCGGGCCCTCGCCTCCAACCGAGCAGGCGGTTGACCGCGAGATTTCCCTGGACGTTGTGGACGAAGAGCAGATAGGCGTCCTCGCGCGAAAGCCCAGTCTCCTCCATGATCGAGGGAATCATCTGCTCGGCGCCGCGCTCGACGACGCGCTGTGCCACCCGGGCGTACGCGTCGTCATCCGAGTAGAGCAGATAATAGTCATCGTTTGCCGGCGGACGCTGGCAGAGGGCACCCGCCTCCGTTCCCTCGAGCGGCGGCACCGCCGCCAAGGCCTCGTCGATAAGCGCGTCGAGCAGGGCGAACTTGTCCTCGTAGTGCAGATAGAACGTGCCACGGTTGATATCGGCGCGGCGGCAGATATCCGCTACCGTCATCTTCGCGAAGCCGACCTCGGCCAGCAGCGCGAAGAACGCCTCCCGTATGACCGAGAGTGTATAGCGTCGGCGACGATCGATCTTCCCCGCTTCCATTACCCCTCCAATTGCAACGCTCGACAATGCCCGGCAAACGCTCGTTTATCGACAGCAGGCCGAAGCTGTTCATTGCTCTTAAGCAAATCGACATGGATACTTTTTATAGACACCTGTTTATAATAGCTGAAAGAAGGTATCCAGTGACCCTGTACGAGCAGCTCGTTATCGAGCTCACCAACCAATCGTTTTCCCTTCAGGCCGCCTACCGCAGCGGCGGCACGCCCTATGAGCTGAGTGACCGCGAGCCCGAGCCCTACGACCAGCAAATCAGGGACTTCGCCCGCATGATCGAGGAAGCCGATTGCGTGCTGGTGGGCGGGGCCTCTGGGCTCTCCGCGGCGGGCGGCGGCGACTTCTATTACGAGGACAACGCAACCTATCGCAGGCATTTCGGCAAATTCGCCGAGCGCTACGGTTTCAAGGGCGCTTTCGAGGGGTCGTTCTACCGCTGGCCCACCGCCGAGGCGCGCTGGGGATACCTCGCCACCTTCCTCGACACCACGCTCAACGCCCCGCTGCGCAAGCCCTACAGGGACCTCGACACCATTCTCGCCGAGAAGGATTTCTTCGTGCTCACCACCAACCAGGACACGCAGTTTGTGAAGCTCTACCCCTGGAAGAAGGTGGCAGAGATCCAAGGCGACCACCGCTTCTTTCAGTGCTCCCGCTGTTGCACCGACGCGGTGTGGGATGCGGTCGAGCCGGTCTCCAACATGGTAGAGGCCATGGGAGACGGCCTTGAGGTTCCGACAGAGCTCGTGCCGCGCTGCCCGCACTGCGGGGCAGAGGCGTTCCCCTGGGTTCGCGGCTACGGCAACTTCCTGCAGGGCGAACTCTACGAGGAGCAGTACCGCAAGGTGTCCGACTGGCTCGACGCGCACGCACGGCAGAGGATCCTCTTCCTCGAGCTGGGTGTGGGCCGCATGACGCCCGCGTTTATCCAGGAGCCGTTCTGGGCCCTCACGGCGCAGTTACCGCAGGCCAGCTACATCGCCGTAAACAACAAGACGCAGTTTCTCCCCCGCGCGATCGAGGATCGGGGGCTCGCCGTTCGCGCCGACATCGCCGACGTGCTTGCCGACGTGCGCAAGACGCTGGGGAGGTAGCGCATGGAGACGGCGAAAGCAGTTCGCATAGGCAGGGCGCTAGCCGAAGCGGATCTTGTCATCATCGGCGCTAGCAACGGACTCGACATGGCGGAGGGGCTCAACCTTTTCTGCGCCGATGCTCATTTCCAAGAGGCGTACGGGGACCTCGCCCAGGCAGACGGCATTGGCTGCATACTGCAGGGGCTCGCTTCCCCGGATGCCAGCGTGCGACGCCGATGGGCCGAGCGGTTCCATCAAAAGGAGTATCTCGAATATGAGCCCGGCTCGCTCATGAACGGGCTGCGGCGTCTTACGGAGCACGCCGACACCTTCGTGGTCACATGCAACATCGACGGGCACTTCGCGCGCGCCGGGTTCGACGAGGAGCGCGTGCTCGAGACTGAGGGGAGCACGCGCACGTCGGTTGACGAGCGGCGCCTCGCCCATCCAGACACCCTCGCCATGACCCAGCTCGACGAGCTCGCGCGTCTTGTGCAAGCCCATCGCAACGGCAGGGTCGCCATCCTCGAACTTGGCGTGGGACTGCACAACGGCGTCATAAAGCGCATGCTCGCCCAGATCGCGAACGCCTGCGAGCACGCCACCTACATCGTGTTCAACTACGGCCAGGCCATGGCGCCCGACGCTTCGTGCGAGACGATTCTCGTTGACGGCGATATGGCCCCGGCTTTCGAGGAGATCGCCCGATGCCACCCCTAGAAAGAGAAGCGCGTAGGCTTCGAAGCCTTATCGACGATGCCGACGCCATCATCGTCGGCATCGGCTCGGGCATGTCGAGCGCCGCCGGGTTCAATCATTACAACCGCGCGGGCATGGCGCGCGCAGGAATGGCGGACTGGCAGCAAGCCTTTGGCTTCAAGAGCCTTTTCGACGGCTTCTACTACCTCTACCCCAGCCTCGAGCAGCAATG
>CAJKGW010000005.1:0-164679 GCA_905199545.1 uncultured Collinsella sp.
ACAGCCGCGGCGTCACCCGCGGCATCCACGCCGAGCCCTGGGACAAGTTCATCTCCGTCGCGCGCGGCTCGGTCTTCGGCGCCTGGGTGGACCTGCGCGAGGGAAGCGAGACCTTCGGCAAGGTGTTCACCTGCACGCTCGACCCGTCGAAGGCCATCTACGTCCCGCGCGGCGTGGGCAACTCCTTCCAGGCGCTCGAAGACGGCACCGCCTACACGTACCTGGTGGACGCCCACTGGTCGCTGGAGCTGAAGAGGACCTACACTTTCGTGAACCTCGCCGACCCGGAGCTCGCCATCGAGTGGCCGATCCCGCTGGACCAGGCCACCGTCTCCGAGGCCGACCTCAACCACCCGATGCTCAAGGACGTCGTCCCCATGGCGCCCAAGAGGACGCTCGTCACCGGCTGCAACGGCCAGCTGGGCCATGCGGTGCGCGCGCTCGCCGAGGAGCGCGGCGTGGCGAAGGACTTCGACTTCTGCGACATCGACACCTTCGACATGTCCGACCCGGACGCCTACTCCGAATACGACTGGTCGCTCTACGGCACCGTCATCAACTGCGGCGCCTACACGGCCGTGGATAAGGCGGAGGCCCCCGAGGGCCGCGTGACCGCCTGGAAGGCCAACGCGACGGGGCCGGCCCTGCTCGCCCGCACCTGCGCCGGGCACGGGATCACGCTCGTGCACGTGTCCTCCGACTACGTCTTCGACGGCACCGAGGAGGTGCATGACGAGGAGGAGCCATTCAGCCCGCTGTCCGTCTACGGCCAGACGAAGGCCGCCGGCGACATCGCCGTGGCCGGCTGCCCGCGCCACTACATCATGCGCTCCAGCTGGGTCATCGGCGAGGGCCACAACTTCGTCAAGACCATGAAGGGGCTGTCCGACCGCGTCGCCGACCCCGAGGACAATCTCGCGCAGATCACGGTCGTCGACGACCAGCTGGGCCGCCTGACCTTCACGCGCGACATGGCCGAGGCCATCTTCCACGTGCTGGGCTCGCACGCCCCCTACGGTACCTACGACTGCACCGGCTCCGGTGCCGTGAGGTCCTGGGCGGACATCGCCCGCGCCGTCTTCGAGGCCGCCAACGGCAATGGCGACAAGGTCGTGCCGGTGTCGACCGCCGACTACTACGCGAATGCCGCCGGCCCCGTCGCCCCGCGCCCGGTCCACTCCGCGCTCGACCTGTCCAAACTCGAGTCGGTCGGGTTCCACATGCCCGACTGGGAGGAAGAGCTGGGGGAGTACCTCAAGACGCTCTAGCCGCCATTAACTTTTCGAGAGTAAAAGCCGCCGTTCTTTAACGGCGGCTTTTCTTTTGCCTGGTGAATAGCCCCGCTGCAACAAGGGCGGCGGCGGTCGCCAGACTCACTGCAAGCCCCGCAAGGGCGCCCGGAGTCTTGTAGGTCATCACGATCCTATTCGCGCCTTTCTGCATGTTCAGGGATGACAAGCCCTTATCGGCGGCGGGCGTTAGTTCTGTGGCGGTTCCGTTTACCGTTACGTTCCAGCCCTCATCGTACGGAACGCTCAGCAGTAGGTTGCCGTCATCCTTGGCGGTGTACTCGCCTTCGATCCTTCCGTCCTCAAAAACCGTCGGAACAAATTCGCTCATCTTAAGCTCGTTAATAATCTGCTCGAAAACGTCCAGATTGAGGGCGTAAAAGACCGGATCATTGTCTTGGGGCATGTCTGTATAGCCCTCTGCGACTCCGATTGACACCGTATGCTGGCTCGGGGAGTCCGATGCATCCGCAATCTGGCGGATATTATTGTCGAATCTCCAGGCCTCGTTTCCGATCGTTCGCTGGTCGATGGTAAGGGTGACGGGCCAATAACTGCCGGCGGTCGCATCTTTGTTGATGTAGAGATACCCGATGGAACCCGACGGCACGGTGGCGTTCCACTGCCTTAAGTTCTCGTCATCCTCCGTGTTTTTGGCCTCGATTTTGGTAGAGAGCATTACCTCGCGGCCCAGGATTTTGCTGTAGAGGTCGTTTTGCTTTTCGAAGGGGTTCTCGCCCTTCAACGTGCAGTTTTGAATGTCATTGGACGCCATGACACCAACGCTGAGCGCATAGGGGTTCTCGTACACCGCACTTGCTGTATCGGCTATTTCAGTCATTGCCGCGTATCCCGAAGGCGCGTGCTCGGCGATGGCGTACTTGACTCCCAACAGGGCATCAACGGTAAGAATGGGCTCGGCATAACGGGTCGAGAATTCGCCGACGCTGCTGTATCCAAGGGAGTTGAGCAGTGCGATGGCCTGCGGGTTGTTGGCAGACGAATACGAAGACAACTGGTTGTACCCAAGCGCCAAGCCTTCGTTGAGGGCGGCGCTGTCGACGCGTGTGGTTGTGCGGTCAATGCGATAGAACGACGCCGAAGTCTGGTCTTGAATGGTCGTGATAGTGTCGGTTGCGGTGGCGACATAGGCGCTGTTGGCTTTTTCGGAATAGCCTGTGTACAGCTGGTTCCACATAACATGGGCGTTGGCAAACAACTCAATGGCGGTTAGTGCCAGGAGGGGCATGATGACGACGGGGCGATAGGCTTGACGCAATTTGGGCTGGTTTTTGAGCGCCTGCTGCGCGTGTCCTGCGGCCCACAGCGCAAAGAAGCTCAGCAAAAAAGCCGTGCGCGAGTAGAAGCCGTTGGGAACGCGCATGCCGCACCAGATGTACTCGAGCGGGCTCAAAACGGAGCTTGCGACCAGGATTATCGTGACGACGAGTGTTGCGATGCGTGTCTTGATCGAAACCGTGCGGTTAACCAGCAGGCTCACCGCAAGCAGCATCATGACGATGCCGCAATAGAACTGCGGTGTGCTTTCGTTGCTTACCCACATGCAGGGAAGAAAGCCCCTGATGAGCGACTTGAGGCTGGTTTTAAGTAGGGGGCCGAGTGCTAGAACGGGACCGCCCTTGGACATGGCAAGGATGGTCGGCAAAAAGGTCCAGGCGGACAGAAGCAGTCCGAGCGCGATAGCCCCGGCGAATCGCAGGGCCCGATCGAGCATGAGCTTCCAGCTAAAACCTTCTTCTGCAACATAATCGACAAATTCGACCAATACGAAGATGCAGAGGAACAGGATGCTGATGTAGGCCGTATACCAGCAGAACATGACATTGAGCGCCGTTGCGATGACGAGGCGGATCATGCGCTGCTTGCGGATGAGCTCGTAGCATCCGTAGGCGCAGATGGGCAGCAGGATGAGGCAATCGATCCAGAGCGGGTTGCGTAGGTTGCTGATGGTCCAGCTGCAAAACGTGAACGAGAGGGAAAGCAGGAATGCTGCGGGCTTGGGTAGGTCAAAGCGCTTTTGCACATACCAAGCGCTGCTGATGTGGATGCAGCCCAGTTTGAGCGCGGAGATAACAAACGCGAAGAGCGTTAGCTTGTCTGCGGGAAACAGCGCGCAGAGCAGGTTGAAGGGGCTGGCGAGGTAGTAGCTATAGAGCCCCCATGTGTTCATGCCGAGTCCTTGCGAGAAGGAATAGCGAAGGCTTGCCTCGCCTAAAAGGACGCGCCGGAACCAAGCAAAGAAGTCGATGTATTGGTATTTGAGATCGTTGGTGAGAAACGAGTTGTCGCCAAAGGGGTAGACATGCCCTGCCACTGCAAGTGCGACAAAGAGTGCGCCGGAAAATGCGAAGCAGGCGGCGTAGAACGCCACATTCTTGAGCGTGCTGTTATTGGGCCGTGTCATCAGATTCCTCGTTGGATTCTCGAATGATATAGATGGGACGTCGCTTGGTTTCCAAGTAGGCTTTTGCCAAGTATTCACCTATGATTCCCAGGCACAGAAGCTGCATGCCGCCAAACAGCGTTATGAGGCAGGCGAGCGACGGCCATCCGCCGACGGGGTCGCCCCAGACAAGCGTCTTTACTAGGATGACGACGAATCCCAGAATAGCGATGAGGCAGAAGACGATACCCGTGAGGGCGGCGAGGGAGAGCGGTGCCGTGGAAAACGCGACGATACCGTCGATGGAATAAAGGAGCAGCGACCAAAAGCTCCATTTGGTCTCGCCGGCCACGCGGTTGACGTTTACGTAGGGGAGCCATTTGGTCTTGAAGCCGACCCAGCCGTAAATGCCCTTGGAGAATCGGTTGTATTCGCCCATGGAGATGATGGCGTTGACCATAGGCCGCTTCATGAGCCTAAAATCGCGTGCTCCGTCGACGATGTCGGCCTTGGAAATGCGGTTGATGATCTTGTAGAACATACGGGCACAGAACGACCTGATGGGGGGTTCGCCTTTGCGGGTGGTCCTGCGCGTTGCGACGTTGTCGTAGTCTTCGGTCTGCAAGATCTCGTACATCTGCGGCAGGAGCGAGGGCGGGTCCTGCATGTCGGCATCCATGGTGGCGACATAGTCGCCTTTTGCGTGTTGGAGTCCGGCGAGTAGTGCCGCCTCCTTGCCAAAGTTGCGCGAGAAAGAGTGCCAACGGATGGCGTATGGATGCGCCGCCGCGGCTTCTGCCTTCATGACGGCGAGCGTTTTGTCTGCCGAACCATCGTCGATGAGGACGGCTTCAAAGGAAATGCCGGGATCTTGCTGGGTCATGATGCGAACGACGCCATCGAGCTCTTTGAGAAAGATCGGAAGTGATTCCTGCTCGTTGTAGCACGGCACGACGATGGAGATGAGCGGCATGGTGGTTTACCTCTTGCTTGGCTTGGAAGTAGGGTGGTCGGGCTGGTCGTCGTAGGTGTATTTGCTGTATACGTTGACCTCCCACTGCTTTTTTTCGACCTTTGCCACGGAATCCAGGATGAATCCGGTTGCAAGGCTCAGACCGCACAGGAACATAAACGACGCGGCGAGCATGGCGGTGGGGAAGCGCGGAACGAGGCCGGTCTGGAAATACTCGACAACGATGGGCATGCCCAGGGCGAGGCCGATCACCGCAAACAGAAGCGCGACGAGGCTGAAGAACTTCAGCGGGCGGTAGTCCTTGAACAGCGTGCCGATCATCGCGACGACTTTAATGCCGTCGCTCACGGTATTGAGCTTGGACTCGGAGCCTTCCGGACGGTCGCGGTACTCGATGGGCACATCTTTGATGCGCCAGCGGTGGTCGACGGCGTGGATCGAGAGCTCGGTTTCGATCTGGAAGCCCTCGGAAAGCACAGGGAAGGTTTTAACGAACGGGCGGCTCATGGCGCGGTAGCCGGTCATGACATCATCGAAGCTGTAGCCATAGATCCACTTGATCATGGCGCGGACCAGATTGTTGCCAAAGCCGTGGAAAGCACGCTTGTTTTCCTCGGCGTAGGTGCCGTTGGAAAGGCGGTCGCCTACGGTCATATCGGCCGCGCCGTTGAGGATAGGCTCGCAGAGGGCCTTGGCCGCCTCGGCGGGGTAGGTGTCGTCGCCGTCGACCATCAGGTAGCAATCGGCGTCGATATCGCGAAACATCTGGCGGCACACGTTGCCCTTTCCCTGACGGGGCTCAAAGCGGACCGTGGCGCCGTGCTCGGTGGCGATGCGTGAGGTATCGTCCGACGAGTTGTTGTCATAGACATAGACCGTCGCTTGCGGAAGCTCGCGGTGAAAGTCGTCGATGACTTTGCCGATCGTGAGGGCTTCGTTGTAGCAGGGGATGATGACGGCGATGGATTCAGAATTCACTCAATGCTCCTTATACATTCAATCCTTGAAAGTATAGCCGTTTGGGCTTGGCATCCTAAGATGTGGGTTAGTTCTCCAGTTTTGTTGCGCGAATCGTTTACATGGCCGTCGGGTCTATACTGTTCGTTTGTCAACGATTACGAGTAAAGGAGTTGCATCCGTGTCGGATCAGACAAAGCAACAAGAAGCTCGCAGTCTGCCTGCGACGTTTGCTAAGAACGAATTTGAGAAGGACGCGTTTATCCTTCGTCAGCTGGTTACCAAGGATTTTAAGATCAAGTATCGCCGTAGCGTTCTGGGCGTCGCATGGTCGGTGCTCAACCCGCTTCTGATGATGATCGTCATGGCCATCGTGTTCTCGACGATTTTTGCCCAGGGCCGCAATGGCTCGATTACGCCCGAGATGTACCCGCTGTACTTGATCGTGGGTAACGTTACCTTTGCCGTCATGTCCGAGTCTACGAACCAGGCCCTGACGTCGATCGTGGGTGCTGCCCCGCTGCTCAAGAAGGTTAAGGTGCACCGTTGGGTCTTCCCAGTACAGAAGGTGCTCTTCTCGCTGGTTAACTTTGCCTTCTCGCTGGTCGCCGTTGCCATCGTTATGCTGTGGTTCCGCGTTATGCCTTCTTGGCACCTGATTCTGCTGCCGGTCTGCCTGCTGCTGCTTATGTGCTTCTGCATGGGCCTGGGTATGATGCTCTCGGCCCTCACGGTCTTTTTCCGCGACGTTATGCATCTGTGGAGTGTTGTCATCACGGCTTGGACCTATATCACGCCCATTTTCTGGACGACCGATTTCGTTGCGCAAATGCCGCATCTCGTGCGCATTCTGGTCTATGCGAACCCCATGTATAACTACCTGCAGTTTATGCGCGATATCTTTCTGTTCCAGACCACGCCCTCGCTTTTGACGTTTGGTATGTGCGTCGCTTGGGCGGTTCTTGCGCTTGCTATTGGCTACACCGTGTTCCATAAGTCCGAGCGCAAGTTCATCCTCTACATCTAAGGAGTGCTGTGATGACTGAATCTGTTGTTGATTACAGCGAGCAGCCTCTGGCTGTCGAGGTCGACGACGTCACCATGATCTTTAACATGGCGTCCGAGTCGCTGACCAACCTCAAGGAGTACTTCATTAAGCTTGCCAAGCACGAGCTGTTCTTTGAGGAGTTTAGGGCGCTTAAGCACATCTCGTTTGATATTCATCGCGGCGAGGTCGTGGGTCTGGTCGGCACCAATGGTTCCGGCAAGTCTACGATGCTCAAGATTATCGCTGGCGTGCTTGAGCCTAGCGAGGGCAGCGTTAAGGTGCACGGTAACATCGCGCCGCTGATTGAGCTTGGCGCCGGCTTTGACCCCGAGCTGACCGCCCGCGAGAACATCTATCTGAACGGCGCCCTGCTCGGCTATACCAAGGAGTTCATCGACGCCAACTTTGACGGCATTATCGAGTTCGCTGAGCTGCAGAACTTTGTCGATATGCCGCTTAAGAACTTCTCCTCGGGCATGGTGGCGCGTATCGCCTTTGCAATCGCGACGATTACCGAGCCCGATATTCTGATCGTTGACGAGACGCTGTCCGTCGGTGACGTGTTCTTCCAGCAGAAGTGCGAGGCCCGCATCCAGCACTTTATCCAGAGCGGCGACGTGACGGTTCTGTTCGTTTCGCACTCCATGGAGCAGGTTGAGCGCATCTGCCAGCGTGCCGTTTGGATTGAGAAGGGTGACCTTCGCATGGACGGCCCGGTCGATGAGGTCTGCAAGGCGTACCGCGAGCAGTTCAACTAGGTTATAATTACTTGCGCCTGACAGGCTTACGCTTGCTTGGGCGTGCGGTTATTTGCTCCATTAGCTCAGTTGGATAGAGCAGGGGACTTCTAATCCCAAGGTCGACGGTTCGAATCCGCCATGGAGCACCATCGTTTATTAAGCCCGGACCGCTAGGTGGTCTGGGCTTTTTTCACATGCAGGTGTTCTTTATTCTTGCCGGGTATACGTTTAGGCCGAAGCTGTGGTGCGAGCTGCTGTTGTGCTGCTGATGTGGATTGGCTATACGGCGCGCCAAAGGGGGCTCGAGCCGAGCGTGAGCAAGCCCCTGCTGTTTATTGGAGCCGGTGTCGCTCGGCTTGTCCTTGCAGCGCTGAGTGGGCTTGAGCTTTCGAGCCGCCGCGTGGATGGGTTTGTGGTTGCGACAGTTGCCGCTCTTGCCGGCAGCTATTGCGTGTGCTGGGTTTCCATGGCAGTGGGGAGGACCAAGTTGGTCCTCCCCACTGCCATTATGCCTTCAGGCACTCGGGCAAGACGCTTGTAACTGCATTCATCGCTTGTGGCTTGAGATACTGCTCGTTGAGCTTTGCCTTTTTGTAGGCATAGCGAGTGTCTGCCGAGTATTTGATCAGCACGTCGGTAAAGAATCGCTCCCAGCTCAGATAGTCACGGCTTTCGATGTAGCTCGATGGGTCCTCGAGAATCATAGGAATGTCGTTGCTGGGGATGAGGCCGGATTGCAGAAGCGTCCACTCAAATGATTCCGGGAGAAACAGACGAACGTTCTTGTAAACGCGCTGTCCCAGCACCTTTTCGATGTAGGGACCAAACGCTGCGCCGTCTCCTATGGCAAGGATGTTTTGCTCGGGACATTCGTGAATCGTTCGTTTTAGGTTTGCTACGCCGGTGGCGGAATAGCATGGGATTCCCAGTCGGTTGCAAAGGGCGCTGTAGAATTGATAACCCGATTTGCTGTCCTCGACAACTACGGCGTCGGGTATCTCGAATCCAACATTTAGATCCTGATACAACATGCTTGCCGTGTGGTCATATAGCGGCTTGGTCACCGAGTAGAAGCGTCTGTCGCTCTTGCGGCCATTAATTGTCTTGCTTGTGGTGTTGACAAGCTTTAGGATCTCGTCGACGCTGTAGGGGAGTTCGTTGGCGTCGCGACGAGATATCAGAACAAAATAGTTGGACGATCCGTTGATGGCTTTGGCGAAGTCCTTTGAGTAGATAAACTCGTTGCCCTCATCTAGAAAGACGATCGAATCTTCGATGATCGACAGCTCGCGCTCCCAGCGTCTGCCGGAAAGCGTTTCGCAGGGCACGTCGCAGCTGAGTGTAACGCCGCTTTCCGGTCCTCGGTCGTTGTAGTCGCGAATCATCGAGATGAGCGTCGTTTTGCCCGTGCCGCTGTTACCGCGAATGAAGGAAATGTTGCGTTTAAAGGTGAGTGTGTATTTGACCTTTGCACGCTCTACGACAACGGTATGCGTTCCCTTCATTACTCATCAACATCCAAAAAGTCATTCGTGGCGCCGACAAACTCCTGCATGTTTCTGACGATGCGGTCATCGTTTTCAATGCGGATTTCAAAGTTCTTCCAGGGGAACTTCATGATGTGGTAAAGGGTCACCAGCACATCCTGCTCTTTGCCGATTTTGAGTAGCCAGCGGGCACAGTTGTCTCCGCAGGTAGATGCGTTGAACACCATATTTGGGAGATTGCGTACTAACAGCAGCGTCTTGACGCCGCCGGACAGTTCGAGTGGAGTGATTGAGCCTAGTTGTTTGCTTACGATGTTGTGGGGACCGATGAGCTCTGATCCGTCCACGCTTTTAATGATTTGTGCGGCCATAGGGTCTTCGAACCATGAGTCCAAGTATGAGTTCCTAAAATAGGTTTCGGTATCGTAGATGGAACCGGGATAATCTCCCAGATGGATGCTTAACATGCGCGTCTCCAGACGTTGTGTGACTGCAACGATTATATGCCAGTAATAAAATGCCGGCAGCAGCGAGGTCGCTGCTGCCGGCGCCGGAGTTTTGTTCGTGTGAATCGGTGTTAATGAATTGATCCGCGAGGCTACTTTTCGAGATACTCCCTCAGCAGCTCCAACGCGTGGGCGTAGCCTTGGAGGCCTTCGCCGGTGATGGTGGCGAAGCAGGCCAGGCGTGCATAGCTCACCTGGCGGAAGTCCTCGCGGGTCTCGACGGCACTGATGTGGACCTCGACGGCAGGGATGGCGACGGCCTTGAGGGCGTCGAGGATTGCCACGCTCGTATGCGTGTATGCCGCCGGGTTGATGACGATGCCGTCGACCTTGCCGTAGGCCTCCTGGATCTTGTCGACGATGCTGCCCTCGTGGTTGGACTGGAAGACCTCGACGTCGTCGAAGCCCTGTGCAGCGCCCGCTTCCTGGCAAATCTGCACTAAGCGGTCGTAGTTGTCGCTGCCATAGATGCCCGGCTCGCGAATGCCGAGCATGTTGAGATTGGGGCCGTTGATGACGAGTGCTTTCATGGTTGCTTCCTTTGCGGTTGGGCGGGCGGTGCGGCGGAATGAAAAACCACCACATAGGTTCCTGTCCCCTTTGTGGTGGTTTTGGTTAGAGAGCGGGTGGGAGGGCGTCGAGGAGGGCTTGGGCGGTGTTGGCGGCGCAATCGCGCGAGTCGATGATGTAGTCGGCCCAGGCGCGGTAGCGCGGCATGCGCTGCTCGGCCAGCTTGTCGATGCCATCGCGGGCGGTGATGGGGCGACCCTTGTGGGCGAGTTCGTCGAGCTTACGGTTGAGCATCACGATCTGGCTGTTCTGGTGCAGTAGCGGGTAGTTCTCGTCGCGCGTGACCACGCCGCCGCCCGTGGAAAGCACCAGGCCGCTGCGCTTGGAGATGCCGGCCAGCGCCGCCGTCTCCTGCTCGCGGAACGCCGCCTCGCCGCGCTCGACGATATAGTCGGCGCAGGGCATGCCCAGGCGTTCCTCGAGTGCGCGGTCCAGGTCGATGTGCTCGCGACCCGTGAGCAGGGCAATCTGCTCACCTACGCGGGTCTTGCCCGAGCCCGGCATACCGATCAGCGCGATGTTCTGTTCGCGGCGTGACAGGCGCTCCGTTACGTCCAGAATGCGCTCACGCGGAGTGGCCTGGCCCCTGTAGCGCTCAACGGCTTGCGCCGCCTGGGCCACGAGCATGAGCAGGCCGCCGATGCAGGGGATGCCGCGGCGCTCGGCCTCGAGCATGAGTCCCGTGCGTGCAGGGTTGTAGACAATGTCGATGACGCCCTCGAGCGCATCGAGCCCCTCGAGCGTGCAGGGGGCATCGGGACAGTGGGGGAACATGCCGGCGGGCGTGCAGTTGACGAGCAGTGCGGCGTCGGACTGCTGCGCGATGTTGTCGTAGTTGACTTCGCTCGTGCGGCCCACCGGCACGACGATGGCGCCCAGGTCGCCGAGCACCATGCTGGCAGTGGTGCCGGCGCCACCGGTGGCACCGAGCACGAGGGCCTTCTTGCCGGCGACCTCAACGCCCAGCTCCTCGACTAGGCACTGAAAGCCAAAGTAGTCGGTGTTGTCGCCGCGCAGGCGGCCGTCGGGCAGGCGCGTGATGGTGTTGATGTTTCCCATACGCTCGGCGAGTGGACTCAGCTCGTCCAGGTATTCCATGACGGCGCGCTTGTAGGGGATGGTCACGTTGGTGCCCTCCCATTCGTCACCCGTCATAAAAGCCTGGAGGTCCTCGGGCTCGCGCTCAAAACGCACATACTCTAGCCCCGCGAGCTCCTTGTAGATGGTCGGGGTGTAGCTGTGGCCCAGCACGCGGCCCAGCACGCCGTAGGGGCGGGTTGCGGCGACATCGGTCATCTAGAGCGCCTCCGTGTAACTGCCAAAGTAGGTGAAGCTTTCGCACACGTCGTCGATGGAATCGAGCAGGTCATCGAGGGCCTTGCTGCCAAAGGGGCAGTCCAGATCAAAGTAGAACATAAACTCAAAGTCGTGCCCGGGGATGGGGCGGCTCTCGAGCTTGATGAGGTTGATATTGAGCGCGTAGAAGCGCTCGAGTACGCGATAGAGTGCGCCCGGCTCGTTGGCCGTGGTAATCATGAGCGAGGTGCGGTTGGCGCCGGGGTAGACGCGTGGCTCGCGGCTGATGACGACAAAGCGCGTGTAGTTGTTGTCCGAGTCCTGGATGTTGGGCTCCAGCACCTCCAGACCATAGAGTGCCGCGCAGCTGCGCGATGCGATGGCGGCAACATCGGTGCGCTCGGAGCTGGCGACCATCTCGGCCGACATGGCGGTGTTGGGGTACTTGGTGGCGTGCAGGCCGTGCGCCTCGATAAAGCTAGCGCACTGCGCGATGGCCTGACCGTGGCTGTAGACCTCGCGTATGCCCGCGAGCCTGGTGCCGGGCTTGACGAGCAAGTTGTGGTCGATCTTGAGGCGCAGCGAGCGCACGATATGGAAGTCGAACTGGGCGAGCAGGTCGTAGACGGCGTTGACCGAGCCGGCGGTGGAGTTCTCGATGGGCAGCACGCCAAACTCGCAGAAGCCATCGCGCACAGCGCGCATAACGCCTTCGAAGGTCTCGAAAAACGCGATGTCGGGCACGTCGAAGAGTTTGCACGCGGCGATCTGGCTATAGGCACCCTCCACGCCCTGGCAGGCAACGGTAGCCGTTTGAGGGAAGGCCGTGTCGGAGGCTGCAGCCGTGGCGTGGGCCTTTTGCGAGACGGTGATGCCCTTGAGCTCGTTGATGTAGCGCTGCTGCTCGGCCTTGCTCATGCTCATGAGGAGACGGAACAGGGTGATGGTTTGCGTCTCGTAGCGCTCGGGCGCGCGGCTGGCGAGGTTGTTGAGCTTGGAGCGCTCGCGGGCGGGGTCGAAGACAGCCTTGCCCATCTCGATCTTTGACTTGGCGACCTCGGTGGCAATGTCCATACGCTCGACAAAGCTGTTGAGAAGCGTGGCGTCGATGCTATCGATGGTCTGGCGGATGTCAGCAAGGTCCATAGGGACCCCTTTCACGTGTCGGTGATTTTTCTGGGACGGGGATTAAAAAATCATTGTGTACCTAATGATTTTTTAATCCCCGTCCCAGAAAAATCACTGGGTGGACGTGGGGGCCGGAGTTGGCCCCCGGAGATTTTTAGCGCTGGGCGGCGTCTTCGAGGAGGGCGTCCCAGATGGCAAGAGCGGCGGCTGCCTCGGCTACGGGGACAGCTCGGGGGACGATGCAGGGATCGTGGCGGCCGTGGACCGAGAGCCCGGCATTTTCCATAGCGTCCATGTCCACCGTCTGCTGCTCGCGGCCAATGGAGGGCGTCGGCTTTACGGCCATGCGCCACATGACGGGCGCGCCGGTCGAAATACCGCCCAGGATGCCGCCGGCGTTGTTGGACTCGACCTCGATCTCGCCGGTCTCGGCATCGATGCGATACGGATCATTGTTCTCGCTGCCGCGCATGGCGGCCACGGCAAAGCCCATGCCAAACTCCACGCCCTTTACGGCGGGAATGCCAAACGCGATTTGCGCGATGCGGTTCTCGATGCCGTCGAACATGGGGTCGCCGATGCCCGCGGGAAGCCCATAAATGCCGCACTCCACGATGCCGCCGATGCTGTCGAGTTCGTCGCGTGCGGCTAGGATCTCCTCGCGCATGCGGCCGGCTGCGGCGGCGTCAATGCAAGGAAGATCGTTCGTTAGGATCGCTTTGCGGTCGGCCTCGCGATAGACCATATCGTCCATCGGCAGGTCGGAGATGCCGCCGATCTGCGCGACGTGCGCCATTACTTTAATGCCGCGGGCCTCGAGTGCCTGCAGCGCAATGCCGCCGGCGATGCACAGGGGTGCCGTTAGGCGGCCGGAGAAGTGCCCGCCACCGGCGACATCGTGCATGTTGTGATACTTCATGCGCGCAGGGAAGTCCGCATGTCCCGGACGGGGCTTGCGGCGCAGCTCGGAGTAATCCTTGGAGCGCGTGTTGGTGTTCTCGATAATCGCGGCGATGGGCGCGCCGGTGGTGTGCCCATCGACCACGCCGGCAATGACATGCGCGGCGTCGGCCTCGCGGCGCTTGGTCGCGGTCTCGTCACGGCCGGGGGCGCGACGGTCCAAAAAGGCCTGCAGCTGCTCCTGGTCAACAGCGATGCCTGCCGGAATGCCATCGAGCGAGCAGCCGATGGCGGGGGAGTGCGACTGGCCGAAGATGCTTAGGTGCAAGACGTTGCCAAAGGTCGAGGACATGCTATTCCTCCTCGAGCGTGACCTTGCCGCCCAGCAGGCGGTAGTGGTCGAAGAAATCGGGATAGGACTTGTTGACGGCCTCGGCGCCGTGGATCACGACCTCGCCGGTGGCGCGGCTTGCGGCGATGGCGGCCATCATAGCGATGCGGTGGTCGTTGTGCGAGTCGACTTCGCCGCCGGTAAAGGCGTCGACGCCCTTGATGATGAGGTCGTCACCGGCGATGCGCACCTGCGCGCCCAGCGCGGTAAGCTCGCGGGTGGTGGTGACCAGACGGTCAGACTCCTTGATGCGCAGGCGCGCGCAGTCACGGATGAATGTGCGGCCCTGCGCCAGCGATGCCACGGCCGAGATGACGGGCACCAGGTCCGGAATGTCGTGAGCGCTCATCTCAAAGCCGGCGAGTTTGTCGGACTGGACGGTGGCGGCGTTGGTGGAGCGCACGATGCGGGCGCCAAAGCGCGAAAGCGCGGCGAGCACGTTGCGGTCGCCCTGTGCGGAGCTCAGCGACACGCCTTCGACGGTGATTGGGTCGGAGCCGATGGCGCCGGCGCACAGCCAAAAGGCGGCGTTGGACCAGTCGCCCTCGACGGCTACGCTGCCGGGCGTGCGGTACGAGCCGCTGTTCACGCGGAAGTTCGTGACCTCGGGCTGGCCATCCTTGGCCGGAATACGCTCGACGTTGACCTCGACGCCGAAGGCCTTCATGGCCTGGATCGTCAGGTTGATGTAGGGGCGGCTCTCGATGAGGCCGGTTACCTGCACGCAGGAGGGCTGGGCCAGCAGCGGGGCTGCCAGCAGCAGGCCCGAGATGTACTGCGAGCTCACGTTGCCCGGAAGCACAAAGGTGCCCGGGCGCATGCGGCCGCTCGTCTTGAGCGGAAAACCGCCCAGACCCTGTAGGTCGCAGCCGGCGGCGATGATCTCGTCCGAGAGCGGGGAGAGCGGGCGGGCGCCCAGGCGGCCCTGGCCTACGAAGGTGGCATCCGCACCCAGCGCGCAAGCGACAGGCAGCATAAAGCGCAGCGTGGAGCCACTTTCACCGCAGTCAAGCGTGCTGCCGGCAAGGGCCTTGAGCAGGCCAAACTCAACACTCTTCATGGTGGGGTGGACCTGGAAGCCGTCCTCGACGGTCTCGATGCGAGCACCCAGTGCCGTAAGGCAACGCACCGTGGCCTCTATGTCGGCGCAGGTGGTGTTGCAGGTGACGTGTGTCTCGCCGTTGGCAAGCGCAGCGCAGATGATCAGGCGATGCGCCATCGACTTGGACGCGATGGCGGGAACGGTGCCCTTGAGCGGGGACGGGGTGATGCGGGCTAGCATGCGGATGCGTCTCCCTTCTGGCCGAGGCCCTCGGCAATGAGTTCGTGGAAAGTGGAAAGCGGTGTGCGGTCGATGCTGCAGCGGCCAATGCCGTGCGGAATCACTAGATCGATGGTGTCACCCGCGCGCTTCTTGTCGTGGAGCGCCTCGGCAAAGACGGTATCGGCATCTAGGTCGCAGCGGGTCTTGAGGCCATGGCGGGCGCAGAGTTCCTCAATACGATCGGGCAGTGCAGCATCGCAAATGCCGTGCAGGGCCGCGGCGCGCGTGATGATGCCCATGCCGATTGAAACGCAGTTGCCGTGTCCGAGCTCAAAGTGCTCGCAGGCCTCGACGGCGTGCCCGGCGCTGTGTCCAAAATTGAGGAGCTTGCGCTGGTTGGTTTCGCGCTCGTCGGCGACGACCACGGCGCGCTTGATGTCGATGTTGCGGGCGATGATGAGTGCTACGCGGGCCACATCGCGGTTGAGCAGCTCCAGCGTGAGCGGGGTCTTCTCCAGCTCGGCGAAAAGCTCCGGGTCGGCGATCACGGCGTGCTTGACGACCTCGCCGCAGCCGTCGGCGAACTGCTCGGGCGTGAGTGTGGCCAGACACCCCACGTCGGCGATAACCACGCTCGGCTGCCAAAAGGCGCCGGCCAAGTTCTTGCCGGCAGCCAGATCGATGGCGGTCTTGCCTCCCACCGACGAATCCACCATGGCGAGCAGGCTCGTTGGGATCTGCACAAACTTGCAGCCGCGCATGTAGGTGGCGGCCACAAAGCCCGCCACGTCGCCCACGACGCCGCCGCCGAGTGCCACGATCACGTCGGAGCGCGAAAGCTCGTGCTCGGCCACAAACTCCAAAATGGCAACATAGGTTTCGGCGCGCTTATGGGCCTCGCCGGCCTCGAAGGTGCAGATGCTCACCTCGTAGCCTGACGCCTCCAGGCTCTGCTTAACGGGCATCTGGTAGAGCGGGCCCACGTTGGTGTCCGTCACGATGACGGCCTTGGTGCCGCCGGCAGTGGCACGCACGAGCGGTCCCGCCTGCTCCAGCAAAAACGTGCCAACATGCACCTGGTAGGGGCGTGCAGTGTCGATATCGATGGTAATCGCCATAAGCTTCGGTCCTTTCGACCTGGCGTGATGGGTTGTCTAGTGGGAGGCCTCGTCGTCGAGTGCGCGCTTAATGCGGTCGCCCTCGGCAAGGAGATTCTCCAGATAGCGCTGGTCGCGGTCCTTGAGCGCACGGCTGTAGGCGCCAAGCGATTCGATCAGATGGTCGATCTCAAAGGCGAGCGCGTCGGCGTCGTCGATCATGAGCTCGGACCACATTTGCGGGTTGAGGTGCGCCACGCGGGTGAGATCGCGGTAGCTGCCGGCCGAAAAGCCGTGGTGGACCTGAGCGGTCGGGCTCTTAACATAGGCGTTGGAGACGACGTGCGCGAGCTGGCTCGTAAAGGCGATGACGCGGTCGTGCTCGGCGGCGCTGGTCACGCTGAACTTGCCAAAGCCCAAGGGGCGTACCATCTCGCGCACCTGGCCCAAAAGCTCCAGTTTGAGCGCATCGTCCACCGCGGGCGGTACGAGCACGAGCGGGGCGCCCTGGAACAGGTCGGCGCGGGAGTGCGCATAGCCCGAGTACTGCGTGCCCGCCATGGGGTGCGCGCCCACAAAGTAAAAGCCGTGCTCGCGGGCTAGCTCAAAGGCGCGCTCGCACACGATGCCCTTGACGCCCACCGTGTCGATCACCACGGGGCCCATGATGGCCTCGGTGTCGGTGGCGTCGGCGAGCGCCTGGGCGTGCGCCTCGAGCCACTCGATGCATGCCTCGGGATAGCAGGCAAGGACGATGATGTCGCATTCGCCGAGCGTCTTGTCGTTAAGCTCTCCGGCGACAGTGCCCATGCTGGCGGCCGTCATGACGTCGTCATCGGGGTCCCAGGCCAGCACGCGGACGCCCGCCTGCGCATAGCCGCGGGCAAAGCTGCCGCCGATGAGGCCCAGGCCGACGATGCCGGCGCACTTGGGGCCGCCCTGGTTAACGCGCGCGTTTCTCACTGTACCCATGGGCTACTCCATGGTCTCTTGGCAGACAACCTCGCGAATGGCTCGGATGCGGCGCATGGTGTCGTCGAACTGATCGGGGGTGAGGGCCTGAGCGCCGTCGGACCATGCGCGGCTGGGCTCGTCGTGGACCTCGATCTCTAGGCCGTTGGCACCGCAGGCGGTCGCGGCGAGCGCCATGGGCTCAACGTAGCGGGTGTAGCCGGTGGCGTGGCTGGGGTCGGCGACGACGGGCAGGTGCGACAGGTGGTGCAGCACCGGCACGGCATTGAGGTCGAAGGTGTTGCGGGTGCGGGTCTCGAAGGTGCGGATGCCGCGCTCGCACAGGATGACGTTGTCGTTGCCCTCGCTCATGATGTACTCGGCGGCCATGAGCAGCTCATCGATCGTGCCGGACATGCCGCGCTTAAGCAAGATCGGAGTCTTGGTCTTGCCGACCTCTTTGAGCAGAGGGAAGTTCTGGGCGTTGCGGGCGCCGATCTGCATGACGTCGATCTTCTTGTCCAGGAAGACCTGCACGTCGCGCGGGTCCATGATCTCGGTGACGATCGGCATGTCGAGCTCGGCAGACGCCTCGCACAGCAGGTCCAGACCGGCGGGGCCCATGCCCTGGTAGGCGTACGGGGAAGTGCGGGGCTTGTAGGCACCGCCGCGCAGCATCGTGGCACCGGCGGCCTTCACGCGGCGGGCGATGCGGATGAGGTTCTCGCCCTCGACGGAGCACGGGCCGGCGATGACTTGGAACTGATCGCCGCCGATCTTGACGCCGTGGCCGCAGTCGATGACGGAGTCCTCGGGGTGGAACTTGCGGTTGGCGCGCTTGAACGGCTCGGAGACGCGCTGCACGCGCTCGACGACATCCATGGACTCGAGCAGGAACGGGTCGATCTTGGTCGTATCGCCCACCAGGCCGATGATCGTCTCATTCTCGCCGCGCGAGACATCGGTCTTCAGGCCCTTTTTCTCAATCCAGCTGACGATATGGCTGACGGCCTCGTCGCTGGCGCTCTCTTTTAAAATTGCAATCATGGTGTGCCTCTCACCTCGATGGATAACCCTTGCAAAAACGGCCCGCATCGCGAGCCGTGTACATATGGTGCATGAGAGTTTATACTATCTGACTCGCTTTTGCCTTCTAAAGTGGGCCGTTGAGCCGCGTCTTCCTCGGAATTGCAAAGCTTTTTCTTTTATTTTGATAGCCCGTGGTGCACTTGGGTATAATGCCAACCGTTGGCCCTATTAGCTCAGGGGATTAGAGCGTCTGCCTCCGGAGCAGAAGGCCGTTGGTTCGAATCCAACATGGGGCACCATCGAACGTGAGACCGTCCGAACCTCGCATGGTCCGGGCGGTTTTTCTTATACCGACGCGACGTGATGGGACGTGGTATGGCAGCAACGGATATCGAGCGCGGACTCTCGACCGCCGAGGTCGAGGAGCGCATCGCCGCCGGTAAGATCAACCGCAACATGGAGCTCAAGACCAAGTCGGTCAAAGAGCTCATCATCGAGAACCTCTGCACGCTGTTCAACTTGATCAACGTGGTCTTGGCGATTTTGGTGTTGCTGACCGGTTCGTTTAAGAACCTGACGTTCCTGTTCGTGGTGTTCTTGAACACGGCAATTGGCGTCATTCAGTCCATGCGTTCTAAGCGGATGGTCGACAAGCTTACGCTGCTCACCTCTGAGAAGGCCATCGCGGTGCGCGACGGCTCCGAGGTTGAGCTCGACCTGGATCAGATCGTGCTCGACGACATCATCCGCCTGGGGCGTGGCGACCAGATTCCCGCTGACGCCGTGGTGGTTTCGGGCGAGGCGCTCGTGAACGAGAGCCTGCTGACGGGCGAGAGCGACCTTATTAAGAAACAGCCCGGTTCCGAGCTCATGAGCGGCAGCTTTATCGACTCGGGCTTGCTGCGCGCCCGCGTGATCCATGTCGGCGCCGACAACTACGTGGCTAAAATTAATAACGAGGCCAAGTACGTCAAAAAGGTCAATTCCGAGATCATGAACGCGCTTAACGCCATCGTGCGCTTTGCGAGCATCATCATGATCCCGCTCGGTTTGGCGTTGTTTGCCTCGAGTGTGAGCGAGCTGTGGGATGCCGCGGGAACCCCGGGCGATAGCGCGCTTTCGTGGTGCTTCTCCGAGCTGCTGGCCGGCCGCGTGCCCTCGTCGGCGCTGCTGTCCACAGTGGGCGCCCTGCTGGGCATGATCCCGCAAGGCCTGGCGCTGCTGACCTCGTCGGTGCTCGCCATCGCCACGGTGCGCCTGGCCCGCCGCAAGGTGCTGGCGCAGCAGCTCTACTGCATCGAGACGCTCGCGCGCGTCGACGTGCTGTGCCTGGACAAGACGGGCACCATCACGTCGGGTCGCATGGAGGTCGAGGGCACGTATCCGCTGCCGATCGAGGGCTTTGGCATGGGCGCGGGGGAGGGCGAAGCCGCCGTTCCCGTCGATACCACGGTGCTCGATTTTGCGCTGGCTAACGTGGCACGTGCGACTTCGGCCGATGCCAACGAGACCTGCCAGGCGCTGCTCAACTATTACGCAGATCGCCCGGTCGAGGTGTCTGAGCCGCTGTCGGTCATTCCGTTCTCGTCCTCCAAAAAGTGGAGCGGCGCGTCGTTTGCGCAGGGCTCCTATGTGATGGGTGCGGCGCAGTTTGTGCTCTCTGATCGTGCGTTTGCCCAGGTCGAGAACCGTGTCGCCGAGCTTGCCGATACCTGCCGCGTGCTCGTGGTGGCGCGCGTGGACGGCTTTACGCCCGATGGCGATATGGCGGGCGAGGCCGAGCCCGTGGGCTTTGTGACCATCCGCGACGAGATTCGTACCTCGGCGGCCGAGACCATCGGCTACTTTAACGAGCAGGGCGTGACCCTCAACGTGATCAGTGGCGACGACCCGCGTACGGTGTCGTCGATCGCGCGCGTGGTGGGCGTGCCGGGGGCGGACGCTTATGTGGACGCCACGACGCTCGATACGCCGGCAAAGCTCGATGCCGCAGTGGACCGCTACCATGTCTTTGGGCGTGTGACCCCGCAGCAGAAGCGCGAGCTCGTGCAGGCGCTCAAGCGCCGCGAGCACACCGTGGCCATGACGGGCGACGGCGTCAACGACGTGCTGGCGCTCAAGGAGGCCGACTGCTCCGTCGCCATGGCGGCCGGTTCCGATGCCGCACGTAACGTGGCCGAGATCGTACTTGTCGACAACGACTTTGCCTCGATGCCCGCCGTGGTGGCCGAGGGCCGTCGCTCCATCAACAACCTGCAGCGTTCGGCTTCGCTGTTCTTGACCAAGACGCTGTTCTCGATGGGCCTGGCGGCGCTGTGCATCGCGCTGCCGCCGTACCCTTTCGAGCCGATTCAGATGACGCTCATCAACTTCTTCTGCATTGGCGCGCCGGGCTTTGTCTTGGGCCTGGAGCCCAACAATGCTCGCGTGAGGGGGTCGTTCCTGACGAACGTGCTCAAGCGGGCACTGCCGGCGTCGATTGCGGTCATTTTGGCCGCGGCGCTCGATATCTTTGTGGCGCGCGTGTTCGGCTTTAACCAGCTCACGCTGTCTACGATGTGCCTACTTACGTCGTGCGCTGCGAGTGTCAGCCTGATCTGGCGTATCTCGCAGCCCCTCACGCCCTTACGTGTGGCGCTCTTTGTGTTTGTAGTTGCCTGCATCCTGACGGGCGTTATCGGATTCCCGAAGCTGCTGTCTATTGCCAACCTGTCGATGGGCCAGATGGTTATCTTGGCTGTCATCGTGGTCATCACCTGCTCGGTGTTCTTTAAGCTCGCCACGATGATGGATTCGCTCAAGCCGCGTCGTCGTCATGCCGCAACTGGTTTTGGCCGCGGTGTGCGCGTCCGCTTGGGTCGCGGTGGCGGCAAGGTGAGCTCGACGGGTTCGACGGCCGAGCGTTTTGCCAAGCGCGTCGCCGCCGACATGGCGCAGCGCCGCGAAGCTCGCACCGTTCGTGAGGCCGAGGCCCGCGCACTCGAGGGCGTGGCCCAGGCCCAGCCCAAGAAAAAGAAGAGTACCGGAGTCAAGCGCTCCCGCGTGACCAAGTCCGCCCAAGGCATCAAAGTCTCGATGCCAAGCAAAAAGAAGAAATAACTACGCGCCCTGGCGATGTTGAATTGGTGCCTTGCTCCTGTGGGGCCGTGGCGATGTTATGCTCTAACCTCGATTGTTTGAATTGCTTCGAAAAGAGGATGCCGTGATCTGCCCGCATTGCCTTAAGACTATCGAGGACGGCGCCTCGTTCTGCCCCTACTGCAACGCCTATGTGGGTCCGGGCGATGGTCCGGAGCACACCGAGTTCGTGTTCTGTGAGGGCTGCGGTGCCCGTCTTTCTCCGCATGATCGCACGTGCCCCAAATGCGGACGCCCCGCTCCGGGTATCCTCTCCGAGGACGCGGCCGCATCCGACCTGGCAGCGGGCCGCACGGCGGGCTTTCCGCGCCTAACGCAAGAGCAGATCGATACCGAGGTGCCGCATGCGCCGGCCTCTGCCGCTGCGGTGCTTTCGGACGCCGCCGACCCCAATGAGACCTGCGTGCTGCCAGCTTTCGATAAGGATTTCGGTATCCCCAAGGTCGATATTCCCACGCCCGTTTCCCTGCATGACGATGCTCAAAAACCCAAGCGCAAGGTGCATCCCGACGAGGACGCCTATCACAAGCACAAGCGTCATATCCCCAAGCCGCTCATTATCATCGCGGTCCTTGCCGTCGTTTGCGGCGGTGCCTATTGGTTCGTGACGGCCGATCCTATGGGTGTCATGCCTAGCTTCTACGACCAGTTTGGCCAGGCCGCGCAGACGACCTTCCCCACGCGTCAAAAGGGCGAGGCCACTGAGGACGATACCAAGCAGGACGATTCTGCCGAGGTGGTCCAGGAAGAAACCGTGCTCACCGATGATCAGCTCTATACCAGGCTCGACGGTCTGTATCAGACCATCGTGTCCTATGCTGACGAGGATCAGATCGGCGAGGTCATCGATTCCTTTAACAACGGCTATCTCCGAACGCCGCTGTCCACCCGTCAGGAGCTGTCGCAGAGTGCCTACGCCCTGCGTGATCAGATAAAAAAGACGCAAGATGAGCTTAACAACCTGAAAGTACAGGACGATACGGTCTATGCGGATGACATCGCCCACTTAAAGCAGCTTGCCGAGTGGATGTATGAGCGCGTTGACGTGATCTGCCAGAGCTGGGATATCTCGCTGGCCATTCCCGATGGCGAGTCGATGAGTTCCCACCAAAGCGAGATCCTGGCGCCCATCGCGCAGGGCGGCAACAGCGCGCTGAACCAGTACGACGCCAATGTGGGTTCCTGGAAGCCGCAGCAGCGTTCCTAAAATTAGTTCGCCATAGTCGGCATAACCTACGTGCGCAATTGATGTAAGCCCGTGCTTATTGCTACAATTCGTACAAATATGCTTTAAACGCACGAGGAAGGAACCACATGTTTGGTTTTAAGAAAGAGCTCTACACGCCCGAGTATCAGCTTGTCGGCGACGAGTGCGCCGTAATCGAGACGTCGAAGGGTACCATCAAGGTCAAGTTTGACGGCGAGGGCGCTCCCATTCATGTCGCGAACTTCTGCGAGCTTTCCACGATGGGTTTCTATGATGGCCTTAAGTTCCATCGCTATGTGCCCGGTTTTGTTATCCAAGGTGGCGACCCCAATACCCGCGACATGTCCGGCGCCGACGTCGCCGCCGGTCTTGAGGGCCCCGACGGCATGCCCGGTACCGGTGGCCCCGGCTACTGCATCAAGGGCGAGTTTGCCACCAATCCGCGCAACAGCCATGTCGATGGCGCCCTTGCCATGGCACGCTCCATGGACCCCGATTCCGCGGCTTCGCAGTTCTACTTCTGCCTGGGTGCCCAGCATAACCTCGATTCCGGTTACACCGTCTTTGGTACCACGGTCGAGGGTCTCGATGTGATTTCGCAGCTGCGTGCCGGCGACGAGATCGTCCATGTCGAGATCGTTCACGAGTAAAGGGGACTTCCTTGAATAGCCAGCTGATCCAACAGGGCCGCGCCGCTTACCGCGCGGGTGATTTTTCCGCTGCAGCCCAGATGCTTGGGGCGGCAAAGACTCCCGATGAGATTATGGGCGAGGCCGATCACCTTCGTGGCAACGCCTTGATGCACCTGGGCATGTATGCCGAGGCCGCCGAGGCCTATGCCGCCGCCCTCAACGACGGCACCTACGGCAAGCGCGGCGCGCTGCTCACCAACCGCGGCAAGGCGCTCGCCGCCGTGGGCGACTACACGACGGCCGCCCAGGCGTTCTCTGCTGCTACGCAGGATGCTTCCTATGCCACGCCGTTTAAGGCCTATCTGGGCCTGGGTAACGCGCTGTTCCAGTCGGGCGACTATGCCAACGCGGGTACTGCCTTCCGTCAGGCCGCCATCGACGGCGCCAATCCGGCTCCTGCCGCCGCACTCGGCGAGCTCGGTCGTTGCTTCATTAAGCTCGGCCGTCCGGCGGATGCCGTGGAGACCTACCGCACGGCTATCGACTTTGCCGGCCCCCGCGACGACACGCGTGCGCTCAACGCCGGCATGGGTCAGGCGCTTTCTGCCGCCGGCCGTCCCTCCGACGCACTCGACGCCTTTAACGCCGCTACTGCCGATGGCATCTACCAGCTCACCTCCGAGCAGGCCGACGAGCTTGCCCGCGTGCACGATTCGCTTGCCGCGCTGTCTGCCCAGACGGCTATGGCCACGGCTCCGGCGCCCGCGATGGACGCTCCTGCCGTCGATCCGCTCGATCCTACGGGCGCGACCGGTCAGTTTATGCCTGATCCCTCGGACACCGGCTTCTTTACGCTGTCCGAGTCCGAGATGGTCCAGCAGGACCGTCAGGACCGCAAGCAGGCCAAGGTTCGTCGTCGCCATCGCCACACGGGTCTCAAAGTCTTCATCGTGCTGCTTCTGCTCATTTTGATCGCCGCGGGCGGTCTGGGCTTTGCCTATACGCGCGGCTTTGGCTTCCCCTCGCAGGAGTCGGTTATCACCGATCTGTTCCAGGCTGCTGGCGACGGTGACACCGCAAAGGCCGAGTCTTGTCTGGCCTCGAGCCTGTCCGAGGACGCTAAGTCGATGATCATCTCCTCGATTCCGCAGGGTGCCACCGTGTCCGTCGAGGGCATGGATCAGTCCATGACCGAGACGACCGCCAAGGTGAAGGCGTCGCTGTCCAAGGGCGGCGAGCAGGAGTACACCGTCAAATTCGTGCGCTCCGACAACCATATCGGCTGGGCCGTTTCTTCGCTTGATATGGATTTCTCGGCTGCTGACAACCAGTAGTGACCTTATGGGATTTAGCTTTGCCCGGCGCTTCACCGCAAGTGAGGTGCCGGGCTTGCGCTAGTATGATGAGCTAGTAGTTTTCCAGCAATCATCCAACACATCAGGAGTTGCGTTGTTTTCTTTGATGGATATGTTCTTCGGTAGCTATGCGGGCGATCTTGCCATCGACCTCGGCACCGCCAATACGCTTGTCTCCGTGCGCGGCAAGGGCATCGTCATTCGCGAGCCCTCTGTTGTCGCCATCGACAAGAACGACGAGCGCATCTTGGCGGTCGGTATCGAGGCAAAGCGCATGCTCGGCCGTACGCCCGGCAACATCGTGGCCGTTCGTCCCCTGAAGGACGGCGTCATCGCCGACTTCGATGTTACCGAGGCCATGCTTCGCTACTTTATCGACAAGGCGTCCGAGAAGCGCTATCCGTGGACTCCGCGTCCGCGTGTCGTCGTCTGCGTTCCCTCCGGTGTCACGTCGGTCGAGAAGCGCGCTGTCTTTGAGGCCACGATCCAGGCCGGTGCCCGCCAGGCCTATCTGATCGAAGAGCCTATGGCAGCCGCTATCGGCGCCGACCTGCCCGTCGAGGAACCCACCGGCTCCATGGTCATCGACATCGGCGGCGGTACCACCGAGGTTGCCGTTATCGCTATGGGCGGCATCGTCGTCTCGCAGTCCATCCGTATTGCCGGCGACGAGTTCGATCAGGCCATCCTCACGCACGTTCGTGATGCCTACAACCTGGCCATCGGCGAGCGTACGGCAGAGGACATCAAGATCAAGGTCGGCTCCGCCGTGCCGCTTAAGGACGAGCTCGACGTCGAGGTCAACGGCCGCGACGTGATTACCGGTCTGCCCAAGACCGTGCGCATCGAGAGCGAGGAGATTCGTCGCGCGCTCAACAAGCCGCTCGACGAGATGGCCAAGGCCGTCAAGGACGCACTCGACGCTACGCCTCCCGATCTTGCCTCGGACCTTATGTACTACGGCATTTTGCTGACCGGTGGCGGCGCGCTGCTGCGCGGTCTCGACGTGCGCCTGCGCGATGAGACCGGTGTTTCGGTCAACGTCAGCCCCACGGCGCTCGATAACGTCGTTAACGGCTGTGCCCGCGTGCTCGAGGCCAATGCGTTTGATGGCGGCTTCGTCCAGACCAATGCTTAATTTCCAAAAGGTGGATTCCATTTGGCACGATCTTCGGGTTTCTCCACAAATCTGAATACCAAGCGACAATCAACGGGTATGCGCCCGTTGATTGTTTTCAGCCTGATTTCGGTGTTGCTGCTCACGTTTTACATCCGCGAGGGCGAGGCAGGACCGATTCATGCCGTGCGCTCGGGCGTGACGACGATTACCTCGCCGGTGCGCTTTGTGGGCTCGGCTGTGGCGGCTCCCTTCAATGCGATCGGTAACGTGTTCTCTAACCTTACGGCGTCGCAGGACACGCTTGACGAGCTTAAGAAGCAAAACGAGGAACTGACCTCTAAGGTTGCTGAGCTCTCCGAGGCTCAAAAGACCGCCGAGCGTCTGGAGGGGCTGGTCGGCCTGCAGTCGACCTATAACCTCAAATCGACCGCTGCTCGTATCGTTGGTGCCTCCGGCGATGCCTGGACCTCGACCGTTACCATCGACAAGGGCTCTGCCGACGGCCTTACCATCAACATGCCCGTGACGAGTTCTGCCGGTGTTATCGGCCAGATTATCGAGGTATCGGCCAAGACCTCTACCGTGCGCCTGATTGGCGACGAGAACTCCGGCGTATCCGCCATGGTGCAGGACACGCGCGCCCAGGGTATGCTGCAGGGTCAGGCTGACGGCACGCTGCGTCTTGAGTACGTGAGCGTCGACTCCGATGTTAAGGTTGGCGACATCATCGTGACCTCGGGCATTGGCGGTGTGTTCCCCAAGGGTCTACCGCTCGGCACCGTCTCGTCGGTTGAAAAATCCGCAAACGACGTGTACTACACCATTGTGGTGCGCGCCCAGACGACGGCCGAGAACAACGAGGAAGTGCTGGTCATCACCTCGCTGACCGACGAACAGTCGGCCTCGGATGAGGACGTGAGCACCGCTAATAGCACGCCGCAGGGAACGTCGCGCGATGCTGCGACCAAGACGAAGGACGAGAGCTCGGATGACGGTTCCGACACGTCCGAGACGACCGATTCCGGCTCGAGCGAATAGGGGGCATGTCCATGGATCTACACGAGCAGGGGATGAGCTCCCGCACGTTTGTAATCGCCGCCATCGTGTGCGTGCTGCTGCAGGCAGGCCTGGCACCGCAGATCTCCATTGCGGGCGGTCGCGTCAACTTTATGATTATCCTGGTGTGCATAAGCGTGTTCTCGGGCGACCCGACCCGTGCCGTCGTGTGCGGTTTTTGCAGCGGCTTGTTCTATGACCTTTCCGCTGCCGTGCCGGTGGGCGTTATGTCGCTCCTGCTGACCGTGGGTTCTTTTGCCCTGGTGCATAGCGCCGCCGGTCAGACGGGCGGTACCCCGAGTGCGCGCGGCATCACGGTGGGTGCCTTCGCGCTCGTCATTAATGTGATCTACAGCATCATCTTGCTGTTTATGGGTTTGGAGACGAGCTTTGTCGTGGCGATCTTCGGCCATGCGCTGCCGTCTTCGATCCTGACGGGTTTGGTTGCCATTCCGTTTTTGATGTCCGGCGTCGTGCCGCAGTCCGGTTATGGATTCTCCGCACGTGGCGGACGCCAGACGGGCATGCGCTTTAAGCCCAAGACCCGTAAGCTCAAATAGGGGAGGCTCGTAGATGTCTTCCCAGATGACGGTTATTATCGCCGGTATCGTGCTGGTTGTGGCCATCGTGGTCGCGCTGGTCATCATGCGTCGCGGCGATTCCCGTTTTACCTACGATACGCAGCATGGAACGGCCCCGCGCGCCACCGAGGGCGAGGGCAATACCGCGGCGACCGCCTTTAAGGGCCGCTTCTCCATCCTCACCACGGGTGTGGGCGCGATGTTCGCGGCGCTTGCCGTCAAGCTGTGGGGCATGCAGATGGTCTCGTCGGACTATTACGAAAAGCAGGCTAATAGCAATCAGACGCGCACCGTTACCACACCCGCTGTGCGCGGCCGCATCCTCGACCGCAATGGCGTGGCACTTGTCCAGAACCGTCCCTCACTTGCTGTCGTGGCCTACCGCGACCTTGCCGAGGATGAGGTTCTGGTTCGCCATCTTGCCAACGTGCTCGGTATGCCCTACGTGGCGGTTCTGCGCAATATTCAGGACAATTCCGAGGGCGCCCAGAGCCTGCATACCATTGCGACGGACGTCCGTCGTTCCACGGTTGCCTATATCAAGGAGCACGCAGGCGAGTTCCCGGGCGTCAAGATTGCCGAGCGTACCGAGCGCCAGTACCCGTACGGCGAGACGGCCTGTCACATTTTGGGCTATACCGGCACCATTACCTCCGAGCAGCTCGAGGCCCAGAATAAGAAAACCTCTGGCGATGATGATGCTTCTGCTGGCAAGATTACGTACCAGTCGGGCGATATCGTGGGCCAGGCGGGTGTTGAGAGCTACTACGAAAACCTGCTGCAGGGTATTCGTGGCGAGCAGACCGTCAAGGTCGATGCCTCGGGCAATGTGACCGGTCAGGCCGGCGCCGTGCCCGCCAAGGCCGGCTCCGACATTAAGCTCACGCTCGACCTTAAGATCCAACAGGCCTGTGAGACGGCGCTGGCGAGCGCCATCGAGCTTGCCAAGACCACCGGCTACAGCAATGCCGGCAACGGCGCTGTGGTGTGCCTCGATCCCAACAATGGTGAGATCCTGGGCATGGCGAGCGAGCCCAAGTTCGATCCGTCCGTCTTTATCGGCGGCGTCTCAAATGACGTGTGGACCGAGCTCAATGATGACAAGGGTTCGCACCCGCTGCTCAACCGCGCCATTAGCGGACAGTACATGTCGGCCTCGACCATCAAGCCGCTCTCGGCACTGGCCGGTCTTGAGTTTGGAACCTACACTTCAACGCAGACAACCAACTGCACGGGCTATTGGACGGGCTTGGGCAAGGCTTGGGGCAAGCGCTGCTGGCTGACGTCTGGACACGGCACCATGACGCTGCAGTCGGGTATTGCCAACTCGTGCGACCCCGTCTTCTACGATATGGGCAAGGCGTTCTTTTATGACGAGCAACATTCCGAGGGCCTGCAGGAGGTCTTTCGTCGCTGGGGCCTAGGCAAGACCTGCGGTATCGATTTGCCGAGTGAGGGCGCGGGCCGTATTCCCGATGCCGAGTGGAAAGAGTCGTACTTTACCGACGCCTCTGCCGAGGACCGCAAGTGGAATGCCGGCGATATGACCAACATTGCCATCGGCCAGGGCGACATTTTGGTGACGCCTTTGCAGATGGCATGCGCCTACATGGGCCTTGCCAACGGCGGTAAGCAGTACGTGCCTCACGTGTTTTTGTCTGCCGTGTCGCGCGATGGCGACGGCGATGCCTATAAGTACAACGGCAAAGGCAAGAAGAAGCGCCTGGAGGCCAAGATCAACAGCGATTCGGATTTGGCTCTTGTTCGCAACGGCATGCACGACGTGATTTACACGGCATCGACGTCCCTGGCGGCTCACTTTGGCACCCTGACGCCGCAGGTATACGGCAAGTCGGGCACGGGCGAGAAAAGCGGCGAGGACGAATACGCGTGGTTCTGCGCCTATGCGCCGGCCGATGATCCCAAGTATGTCATCGCTACTGTCCTGGAGCAGGGCGGCGGTGGCTCAGATACCGCGATGCATGTCGTGCGCGACGTGCTCGGCGCGATTTATGACGAGCCCGATACCTCTTCGGCCTCGGGCGATTCTTCGGTTCGATAGGAGGTTGCGATGGATTTTTCTCCGGCGGATCTGTTCCGTTCAACCAAGACCGGCTCTCGCAGCAGCCTGGACCGCGTCAACAAGCAACTTTCGGCCTCGCGCGGTACGTTTCGCCAAAAGGTGCATATCGGTGTGCTGCTGGCTACCGTCGCGCTCGTTGCCTATGGCGCCATCATTATTTGGTCGGCGTCACAGTTTAAGGCCGACGCCTCATTCTCGCGCCACCTGCTGGGCATTGGCATTGGCGCGGTGCTTGCGGTGCTCGTCTGGCGTACCGATCTGCGCGGCATCTCTAACTTCTCGACGGCGCTGCTCGTCATTGACCTTATTGTGATCTTCTCGCCCAAGATTCCGGGCCTGTCCTATACGGGCGGTCTGGGCATGACGGGCTGGATCAAGATTCCCGGTATCGGCTTGACATTCCAGCCGGTTGAGCTTGCCAAGCTCATCACCATCTTCTTTATCGCCACGCTTGGCTCGCAGTATAACGGCCGCATCGATACCGTTCGCGACTACGTCAAGCTCTGCGGCATGCTGTCCATTCCGTTTTTGGCCGTCGTCGCCATGGGCGACCTGGGCTCGGGCCTGGTCGTGCTGGTCTCGGGCGCCATCGTCATCTGCATGAGCGGTGCACGCCGCGAATGGGTGCTGTCGACCCTGGCCCTGCTCGTGGGCCTGGTGGCCCTCGTCCTGGCGCTCGATTCGGTCTTTGATTCGTTGCTCGGCCACGATGTGCTCATCAAGCAGTATCAGATGAACCGTCTGACGGTCTTTATCGACCCCGATAATGCCGATTCGGACGATGCCTACAACCTGCAGCAGTCGCTTATCGCCGTTGGCTCGGGCGGCTTCTTTGGTAAGGGTTTGGGCCATGCGACGCAGTCGGCCGGCGGCTTTCTGCCCGAGTTCCACACCGACTTCGTCTTCGCCTTCCTGTCCGAGACCTTTGGCTTTTGCGGTTCCTTTTTGCTCCTGTGCCTCTACGTGCTGCTGATCTTTTCGACGATTCGCGTCGCCTTTAAGTGTGAGTCGCTGTTCTTGCGCCTATCGTGTGTGGGCATCGTTGGCATGTGGGCGTTCCAGACCTTCGAAAACATCGGCATGTGCATCGGCATGATGCCGATTACCGGTATTCCGCTACCGTTTATTAGCTTCGGTTCGTCTTCGATGATGATTCAGCTGCTGACGGTGGGTATCGTACAATCCATATGGCGGCATCGTTCGGGCGCCGCGTAACCGCTGGAGGGGTTTGCTATGAAAATTCCCGTAGATAAGCTGACCCGCGCTTTTAAGATGGGCGCGTCCGTTAAGAAGGATTCCGATACGCCGGTGCGCGTCTCGGTCTATTTGGATTCGTCCGCCTCGCGCTTTCTGGCCGAGACGGTGCGTGACGCCTTTGTACCGCAGACGACCTCGGGCATTGTGCGCGTCGAGCGTCTGGGGGAGGAGCGAATTGCTCCAAAGACCGATACCGATGTGGTGCTGGTGCTCTCGTGCGGCTCCGACCGCTTGGAGAGTGCCGTGCAGGAGCTCGTGATCGCCGGCGCCCCCGTGTGCGTGCTTGCCGAGTCTGCTGTGGAGGTGCCGTTTATCGAGGAGTCCACGCCTGTGCTCGGCGTGGTAGCGGCAACCGATAAGACGTATCTGCTCGAGACGCTTGCCCGCTGGATTCTCGATCGCACCGAAAAGGAAACGGCTTTTGCGGCGAACTTTGCCTTCATGCGCATCGCGGCGGCCAATCGTATCATCACCTCGTGCGCGCTCACCAATATGGCGACCGGTGCGCTGGTGTTTTTGCCGGGCGCCGATTATCCCGTTATGGCGCTGGCGCAGGTGGGCATGCTCTTTGAGCTCGCTGCCGTCTTTGGACGCGGCATTAAGCCTGAGCGCGGCTACGAGGTCGCGGGCGTGCTTGTCGGCGGTCTTGTGATCCGCGCGGTCACCCGCGCGCTCGTCAAGCAGACGCCGCATATTGGGTTTGCCGTCAAGGCGCTCACTGCTGCCGCGGGCACCTATGGCATGGGCCGTGCGCTCGTTTCGCTCTACGAGCGCGATGTCGACTACAGCCGTGCCAACGAGGTGGTCACTGCCACGTTCTCCCGCGTTCGCGATCTGGTGACCACGGTCGCGGGCGCTACCCGTCCTATGGCGTCCTACCAAGACGCGTCCGATCTCGCTGCTTAGGGGTTTTCCGTTGCGCGTTCCGTATCAAGACTGTTTTCATTTAATTGAGCCGCTGCTCGCCAAGGTCGAAAAGCCGAGTCGCTATATCGATCACGAGTGGGGCACGCTTTCCAAGGCCGATGCCGACTACCGTTGCTGCCTGATCTACCCGGATGTGTACGAGGTTGGTCTGCCCAACCAGGGTATCGCCATCCTCTACAACATCCTTAACCAGGCCGAGGGCATCTCCTGCGAGCGTGGCTATGTGCCGTGGCCCGATATGGGTGACGCTATGCGCGAGGCAGGCATTCCGCTGCTCTCGCTCGAGGGTGCAGCGCCGGTCGCTTCGTTTGATATCGTCGGCCTGCATGTGCCGCACGAGATGGCGGTGACGAACTTCCTTGAGGCACTCGATCTCGCTGGCATTCCGCTGTTAGCGGCCGACCGAGGTGAAGACGACCCCATCATCATCGCCGGCGGCCCCTCGGTGTACAACCCCGAGCCGTACGCGGCCTTCTTCGATGCCATCCTCATCGGCGAGGGCGAGGAATCGCTGCTCGAGACCTGCCAGCTGCATCGCCGCCTGCGCGACGAAGGAGTCCCGCGCGCGCAGATTGTTGAGCAGCTTGCATCCATTGCCGGCAACTACGTGCCGTCGCTCTATGAGGTTCGTCACGACGAGCCCTGCTCGCCGCACGGCTACACCGTGCCGCGCGAGGGCAAGGATGCGCCGACCGTGGTCTACAAACGCGTCGTCGAGGATTTCGGCGCCACGAATCCGCTGTCGCAGTCGTGCGTGCCCTATGCGCAGCTGGTTCACGACCGCCTGTCTATCGAGATTCTGCGCGGCTGCGCTCGCGGCTGTCGTTTTTGCCAGGCCGGCATGACGTATCGCCCGGTGCGTGAGCGTTCGGCCGACCAGATCGTCTCGTCGGTGATTCAGGGTCTGGAAAAGACCGGCTATGACGAGGTGTCGCTGACCTCGCTCTCCACGACCGACCACTCCTGCATTCGTGACGTGCTTGACAGGCTCAACCGTCGCCTGGAAGATACGGGTATTCGCGTGTCTATTCCGTCGCAGCGCTTGGATTCGTTTGGCGTGGATATGGCCGAGTCGGTCGCCGGCGAAAAGAAGGGCGGCCTGACGTTCGCGCCCGAGGCCGGCAGCCAGCGCATGCGCGACATCATTAACAAGAACGTGACCGAGGAGGACCTGGACCGTGCGGCCAAGGCGGCCTTCGAGGCCGGCTGGAACCGCATGAAGCTCTACTTTATGATGGGCCTTCCCGGCGAGCGCGACGAGGACATCGTGGCCATCGCCAATCTGGCCGATCACGTGCTGGAGCTCGGTCGTTCCGTGGTGCCCAAGGCTCGTCGCGGCTCGATCTCGGTGTCGATCTCGGTTTCGGTCTTTATCCCCAAGGCTGCCACGCCGTTCCAGTGGTGCCCGCAGCTCGACTACGACGACGTCAAGCGTCGCCAGAAGCTGCTCATCACGAGCGTTCGCAACCGTGCCGTCCGCGTTCATTACCACGATGCCGAGACCTCGCTCATCGAGGCCGCGCTGTCCCGCGCCGGTCGTGACATGACGCCCGTCATCATCGACGCTTGGCGCTCGGGCTCTCGCTTTGACGCCTGGGTAGAGCATTTCTCGCTCGATAACTGGAAGGAGGCTGCTGCCAAAAACGGCATCGACCTCAATGAGCTCGTGCACCTGCCCTACGAGTTGGACTGGCGCCTGCCGTGGGAGCATGTGAGCCCCGGCTGCACGCGTGGCTTCCTCGAGCGCGAGTACCGTCGCTCGCTCGAGGGTGTCACGACTCCCGACTGCACCCGCACGTCGTGCACCGGCTGCGGAATCTGCCCCACGCTCCACGTCAAGAATGTATTGATGGGTGATCGCGCATGAGTGAGCGCCTGACCGACAACCCCACGCTCTTTAGGCTTCGTGTTCGCTATGGCAAGCGCGATCGCCTTAAGTACCTGGGCCATCTCGAAGTAATCCATACCATTGAGCGCATCGTGCGCCGTGCGGGACTTCCCTATGCCGTCACGCAGGGCTTCTCTCCGCACATGCGCGTGGGCTTCTCTTCGGCGCTACCGGTGGGTACGTCGTCGACCTGCGAGTGGTATGACCTGTTTATGACCGAGTTCGTGGCGCTCGACGAGGCGTTTGGGCGCCTGGCTGCGGCGTCACCGGCCGATCTGGCGCCCATCGAGGCGGCGTATATCGACGTGCGCACGCCGGCGTTGACGGCGCAGCTCACGCGTCTGTCGTATCGCATCGACCTGCACTTGGATCCCGAGGCGCCCGTAAGCGCCGACGAGGTGCGTCGTGCGATCGACACGCTGCGCGCCGACCATGGCATCGACTACGCGCGCGGCAAAAAGAGCAAGCGCTTGGATTTGGATCACACGCTCGTGGGCTATGAGCTCACGGCTGGGGAGCGTCCGGACCATCTGGTGCTCATGCTCGACACCCATGCCGACAACGAGGGCTCCATGCGTCCGGAAATTTTGCTTTCCGCTGCTGATGTTTTGTTGCAGGGCTTGACCCCGGGCGTCGATGCACCTATTGTTTCCACCGGTATGCAAGACCTCGTGACCATCTGCTCCTACGATGTCGAGCGTCAGAATCAAGCATGCGAGGACGACGAGGGCCGACTCGTCAGCCCCATACCTGTGCGAACTTGTGGATTTGCTCCACATAGTCGTTGACGGGGGTATTTTCGCCTGCTACTATATTCGGCTGTTGCACTAACTGATGCATGAAGGGCAAGTAAACATGTACGCAATCGTTAACACGGGCGGCAAGCAGTACAAGGTCGCCACCGACGATGTCATCACCGTCGAGAAGATCGAGGGCAATGAGGGCGACAAGGTCACCCTGCCGGTCATCTTCCTCAACGATGGTAAGAAGATCGTCACCGATCCTGACAAGCTGGCCAAGGCCAAGGTTACCGCTCAGATCGTTGAGCAGTTCAAGGGCGAGAAGCAGCTGGTCTTCAAGTTCCACAAGCGCAAGCGCTATCGTCGTCTGAAGGGTCACCGTCAGCAGCTCACCAAGCTGAAGATCGTGAAGGTCCAGGCTACGTCCCGCGCCAAGAAGGCTGTCAAGGCAGAGGCCGAGGCTGTTGCCGAGGCTCCCGTCGCCGAGTAGATTACACTCGTAACGAAAGAGTAGGTATACACAATGGCACACAAAAAAGGACTCGGTTCCTCCCGTAATGGCCGTGACTCCCGCGGTCAGCGCCTTGGCACGAAGCGCTATGCCGGCCAGACGGTAACCACGGGCACGATTCTCGTCCGTCAGCACGGTACTCACATCCACCCGGGTGAGAACGTTGGCCGTGGCAAGGACGATACGCTGTTCGCGCTGGTCGACGGTACCGTTGAGTTCCACAAGGGTATCAAGCACAGGGTCAGCGTACGCCCGCTCGCGAACGCGTAATTCACCCTTCATAGAGCACATATGTGGGAGGCACTTGAGTTTTAGGATTCAAGGGTCTCCCTCTTTTTGTAGGAGGCGATTCTGTTGTCACAGTTCACCGATATCAGCCGCATTAACGTGTGCGGCGGCGACGGCGGTGCCGGATGCATGTCGTTTAGGCGCGAGGCCTTTGTCCCCAAGGGTGGCCCCGATGGCGGCGACGGCGGTCGTGGCGGCAATGTCGTCATCCAGGCCGATGCTCAGCTGTCTTCGCTGATCGATTACCGCTTTAAGCATCACTTCCGCGCCGAGCGCGGCACGCACGGGCAGGGTGCCCGTCGTAACGGTAAGAGCGGCGAGGACCTAATTTTGAAGGTTCCCATGGGTACCGTGGTGCGCGAGCTCGACCCCGAGACGCAGACCCCGATGTTCGAGATTGCCGACTTGGTGCATGATGGCGAGCGCGTTGTCGTGGCCCCTGGTGGCGCCGGTGGCCTGGGCAATACGCACTTTGTGACGTCGGTGCGCCGCGCGCCCGCATTCGCCCAGCTGGGTGAGCCGGCCGAGGAGCACTGGATTGAGCTCGAGATGAAGCTCATGGCCGATGCCGCGCTCGTGGGCTTTCCCTCGGTCGGCAAGTCCTCGCTCATTGCGCGCATGAGTGCCGCCCGACCCAAGATCGCCGACTATCCGTTTACCACGCTCGTGCCCAACCTGGGTATGGTGCGTGCCGGTGAGTATTCTTACGTCGTTGCCGACGTTCCTGGTTTGATCGAGGGCGCGAGCGAGGGCAAGGGCCTGGGCCACCAGTTCCTGCGCCACATTGAGCGCACGGCGCTCATCATGCATGTCGTTGACATGACGGGCGGGTTTGAGGATCGCGATCCCGTCGAGGATTACCGTATCATCAACCGTGAGCTCGAGCAGTATGGCGCCGAGCTTTCGGAGCGTCCGCAGATCGTCGTCGCCAACAAGTGCGATGCGCCGGGCACGGCCGACAAGATTGCCGACCTCAAGCGCGCCGCGCTCGACGATGGACATATGTTCTTTGCCGTGTCCGCCGTGACGGGCGCCGGCCTCAACACGCTGATGCTTGCCGTGGGCGAGCAGGTGGCTAAGCTGCGCGCCGAGCTGGCGGTCTTCGATGAGCCTGTCGATCTTCGCGACGAAGAGTGGGAGCGCCGCCGTCTGCAGCGCGAGAAGCGTTTCCGCATTGTCCAGGAAGAGCCCGGTGCCTTCCGTGTGGTCGGTCGTGCCATCGAGCGCATGGTCATCCAGACCGACTGGGAAAACGAGGAAGCCGTCATCTACCTGCAGCACAAGTTTGCGCGTATGGGTGTTGACGACGCGCTCGAGAAGGCCGGTTGCCATGCGGGCGACGAGGTCCGCATTTGCCAGCGTGCCTTTGACTTTGAGGGCGCTGAGGACTTCTCGGAGTACGAGGAGCTCGAGGACGCTGGCGAGGACGTTGCCGTTGAGGCCATTGACGTGGCCGATGCTGCGGATGAGGGCGTCGAGGTTGTCGATGCGGCGGATGCCGCGGACGATGCCGAGACCTCGGAGGGCGAGTAAGCCATGTCGCTGCGCGGTGGAATCGGTTTGCCCGAGCTGCCCATAAAAGAGGGCAAAGAGTTTCGGCTTGGCATTATGGGCGGCACATTCGACCCGATTCATTACGGGCACCTGGTGACTGCCGAGCAGGCGCGCGAGTCGCTCGACTTGGACGCTGTGCTCTTTATGCCGGCGGGCTCTCCCGCCTTTAAGCTTGACAAGCCGGTGACGCCTGCCGAGGACCGTTATGCCATGACGGTCCTCGCCACCGCCGCGAACCCGGCCTTTTTGGCGAGCCGGTTCGAGATTGACCGTCCGGGCGTAACCTATACGGCCGATACGCTTCATGCCCTTCGCGACTTTTACCCGCCGCAGGTAAAGCTCTACTTTATTACGGGCGCCGACGCGATTATCGATATTGTGACCTGGCATGATGCCGAGCGAATCGCTGAGCTTGCTACCTTTATTGCGGCGACGCGACCGGGTTTTGATATCGATACGGCGCGTGCCCGAATCAAAGAGTCGGGGCTGCCGTTCGACGTGCGCTATATTCAGATTCCGGCGCTGGCGATCAGCTCGACGAACATTCGTAAGCGAGTTGCCCGCGGCATGAGCGTGCGCTATCTTACGAGCGAGTCTGTGCTCGGCTACATTCGCAAGCGCAGTTTGTATGTCGATCTGGGTCAAGAAGATTTTGAGTGATGGGGGCTACGTTGTCGGTAGAGGATCAGTTTGAGGGCGATGAGCGCGCGCTGCTCAAGCGCATTCAAGAGCTGCTCGATGTTCGCATGAAAGATAAGCGCAAGCGCTATGTGCATTCGCTGGGTGTTGCCGAGACCGCACTTCATCTGGCCGAGGTCTACGGCGTTGACCGCTTTGATGCCGCTGCCGCCGGCTTAATTCACGACTGGGACAAGGTGCTTTCCGATGATGAGCTCGTGGCCCGCGCGCTTCACTATGGCATCAAGGTTGTCGGCTCTCCTTCCGCCGCGACGCCGCTTTTGCATGGCCCTGTTGCCGCCTATGAGCTTCCGCAGCTTTTTCCCGAGCTGTCGCCGGCAGTCTTTCAGGCTGTCGACCGTCACACCGTGGGTGCCTGCGACATGACGCCGCTCGATATGGTGGTCTTTGTGGCAGATGCCATCGAGCCCAACCGTCACGGCGACTATGCCCATGCGCTGCGCAAGATGGTGGGGGAGTCGACGCTTGACGAGTTGTTCTTCTCCTGTTTTGCGCAGGGTCTGGTCTATGTGATCCAGTCCGGGCGCTATCTTTATCCCACGGCTATTACGATTTACAACCATTACGCCCAGCTGCGCTAGCTCGGGTGTGTCTAGAAAGAGGTATTCCATGGCCGACGAGACCATGACTGACGAGCAGATTCTTGAAGGTGTGGAGCACAAGAGTTTCGTTGCCACGTCCGACCGCACCGCCGCCTCGCTGTCCGCGAGCGGTGTCGCCGCCGAGGATGTCGCCCGCGCCGCCGCGCAGGCCGCCTACGACAAGAAGGGCGAGGACGTGCAGGTGCTCAACCTGACCGAGCTTTCCGACGTGTGCGACTACTTTGTGCTTGCCACCGGTACCAACAACCGCCAGGTCGATTCGATTGTCGACGAGATCGAGGAGAAGGTCGCCGAGGCTTGCGGTGAGCATCCGTTCTCCATCGAGGGCCGCGAGCAGAAGATCTGGATGCTCATGGACTACGGCTCGGTCGTCGTCCACGTCTTCACTCCCGAAGCCCGCGACTTCTACCGCCTTGAAAAGCTCTGGGGTGACGCCCCCCAGCTTCCCCTCGACCTCCTCTAGTAGTTCATTTGGGACGGGCTTTTTAGCTAACCTCTACCGTTCGCCGGGCAGTTGCATCATTCGCAGCTGCCCGGCTTTCTTTTTGTCATAGGGACTAATCGTTGAAGCGGGATTGGCGGCCGAAGGATAGGGCAGTGTCGCCGAACTTGTCTCGGACGGCGTCGATAGCGACTGAGAGGTCGCGACGGTCGCTGGATTGGGCGCCGCGATCATCGACTTCACAGAACAGGTCGGTCTGGATGCCGCCCTGATGATCGAAGTCGCTCATGCCGATGCCCGCCAGGCGCACATGCATGCCTTCCTGCCAGATGTTGTCGAGCAGCTCGAGCGCCACCGCCACAAAGATGTTCTCATCGTCGGTCGGATGAGGCAGCCGGCGCTGTGCCGAGCGACCGCTTCCATACGAATACTTGAGCTTGAGCGTCACCGTGGCGCCCGTCAGTCCCTGACGGCGCAGGCGGCGTCCCACTGACTCGCCCAACAGCGCAATCGCCGCTTCGATGTCCCCGCGCTCAGTCAAATCTTTCGCAAAGGTGCGCTCATTGCTCACCGATTTAACCTCGCGCTCTTCATCGAGACTCGTGACTTCGGAGATTTCAAGTCCCAGCGCACGCTGACGCATACGTTCGCCGTTGACGCCAAAAATAGAGGCCAAGGTGGATTCCGGCGCGCGTGACAGCTCGCCGAGCGTGTAGATGCGCATACGGCGCAGTCGCTCCTCGGCCGAGCGCCCGATGCCGCTCATGGCAGATACCGGCAGCGCGGCCAAAAAGCGCTGCTCGGTTCCGGGGCGCACGATGGTCAGCCCAAACGGCTTATCACGCTCGCTTGCGATCTTTGCGACCGTCTTGTTGCAGCCCACGCCAATGGAGCAGGTCACTCCCAGCGCTGCCACGCGGTCGCTTATACGCCGCGCAACCAGTAGCGGGTCTTCGGGCGCAAAGCGACCCGGTGTGATATCGATAAAGGCTTCGTCGATGGATACGCGCTCAACGCGCGGCGTTTCCTCGGCAAGAATTGCCATGACCTGCGCGCTCACCTCGCGGTAGCGATCAAAGTGCCCGTGCGTCCAAATGGCTTGCGGGCACAAGCGCCGCGCCTCGGCCGAGGCCATGGCAGAGTGCACGCCAAAGCGACGCGCCTCATACGAACACGTGGACACGACGCCACGCGAATCGGCGTCTCCGCCCACGATGAGCGGCTTTCCGCGCCACTCGGGGTGGTCGAGCATCTCCACGCTCGCAAAAAACGCATCGAGGTCCATGAGGCCCACCGCCGGACCCGTCCAGGGGGGCGGCGTGACGCCCATGGCATCCTCATAACCGTATGTATGTTCGCGTCTTTCCATGTCATGAGTATACCGCGCAGCTCATGTGGGGTGCGTGTATGTGCTTGCAAATCCCGAATTCTTGTCTAAGATATGGATTTGCCCTCGACTACACCGAAGAAGTTGGTCTCACGGACTTCACCTGCCCGCGTCGATGGCGTATTATGTTCAACTGTTTGTTTGTAGTTGCAGCCTAAAGCTGCTTGGTTGGAGGAGTTTCCTTTGGCAGTCAAGATTCGCCTTGCTCGTCACGGCGCTAAGAAGCGTCCGTACTACCGTGTCGTCGTCGCCGATTCCCGCGCCCCGCGTGACGGTCGTATCATCGAGGAGGTTGGCCGCTACAACCCGATGACCGCCCCCAAGACCATCAACCTCGACCTCGAGAAGATCGCCGACTGGCAGTCCAAGGGCGCTCAGCTCACCGACGCCGTCGCCGCTCTGGTCAAGGCCGCCAACGAGGGCGAGAAGACCGAGACCGTCGTCAAGAAGTCCAAGAAGCAGCTCGCCAAAGAGGCCGAGGCCGCTAAGGCTGCCGCTGAGGCCGCTGAGGGCGCCGAGGAGTAAATCGTGCCTGAGGTTGACGCTGCACAGCTCGAGGGTGAGGCAATGCTCTCAGATCGCATCGCCGATCTCGTCGAATATCTCGTTGTTCAGATCGTCGACGACCCGGATTCCGTGAGCCTTGAGGTCATCGATGGTGACGACGCCTCTACGATCGAGGTTTCTGTCGCCGAGGATGACGTCGCTAAGGTCATCGGCCGTCGTGGCCGTACCATCAAGGCCATTCGCACGCTCGCCCGTGCACTGGCCGCTCGCCTCGACACTGCTGTCGAGGTAGAGGTTCTGGGCTAGGACCTTGAGGTCCCAGTACAAAAACATCGCCCGTGTGGTCAAGCCGCACGGAAGGAAGGGGGAGGTCCTCGCGCAGCCGCTGCGGGGGCTTCCTTCTGTATTAGAGCCGGGTATGCGCGTCGCCCTGACGCCGCCGGCGCTCAAGCGCGACCGCTTTTGCACGGTCGTGTCCGTCACCGATACGGGCGATGGCGATCTGGTCTCGTTTGAGGGCATTGACGACTTGACGGCCGCCGAGGGCATCACGGGATGCTATGTGTTGGCAAATCGTGACGATTTTGAGCTCGATTCACTCGACGCCGCCTATACCGACCTGATGGGTCGCGAGGTGGTCGACGAGCGCTTCGGTTCGCTCGGCACGATCGTCGAGATCGTGTCGACGCCCGCTAACGATGTTTGGGTTGTCGAGGGTGATCGGTACGGCGAGGTACTGATTCCCGTGATCGAGCAGGTTGTGCTCGATCTTCCCGACACAGGAACAATTTCCGTCCACGTTATGGACGGCCTGATCGATATGGACAAGTAGGGAGGACAACATGCTGATTGAGACCCTTTCGGTCTTTCCCGAGATGTTTGAGCCCGTCATGTCCACATCGATTTTGGGCCGCGCCCGCAAGGCCGGCCTTTTTGATTTTAAGGCGTATAACCTGCGCGACTGGACGCACGACCGCCATCGCACCGTCGATGACGAGCCGTATGGCGGCGGGCAGGGCATGCTCATGAAGGTCGAGCCTATCGCCGAGGCCATCGAGGCCATTAGCGCAGAGTGTCCCAAGCCCACTGTGGTGTTCTTTACCCCCTGTGGCGAGCCTTTTACGCAGCATGTGGCCGAGCGCCTGCTCAAAAGCGAGCGCCTGCTGTTTGTGTGCAGTCGCTACGAGGGCGTCGACGAGCGCGCATACGCGTATGCCGATGAGCGCCTGTCGATCGGCGATTACGTGCTCACGGGCGGCGAGCTTCCCGCTATGGTCGTTGCCGACGCCGTCGTGCGTCTGATTCCCGGCGCCCTTGGTGACGAGATGAGCAACGTCGATGAGTCATTCTCGACCGCCGAGGACGGTGGCCTGCTCGAGTACGCGCAGTACACCCGTCCCGCCGAGTTCAATGGCGAGGGTGTGCCTCCGGTGCTCGTGAGCGGCGATCATGCCAAGGTTGATGCCTGGCGCCGCAAGAATGCCATCGAGCGAACCTGCCGCTGGCGTCCCGACCTGATCGAGACGGCGCGCCTTACGCCCGAGGAGCGCGCATTCGCGCAAGAGATTCTGGACGCGTCGTATTCACAGAGCGAGGAGTGAGAATGGTTCCATCGCAGCATTCCGTGCTAAAGGGTGCCTTTGAGTGGATCGTGGTCGTCGCGATTGCACTGGTCGCCACCTTTTTGGTTCGCTCATTTGTGGTTGAACCCTTTGTGGTGCCTACCGGCTCCATGGAGTCCACGATCGAGATTGGCGATCAGATCCTGGCGCAAAAGGTGAGCCTCGAGCTCGGTCAGCCCGTTAAACAGGGCGATATTGTGGTATTCCACAACCCCGATGGCACCTCCGAGCACGATGTTCTCGTCAAGCGAGTTATTGCCACGGCCGGCCAGACGGTCGACCTTCAGGACGGCAAGGTCGTCGTCGACGGCCAGGCGCTCGATGAGGACTATACGACCGGCATGAGCTGGCCGCTTTCGGTCCAGGCCCCTGGCGCTCAGGTGAGCTATCCCTACACCGTTCCCGACGGGTGCGTGTGGGTGATGGGCGACAACCGCGAGAACTCTGCTGACTCCCGCTATTTTGGCCCGGTCGACCGCTCCGACTTGATCGCCGTGGCGCTTGTGCGCTACTGGCCGCTCAACCGTATCGGCGCTATCGACTAAAAACCGCTATAGTACAGTACCTAACCGTGTAATCGTTTCGACGAGGGGATATTAGAGGCATGAACGCTTCATCGCTTTCCTTCCAAGACATTATCCTGCGCCTCCAGCAGTACTGGGGCGAGCAGGGCTGCGTCATTATGCAGCCCTATGACTCCGAGGTCGGTGCCGGTACCTTCCATACCGCGACCACGCTGCGCTCGCTCGGTCCCGCCGAGTGGCGCACCTGCTATGCGCAGCCCTGCCGCCGTCCCGCCGACGGCCGCTACGGCGAGAACCCCAACCGCATGCAGCACTACTATCAGTTCCAGGTGCTCATCAAGCCCTCGCCGGTCAACGCCCAGGAGCTCTACCTGGGGTCTCTTGCCGCTATCGGTCTGGACCCCAACGACCATGACGTCCGTTTTGTCGAGGACGACTGGGAGAGCCCGACCCTGGGCGCCTGGGGCCTTGGCTGGGAGGTCTGGCTCAACGGCATGGAGGTCACGCAGTTTACGTACTTCCAGCAGGTGGGCGGCATCGAGGTCGATCCCGTGCCCGTCGAGATCACCTATGGCCTGGAGCGTATCGCCATGTACGCCCAGGGTGTCAACTCCGTCTACGACCTGGTGTGGAGCTATCTGCCCGACGGCACGCCCATGACCTACGGCGACGTGTTCCTCGAGAACGAGCGCGAGTTCAGTGCCTATAACTTTGAGGTCGCCAACGTCGAGATGATGCGTCAGAAGTTTGACGACTACGAGGCCGAGTGCCACTCCTGCCTGGAGCGCAAACTGCCGCTGCCGGCGTACGACTGCGTCATGAAGTGCAGCCATGCCTTCAACCTGCTCGATGCCCGTGGCGCCCTGTCCGCAGTCGAGCGTGCCAACTACATCCTGCGCGTCCGCGCCGTCGCCAAGGCGTGCTGCGAGGCCTACATGGCCGAGGTCGCCGGAGTCAACGAGAATGCCGATCAGGAAGGCGAGGTGGCGTAAGCCATGGCAGACGCTAAGGATTTCCTGTTTGAGATCGGTACGGAGGAGATGCCCTCCGCGCCGCTGAACAATGCCGTCAAGCAGCTTGGTACCATGATCGCCAAGGGTCTCGACGAGGTCGGTCTGGCCCACGGCGAGGTCCGCGTGATCTCGAGCCCGCGTCGCCTGGCTGCGCTCGTTGCCGACGTTGCCACCGCGACCGATGAGGTTCACGAGGTCAAGCGTGGCCCCGCGGCAAACATCGCCTTCGACGCTGACGGTAACGCCACCAAGGCCGCCCAGGGCTTCGCCCGCAAGTGCGGTGTGGCTGCCGAGGATCTGGTCCGTCGCGAGGACACCGACGGCCGTGAGTACGTCTTTGCCGAGAAGAATATCCCTTCCGCACCGGCTACGCCGATTCTGACCGCTCTGTGCGAGAAGACCATCGCCGGCCTGCAGTGGCCCAACTACCGCTCTCAGCGCTGGGGCCACGAGCACGCGACCTTTGTTCGTCCGGTCCGCTGGATTTGCTGCCTTCTGGGCGAGGATGTTGTGCCCGTGTCGTTTGCCGACGTGACGAGCGGCAACACCACGCGCGGCCATCGCGTGCTCGGCCCCGGTGACCACGTTGTCGCCAGCCCCGCCGCCTACGAGCAGGTACTCGAGGACGCCGGCGTGCTTTCTGCCGAGCGCCGTCGCGAGGCCATCCTTGCCGGTATCTCCGAGGTCGAGGCCGCTCGCCCCGGCTGCCATGTCGATACGCCCAAGAAGGTCTTTGAGGAGGTCATTAACCTCTGCGAGTGGCCGACAGTGCTCGTCGGTACTTTCGACGAGGAGTTCCTCAAGGTCCCGCACGAGATTATCTGCGAGTCCATGCTCACCAACCAGCGCTACTTCCCGATCTATGACGGGGAGGGCAAGCTGACGCGTGAGTTCGTGGTCGTCTCCAACAGCAAGCCCGAGAACGCCGAGCGCGTGATCGACGGTAACGAGCGCGTCGTGCGCGCCCGTCTGGACGACGCTAAGTTCTTCTACGAGGAGGACCTGAAGATCTCCCTCGACGAGTTCCGTGAGCGTCTGTCCAAGGTTGCCTTCCAGGAGAAGCTCGGTAGCGTGCTCGCCAAGTCCGAGCGCATCGAGCAGCTCGCGCTCGCTATCGCCCGCGAGGCTCACCTGGGCGCCCATCTTGCCGCCGACGCTGCTCGCGCCGCACACCTGTGCAAGGCAGACCTGGTGTCCAACGCCGTCGTCGAGTTCACGAGCCAGCAGGGCGTGATGGGCGGTTATTACGCGACCGCGATGGGGGAGAACGACGAGGTCGCCCATGCTATTCGCGATCACTATCGTCCCCGTTTTGCCGGTGACGAGCTGCCCGAGGGCACCGCTGGCTGCATCGTGGCCTGCGCCGACAAGCTCGATACCATCGCCGGTATCTTTGCCATCGGCGAGCCCCCGACCGGCTCCTCCGACCCCTACGCGCTGCGTCGTGCCGCTATCGGCATTATCAACATCCTGCGCGACCGTCTGCCGATCGACCCCACGTCGCTCATCGACTTTGCCCTCGAACTCTACAGTGAGCAGGGCATTGAGTTCGACGCCGCCGAGGTCGCCCAGCAGGTTCGTGACTTCTTCCATGGCCGCCTGGTGAGCATGGCCCGCGACGAAAAGATTCCGGCCGATACCGTCGCCGCCGTCTCCGCGGTGCACATCATCGCCCCGTCCGTCTTCTTTGCCCGCTGCGCCGCCCTCGACGAGGCCCGCAAGAATGATGCCGAGACCTTTGACAACCTGGCTACCGCCTATGCCCGTGCCGCGCACATCTCCAAGCCCGAGCTGGGTGCGGAGTATGACCGCAGCCTGATGGGCGAGGTCGAGCTTGCGCTCGCCGACGCCTCCGAGGCTGCTCAGACCGCCGTCGATGCCGCCCTTGCTGCCGAGGACTACCCGGCCGCATTTGCCGCCCTCGCCGCCCTGCGCGCGCCCATCGACCGTTTCTTCGATGAGGTCATGGTCATGGACAAGGACGAGCAGCTTCGCGATAATCGCCTTAAGCTGCTCAACCGCTTCGAGGCCGTTTTCTCCGGCATTGCCAACATCGGTGAGCTTGCCCGCAAAAAGTAAGCCAGCCTGCGCATAAGCGCAAAAGGAGCCCCGCATGGATTGCCCGGTCACCGCTCGTCCCACCGTTATCGTTATCTCCGACTCGCTCGGCGATACCGCTTGTGAGGTGGTGCTCGCGGCGTCCGGGCAATTTGATGAAGGGGCTTTTCGTCTCTTGCGCCTGCCCAAGGTGACCTCCGTGGAGCAGGTCAAGTCATTTGTGGGGCCGCGCGTCGATGCCGACCATCGCGATGTCGCCGTGTTCCATACCATTGTCGATCCGGCGCTTCGCGCCCGCGTGCTCGATTACCTGGGTATGCTGCATATCCGTTCGGTCGACCTGATCGGCCCGACGCTTGCCGTGCTGTCGTCGCTCATCGGTGTGCCGCCCAAGTGCGTTGCGGGCGTGATTCACAAGACCGATGACCGCTATTTCCATCGTATCGAGGCCATGGAGTATTTCGTTGAGCACGATGACGGTCGTGGTTGCGACGATCTGTCGGGTGCCGATATCGTGCTGCTGGGTGTGTCGCGTACATCCAAGACGCCGCTGTCGATGTATTTAGCCTATCAGGGCTACAAGGTCGCCAATGTCCCACTGGCGCATGGCATGGAGCCGCCCAAGTCGATTTACGAGGTTGACCCGATGCGCCTGTTCGGCTTGATTTCGACCGTCGATGTGATTTCCGAGATTCGCGATAGCCGCTTGGGCGACGACTACGCCCGCGCCGTCGCAGGCTCCTATGCCGAGCCCGAGAGCGTGCGTAGTGAGCTTGCGGAAGCCCGCGCGCTCATGAAACGCCTGGGCTGCTTTGTAGTGCGTACCGACGGCAAAGCCATCGAGGAAAGCGCTGCCGAGATCATTGCTCATCTCGAAGAGATTCAAGAGGCAAGAGCCCGCCGTGCCGCCCGCCGCGCTCAACAGCAGTAGTCCTTTCTGTGACGATTTTTCTGGGACGGGGATTAAAAAATCATTAGGTACTCAATGATTTTTTAATCCCCGTCCCAGAAAAATCATCGGAGTGGCTAAATAGCCTGAATTGATAAAGCGATTTAGCAAAAACATCGCATCTGACCTGCATTCTTCTTGTAGTGGTATCTTCATAAGGTAACCAACTTTACCTACCGTTTACCGCTAGTTTTAGCACGTTTACCAAACCGCGCACCCTCTGCTCAAGCCTGCCCAAAACCCGCCGTATAGTTCCCTCACGGCCCGCATCCGGCGGGTCGATTCGTTACCACGGTCGTGCGCGTAAGCGCATGGAAGGGGAAGTATCGTGAGCGATTGCAAGAGGGTTTACCGTTTTGGAACCGACGCCCAGGGCACCTGTGTCACCGAGGGCGACAAGTCCATGAACTTCGTGCTTGGCGGCAAAGGCGCAAACCTTGCCGAGATGAGCCGCATCGGCCTGCCGGTTCCCGGTGGCTTTACCATTACCTGCCAGACTTGTGTCGAGTACTCCGGTGCCGGCAACGTGTGGCCCGAGGGCGCACTCGATGAGATCGTTGCCGCTGAGGCCGACCTCGAGGCCCGTTGTGGCAAGAAGCTCGGCGACGCCTCCGACCCGCTGCTCGTGTCGGTTCGCTCGGGCGCTCCGTTCTCCATGCCCGGTATGATGGACACAGTCCTCAACCTGGGCCTCAATGACGATTCCGTTCAGGGCCTTATCGCCCAGACGCAAAACCCGCGTTTTGCCTGGGATAGCTACCGCCGCTTTATCCAGATGTTCTCCAACGTCGTCATGGGCGTCGACGCCGACCTGTTCGAGAACGCTCTGACCCAGGCACGCTTGGTCGCCGGCGTTCGCGTCGATTCCGAGCTTTCGGCCGAGGACCTGCAGGGGCTCGTCGAGACCTTCAAGGGGATCTTCTCCGACAACGTCGAGGCCGCCCTGTACCCCGAGCTCGAGGTCGCTGACGGCAAGCCCGTCTTCCCGCACGACCCGGAGCTCCAGCTGCGTCTTGCCATCCAGGCCGTCTTTGGCAGCTGGATGAACGAGCGCGCCTGCATTTACCGCAAGCAGCATGGTATCTCCGACGAACTCGGCACCGCCGTCAACGTTCAGGCTATGGCCTTTGGCAATAAGGGCGAGACCTCCGCGACCGGCGTCGCCTTCACGCGCAACCCGGCCGACGGCACCAAGGAGTTTTACGGCGACTTTCTGGTTAACGCCCAGGGCGAGGACGTCGTCGCCGGCATCCGCAATACCGAGCCCATCGCCGACCTCAAGACCACCCCGGGCCTCGAGTCTGCAGGTGAGGAGCTCGAGCGCGTGTTCCTGACCCTCGAGGATCATTATCGCGATATGTGCGATATCGAGTTCACCATCGAACAGGGCAAGCTCTGGATGCTCCAGACCCGCGTGGGCAAGCGTACCGCCACGGCCGCCCTGCGCATCGCCATCGAGATGGTCGAGGAGGGCCTGATCACGCGCGAGGAAGCCGTGGGGCGCATCGACCCCGCACAGCTCGATCAGCTCCTGCACCCGCAGTTCGATGCCTCCAAGAAGTATGAGGCACTTGCTACCGGCCTTAACGCCAGCCCCGGTGCCGCCGTGGGCGAGGTTGTGTTCTCGAGCGATGACGCCGTTGCGCGTTCCGCCGAGGGTCACAAGGTTATCCTGGTTCGCTGGGAGACCAACCCCGACGATCTGAAGGGCATGGTCGCTGCCGAGGGCATCCTCACCAGCCATGGTGGCAAGACGAGCCACGCAGCCGTTATCGCCCGCGGCATGGGTACACCCTGCGTCTGCGGTGTCGAGCGCTTCCACATCGACGCCGCCGAGAAGGTCGTGCACATCGATGGCAGCGACCGCGTACTGCACGAGGGCGATGTCATCTCCATCGACGGTACCCAGGGCATCGTCGTCGATGGCGCTGTCGATTTGGTCTCCGCTGAACTCACCGGCGATCTGGACACCATCCTGTCCTGGGCCGACGAGATTCGCCTGGACGAGACCTGTGGCCACGCCAACCACGTGCGCGTCAACGCCGACAACCCCGAGGATGCCGAGCTCGCACTCGAGTTTGGCGCCGAGGCCATCGGCCTGTGCCGCACCGAGCACATGTTCCTGGGCGATCGTAAGAACATCATCCAGAGCTTCATCCTGTCCGACGACGAGGCCGTGAAGCAGCAGGCCCTGGCCGACCTGCTCAAGGTCCAGACCGAGGACTTCCTAGCCATGTTCAAGACCATGTCCGGTCGCGATGTGGTCGTTCGCCTGCTTGATCCGCCGCTGCACGAGTTCCTGGATAATCCTCGCGAGCTCGAGGTCGCCATCACCAAGAAGGAGGCCGCCGGCGCTCCCGAGGAGGAGCTCACTGCCCTGCGCGCCCGCCTACGTCGCATTGACGGCATGGTCGAGTCCAACCCCATGCTGGGCTTGCGCGGCGTGCGCCTGTCCGTCGTCTTTGGCGATCTGCCGCTCATGCAGGTCCGCGCCGTGGCCACGGCTGCTGCCCGCCTTATCAAGGATGGTGTCGACCCACGCCCCGAGATCATGGTTCCGCTCGTTTCCATCACGGCAGAGCATGTCCAGACCCGCGAGGTCATTGAGCGTGCCATCGCCGAGGTTTCCTCCGAGGAAGGTGTCGAGCTCAACATTCCCGTGGGCACGATGCTCGAGCTGCCGCGCGCCTGCATGGTCGCCGACGAGATCGCCCATCACGCAGATTTCTTCTGCTTTGGCACCAACGACCTCACCCAGACGACCTTCGGCTTCTCCCGTGACGATGCCGAGGCCAAGTTCATTCCGCTGTACCTGCACAAGAAGATCCTGAAGGACAACCCCTTCGAGACCATCGACACGGCGGTGCTGGAGCTCGTGCGCTTGGCCGTCGAGAAGGGCCGCGCCACCAATCCCGACATGCACTTTGGCGTGTGCGGCGAACACGGCGGCGACCCCAAGTCCATCAAGGGCCTGTTTAACGTGGCCGACGTGGACTATGTGTCCTGCTCGCCCTACCGCGTGCCCCTCGCGCGCCTAGCTGCCGCCCAGGCCAAGCTCGAGGCCAAGCGTTCCGCCTAACGTTTTGGGTGTAGACGCCTAGTGTAGCCCCCCTTCATGCCGCCCGTCTCATTCGTGAGGCGGGCGGTTATCATGTGCGGGTTTAGTCTTTTTGTCTGCGTAAAAAATTGTTCTTGCAGCAGAAACCCGCGCGTGTATACTCGAATACGTTTGTTCAACTACGTGCCGGCCAGGGTGGTACGGCACCTCTAGAAGAGTAAGGAATTGCACATGGATTACATCCGCGCAATCGAGCGTCAGCAGATCCGCGAGGACATTCCTCAGGTTCGCGTCGCCGACAACGTCAAGGTTCACTACCGCATTAAGGAAGGCGACCGCGAGCGCATCCAGGTCTTCCAGGGCGACGTCATCCGCATGGCCGGCGCCGGTGCCCGCGAGACCTTCACCGTCCGCAAGATGTCCTTCGGTGTCGGTGTTGAGCGTACCTTCCCGCTTCACAGCCCCAAGATCGCCAAGCTCGAGGTCGTTCGTCATGGTCGCGTCCGTCGCGCCAAGCTGTACTACCTCCGCGACAAGGTGGGCAAGGCTGCTCGCATCCCCGAGAAGCGCTAAGAAGATCGCAGCGTCTGTCCACTCGCTTGGACACAAGGGTCACCTTCGGGTGGCCCTTCTTTTTATCTGATTTGCATGCAAGGAGGGCCTGGTATGGCCAACATGACGAGCTCGGTTTCGGCATCGCAGGTTGCTGGTGAGTTGGCGAGCGCTACGTTTGAGGAGATTCCCGCCCTCGTGGAGCATTATCGCGAGGACCCGCGCCAGCAGGTGATCAAGGCTTGTGAACGCGCCCTCAAACGCCATGACAAAGAGCTTGCCGAGCGCGAGCGCGTCAATGACATGTACGAGCTTATGCATGAGCTTGGCGGCGATGGGGTGGTCGTTGGTGTCGACGAGGTGGGCCGCGGATCGGTGGCCGGTCCTTTGACGGTATGCGCCGTCTGTCTTCCTATGGAGCCGCGCGTCTGGGGTATCAACGATTCCAAAAAGCTCACGCCCGCGCGCCGCGAGTTGCTCTCAGTGAAGATTGCCGAGGTGGCGACGGCGATCGGTTTTTGCCATATCGCGCCGAAGGATATCGATGAAATGGGCATGGCCCGTGCTATCCGTACTGCCGTTGCGGGCGCCGTGGCCGATACGGGACTTGAGCCCGACTGCGTCCTCATGGATGGTAACCCCTTGGGCGCCGTTCCTAACGAGCGCGATGTGGTGAAGGGCGATGCCAAAATCGCCTGCATCGCCGCGGCGTCCATCATGGCCAAGGTCACGCGTGACGAGATGATGGTCGAGTACGACGCCGAGTATCCCGAGTACCATCTGGCCGAGTCGAAGGGCTATGCAAGCCCCGAGCATATCGAGGCCATTCGCAAACATGGACTTTGTCCACTGCACCGCGTGAGCTTTTGCGGAAACTTTCTGCAGACTGAGCGCCTTTTCTAGGTCAATTGTGGAGACAGGGACTTCTGGGGTTTTATAAACTTGCTGGTAACGGGCCGTATGCAACGCCATTGCTGCGTACGGCCCGTTTTTTGACGGCATTTGGTCAGCTTTTGGTTTGCTTCCGGTACTTACCCGCATGAAAGGTGCCCTCATCATCGGGGCAATGCAGCGTGCGGGAAAGGAGACCCCATGAGTGCCGCAAGCAAAAAGAGCAAGACGCAGCAGCTCAAGGAGCGTTGGGAAAATGGCGAGCTCGACTGCGGGGCGATGACGCCTGAGTTTATCAAGGGGCTCAGTCCCCGCGAGCTGGGCATGCTGGGCGAGCTGATCACCATCGACTACTTTAACGAGCGCGGCTACACCTTGCTGGAGCAGGGTTATCGTTGCTCCGAGGGCGAGGCCGATCTGGTGCTGCTCGATGAGCTCGACGATGTCGTGGTGATGGCCGAGGTCAAAACCAGACGAGTTGCACTGGATTGCAGCACGCGGGTCTTTCCCGAGGAGGCCGTGGACGCCCAAAAGCAACGCCGCTACCGCCGCATCGCAAGTTGCTACCTCATGGAGCATTATCCGCTCAAGGCGATTCGCTTCGATGCCGTGGGCGTCACCATTCGTGGCGGGCATATCGCCGAGATCGAGCATCAGTACAACGCGTTCGATTGGCAGGTGTCGTGATGGCGTTCGAGACGTTTGCCGTTCACGCGGCCTGCATCCGCGGCGTCGAGGCGATTCACGTCACGGTCGAGGTCTCGCTTGCCGGTGGCGTTCCGGGCATCCAGATGCTCGGCATTCCGAGCATGGAGGTGATGGAGTCACGCGGTCGTATTCGCTGCGCGATGCGCTCCGCCGGGTTCGAGATCCCGCGCTCGGGCATTACGGTCAATCTGGCGCCTGGCGATATTCGCAAGACCGGTAGCGGCTTTGATCTGCCCATCGCCATCGCGGTATTGGCGGCCGATGGTCAGATTCCCCGCGACAACCTCGATCGTTGTCTTATCGCCGGCGAGCTTGGCTTGGACGGTACGGTGCTTCCTGTCAAGGGCGAGGTGGCGTTTCAGCTATTGGCGCGTGATATGGGGCTGTCCTTTATCGCCGGCAGGTCCGATCAGCATGTGCCGCTTGCGGGCGTGGATTGTGGATTCATCGATCATTTGTCTCAGCTTGCCCATGGCATGGGCGATGCCGCGCGGCACTACTTGGATTCTGAAGTGCTCGAGGCGACCTTTGAGCCCGAGCTCGACTATGCCGACGTACTGGGGCAGGAGGTCGCCAAGCGCGGCATGGCGCTTGCGGCGGCAGGAGAACTCGGCTTGCTCATGATTGGGTCCCCGGGATCGGGCAAGACGATGCTCGCGCGTCGTATGACCGGCATCCTGCCCGAGCTTTCCGTTGAGGATCAACAGGAGGCGCTGTGCATCCATTCGGTTTTGGGTGAGAACATTGATGGCTTGTTGGCGGGGCACCGGCCCTTCCGCAGTCCCCATCACAGTATTTCGACCGCAGGTCTTATCGGCGGAGGACGCCCGGTGCATCCGGGTGAGATCAGCCTTGCTCATGGCGGCGTGCTCTTTTTGGACGAGCTTGCCGAGTTTCCCACGGGTGTGCTGCAGACGCTGCGTCAGCCCATCGAGCGCGGCTATGTGAGGATCGTACGCGTCGACGGGGCCTTTACCTTCCCGTCGCGCTTTCAGCTGCTGGCTGCGAGCAATCCCTGCCCCTGCGGTTTTTTGGGCGATCGCGAGGTACCGTGTCGCTGCTCAGCGGCGATGGTCGAGCGCTATCGGTCTAAACTGCGCGGTCCTTTGGCCGACCGTATCGACATGATGATCGATGTGACCCGTCCCGACCCCCAAGTGATTATCGAGGGTGCGGAGGGTATGTCGTCTGCCGAGTTACGTGACTACGTTGTGCGCGGTCGCGCTTTTCGCGCTTGGCGCGAATCCCGTATGGACGATGCGGATGCCGAGGTCGAGGATGACGAGACGCGGTCCATTGACGGCGTCGTTTCGACCTTTGAGCTCGATGATGCGGCGGAGAAGTGTGTACTCGGCCTGTCGAAGCGCACACATCTCACGGGTCGCGGTATCGTGCGCCTGGTGCGTATCGCTCGTACAATCGCCGACGTCGCCGAGAGCGAGCATGTGACGCAGGACCACGTGCTCGAGGCGGCGATGTACCAGGGAAGGAGGGACCAATGATGGCCGAGGGAACCTTCGAGCTGCATCCAGGTGATACGTTGTATCCCGAGACCGTTTTGGAGCTTTCTGATGTACCCCAGACGCTCTATGTGCGCGGCAACCCCGAGGTGCTTTCGACGCCCGCGCTCTCCATCATCGGCGCGCGCAAGGCCTCGCCGTATGGTCTTGCCGTGGCAGAGCTTGCGTCAAAGGTGGCGGTCGAGGCGGGCGTGACGGTAGTCTCGGGCGGCGCGGTCGGTTGTGACCAGGCCTCGGGTTGGGCTGCGGTCAACGCTGGCGGTAAACACGTCGTGGTGCTGGGGACGGGCGCCGACGTGGTCTACCCGCGTTCGAGCGCGGGGCTTATTACGCGCACGCTCGATACGGGTGGCGCGGTCGTGTCGATCTCTCCGTGGGGCATGGGTCCGCGCAAGTTTGCCTTTCCGCGCCGCAATCGCGTAATCGCGGCCTTGTCGCAAGCCCTCTTTGTATCCGAGGCGGGTATGCCTTCCGGGACGTTTTCTACAGCCGAGGCTGCTATGGATTTGGGGCGAGAACTTCTTGCCGTGCCGGGGTCGATCCTATCGCCCGAGTCGCGTGGCACGAATTACCTCATTGCGAACGGTGCCTGCTGCATCATCGACGAGGAATCTATCGAGATGGCTATTTCACGCATCTACGGCACCCTGCGCTACTCGCGCCCCGATGCTCCCGGCATTGCCGACCTGGATCAAACACAGCAGACCGTGATGCATGCACTCATCGCCTCTCCGCTCAAGGTCGACGACATCGCGGCACTCGTCTCGCTTGATGCCGTCGGCGTACTTAAGCTCCTGGGTTCGCTTGAGCTCGAGGGCCTTATCGAGCGCATGATGGATGGAAGGTATGCGCCCTCCAAGTTTGCCCTTCACGCCCAGACGCCCTTCGGTCACAATGGAAAACGTGTCAATTAGAAAGGTGTTTGCAGATGCAGTTCGATCAGGTGACGGTTATCGGTGGCGGTCTGGCGGGATCGGAGTGCGCGATCCAGCTGGCAGATCGCGGGTTTGCCGTAAAGCTGTGCGAGATGCGCCCCCAGGTGAGCTCCCCGGCCCACCATACCGATCACCTGGCAGAGCTCGTCTGCTCCAATTCGTTTAAGTCGACCCGTCCGGATTCCGCGGCTGGTTTGCTGAAGGCCGAGCTTGAGCGCATGGGTTCGGTCCTGCTCGATTGCGCCCATCGCGCGGCTGTTCCCGCCGGTGGCGCCTTGGCGGTCGACCGCGTCAAGTTTTCCGAGCTTGTCGAGGACGAGGTTGCCGCCCGTCCCAATATCGAGATCGTTCACGGCGAGGTCACGCAGATTCCCGAAGGTCACGTGGTCATTGCCGCCGGCCCCTTGTGCTCGCCGGCGTTGAGCGAAGAGGTCGTGAAGCTCGTCGGTGGCGACGCCCTTGCGTTCTTCGATGCCGCGGCGCCGATCGTCGATGCCTCCACGCTCGATATGGACGTGCTGTTCTCGCAGTCGCGCTACGAGGAGCAGGGGAGCGGCGACTATCTTAACGCTCCGCTCAACAAGGAAGAGTACGAGGCCTTTATCGAGGCGCTTACCACGGCCGACCGCGTGGTGCTCAAGGACTTTGAGGGCGGCGATCTGTTCCAGGCCTGCCAGCCTGCCGAGGAAGTTGCGCGCACCGGCAAGGACGCCATTCGCTTTGGCGCCATGAAGCCCGTCGGCCTCACCGACCCGCGAACCGGTCGTCGTCCCTGGGCGGCGATTCAGCTGCGTGCCGAGAACAAGGAGAAGACCGCCTATAACCTGGTGGGCTTCCAGACCAACCTGACCTTTGGCGAGCAGAAGCGCGTCTTCCATATGGTGCCGGGTCTGGAGAACGCCGAGTTCTTCCGCTACGGTGTCATGCACCGCAATACCTTTGTCGATGCGCCGCACGTGCTCGATGGCACCTTTGCCGTGCCTGGTACCGGCGTGCGCCTGGCCGGTCAGATCACCGGCACCGAGGGGTACATGGAAGCCGTGGCGACAGGTCTGCTCGCGGCACTCAACACCTATGCCGAGGCTGTCGGGGCCGCTCCCGTCGAGCTGCCGCGCGTGGGTGCTTTGGGCGCGCTCGTGGGCTATGCTACCGATCCGGCCACGGTGGGCTATCAGCCTATGCATGTCAACTTTGGCCTGGTGCCGCCACTCGAGGATGGTAAGCGCCGCAGCAAGCGCGACCGCTACCAGGCCTATGCGGACCGTGCGCTCGAGGCCCTTGATGCCTATCTGGCCACTCGCCCCGATCTGTTTGGAGGCGACCGGTCATAGCCTTTGACCTGTACGACACCGTCGACTCGTTTATTGCCTATATCTCACGCGTCGAGGGACTTTCTCCCAACACGGTGACGGCCTATGGCTCGAGGCTGGAGCGCTTTGCTGCCTGGTGCGAGCGTGAGAATATAGATTCTTTCGCTGCCGACGTGCGCACCATTCGTCGCTATCTTGCCGAGCTTTCGCGTGAGCAGGTGACTCCCCGAACGCTTGCGGCACACCTGTCTGCCATTCGCTCGCTCTATCGGTGGATGGCTGCCGAGGGGGTCGTGGAGGGCGATGTGGTCTCGGCAATTTCCTCGCCCAAGCTCCCGCGCGATCTACCCGGTGTGCTGACGACCCATCAGGTGGAGGCGCTGCTCAAGACACCTGATACCTCAACACCCGCGGGACTGCGCGATGCGGCGATGCTCGAGCTGCTCTATGCCTCGGGCGCCCGTATCTCTGAGCTCGCAGCACTCAATGTGGAGTCCATTGCGTGGTCCGAACGCACGCTGCGCCTGTGGGGCAAGGGGAGCAAAGAACGTATCGTCCCTCTGTATCGTCGTGCGCTCGAGGCGACGCGTCTCTATATTGAGGAGGGGAGGCCGGAGTTGCTCGCTCAGGCAAAGCGTCGTGACCCCGCTACCGGGCCGCATCCGCTGCTTATATCGGCGCGCGGTAATCGCATGAGTGCCGCCATGCTCAGGCGGCGGTTTCATATGCTGGCGACGCTCGCCGGCATTCCGGCCGACATCGCCCCGCATGCGATGCGCCATACCTTTGCGACCGACTTGCTCGAGGGCGGCGCGGACCTGCGCTCGGTTCAAGAGCTGCTGGGTCATGCGAGCCTGTCCACGACGCAGATCTACACGCATCTCACGCCCGATCGGCTCAAACGTGCCGTGGCTCAAGCCCATCCTCGAGGCGAATAGTGGCTGGGACGTCCCGCGCCGCACTCAGGTGTGTGGTTTTGATTGCGGGTTGGCAGGAAGAAGCATTCCTGCTATCATTCATCGGGTTGCTTCACGGCAACATGTTTTTATCACGCACGCGCGGCTACTTCATACCGTGGTGCCCGGGCTTTGGTAGCACATGTCCGGGTTGGTTTTGGAGGATGACCCCGCGCGGAGGCAAACCACAGGAGGTTTAACATGGCTACCAAGATTAATATCCGCACCCTGCTCGAGGCCGGCTGCCACTTCGGTCACCAGACCCGTCGCTGGAACCCCAAGATGAAGCCGTTCATCTTCGGTGAGCGCAACGGCATCTACATCCTCGACCTCAAGCAGACCATCCTCGACGCCGATCAGGCCTACACCTTCGTCAAGAACGTCGCCAAGGGTGGCAACGTGCTGTTCGTCGGCACCAAGAAGCAGGCTCAGGAGGCCGTCAAGAACGCTGCTGAGCGCGCCAACATGCCCTACATCAACCAGCGTTGGCTCGGCGGCATGCTGACCAACTTCGTCACCATCCGCTCTCGCATCAACCGCATGGAGGAGCTCGAGGCCATGGTCGAGGACGGCCGCATGGCAGTGCTCCCCAAGAAGGAGCAGGCTGTTCTCGGTAAGGAGCTCACCAAGCTCCAGACCAACCTCGGTGGCGCCCGCGACATGAAGGGCCTGCCTCAGGCTCTCTTCGTCATCGACACCAAGCGCGAGGAGAACGCCATCAAGGAGGCCCAGCGCCTGAACATCCCCGTCGTCGCTCTGATCGACACCAACTCCGATCCCGACGAGGTCGAGTACGGCATCCCCTGCAACGATGACGCTATCTCCGCTGTCACCCTTATGTGCGAGCTCATGGCTGACGCCTGCCTCGCTGGCTCCGGCAAGGAGCAGGTCTCCGAGGCCGAGATGGCCGCTGAGCCCAAGGCCGAGTAAATCAGTCTTAGTTAATTCTTTTTCATCTCTTTGAAAGGAACCACAATGGCCCAGATTACCGCCGCTATGGTCAAGCAGCTCCGCGAGATGACCGACTCTCCGATGATGGAGTGCAAGAAGGCTCTCGTCGAGGCTGACGGCGACATGGACGCCGCTGTCGACGTTCTGCGTAAGAACGGCCTTGCCAAGGCTGCCAAGAAGGCTGGCCGCGAGACCAACGAGGGCGCTGTAGCCGCGTTCGTCTCCGAGGATGGCAAGACCGGCGCTCTGCTCGAGCTCTCCTGCGAGACCGACTTCGTTGGCTCCAACGCCAAGTTCACCGGCTTTGCTTCTAAGGTCGCTGAGGTTGTCGCTACCACCGAGCCTGCTGACGTCGACGCTCTGCTCGAGAAGCCGATGGGCGAGGAGACCGTTTCCTCCGAGCTCACCGAGATGATTCACATCATGGGCGAGAACATGAAGATTTCCCGCTTCGCCGCCCGCAAGGCCGAGAACGGCGCTCTCGCTTCTTACATCCACATGGGTGGTAAGATCGGCGTCCTCGTCGAGTTTGCTTTCGAGAAGGCCGAGACTGCTCAGGCTGAGTCCTTCAAGACCTTCGCTCACGACGTTGCCCTTCAGGTTGCCGCCGTCGCCCCGATCTGCGCTACCCGCGATCAGGTTCCGGCCGAGACCGTCGAGCACGAGAAGCAGATCTACATGGCTCAGGCTGCCGAGTCCGGCAAGCCCGAGGCTATCCAGGAGAAGATGGCTGTCGGCCGTCTGGAGAAGTTCTACAAGCAGTCCGTGCTCACCGAGCAGGAGTTCATCAAGGACAGCTCCCTCACCATCAAGAAGTACGCTGAGCAGGTCTCCAAGGAGCTTGGCGACACCATTACCGTCGTTGCCTTCGACCGTCTGGTCCGTGGCGAGTAAATAAGCTCTTGTAGCTGGTAATGAGCAGGCTGTGGGTTTTACTCACAGCCTGCTTTTTCATGGCTCTTATCAGAGCCTTTGATATCATATTGAGAGTCTAATTAAAGGAGGATCGCTTTGTCCGACATCCGATATAAACGCGTGCTTCTTAAGCTTTCCGGCGAAGCACTGATGGGCGACGGCCAATATGGCATTGACCCCAAGGTTACCGACCATCTTGCCAAGCAGGTCAAGGAGCTGCTCGCCGTTGGCCACGAGGTCGGCGTCGTTGTCGGCGGCGGCAATATTTTCCGCGGCATGGCAGGCGCTGCCGGTGGCATGGAGCGTGCTCAGGCCGACTACATGGGCATGCTGGCAACCGTTATGAACGCGCTCGCCCTGCAGGATGCCTTCGAGCACAACGATGTTCCCTGCCGCGTGATGAGCGCTATCCAGATGAACGAGATCTGCGAGCCCTATATTCGTCGCCGCGCTATCAACCATCTGTCCAAGGGCAACGTCGTCATCTTCGCTGCCGGTTCGGGCAATCCGTACTTTACGACCGACACCGCCGCGGCTCTTCGTGCGTGCGAGATCGGCGCCGAGATTCTGATTAAAGCCACCAAGGTTGACGGCATCTACGACAAGGATCCCGTCAAGTGCGCCGATGCCGTCCGTTTTGACAAGATTACCTATCACGAGGTTCTCGTCCGCGGTCTGCAGGTTATGGATTCCACGGCTACGGCACTGTGCCAGGATAACCGTATGCCGATTTTGGTCCTCAACATCGATGGCGAGGACACCGTCAAGCGCGCGCTCGCGGGTGAGCCCGTCGGCACGCTCGTCTATCAGGAGGATTAAGCATGGCAGAGAACATCACCGCCCATATGGACAAGTCGCTCGAGTCCCTCAAGCATAACTTCTCCAAGGTCCGTACCGGTCGCGCCAACGCCAACATTCTGTCCGACATCACCGTTGATTATTACGGTGTCCCCACGCCGGTCACGCAGATTGCCGCCGTCAAGACCCCCGAGGCTCACATGCTGCTCATCGAGCCGTGGGACAAGGCGCTCATCAACGCTATCGTCAAGGCCATCGGCGCTTCCGATCTGGGCATTACCCCCAACTCCGATGGCACCGTCGTTCGTCTGCCGTTCCCGGCCCCCACTGAGGAGCGCCGTCGCGAGCTCGTCAAGGAGTGCCGCGAGTACGCCGAGCAGGCCAAGGTGTCTATCCGTAACATCCGTCGCGACTTCAACAATAAGCTCGAGCGCGATGAGGAGCTCACCGAGGACGATGTCCGTCGCGAGCAGGCCAAGGTCCAGAAGCACACCGATGAGTATGTCGCCAAGGTCGAGGAGCTTCTGAAGGAAAAAGAAGCCGAGGTCATGGAGATCTAAGGTGCAATACGACAAGCATAAACTGGTCGAGTACTTTGCCGACGCCCCTGCGGGCGTCGGTTTTTCCGACCTTGACCTCAATAACATTCCGCACCATATCTCGTGCATCATGGACGGCAACGGTCGTTGGGCCACGTCGCGCGGTCTTGCACGCACCGAGGGTCATAAGGCAGGTATCGTCTCGCTGCGCGAGATCATTACCGCCTGCGTGCGCCTGGGCGTCGACGTGCTTTCTGCCTATGCGTTTTCTACCGAAAACTGGAACCGTCCGCAGCATGAGGTCAACGTCTTGATGCATCTGTTTGCCAAGACGTTTATCGACGAGCTGCCGCTTCTGAAGCGCGAAAACGTGCGTGTTGTCTTTTTGGGTGACATTTCCGCGCTGCCCAAGAAGACCCGCGACGTTTTTGAACGCGGTCTTGCCGAGTGCGCCGATCACACCGGTATGACGCTGGCGCTTGCCGTCAACTACGGCGCGCGTGCCGAGATTACCCGCGCTGTCCGTCAGATTGCACTCGACGCTGCCGCCGGTAAGATCGATCCTGCCGCAATTGATGACGACATGGTGGCTTCCCATCTCTATACCGCCGGCCTTCCCGATCCTGAGCTTGTGATTCGCACCTCTGGTGAGCTGCGCCTTTCGAACTATCTGCTGTGGCAGGTGGCTTATTCCGAATTCTACGTCACCGATACCTATTGGCCCGACTTTGATCGTTGGGGCCTTGTCGACGCCATTTTGGCCTATCAGGGCCGTGACCGTAGGTTTGGTGGACTGAGTAAGACCGAGGAGGCTTAATCGTGTCCGATCGTCCCAAGGCATCTGCTCCCAAGACGCCTGCGCGCAAAGCTGCCACTGCGGGAGCGCCTGCAGCGAAGAGCGGCACCGGTTCGTGGCTGGCGGGCTTTATTACCCGTGCCGCCGCCGGTATCGTCTACGCCGTTGTCTTTATCCTGTGCCTGGTTTTGGGTATCGTGCCCACGGCCATCTTTGTTTCCGTCATGAGCGGTCTGTGCTGCTATGAGTTTTTCCGTATGACAAGGCTCGATGGCAAGATGGCTAACGAGCGCATGGGTATCGCTGCCGCCGTACTCTTTCCGCTGTCGGCGTTGGGCGATTCGATGTTGCTGAATGCCCTGCTTTTTGCCCTGATGCTCGCTGTGGGCATTTGGTATGTCTGGTCGCCGCGTACCCGCATCTCTGATGTGGCCGTGACGCTCATGGGTCCCATCTACACTGGCTTTATGCTGTCGGCTATCGTGCTGCTGCGCGATGCCGTGCCCGGTTTTGCCGGTGCCCTGCTTTCAGTGGGCGTTTGCGCGTCCCTTTGGGTCTCCGATTCGTTTGCCTACATCGTGGGTAGCCGTATCGGCAAGCACAAGATGGTTCCCAAGATCTCTCCCAAAAAGAGCTGGGAGGGGTTTGCCGGCGGCATCCTGGGCTCGGTTTTGATTTGGCTTATCCTGTGGGCGACGCACTTCTACAAGCTCAGCCTGCCCTATGCGCTGCTGTGCGGCGTGGTCGTGTCCATTCTGGGCGTTATCGGCGACCTTATCGAGTCGCGCATCAAGCGCGGTGTGGGCGTCAAGGATTCCGGCAACCTTATCCCGGGCCACGGCGGAATGCTCGATCGTAGCGATTCGCTTATCTTCGGCTGCATCACCGCGCAGCTGCTTTTGATAATCGGAGGCGTGCTGTAATGTTCTTCCAGACGACGTATGGCCCCGATGGACGCCTTCGCGTTGCCATCCTGGGTTGTACGGGCTCCATCGGCACCCAGGCACTCGATGTGTGCCGTCAGCATGCCGATCGCCTGCAGGTGACGGCGCTGTCCGTTAACTCCAGTACCTCCGAGCTCGTTGCCGCTGCCCGCGAGTTCTCGGTTCCGGCGGTTGCCGTGGCCGATGTCGATCATGGCGATGACGCCGTGCTGCAGGAGTTGCCCGAGGGAACGAAGCTCGGCGTTGGCGCGCAGGCGGTTTGCGAGCTCGCGCGTCGCGACGATGTCGACTGCGTGCTTGTCGCTATTGTGGGCGCCGCCGGTCTCGAGGCGAGCCATGCGGCCTTGACCTCAAATAAGCGCCTTGCCCTTGCCAACAAGGAGTCCCTCGTCGTCGGTGGCGACTTGCTTATGCCGTTGGCGCAACCGGGCCAGCTTATTCCAGTCGACTCTGAGCACTCCGCCATTTACCAGTGCTATCTTGGGGAGAACCCGCGTGAGGCTTATTGTATTTGGCTCACCTGCTCGGGCGGTCCGTTCTTTGGCCGCACGCGCGACGAGCTCAATCGCGTGACGCGTGCCGATGCCCTCGCGCATCCCACGTGGGCCATGGGTGCCAAGATCACCATCGACTCCGCCACCCTCATGAACAAGGGCCTGGAGCGCATTGAGGCCATGCATCTGTTTAACTGCGACCTCGATTTCATTAACGTGGTCGTGCAGCGTCAGTCCAAGATTCACTCTATGGTCGAGTTCGCCGACGGCTCCGTGATGGCGCATCTCGGTGCATCCGACATGCGTATTCCCATCCAGTTCGCGTTCTCGTATCCCGAGCGTTGGGATGCCCCGGCGCCTCGTATCGATTTCCGCGAGCTGGGGCAGCTCACGTTTGATGCTGCCGACATGGATACCTTCCGCTGTCTGGCACTGGCCGAGCGTGCCGGCAAGACGGGTGGCACCATGCCGTGCGTGCTCAATGCCGCCAACGAGGTTGCCGTCGATGCCTTCCTGCACGATGGCTGCAGCTTTACCGATATCGATCGCATTGTGGAATCCTGCATGGACGCCCACGATATGCAGGCGGTCGATTCGTTTGAGCAGCTTCGCGACATCGATGCGTGGGCGCGTGAAAAGGCTGCGCAGGTGCTCGCCGCAACCCGTTCCTAACCCATAAGGATTGCTTTTCGTTTTATGGATACTGTTCTGAGCGTTCTCTCATCGGTCTTTTGGGGCCTGCTGATGCTTTCCGTCCTCGTGTTTTTGCACGAGGGCGGCCACTTTTTGGCGGCGCGTGCCTGCGGCGTCCGTGTGACCGAGTTCTTTTTGGGTCTGCCGTGCCGCTTTGACATCCATTACACGTCGCGTCGCATTGGAACCAAGTTTGGCGTGACCCCGCTGCTGCTGGGTGGCTACGCTGCCATCTGCGGTATGGATCCGACCGATGTTTCGTGCGCCGACCGCGTGCTCGCGGCTATCTATCGTCATGGTCGCGTGACCGTGGCCGACCTTGCTGTCGAGCTCGAGCTTTCCGAGGAGGATGTGCTCGAGGCATGCGCCCTTTTGCTGGGCTGGGGCTCCATCGCGTCCTGGTATGGGGAAGGGGAGAAGCCCTCGCCGAGCTACTATCCCACCAAATATCAGACGTTGCCGCGAGACAAGGCAGGCTATACCACCTTTGATGGTCGCCGTTTCGATCGCGAACATGCGACTGCCGAGGGCGATGTGTGGGAGCTGCCGTGCGGCGAGGCCGAGTTCCTTGCGCAAGAGCGCTCGCACACCTATCTTGGCCAAGGCTTTCTCAAGCGCGCCTTTATGCTGCTCGCGGGCATTATCGTCAATATCTTGACGGGTTTTTTGCTCCTTATGAGCATCTATTCCATTGCGGGTGTCACCGTGCCGATGGATACCAACGTGATCGGTCAGGTTGACGAGGGGTCTATTGCCGCCAAGGCGGGTATCGAGGGCGGTGACGCGATCCTTTCGGTTGACGGTGTCTCATGTTCCACTTGGATGGATGTCTACGATGCCATCGGCAAGGCTGCCGGTAAGGACGATATTGCTATTGAGTATGAGCGCGATGGCAAGCAGTGTTCGACCTCGGTCGCACTCAAAGAGGACGAACGTCTGGGCGTTTATGCCTCTACGCAGGTGGTCCGTTTGGACCCCATCACCTCGGCGCGCCTCTCCTTCTCGTATGTTGCGCAGACAGCGGAGGGCGTGATGCGCCTGCTCCAGCCGCAGCATACGATGGAGATCCTCGATCAGTCCTCTTCGATCGTGGGTATTAGCGTCATGTCCTCGCAGGCAGCTGCTGCCGGTCCCGTCACGTTCTTGTCGTTTGCCGCGCTCATTTCGTTCTCGCTTGGCTTTATGAACCTGCTGCCCATCCCACCACTCGATGGCGGCAAGCTGCTTATTGAGATCATTCAAAAGATTGCTGGCCGCGAGCTGCCGCTCAAGGTCCAGACGATCGTGAGCTATGTGGGCGTCGCGCTCTTCGCATTGCTGTTTGTCTATATGCTTCGTTCCGACATCCTTCGATTTATTCTGTAGGGGAGTGTTTGGATTGTCTTTATCCCATCCTTTGCCTCGCGAGTTGACGCGCCCCGTGCATGTGGGCGGCGTGCAGATCGGTGGTGGCGCTCCGGTCGTGGTTCAGTCTATGACCTGCACCGATACTGCTGATGCCCAGGCAACGCTTGCGCAAGTGTGCGCGTTGGCGCAGGCTGGCTGCGATATCGTGCGCGTGAGCGTGCCTACCGAGGCTGCGCTCGAGGGCTTTCGCACGATTTGTGCCGAGTCTCCGGTGCCAATCGTCGCCGATATCCATTTTAACCATAAGCTTGCCATTGGCGCTGTCGAGGCTGGTGCCTCTAAGCTGCGCATCAACCCCGGCAATATCGGCGATTGGGCTAAGGTCGATGCCGTCATCGATGCCGCGGGTGCCGCGGGCTGCGCGATTCGCATTGGCGTGAACGCGGGCTCGCTTGAGCAAGATATTGCCGAGCGCGACGACCTCACGCAGCCCGAAAAGCTCGTGATGTCGAGCGAACGCTTTGTGCGGCACTTTGAGGACCGTGGGTTTACCAACATCGTGCTATCCGCCAAGGCCCATAGCGTACAGACGACACTTGATACCTATCGCGCCCTGTCGCGCGAGATACCGCATGTTCCGCTCCACCTGGGCGTGACGGAGGCGGGGACCAAGCTTCAGGGCACCATCAAGAGCTCTGTAGGCTTGGGTATCTTGCTTTCCGAAGGCATCGGTGACACCATGCGTGTGTCGCTCACGGCCGATCCGGTTGAGGAGCCGCCGGTCGCCTGGGGAATTCTACAGTCGCTGGGCCTGCGTCGCCGTGGTCCCGAGATTGTCTCGTGCCCCACGTGCGCCCGCTGCCAGGTTAACCTGATTCCCATCGCCGAGGAGGTCACCGAGCGGCTTAAGAACTATTCCGCGCCGCTTTCGATCGCCGTGATGGGATGTGCGGTCAACGGCCCCGGAGAGGCATCTGACGCCGACCTGGGTGTTGCCTGCGGACGTGGTCAGGGCCTGCTCTTTTCGCATGGCCAGATCATTGGTAAAGTAGCTGAGGATCAAATTGTCGACGCGCTTATGGCCGAGGTCGACAAACTTATTGAGGAGAAATAAATGACCCGAGCAATGTATATGTCTAAGCTCTATGCGCCGACGCTCAAAGAGGATCCGGCGGATGCCGAGCTAGCGAGCCACCGTCTGCTGCTTCGCGCTGGCATGATCCGCAAGGAGGCCGCCGGCCTGTATTCCTATCTGCCGCTCGCTTGGCGCTCGATCCGCAAGATCGAGAACATCGTGCGCGACGAGATGGATGCCGCCGGTGCTCAGGAGCTCATGATGCCCATCATGGTCGATGCCGAGCTGTGGCGTGAGTCCGGCCGTATCGATGCCTATGGCAAGGAGCTTGTGCGCTTTGATGACCGCCACGGCCGCGAGTTTGTGCTCGGACCCACGCACGAGGAGACCGTGACTGCCCTGGTGCGCAATGAGTTGCGTTCCTACAAGCAGCTGCCAGTGAACCTTTATCACATCCAGGATAAGTTCCGCGACGAGTTCCGTCCCCGTTTTGGCCTGATGCGCGGTCGCGAGTTCATCATGAAGGACGCCTACAGCTTCTCTGCTACGCAGGAGAGCCTGCAGGAGGAGTACGACAAGATGAAGCAGGCCTATGCCAACATTTGCGAGCGCTGCTACATCAAGGCTCTGCCCGTTGTCGCCGACTCCGGCGAGATCGGTGGCGATACCTCCGTCGAGTACATGGCTTTGGCCGACGCTGGCGAGGCTTCGCTCGTCTACTGCGACGATTGCGGCTTCGCTGCCGACGATGAGGCCGCAAGCACCAAGGTCGTTGTGACCGAGGGTCCTGGCGACGGTACGCTTACCAAGGTCGAGACTCCGGGCATGGGCACCATCGAGGCCGTTGCAAAGTTCTTCGGCTTCCCCGAGAACGGCACGCGCAAGTCTCTGGCACTCCTCGACGCCGAGGGCAAGCCCGTCGTGGCCATTGTTCCGGGCGACCACGAGCTCAACGATTGCAAGGCCGAGCATGTCTTTGGCAAGGCCTATCGCATGATGACTGATGAGGAGCTCCAGACCTACGGTCTGCATAAGGGCTTTATCGGACCGGTTAACCTGCCCGAGGGCATTCGCCTGGTGTGCGACGAGAGCCTGCGCGAGTCCAAGCAGTGGGCCTGCGGTGCCAACGAGGTCGATTATCACTTTACCGGTGCCTGCCCCGAGCGCGACTTTACCGTCGACGAGTGGGCCGACCTGGTAACCGTCGTTGCCGGCGATCCCTGCCCGCACTGCGGCAAGCCGCTCTCTGCTGCTCGCGGCATCGAGGTCTCGCAGGTCTTCCAGCTGGGTACCAAGTATTCCGAGGCCATGGGCGCCACCTTTATGGACGAGGACGGCAAGGAGAAGCCGCTTATCATGGGTTGCTACGGCGTTGGTGTGTCCCGCTCGCTTGCTGCCGTCGTGGAGCAGCACAACGACGAACACGGCATCGTCTGGCCGGTCTCCGTTGCCCCGTACGAGGTCGCGGTGATTCCGCTCGATCCCAAGAAGGAGGAGTGCGCTAACGTTTGCGACCAAATCGTCGAGGGCCTGTGCGCCGAGGGTATCGAGGTTGTCGTCGATGACCGTGACGAGCGTCCTGGCTTTAAGTTTGCCGATAACGACCTCATGGGCTTCCCGTATCAGGTCGTGCTTGGCAAGCGTGGCCTCAAGAATGGTACTGTGGAGCTCAAGGACCGTGCCACGGGCGAGCGTGAGGACGTGGCGATCGACGAGGTCGTCGCCAAGATTGCCGAGCTTGTTAAGGCGGCCCGCCGTTAATCGACGTTTCTGCTATTAGATGTAATTGCGGGGCTGCTCCGTATCTCTCTTAGGATGAGATGCGGAGCAGTCTATTTTGTTGGAATAAACTCGATGGGTAAAGAAAACCCCACAGCCCATATGAGCTGCGGGGTTTTCTTGTGCCTCCGATGCGAAATAAATCGCTCAGATATTACTGATAATCGACGACGTCGATCCAGTTCTTCAGGAACTCATCGTTCACGTTGCGCTTACGAGCGAGCTCGGAAGCGGCGACGATGCTCGTCCACTGACGCACGACCTGCATGGGCATGTCGGCGCGGTCGCAGTAGAGCTCCAAGTAGGCCTCAGCCTGGTCCTTGCTGTTGAGGGCGAAGAGCAGGTAGGTGGTGGCAACGTCGGCAGCAGGGGAGCCCTGGGTGGCGTGTGCCCAGTCGCACACATAGAGCTGGCCGTCGTCGCCGACGATGACGTTGGAGGGGTTGAAGTCGCCGTGGCAGACCTTGAACTCCTTGGTCATGCCGTCCAGACGCTCCTGAAGGTTGTAGCGCGTGGTGGCATTGAGCTGATCAAGGCTGTCGATCATGCGGGCGAACTTGTCGCGCTGACGGTTGAGCAGCGGGGAGGTATAGCCGTGGATCTCGATCTGGAGGTCGACGAACATCTCGAGATACTCACCAAAGCGCTGGGGCTCAGCAGTCATCTTCTCGGCAAGGGTGGTGCCCGGAACCTTCTCGGTCACGAGCGCCCAGCCGTTGGCGCTCTCGAGCTGGGAAACCTCGAGAGCCTTGGGGCTGCGGATGCCGCACTCATTGATGCGGGCAAGATTCAAAGCCTCGTTGAACACGTCGGAGACAGGCTTGGTCTCGTTAAAGACCTTGACGATCTTGTCGCCCAGGTCGTAAACGACCTTGTTGCCACGGCGGACGAGCTCGGTCTTGGAATCGGGTAGCAGCATGGTTGCATCCTTTCAACGATGCGATAGAAGCGACGGCGGGGGTGTGTGAAACACCCGTGCACCCCCGCCGTTAAAAACCGTGCTAAAACTAGCAGACGGCGTAGTCCTGAGGCTCGCGGCCGTAGTAGGCGTCCAGGTAGAGCTCCTTGATCTCGCTCATGAGCGGGTAGCGCGGGTTTGCGCCGGTGCACTGGTCGTTGAATGCCTGCTCGGTCATCTCGTCGAGGGTGTCGAGGAAGTACTGCTCGTCAACACCGTAGTCGGCGATGGTCTTCTTGACGCCGATGAAGTCCTTGAGTTCCTCGAGCTTCGTGATGAAGTTCTCGAAAACCTCCTTGTCGTCCTTGCCCTCGATGCCGCAGTACTTGGCCATCTCGGCGTAGTTGTGCAGCGCGTTGGGGTAAGGATACTGGGAGAAGGTACCCATCTTGACGGGAGCCTCGGCGGCGTTGTAGCGCATGACGCGAGTCAGGATGACAGCGTTGGCAAGGCCGTGGGGCAGGTGGTGGAAAGCGCCGAGCTTGTGAGCCATGGAGTGGTTGAGGCCCAGGAAGGCGTTGGCGAAGGCCATACCGGCCATGCAAGAGGCGTTGTGCATCTCCTCGCGGGCATGCGGGTCCTTGGCGCCGTTCGTGAAGCTGGAGGGCAGGTTCTCGAAGACGAGCTTAGCAGCGCGCTCGGAGAGGCCCTTGGTGTAGTCGGAAGCCATGATGGAGACGTAGGACTCGATGGCGTGGGTCATGACGTCGATGCCGGAGGCAGCGGTCAGACCGCGCGGGGCGGTCATGCAGTTGTCGGCGTCGACGATAGCCATGTTGGGGAGCAGCGCGTAGTCGGCGAGCGGCCACTTGATGCCGGTCTCCTTGTCGGTGATGATGGCGAACGGCGTGCACTCGGAGCCGGTACCCGAAGAGGTCGGGACGGCGACGAAGTAGGCCTTCTTGCCCATCTCGGGGAAAGTGAAGATACGCTTGCGGATGTCCATGAAGTCCATGGCCATGTCCTCAAACTTGCACTCGGGGTGCTCGTACATCATCCACATGATCTTGCCGGCGTCCATAGCGGAGCCACCGCCGACGGCGATGATCACGTCAGGCTCAAAGAGAGCCATCTGCTTGGCGCCGCGACGTGCGCACTGCAGCGACGGATCGGGCTCGACGTCGTAGAAGCAGTCGTGGGCGATGCCCATCTCGTCGAGCTTGGCCTCGATGGCGCGGGTGTTGCCATTCTTGAAGAGGAACTGGTCGGTGACGATGAAGGCGCGCTTCTTGCCCATGACGGTACCGAGCTCGTCGAGGGCGACGGGCGTGGAACCCTTCTTGAAGTAGACCTTCTCGGGAGCGCGGAACCACAGCATGTTCTCACGGCGCTCGGCCACAGTCTTAACGTTGATCAAGTGCTTCACCCCAACGTTCTCGGAGACGGAGTTGCCGCCCCAGGAGCCGCAGCCCAGGGTCAGAGACGGCTTCATGCCAAAGTTGTACAGGTCACCGATGCCGCCGTGCGAGGACGGGGTATTGATGACGATACGGCAGGCCTTCATGACGTGCTCGAACAGGCTGATCTTCTCGGCCTGGGCGGGGTGCACGTACAGAGAGGCGGTGTGGCCCGGGCCACCGGCGAGCACCAGGTGCTCGGCCTTGTCGACGGCCTCCTGGAAGTCCTTGGCGTGGTACATGGCCAGGACCGGGGAGAGCTTCTCGTGGGAGAACTCCTCCTTGGCGGGGTCGGTGGAGGTGACCTCGGCGATCAGGATCTTGGTCTTGGCGGGAACCTCGATGCCTGCGAGCTCGGCGATCTTGGCGGCAGCCATGCCGGGGATGCGGTGGTCGAGAGCGCCGTTCTTGAACATGGCGGCACGCAGTGCCTCCATCTCGGCACCCTGCTTGACGAAGTAGCAGCCGCGCTTCTGGAACTCGGCCTTAACCTGGTCATAGATGGTGTCGATGACGGTCACGGACTGCTCGGAAGCGCAGATCATGCCGTTGTCGAAGGTCTTGGAGTGGATGATGGAGTTGACGGCGAGCAGCACGTCGGCGGTGTCGTCGATGACGACCGGGGTGTTACCGGCGCCAACGCCTAGGGCGGGCTTGCCCGAGGAGTAGGCGGCCTTGACCATGCCCGGGCCACCGGTGGCGAGGATGATGTCGACGTCGCGCATGACCATGTTGGTCAGCTCGATGGAGGGGACATCGACCCAGCCGATGATGCCCTCGGGGGCGCCGGCCTTGACGGCGGCGTCAAGCACGAGCTTGGCGGCGGCGATGGTGCACTTGGCGGCAGCCGGGTGCGGGGAGATGATGATGGCGTTGCGGGTCTTCAGGCTGATCAGCGTCTTGAAGATCGCAGTGGAGGTGGGGTTGGTCGTCGGGATGACGGCGCCCACGATACCGATGGGCTCGGCGATCTTGGTGATGCCATAAGCCTCGTCGCGCTCCAGGACACCACAGGTCTTGGTGTTCTTGTAAGCGTTGTAGATGTACTCTGCGGCGTAGTGGTTCTTGATGACCTTGTCCTCAAGAACGCCGCGGCCGGTCTCCTCGATGGCCATCTTCGCCAACGGGATACGAGCCTTGTTGGCGGCCATGGCGGCCTCATAGAAGATCTTGTCGACCTGCTCCTGCGTGTACGTAGCAAAAAGCGCCTGGGCCTCTCGCATCTGAGCGAGCTTAGCCTCAAGCGCCTCTACGTTGTCCACAATTGCGGGAGTAGTGTTTTCCGGTGACTTTTTCACCATTTGTGTCTCCTTGCGATCGGAGATTTACCCTACGACTTGCATGATAGCAAGAAATTATTCGGCGAACGGTAAGATTCCCGTAAAAGGCACACTAAAACGCTTTAACAAACTGAAGCGTTTTAACTAAAACTATCTGCCAGTGCATCGTCCCGCTCATTGGGGACAGACTTACATGAGTGGTTTCACTCATTTGGGACAGACATCGATTTGCGATTTTGTCGTTTTGGGCCTGTTTTTGTTGCTGATTGGATATAAATAGGTCACAGGCTCAGCATTTCGCGTTCCTTCTCTCCTTTTAGGTGTTGCCTGTACGGCTTTGAAAGGAGAGACCATGCCCCGATGCGCCCGCGAAATTTCGCTCACCGGCTATTACCACGTCTTTGACCGCGGTAACTCCAAACAGATCATTTTTGAAGATGATTCCGACCGCTATCGTTTCCTATCGGACATATCGGACAGGTTTGCGTGCCATGACGTGGCGGTGTTGGCCTGGTGTCTTATGGACAACCACTTCCATTTGATGGTTGATGACCCATATGACAACCTTTCAAAGGCAATGCAGTGCGCGCTGACGGCGTTTGCCAAGTATTTCAATGGGAAAACGGGAAGAACGGGCCATCTGTTTGACAATCGCTATTCGCGGGTCGCGGTTGAGTCGGACACGCAGGCAGTGCAGCTGCTCGACTATATTCATCTCAATCCCGTGAAGGGTGCGCTTGACTCGCTCGAGGCGTACCGCTGGTCAAGCTATAAGGCGTATCAGCTGGGCTATGATCCCTTTGACATCTGTGATGCGGCCCCTATGCTTGATGTTGTCGGAGGCTCCCGTCGCTATTGCGAGCATCTCAAGAAAGTTGCCGGGCGCATCTGGTCAGTGGAGGTTCTTCCGCGCCGGCGGATCCCCGATGAGGAGGCCCTTTTCGTTGCGCGCGAAGTCCTGACGAGCATAGATCCTGCGTTGCTCAAGGCCCTGCCACGCCCCGAACGCGATGCCTGCCTGCTGAGGCTCAGGCGGGCACATCTCACGGTCAAGCAAATTGCCCGTATCACCGGTATCGGCGCCACAAGCGTGACCAAGGCTACTGCAGGCTGGAAGGATGCAGCGTGAGATAGGGGCCGGAGCCGATCGGGACGCCGCATGCGTGCGTCATGTCTGTCCCCAATGCGTGAAAACACTCATCTAAGTGTGTCCCCAATGAGTGCAAAAAGGCGCCCTCCGTGGGGGAGGACGCCTTTGGTAAGTTCTATATGAACGCGAGGTCTTTGACCCGGAGAGTCCGAGGTACTTGTTGGTAAGACCTTATTTAGGAGCGCGCAACCTTGCCAGACTTAAGGCAGGTGGAGCAAACGTTCATCTTGCGACGGTGACCATCGACGACGACGTAGACGCGCTGGATGTTGGGGCGGAACTTACGGTTGGTGACGCGGTGAGAGTGGCTGATGGAGCGACCGGCAACGGGGTGCTTACCGCAAACTTCGCAAACTTTGGACATAACTGACCCTCCTTGGGCGACAAACGAACATGTCGCGTTAACAAACAAGCCTGAACTATAGCACAGAAGTCGCTCCCTGTGCGCAATCTACACAGAGATATTCCTCTTTTGGCGATAGTGCCCACGCTACGGCCCTGGACGTAGATCCGATTTGCGTGCAGCAGAGGGGATTATGCCAGCTCGTGCGTGTGTTTTCAAGCTCGTCCCACAAATATATATAGGTTTATGGAGCGCCTGCGCCCGTTTACGGATTGCTCTGTATTTATGCTCGCAATTAAGCTCGAGGTTGGCTACACTATCCCTTGGCCATTAAAGGGGTACGAGATACCCACATGGAATTACATAGCTGCCAAAGAGCAGCCTTTCCTGTGGGTGTCTGGTCCGCTTAAGCGGTCGGGCATCTATTTTTTTGACTGTGTCAGCAGTCAAGACATGTGAGGAAGGAGATCGATGGGCACGACTTCCCCCAAGGCGGTCATCATGGACGAGACCGCCGTCAATCGAGCGATGACCCGCATTGCGCACGAGATTCTCGAGCGCAACGAGGGCTGTGAAGACCTCGCTCTGGTCGGCATCGTCACGCGCGGCGACCTTCTGGCAAAGAAGCTCGCCGAGGAGATCAAGGAGATCGAGGGCGTCGACGTTCCGCTCGGTAGCCTCGACATCAGCTTCTACCGCGATGACTACGCTACCAATTTTGCTCCCGCGATCCACGCTACCAACATTCCCTTCAGCGTCGACGGCAAGCGCGTCGTGCTGGTGGACGACATCCTGTATACGGGCCGTACTATCCGCGCCGCTCTGGATGCTGTCATGGACCTGGGCCGTCCGAGCCGCATCGAGCTGGCAGTTCTCGTTGACCGCGGTCACCGTGAGCTCCCCATCTCGCCGGACTTTGTCGGCAAGAACGTTCCCTCGTCGCATGAGGAGAACGTGCACCTATATATGAAGGAAGTAGACGGCCGCACCGCTGTCGAGATTAACGACGTCGCGCCGGGTTCCCATGTGGGCTCCGCGCCGCTGGGAGGTGAGTAGTACCGTGGCGTTCAACCATAAGCACCTGATCGACATTACCGAGTACTCCGAAGAGGACATCAAGCTCATCCTCGAGACCGCCAAGGCGTTCTCCGAGGTCAACGAGCGTGCGATCAAGAAGGTCCCCACGCTCAAGGGCAAGACCATCGTCAACATGTTCAACGAGCCCTCGACGCGCACCCGCAGCTCCTTCGAGCTCGCCGAGAAGCGCCTTTCGGCCGACAGCCTCAACTTTGGCGGCTCCTCGACCTCCACGGTCAAGGGCGAGAGCCTCGTCGACACCGTCGAGACCCTCAACGCCTACAAGATTGATTGCATCGTCGTTCGCGATAAGCACGCCGGTGCTCCCTACATCGTCACGCAGAACTCGCCCGCGAGCGTTATCTGCGCCGGCGACGGCAAGCACAACCATCCTACGCAGGCCCTGCTCGACCTGTACACCATCTGGGAGCACAAGGGTGACTTCCACGGTCTGAAGGTCGCTGTCGTCGGCGATATCGCGCACTCCCGTGTCTGCGGCTCGCTGATCCCCGCCCTTAAGATCATGGGCTGCGAGACCTACGCTGTCGCCCCCGGCACGCTGCTGCCGCCGGCGCCCGAGGTTCTGGGTTGCGACCACGTGACGAGCGACCTCGATTCCGTCCTGCCCGAGCTGGACGTCGTCTACATGCTGCGCGTGCAGCAGGAGCGCCTTGAGGGCGCTCCGTTCCCCACGATTCGCGAGTATCACAAGCTCTTCGGCCTGACCAAGGACCGCGAGAAGCTCATGAAGCCCGATACGATCATCTGCCACCCGGGCCCCATCAACCGCGGCGTCGAGTTCGACTCCTATATGGCCGACCACCCGCAACGCTCCGTCATCCTGGAGCAGGTCTACGCCGGTATCTGCGTGCGTATGGCTATCCTGTATCTGCTGCTTGGAGGTGCCGATAATGGCCTTGCTTCTTAAGAATGCCCACGTCGTCGACCCGTCTGTCGAGCTTGACGGTGTCGTTGACGTCCTGATTGACGGCGACAAGATCGCCGAGGTCGGCGAGAATCTCGCCGTCGAGGGAGCCGAGGTCCGCGACCTTTCCGGCAAGTACCTCGTCCCCGGCCTGGTGGATATGCACGTTCACCTTCGCGAGCCCGGCTACGAGGTCAAAGAGGACATCGAGAGCGGCACTCGCGCAGCTGCCAAGGGCGGCTTTACCGGTGTGTGCTCCATGCCCAACACCGATCCCGTCACCGATAACGGCACCGTCGTGGAGTTCGTCAAGTCCCGTGCTGCCGAGGTCGGTCACTGCCGCGTCTATCCGTCGGGCGCCATGACCCGCGGTCTTAAGGGCGAGGCCATGTCCGAGATGGGCGATATGGTCGCCCATGGCGCCGTCGCCTTCACCGACGACGGTCGCGGCGTGCAGGGCGCGGGCATGCTCCGTCGCTGCATGGACTACGGCAAGATGTTCGGCAAGGTCTTTATGAGCCACTGCCAGGACGAGGACCTGGTCGGCCACGGCCAGATCAACGAGGGCAAGGTCTCGACCCGTCTGGCTCTCGAGGGCTGGCCGGCTGCCGGCGAGGAGCTCCAGATCGCCCGCGACATCGAGATCGCCAAGCTGACTGGTGCCAAGCTGCACATCCAGCACATCTCCACCGCCCATGGCCTGGAGATCGTGCGTGCCGGTAAGGCCGCTGGCGTTCAGGTTACCTGCGAGGCCACCCCGCACCACATGTTCCTGACCGAGAACGACCTGGACGAGACCTACAACACCTCTCTCAAGGTCAATCCGCCGCTGCGTACCGATGAGGACGCTGAGGCAATCCGTCAGGGTGTCATCGACGGTACCGTCGACGCTATCGTTACCGACCACGCTCCCCACACCCCGTGGGAGAAGGCCCGCGAGTTCGAGCTCGCGCCCTTTGGAATGATTGGCCTCGAGACTTCGCTGTCGCTCGTGCTCACTGAGCTGGTCAACACGGGCAAGATGAGCGTGAGCCGCATGGTCGAGCTCATGGCCATCAAGCCGCGTGAGATTCTGGGCCTCGATAAGGTTCAGGTCAAGGCGGGCTCTGTCGCCGACCTGACCGTGTTCGACCCCTCCGCAACCTGGACGGTTGGCGAGGACGGTTACGAGTCGCGCGCCGAGAACTCCGGTTTTGCCGGCCGCACGCTCACCGGTCGTGCCACCGATGTATTTGTCGGTGGCAAGCAGACGCTCGCCGACGGCTGCATCTGCTAGCATAGCCTTATCGCTTTTGTGCGCGGCGCCCTTGCGGTGCCGCGCTTTCTGTTCGTTTAGACCATGCAACCGCATGGGGGATTGGAGCGTCTATGCCCACACCTTCCACTGCACGCATGCACGACTTCGAGGTCGTCTCGAACCGGGAGATCGCCGACGGCATCTTCTCGCTCGTCATCTCGGCCCCCAAGCTTGCAAGTGCGCTCAAGCCCGGTCAGTTTGTGAACATCGCCGTCCCCGGCGATGCGTCTTCTCTGCTTCGTGTGCCCTTGAGTTTCTACCGCGCCGACGCCGAGGCCGGCACCGTCGAGCTGTGGTACGCCGTCGTGGGCGACGATACCCGCCGTTTGTCCCAGATGGGCCCTGGCTCCACCTCTAACCTGTTGGGCCCCGGTGGCCGTGGCTGGATGGTACCCGAGGGCACCAGGAAGGCACTGCTCGTCGCCGGTGGCATCGGCGTTCCGCCTGTGCTGTGTCTTGCCGGCATGCTTGCCGAGCAGGGTGTTGATGTGGACGTGTGCCTGGGCTTCGGCACCGCTTCCAAAGTCGTGGGTGTCGATGAGTTCCGTGCGCTGGGCGCCACGGTTAACGTGTGCACCGACGACGGTTCGCTCGGCACGCACGGTTTTTGCACCGATCCGGCAGCCGAGCTGCTTGGAGAGGGCGGCTACGACTACGTCGCCAGCTGCGGCCCCGCCGTCATGATGAAGAAGGTCGCCGCCGCTGCCGCCGAGGCCGGTGTGTACTGCGAGGTGTCGCTCGAGCGCATGATGAGCTGTGGCTTTGGCGCCTGCAACACCTGCAATGTCGAGACGGTCGACGGTATGAAGGGTGCTTGTATGTGCGGCCCCGTGTTCGATGCTTCCAAGGTGGTGGTCTTCTAGTGGGTACCGTGAACATGGCCGTCGATTTCGGCGGCGTCAAGATGCAGAACCCCATTAACACCGCAGCCGGTACCTTTGGCTACGGTTGGCAGTTCCAGAACTTCTTTGATGTTTCCCAGCTGGGCGCCATTACCACCAAGGGCTGTGCCGCCGAGCCTTGGCCGGGCAACCCTGCGCCCCGCATGGCCGAGATTCCTGGCGGTATGATCAACTCCGTGGGCCTGCAGAACCCCGGTGTCGCCGCCTTTGCCCGTGAGTCCGGCCCGTGGCTCGAGCAGCTGTCCAAGGACGGTTGCCAGGTCATTTGCCAGGTTGCCGGGCACTCCGTTGATGAGTTTGTGCGCGCGCTCGAGATGTATGTCGAGCTATGCCCCTGGGCTGCCGGCTACGAGATCAACGTGAGCTGCCCCAACATCGCCGCCGGCGGTGCCGCCATGGGCTCTACGCCCGAGGGCGCCTCTTCCGTCATGGCCGCCTGCCGTAAGGTGACCGATAAGCCGCTGTTCGTCAAGATGGCTCCGGTTAACGTCGCCGAGATTGCCAAGGCTCTCGAGGCCGCGGGAGCCGACGGCCTTTCGGTCATTAACTCCATCCAAGGCATGGCCATCGATGTTCATACCCGCAAGTCCCGCGTGGCCAAGCCCAAGGGCGGCCTTTCTGGCCCGCTTTGCCACCACATCGCCGTGCGCATGGTCTGGGAGGTTGCCCAGGCCGTCGATATCCCCATCAACGGTGTCGGCGGTGTCATGACTGGCGAGGATGCGGCTGAGTTTATCCTGGCCGGCGCCACCTGCGTGTCGGTAGGCATGGCCAACTTCGTCGATCCGTGTGCTTCGCTTAAGATCGCGCATGAGCTCGAGGCCTGGGCAGAGTCCCAGGGCGTGAAGGACATCAACGAGCTGGTGGGTGCTTTCGAATGCTAGAGAATGATGCCCGCGACCGTGTTATTGTCGCCCTCGACTGCGACCGTGAGCGTGCGCTCGAGCTCGCCCACGAGCTTTCGGGCCATGCCGCTTGGCTCAAGGTCGGCATGACGCTCTATTACGCTGAGGGCCCCCAGATCGTCAAGACCTTTAAGGACCTTGGCTTTAAGGTCTTCCTCGACCTTAAGTTCCATGACATTCCGCATCAGGTGCGCGGCGCTGCCCGCTCGGCCTCGCTTGCCGGTGCCGACCTGCTTTCGGTCCACGGCCTGGGCTCGGGCGCTATGCTCGCTGCCTGCCGCGAGGGTGCCGAGGAGGCGCGCGAGGACCGCGCCAAGCTCGTTGCCATCACCGTGCTCACGAGCATGAATCAGGATGCCTTGAGCGAGATTGGCGTCGAGTCCCCCGTGGCCGAGGAGGCCGCCCGCTTGGCAAAGCTCGCTCAGGCCAACGGCATCGATGGCATCGTGTGCTCGCCGATGGAGGCTCACGACATGCGTGAGCTGCTCGGCCCCGACGCGCTGATCGTGACTCCGGGTGTGCGTCCGGTGGGTGCCGCCCTTGGTGACCAGTCCCGCGTGGCGACGCCTTCCCAGGCTATCGAGCGTGGCGCAAGCCACATTGTGGTGGGCCGTCCCATCACCGGTGCCGACGATCCGGTTGCCGCCTTTGACGCCATCGTCGCCGAGCTGGTCGAAAACGTCGCGTAAAAGATTCCCCTAAGTCACCACTTTTGGGTCTCATTAGCACAAAATAGCCCCTGTGCCTGCGTAAACTTTCCCATCCTTTGTGTGGAATCGCAGGTCAGGGGCTTAACTTTGGGCGCAGTATATTGCACTTTTTGCGGGTATCGTCTAACCTATGGAGCCGCGATTGGGCATTTTGTACGTTCTACGTGCTAAAATGCTAATTATTGAATCAGATATAACCCAACTATTTGGAGGTACGAATGGCACTCCCTCAGCTTACCGACGAGCAGCGCAAGCAGGCTCTTGAGAAGGCTGCTGCCGCACGTCACGCCCGCGCTGAGCTTCGCGAGCAGATCAAGAAGGGCGAGAAGTCCCTCGAGTCCGTGCTCAACTCCGATGACCCCATCGCTTCCCGCATGAAGGTTTCCACTCTCATCGAGTCTCTCCCTGGTTATGGCAAGGCCAAGGCCGCCAAGATCATGGAGGAGCTCGGTATCTCCGCTACCCGTCGCGTCCAGGGCCTCGGCGTCCGTCAGCGCGAGCAGCTCCTCGAGCAGCTGACCAAATAAGTGAGCGCTCAGGATTCCAAGCTCTTTGTGATTTCTGGACCGTCAGGCGCAGGCAAGGGTACGCTCGTCACTCGTGTGCGCGAGCGCCGCTCGAACCTGGGCCTGACGGTTTCGGCTACCACGCGAGCACCACGCAAAGGTGAGGTCGACGGCGTCAACTACTTTTTTCTGACGCGCGAGGAGTTCGACCGCCGCGTGGCAAACGGTGAGTTTGTTGAGTGGGCCGAGGTCCACGGTAACTGCTACGGCACGTTGGTGAGCGAGGTCACATCCAAGCTCGCCTCTGGCGCATCTCTGATTTTGGAGATCGATGTCCAGGGCGCCCTGCAGGTGAAGGAGCGCTTCCCCGAGGCCGTGCTGATCTTTATCAAGCCGCCTTCGCTTGAGGTACTCCGCGAGCGTCTAGTCGGTCGCGGTACCGAGACGCCCGAGACGATTGAGCTGCGTATGGCAAACGCCGCCGATGAGCTTGCCCTTGCCGACCGCTACGACGACGTCGTGGTTAATGACGATCTCGACCGCGCGACCGATGAGCTCGTTCGCGTTCTCGATATGCATGAAAGGATCTGAGGTCCGTGTCCGTTGTAAAGCCTTGCATTGACGATCTTCTGGAGAAGACCGATCACAACCGCTTCCTGCTCGCTTCGCTTGCCTCTAAGCGCGCCTGCGACATCAATAGCATGCTGCGTGGCCAGCACAACCGCGTGCTTGCCGTCCAGGATGTCGATGACATCACCATCGGGCTTTCCGGTGCCGATACCATCTCGATGGCTATGGACGAGATTGTCGACGGCGATATCTCCTACGACGAGGCCCGTTACGAGAAGGCGCTCGGCCACAAGGTTGCTGAAGCCTAAATGGCGGCTCGCGTCTGCCTGGTCCACTATCACGAGGTTGGACTGAAGGGCAAGAACCGCGCACATTTTGAGCATATCCTCATGGATAACATCAAGGCGGCCTTGGCCGCCTTTTCCGTGAATGCCGTGTCTCGAATTTCCGGTTATATCCTCGTGACCTTTAACGAACATCAGGCCGACGAGGCGGCGCGTGTCATTCGCACCGTTCCCGGCGTTGCCCGTGTGTCTTTGGCGTATCACACCAACCGCGACCCGCAGGAGTACTGCGCCGCCGCCGTGAAGGCGCTGCGCGAGTTTGGTTCCTTCGATTCGTTTAAGGTGCACGCCAAGCGCTCCAATACTGACTATGAGCTCACTTCGATCGATATCAATCGTCAGGTGGGCGAGGTACTGTGTGAGGCCTTCCCCGATAAAAAGGTTCAAATGCACGACCCCGATGCAATGGTGCACGTACTGGTGGTCCAGGGTAGCGTTTACGTGTACGCACGCTCCGAGCGCGGCGTGGGCGGTCTGCCGGTGGGTTCTGCCGGCAAGGTCGTGACGCTGCTGTCCTCGGGTATCGATTCTCCGGTGGCGACCTGGATGCTCGCGCGCCGCGGCGCGGTTTGCGTGCCGGTACATTTCTCCGGTCGTCCGCAGACGCCCGATACGAGTGAGTATTTGGTGCAGGATATCATCCGTGCGCTTGAGCCGGGTGTCCAGATCGGCCGCCTGTACGTGGTGCCGTTTGGCGACTGCCAGCGTGAGATTTCGGTCACCTGCCCCAGCAACCTGCGTGTGATCATGTATCGTCGCATTATGTATTCGGTTGCCGAGCGCATTGCGCACATCGAGGGCGCCAAGGCCATCGTTACGGGCGAATCGCTTGGGCAGGTTGCCTCCCAAACGCTTGAGAACATCATGGCCGTCAACGAGGCCGTGAAGATCCCCGTGTTCCGTCCTCTCATCGGTTCGGACAAGCAGGAGATCATCGCGCGTGCTGAGGAGATCGGTACGTTCGATATCTCGACTGAGGCCGCTCCCGACTGCTGCACGCTGTTTATGCCGCGCCGACCCGAGACGCACGCTAAACTCGATGCCGTGCATGAGGCCTGGGAGTTGTTCGATCATGAGGAGATGATCGAGCGCCTGCTCAAGCAGGCCGAGTACATCGACTTCGAGAGCAACACGTATAAGGCCCCTAAGACCTTAAAACGCAAACATTCGGAGCTTGCTCCGCGTGAGATTTACCAAGATTACGAGTAAATTTGTGCATAGACCGACGATGCGCCTGCATCGTCGGTCTTTTGCTATCTGGGCATTTTGCGGCTAAGCGTTCATTTGCTGACGTGTGCCTGAATAAATGGACAGATTTGTGCAAGGTTTTGGTCAGCTTTTGTTTTGACCTCGAAAACCGGTTTTGGGGCGTGGCTGTTGCGGAGCTCCTTTCCTGACACGATGGTGTTGGGAGGTTTTGCTATGGCGCAGCGCGAACAACACGAACGAGTCAAAAAGATGGACCGCTGGGCGGGAAAACTGCTCGGTCATAAGGCAGTGGTGATGGCGATACTGGTCGTCATTGCGATGGCGAGTGGACTGGCAATGGCGAACCTTAGCGGCGGTGCCGGCGGCGTGTCGTTTGAGCGCACTGATGGTTCGGGCTCGTTAGTGGAGCCGGGATCCGGCGATGCCTCGAGCGGAAAGACATCCGAAGGCTCTTCGCCTAAGGCTTCTGCCGCGGCAGAGGTCTATGTCGATGTCGATGGCGCCGTTGTGTCGCCCGGCGTATATCGTCTCAAGGACGGCGCGCGGGTGGCTCAGGCGATTGATGCCGCCGGCGGGCTGGCGCCCGAGGCAGATGTTACAGGGCTCAATCGGGCATCTAAGGTCGTCGATGGACAGAAGATTCACGTTCCAATGGTAGGGGAGCAGCAGGCGTCCATTGCGGAAGCCGGTGTTGATGGTGGGACTTCCGCATCATCAGGCGTCGGTGGCGCAACAGGCCTAGTAAACATTAATACGGCAAGCTCGGCAGAGCTGCAGACGCTCTCGGGAATCGGTCCCTCCATGGCACAGTCGATTATCGATGAGCGGACAAAGAACGGTGCTTTCGCCTCGGTTGACGATCTGATGCGTGTGTCGGGAATCGGCGAGAAGAAGCTTGCCAAAATCAAAGATTGCATCTGCGTATGAGTGCGACCGAGCGCGAGCATGTGATGCCTCCGCGGCCCCTGATTCCGTGGACGATGGCCTTGTGTGCCGGCATGTGCGTGAGCTGCGCCTTGGTGCTCAGCATAGCCGCTGATGCGCTGCTGAGGGAGCGGGCGACGGCGGTCGGGCCGCTATGGGCCATTCCCGTTGCGGCAGCGGTTTTCGTTGTGCTGGCTCACTCTTGTGCGCGGCTTGCCCCTTGGAAGCGGTGGCTGTATGCCGCGTCCGCCGGTCTCGTGGCGGGAGCGGTCGTCTCGGCGTGGTGGGCTGTGGGTGTGCTCAGCGCCTCGAAGGCGCTCGACGGTCGAGCGGCAAGCGGCCTCGAGTTTGTCGTGCAGGGTGATCCATCCATAAACGACGACGTGTATTCCTATACCTGCGAGGCACGCGCGGACGGTAAGAACTTGGCAACGGTTCGCCTATCGTGTGATCGTGAGCTCAAGGTCGGGGCGCACGTGCGTGTTATCGGTCGCGTTTCACGTTTTGAGAACGATGCGTATGGACGATCGCGCGTGCTTCGAGGCGAGGGGCGCAAGGTTAAAGCCGTTCGAGTCGTGTCGGTCGATGAGGGCTCTCCGGTGCCGCTGCTTCGGCTGAGAAATGGGCTGCTTGCGTCCATCGCGCCTGCGACCGACCCGGCGCGTGCGCTCATAGCCGGTGTCGTCTGCGGTCGTTCGGCCGAGCTGCGCGCCCAGCCGGCGGGCGACTGGTTTTCTGTGACGGGAACGGCACATCTTATCGCCGTCTCGGGCAGCCATTTGGCTATCGTGGGGTTTGTAATCGAGGGCGTATTGCAAAAGACTCGGTGCTCACGTGGTCTTCAGCGGGCGATATTGGCGATAACGCTTGTGGGCTACGCTGCATTTACGGGCGCGTCTCCCTCGGCCGTGCGCGCGTGCTGCATGGTGTTCGTGACGCTTGTCGTAAACGACGCGGGGCGTCGTCGGCACGGCCTTTCGGCACTCTTCGTAACCATGTCCATCTTTGTGCTACTGCGGCCGACGGTGCTGTTCGAGATGGGCTTTCAGCTATCATGTGCCAGCGTCTTTGCCATCCTGTGCTTTTGCCCCTATGCGACCTACGCTTTGGGTGAGCTGGGTGTGCCATCGGGCATTGCCAGCATGCTTTCCGTCACGCTGTGCTCGCAGTTGGCGACGCTCCCCATTACCATTCCTGCCTTCGGTACGTTCTCGCTCATTGCTCCGCTGGCAAATGCGGTCATCGGTCCGGTGGTGAGCGTACTGCTTGCTGTGTCGATCGTGCTGGTTCCCTTTTCGCTCGTGGCACCGTTGCGGACTTGGGTGCTCGCTGTGCCCATGATTGCCGCCCGTTGCGCGCTATTCTTCGAGCAGCTGTTTGCCGCCGTGCCGGGTGCATCCGTGAGTGTGCCGCCCGATAGCATGTGGATTTACCTAGTGCCGTGTTTGCTGGCGGCTCTGCTGGTCAGGTGGCCGCGTCCCCGTGCACGTCCTATGGCGGTGGGGCTTGCATGTCTGGTGCTCTTGGCTGCGATTCCGTACGTCTACTGGGATCGATTCGCTCCGCCTTCGGTGACGGTGCTCGATGTGGGCCAGGCCGATGCGATTCTTATCCGCCAGGGCGGCGCAGTAGCGCTCGTCGACTGCGGGCTCGACGAGCGCGTGGTGGCGGCTTTGGTTCGCAATAACGTGCACCATATCGATGCCGTCTTTGTGACGCATTGGGATGAGGATCACTGGGGTGGTCTTCCCGATGTGCTCGAACAGTTTTCGGTTGGAACGATTGCCGTTGCGGCGGATGCGCTTGAGGATGCTCCTGCCGAGGTATTGAACCGACCTGGCGTGGAGTATCGGCAGGTGCGCCGTGGGGATACGGTCGATATCGGCTCATTTTGCGCCCGCGTGATGTGGCCATTCGAGTCCGTGGATGGCGAGGGAAATGAGGATTCGCTTGTCCTGCTGCTCTCTTATGTTCAGAAAGGCAAGGGCCTGCGTCTGCTCCTCACCGGTGATGCCGAGCTCGACCAAGAACGGGAATTCGTGCAGGAGGTGGGGGATATCGATGTCCTTAAACTTGGGCATCACGGCTCTAAGGTTTCAGTCGACGGTGAGTTACTGGACGTCCTGAAGCCCGAGCTTTCCCTCGCGAGCGCGGGCGAGGGGAATCGATACGGCCATCCGTCCGATGCCTGCATCGATGCCGTTAAGGAAGCGGGCGGCGTGTTCGCGTGCACTATCGAACACGGCGACATTACCGTCACGCCGACTGCGAATGGCTTTGCGATGCGATGCCAGCGATCGTGACGACCGTCGTTGGCGTGTGGTGGGCCCCTGGGCTAGAATGGCACGGAGCGAATACGAAGGCCTGCGGGAGGGGAGCGCAATGTCCGAAACCGGTCTGCTGCCGGCATATCTGATCGTCGGTACCGACGGCGTCAAGCGCGATCACGCCGTCTCGCGTATGAAAGCGCGTCTGGAAAAGTCGGGTATGGTCGAGTTCAACCTCGACGAGCGCGACATGACCAAGGACCCCGATATCGAGTCCATTATCGGATCGCTTAACACCTTTCCGATGGGCAGCGAGTTTCGCCTGGTAATCCTTGACGGCTGTTCAAAGCTCGCCAAGGCGGTCTCGGAGCCGCTCGTTGAGTATCTGGCAAGTCCCAGCCCCACAACGGTCTGTCTCATCATCGCCGACTCGCTTGCCAAGAACACGCGCCTGTATAAAGCGATCGCCAAGATCGACAAGAAGGCGGTGATCGATTGCTCCGGCACCAAGCGCTGGGAGCTACCGCGCCGTGTGCAGCAGATGGCGACGCAGCACGGCAAGTCGATCTCGACGGCGGCCGCCGAGGAACTCGTCTCGCGTTCGGGTGAAAACACTCGCATGCTCGATAACGACTTGGCTAAGCTTGCCCAGATGGTCGAGGCGCCCCAGATTGAGCTTGCCGACGTTGAGCGCTGGATTGTACGTACGGCCGAGGTTCAACCCTGGGACTTTCTCAATGCGGTCTCGGCCCGTGACATGCGACGCTCGCTCGAGCTCTTCAATCTACTGCCCGCCAAGAGCTATGTGTGGACTTACACATTGCTGTGCGGCCGCATCCGCGAGCTTATCGTTGCCAAGGCGCTCGAGGCGCGCGGACAGGGTCGTGAGCTGGCCGCAACACTTAAGCTCCAGTCCTGGCAGGTCAAGAATCACCTGACCTGGGCACGTCGCTTTTCGATGGCAGAGCTCGTTGCCGCGCTCGAGGGCGCGGTCGATGTGGAGCTCGCGCTGAAGGGTTCGGCCGATTCTCAGACCGCGCTTTTGCTCTGGATTACGAACATCTTGAGAAAATCGTGATGATACCTGCCTATTTGACAAATTCGTTCTATCCCTTTGAGGGGGAGCGTGCTATAGTAGGCGCTTGCATGACCTCACCGTGTCTCAGAGGTGTCATACATTTTTTGCAAGGAACTCGAAAGGAACTCCAGAAGTGGCAAACATCAAGTCTCAGAAGAAGCGTATCCGCACCAATGAGGCAGCTCGCATGCGTAACAAGGCTGTCAAGTCCGAGCTCAAGACGCTGACCAAGCACGTCCAGTCTGCCGTCGCCGAGGGCGACGCCGAGAAGGCCCAGGCTGCCCTCAAGACCGTCACCAAGCGTCTCGATATGGCTGCCGCCAAGCATGTTATCCACAAGAACCAGGCTTCCAACCGCAAGTCCGGTCTTGCCAAGCTCGTGAACAGCATCAACGCCTAAGTTGTAAATTTCACACCACACAGATTACGCGCATAAATGGAGCCTGTTTTATGGAACAGGCTCCATTTTTTGTACCGCTCGGGTAAGATAGTCCGCATGAATACTTCAATTGACATTTCCCACATCCGCAACTTCTCAATCGTTGCGCACATCGACCATGGCAAGTCCACGATCAGCGATCGCATCCTCGAGCTCACCCATACCGTCGACGAACGCGACATGGAGTCGCAGCTGCTCGACACCATGGATATCGAGCGCGAGCGCGGCATCACGATCAAGTCCAATGCCGTTCGCGTGTCCTATGACGCCGACGATGGCGAGACGTATCAGTTCAATCTGATCGATACGCCGGGCCACGTTGACTTTACCTATGAGGTCTCGCGCTCGCTGGCAGCCTGTGAGGGCGCGGTGCTCGTTGTCGACGCCACGCAGGGCGTCGAGGCGCAGACCGTCTCCAACGCGACGCTCGCCATGAACGCCAATCTGGACATTGTGCCGGCCATCAACAAGATCGACCTGCCCTCTGCCCATCCCGATGAGGTTAAGACCGAGATCGAGGATGACCTGGCGATTCCTGCCGATGATGCCGTGTGTGTCTCGGGCAAGACCGGCGAGGGCATCCATGATCTGCTGGAGTCCATTGTCTTTTTGATCTCGCCTCCCAAGGGCGATGCAAATGCCCCTCTCAAGGCACTTATTCTGGATTCGTACTTCGACGAGTATCGTGGCGTCGTCGCCACGGTGCGCGTCTTTGACGGCTCCATCAAAAAGGGCGATACCCTGCGCATGATGCAGGCAGAGGGCGACTTTTTGGTCGACGGCGTGGGTGTCAAGCGTCCTGCCGAGACCCCGGTTGACGCGCTGACGGTTGGCGAGGTCGGCTATGTGGTCACGGGCCTGAAGGACCCCGAGGCCGTTCGCGTGGGCGACACCCTTACCTGGGCGTCGAACCCCTGCCCCGAGCCGCTTCCGGGTTACCGCGAGGCCAAGCCCATGGTCTATACGGGCCTGTTCCCAATCGATAACAAGGACTACGAGAACCTGCGTGACGCGCTCGATAAGCTGCACGTTAACGACCCATCGTTGGTGTGGGAGCCCGAGACCTCGGTGGCGCTCGGCTTTGGCTTCCGCGTGGGCTTCTTGGGCCTGCTACACATGGAAGTCGTCAAGGAACGCCTGGAGCGCGAATTCAACCTGGACCTCATTGCCACGAGCCCCTCGGTCGACTATCACGTCTACAAGACCGACGGCGAGATGATCGATGTCCGCAGTCCGCAGGACCTTCCCGAGGCCACGCGCATCGAGCGTATCGAGGAACCCTACCTCAAGGCAAAGATCATCTGCCCGCCTGAGTACACGGGTGCCGTCATGCAGCTCGCCATCGAGCACCGCGGCGTCACGACCGACATGATCCACCTCACGAGCAAATCGGTCGAGATGCGCTTCGATATGCCGCTCGCCGAGCTCATCTTGGACTTCTTTGACCAGCTCAAGAGCCGTACCAAGGGTTATGCCTCGCTCGACTACGAGTTCAACGAGTACCGTCCCTCCGAGCTCGTTAAGCTCGATATCTTGCTTTCGGGCGATGAGGTGGACGCGCTGTCGTTTATCGTCCACAAGGACAAGGCCTATGGCCTGGCCCGTGGCCTGTGCGACAAGCTTAAGGAGATCATCCCGCGTCAGCTGTTCGAGGTGCCCATCCAGGGTGCTATCGGCAACAAGATTATTGCCCGCTCCACCGTCAAGGCGCGTCGCAAGGACGTACTTGCCAAGTGCTACGGCGGCGATATCTCGCGTAAGCGCAAGCTGCTCGAGAAGCAGAAAGAGGGCAAGAAGCGCATGAAGGCCATCGGATCGGTCGAGGTCCCGCAGGAGGCCTTTATGGCGATCCTCAAGGTGGACGAGTAGGTCTATGGTGCTTTCTGAATACAGCAAGCGGCTGCTGGGCGCCTATGCCGAGCAGCCGTTCCTTATGGCTCCCATGGCGGGTGTGACCGACCCTGCCTACCGCATCATGTGCCGCCGCCGCGGTGCCAACCTTGCCTACAGCGAGATGGTGAGCGTGGCAGGCCTTGCCTATGCCAGCAACAAAACGTGGCGCCTGGTGCTGCCGGCCGACGAGGAGCAGCAGATTTGCGTGCAGCTCTTTGGCTCCAAGCCCGATCAATTTGCGAGTGCCGTCGCCGCCGTCGAGGAGCGCGTTGGCGATCGCCTGTCGCTCATCGATATCAATATGGCATGTCCCGCCCGCAAGGTCGTTACCAAGGGCGAGGGCTCGGCGCTCATGCGCACGCCCGACCTGGCGGAGAAGATCGTCGAGGCGACGGTGGGCGCGGCGCACGTGCCCGTGACCGTCAAGATTCGCAAGGGCTTTTATGCTGAGGACCGTAATGCCGCGACGTTTGCCCAGATGCTCGAAGGCGCCGGTGCCGCCGCGGTGGCGGTGCATGGCCGCTGCGCCACGCAGCTCTATACGGGCCAGGCCGATTGGTCGGTCGTCGATGAGGTTGCCGACGCCGTTGAGATTCCCGTGATCGGTTCGGGCGATGTGTTCTCGGCTGAGGATGCGGCGGAGCGTCTGCGCAGCTCCGACGCCCGTGCCGTGTTTATCGCGCGCGGTATCTATGGCAATCCTTGGGTGTTCGGCGATGCTCGCGCCCTTGCGTTCGACGCCACGCCGGTGCCGTCTCGCACCTCGGTCGAGCGTCTGGATGCCCTGCGCGAGCACCTGACGCTTACGCACGAGCTGTTGCCGCTCATGTCGCGTGCCCGTACGTACGCAAGCTGGTATCTCAAGGGCATGCCCCATGCTGCCGCCTGGCGCGCCCAGGTGGTGCGCTGCTCCACATACGAGGAGTTCATGGCGTTGGTCGATGATATCGAGCGCGATGTGGTGGCCTGCGAGGCCGCACTTGCAGCTGGCGAGTCGGTGCCCGCCCATCCGCTGGAGGCCTAAGGGTGGCCGTTACCGCACTGTATGTGCACGTACCGTTTTGCGCTCAAAAATGCCGCTATTGCGACTTTGACTCGCGCAGCTTTGCCCCGTGCGACCTGGACGCTGCGCTCAATGCCTATTTTGAGCAGTTGTATGCGCGGCTCGATGCCTTTGGCAACGCTGGGGCACTCAGGCAGATCCGCACAGTCTACGTAGGCGGCGGCACGCCGTCGCTGGCAGGGGAGCGCCTGGTAGAACTTGCCCGTCGTATCTCCATGTGGTGCAAGCCCGTTGAGTTTACCTGCGAGGCCAATCCCGAGTCGCTGACTGCTGAGCTCGCCACCGCGCTTGCCGAGGCGGGCGTCACGCGCATCTCTCTGGGCGTGCAAACCCTCGACAATACCGAGCTGGCTGCTATTGGCCGCATTCACGATGCTAATCGGGCACTTGCGGCTATCGCGACGGTGAAGGACGCTGGCCTCGATGTGTCGTGCGACCTGATGTGCGGCCTTCCCGGGCAGACGGCCGCAAGCTGGCGGAGCACGCTCGATGGCGTGCTGGCGGCGGCGCCGCATCATGTATCGGTGTACCCGCTCACGCTCGAGGAGGGGACGCCCCTTTATCGCATGGCGTGCCGCGACGAGTCGCTTGAGCCTGATGAGGATTTTCAGGCCGCATGCATGGACGTGGCACGCGAGCTCCTGGGTGCGGCCGGTTATCACCCCTATGAGGTGGCAAGCTATGCGCTCGACGGCCATGAGTGCGCCCATAACATTGCCTACTGGACCGGACGGGGCTACCTGGGCCTGGGTCGTTCTGCCGCGGGTATGCTCGATGCCGAGGATTTCGACCGTCTTGCAGGTTTGTTCCCCGGCGTGTCTGCTCGAGGCGATGCGTACCGTGTGCGTCTGGTGCAACGCGACGATGACGCGACGGCGTTCGAGGCCGAATATCTGTCGCAGCGCGAGGCTGTCGCCGAAGACTTGATGCTCGCTTGTCGCATGACGCGCGGTGTTGCGTCCGACCTGTTGGCTCGTGCAGCTTGCGTCATCCCAACGGGCGAGCTGGCAGCTGCCTGCGATCGTGCGCTCGAATTGGATCTTGCCACTTGGGTGCCCGAGACGCTCTGGGGTCATGAGGGACCCTTCACTACGGCAGATGTCGTCGCGGGCCATGTTCGAGCTCGTCTGGCGCCGACCCATCTGGGCTGGCTCGATGGAAATGTTCTGTTCGAGCTGTTTTGGGATCTAGCTTAGGCCGCTCGGGTAGAATTACCGGAATATATACGCTGCTGTGAGCAGGAGGTTGCCGCGCATGGCGACGATGAACGAAAAAGATTACTACGAGATTCTGGGTGTCTCCAAGGACGCCACCTCGCGTGATATTCAAAAGGCCTTCCAGCAAAAGGCCCGTAAGCTCCATCCGGACGTCAACAAAGAACCGGATGCCGAGGAAAAGTTTAAAGAGGTTTCCGAGGCCTACGCCGTGCTTTCGGATGAGCAAAAACGTGCGCGCTACGACGCCATGCGATCTGGCAATCCCTTTGCCGGTGCTCCTACGGCTTCGCCCTATGGTGGCGGCTACGCCGGCAGCACGGGCTATGGCAATCCCTTTGAGGGCGGCTTTCCCTTTGGTGGCGCCTGGGGCCAGCAGCGTCGCGGGCAGGCTGCCTACAATCCCGAGAACGGCGCCAACGTGGTCGTCGATATCAAGCTCGACGCCAAGGAGGCCAAGAGCGGTGCCCACAAGACCGTTCGATATACCCGCTTTGACACCTGCGGGCATTGTGGCGGATCGGGCTCCGTTTCTTCAGAGCATGCCCACACCTGTCCGAGCTGCGGTGGCCGCGGCCACATCGACGTCGACCTGTCCTTCCTGTTTGGTGCGGGCACGTTCCAGTCGGTCTGCCCCGAGTGCGGCGGTTCCGGTAAGGTCGTGGCCGACCCCTGCCCCGATTGCGGTGGCAGCGGGCGAACCCGTGTGACCTCCGAGCAGACGATTGAGTTTCCTGCCGGCACGCACGATGGCGACGAGGTCCGCATTAGCGGCATGGGCCACGCAGGCACTAACGGTGCCGCGGGCGGCGACCTGGTCGGCCGCGCCCATGTTGAGGCCGAGCGCTTGGAAGGCAAAGCTCGTACTGGCTTTTACCTGATGGGCATTGTGGCGCCGTTTTTGGTGCTGTCGGCCATCTCGGGCGTGTTCTCGGCCTTTGCCATGATGTGCTTTATTCCGTTTGCCATGGGCCTGTTCATGGTGCTCTCGGACGGCGTGCTTCATCGCAGCCTGCTGTGGTGGAAACGCGGCGCGATGCAGTTTGCCAACGGTTTTGCCAACGGCTTCATGTTCGCACTCGTGTCGGTTTGGTTTGCGAGCTGCTCGCAGCGTGCCATGCTTTCGCCGTACGGAATGTACTAACATCAAACCCTCTGTTTGCGGCCGCCCCAGCTTGGGTATAGGACGCACTGTGACAATAATGAAAGTCGGAAGGATTCGGTCGTGTCGGAAAATAGGGATTACTACGAGGTACTTGGCGTCGAAAAGGATGCCGACGCGCGGACGATTAAGCGCGCGTTTCTAAAGAAGGCCCGTACCGTACACCCGGACGTTTCGGACGACCCCGAGGCCGAGGCCAAGTTCAAAGAGCTCAACGAGGCATATTCCGTTCTTTCCGATGAGCAGAAGCGTGCAAACTACGACCGCTACGGCACCGCGGACGGCCCTGGTGGTTCGGGCTATGTCGACATCAACGATATCTTTGGTGGCATGGGCATGGACGACCTGTTCTCGTCGTTTTTTGGCGGCGGTGCCGGTGGTGGTGCCCGCAGCCGTCGTGAGCGTCGTCGCGGACGTGACATGGCCATCTCGCTTTCGGTGACGCTCGAGGAGGCGGCGCTCGGCTGCAAAAAGACGATCAGCTATGATCGCCTTGCTCCTTGCGAGGACTGCAACGGTACCGGTAGGGCCGAGGGTGCACAGGAAAAGCAGTGCAGCCGTTGCCACGGCACGGGCTATGTCACGACGGTCCAGCGTTCGTTCTTGGGCCAGGTCCAGTCCTCTTCGCCTTGCCCCGACTGCCACGGCGAGGGCACGGTCATCGATCATCCCTGCGAGACCTGCGATGGTCAGGGCCGCACGCCTTCCCACGAAAAGATCGACATCGATATTCCCGCCGGCGTTTCGACCGGCCGCCAGCTGCGCGTGAGCGGCTTTGGCGAGGCCGGCCTTCGCGGCGAGCCCTCGGGCGACCTGATCGTCAACGTTCGCGTCGCCGACCACGAGCGCTTTAAGCGCAACGGCGACGACCTGTACCTCGTGAGCGATATCTCGATTGCGCAGGCGGCTCTCGGCTGCGAGATCGAGGTCGAGGGCATTATGCCTGACGAGGTCGTTAAGGTCACGGTCCCCGCCGGCACGCAGTACGGCGACACCGTGAGCGTCGGTAACTTCGGCATGCCCCGCATTGGCGGTGGCGGCTCGCGTGGCCGCCTGGTCGTTCAGCTGCGCGTGCTCGTTCCCACGAGCCTTTCGGCCAAGCAGCGCGACCTGCTCGAGGCCTTCGCCGCCGAGTCCGGCGACGACGTCGCTTCCGGTAAGAAGTCGGTGACCGACCGTATCAAGAGTGCCCTCGACGATATCCTCGATTAAGGAGCCCGCGTGCTCGCACCCCATATTTCCGTCGTCAACCTCGGCTGCCGTGTCAACCGGGTTGAGTCTGACCGTATCACTGCCGATCTTATGCGCCTGGGCTTTGCTATGGTGGAGCCCCAGGATGCCGATCTGATCGTCATTAACACCTGTGCCGTTACGGGCGAGGCCGAGGCCAAGACACGTAAGGCCGTCCGTCATGCGCTGGCCCATCCAAACGAGCCTTATGTGCTCGTGACCGGTTGCGTGGTCAATTTGCATCCCGAGGAGCTGTTGGAGCTTTCGGATCGTGTGATCGCCGAGCCGTCCAAGATCGATGTCGCCGAACGTGTCTGCGAGGTGCTGGGCGTTGAGTCCGATAGCGTTCCCGCCTGCAGCGATGGCGAGGTGGTCGATGCGCTCGGTCGCTCTCGCCTGGGCGTGAAGATCCAGGACGGCTGCAACCATCGCTGCACCTATTGCATTGTGTGGAAGGCGCGCGGCCCCGAGCGCTCCGTGCCCGTCGAGTCCGTGCTTGAACAAGTTCGCGAGGCCCAGGAGGCCGGCGTGCCCGAGGTGGTGCTGACCGGTGTGAACCTGGGTGCCTACGATGGCAAGAGCGCGACCGACGAGCATGTCGAAATCGATGAGCTGCTCGAGGCCATCATGGAGCGCACGACTATTGCGCATGTGCGCATTTCCTCGGTCGAGCCCATGGATATCTCTGAGCGCCTGCTTAAGGTTATGGCGCGCTATCCGCAGCGTATCGCCCCGTTTTTGCACCTGCCCGTGCAGTCCGGCTGTACGGCGACCCTGCATCGCATGGGTCGTCCCTATAGTGCGGAGGCCTTTGAGGACACGGTGCGTATGATTCGCGCCAACTTGCCCCAGGCGTCTCTTTCGTGCGATGTCATCGTCGGTTTTCCTGGTGAGACGGACGAGGAGTTCGAGGAGTCGCTGGCGCTGTGCCGCCGCGTGGGGTTCTCGCGTATGCACGTGTTCCGCTACAGTAAGCGTCCCGGTACCCTTGCTGCCGACATGCCCGACCAGGTGCCGCCCGAGGTTATGGCCGAGCGCAGCCGCCGTATGCGAGACGCGGCGCAGGAGCTCGCTATTGCCGATGCTCGTCGTCGCGTGGGCACCGTCGAGCGTGCCGTGCTCGAGTATGGTGACAACCTGACGCTCGGTTCGTTCCATCATGCCCGTCTTGACGATACCTGTGGACTTACAGCCCCGTGCCTGCTCGATGTTGCTATCATCGGAGTCGATGATTCCGGCTTGGTCCATGCGCGCAGGGAGGTCCATGGAAGCCTCGAAGATTAGACTTACCGTTCCCGAGGGAGTTGATCCCTCGCGTGTTTTGGGCGCCGGCGACGGCGTCCTTCGTGCGCTCGAGAGCTTGGTTCGCGCTCACGTGGTCGCCCGTGGCGATAGGATCTCCGTGAGCGGCGACCCGGACGAGGTCGAGCTCGTGGCGCGTTTTTTCGAACACGCTTTTCGCGAGGCGGCCGCCGGGCGCACGCTGTCTGCTGACGACGTCTCTCGCTGCCTGGCCGTCTTGCGCGACGGTGAGCACGAAGCTACGTCGCTTCGCGATGACGTGCTGCTTTCGTATCGCGGCCGCGTCATTCGCCCCAAGACGCTCGGGCAAAAGCGCTATGTGGATGCCATCCGCTCGCATACCATCACGTTTGGCCTGGGTCCAGCCGGTACCGGTAAGACTTATCTGGCCATGGCTCTCGCCGTTGCCGCGCTCAAGCGCCACGAGGTGGGCCGTCTGATCTTGACGCGTCCGGTTGTCGAGGCGGGGGAGAACCTGGGCTTTTTGCCCGGCACCCTCGAGGAAAAGATCGATCCGTACATGCGCCCGCTCTACGATGCCCTTTTTGACATGATGGATCGTGAGCGCACCGATGAGCTTATGGAGCGCGGCGTGATCGAGATTGCCCCGCTTGCCTATATGCGCGGTCGTACGCTGAGCGATGCTTTCGTGGTGCTCGACGAGGCGCAAAATACCACGCCCGAGCAGATGAAGATGTTCCTGACACGCCTTGGATTCAACTCCAAGTTCGTGATTACCGGCGACCTCAGCCAGCGCGACCTGGTGGGTCGTCGTGGTGGCTTGGCGGATGTCGAGAAGATTTTGGGCCGTGTCGACGATGTGGCGTTTGCACACCTGGAGCGCGCCGATGTGGTGCGCCATGCCCTGGTGGGGCGTATTGTCGAGGCATACGATGCTTATGATGACGTGCGTGAGCAGCGCTCGCGCGACCGAAAGGAGTCCCGTTGAGTGTATTGATCAGCAACGATGCCGAGCTCGATACGCTGCTCGACGCGCAGGAGGTGGAGCACATCTGCGAGGTTGTGCTTGCCGCCGAGGGCGTTGAACGTGAAGTCGAGATTTCCCTTTCGTATGTCGACGAGGACGAGATGCACGAGCTCAACCACGAGTGGCGTGGCATCGACCGCACCACCGATGTGCTCTCGTTTGAATGCGACTCGGCCTTTGACGAGGATATTCCCGCCGACGAGACGCTCGAGCTCGGCGATATCATCTTGGCCCCGCAGGTCATTGCCCGTCAGGCCCCCGGCTTTGGCAATAGCCCTGCCGACGAGTGCCGCCTGATGCTCGTACACGGCATGCTGCACCTGCTGGGGTATGACCATATCGAGGACGACGAGGCCGAGGTCATGGAGGCCCGCGAGGACGCTATCCTGCGCGATCTGGCGCTCGAGCGCGGCGAGGACCCCAAACTCGTTCACGTCGGCCCCATCACCAATCATGCCCACGACTAGGAGCCGTTTATGATTCCCGGATCGAACAAGGACCATCCGTCCTTTTTAAAGTCGTTCTCCTACGCCATGGAGGGCTTCGTCACCGCCGTCAAGACCGAGCGCAACATTAAGGTTATGCTCGTAGCGGGCGTGTGCACCATCATTGCCGGCTGCATCGTGGGGCTCGACATTGCCGAGTGGGCCACGATTATCATCTGCTGCGGCCTGGTGATTCACGGCGAGCTGTGCAATACCGCCATGGAGGCCATTGTCGATCTGGCGACCCAGGAGCTCCATCCGCTGGCAAAACGCGCCAAGGACATCGCCGCCGCCTCGGTATACGTACTTTCAATCACCGCCGCGATTGTGGGCTTGCTTGTATTTGCCCACGCGCTCGGCTTTATTTAGAAAGGGATTCCCATGTCCGACAATATGCAGCCTATCGATGAAATTTTGGACGACGAGTCCCCGGATGCTAAGGCGACCGAGGCCTATGAGGAAGTCGAGGAGTTCGACCCGTTTGAGGGCATGAGCGACGAGGAACTCGACGCCCTGTGCGACGAGGACGACAGCCTCGCGGGCTTTGGCGACGTTGAGCCCGGTTTCCGCAGTGGCTTCGTGGCCTTGGTCGGCCGCCCCAACGCCGGTAAGTCAACGCTGCTCAACGCCTGCTATGGCAAAAAGGTCGCCATCACCTCGCCGGTGGCCCAGACGACCCGCCGTCGCATGCGCGCCGTCGTCAACCGCCCCGGCTACCAGCTGGTCTTTGTCGATACCCCGGGTATCCACAAGCCCAAGGACGGTCTAGGGTCCGAGCTCAACAAGAGCGCGCTGTTCGAGCTGAACGATGTCGATGTTGTCGCGTTTTTGATTGATGCCACTAAACCGATCGGCAGGGGAGACGCCTGGGTTGCCGAGCGTGTCAAGAATGCCCGTTCCAAGAAGGTCCTGGTGCTCACCAAGGCCGATGAAGCCGACCCCGCACAGGTCATGGAGCAGCTTAAGGCCGCCCACGAGCTTATGGAATATGACGACGAGATCGTGACGTCGTCGGTCAAGAACTTTAACGTCGATGCCTTCATCGAGACCGTTGCGCACTTTTTGCCCGAGGGTCCGCGTTGGTTCCCCGAGGACATGGGTACCGACGCTTCCGATGAGACGCTCGTTGCCGAGTTTGTGCGCGAGAAGGTCTTGCGCCGCACCCGTGATGAGATCCCGCACTCCGTGGGCGTGATTTGCGATGCGCTTGAGCAGACCAAGAAGGTGCTGCGCGTGCACGCCACCATTTACGTCGAGCGCGAGGGCCAAAAGGGCATCATCATCGGCAAGGGCGGCGAGATGATCAAACATATCGGCATTGACGCCCGTCGCGACCTTGAGCGCATCTTTGGCACCCAGGTCTTTTTGGAGCTGGACGTGAAGGTCAAGGCCGGCTGGCGTGACGACGAGGCCCAGATTCGCCGCTTTGGCTATAACGCCGAGGATTAGGGACACGCGGCGCGAATGGCAGGTTCTCGTACATATCGCACGAAAGTGCTCGTGCTCGATAAGACGAAGCTCAAAGAGACGGACCTGATCCTGACGATGCTTGACGAGCGGGGTCGGCAGGTTCGTGCCGTGGCAAAGGGCGCCCGCAAACCCGGCGGACGCCTGGCTGCGCGCTGCGAGCTGTTCTGTACGGTCGATATGCTGCTCGCACATGGACGGTCACTCGACGTGGTTTCTCAGGCCGAGCTTATGGAGGCGCCGCTTGGCGCTGCGCCCGATTACGAGACGACCTGCGCCGCAAGCGCGATCGCCGAGGTTGCGCGCGTGTGCTCGTTCGAGGACGCCGAGGACCCGTTTACCTTTGCCATAACGCAGCGAGCGCTCACACTTGTCGGCAGCGGGCTTGACACGGCACATATGGACCTACTTGTGGCGGCATATGTCTTTAAGCTACTGTCGCACGTTGGCTATCGACCCGATTTTTCGGCATGCGTGCTGTGCGGAGACCCGATGCTGTCGTATTTTTCGCCCCAGGCGGGTGGTCTTATGTGCGGGTCGTGCGCATCGAGCGTTCCGGGTGCCGAGCTGGTGTCGACCGGTGAGGTCGCGTGGCTGCGCGCCCTCATGTCGTTGACCTTCGATGCGCTTATGGCCGAGAAAATCGACCCGCATACGGCGGCGTTCTTGCTCGGGCTTTCGCATGTTTGGGCCGCCACGCACACCGATCAGCGCCTCCGTGCGATGGAATTCATGTTGGGTCGGTGATGATGCGCAGGCGCGGGCTGCTTGTGGTAACATACCGACCTGTTGGTACCTCGACCTTGGTTGCTCGCTCCACCGGCGGCTTCCCAGTCCGAGGCGAATCGAGTCGCCGGCGGGCGACAAGAAACGAAAGGTGAAACAATGACTGTTTCCAAAGAGCGCAAGGCGGAGCTGACTGCCCAGTTCGGTAACACCCCGGTCGACACCGGCAACCCCAAGGTTCAGGTCGCCATCCTGTCCGAGCGCATCAAGGAGCTGACCGAGCACATGAAGTCCCACCAGAAGGACTTCCACACCCGTCGTGGCCTGCTCATGCTCGTCGGCCGTCGTCGTCGTCTTCTCTCCTACATCAAGAAGAACGACATCGTCGAGTACCGTGAGCTCATCAAGGCTCTGGGCATCCGCGACAACATCCAGTAGGATTTGTACATGCTAAGAGCGTCCTGCGCAGCGGGGCGCTCTTTTTGTGTAAGGGCGTGAACAATCACGCTCTGAAGCGTGGCGGGGGCAGGGGGCCCGCGTCACATGAGAAGCCCGCAGGCAAGGGGCCTGTGGGGTAAAGGAGAACAATGACACTCGTATCCAAGACCTTTGAGCTGTACGGCAAGACCTACACCTTTGAGTCCGGCGAGCTTGCCAAGCAGGCCACCGGCGCCTGTCTGGTCAAGCAGGGCGACACCACGATGCTCGACACCGTGGTCGTCTCCAAGGAGCGTAAGAACTACGACTTCTTTCCGCTGACCGTCGACTTCAACGAGAAGATGTACGCCGCCGGCCGCATCCCGGGTGGCTACCTCAAGCGTGAGGGCCGTCCCAGCGAGAAGGCCACGCTCACGGCCCGTATGATCGACCGCCCGATTCGTCCGAGCTTCCCGGACGGCTTCCGCAACGAGGTGCACATCGTCGCCACCTCGCTCGTCGCCGACCAGGTCAACCCCTTTGACGTCATCAACGTCATGGGTGCTTCCCTGGCAATGACGCTCGGCGGCGTGCCCTTCGAGGGCCCGCTTGCCTGCGTGCGCATCGGCCGTAACGTGGAGACCGGCGAGTTTATCGTCAACCCCACCTATGAGGAGCGCGAGAACTCCGATCTGGACCTGGAGCTGGGCGGCTCTGCCGACTTCATCTCGATGGTCGAGGCCGGCGCCGAGGAGATCTCCGAGGACGACATGCTCGCCGCCATGAAGTTTGGCCAGGAGGCCCTTGCTGCCTTCTGCCAGGCTCAGGACGAGTTTGTCGCCGAGTGGGAGCAGGTCAACGGCGCTATCGTCAAGAAGGAGTACCCGCTCGACCAGCCCGTCGAGGAGGTCCAGGAGCGCATCTTCGCCCACTACGACGAGATGGCAGCCGCCCTTCGCGACGCCGACAAGCTCTCCCGTATCGGCAAGGTCGAGGCTCTGAAGGAGTCCATCCGTGCCGAGTTCACCGAGGAGGAGCAGTCCGCTTGGGAGCGCGAGATTCCCGTGGCGCTCAAGAAGCTCGAGAAGAAGGCTATGCGTACCATGGTCGTCGAGACCGGCGAGCGCGTTGACGGCCGTGCCGCCGATGAGATTCGCCCCATCATGGTGAAGGATAACTACCTGCCGCTCGTTCACGGCTCCGGTCTGTTCCAGCGTGGCCAGACCCAGGTACTCTCTGTCCTGTCGCTCGGCATGCTCAACGAGGGCCAGCGTCTGGATACCATCGAGCCCACCGAGGGCAAGCGCTACATGCACCACTACAACTTCCCGCCGTTCTGCACCGGCGAGACTGGCCGCATGGGCAGTCCCAAGCGCCGCGAGATCGGTCACGGCAACCTGGCCGAGCGCGCCCTGCTTCCGGTGCTCCCCGACGAGAACGAGTTCCCCTACGCCATCCGCGTGGTCTCCGAGGTCATGGAGTCCAACGGCTCCTCTTCGATGGCTTCGACCTGCGGCTCCACGCTCGCCCTTATGGACGGCGGCGTGCCCATTAAGCGCCCGGTCTCCGGTATCGCCATGGGCCTGATCCAGGAGGAGGGCAAGACCGTGGTCCTGTCCGACATCCAGGGTCTTGAGGACTTCCTGGGCGACATGGACTTTAAGGTCACCGGCACCACCGAGGGCATCACCGCCCTGCAGATGGACAACAAGGCCACCGGCCTTACCTTCGACATCCTGGCGCGCGCCCTGCAGCAGGCCAAGGAGGGTCGCGCCTTCATCCTGCAGAAGATGCTCGATGTGATCCCCGAGCCGCGTCATACCACGCGCAGCACCGCCCCGCGCATCGTCTCCATCCAGGTTCCGACCGATAAGATCCGTGACGTCATCGGTTCCGGCGGCAAGGTCATCCGCGGCATCCAGGACGAGACCGGCGCTTCGGTCGACATCCAGGAGGACGGCACCGTCTTTGTCGGCGGCACCGGCGAGTCCGTCGATCAGGCTGTCGAGCGTATCAAGCTCATCATCAAGGTTCCCGAGCCGGGCGAGGAGTACACCGGTCGTGTGGTCTCCATCCAGCCCTTCGGCGCCTTCGTCAACCTGCTTCCTGGTAAGGACGGCCTGCTGCACATCTCCCGCGTCGCCAAGGGCCGCGTGGAGAAGGTCGAGGACGTCCTCAACGTTGGCGACGAGGTCAAGGTCGTCGTTATCGAGGTCGACGATCGCGGCAAGATCTCGCTCGATCGTCTTGACAAGCCTGAGGCTCCGGCTCGCGCCGAGGGTTCCTCCGAAGGCGACGGCGAACACTTCCAGCGCCGTGAGCGTCCGCGTCGCGAGCGCACTGAGCGCAGCGACCGTCCGCGCCGTCCCGGCGACAACGGAGGCCGCAAGCCCCGCCGCCACCACGACGCCGAGTAACAGCCGTACATAACCAGCACCGCAAGGGCGACTCTGGACAGGGGTCGCCCTTTTGCTTGCGCCCGGGAGGGCCGCATATGAAGTTTCCTGCTCTACAGTCCTGCTCACGACGGAGGCCACATTAAGTGGCCTCCTGTTCGTGCGGAGCTCGCGATAAACTTCATCAGCGCCCGCCCCACGGGAAACCGGCGGGATAGACCGGTTTGGATGGGGCTTTCATGCATGGGTGGTCTGTTGTTGTGCAAATGGGTATCATACTGTGGTTATTGCATCGACTCTGCGATGCATGTTTGTACGTTCCCGGCGGTCGGTTTGCCAGAAGCGCCCCGTCGGTTGTTCCAGACCCGTTTCGAAGAAAGGAAACCACACTAACCTATGGCAGCTAAAAAATCATCTCCCTTGAAGATCATCCCGCTTGGCGGCCTTGACGGCATCGGCAAGAATATGACGGTCTTCGAGTGCGGCGACGACATGGTGCTCGTCGACGCCGGCCTCATGTTCCCGGATGACTCCCAGCCTGGTATCGACCTGGTGCTTCCCGACTACACCTATGTTCTGGAGAACGAGGAGAAGCTCCGTGGTATCGTCGTCACTCACGGCCACGAGGACCACACCGGTTCGCTTCCGTATCTGCTGCAGGACCTCAACAATAAGGTGCCCATCTTCTCGAGCAAGCTGACGCTTGGCTTTATCGAGGGCAAGCTTTCTGAGTTCCGCATCCGCGCACCCAAGTTCCGCGAGGTCAAGGGCGGCAGCCATGTCAACCTCGGCGGCATCTCGCTCGACTTCTTCTCGATGACGCACTCCATCCCCGGCGCTCTGGGCGTGTTCATCCGCACCAATCAGGGCACCGTTATGCACACCGGCGACTTTAAGCTCGACCAGACGCCCATCGACGGCGTCACGCCCGATTATGCCGCTATCAGCCGCTTTGCAAAGCAGGGCATCGACCTGCTGCTTTCCGACTCCACCAATGCCACGGTTCCCGGCTTTACCAAGTCCGAGGCCGAGGTTGGTCCCAACCTGCTGCACGCCATCAAGAACGCGCCGGGTCGCGTGTTCGTCGCGTCGTTCTCGAGCCACATCCATCGTCTGCAGCAGATCTGCGATGCCGCCCGCAAGTGCGGCCGTAAGGTCGTTGTGACCGGTCGCTCCATGCTCACGAACACCCGCGTGGCGCGCGAGCTCGGTTATCTCAACATCGATGATGCCGATATCATCGATGCCTTCGACATTGATAACCTGCCCGACGACAAGATCGTCGTCATGTGCACTGGCTCGCAGGGAGAGCCGCTGTCGGCCCTGTCCCGCATGGCCAATGGCGAGCACAAGACGCTCTCCATCCACGAGGGCGATACCGTTATCCTCTCGGCAACTCCTGTTCCCGGCAATGAGAAAGCCGTCCAGCAGGTCGTCAACAGCCTGGCCAAGCTCGGCTGCGATGTGTGGGATAAGAACCGCGCTCTCGTCCACGTCTCGGGTCACGGTAGCCAGGAGGAGCTCAAGCTCCTGATGGCCATGGCCAAGCCCACGTACTTTATGCCGGTTCACGGTGAGGCCGTGCATCTGCGCGCCCATGCTCAGCTGGCCCGCAAGATGGGTCTCAAGGACGATCATATCTTTATCCTCGATAACGGTGACACGCTCGAGATGCGCGGCGGTATCGTCAAGCGTGGTACGCCCGTCGAGTCCGGCGTCGTCTACGTCGACGGCCTGCGTATCGGCGATACCGACCCCATCGTCCTGCGCGATCGCCAGAAGCTCGCCAATGACGGTATGGTCACGGCCGTTGCTATCGTCTCGCTCAAGCACAAGAAGATCGAGGCTATCGAGTTCTCGGGTCGCGGCGTCTCGTTTGCCATCGACGACCAGTTCTCCGAGGATGCCTCCGCATCCATTATGAAGACGATCGAGAAGGGCAAGTTCAGCTTTACCAGCAGCGGCTCCGATGCCATTCGCAAGGCCGTGCGCGATTCGCTCTCCAACTTCATTTGGAGCCGTACGCGTACCCGTCCGATGATCATCCCGGTCGTCATGGAGGTTTAGTTTGGCGCGCGGATCTGCACAAAACGCCAAAGGCAATAAAGCCAACAACCAACCGGCATCTGCTAAGGGTGCCGGTTCCCATCTGCGTGCCAATAAGGGCCATGAGGCAGACTTCGACGATTTTGAGCCCTTGGTCGAGCCTTCGGCCAATCGCGATATCGCCGGTGTGGTCATCGCCGTTTTGGCGATCGCGTCCTTCATTGCCGTGATCTCTCCGGCAACAGCGCCCGTGACGGCTGCGGTTGCCGGTTTCTACCACCTGGGCTTTGGCCTGGGCGCCTACGTGCTGCCGATCGTCATCTTGCTGTTTGCCGCCACGCTCTTTTTGGGTGAGGACTCGCCGCTCAACGTGCGCTCTGTCGCGGGCGGCGCCGTGGTCTTTATCGCCGTCGTCTCCATTCTTTCGCTGATGGTGCCGGGCACGAGCGATTCGTGCGACCTTATGTTTACGCCGCAGAACCTTTCTGTGTCGGGCGGCTACATTGGCGCCTTTATCGCAAGTGCCTTGCAAAACGCCCTGGGTAAACCTATCGCCATGGTTGTCTTGCTGGGGCTTGTCGTCGTTGGTTTGGTCATTATCGGCTTTTCGGTGGGTGGCGTTTTGCGCTCCGCACGCGATCGTGCGGCAGATTTTGCCGAACGCCGTCGTGCCGATGTCAACGCCAGCCCGTGGGGCGATGAAGAGGCCCTGTCTGTTCCCGGCGTCGCTCGTCCGCACCTGAGCATTCTGCGCCAGAAGGGGACTGACGCCGCGGTGACCACGGTCATGGGTGGCGATGTCGACCCGGTTTTGGATGACAACGAGGACGATGACCCGTTTGTCGACGTATCCGAGTCGGTTGAAGCCGAGCGGGCCAAGACCACGCTGCTGCCGCGTCGCCATGTCAAGAAGGGCAAGGCTGCGCCTAAGCTCAATACGAGTGAGCCCGACCCGTCTTGGTCCGATAGCGAGATTGAGCTCACCGAGGGCGATGACGAGGACGACGAGGGTCCGATTGAGACCGCAAAGACAACTTTGCTGCCGCGTCGCCATGCAAAGCGCGGCCAGGTAACCGGCCAGCTTTCGATGGAAGACGACTCCGATAAGATCGACGAGTCCGAGCCGCCGTTTGTCGTGAATCCCGTCTCGGCCGCACCTCAGATTCCCGACTTCCTGAAGCATCCCAAGGTTGCCGGTGCGCCTGCCACGAGTGCTATCGAATCGGCTGCGGCTCGTGATGGGGGAGTGGACGACGGCGCCGCAGATAACGAGGGCGAAGAAGAGGACGGACTCAAGCTTCCGCCGCTCGAAATCCTGCATGCCAACCCGCAGTCGGCTTCCGCCGCGTCTTCGGACAAGGAGCTGGAGCAGACCGCTGAGTCACTGCAATCCACCTTGCTTGAGTTTGGCCGCAGTGCCCGCGTGGTCGGCTGGATCGCCGGCCCCACGGTGACGACCTTTAAACTGCAGCCCGGTGAGGGCGAGCGTGTGAGCAAAATTTCGAGCCTCGAGGACGATATCGCGCTTTCGCTCGCTGCCCAGTCGGTGCGTATCTTTGCCCCGATCCCCGGCACCTCGCTCGTGGGCATCGAGATTCCCAACCGCAAGCGCCAGAACGTCAATCTGGGCGACGTGCTGCCCTATGTGAAGGGCGGTCCGCTCGAGCTCGCCATCGGCCGCGACGCCGAGGGCACGCCGGTTGTCGCCGACCTCGCCAAGATGCCTCACCTGTTGATTGCCGGTACGACCGGTTCTGGTAAGTCGGTGATGATCAATTCCATCATCACGACATTGCTCATGCGCGCCCTTCCCGAGGACGTTCGCCTGATCATGGTCGACCCCAAGCGCGTCGAGCTTGCGGGCTATAACGGTCTGCCGCATCTCTATGTGCCCGTGGTGACCGAGCCCAAGCAGGCCGCGAGCGCTCTGCAATGGGCTGTGTCCGAGATGGAGCGTCGCCTGAAGGTCTTCGAGCGTCTCAACGTGCGTAAGATCTCGACCTACAACGAAAAGCAGGCTGCTGGCGAGTTTGAGCATTACGACAATCCGCCGCAAAAGATGCCCTACCTTGTCATTATCATTGACGAGCTTTCGGATCTGATGATGGTTGCCGGCAAGGATGTCGAGGCGTCGATCGTGCGTATCGCCCAGCTGGGCCGTGCCGCCGGTATCCACCTTATCGTGGCCACGCAGCGCCCCAGTTCCAACGTGGTGACGGGTCTCATCAAGGCCAATATCACCAACCGTATTGCTTTTAACGTCGCTACGGGTATCGATTCGCGCGTCATCATCGACCAGATGGGTGCCGAAAAGCTCACCGGTCTGGGCGATATGCTGTTCTCGAAGGTTGATTGGGGCAAGCCTCGCCGTATCCAGGGCTGCTTTGTCTCGGACGACGAAATCAACGAGATTGTCGAGTTCGTTAAGTCGCAGAGCGAGCCCGACTACCACGAGGAGATTCTGTCCGCCGTGGCGCCCGCTTCCATGTCCATGGCTGGTGGCGGCGGCATTGTCCGCACCGGAGTCGCCGAGCCGCAAGACGATGATCCGCTCATTTGGGAAGCCGCCCATATTGTGGTGGAATCGCAGCTGGGCTCCACATCTGGCCTGCAACGCCGCCTGAAGGTTGGCTATGCGCGTGCCGGGCGTATTATGGACATGCTGGAAGAAAAGGGTGTCGTCGGCCCGCCCGACGGCTCCAAGCCGCGCGAGGTCCTGTTGGACGAGGAGGGGCTTGCCGCGCTGGAATCTGTCGACGCCGAGATGGCACGTGAAGATCGTGAGTTTGGAGGATTCTGATGGCTGCACGCTTTGGTGACATGCTGCTCGAGCAGCGTCGCCGAATGGGCCTTTCCATTCAGCAGGTCGCCAACACCATCAAAATCAGGCCGCAGATCATCGAGTTTTTCGAGACCGGTAACTTTGCTTCGATGCCGCCGCGCGGCTATGCGCAGGGCATGATTTCGAGCTATGCTCGTTTTTTGGGCCTCAATCCGCGCGAGGTCGTCAATGCCTACTTTGACGAACTGATGGCATACGAACGCGAGACGTCGCAGCAGGGCGGTCGTTTCCAGGACGCCGCCGGCTACGTCAATTCGCGTTCCTCTGTCGATAACGGGCGCTTTCTGATGGTTCAGGGCGGTCGTTCGACTCGCTATGGACAGCGTCCTCAGCAGGCCGGTTATATTACCGAGACGGGTTCGGGCGAGGAGATTCGCTCGCAGCGTGACCGGTTCCGCAGTACGCCGATGCCCGAGGACCGTGCACTTCCCGCTGCCCGCGGCGTGGCGCGTGACCCTCGTGCCGGCTACGGCGACGGCGGCTATTCCGATCGCGGTCACCGTGGTATCTCCACCGGACGCTCTCGCAGTGGCTATGCGGACGCCGATACCACGCAGGTGACGCCGCGTCTTCGCTCTCAACCACAGCCGTATGGCCAGCGCTCTTCGGCTCCGCGTGCGGGCCAGCGTGGCTATCAAGGCCGCGGTGAACTTGCGCCCCGCTCGGGTCAGCGCAGCCTTCAGGGCCAGGGTGGCTATTGCGGCCGTTCCGATAGCAATCGTGGCCGTATGCCTCAGGGAGGCGGCCGCAGCAGTTCCAGTCGTGGACGCGGCGGTTCCCGTGCTCCTCAAAACAACGGGCTCGATCCGCGTATCGTCTACGCCGGTATCGGTGCCGTGGCGTTGCTGCTGATCGTGCTCATCGTGGTACTTCTGCGCGGCTGCGCATCTTCGACGCCCGAGACCACGCCCGAGACGCCCGCTGTTACCAAGACGACGACCAAGAAGTCTTCTAAGAAGACCGAAACGGTCGACGAGGACGAAGACACCGATGAGCCGACTGACGAGTCGACTGATTCGGACGCCGCCAAGACGACGGCCAAGAAGGAAGAGAACGAGGTCACAAAGGTTAAGGTCTCCGTTGCCAAGGGAAAGACCGCGTGGATTGAGGTCAAGGTCGACGGAAAGTCGGTCTATGGCGCTCAGGCGACTGGCCCCTTTGAGCAGGAGTACACGCCCGAGTCCTCGATCGAGATCACCACGTCCAAGCCTTCCGATGTCACCGTTACCAAGAACGGCGAAAAGGTCCGTTACGATACCAAGACCTCGGGTGTGGCGCGTGTGACGATCACCGTTCCCAAGAAGGAGACGACTGATTCCGAGAATGGTGAAAGTTCAAATGGTGCCGACACCACCGACGGCACCGATGCCCAGTCTACGGATGGCGCCGATGCCGCAACTGACGGCCAGACGCCCACCGATTCTACCGACTATTCGTACGATAGCTACTAAGCCGCTCGTACGCGAAAGGAAACATCATGGCTAAAGATTCCAGCTTCGACGTCGTGTCCGAGGTCAACATGCAAGAGGTCGACAACGCCTTCCAGCAGACCACGCGCGAGATTTCCCAGCGCTATGACCTGAAGGATTCCGGCGCCACGATCGAGCTTTCGAAGGGCGACAAGCTCTTTACAATCAACGCCCCGGCCGACTTTGTCTCCAAGCAGATCATCGATGTCCTGAGCTCCAAGCTCATCAAGCGCGGCATCGACCTCAAGGCTGTCTCGTGGGATGCTCCGCAGGCGGCATCGGGCGGCACCGTGCGCGTGCTCGGCCATATCGTCGAGGGTATCGACCAGGCGACCGCCAAGAAGATCAATAAGGACATCAAGGACCAAAAGCTCAAGGTCAAGGTGACCATCGAGGCCGAGAAGCTGCGTGTTTCCTCTGCTTCGAAGGACGCGTTGCAGACCGTTATCCAATTCCTGCGCGACCAGGACTACGGCCAGCCGCTGCAGTTCACCAACTACCGCTAATATCATTCGAAAGGACTGCTCTCCAACATGGATACACCGTTGGGCTCCGTGCTCTACATCACCCTCGGGTGCGCTAAGAACGAGGTTGACACCGACCGCATGCGTTCTCTTTTGACCGCCGCGGGCTACGAGGAGGCATTCGACCCACAGGATGCCGATATCGCCATCGTCAATACATGCTCGTTCCTCGCCTCCGCAACGTCCGAGAGCATCGAGACCACGCTCGAGCTCGCCAACGAGGTTCAGGACGGCGTTCGTTCTTGTCCCATCGTCATGTGCGGCTGTGTGCCGTCGCGCTATGGCGACGACCTGCCCGATGAACTGCCCGAGGTCTCTGCCTTTGTGAAGGCCGACGAGGAGGACGGCATCGTGGCGGTCATCGATGGCGTGCTGGGTGTCGAGCGTGTGATCGCTGCCTATATTCCGCAAGTCAAGCGCACTGTCGAGGGCGCCGTTGCTTACGTCAAGATTTCCGATGGCTGCAACCGCTTCTGCAGCTTCTGCATGATCCCCTATATTCGCGGTCGCTATCATTCGCGCAATGCCGAGAGCATTATCTCCGAGGTGCGCGACCTGGTTGCCGGCGGTGTGCGCGAGATCGTGCTGATCGGCCAGGACACGGGTATTTGGGGCACCGACTTTGCCGACGAAGACGTCACCGATGGCTCACCGCGCAATCTGGCGCAGCTGCTGCGCGCCGTCGCCGAGGCCGTGCGTCCGCAGAACGTCTGGGTCCGTGTGCTCTACCTGCAGCCCGAGGGCATGACTGACGAGCTCATTGAGACCATTCGTGATACGCCCGAGGTGCTGCCCTATATCGATATCCCCGTGCAGCACTGCGACGCGCGCATCCTCAAGGCTATGCGCCGTTCTGGTTCGCGCCAGGAGCTCGAGGACCTGTTCCGCGATCTGCGTGAGCGCATCCCCGGCATCGTGATTCGTTCCACGGCCATGGTCGGCTTCCCGACCGAGACCGACGACGAGTTCCGCGACCTTATCGACTTTATGGACACCGTCGGCTTCGACTACACGAGCGTCTTTGCCTACTCGCAGGAGGAGGGCAGCCTGGCCGCCAAGATGGAGGGCCAGGTCGACGAAGAGGTCAAGCTCGAGCGCGCCCAAGAGGCCATGGACCTGGCCGAGTCGCTCGGTTTTGCTGCAACTGCCGCACATGTGGGCGAGCGCGCCCAGGTGATTGTCGACGGTATCGAAGAGACCGAGGACGGCGCTGAGCTGATCGGACATGCCTGGTTCCAGGCGCCTGATTCTGATGGCGCGGTGCATCTGGATGCCAGCGAGGCATCTGTGGGCGATATTCTGACGGTCGAGTTTACCGATAGCTTCTGCTATGAGCTTATCGGCCATGTTGTGGAGTAGGAGAGCGTCGTGGCAAACGAGAGCAATAAGGAACTGACGAGTGTTTGGACGCCCGCCAACATCGTGACGTGCGTTCGCATCGTCTTTATCCCGGTGTTCATGATCGTGTCGGCGCTTTCTCACACGAGTGTTGCCGGTACAGATTGGAGCACCTTCGACGGCCCGCTCGCCGCCGCTGCCTTCATTCTGTACGTCATCCTGTCGTGCACCGATAAGGTTGACGGCTACCTGGCGCGCTCGCGCAACGAGATTACCGACTTCGGTAAATTCTTGGACCCCATCGCCGACAAGCTGCTCGTATTCTCGGCCCTGCTGCTATTCTTGGACTTTGGTGCCGTGTCGGTTTGGTCCGTGTTCATCATCTTGTTCCGCGAGCTGCTGGTAAGCGCCCTGCGCATGGTTGCGAGTGCCGCCGGCGTTGTCGTTGCGGCCGATAAGCTCGGCAAGTACAAGACGGCGACCACGATGGTCTCCATCTGCGGTTACCTGTGCGTCTTTGCGATGGCCGGCTTGCACCTTGGCCCGCTGGCGCTGACGCTCGGCATCTACTCGGTGTCGCGTTTCCTGTACGCCGTTGCCGTTGTCCTGACCGTTATCTCGGGCGCCCAGTACTTCTGGAACTGCCGCAAGATCGTCTTTTCGGTCTAGGTCCTAGTGGGTATGACGGACTCTTTTGAGCAGATTTCCGCACATAACGAGGAGCTGGCGCGTCATATTGTCGAGCGCGCGAGCGCTCGGGGCGTGACGGTTTCGACGGCTGAGTCGCTGACAGCAGGTATGATCGCCTCGACGATTGCCGATATCCCGGGCGCCTCGGCGGTGCTGCGTGGCGGTGCGGTGACCTACTGCGATGAGATCAAGCATCGCGTTTTGGGTGTTGATCAGGAGACGCTCGACCGCTATACCGCGGTGTCGCATCAGACCGCGCGCGAGATGGCGGCGCGTTCGCTGGAGCTGTACCAGAGCGATATTGCAGTGAGCGCAACGGGTTATGCCGGCCCCGGCGGCGGCACTGAGGACGATCCGGCTGGCACTTTCTATATTGGCTGGGCGTATCGCGCGGCTGATGGGGAAGTGCCGGTCGTGGACTCTGTGCGCTGCCACTATGAGGGCGACCGTTCGTGTGTTCGTGCCCATGCGGTCGCGGAGGCATTGGGACGCATTGCCCTTGTGCTTAACTCTATGGAATAGACGTGTTTTAAGGGGCCTTAGGGCCCCTTAATTGTGGAGATAGGGACCCCTGACGAATTTAGCGTTTGCGCTGGTCATAGGTGTATTTTTGTCTTTCTTGTTTTTATTTGCCCCTTTGTGGTCAAGCATTTGGTCGGTGTTTGGTCGGCGTTTGGTTGGGTTTTGGAAAGACTGCCTGCATATGATTGGCCTGAACGGTTGACCACGAACAGCCGTTCGTTTATTATCGATGCAGGTTGTTAAGAGGAGGGCTATTCATGGCCAAGAATTCAGGTCCCGTACGTACCGTTCATGTTCGCACGACGGGTAAAGAGCGCGATGAGATGATCGCCACCACCAAGGCCGAGATCGAGAAGAAGTTCGGTCAAGGCTCCATCATGAGGTATGGTGACGGCGGCCCCGAGCTTGAGGTCGAGGCCATCCCCACGGGCGCTCTGGCACTCGATGCCGCTCTGGGTATCGGCGGTGTGCCGCGCGGCCGTATCGTCGAGATTTACGGTCCTGAGTCCTCCGGTAAGACGACGCTTTCGCTCGAGATCCTGGCCGAGGCCCAGGCAATGGGTGGCGTGGTGGCATTTATCGATGCCGAGCACGCGCTCGATCCCACGTATGCCGCGCGCATTGGCGTGGATATCGACGAGGTACTGATTTCCCAGCCCGATACGGGTGAGCAGGCGCTCGAGATTGTTGACATGCTCGTGCGTTCCGGCGCCATCGATGCTATCGTCGTCGACTCCGTCGCCGCGCTTACCCCGCGTGCCGAGATCGAGGGAGAGATCGGCGATACCACGGTCGGCTTGCAAGCTCGCCTGATGAGCCAGGCGCTCCGCAAGCTTGCCGGCTCGCTGTCCAAGTCCAACACGACGTGCATCTTCATTAACCAACTGCGTGAGAAGATCGGCGTCATGTTCGGCAACCCCGAGACCACGACGGGCGGCCGCGCCCTTAAGTTCTTCTCTTCGGTGCGTATCGACATTCGCCGCATCGACAGCATTAAGCTTAAGGATGAGGTTATCGGCAACCGCGTGCGCGCCAAGGTCGTTAAGAACAAGGTGGCAGCTCCGTTCCGTTCTGCTGAGTTCGACATCATGTACGGTACGGGCATCTCTAAGGAGGGCTCGATTCTGGACATGGCTGTCGAGTGCGGCATCTGCAAGAAGATGGGCTCCTGGTTTGCCTATGGCGAGGACAAGCTCGGCAACGGTCGCGAGGCCGCCAAGGCGTTCCTGCGCGAACACCCCGATTGCGCCGACGAGATTGAGCATAAGGTCCGCCTTGCCTGCGGGCTTGAGTTTGATGACGATGCTCCGTCCGAGGTCGAGCTGACCGATCAGCCTGCGCCTGAGGAGTTTGACGAGCTTTACGCCATCGATGGTTCCGCCATGCTCGATGATGACGACGAGTAGCGGTTACGCTCATGTCGTATACGGTGACCGAGGCCACGGTCGTTTTTCCCGATAAGAAGGCGGCCTCCTCGTTCTCGAGCGGGTATGCGTCCAAAAAGCCTTGCGCACATATCGATTGTGAGCTTGAGGGCGGTTTTGAGCGGTCCATTTGGATCCCCGTGCGGGTCGCGCGGCTGTATGTCAAAAACCGCCCCGATCTTCCCTGTGATTGGGATAACTTTCGTGAGGCGGTGCAGCTCATCGAGCGTAAATGTGCACTTACCATGGTGACCGAGATGTTATCGCGCCGCGACCATGCGACGGGTGAGGTCCGTGACAAGTTGGCTCGCTTCGGCTTTCACCAGCCCGCTATCGATTTCGCGGTCGAGCGCGCCACCGAGTATCGCTTTTTAGACGAGAACCGCTTTTGCTCGTACTTTATCGAGGAACGCAAGCGGCGTGGTTGGGGACAGCGTAAAATCGAGACCGAGCTCAAGCGCCGTCATGTCATGCTCGATGACATTCCCGGTTATCCCGAGGATTATTTTGCCGTCGAAGACGATTTGGCGCGTGCGTCAGCCCTGCTCGCCAAGCGGCGTGTTCCAGAGACGCGCGGATTCGAAAAACTGGTTCGGTTTTTGATGGGTAAGGGCTTCTCGTATCACATCGCCGCCGATGCCGTTAAGGCACGTCTCGATGCCGAACGTGAGGAATGTGCGGTTTAGGCGTATGCGTTTTGCGGCCCTGCCGTTCACCGCGTTTTAGCCGCCGTGCTGGGGCCATTTATTTGACAGTTGTTGTGGTTCAACGTACGATAAACACTGTCATTTGCTTTGTGATATGTGCTCATCTGTGATGAGTTTGTTTATATTTATCTGTATCCGACCCGCATAAGCTGCGCCCATATTACTCAAATGTCGCGAGCCGTTCGTAAGGACGGTTCGCTTTGTTGTGTAACGAATCCATAAAAAGGAGTGAGCATGCCTATCATCGCAGCGCTCGTTGGCATCGTTTTGGGTGCCATCGCCGCCATTGCCTACATGCGCACCGCCAAGCAGGGTAGTCTTCACGAGGCCGACGAAAAAATCCAGTCGGCACACGCACAGGCTGAGTCCCTGATCGGTGATGCTAAGCGTCAGGCCGAGACCCTCAAAAAAGAGGCTCTGCTCGAGGCTAAAGAGGAGATCATCAAGAACAAGCAGGCCGCTGAGGCCGAGGACAAGCAGCGTAAGAACGAGATTCGTACGCTCGAGAACCGCGTGATGCAGCGCGAGGAATCCCTCGATCGCCGCAACGACGCTCTCGACAAGCGCGAGCATCAGCTGTCCAGCCAGGCCGGTCAGGTCGAGAAACGCTCCCGTGAGCTCGAGGAGCTCTGCGCAAAGCAGACCTCCGAGCTCGAGCGTATCGCCGACCTTACCCGCGAGGACGCCCACAAGGAGCTCCTCGATAAGGTTCGCGGCGAGGTCACCCACGAGGCCGCCACGATCATTCGCGAGTCCGAGCAGCAGGTTCGCGCCGAGTGCCACAAGACCGCCCAGGAGATTCTGTCTCTGGCGATTCAGCGCTGCGCTGCCGACCACACTGCCGAGGTCACCGTTACCTCCGTGCACATTCCCTCTGATGACCTCAAAGGCCGTATCATCGGTCGCGAGGGTCGCAACATCCGGACCTTCGAGCAGGTTTCCGGCGTCAACCTCGTGATCGACGACACGCCCGAGACCGTCGTTCTTTCGAGCTTCGACCCGGTCCGTCGTGAGACCGCCCGTGTCGCCCTCGAGAACCTCATCGCCGACGGCCGCATTCACCCTGCCCGTATCGAGGAGATGTATCACAAGGCCGCCGACCTGGTTCAGCAGCGCGTGCGCGAGGCTGGCGAGCAGGCTGCCTTCGATACCGGCATCCACGACCTGCACCCCGAGATCGTCAAGACCCTTGGTGCCCTGCGCTACCGTACCTCGTTTGGTCAGAACGTACTTCAGCACTCCCTCGAGGTCTCTGATCTGTGCGGCGTGATGGCTTCCGAGCTTGGCCTGGACGTTGTGACTGCCAAGCGCGCTGGCCTGCTGCACGACCTGGGCAAGGCAATCGACCATGACGTCGAGGGCCCGCATGCCGTCATCGGCGCCGAGCTGGCCCGCCGTTATGGCGAGAAGCCCGTTATCGTCCACGCTATCGAGGCTCACCATGCCGATGTCGACCCCAACACGGTGCTCGATGTCCTGGTGCAGGCCGCCGATGCTGTCTCTGCCTCTCGTCCCGGCGCCCGCCGCGAGTCGGCCGAGAACTACATCAAGCGCCTTGAGAAGCTCGAGGAGATCGCCAACTCTCACGACGGCGTCGAGCGCACCTATGCCATGCAGGCTGGTCGCGAGGTCCACGTCATGGTTCAGCCGGACAAGATCTCCGATGCCCAGTCCACGGTCCTGGCTCACGATATCGCCCATCAGATCGAGGAAGAGATGGAGTATCCCGGTCAGGTGCGCGTTGTCGTGATTCGCGAGAGCCGTGCCGTCGATATCGCTAAATAACATGAACGACGCGAACGAGCTCATCTCATTTATCGCGTCGATGTCGGGGGAGGGCAACCTTCGCGTCGAGGAAAACCTTGGCGAGGGGTATGTCCGCCTCCGCGTTTCGGAGGCCGAGCGGCGCCAGGCAAAGCACGACATTCAGCATGTCGAGGATATCGTCATCGAAATGCTCCGTAATGCTCGCGATGCCGGCGCCGACAAGGTCTATCTCGCCACGACCAAGGAAGACGGCGTCCGCACGCTTGTCTTTCTGGATAACGGTTCGGGCGTTCCGCAGGATATGCAAGAGCGAATCTTTGATGCCCGCGTTACCTCCAAGCTCGAGAGCATGAAGATGGACCGTTGGGGCGTTCACGGTCGTGGCATGGCATTGTTTTCGATCAAGCAGAACGCCGATGAGGCCCGTGTGGTCACGTCCGGTGTCGATCTTGGTTCAGCCTTTAAGGTGAGCGTCGCGGCCGACCGCCTCAGTGAGCGTGCCGATCAGTCCAGCTGGCCCCAGGCCGTCAAGGATGAGGACGGACGTTATGTCTGTGCTCGCGGTCCGCATAATATTATTCGCGCTGCATGTGAGTTTGCGCTCGAGGAGTTGCGTGGTTGCGATGTCTATCTTGGTTCTCCGTCTGAGATTGCCGCGACCCTTTATGCTCAGGCGTCAAGCCGGCTTGATACGTCTCGTCTCCTGTTCATTGATGACGAGAGCGAGCTTCCGGTTGTCGATCGTTTAGGCCTTGCTTCTGATGCCGAGGACTTTATCCGTATTTGTTCGGGTTTGGGTCTTGAGATGTCCGAGCGCACGGCCCATCGCATTTTGGCAGGGCAGATTAAGCCCGTTCGCGGTGTGACCGCGCGTCTGCTGCGCGAGCGTGATTCGTCCTCGCATGCGCCGGCTCCTGTCGATCTCGCGAAGGATCGTCGCGGGCTACGTATTGCCAAGGATGACATGGCACAGTTTTCGCGCGCTGTGGAACGCGACTTTAATGACCTTGCCACCCGGTACTATCTCAACCTTTGCGGCGACCCAAAGATTCGTGTTTCGCGTGATCGAATCACCGTGACCTTTGATCTTGCCAAAGAGGAATAGTGCCTTTACCGAGTCCACTCGGTACGATACAGTTATTGCAGTTAAAACGTACTTTTAAATGCAGGAGTTTCTTCATGGATTGCCTGAAGGTATCAAGCAAATCATCGCCCGCGTCCGTTGCCGGCGCCATCGCCGGCATGGTCAAGGATGGTGTACCCGTCAACATCCAGTGTGTCGGCGCCGGTGCCGTCAACCAGGCTATTAAGGCCGTTGCTATCGCGCGCGGTTTTTTGATTCCAACCGGTTTTGATATTTCCTGCGCGCCCGTGTTCTCCGACATCCTCATTAACGGGGAGTCGCGCACGGCCATCCGCCTTTCTATCTACGTTCACCAGATCAATCGAGCTGCTATGGATAACGTCGTCATGGATGATGTTAAGCCTGTGGCATAGCTTCTGCTTGCCTTGTTTCGCTCCCCATCGTTAGGACTTATGCACATGGACCAGCGTTCCGTACGCGATATTCTTGCCGGTAAAACCTACTTTATCCGCACCTTTGGCTGCCAGATGAATCAGCACGACTCCGAGCGTGTGAGCGGTCTGCTTGATTCGTATGGCTGCCTCATGGCGCTCGATCCCGCGCATGCCGATATCGTTGTCTTCATGACGTGCTGCGTGCGCGAGGCCGCCGATACTCGCCTGTACGGTCAGTGCAATTCCTGTAAAAGCCTGCCGCCTTCGCCTTCGGGCAAGCGCGTGGTTGCCGTTGGCGGTTGCATCGCGCAGCGCGATGGCGAGGGCCTGCTCACCAACGTCGATAACGTCAACGTCATCTTCGGTACACATTCCATCGCGCATGTGGCCGAGCTCATTGCCGAGGCGTTCCTTGATGGTAAGCGTCATATCCGCACCAATGAGCATGAGGATACGGATGCCATGAGCATGCCGTGGCATCGCGAGACTCAGTATCACGCCTGGGTGCCCATCATGACAGGCTGCAATAATTTCTGCACCTATTGCATCGTGCCGTACGTGCGTGGTCGCGAAAAGAGCCGCCCCTTCGAGGAGATTGTCGACGAGGTGACCGGTTTGGTACGCCAGGGCGTGCGTGAGATTACGCTGTTGGGCCAAAACGTTAACTCATATGGTCGCGATCTGTTTGGCAAGCCGCGTTTTGCCGATCTGCTGCGTGCCGTGGGCGATACGGGCGTGGAGCGCATCTTCTTTACGTCTTCGCATCCCAAGGACCTGCTGCCCGAGACCATCGACGCCATGGCCGAGACGCCTGCCGTTATGCCGCAGCTGCACTTGGCCGTCCAGTCCGGTTCGACGCGGATCCTCAAAGAGATGAATCGCCGTTATACACGCGAGGACTATCTGGGCCTTGTCGATCGCATTCGCAACCGCATGCCCGATATCGCGCTCTCGACCGACATTATCGTTGGCTTCCCGGGCGAGACTGAAGAAGACTTTGAGCAGACGCTCTCACTTGCCGAGAAGGTCCGCTATGCTCAGGCCTATACCTTCATCTATTCCAAGCGCGCCGGTACCCCGGCCGCCGAGATTGACGATCCTACGCCGCATGAGGTTATTCTCGAGCGTTTCAACCGTCTGGTTAAGGTTATCGAGACCACGGCACACGAGTATAACCAGGGTGAGCTTCATACTGTGGTTCCGGCGCTCATTGAGGGAACGAGTAAAAAGAACGACGCGGTCCTGCTGGGCAAGAGTCCCAAGAATCAGACCGTGCATGCGCCTATCCCCGAGGGTTACAGCATCGATCAGCTTGTTGGCAAGATCGTTGATGTTGACGTTGACGTTGCCAAGACCTGGTATTTGTCCGGCTCCGTTGTGGGCGAGCCGCGCTAATGGTTTCTCCCGGGTCAGGTCTTTCCGCCGTTGCGATCGTCGGTCCGACGGCGGTTGGTAAGAGTGATGTTGCCGACCGTTTGGCAGCTCGTCTTTCGTCCGAAGTGCTGTCGTGCGATGCGATGCAAATCTATCGCGGCATGGACATCGGTACCGCAAAGATGGCGCCCGATGAGTGCACGGCGCCGCTGCGTCTCGTCGACATTGTAGAGCCGGGTGTGGCATATTCTGCTGCGCTTTATCAGGCCGACGCTCGCGCGCATGTTGAACGTCTCCTTGGTTCGGGTTGCCTGCCGGTTTTTTGCGGAGGTACGGGGCTGTATCTCAAGGCCGCCCTCGATGAGATGGACTTTCCCTCGGGTGAACTTGAGGACGATCGTCGTGCGGGCTATCAGGAGCTTGCCGAGCGTATTGGCGAGGAAGAACTGCATGCCTTGCTTGCCGAGCGCGATCCAGAATCGGCTGCTGTTATTCATCCCCATAACGTGCGCCGTGTGATTCGTGCGCTCGAGATGCATGATGATGGTATCTCCTATGCACAGCAAAAAAGTCAGTTTAGTGTTCCGCGCGAGCATTATCATGCCCTATGGTTTGGTCTGACGCGTAATCGCGAGGTGCTCTACGAGCGCATTAATCTGCGCGTCGATCTGATGTTTGAGCAGGGTCTTGTCGATGAGGTCCGCGGTCTTATGGGCCAGGGGCTGGGAGATGCCCTGACGTCGATGCAGGCAATTGGCTATAAAGAGATCATTGATGCTTTCAATGGCGTGATGAGCATGGATGAGGCTCGCGAACTCATTAAGATGCGTTCGCGTCGTTATGCCAAGCGTCAGCTTTCGTGGTTTAAGCGCGATGACCGTATCGTGTGGTTTGATATGGATGAATGTACGATCGATGAGGTCGTTGAGGATATCCTGCATCGTATTGAGGCTGCCTAATGGCCCGTTTCCCCCTTGTTCCCACGGCACCCGAGCCCGAGCGTGCCATTTTAGTTGGTGTTGAGTGGCGCGACAATGCATGGCCGCTCGATCGCTCGCTTGATGAGCTGGAGCGTCTTGCCCACACAGCTGGTGCTCAGTGCGTGGCACGCTTGTCGCAGCGTTTGGTAAAGCCGTATCCTAAATCGTTTATCGGTTCCGGCAAGGTAGAAGAGCTGTGCGGCCTGGTGCATCGCATGGATGCCGATGTCGTTATTTTTGACGACGACCTGACGCCCTCGCAGCAATCCTATTTGGAGAAAGCTGTGGGCGAGCCGGTAAAGATTATCGATCGTACAGCACTGATCCTGGATATCTTTGGCCTGCATGCTCAGACGCGTGAGGGACGCCTGCAGGTACAGCTGGCACAGCTTCAATATTTGTTGCCTCGCCTGCGTGGCATGTGGAGCCATCTCGCCAAGGAGCAGACGCGCGGCGGCATCGGCTCACGTTTTGGTCAGGGCGAAAGTCAGCTCGAGGTCGACCGTCGCCTTATTCGTAATAAGATCGCTGCGCTTCGTCGTGAGCTCAAGCAGGTTGAACAGCGTCGCGATGTTCAATCCAAGAGTCGCATTGAGTCACCGGCGTTTCGCGTCGCGTTGGCCGGTTATACCAATGCCGGTAAATCGACGTTGCTCAATCGTCTGACCGGCTCTACGGTACTTTCGCAGGACAAGCTGTTTGCTACGCTCGACCCGACGACGCGTTCGTATCGTCTGCCCGGCGGTCGCGGCATGACGATTACCGATACCGTCGGCTTTATTCAAAAGCTGCCGCATGGTCTGGTCGATGCCTTTAAATCGACGCTGTCCGAGGTTTTGGGTGCCGATCTAATTCTCAAAGTCGTAGATGCGTCTGACGAGGACTATGAGCGGCAGCTGGAGGCTGTCGACCGCGTGCTTGATGAGATCGGCGCCGGAGAGCGTTTAACGCTGACCGTATTCAATAAAATCGATCTTCTCGATAGCGTCGATCGATTGAGTTTCCGTCGTCGCTATCCGGAGGCCGTTCTGTTCTCGGCCCAAACGGGCGAGGGGCTCGACGATCTCGTCGACCGGATTGCTCGCGAGGCAGCTGCCACCGATGTGTTGCTCTCCGCTGATATCCCGTATCGCGAGGGCGCTCTCATCACGCTGGTGCATGAGCAGGGAACCCTTCTGCATGAGGAATATCTCGAGGACGGCGTTCGCATTGTGGCGAAGTTGCCGGCTCGTATTGCACCGCGGCTCGAGCGCTATCGTACGGAATAAACGATTTCTAGCACGCCTAGAATGACTGGCTGATGGAGCAGGTAGAACGGTAAGGCATGCCGACCCAGGACTGCGAGCGCCGGGATAGGATTGGCGTATGCCCATGCTGGCGCTTCGAGACTTGATGCTTGTGCTGCCTGGGCAGCAAAAAAGCCGGTAAGGTACATAAAGACAAACGGTATGAGCGGATAGTAATCTCCCGAAACAAAACCCGGGCCTGGGAATCCAAGCCATGCCAGGTAGGGGAGTGGGTAGACCGCCTTTGGAATGCCCCAGGTTAGGGCAAAAAGAACAAGGCACGCTGCGATGCCCCATGAGCCCGGTAATTTTTGGAGTAACGGACGGGTGAACGCAACCACCGCGGTGCACACCGCCATGCAATAAATGATGCCAAAGTTCACTGAATCGTCGACCGATACGAGCGTTGTTGCGATCCAGACGACCAAAGCTGCGGCAGCGTACTTAGCCGCTCGTTTGGCATTGTTGCGTGAGAGCGTGCACATCCAACCCGCGATAAACAAAAATACCCAGCTGATGCTGGCTCGCCAGACGTCTTGAAAGACAGTCTGGGTAAACCAAGGCATATCCCAGCCGTACAGGTAGGCGAGATCATAGCAAGCGTGAAAACCTGCCATAGAAATCATCGTAAACCCGCGGACGGTATCAAAGATGGTTATGCGTTTTTGCATTACGAGAACCGGCGCATCAAGCCGACGACTTTGCCCAGGATAACGGGATTCGTTGCATAGATAGGTTCCATAGTGTCGTTCTCGGGCTGCAAGCGCACACGCCCCTGCTCCTTGTAGAACGTCTTGACGGTCGCCGAACCATCAATCATGGCCACGACAATTTCGCCGTTCATGGCACTCTTTTGTTCACGGACGATGATGTAATCGCCATTGAAGATGCCGACATTGATCATTGAGCTCCCATGCACCTCAAGGATAAAGGAACCCTGATCAGTGGCGATTTCGGTCGGGATAGTAAACGTGTCTTCGATATTCTGCTCTGCCAGAATGGGAATCCCAGCCGCGACGCGACCAACGAGCGGTAGCGAGACCGTTCCGCGAGGTGCGGTGGGCTCGTCAGATTTGGAAATTGAGACAGAGGAACCATCCTCGTTAAAGAGTTCCAGGGCGCGCGGTTTGGTGGCATCGCGCTTGAGTAGCCCGCGCGCCTCCAGGGCAGAGAGATGGGCGTGCACGGTGCTGGGGGAGGAAAGGCCCACGGCAGAAGCCATCTCGCGCACGCTGGGCGGATAACCCTTCTCCTGCTGATATTCCTTGATGAAGTCGTAAATTTGCTGCTGACGCTTGGTAATTTTGCGAGCCATCAGGGCATCCTCTCTACCCATGTCAAACAAATGTTCGAATTTTGCTTGACAGGAACAACTGTTCGAAGATAATAATAACCGAACATTCGTTCTCGCGCTAGACATTTTTGTCCGCGCGGCTTGATAAAACTGTTCTCAGCAAAACACGCGAGAGGAGAACATGATGAACGTAACGAATATGGTCCAGGGAAACCTCGCCCTTAAGCTCGAGACGCCTGCAGAACCCACTTTTACGGTTGTTCAGGGTGGCCGCTCCGGCTTTCAGCCTTTGACCGTAAAGCCTGCGCGCAATCAGCAGGCTGTAGTCGCGCCGGCCCGCGTTGCCCTGAAGGTTCCGACGATTGTCGCCGTCGCCGTTGCGCTTACGCTCTTCTTTGTCCTCGCTATGTCGGTCTTTAGCGCTCGTCACGCCGCGTATGCCGAGTCCGTTTCCAACATTACCTACGAGACCATTCGCGTTCAGCCTGGCGATTCTCTTTGGTCGCTTGCCGAAGAATATCCAATCGAAGGCCTTTCCACGCAAGAGACTTCCGACATGATCCGTAGCGTCAATCATCTGGAGCATGGTTCGCTCGCCGCCGGTGCGCATCTTAAGGTTCCTGCTCGTTCGTAATCATTATCGCGCTGCGCATGGTACCCTTGTTATCGTTTAAGAGGAGGTACCATGCGCTGTCCCAAATGCGGCAAGGCACATACCCGCGTCGTTGATTCCCGTATGCAGGAGTCAAATAACACCATTAAGCGCCGTCGCGAATGTTGCTCGTGTAACTACCGCTTTACAACGTTTGAGCGATGCGAGGACCCTATCGAGGTCATTAAGTCAGATGGAACTAAGCAGCGGTTCGATCGCAATAAGCTTCTTGTCGGCTTGATGCGCGCCACCATCAAGCGCGATATCGACACTAAGAAGCTCAATGAGATTATCGATGACATCGAGGTCGAGCTTCGCTCTCGCACGCTGACGGCCGTCACGTCCCATGAGTTGGGTGACATGGTGCTCAAGCGCTTGGCCAAGATCGACAAGGTTGCGTACATCCGTTTTGCCTCGGTCTACCGCGATTTCAAAGACGTCGATGAATTTCTGCAAGAGCTCGACAAGCTAAGGTGATTCCATGTCCAACATTACCGTCAACATAAAGCGTCTCGACCCCACCCTCGAGCTTCCCAAATACGCCCATCCCACCGATGCCGGCTTGGATCTACGCTCCAACGAAGACTGCGTCCTGAAGCCCTTCGAACGCCGTCTGGTCTCTACGGGGCTGGCCATCGCCCTGCCCGATGGCTACGCCGGCTTCGTCCAGCCCCGCAGCGGCTTGGCCATCAAGCAGGGCCTGTCTATAGTCAATACGCCGGGCCTCATCGACGCCCACTACCGAGGAGAACTCAAGGTTATCCTCATCAACCTGGATCCCTCCAATAACATTCAAATCAATAAAGGCGACCGCATAGCCCAACTCGTCATCCAAGAAGTCCCCACGGTCAATCTCATAGAAGTAGAAGAACTAGACGAAACCGACCGAGGCAAAGGAGGCTTCGGCTCCAGCGGCATCGCCTAGGGCGCCCGTATCCCTCCCGCCCGGGGCTTACCTATATCATTCCATGCTCAAACATTCTCGCGTCGCTTCGCTCGCTGCGAAACTGCGCGTGGAACGATATAGGTAAGCCCCGGGCGGGCGGCTACTCGCTTGAAACAATATTTACTTTTCTAGTAAGTCGATGCGATGAAGGGACGCCTCCTTTGTCGCATCGACTTACTGTATTTATATTTTCTGGTTCCCCTTTGCAGATTCTACTGGTGGGGAATCTGGTATAGCCGCTGGTACGTTAACGCAGCTTACCTGCGGGAGGCCCCTATATATCGTCCCGCGCGCAGTTTCGCAGCGAAGCGAGAATGTTTGAGCACGGGATGATATATAGGGGCCTCCCGCAGGTAAGCGGACATAAAGACGCTAGCGGATATGCGCTGGCTTGCCGCCCCAGTAGAAGCGGCAGAAGGCTCTTTTGCGCTTTTGGGGTTTGCCTACGAGCTCCATGGTTGCGATGGCTATGTCTTCGGCTGCGTGGGGGCGGCGTAGTACTTCGCCGTTGATGAGTAGGGCTTTGAGTGATTCGGGATGGTCGTGCAGGTGGCGCAGGGTTACGATGAGCTCTCGTGCCGTGGTGACGTGCATGCTGGCGCCCATGCCGGTGAGCATCGTGGTGTTGGCCTTTTCCTGGCCGTATGATTTGCCCAGCAGGATCATCGGCAGATGTGCGCATAGGCACTCGGTGACGGTGAGTCCGCCCGATTTGAGAATTGCCAGGTCGCAGCCGTGCATAAGGGCCGCCATATCGTCGACATAGTCAAGAACCGTGACATTTTCGAGCTTCATGGCATCGAAGAGTGTCTTGAGGCGGGCGGCGTATTCCTTATCCTTGCCCGGCAAAAAGACAAAGTGCATGTCTTCGAAACTGCGTAGGAAGGGGAGGGTGCGGTCCATCTCCGCGCGAAAGCGAACGTACGGTTGAGGCAAGCTGGCACCGGCCATTACCAGCACGACGGTCTTGTCGGTGGGGAGGTTGAACTTAGCTAGCTCTTCTTCGCGATCGTAATCCGTGTCGAATCCGGCGCGAATAGGAATGCCGGTAATGCGAATCTTTGTCTCGAGCACCTTGCGCGGACGCAGCGTTTCGGCCATAAATTCGTTGGCAACACAGAATAGATCGGTGTCCTTGTGGGGCCACCAGCCCTCGACTTCGTAGTCGGTCGGCACACAGATGACCGGATAATCGATACCCGTAATTACGCGGGCACCCACGGCAACATTGGCTGCTGTGATGTGCGTTGCGACCACGGCTATGGGCCTACGGCTACGAATATATTCGTTGAAGGCGGGGAACATGATTCGCGACCATGCCGTGCCTCCACCCCAGAGAAGATGTCCCGTAAGCGTATATCGCCAGGTCAGGTCGTAGATGGGGCGCGTGGCTCCCGTAAAAGATGCCGCGGTCTTATTGCCGTCGAATCTAATGCGTCCAAAATCAAGGATATCGAGGACTTCAATCTCAACATCCTCGGGGATGCCGCTGGTGCCGCGAATGAGGTCGAACGCCTGCGCAATTGCATTTGCGGCGGCCTTGTGGCCCGAGCCGACCGAGGCGTGCACGATGGTCACGAGAGGTTTTAGCTGAGCCAAGAGCGCTGTTTGCTCCGATTGGGGAGTGCTGTGCGTGAGCAGGGGAGCGTCGTCGCTCGTCTGCGCCTGATCCATCGATAACTCCCCTTCGACGTTGTAACTCGGATTTATCATTGTAGTGCATGAGTGTCATGTTCACGTAAATTTGGGTATGAGCGCAAAGAACGCCAATCTTTCGACAGGAGGTCTTTTCATGACTACCCATCAGCCGATCGATGTTGCGATTATCGGTGGCGGCCCCGCGGGCTATGCTGCCGCCATTTACGCTGCTCGTGCCAACCTAACGACGACCGTGATTGAACAGGGCATGTCGGGAGGGCAGATCGCCACAACCAATGAGGTCGAGAACTATCCGGGTATTCCGCTCTTGAGTGGCGCCGAACTCGGCGAGCGTTTTCAGCAGCATGCAGAGGGCCTGGGAGCACAGGTTGCATGGAGCATGGTTACGGGTATCGATTACGATGCCGATAAAGCGCTGTTTACGGTGCATCACGATATGGGCGATACGCTGGCCTCGAGTGTTATCGCTTGCATGGGGGCAACGCCGCGATCTGCTGGTTTTGTTGGCGAGGATACGTATCGCGGTCGTGGCGTTTCGTATTGCGCGACGTGCGATGGCGTGTTCTTTCGCGGTAAACAGGTCTATGTTATCGGTGGCGGCAATGCTGCCTGCGAGGAAGCCCTGTTCTTGTCAGAAATCGCCAGCAGCGTGACCATCGTCTTGCGCCGCGATCAGTTCCGTGCCCCCGATGGCGTGGTTCAAAAGGTGCTCGCAAAAGATAATATTTCAGTTAGGTACCAAACTAGTATTGTTGAGCTTTCTGGTGAAGCGATGCCCACGACAATCACGTTCAAGGACAATGCGACTAGTGAAATGCACACTGAGTCCTTTGATCCTGGTTCGTTTGGCATTTTTGTCTTTGCTGGCACGCAGCCCCATACTGAGCTTGTAGAGCATCTGGTAGATTTGGCGTCCGACGGCGGTATTGTGACCGACGAATCGATGGCCACCCGCACGCCTGGCTTATTTGCCGCTGGCGATATCCGTTCCAAACGTTTACGCCAGGTTGTGACCGCTGTTTCGGATGGAGCCATAGCAGCAACGAGCGCATACGCGTTTCTCCGTGGATAAGTACGATAATATATCTTATGTAAGGTTGCTATCTTTACACAAAGTGGTTGGACGATGCATCAATGTGTTGTCCAACCACTTTTACTTGCCGGCTATGTGGTATGCAAAACTAGATAACCTAGAATACAATATAGAAAATGAACGGAGGACCTTTATGAACCACGCTAAACATGTTATCCCGATGTCCGATACGTCGGTCAGCATTAAGCCTGAGGATATTCAGCCGACGGTGCTGCCGGATGCATTTATTCAGTCCGATATGGTGGGTAAACTCAACGCGTTGAGCCTGCCACGCTATGACCAGCTGCCCAACGTAACGCTCTATCGCGATCAGGTTATTGAATATGTTGCGCTGTGGATGGAGCCGCTTTCGATTTGCGTAGAGCAACCCGTTATCACGCCATCGATGATCAATAACTACGTGAAGCTTGGTCTCGTTCCTGCTCCGGTTAAAAAGCAGTATGGCCGTGAGCAGATTGCGCGTCTCATCGCCATTTGTATCTTTAAGCAGGTGCTGCCCATCGCTGCGGTTCAGGCGCTCTTTAATATTCAGCGCTTGAGCTACGACGCTCCGACGGCTTTCGATTATGTTGTCGATCAGCTCGAGGCATCGATTCGTGCGGCGTTTTCTGTTGAGCAGACTCCCGTGCCCGATACCGCACATCAGGTTACGCGCGAATCGCTGCTCGTGCGCAGTGCGGTATCGTCCTTCGTTTCGAAGGCGTATCTGATGAGCTATCTCAAGTTCAATGGGTTTAATAGCTAACCGAGGTATAAGACGGGCGGGATAAAGAGCCAATGGCTCCTTATCCCGCCCGTACGTTTGTCTAGTTGGATATTATCGGCCCGAAGCCACGCCCATGCCATAGCCGATGATGAGGCCGTGCATCTCGGCATAATATGAATCTAGCCCGTTACAGGGCATGATGATAGTCTTGGAGCCTGGCCAGCGCTCCACAATGCGGCTGGCAAGTGCCTGGGCGCCCGTCTCATTCTCGACATGGTCGATAACGACCTCGCCGCCAGTAAAGCCCTCGGCCTCCATGGTATCGACAATCTTGCCAAGCATCTTCTTTTCCCCACGGGTGTGACCAACGAGCTTAATCTCCCCCGCCTCGCTTGCTGTGCCTAAAACTCGAATGTTGAGTTTATTGGCGATGACCCCGGCTGCCTTGGGAATACGTCCGGCCTTTGCAAGGTTCTCGTAATTACACAGGCTAAAGAGGATCTTGCTGTTCTGCTCAAGGCTATTGAAGTATGCGCAAGCGTCCTCGAATGAGACATCCGGATTGCTTGCAAGATACCGGTCGAACAGCAGTAAGATCAGGTCCATTTTGCCGCCGGCTCCGCGTGAATTGACCAAATGAATTTGACGGTTCGGCTCCTCGGCAAGAACCAAATCGCGTGCCGTGGCGGCGGCGTTATAGCTCCCCGATACGCCCTCCGAGATGGGCATACAAATCGTCTTGTCGGCAAGCCTAAAGAGTTCGGTCCACTCGCCTACGCTCGGACAGGCGCTCGAAGAAGCGCTCGACTCCGCCTGCACGGCGCAATTGAGTTCGTGAACGTCGAGCGTGAGGTCATCGACGAACTCGCGCTCCCCCACTCGAATTTTGAGGGGTGCAAATGCAAAGGTGGTATGGGGCGCGGTCGGTTGCCAATCGCGGAGGTTACAGCTCGAATCGGAGATAAGTGCCCAGCTCATAGAGGGTCCTTTCTATATGCTTCTCAATCATTATAGCTATATTGCTCACCGATGAAGCGTGCATCTAGTATTGAAAACTAGCACATTAGGATCATGTATGGAGCACGGTCATAAATAAATGAACCTCGCAGCTCAAAGGCCACGAGGTTCACCTTCGTTCGCTATACAGAGTGACTTAGTAGCGCACGAAAATGTAGTTGTTGTTCATACCGGCTGCGACGGAACTGATGATGACGCCCGTTTTGTAGTCGGAAGCATGGATCATCTGACCATTACCGATATAGATGCCGGTATGGTAGGAGTTAACCACAACATCGCCGGGTTGCGGATCGGACACACGGGTCCAACCCATGAAGTCGACCGTGGTGCCCAGACGGCAGTAGCGTCCCGTGAGGCAATAGCTTACAAAACCGGAGCAGTCAAAGCTGTTCGGCCCAATGCCACCCCAAGAGTAAGCGTATCCGAGCTTGCTATAGGCACGCGAAACAACGGAACCGCCGTCAACGGACTGGCTCGGTGCGGAAGGCGTCGGAGCCGGAGCCGGAGCCGGAGCGGGCGTCGGGGGCTGCGGAGTGGGAGCGGGCGCGGGCGTGTTTCCGCCGCCGTCGTTGGTCGTACCGCCACCCTTGTTGGTGTTCTCGCTCGTACCGGCGGTGTCGTTGCTCACCGTGGCCTTTTCGGCGGTGCTAGCATTTATGCCAGCCTGCAGCGCGGCGTTGGCCTGGGCCTCGGCAGCAAGCTCGGCCTGCAACTGTGAATCCAGGGAGTTCACGACACTCTGGGCTTCAGCCTGCTGGGCGTTAAGCTCATCGACCTTCTTTTGCGTGGTGGCGACGTTCTTCTCCTGCTCGGCCTGCTTATCGGTGAGCTGCTGCTTAAGCTCCTTGACCTCTTGAATGGTCTGAGCCTGCTTATCGGAAACTTTGCCGTAGTAGAACAGACGGTTGAGCATATCGCTCAGGTCATCGACGCCGGTCAGAACCTGAAGCAGGCTCAGACCGCCGGTTTTGTACTCGCCGGCGACATAGGTCGAGAGCTTGGCCTGACCGTCAGCGATCTCCTGCTGCTTTTGCGTGATCTCGCCAGCAGTCTGATCGAGCGCCTGCGTCTGCGTGGCGAGCTCATCGTAAATCTGCTGGGTTTGGGTACCGATCTGCTCGAGCTTCGTACGAGCAGCGGCAAGGTCGGATGCGGTATCGGCGTAGGCAGGAGCCGCGAGGCCCAAGCCCAAAACACAAGCGAGGGTTGCCGTAGCAGCGCAGCGTGCCATGTTTTTGTGCGTGTTTGCTGTGCGCATGTAGCTTCCTTTCCAGTAACTAAGGGTAACGGCTAGTCCACCGTCACCAGGCTAAAGAGCTCAACATCGTCGTCAGTCGGCGTGAGCTTCTCGCGCGGGTTGAGAAACGCAAGCTCAAGGATACACCCGTAGCCCACAAGCTTTGCGCCCATATCTCGCACAAGTTTACCTGTTGCCTCGACGGTTCCGCCCGTCGCGACCAAGTCGTCCAGAATCAACACGGTATCTTTAGAGGTAATGGCATCGGCATGGATCTCGATAGAGTCGGTGCCGTATTCGAGCTCATAGCTCTGGCTCACCGTCTTGCGGGGTAGCTTGCCCGGTTTACGTGCGGGAACAAAGCCGGCACCAAGGGCCACAGCCACCGGTACGCCAACCATAAAGCCACGGGCCTCGGGACCCACGACCTTGGTGATCCCCATGCCGGCAAAGTGCTCGGCGAGGGCATCGGTCATGGCTTTGAGCGCCTCGGGATTGCCAAAGAGCGGCGTAATGTCTTTGAAGATGACTCCGGGCTCGGGATAGTCGGGGATGTCGACGATTTGAGATTCGAAGTCGTACATTGCATGACCTTTCAATGGGTTGCCGGATAAGCGGTAGCTGTTATTTGCCCGCGGTGACAGTGTCGGATTGCGAAGGGGCGACAACCTTGAGCGGCTTTACGAGAGAATCCTCGTGCGAAGCCGGTGCGGCAGTTTCTTCGTTTTTGGCCTTGGTGGATTCGGAGCGAGCGATTTCCTCATCGAGTGCATCGATGTCGGCGTCCTCGACCACGGCGTTGAGCGACTCAAAAACGCGGTTCTTGAGCAGCGCAGTGTGCACACCCTCCGTCAGGTCGTGAAGCTTCTTAAACGCACGCTCGAGCTTGGCGTCGCGCTCGTCATCAGAAGTATCCATGCCGAGCATGCTCACGAGCACCTGCTCAAACATCGAGGACTCGCGGTTGGCGGAAGACACGTACTGACGCAGGTTGCGCGGCTCGATATGGAAGCGTGACAGCTCGGAGCAGTAACGGATGATCGGAAAATCGCGACCATCGACGAGCTCACGATTCTGCGGACTCTTGATGATGCGAATGAGGTCGTTCTCGGCGAGCGAGCGGATAAACGAAATCTCGACGCCCAACATATCGGGAATGGTCTCGATGGGATGCAGCTTTTGTTTGGTCTCCTTGGGCTCCGTCTTAAGCGGAACATCGGACAGCAAGCCCACCTCGTAGGCGAGCGTTGACAGGTCCGTGGCGTTTTCCAAGCGCTGCTTAATCACGTTGAGCGGCATGTAGCGGGTCTTCTGCAAGTGCAGGATGACCTCCAGGCGATCAACGTCTTCCTTAGAGTACTGACGGTATCCCTTAGGCGTACGATGAGGGGTAATGAGCCCCTCATCTTCTAGAAATCTAATTTTTGAGTTCGAAAGATCGGGGTATGCGCCTCGAAGAAGGTTGACGACTTGGCCGATACTCAGATAGTTGCGTTCGGCCATGCCCTACTCACCGGTTTCGATGCGCTCCGGCGTGCTCTCGTGGTAGATGAGCGTAAACGTACCGATCTGGACGGAAGAACCATCGTGCAGCGGGGCCGCGTTGACAATGGCGCCGTCGACCCAGGTGCCATTGAGCGAGCCCAGGTCCTCAATGCGAGCGCCGAGGCCCTCGCGAATAATGCGCGCGTGGCTACGCGAAACGGTCATGTCATTGAGGAAGATGCCGTTCGCAGGATCGCGGCCGATGGTGGTCACGTCGTCCTCGAGCTCAAAGGCGGCACCAGTCTGCGGACCCTTGACGATGGACAGAACGGGGGCGGTGATGCGCACGTTGGCCATGAGGTCGGGAACGGTGACGTCGCTTGAAGGCACGCGGAATACGCAGGTAGCGTCAGCAGTCTTATCATTCTGAGGCATATTGTTAACCATGTTGTCCATGACAACCCCTAACTTATCGCGGACGTGCCGCAAATAATGAACCGTACGTAATCATACCCCAACGAATCAGTCTTCGATTTCAGGGTTCAGAAAGTCGATGTCCTCGTCCTCGGGATGCGCGAGAGCCTGTTTAATGGCCACTCCGCCCTTAATGGAATAGATGACAGCCGTGAGCATGGAGAAGATCACGCCGCCGTACACAAAGAAGATGCCGAGGGGCACCGAGCTTCCGTTGAGGCCCGGGAAGGCCGTAAGGGTTGAAGGTAAAAGATGCAGGCCGTCAATAACGGGGAACCCGAGCAGCATGAGCGAGAAGCCGGTCATGAGCAGTGCAGTGGCAATCTTTCCGGGAAAGACGACATCGATGGGGCGACGGTGATAATGACGAACGATAAGCGTGCCGATGCCCAGATAGATGTCGCGGCCAATAATGAGCACGCAGACCCAGATGGGCAGCTCTCCGCGGACCACCAGCCCAAGTACGCCGGTGAACAGCAGCGCACGGTCGCAGATGGGATCCATGACCTTGCCGAGCCACGAGACCGTCTTGGTCATGCGGGCGATCTGACCGTCCATCCAGTCGGTGGAGGCGGCAACGGCGTAGATAACGATGGCGATGACGCGGTTGTTATCCGTCACAAACAGGTACAGAAATACCAGGGTGAGGATCAGGCGCGTAAAGGTGATGAAATTGGAGATCGTAAAGATCTTATTCGACGGGTAATCGGAAGTGCCGATAAGCTCCTTTTTGATCTTCTTTTTGATGCCCACAGGACTCCCCCGCTGGTTAACGACAAAACTTTCGATACTATACCCGTTCCGGCGATGTCTATCCAGCGTAAGCATAGAGAGTCCAGACATATGGAGGATGCTACTGGGTTGTGCGGGATTCTGCATTTGTGTACATCAGCCTCTAAATATGACATTTTTCGGCATCTTTGATGGCTGATGTACACGTTTTGATTCGGTGATTACATCGATCGGGAAAGTTGTTGCCTTAAGCAAATTAATCATGATGTGCGGGTCGAGAAGGGTTGGCGCTAAAAGAACCCAACGGCCGTTACGGCTTCGTTAGAAACGCGCCCCACCATGGATGGTGAACCCGAAAGGTAAGACGCGGGGGCACGGTGAATCGGCCCGCGCGCCCGGAAGAGAAAGGATAAACCCATGGGTTACATGCTCGAGACGCGCGGGCTCACCAAGCGCTTCGGCCGCGGCGACCAGGCGCAGGATGCCGTGGCCGACGTGAGCCTTCATATCCGCGAGGGCGAGGTGTACGGGCTGCTCGGCCCCAACGGCGCCGGCAAGTCGACAACGCTCAAGATGATCTGCGGGATGCTGCGGCCGACGGCCGGGGAGATCCTCTTTGCCGGGCACGCCTGGCGCCGCGAGGACCTCTACGCAATCGGCAGCCTCATCGAGGAGGCGCCGCTCTACCCCAACCTCACCGCGCGCGAGAACCTGCGCGTGCGCACCACGCTGCTGGGCCTTCCCGAGAGCCGCATAGATGAGGTACTCGCCGCCGTGGACCTCGCGGACACCGGGAAGAAGCGCGCCGGGCGCTTCTCGATGGGCATGCGGCAGCGCCTGGGGCTCGCGCTGGCGTTGATCGCCCGGCCACGCCTGCTCGTGCTCGACGAGCCCACCAACGGCCTCGACCCCATCGGCATCGAGGAGCTGCGCGACCAGATCCGCGGCTTCGCGGCGTCGGGCACGACGGTGATCGTCTCGAGCCACATCCTCTCCGAGGTGCAGCAGATGGCGGACACCATCGGCATCATCTGCGGGGGGCGCCTCGCCTACGAGGATGCGCTTCGTCCCGGGCAGGACCTCGAGGAACTCTTCATGAGCTTCTGTCGGGAAGGGCGACGAGCGCGCGGGGAGGTGGCGGCATGACGGGTGAGAAAGGCGGCCTGCTCGCGGCCCTGCGCGCCGAGGCCCTGAAGTCGCGCCACGCGGCACCGGTTCGCCTGGCCGTGCTCATGGCGCTGCCGATGCCGCTGCTCGGCGCGATGCCCTACCGGGGCGTGCAGATCTTCAGCGCGTGGAACTACTGGTACGCGCTCTTCCTGCCCGTGTGTCTCTCGCTCGTGGTGGCGTGCGTCGCGCGGGCGGATGCTCGCACGCGGATGCGGGGGCTTCTGGGCCTGGGCTTCCCGCTCGGGCGCGCCTGGTGGGCCAAGGCGCTCTGGTGCCTCGCGCTCTGCACGCTCTCGAACCTCGTGGTCTTCGGCATCTACCTCGCGGGATCGGCGTTCTCCTCGCAGGGTCTCACGGCCGCGGGCACGCTCACGATGCTCCTCTGCGCGCTCGCCAACACGGTGACCGCGGCGTGGATGATCCCTGCAGGGCTCTTCCTCACGGCGCGGCTCGGCATGCTCGCGGGCATCTTCTGCCCGCTCGCCGCGCAACTCTTAGGTGGGTTCGCCTGGTCGTTGGTGCCGCTGCCGCAGCTCTTTCCGCCGTCGGCGAACATGGTCATCCCCACGAGCTTCATTCCCGTGCTGCCGAGCGGCGAGCCGCTCGCGGCGGACATGGCGCTCGGCGGGGCGCTCATGGCGGACGGCATGCTCACGCTGGCGGGCCTTGCGGTCTGCGCGCTCGCGTTCGCCGCGCTCACGGCGGCGGGCGCGGCCTGGTTCGCGCGCTCCGAGGAGAGGTGATGGCCATGACACGACTCTCCGACCCGACGCCGCGCATGACTCTCCCGCGGGCCCTGCTCTCCGAGGCCCTGCGCCTGGCGCGCTCCCCGCTCTCGGCGGTGCACCTCGCCTGCGGCCTGGCGGCCGGTCTTGCCTGCGGCGAGTACTTCTCCGTAACCCGATGGGACCCGGCGCTGGGCGCGGACGCCTACGCCCAGTTCCTCGGCGCCCTCATGCCGCTCATGTCCGCCATCGTCTGCGGGCTCGCCGTGGACGAGGAGCGCGCTGCCGGGCGCCTCACCAACCTCACGGCGGTCCCCTCGCGAGGGCGCGCCGTCGCGGCGAAGCTGCTCGCCCTTGCGGCGCTCGGCGCGGGCGCGCTGGCCGTGGCGCTCAGCGTGTTCGGGGGCGCGCTCGCCGTCGCCGGACGCCTGCCGCTCGGGCCCGCTCCGCTTGCGGCCGCCTGGGCGGGCATCGTGCTGGGCAGCTTGCCCCTCTACGCGCTGGGGCTCGGCGTGGCCCTGCGCCTCGGCCGCAACGCCGCCATCGGCGGCGGCGCGGCGGGGACGCTCCTCGCGTTCTTCTCGGTGGGCGGACTTGCACACGGCCTCATGACCGGCGAGCTCACCGGTGCCCTGGCGACGCCCCTGGGCTGGGTGCCGCTCGCCTGGCCCGCGCGCCTGGGGTCGCTCGGGGTGGAGGCCTTCATCGACGCCGCACGCGCGGCGGGCCCTCTCCTCACGACTGCGCTCGCTGGCCTCGCGCTCACCCTGGCAGCCGCCGCCGTCCTTCTCGCCTGGTTCTGCCGCTTCGAGGACGGGAGGGCAGATGCGTAGGAGGCCGCTCGCCGCCGTGCTCGCCCTCCTCTCCGCAGCGCTCGTCCTGGGCAGGAATGCCCTGCTCGACGCCGGCTGGGGGGGGGTCGGCGCTGCGCTCGATCGCCGACCGCGTGCTGCCCAACCTTGAGATCGCCATGTGGGCGCCCGCGCTCGGGCCCGGCAGCCACGCGAGCTTCTACGCCGACGCCACCGGGGCGGGGGCGAACTACGTCTACCTGGTGGACGCGGCGGACGACAGGGGCAATGTCCGAGAGCTCCAGCTCATCTTCTTCGGGCGGGAGTCGGACGGCGAGGGCTGGCTCGAGATCGAGGCGCGCGGCGGCTCGGGCGTGCGCTACCACGCGTGCGACGCGGCCGAGGCGCCCGCGACTGCGCGCAGAACTCTGGACCGCTGAGTGCGGCGCTAGTACAATTCCGACGAGAGTTTCAGGAGGTCTAACATGGCGAGGATACTGGCAGTGGATGATGAACGGGCGATCCTCGACGCTCTCGCGCGCGTCCTCGGCCGCGACGGTCATGAGGTCGTCAGGGCGGCGGACCCGACGGCGGTCCCGGGGATGGACCTCTCGCGCTTCGACCTCGTGCTCTGCGACGTCATGATGCCGGGGCTCGACGGCTTCGAGCTCGTGCGGCAGATCCGCCCGGACTTCGACGGGCCCATCGTCTTCCTGACCGCGCGCGTGGCCGAGGAGGACGCCGTGGCCGGCTACGGCCTGGGCGCCGACGACTACGTCCGCAAGCCCTTCGGGGCCGCGGAGCTGCGCGCCAAGGTCGCGGCCCATCTACGCCGTGAGCGCCGGCCGCGCTCGCACGCCCTCTCCTTCGGGGATGTGCGGATCGACCTCGGGGCGCGCGGTCTCGCCGTGGGCAGCGAGGCCGTGCCGCTCACGCCCACCGAGTACGCCATCTGCGAGTACCTCGCCCGCCACCCCGGGCAGGTCATGAGCCGCGCGCAGATCCGCGAGGCGGTGCTCGGCTGGGAGAGCGACGCCGACGACGCGGCCATATCCATGCAGGTCAGCCGCGCCCGGAGGAAACTCTCCGAGGCCGGTGCCGATCCGATCGCGACCGTCTGGGGGATGGGGTACAAGTGGCAGCTCTGAGGACCGGGGCGCGAGGTCGCGGGGGCATGCCGCTCTCCTTCGTCATCGCGCGCTACTTCGCCTACGCGTTCGCGGCGGTCGCTACGGCGTGGCTCGCCTCGTTCATGGCGCTCTCCGCGGCGATCAGCGCGGGCTTCGTCTACGAGGCAAGCTGGGGGCCGGCCAATGCGCGCGAGGTCGCGGAGGGCCTGGCACGCGACGGCGTCTGCGGGCAGCAGGACGTGCCGACGGCGTACCGCTACCTCATCCTGAACAAGGGCGGATACGTGCTGATGACAGACCTCGAGGGCACGCGGCTCGAGGACGCGACGGAAATGGCCCGTGCGGCACTCGCCGCGGATCCGGGCACAGTGGAGATCGAGGGCGGGGGCTCGGGCCTCACCTACGCCGCGTTCCCGCTCAAGGGCGGCGGGGCCTGCGCGCTCGTCAGCGAGTACCTGCCGCAGTGGGTCTCGCGCGATCTCGCCGGCCTGCTTCCCAACCCGCAGAGCCTCATGCTCGTCGGCGCCGCGGCGGGAAGCGCGCTCGCGCTCGCGCTCGTGGCGCGCCGCGCGAGCCGCGTGATCTCGCGCAAGATGGCGCCGCTCGCGGAGGCGGCGGGGCGCGTCGGCGCGGGGGAGCTCGACTTCGCGGTCGGCAGCACCAACGTGCGCGAGGTGAACGACGTCCTCGCCGCGATGGACGCCATGCGGGCCTCCCTCGCCGAGTCGCTCGAGGCCCGCTGGGCCGCGGAGCGGGGGCAGCGCGAGCAGGTGGCGTCGCTCGCCCACGACCTCAAGACGCCGCTCACCGTGCTGCGCGCCAACGCCGACTTCGTGGCGGAGGAGCTGGAAGACGAGAAAAACGCCGACCTCGCGGCCGCCGCGCGCGACATAGCCGGCGGTGTCGAAAGGCTCGACGGCTACGTGCGCCTGCTCATCGATGCCTCGCGCGGTTCCGGCGGGGCGGAGAGGGCCCCCATGCGGCCGGCCGAGCTCTGCGAGCAGGTTCTCGCCGAGGCCGCCCAGATCGCCCGGGCGCGAGGCGTGACGCTCGACGCGGCCACGGGCCCCGCTGTCGCTGGCGCGCCCGAGGCCGCGCTCGACCGAACCAGCCTGGCGCGAGCCGCCGCGAACCTCGTGGCCAACGCCGCCGAGCACGCTCGCTCGCGCGTGGCGGTCTCCTGCGACGTCGCGGGCGGGCGCCTCGTCATCGAGGTGGCCGACGACGGACCGGGCTTTTCTCCCGCCGCCCTCGAACGCGGCTGCGAGCGCCTCTTCACAGACGACTCGTCCCGCTCCTCGCGCGACGGAGGCCGCCACTACGGGCTCGGCCTCCACGTCGCCTCCGAGGCCGCGAGCGCCCACGGGGGCTCCGTCTCGCTCGCCAACAGCCCCTCGGCCGGCGCGGTGGCCACCATCGCGGTCCCCCTGTGCGGGATCTGACGATTTCCTCGATGTCTACCTCGACTGCGATATGTCGCTCGCCGAGGCCGCGACGAGATGGTGTTGCGTCTGCCCCATTTGGTGCTTCTAGCTCAAATTTGATCTGATGTAAGGCCCGTGCAATCCTGCATGGGCCTTTCTTTTGGCAATTGCTCGACCGATTCGTGGCTTGAAACACAAATTATCGAGTTAAGGAGACATGGGGTCACACAGCGGCTCTCAGAGCGCCCGCCGCACTCCCCCGCCATTACCCTGCGGCGTCCTCGTATAGAGCCCATCCCGCTTGGCGTTTCGTTGCAACAGCCCACTTGTCCACCGATCAAGTGAACTACTGGAATAAATACAGCGACATGCTTGTCCGTTATAGTCGCTATATCTGTGTTAATCGCCGCGATAAATACAGCCTGTACTCGGCTGCATACCAGCTACGCGTATGTAGATTCATATCGCGTTAATAAATCGGCTCAAGCGCGTGCAAAACGCGCAAGTAGCCGCAAAAGGCGATTATCGCGTAGGTAGATTTTTGGCACCCTGTTGCTTAATCAAAATTAAGCAATTGCTTAAAACAAAAAAGGTCAGGCACTAGGTGCCTGACCTGCAAACTTCTGGTCGGGACGACTGGATTCGAACCAGCGACCCCTTGACCCCCAGTCAAGTGCGCTACCAAGCTGCGCCACGTCCCGAAGCTTTTGTTTGTTGCTCTGCTCTCGCTCGCAACAGGGAGTATATTAACCCGAAACTTTAGACTTGTGCAAGAACTTTTTTATAAATTTTGAAGCAAGTCCAAAATTGTATCTGCGAGCTGGGGTTTTGTTAGAACGGGAAGTTCTTTCGTACCTGTTGTGCTCACAATCCAGGCCTTGTTAGTGTCGGTTCCAAAGCCTGAATCGGCGCGCGAGACATCGTTGGCGATAATTACATCGCAACCCTTGCGGGCAAGTTTGCGCTGCGCGTACTCCACGACGTTATCGGTCTCGGCCGCAAATCCGATCACGCATCGCTCTCCCTTTTGGCACGAAAGCTCGGCCAAAATATCAACCGTCTCGACTAGTTCGATGCGATCCAGGCGCTCGTTGGCCTTTTTGAGCTTGTGGTTGGCAGGGGCCGCGGGGGTGTAGTCGGCGACGGCCGCAGCGCAAATGGCAGCGTCGGCCGTCTGGAAGGCGTTTAACGCCGCCTGCAGCATCTCTGCGGCGGTCTGCACGCGCACGCACTTTACGCCGCGAGGAATATCGAGCGATGTCGGTCCCAGCACGAGCGTGACGGCGGCACCGCGACGTGCGGCCTCCCCCGCCAGGGCGATACCCATCTTGCCCGAAGAACGGTTGCCAATGAAGCGCACCGGGTCGATCGGCTCGTGCGTGGGGCCGGCGGTGATGACGATGCGCTTGCCCGTCAGGTCTTGCGGCACGGGGTTGAGCACCTCACAGACAGCCTCGACGACGTCCTCGGGCTCGCTCATGCGTCCCGTGTCCACGTCGCCGCAGGCAAGGTAACCGCTACCCGGACCCACAACATTGACACCGCGCTCGCGCAGCGTGGCCATGTTGGCCTGCGTGGCCGGTGCCTTCCACATGCCATTGTTCATGGCCGGTGCGATCACGATGGGGCGCGGCGTGGCAAGCAGCGTGGTGGAGATGAGGTCGTCGGCGATGCCGTTGGCCATCTTAGCGATGATGTTGGCCGTCGCGGGCGCCACGACCACCACGTCGGGCTCCTGCGCCAGCGAGATATGGTGGATGGGGTCGGAGGGGTCGTCGAATAGGCCCACGGCAACGGGCTCATTGGTGAGTGCGCGGAAGGTGAGCGGCCCCACGAACTCCGTGGCGTGCTCGCTCATGACGACCTTGACGTGGGCGCCGCGCTTTTGCAGCAGGCGTACGATGTTGCACGACTTATAGGCGGCGATCCCGCCGGTAATGCCCAGCAGGATCGTTTTTCCCTCAAGTTGCATTGAATTGTTGGGTGCCGCCATCGTTTAAGCTTCCTTGCTCGGGAGCACCAGCAGGCGGTGGCAGTACGGGCAGTGCGTAATCTCGCTACCGTCGTGGTTGAGGTCACTCATGGACGATGCCTGCAGCGCGGTGTGGCAGACCGTGGGGATGTTGCCCTTGATGGTCTCGACGGCCAGGCCGCGGAACTGCTTGAGCAGACGTTCGTAATCGGTGAGCACGTCGGTCGGCAGCGTGGCGGCAAGCGCGGTGCGCTCCTTGGTGGCGGCATCGATCTGAGCCTGCAGATTGGCAGCCTTGGCGCGGGCAGCCTTGGTATCGGCCTTCACGCCCTCCTCGAACTTGGCGATGATGGCCTGCGCGCGAGCCTCTCGGTCAAGCGCTTCCTTATGGGCGACGACGACGTCCTTGCGGGTGTGCTCGATCTTGTCCAAGCGCTTGGCCAGGGTGGCGAGCTCGTTCTCCAGGTCCTGAACCTCGCGGTAGTCGGAGCCGTCCACGTGGCGCTTCTTGGCGGCCTCGATGGCGTTGTTGGTCTGAATCTCGGTGGTGTTGAGATCGTCGAGCTCAATGTCCAGATCCTTGCGCTGGGCGTAGAGCTTGGTCATCTCGGACTTGAGCTTCACATAGGTCTTGCGCTTGGAAGCGAGCTCCTTGAGCTCCGGCATATTGGCAAGTTCGCTCTTGTTGCGGGCGAGCTCCAAATCGATCTGTTGCAGCTTGAGTAGCGTAGCGCCGGCGCTCATAAGTTCTCTCCTTTTGTCACAGTCCACCATTGGCAAGGGTTCAGTATTTTAATCGCATGACGGGGGTCGGCCCCGGCGTCAACTGCAGAGTTCATCAATATATCAACGAACGGCTCCTCGGAGCGGTCGTGGCCGAGCAAGATCACCGGCAGCCCGCGCAAGGCAAGGTCTTGCGCCACGTGGTAGCCCGCCTCGCCCGTCACGACAACATCTGCGCCCGCGGCGATGGCGAGCTCTCCGAAGTCGCCCAGGGAGCCGCCCAAAATGGCGACGGTGCGGCACGGGCGATCAGCTTTGCCCCACACACGCGGGTCGCTGCCAAAGGCCGTGGCAGCACGGGTGGCAAGATCGCGCAGCGTGCACGGGTCGTTGAGCGTTGCAAGTGCGCCCAGGCCGGTGGCCTCGGGGTCGTCCACGTGCTCCAGTGAGTTCACGGGTGCGGCACCCAGCAGCTTGCTCAGGCAGACACGGGCTTCGTGCGAGCGGTCCAGGTTGGTGTGGAGCGAGATAATGCTCACCCCGCAGCGGGCAGCCTCGTAGAGGGCCGCGCTGCACTGGGGGCGTGTGGCATCCGCCGGGCAAAAGGCCTCGGGTGCCTTGATGTATATGGGATGATGCGTCAGCAGCACGTTGGCGCTTGCTTCTTGGGCGCGGCGAACATTAGCCTCGGTCGCATCGAGTGCGCAGGCAACGCCGGCGATCTCCGCGGCCGGATCGCCAACGGAGAGTCCTACGTGATCCCAGCCCTCGGCGTCCGCCTTGGGATAGCGTGCCAGTAGCGCGCGCTCAAGCTCGGCGACGATCATGCGGCGCCTACGATCGAGAGTAGCGTCTGGGCAAATTCGTCCAGATCGCCCGGATTCACGCGGTCGTCAAAGGAAATGCGCAGTGCACCTAGTGCCTGCTCGCGACCAATGCCCATGGCGCTGAGCACATGGCTGGGGTCCATGCTGCCGCTCGAGCACGCCGAGCCGGCCGAAACCTCAAAGCCGGCGGCGTCGAGCTTGACGATGAGCTCCTCGGAGTCCATGCCGTCAACGTAGATCGACACCATGCCCGGCAGGCGATCGGCCTGTGCGTAGTCGCCCATGGTGGCATGAATACGCGGATGAGCCGTAAGCGTGGCGTAGAGCTTGTCGGATAAGGCCTGCAGCGTTGTGCGCTCCTGGGCCACATGGGGCGCCAGCGTGCGGGCGGCAGCGGCAAAAGCCAGCTGTGTACGCAGGTCCTGCGTGCCCGCGCGACGTCCGGCTTCCTGTCCACCGCCAAAAATGCGGGGGCGCAGTGGCGTGCGGGTCTTAACGTAAAGCGCGCCGGATGCCACAGGACCGCCAATTTTATGGGCGGCGACGGACATAGCATCGACGCCCAGCTCGGTGACATCGAGCGGAATATGCAGATACCCCTGGATGGCATCGGTGTGGAACAGGGCGCCAACGGTATGCGTGGCCGCGGCAAGCTCGCGGATGGGCTGCACCACGCCGGTCTCGTTGTTGGCAACCATGATGCTCACGAGCGCCACGTCGTCGCCTAGCAGCTCGACAAGCGTGGCAGGCTCAATGTAGCCCATGCGGCAGGGCTGCACCAGGTCGACGGTAAAGCCGACGGCACGCAGCAGCGGCAGGTTGTCCAGAATCGAATCGTGCTCGATGGCCGAAACGATTACACGATCGCGCTTGCGATCGCGCTGACGAGCGCCCTCGGCAAGACCGAGCAGCGCCAGCTGGTTGGCTTCGGTGCCGCCGTTGGTCAGTACAATCTCGGACGGGCGGACGCGCGCGCCAAAGCTGCGGGCGATCTCGCGACGTGCAACCTCCAGACGCGCGGCAGCCTTGCGGCCGAGCGAATGCAGCGAGTTGGGGTTGACGCCGGCAAGCTCGCTGTCATCGTACTCGCGCTGCGCAAGGAGCGCCTCGGCGCGCATGGGCGTCGAGGCGGCATAGTCAAGATTCACGGGTATGCGGTTTTGACCTGCGGTCATAAGGGTTTATGCCTCCTGTGCGGCCTCGTTGCCCAGCTTCTGCAGCAGCGCAACCTCGGCAGCGGGATCTTCGGACTTAAATACGGCAGAACCGGCCACGAGCACGTTGGCGCCGGCCTTGACGACCTCGACAATGTTCTTGGAAGAAATGCCACCGTCGACCTCGATGAGGGGCGAAACGCCGTGACGCTCGCACATGGCCCTGAGCTCGTGGAGCTTAGCGATGGTGCCCGGGATAAAGCTCTGACCGCCAAAGCCCGGGTTCACGCTCATGAGCAGCACCATATCGACGACGTCGATGATGCTCTCGAGCACGCACACGGGGGTGGCGGGGTTGAGCACCACGCCGGCCTTAACGCCGCGCTGCTGCAGATGGGTGAGCGTGCGGTGCAGGTGCGTGGAGGCCTCGTAGTGTACGGTGATCATATCGGCGCCGGCGTCTGCGTACCAATCGACCGTCTCGTCGGGGTTCGACACCATGAGGTGCGCGTCGACCGGTACATTGGTGGAGCGCTTGACGGCCTTGAGGATGTCAACGCCAAAGGTGAGGTTGCCGGTAAAGTGACCGTCCATGACGTCGAAGTGCACGTAGTCGGCGCCGGCGATCTTGTCGAGTTCGCCCTTGAGGTTGGCCATGTCGGCCGAGAGGACGGACGGAGCGATTTTAATGGAACCCATGGTAGTAGCCTTTCTGCGCTAGTCGGTGAGTCCGTAGAACTCTTGAGAGGGGACGCGATCGGTAAGAATCTCGAGCGCCCTATCCAAAGTAACACCGTTGTAGAGCGTTTGCTCCACGGCAAAGGTGAGCGGAATGTCTACGCCCAGTGAACGGGCAAGTTCGCTGACGCTGCGGGCCGCGACGGCGCCCTCCACCACCATATGCGTGCGCGCTTGGTACTCGTCGAGCGAAACACCGTGGGCAAACTCGTAACCAAAGGTGCGGTTGCGCGAATGCTCGGAGGTACAGGTGGCAATGAGGTCGCCCATGCCTGCAAGCCCCATGCAGGTCATAGCTTGACCGCCGCGGGCGTGCACCAGACGGCTGATCTCGGCCAGGCCGCGCGTCATGATGAGGGCAAGCGTATTGTCGCCCGCGCCCGAGCCGGCGGAGATGCCGCACACGATGGCGATGACATTTTTCATGGCGCCGCAGACCTCGACACCCGTCATGTCCTGCGACAGGTAGATGCGGAAGGCAGTTGACAGGAGCAGCTCCTTAAACGTCTCCCCTACCTGCGTATCTTTGCTGGCAATGACGGCGGCGGAAAGCCCGCCGCGGCAGATCTCCTCGGCATGGTTGGGGCCCGAGAGCGCCGCCACACGACGCTCGTTGCCGATCTCGCTGGCGATGACCTCGCTCATAAGCAAGCCGGACTCGGGCTCGATGCCCTTGGTAAGGCAGAGGACCGGAGTTTCGAGATCGATAAACGGCGCTGCCCGATGGCACACGTCGCGCAAGTGCGTGGAGGGCACGGCAATGATAATCGCATCGGCATCGTCGAGCGCCTGGGCGAGCTCGGTCGTTGCTACCACGTTGTCCGGCAGCTCGTAGTCCACCAGATAGCGCGGGTTGCGGTGCTCGCCGTTGATGCCGGCAGCCGTCTGCTCGCTATGGGCCCACATGGTCACGCGCTCGGCTCGCGCGGCGGCAAGGCCGGCGACGGCGGTTCCCCAGGAGCCAGAGCCAATCAGCGCAACATTCACGACTCTCTCCTACTTTTCGTCGGGCTCGGTGACGCGCTTGGTAAACGAGAGCTTGGACTCCTTACCGCACGTGAGCTTTTTGATGTTCGCGCGATGGGCCCACACCACGGTGATGCCGATCATCGCCATGCAAAACTTAAGTCCTAGGCTGCTGTACGGAAAGACTGCGCAGGCGGCGATGGGAAGACCGATGGCCGCGGCAAGCGAGCCCACCGACACAAACTTGGTGATGGCGACGGCCACGATAAACATGCCCAGCAGCGAAAGTCCGATGGGCCAGTACCAGGCGAGGATGACGCCCAGACCGACCGCGATGCCCTTGCCGCCGTGGAAGTTGAGGTACGGCGAAAAGATGTGGCCCCATACGGCCGCCAGGCAGATGACGCCGAGCATCCAATCGCCGGCAGCACCGGGAGCCATAATGCTCGGCGGAAAGCCATAGCCCACGCTCGCGATGAGCGGACGGGCGATAAGGACGCAAATGGCGCCCTTAAGGCAGTCGAGCAGCAGCGTGAGCGCGGCCACCTTGGGGCCGGCTACGCGCAGCGCGTTGGTGGTGCCGATGTTGCCGGAGCCCGCCTTGCGGATATCCGTGTGGTTGAACACGCGGCCCAGGATCAGTCCAAACGGAATCGCTCCGATAAAGAACGAGACCACGGCGCAGATGGCGGTCAGCAGAATCGGATTATGCATCCTTTTGCTCCTTCTTCCTAAAGAAGAGTCGAATGGGCGTGCCGGCGAAGTCGAAGGTCGAGCGCATGCGGTTTTCAACGTAGCGCTGGTAGGTGTCGTTGACCAGGTCGCTGTGGTTGACGAAGAACGTAAACGTCGGCGGGTTGATGCCCGTCTGGGTCACGTAGTGCATACGCAGGCGGCGCTTGCCGTCCACCACGGTATGACCGAACTCGCGCAGGTCGGTGAGGAACGTGTTGAGGCGTGAGGTACTGATCTTTTGCGAGCGCGTCTTTTCGGCCGCGTCGACCATCGACCAGATCTTCTCGACGCTACGGCCAGTGAGGGCAGAGATGCGCAGGTACTGGGCCCAGGGAGCCATGACGCCCAGACGGCGGTCGACGGTCTCCATGCAGGCCTCGCGCTTGCGGTCATCGTCGAGCAGGTCCCACTTGTTGAGCAGCACCACGATGGCGCAGCCGCGCTCGATGGCAAGACCCATGACCTTCTGGTCCTGCTCGGTAACGCCCACGGAGGCGTCGACGACGAGCAGCGCCACGTCGGCACGGTCGATAGCGCGCAGGCCGCGGACCATGGAGTAGTACTCGATGTTCTCGTACACGGTGCTCTTTTTGCGAATGCCCGCGGTGTCGACCATGCGGTAGTGCTTGCCGTTGCGCTCCACGACGGTGTCGATGGCGTCGCGCGTCGTGCCGGCGATGTTCGAGACGATGGAGCGGTCGGCGCCCAGGATGCGGTTGAACAGCGACGACTTGCCGGCATTGGGGCGGCCGATGATGGCGACGTTCAGCGCGTCGGGGAACTCATCGGCGACCTCGTCCTCTTCCTCCGGAAGCAGGGCCACGATATCGTCGAGCAGGTCGCCCGTGCCGTGGCCGTGCAGGGCCGAGAGCGGCGTGGGCTCACCGATGCCGAGCGAATAGAACTCCCAGATGCTGTCGTTCTCGCGATCGGGGTTGTCGAGCTTGTTCACCAGCAGAAAGACCGGCTTGTCGCAGCGCTTGAGCATGCGGGCGACCGACTCGTCCTCCTCGGTGACGCCGGTGCGGCCGTCGACCACAAACAGGATGACGGCGGCTTCCTCGGCGGCGGCGAGGGCCTGGTCGCGGATGGACGTGGCAAAGACGTCATCGCTCTTGAGCGGTTCGATGCCGCCCGTGTCGACGATGGTGAACTCGCGGCCGTTCCAATCGGCCGTGTGGTACGAGCGGTCGCGCGTGACGCCGCGAGACTCGTGGACGATGGCGTCCGAGGTCTGGGCCAGGCGGTTAACGAGCGTGGACTTGCCCACGTTGGGGCGTCCGACGACGGCGACGATAGGTTTCATCTGCTCTCCTTTAATGGGTAGGGTCAGTGGAAGTGTTAGAGTCTGCGGGCACAATGCCAAGGATATGCTCTAGGGTATCGAGCAGCTCATGCGGCATGGTCGACACCACATGAACCTCGGCGCCGCGACTGGTAAGGCTTGCGAGTAAATCGTCACGATGATACTCGTCAAGCGTCATGCCGTCAGCGTTGAACATGAGCTTAGGCACAAAGAGCATAACCCCCGACAGGTCTTGGGGCAGCTGCTCCAGAATGTCACACGCGACGATGAGGCCGGTCACGTCTACGTTGCCGCCAAAGTAGCGGTTCTTGATGGCTGTGACGGTGCCGCCGAGACCATGCGGCGACTCCACAAAGCGGGCCACCGTGTCGCGTGCGCTGGCGCCCGAGAGGCACAGCAGGTGCTGGCTGCGGGCGGCGATGGCCTCGCGGACGCGGGCCAGTCGCTCGGCATCGGTAGCCAGCGCGTCGTCGGTCTCGTCCAGATACGAGCGGATCATGCCGATGCCGTCGTAGTACTGCGGGTAACCGTCGTAAAAGTCTGCCTCGGGAGGATCGATGCCGGCGTCCAGATAGAATTCGTCGCTCATCTGGAAGGTGTGGCGGCCAAAGCGCTCATAGGCGCGATCCTGGAAGGGACGGATCATGGCAATGGTCTCACGCGCTAGCTCGGGCTTGTCGCTGTAGGACCAGCTAAAACGGTTCTGATGCTTGGTAAAACCGAGCGGCACAATGCCCAGACTTGTGATTTGCTCGTGCTCCTCGCAAAAGCGCAGAGTCTTTTCTAGCTCCTCGCCGTCGTTCATGCCGGGGCACAACACAATCTGCGCGTGAATCTCGATGCCGGCGGCCATGATGGTCTCGAGCACGTCCATGCCGCGCTGGGCGTTGCGGCCCATCATGCGGCGGCGGACATCGGGACTCACGGCATGGACCGACACGTTCATGGGGCTCATATTGCGTTCGATGACGTTTTGAACATCTTCGTCGGAGAGGTTCGTGAGCGTGACAAAGTTGCCCTGTAAAAAGCTCAGGCGATAGTCGTCGTCGCGAATGTAGAGCGTGGAGCGGCCGCCCTTGGGCAGCATCGTCATAAAGCAGAATACGCAGGCGTTGACGCAGGTACGCATGCCGTCGAAGATGGGGCCATCGAACTCCAAGCCCCAGTCCTCGCCGGGAAAGCGGTCGAGCTCGACGGGGGTGACAGTGCCGTCGCGCGGGTCGAATACCTCCAGCTCGACGGTATCATCGTCGGCCTCCCAGAGCCACACAATCATGTCGGTGAGCGCCTCACCGTTGACCGTGAGCACGCGCATGCCCGGCTCGATACCCACATCCCACGCGGGCGACTCGGGACGCACGTTCTTTACGAGCGCGCCCTCACCCGGCTCGGGGTCGCGGCTGCGCCCGTAATCGGCCACCTCGGCGGCGTATGCGGGTACGGTCTGGTCCATGATTAGCGGCAAAGCTCCTTGATGCGCGCAACGGCGCGTTCGATGTGTTCTTGCGGGGTGGAGGCTCCGGCGGTGATGCCGATGTGGTGAGCGTCGGCAAACCATGCGGCATTGAGCTCGGAAGCTTCCTCAATGTGATGCGTGCGCTCGCAGGCATCGGCACAAATTTGCGCCAGGCGGCGCGTGTTGCCCGAATTTTTACCGCCCACGACGACCATACAATCACAGCGGTTGGCGAGGGTTGCGGCTGCCTGCTGGCGCTCGCTCGTGGCGGCGCAGATCGTGTTGATCACACGCAGCTCCTGCACGCGCGGGGTGATGGAGGCAACAACCTCGGCCAGGTTCTGCGCGGTCTGGGTGGTCTGCACAACCAGGCCTACCTTGCCCTTGAGCGGCAGTGCGTCCGCATCGGCGGCACAACTCACGACTTGAGCGTCGTCACCAGCATGGCCCAGGATGCCCTCAACCTCGGGATGGCCCGGCTCGCCCACGACTACCACGTGGTAGCCCTCGCGTACCAAGCGCTCGGCCGCCACATGGACCTTCTTCACGTACGGGCAGGTGGCGTCGACCACAGTAAGGTCACGCTCGCGAGCGGCATCGATCACCTGCGGCACCACGCCGTGAGCGCGGATGATCACGGTGCCCGATGCGGCATCGTCTAGGGTCTCAGCCAGACCGACGCCTGCCTCGGCGAGCTCGCGCACCACGATAGGGTTATGGATGAGCGGACCCAAGGTATGGACCTGATTGCACTCCCCTGCCTGCGGCGCAGCGGCCAGCGCCATATCGAGCGCACGCTGTACGCCGTAGCAAGTGCCGGCGTGGGCGGCGATCTCGATGGTAGGCGCGGTTGCCTGGTCGGACGCGGTCACGGCAGTGTTCGTCACGTTCTCGCTCATGGCTAGAACCTGCCCGGATGCTCGGCGCACAGCTCGTCGCGCATCTTATAGACACGGCCCATGGCCTCGGATTCAAACCAGGCCAGGCGCTCCGTGCGCTTAAGCCCGGCCGGTGCATCGGAAAGCGAGACGGCCTTGCCGGCACGAATCCAGCACTTCTTGGGACGCATGAGCTTTTTGCCCGCGGGCGTGATATCGGACCAGCCGCAGATGGCGAGCGGGTTGACGGGCGCCTTGCCCATCTGAGCGATGAGCGCAAAACCGCCGTGGACCTCGGGCTTGATCTCGCGCGAGCGGATGCGCGTGCCCTCGGGAAAAATCAGGACGTCCTCGCCGCGCTGCAGCGCATGCTGGGCGGCGCGCAGGCACTTCATGTCGGCGGTGCCGCGCTCCACGGGAATGCCGCCCACGCGGCTAAAGGCCCAGCGTACGACCTTGCTCTTGGCGAACTCGGACTTAAAGATGGGGCGAATGCGGCGGCCGCCAAAGAACAGCGCCGTCTCCACGGCCAAGAGCTCAGCCATCGAGGTGTGGTTGCAGATGACCACACTGCCGCGGCCGTCCTGGCGCTCAAACAGCAGATCGGCATCTTCGACCTTCCAACGCCACATGAGCTTGGAGAAGGCCCAAAGGATGGCCATGACTACGACGACGGTGCCGCGAATGAGCGCTGGGAACTCTGCGTAGGGGGCGTTGTAATAATCCTCGGGCGTCTGCTTAAACAGGCGCATGGGCTACCTCCTTTGGTTGATGAGGTCCTCGATAATGCGGACGACCTCGTCGATGGTATGGGCGGTGGAGTCGACGTGCACGGCGTCCTCGGCGGGCACGAGCGGGGCGACCTCGCGGCTGCTGTCAAGCTTGTCGCGCTGCTTGAGGGCGTCGAGGGTCTCGTCGACTTCGGCCTCGAGTTGCGCGGGCGTGAGCGGCTGGGCGTCGTTTTGGTGACGCTGCAGCACGCGGCGGCGGGCGCGCTCGCGCGGGTCGGCGGTCAGGAAGACCTTGACCTGTGCGTTAGGGAACACGACGGTTCCGATGTCGCGACCCTCGGCCACGATATCGCGGTCCTCGGCGGCGCGGCGCTGGTGAATGAGCATGGCGGCTCGCACGCCCGGGTAGGCCGAGACCTTGGACACGTTTGCGTCGACCTGCGGGGTACGAATGGCGGCCGAAGCGTCCTTGCCGTCAATGGTCAAACGCGTATCCTCGCCGGTGCCGTTGGTAAAGCGGATCTCGATCTGCTCGGCGAGGGCGTCGATGGCCGCCTCGTCGTCCAGATCGATGCCGCGGTCGAGCGCGGCGAAGGTGACGGCGCGATACATGGCGCCCGTGTCGAGCTTGTTAAAGCCCAGCTGGCGGGCGATCTCCTTGGCGATGGTGGATTTGCCGGAACCGGCGGGGCCGTCGATGGCGACGATCATGCAATACTTCCTTTCGATGGTTGACGTGCTGGTATGGTTCGGGGCGCTGGGGCGCGGCGGGTTGCCTAGCCTGTGTAGCGCTCGCGGTAGGTGTTGCGCTTGGGTGCGGAGCCGTGGCTGCCGTGGTGACGCGTGCGGCTGGCGGGCGTGTCTTGGGGCTTGCCGCCGTTGCTCTTGGCGCTCGCCTGCTTGGGCGGCAAGCCGCCGGCCTTGAGGATCTGCACCTCGCGGTCGGTGAGCTCGCGCCACGAGCCCTTGGCCACGTCCTTGAGCTCCAGGCCGGCAAAGTTGCAGCGGTGCAGGCGGATCACCGGATGGTGGATCTTGCTCAGCATGCGCTTGACCTGGTTCTTGCGTCCCTCGCGGATGATGACCTCCACGGCGGTGGTACCGGGCTTTACGCCTTGCGGAGCCACGGCCTCTGCCTCGCGTGCGGTGATGATGCGGCAGATAGCCGGCTGGCACAGACCGTCGTCGAGCTCGATGCCGCGACGCAGCGGCGTAAGATCGTGGTCGGACAGCTGCCCGTCCACGAGCGCCTGGTAGGTCTTGTAGACGTGCTTGCTGGGGTGCAGTAGATCCTGCGACAGGTCGCCGTCGGTGGTAAAGAGCAAAAGGCCTGTGGTGTCACGGTCCAGGCGGCCCACCGGAAACAGGCCCGGAAATCGGTCGCGCGGGACCAGATCGGCCACGCAAGGGCGCTCCTGCGGGTCGCTCATGGTGGTGAGGTAGCCGGTCGGCTTGTAGAGCATCAGGTACACGGCGCCCTGGTTGAGCGTGACCGGCATGCCGTCGACCTCGATGTGATCGCGGTCGACATCGACCTTGGTGCCCAGCTCGGTCGCAACCTCACCGTTAACAGTCACGCGGCCGGCGGTCATCAGGTCCTCAGAACCGCGGCGGCTCGCCACGCCCGCGCGCGCCAAAAAGCGCTGCAGGCGCATGGTATGCGGGTAGACGGGCTGGGCGTCGGACTTGTGCGTATCCGCGTTGGGCGCCGCAGCGCCAGCGCGCGTCTCCCCTGCTTCGTTAGTCCTCGTCATGCGTATCCTCCGCAGTGTCGTCGGTGGCTAGCGATTCCTCGCCGCCGACTGTCTCGACATCATCAGCATCGATATCGATCAGCTCGCGCTCTTCGTCCAGATCCTCGGCCTGTTCCTCGAGCGTGGACTGAATGCTGCGGCCGCTCAGGCGCTCACGGATAAATTGACGCGACTGCTCGTCGGGGGCAAACTGCTCCAGATCGGGCAGGTCGCGGGTGGAGCGTAGACCGAACTTCTCCAAAAAGGCGTTGGTCGTGCCGTAAATGATGGCTTGACCGCGCTGGGGGTCGCGGCCGAGCTCGCGCACCAGGCCCTTGTCGACGAGCGACGCGATGACGCCGTCGGAATTGACGCCGCGGATGCCCTTGACCACCTCGCGCGTCACAGGCTGGTGGTATGCGATGACGGCCAGGGTTTCGAGCGCCGCTTGCGACAGCTTTTGCGTGTCCCAGCTCAACACATAGGCCTCGACTACGTCGTGGTAGGCGGGGTGCGTAAACAGGCGCCAGCCGCCGGCGACCTCGCGCAGCTGAAAGCCGCGGTTGGCCTCCTCGTACTCAACCTTGAGCTCGGCGAGCAGCGACGCGCATTCGCCGGGGGCGATATCCAGCGCACCTGCCAGCGCGGGCGCGCTCACCGGGTCGCTCGACACCAGTAGCAGCGCCTCGAGGGCGCCTTTGAGGCTGTTTGCCTCCAGCGTTGAAAGGGTTGACATGGTTGCGGCTCCTATTCGGTGAGCTCGGGGCCCTTGCCGGGCACGTATGCCTCGGCGCCCTCGACTCGGTTGATGCAGATGGTTCCGAAGATCTCGTCCTGGCTCAGCGTGAGCGAGCCGCGCTTGGCGAGCTCGAGCATGGCCAGGAAGGTGACGACGAGCTGCTCGGTGGTGGCGTCGCCGTCCAGCAGCTCACGGAAGGTGCAGGTTTGGTGTGCCATGGTAAAGCGATCGACCGAGGCCACGGTCAGGTCGAGCGGCACACGATGCGGCGCCACGTGCTCGGCTTCCAGCAAGAAGGTCTGTCGCTTGCCGTCAAGGTCGGCACAGATGACGGCCAGACCGCGTAGGGTGATGCCGGCCAGGTAGTCGGGCATGAGCCCCAGGAACTCGGGGTCGGGGCCGGCCACACGCGGGTGCATGCGGCTTTCGGCCTGCATGCGGGCACCGAGGGCCGCAGCCGCGCCTTTAAACTGCTTGTAGGCGATCAGGCGCTGGATCAGGACCTCGCGTAGGGCGTCCCCGTCGAGCGCGCTAAGTTCTTCGAGGTCATCGTCGATCTCGTCATCGTCATCGGCTTTGCGCGGGGCCTCTTGCGGCACCAACGAGGCGGCCTTGATGTCCAAAAGGGTTGCTGCGACCAGCAAAAAATCGCTCGCCACGTCCAAGTCCAGCGCTTCGATGCGCTCGGCCTCGGCAAGGTACTGCTCGGCCACCTCGCTGATGGAGATGGCGCCGATATCTACTTTTTGGCGGGTTACCAGCTGCAGCAGCAGGTCGAACGGTCCGCTGTAGACCTGCGTCGACACGCGATACGACATCTTCGACCTCCTTTGACGGCGCCTTCGCGGCGCGGTTTGGGTGCATGTTACGACCGTTTTGCACGGTCGACCTGTAAGTTTACCTTAGATGCCGGCGATTGCGAAGTTGAGCAGCTGCTCAGCGAGCGGATACACGGTAACGTCGAAATAGCGGCCGATCACGTCGATGCCGGTCCACATGGGCAGCAGATACAGAACCATGATGAGGATGGGCATGGCGTATTGCTGCAGGTGGTAGTAGTTGTTGAGCGCCTTGCCTTTGAGGAAGGGCACGATGATCGACGAACCGTCGAGTGGCGGGATCGGGATGAGGTTGAAGAACGCGAGTGACAGGTTGACCACGATAAAGGTGGCGCCGAAGTTCATGATCTGTGATGCTACGGCAAAGGACATGCTGGTGTAGAGGTTGCCGTACGTTGCGTGCATGAGGACGGCCGCGAGGCACGCGAGTGCGATGTTCGATGCGGGGCCGGCCGCACTCACCAGGACCTCGTCACGCTTGGGGTGCTTGAGGTTGTTGAGGTAGACCGGCACGGGCTTGGCGAAGGCGAACACGGGACCGCCGGCCGCGAGCATGAGCAGCGGCAGGATGATGGTGCCAAACGGGTCGATATGGTTAAGCGGGTTGAGCGACACGCGGCCGCGCGAACGGGCCGTCTTGTCGCCGAGCGCCCAGGCCGCGGCGGCGTGTGCGCTCTCGTGGATCACGATGCCCACGATGACGGCGACGGCGCTGGCGAGCAGGTTCATGATGTAGCTGCTGGACATGGCGCTCCTCTAGCGGACGCGACGCGAGGCGCGCGTGAGCAGGTAGTCGATCACAAACAGGATCACGGCGACGATGGCGTAATCTAGGCGGAACACGCCGCCAAAAGGCGATGTGATGACGCCGTAGCCGGCGATGGCGCTCGGCAGCGCGCGCGAAAGCTCAACGACAAAGCCTACGATCTGCAGCTTGGCGGTCAGGCCGCTAAAGCACAGCAGCACGGTCATCGCGCTCATAAAGATGCCGCAGATGCGACAGGCGATGGCGATGATGCTCATCGCCACGGCAGCGGCCTTACGAGAGTTCACGCGCGGTCTCCTCTTCGATCTGGGTGGAAAGCTCCAGCCATTCGTCCTCGAGCTTGGGCAGCTCTTGCTTAAGGCCGTTATATTCCCCCAGCGCGGCGTTGAACTTGTCTTGATCGGCATAAAGCTCTTCGCTTGCCATCAATTCCATAAGCTCGTCATAGCGGGCACGCTTTTTGTCGAGCTCCGTCTCGATCTTCTTGAGCTGGTTGCGCACGCCCTTGAGCTTTTTATTGAGCGCGGCGCGGGCTTGGGCTTCGGCGCGCTTTTGCTCCTTGGTCTTTTTGCCCTCGGCAGGCTTAGGCGCCGCGGCGGGGGTGTCGGCCTGGGCGGCGCTTGCCTTGGCGGACTTGGTCGTGGGCGGCGCGCTCTCCGTGGACGCCTCGGCGGCGGCGCGGGCTGCGAGGTCCTCGCGCTTGTAGAGGTAGTAGTCGTAGTCGCCGTCGTAGACCGTGACTTGTCCGTCGCGGATGTCGATGACGCGGTTGGCCACGGCGCGTACCAGGTGCTCGTCGTGGCTGATCAGCACGATGGTACCGGGGAAGTTTTGCAGGGCGTTCTCGAGCATGTCCACCGAGTCGATGTCCAGGTGGTTGGTGGGCTCGTCCAGGCACAGGAGCGCCTCGGGGGCCACGAGCATCTTTGCCAGGGCCAGACGCGCCTTTTCACCGCCGGAGAGGACGCGTACCTGCTTTTCGATTGCGTCGTTGTCGCTAAACAGGAAGGCACCCAGCAGGCTGCGCTGCTGCGGCACGGTCCACTTGGGCGTGACGGTGTCGATCTCTTGCAGGACGGTGTTGGACTCGGTCATGCCCTCGAGCGCGTGCTGGGCATAGTAGGCGACGCCGACGTTGGTGCCCAGATCGCGGGTGCCGGTGGTGGGCGGCTCCAGGCCGGCGAGGATCTTCATGAGCGTGGACTTGCCGGCGCCGTTGGGGCCGACGAGCGCCACGTGCTCGCCGCGGTAGAGCTTGAGGTCGATATCGCTGTAGATGTGCTTGTCGCCGTAGGACTTGGATACGCACTCGAGGCCCACGACCATGTCGCCGGAGCGCGGCGGGTCGGGGAACTTAAAGTCGATGTGCTTGTGGCCCTCGGGCAGGATGACGAGCTCCTTTTTGATCTGCTCGATCTTGCGGATGCGCTCCTGCGCCTGGGCGGCCTTGGTGGGCTTATAGCGGAACTTGTCTACGAAGACCTGCATGTGGGCGATGTCGCGCTCCTGGGCGGCACGCTTTGCGCGCATCTGCTCCAGGTTGTCCTCGCGCTGCTTGAGGTAGCTGCTGTAGTTGCCGGTGTAGGTGGTTACGCGGCGGTTCTCGAGCGCGGCGACGTGGTCGACGCAGGCGTCCATAAACGCGCGGTCGTGGCTGACGATGAGCACAGCGCCGTCATAGTTGGCGATAAAGCCGCGCAGCCACTGGACGCTCTCGAGGTCCAGGTGGTTGGTGGGCTCGTCCAGAAGCAGCAGGTCGGGGTGACGCAGGAAGAGCTTGGCAAGCGCGATGCGCATCTGCCAGCCGCCCGAGAACTCGGAGCACGGGCGCTCAAAGTCGGTGACCTTAAAGCCCAGGCCGGACAGGATCTTGCGGGCGTTGCTCTCGAGTTCGTAGCCGCCCAGGTGCTCAAAGCGGTCCTGGACCTGGCCGTACTCGTTAAGGAGCGCGTCGACGTCCTTGCCCTGCTCGGAGAGCTCGGTGATCTGGGCCTGCAGTTCGTTGGCGCGCTCGCCCATGCGGCGGATTTCCTTGGCGGCGGCCATGACCTCGGCAAGGATGGTGGTGTCCTTGTGCTCTAGGTTGGTTTCCTGCTCTAGGTAGCCCACCTGGCAGTCTTTGGCATACTGGACCTGGCCGGCGTCGGGGCTGTCGATGCCCATGATGATTTTGAGCATGGTGGTTTTGCCGGCGCCGTTGGGCCCAACGAGCGCAAAGCGCTCGCCGGGGTTGATCTGGAAGGACGCGCCGCTAAAGAGGACGCGCGCGCCGAAGCTTTTTTCGATCTTGTCGACCAGGAGGATCATGGTGCCGCCTTTGACCTTGTGTGCCTATATGAAAAAAGGCCCCAACTTGCGTTGGAGCCTCATTCAATGCTCGGGTGGAGACGAGGGGGATCGAACCCCTGACCTCTTGACTGCCAGTCAAGCGCTCTCCCAGCTGAGCTACGCCCCCGTGCAAAGAAGTACTATACGGGAACTCGGACCACGATGCAAGGACATTTTTGGAAAAATTTTCGCGAGTGTCGGCGCGCACGGGACCGCGCCAGCCCGCGGGGCGCCTGGCCCCCGCACAGCCCGTACGCCGGCCGACTTGGCGCGTGGAACACGACGCGCCCCGTTCAACAGGGTTTTCCGTGCGCCGCCAGTCCCATTATCGGGTCCGATTGCGAAGCGCCCCTCCCCAGCGCCTCAGAACCATGCCGGTTTACTACGATAAATCAGGAATGTCCAACCACGCACGCCTTTTCGTGCAACCGGCGGGCTACCTACCTGCGGTTTTGCAAACGGAGAACACACGGTGCTCGGGGGTCGCCGATTCGTCGTAGTAAACCGGCATGGTTTTGAAATGGCATCAGGTTGATTTCACGCAAAAGTGTGTTGGAGCCCTGAATTAAAGGCCTTAAATTTTTTAGATCGCGTCTTTTCTGCGACGCGCCTAGAATTGCTGTTGATTAGCATCGGGCTTGATCTTGCGTTGTGCGACTTGCTCGTGCATGGTAGTATTTCACGTCGTGAAGCGAAGAAATTAGGTCTGAGTTGCCTTTGTTAGAATTGCGTTCACTGTTCATAAGGGCTCTTGGCGCAACGGTTAGCGCAGGGGACTCATAATCCCTGGGTTCTGGGTTCGAATCCCGGAGGGCCCACCAGAGAGTTTTAAGGCCGGGCGTTACGCCTGGCCTCTTTGTTATTGGTGCTGCGGACTAGCTTTGCCATCCACAGACGTAAAGTTATTAACATTCATATTCATGATTAACAATGGATATGTAGCCAAGATGCTGCCCAGCCAACAGATGTGTAAATCGATTAATATGAAAATAGGCCCCAACTTGCGTTGGAGCCTAGTTCAATGCTCGGGTGGAGACGAGGGGGATCGAACCCCTGACCTCTTGACTGCCAGTCAAGCGCTCTCCCAGCTGAGCTACGCCCCCGTGCGAAGAAGTACTATACGGGAACTCGGACCACGATGCAAGGACAATTTTGAACAATTTTGCGGCGCGTGGAACGGGTGTGGGGCCGAAAGGACCCACGATGCCCGATCCATCTGGTTGCTTAATAAACAGACCGGTTTACTACGCTGATTCCCGGATTTCCGACCTCACGCTTACTTTCGCATAACGGGCAGGCGATCTACCTGCGGTTTTACGAGCGGCGAATTCGGTGTGCTCAGCCACACTCAATCCAACGTAGTAAACCGGCATGGTTTTAAAATGGCACTTAATTACTAACAGCATATAAAGTATTAAAATTGCTCACATTGAAATTATTACTTACCAATACCAAGCCAATTGCACAGAACGTTGGCCCGCAATCTGGTCTCAGCGCATCTCATCGCCTCGGTTTTTGGTTTGTAGCACAACTCCAATCGCTCACACACACTGTGAATGATGGCATCAAGCTGATCGTGATCATTGAGCATGTCATGGGTTACAAGAAATACGTCGTATCCCATGCTTTGCAATGCTGTCATTCGGGTGGCATCGTGGTCAAGCACAGCGCCCGATCCATGAATAACCTCACCTTGAAGTTCGATAATCACGGCCTTCATTGTTATTGGGTTTACGATGACGATATCGCCGTAACAGATTTTCTGACCTGCGATTTTCCGAGCTGAATTCGACAGCGGTGTTAGGTCGTTGACGAATATGTTTTTAAACTCCGCTCCGCCGGCACGCCTCGGATGACTCAGCAACATGATTCCAGCAACTTCTAGCGGGGATGCAGCAATACCCATTACCTGCTGTGCGGCTTCGCAGAATTGCTTTCCCCACATCTCGCCCTTAACCTTCGCCGCAAATCTATGTAATTCTTCTATTTCAATAAGAGGCTTTCTCATCCAAAGCGATGTGCCCTTTCCGTTAGTTTTATTTCCGAATCCGTCATCCCGCTGCCTCCTTTGATCATGCTCGCTGTCCTTCTGGTGCACCCGAGCATAGACTCGCTTCCATGGGGCCTCGTCTTGGTTTTCGTCTAGTTCAAACAGACTTTCTGTGGTGTACTGCTCTTCTTCTGATTTTGCCCGCTCAAGTGCCATGTCAACCGCGGGCGATGGTTTAAAAACCGAGAACCATCCGCAAAATTCGTACATAGCCAGAACCAGATCGCATGAAGAAACGCTTCGAGTCATGGTGAATAGCGTATTAAGAGGGTCTGTGACGCTAAAGCCCATGCCCGTGTCGATGGAAACCTTCTCCGTATAGGCGTTGTTCCATCGGATGGTCCGTCTTGTCTTGGAATGCAGGTTGCTTCGTGTTGATGCTGCTGTGATGACTGGCGTCTTGAGAACTTCGGTTACAAAAGGGGCATGGGATAGAGCTCGCCAGCCATCTTCGGAGCTAGGTAAGCGCGGGTAGAGGTCGCGCACCTGCGGTGGGCAGCGCCAATAGCGGAGTGCAGTATTTGCGCAGACGATTTCGTCCATTTGCGCCTCCCCTGGTTTACGGCCTCGGGCCGTGCGGATTGCGGGTAAGGTCGATTATCTACTGGCACATCATGCGGGTAAGTACGGGAAGCTGACCAAACACTGACCAAAAGCTTGACGCAATCCGTTGAAAAGCCGCCATAGGCATGAACGCGCTGGTACAAGCTGTGAGCCAGTGGTCTCTGTCTCCACAATTGCACATAGATTACGCAGGGAATTCAATGAATGAACACAGACGCATTTTGCAAAACGCGCAATGACGACACCTAAGGTGAATTGCGTAACATATAACGCCTTAAGTGACTTCGCTTCGATTTTAGTGTCAAAAAGAAAAAGGCCAGAAGCTTAACACCTCTGACCTGCGCTTTTGATGGTGGGCGATACAAGATTCGAACTTGTGACCCCATCCGTGTGAAGGATATGCTCTACCCCTGAGCCAATCGCCCGTCGCCTTTCGGCAAAAGAGATACTAACATAGCCGCGCGAGGTTTTCCAAGAACTTTTTGCCCCCGATTTTAAATTCGTGCGCGTCAGCCGCGCCATGGCAAACGCCGTAACCACTAAAATCGCAGCTCAACACTGCTTTACAGCTTGAACCACGACGTCTCGGGGTGGCAGCTTCGTCGATCAAGGCGATGCTGTCCAGATCATCGGGTAAAGTACGGGGTGCTTTCGGCACGATAGGGTCGGTTGCGTCTTCTGTACAGTTGTCAAAAGTCATGCTTTCAGGATAATTGCTGCAACAACTATCAGGGCATGTCGTTGCATTTAACGTTTTCATCACGCCGTCCTTCTGCTGACTGAATCCGTGCGTTTAACCCGGGCATTTCGACCATGCAACCTAAATTGATATTCTTGAGGCAATCAATCATCGCTGTCCAAGCGTCTAGATGTCAGGTCGAAAACCTTGACCTTGTCCCTTGCACCTATTGCGATGATTTGAACTACTTCGACGTGCCCGTCGCGGATGCGATAAATTACGCGAATGCCATCAGTACGAAACTTAAGTTCCCTACAACCTGCAAGAAGACCCGAAAGCGGCTTGCCAATTTCATCGGCCCGAAGTGCAAGGCGCGCAATACCTTTGTCCGCCATAGCGCGAACCGAGCCATCGAGTGACAGATACTCTTTCTCGGCAGTCTTGTCGTAAAACTCAACCTTAAACCTAGCCACGCTCACTCGAACAGCTCCTCGTCGGAAATGGGATCGGTTGCCTCGGCTTCTAGCATGGCCTCGAACCTCTCACGTCCCGCGGTATCGGAGAACGGAATGCCCTTGCGATTCGAATCAGTGTCGCCCTGCGCGAGCCTTGCAGCGGCTATAGCGTGCAGGCGCTCCTCTCGGAGCTGTTCGAGTTCGACCGCCATCGCTTCGAACTCGTCGAAGCCAACGATAACAGTATCGATGCCATCGTTCCTGTCTGAGACAAATTGCGGTTCTCTTCGAGCGCGACGTCTCGCTTCGCCAAAATTTTTGCTTGCCTGCGTCGAAGTCAGCACCTGTTCGCGTCCGAAAACGAGTTTCTTGTCTATCACGGCAACCATAGCAACCTCCTTTAAAATCTGTCTCTAATACGTATTATAGTTTCATTTAAATACGTACGTAAAGGAAAGTTAAACAGCAATATTCTTACTATTGATTGTTTCGGATGAACAGGGTTTCGAATCGTACTCCAGAGCAACCGGTTGCCTGACAGGGTCTTCGATGGCGCAGTTTAGGGTCTTTGCGAGCGCCAATGCCGAAGAGAGCGAGGCACGGCGTAGGTCGAGTCGGATCTGCTCGTAGAGCTGTATAGCGCGAAGTAAACCCCCGATTGGGTGGCGAGCTATTCTTGCGTTAGACCGGCTGGGCTTTCCCGTGGCTATCAACGCATCCCCATCGCGGATGGCCTTTAGGCTCTCAACGTTGAGTACATCGGGAGGATCAGATAGCAGGATGATATTCGCAAACTCATCGTCCCGCACATGTTGCTTCATAGATGCGCACCTCATCTTGCTTGATACTTTTGCGGAAGGGCAGGCGCATGTGCTCTGGTGGGTTGGTGACGATATCAACCTTTCGCCCAAGTTCCCTCTCGAGCTCATGGGAGAGTTCGTAAAGCGTGCCGAACGTCATGGTGTTGCCGCAGACTAGGCGCAAGTCAATATCGCTATTGGGCGTTTGCTCGCCTCGGGCAAACGAACCAAATAAATAGGCTTCTCTGACGTCGTATTGAGCCAGCACGCGGGAGGCGACGGTGGATATGTCTGTAGGCGAAATCATGTGTTATTTGCCGTTCAACAGTAGAACGTCAGGGGGCCAGCGCCGAAACCGCCGATCCGGTTTTTTGCCGTTCTGCAAGTTCGAAGATAAATGGGGCGTTTGATCTAACGAACTCGGTCAAAAAATCCAGATCGTCAGTAGAAAAACCTTCGACATTGAACCAATTAACCGCAGGCAAGAAGCATTCTGCATGGTCAAAGCCAAAGTCAACCGGACGCTCGACGGGTACGCGAACGGTCCCGTCATCTCGTGTTTCTGAGTAGGCAAACTGAGCGCCGTCATCTAGCTGAACATAGCTCAAAAGCATTGCTGCCTCCTTAGTGTATACATCCAGGTATAAACAACCGCTTAGAAGCAACGCGATGCGAATAAAATTATTCCCATAAGACCTGAACTGCTGATTATTTGTATTAGCGAGACTCGAACCACCTCACACTTCAGTGTCCTTTTGACATGGAAAACTGTCGTTGTGCGTTGGTTGGGCTTTATGTCATGGATCGTGTCTAGATTCGAGCGCCTGCATGCTTAACAGCTTGCAGGCGCTCGAACAGCTCAAGAAGACCGGCGTCTATTACTTTCTTGGCAGCGTCAACTGTATGATCCGATTCGTGGTTCATGTTAGATAAATCCTGAGCAATTTTGCTTTTAGGTGGGTCGATCTTAAATTTTATACCTGGTTATCTTCTTCCATTCGGCTGGGAACCCCATGGCTTCAAGGAGGCGCTCCTCGCCGATGCTCTCATCCAATGACAAGTATCCGTTAACGCACTTGACGAGCTTAGCCTTGAATGCCTTGAACTCGTCGTCGCGCAGGAGGTATCGAAGGGTGATCACTGCCGAGAAGACGTCTACCTTGCCGCAAACGTAATCCGGCCCAATCTTTTCGATGCCGAGCTTGGCGTGCAAGGCCGTGTCAGGAATCTCAACGTGGCACCTGTGAGAGAAGAGGCGCTCGCCATGCGCGCAGACGTTCCTGTAGAGGGCGAGCACGCGGATAAACGAAGAGAGTTCCTTTGGATTTCCGACCCCGAATCTCTTGGCAATCTTGGCTTTCTCGGTGTCCCTAAGTGCCGTGAGCATTTTCGAAATCTGCCCGAAGGTCATGGCGTTCACAGCGACCCACAGTGGCACGTTCTTATATGCCCTGCGGTAGTAGGCGAGGTATTCATGGCTGGTATCCTTGTTGGCGATATAATCAAGCATGTTCAGTAGCTTCGGGAGAACACGCTTCGCGCCCTTTGATGTCGCGTAGCAGCGGGCGTCTAGATACTTACTCTGGGACTCGCCATATGCAGCGCAGAACTCGTGGGCCAGCGCCGACCTGATCTTCGCCTCGACCTTGAGCAGTGCATCGAGCATTATTTCCCTGAGCTCGACGTCGAACTCGTAAAGCGCTAGGATGTCTCCAAAAGTGGCGCCTTCGCGGTATACCCGGGTGCTCGGGTCGCGGAAAAACGACTGGTAACCGTTCACGACCGGGAAATAGCCGATGTCCGCAAGGACCCTCCGGCAAACCTCTTCGTCCTCGATTCTGAGGCCGGAGCTTCTGAGCTTCTCCATCTGCTGCTGGTAGGTGAGGAATTCTTTGGGCATCGTCGCTCTTCCCGAAAAATAAAAGGGGAACCCGCAGGCTCCCCTCCGGTTCCAGGCATCGAAAGTTTCTGGACCCTAATCACTAACATGATAATATTTTCAAACTTGGGCCTCGTCAAGCCCAAGCTCTGAGTATCCACACTCATTGATGGTCGCGCATATCCACAATTCCAAAGTACCCTAGACAGCTAATAGGTCATCATGCCCAATAGCGCTACCACGTATATCGCAAACAATAGTTACCATGAAAGTCTCCATTGCCCTTGGCTTTCGCGAACAAGCAGCAGGGCGTCAGCTCCGCTTTGCCACGTCGTCGGCGTCGAGTCCTTCAGCCTTCTTGGCGATATCAGCCAGACCCGGATTCATCTTTTCGCAAGCGCCGTCCACGATCTTCTTCAAGCTTTCAAAGAAAGAGAAGGCTTTGCGATCCTGTTTAAGTTCAGTCGTGGGCTCGAGGGAAATCGTCGTAGGTTCGTCGATTCCAGCGAAAAGGGCCGAGTACAACTTCCCTACGTTCAGCTTCGGGTCTTCGACATCAATGGAAAAGCCGTCAACACCCTCGATCGCGATCTTCCCATCCTTCAGCCCGACCTTATATGCCTTCTGAGCCATAGCGTTTGAGTCGTTTCCTGACAACGTCAGCGCCTCCTTCAACGGTCTTGGCCACAAGGTCGAGCACCTTGTAGTCGTCGCATTCGTATTCCAAAGCCCCACTCTTCACGTCAATTATTCCATTTTTGTCGCGTGCGAGAACGATGACGTTATCGACATCGAGGTTTACGACAAAGAGCGGGTTGTGCGTAATCATCAGCACCTGCCGGTTGGCGCTCATCCTCTTAAAGGCGCCAAGGACGTGCTCCTTAATCGCTACTTGCGAGATCTGATCCTCCGGCTGGTCGATAATATAGACCCCTGGTTTAGCGTCCTCCTCCGCCAAAAGGTCGAAGTACAGGGTCCCGTACAGGCCAGGCGACGGTTCGGCGTCGATGCCTATGGACTTGTTGGTGATTTTCCTTCTCTCGGTTACGCGGTCAACCACCGCATGAAGCTTGTTGCGAATCTGATCGTAGCACGTCGCCATGGAAGGTTTTTCACCTGTTACCGCTGCAGCTATTTCCTCCGTAGTCAGCTCAGTCTCGGACTGAATGCCATTCAGCAGAAGCGATAGCTTAGGCTTGTTAAACACCTCCCTAAAGACCTCATTGCAGTAGCTTATGTCGGTACTACCAGAAGTGAGTTCGGAGACAAATATGAATTTCCCCATAGGATTGGGAACCCTAATGTCAACAGGAACGGCATACTCGAGCTTCCTGTCGCAGCGCTTTGCGGCAAGCAACACTGCGTTGGCAATTTTCGCAGAGACCTCGTCAAGGGTCGCCGAATAATCATCGATAGTTTTTTGCTCGTCAGTCTTTCTCTTCGAAAGAACTCTGCGTTCCTCGCTCGCGGCGTCCTTGACTGCTTGGGTTTTCGCGTCATTGCGTTTGTAGACCAGCCTTTGCTTCTCGAGAAGTTTGAGAAGCCTATCCATCGCCTCCATTGCATCGGCATGGGCCTCGGCGGCTTCAAGCCCCATCTCTTTGAAAAGTTTCGAGTAATCTATTATTGCGTTGGCAAGATCGCTCCTGCAGGAGAGCAATTTAGAGCAGAGATCATCGATGTCCTTAAAAGAGATCGTCTTCGAAAATCGGGAGATGGTAAGCTTCTCAGACTTTGGCAGGTCCCGCAAAACCACCTCATGCTTATCAAGTCGACGGCGTGCATCGTTGAAGCGCGCTTTCGACTCTAGGGCGACAACGCACTCGTCAAAGAAGCGCTTGAGCGACTCTTTGATTGAGCTGACATCAACGTGGGATTGAAAATACTTACCGAAATAATCGTCTTGCCCCTGCCCCGAATGCAGCTCTTCGAGGGTTTTACGAACGCTGTCTTGGTCGTCAAACTTGAACTCAGCCGCATCTGGGAGAAGAGTATCGACGCTTATGCCCTCTTTCGCGCAATAGGCCTCGTATCCGTCGACCAACTTGGAATCGCCTACATGCCGGCAACCGGTTATGCGGTGAATCATCATCGACTTGCCTATGGAGTTGTCGCCGATAATCGCGTTGATTCCGGGCGAAAGCGGTATGTCAAAGCACTTGCCGTCAATTGAGAGTTCAAGCGAGTCGAGCTTCGAGGAGCTGGCGCTGAAGAACGAGCAGTCGCCGACCTTGATTCTCGAGGGGTCGGTGATTGCCATGAGCAGACCTTCGAAAGTCGGCAGGCATTTCAGGCTGGAGAACGAAATCTCACCGCCTTCTTTCCCTGGATAGGTCGCCCAATCATGACAATCGCTCCCGACAACAAACGGAACGGCATCTTTGGGATAGGTCTCGATGAGTCTCTTGATGTCGAGTTCTCGCCGCTTGTTGCGAATTTCGACCGCGTCGACAAACTCGGTCAAAATCACTTCGCTGGCGCAATTCGCGCCGAGACTGCTCACGTCCCGCTTCGCTTCCTGACCGGCCGATTTCTCGTGTCCGATGAGGACGGCGTTGAGGCCGATGTCCCTCAAGACCTTGGTGAAACCGTCTTCGGTGAAAGCGCCAATATTAAGATCGTCGTAGCGCGGTTTCCCATTCTCATCACAGACGACCTCTGCGATGCCGTCGATTAGATCGGGGTGCCGGTCATCGAAGATGGCAACGATATGGACGACGGTCGGCTTCTTGCCACCGGCGCGAATGGATACGCTGAACTCAATACCAGGAAGCACTTTGTTCAGGCAACCATACCCCTCCCTCTCTTTCAAAGCGTAGTAGAGGTCTTTGTCGAAGCAGTCGTGGTCGGTGATTGCGCACATGTTGATGTCATGCGCCTTCAAACCGCGAAGCAGCGCATCAACATGGTCTTTATCGCAGTCGGCAAGTTCCTTCTTACCTTTGTCCTTAGTGGCGATACTTGCAGCAGAATGGATATGCAGATCGATTCTGGTTGGCTTCGTGACTATGCGTTCCAATTGCACCTCTTATGCTGTCCAGGCGAATTGCCTATCGCCCAACGTTGATATCAGATGGCCCCATTGCCCCTCTTGGTCGATGGGCCGGTTATATGAACCTCTCAAGCAAAACTCCTTCGTCCCTATGATAATCCCGTCCCTCGATGCGGATAAGATACTAATCGGCCTTTAGCCTCATTGTTGACAAGCTCGTTGATACCGGCCTCCGCCTTTGATGTCAACTTCATTCGACGGCTCCCTCAATGGTCTCCAAGCAAGTGCGAATGCCACCCATGCGGTTCCATGCGTCCCAGAATCTCACAGTACCTAAAAGTGCAAGTTAGCGCCGGTTCGGAAGAAAGGTTTTGGGGTGATCATATTTTGAAGAAAGGTACTCTGCTTCATTCACAGCGCGAAAACGCATATGGCTAGTACGTCAGATGTTGCATGCGCGAAAAGGGCAACGCTCCCTATCCGGAAGTGTTGCCCTCAAAGCTTCAACAGAGTTCTTGTATTGCAGCTAAGTGCGTTGCGCCGCCTCAGCAGCGATATGCGGCGGCTAGAAGCGTTGTTCCAAGCAAGAAAAACGTAAAGGAGGCTGCGATCCAGTTGCTGTCGCCGGTCTTGGGGAGTGTCACAGTGGCAGCCTTGGGCTTGGGGACTTTGGCGATCGTGGTCTTGGTTGCTGTCGTTGTTGTTTTGGTTGTCGTGGCCGCGGGTTTCAGCGAGGGATTTGCCGTGGGTCCTGCGGTGGGCTCTCCGGCAGCGGGGCTAGCATCGGTGGGTGACTTTTCCGCGCTATTGCCCGGTACCTCGCCACCGTCGGTCTCCCCCGCCGGCGGCGTGGCGACATCGGGCTCAACCACCACATGCGGTGCCACCGCACCGGAGGCATCCATCACGCCGCTAGCACCAAAAGCCCCGCCAGCAGGCGCCACAAACCGTGCGGACACAAGCGACCCGCCCGTGCACGCAACCCCGCCATCGGCACCGGACGCATCAAGCCACGAGGCGTCGACGGAAAGACGACAGCCGGCCGCGCCATCGCCAAGGCCCGCATCTTGCAGATACACGCCGTAGACGCGCACGCCCGCTCCGGCCCCGGCGCCCGCAGCAACGACGCGCCCACCGCCGCACACGGCCATGTCGCTGGCGATCACGCCGGCGACCGCCTCGTCCGTAATATCGGCCCCGTCCGCCCGGGCGTCGACGGTGCATCCGTCTACCACAAGCGCCTGCGAAACGTGGATTCCGCACTGTGAGCCCGTCGCCGTCAGGGTCCCGGTACCGCGAAGCGTCAGGTTGCCCCACACCTCCATGCCGCACAGCGTGATGTCCGCATCGGGCGCATGCGACTCCGTCACGGAGTTTTGCCCGGCAAGCGTCAGCACCAGGTCGCCCTCGGCGCCGATGACCTCGCCCTCGTAGCCGTTAAGCTCCAGGTGGTCGGCGTCGGTCCAGGACCAGCCAGGGCTCGAGGCGCCCGGCTCGTAGTACGTCGCGCCCGCGATGATGAGGCTCTCCGCGCCCGCGGCATAAGAAGGCCCGCCCAGCAAAACGCATAGGCAGGCCATGGCAACAATCGCAATGTAATGACGGCTGGTGTAGGACTCGGCAGCAAACATACCCGCTCCGATCTTCGCAGGAGCCAATAGAATGTGCACCAGAAAATGCCCTGGTAGCAGCAGTTATTAGTTTAGCGAGATCAGATTAGGGGCAAAGAAGAAAACCTGTGTTAGGTTCCAAAAATAGGTGTAAATCGTTTTGTCAGTCGGTGAATGGAAGAATCGAAGGGCGTCAGGCGGGGGGCAGCAGCGCGCTGCCGAACCCGTGTAAAGTCTCTTGTATGCCTATGATGCGGTTGTTAATAACAGATCAGAGATTAGCTGAAAGTTAACTGATATACGAGAATAAATTCAAATCATCTAGAGGGTATAAGAGGCCTTCAAGGCTACAACAAGAGTCAACTTCTTGGCCAAATTCCAAACTATACTTTGATAGTAGCATATAGCCTATGCGATTATTTTCGTTCTGAGCTAACATGGGTGCAAAGCGCCTATTAAAAACCGGAGAGAAGTCAGTAGTTTTCAGTTTTATTGACTTAATTGGTTCAGATTGATTAAGGCCACCAATTGAATCGTGATCTACCTTCAGGTCGATCTGGTCACCCATAAAGCCAGAAAAAATAGAACGTCTCGCAACGCTTGCTAAAAAACAGGTTAAATCGATGGCGGTGAACTCGCTCGCCAAAGGCTCATCCTTGTAATTTCGTTTCCAATTAAAAAGACACGGATTTGAATCAATTTCTGAACCCCGGGTTTTCATATGGCTATCAATGATGTTGCTGTCTAAGGATGACCTTGGGATTAAATTTGCAAAACTGCGAGTAACGCCTGTTCGTTTGAGAGATGCTGCAAAATCGTTAAATAGGCGGTTAGTCTCAACTGAATATAATCCATCGGTATTAACGGAGCCTGGAATCAATGCAGATGTTATCAGTCTATCGACCAGTTCGCCCTCTTCAAAGTAATTTTTAGCAAGGTCCAGAAGAACGGGATTATCATTGACAGCTAGCTTTAAATCGATCCAATACTGAGTTATCGGTCTTTGTTCATCAAAGACAGCGGTGGATAATATAGTTAGTGAGTCGGAGAAGCCGTAGAACGATCTGGTCGCAACCTTCGAGTTGAATAGCTCCCATAACCTATCTGACATCTCCTTACCAAGAAGCTCTTTTGTATACTTTTCCGTTAATGCTTCATTGCCGCTGCCTATATAATCGTTCTTGAGGGCATGTCCGAGCTTAAGACCCGTCTCAATTAAATTCATAGCTTAGATTCCTCAAACTTCTCAACCTTTGACACAATAAGAGTACTGGCTGCGACAATTGCGCGATCCAAATCAAGTGTATTTAGGAACACGGATCTTCTTCCGTGCAGCAATCCATTTCTTGCCTTATTGACATCAATTAATAATTGCAATTCCTGTTTCGTAATTGGATCGCCAAGCCTTTTGCACATAGCGGTAAGGCGACTCGCCAAACGAGATGATAATAATGACGCTTTTGCCTGGCTCTTAATTCTTCGGATCAGTATTTTTCTTTGTTTCTCATTAAGTCCTTGAATAGCCGGTAAATCAATTGATTTCACTATGTCATTTAGCATCTGCGAGAAATCAAGATCATCAGTGCGGTCGTAATTCATTTCATGCAAAGCCTCCGCAAGAACCGTCGGTTGATTTTCAATCTCAACGCAACAGCCTGAACGGGCCCCGCGTTTCCGCAGCT